>CANJRA010000008.1 GCA_947476625.1 Fidelibacterota bacterium
CCGATACTGCCAAGCCACCTTCAACCTGGCGCAAAACACCCAAAATCTGTGAATCCGTAAATCTGCTCTTCCTCATCAGAATCTCCTCGATGCTATTGCCGAGAAAATTCTACCTTCAAATACCGCTAGTCCAGGGGAGGATTACCGCTACACTTACGACGCTGAACGGGATGTGTTCATTGCTCCCCAGCCGTACCCGTCCTGGGTGCTAGACGAGAACACAGACTGGCAAGCCCCTGTGCCAAAGCCAGACGACGGCAAAGCGTATCGTTGGGATGAATCAACCATTAATTGGGTAGAAGTGGTCCCGGCAACATGAGCGTTGAAGCCAAAATAGACGGGCACATCGACATCTGCGTTGTGCGTTATGAAATGATCAACGCCAGGCTTAAAAGGCTGGAGCATATCGTTCTCGCAACGGCAGGGTTTATTATTATATTGCTGCTGGGCCTAGTGCTGAAAAGCTGAAATGCGCAGCGTAGTGCTCGAGCGCCTAGAGACTAGCGACTCTGGCACCTTCGGCAGGATTATTGCTGACCGCCTGGTGCTCTATACTGGTGAGCTTCCCGATCGCAACAACGCGGCAAACATCAGCTGCATTCCACCAGGCACATACACTTGCGCCTATACATACTCCCCGCGGTTCCGCCGGCGAATGTATGGCATTGAGCCTGTGCCTAGCCGCGCCGGCGTCAGAATACATTCAGCAAATTTCATGGGAGACAGCGCCAAGGGTTTACGCTGTCAGCTAAACGGCTGCATTGCTCTGGGCGAGCGGCTTGGCAAGATGGACGGGCAAAAGGCTGTGCTGCTGTCGGCGCCGGCGGTCAGGCGGTTTGTGGATCTTATGGCCGGCGAAACCTTCAATATTGAGGTGCGCTGATGTTGGCACTTTTAGGCTCAATTTTCAGCGGCGGTCTGACCGGCCTGCTGGGTGTCGGCCTGCAGCGCTTTTTCGACTTTATGAAGATTAAGCAGGAGCTCGAGCTCAAGAAGCTGGAGTACGCCCAGGCCCAGGAAATGCGCAAGATCGACGCCCAGATCATGCAGCAGGAATGGGCGGCCAGAACCAAGGTGGCTGAGCTCGAGGAGCACTCCAGGGAGACCGTAGCCGCGGAGGGGTCTTTTGCCGCCAGCTTTGGCATGGAGCCCAGGCAGTACTCAGAGCGGGCGACGATCGGCCCCGCGGCCGGCGCCTGGCTGGTAGCCCTGGACGTTCTCAGGGGAGTCATCAGACCTGGCCTGACGGTCTACCTGTGCGCGATCACAACCCTGGTGTACCTCGAGGCCCGCGGGATCCTGGCAGCTGCTGGTGCGGCTCTAAACCCGACCCAGGCCCTAGCCGTCCACGACCTGATCGTGAGCACCATTTTATACCTCACGACGACGACGGTGCTCTGGTGGTTCGGCACGCGACATAGCCAACGCCCACCGCAAAAATGAGAAGTTTGGACTGGGGCGTAGATGGGGCGCAGAGGGAGAGAAATGGGGTAAAAACAGGGTAAATTAGGTGTTTTGCGGGATATATTATAATCAAAAAAAATCCCTCTAAGTCATTGACCTAGAAGGATTAAATTGGTCGGGGCGGCCGGATTTGAACCGACGACCCCTTGACCCCCAGTCAAGTGCGCTACCAGGCTGCGCTACGCCCCGACATTTTGTGCTCAGTCCGGGTCATTTTTACGGGGGCCCCAGCCAAAGCGGCGGCACTATAGACAGCACCTGCCGTCAAAACAACCGGCACTTAAAGCTTTCTCGTTCTATGGATTTAGCGGCGTTTGCCGTTATTACGATTAAGCCGACTGCAACGCGCCGCGCAAATCATCGCGCAAAATGGTCAGTTCGGTCAGAAGCCGTATGGCTTCTTCGCGGGCAAGGCCCACCGGCACATCGGCAACCGACATTGCCTCACTCACAGGCTGTTCTTCGGGCGCTGCGCGCGTGCCGGTTTCGCGAAGTAGTTTTTGAACGCCCTTGATCGATAGGCCGTCCGTGTAAAGCAGCGTGCGGATACGTTTCAGCAAGACCACATCTTCGGGCCGATAGTAACGTCGGCCACCGCCACGCTTGAGGGGGCGGATCTGCGTGAACTTAGTTTCCCAGAAGCGCAGGACGTGTTGAGGCACGTTCAGTTCATCGGCGACTTCGCTGATGGTGCGGAATGCAGATTCGGATTTCGACAACCGAGAGCGGTCGATGTCTGAAGGGGCGTCTGAGGGCACGAGCGGTCCGACCCGTCAGCTTACTTAGGAGGAGTCGTTGGAGCGGCCGGAGGCGTCGCACGGGTAGAGTAACCCTGGCGAATACGCCCTTTCAGCAACTGAGAGGGCCGGAATACCAACACTTTGCGCGGTAAAATCGGCACTTCCTCGCCGGTCTTCGGATTACGTCCAATGCGCTGGCCTTTCTGGCGTACAGAAAAGCTTCCAAAGGAAGAAATCTTCACGGTTTCTCCCTTGAGAAGCGCCTGGGTAATTTCACCCAACACCATCTCGAGCAAGTCCGCTGATTCGTTCCGGGAAAGGCCCACCTCTTGGTAGATGGCCTCGCTCAATTGAGCCCGGGTAATTGTTTCTCCCATCTTCGCGCTCACTTGTGGAAGTCGCGTGAAGTCAAGAGGTTAGCCCGTTCAGGCGCTGGGCGTCAATACAGGTTATCTATGGGTAGCAATGATTTAGGGGATAGCCCAGCAGATCAACCAGAGCGTTTTTTTGGCTCAAATCCACGGCCTTCAGCGCCCGGGTTACATCCGAACCAGTGAAGAACCCCATGTAAAGCCGCCGCCCATGGCTTCCATCAGCACCAAATGACCCTTTTTAATACGGCCATCCGAGACCGCCTGGCTAAGCGCCAGGGGGATTGAAGCGGCCGAGGTATTGGCGTGCTGATCGACGGTGACCACGACTTTCGCCGGATCAAGACCGAGCTTCTGCGCCGTGCTGTCAAGAATACGCCGGTTGGCTTGATGCGGCACCAACCAGTCGACATCGTCAATCGTCACGTTGTTCGCGGCCAATGCTTCATTGACCGCTTCAGTCAAATTGACGACCGCGTGCCGGAATACTTCTTTGCCCTTCATGCGAACGTAACCCGTGGCGTTCGTCGTGCCGGGCCCACCATCTACATACAGCATGTCGTGATAGCGCCCGTCGGAATGCAAATGCGTGGAAATAATACCGCGATCGGCTGTACTTCCGTTGCCTTCTTGAGCGCCCAACACAACCGCGCCGGCGCCGTCGCCGAACAACACGCAGGTTGTGCGGTCGGTCCAGTCGACGATACGTGAAAAAACTTCGGCACCGATAAGCACTGCACACTTTGCCTGTCCGGCTTTGATAAAATTATCGACGACGGCGAGACCGTAGACAAAGCCCGAGCATACAGCTTGCACATCGAATGACGGCACACCCGGACGGCCCAGCGCGGCTTGCACGCGCGCGGCTGTTGCAGGAAATATTTGATCGGGTGTTGTCGTTGCGACGACGAAGAGGTCGACGTCCTTGCCGTCGCGGCCGGCAGCCTTCAGAGCCCGTTCTGCAGCAGCAATCGCGAGGTCAGATGTCTTTTGATTGTCGGCGGCGACATAGCGCTTGGTAATGCCGGAACGTTCGACGATCCACTCATCAGTGGTATCGACTTTCACCGCGAGTTCGGCATTGGTGAGGACTTTTTCGGGCAGATAAGATCCGACACCTTCAATCACGGAGCGGATCATTGCGGCGCAGCCTCCGCGACGATTTGAGATTCTGTCTGTTCGGCAACGGGCAGTTCCTGCTCGGCAACCATATGTGACAGCTCTTCAGCAATTTTTCCGTTCAAGTCACGCGCGATCATGTCCACAGCAACTCCAATCGCGTTCGCAAAGCCGACAGCATCCGTTCCCCCATGGCTCTTCACCACTACCCCGTTCAACCCGACAAACAAAGCACCGTTATACCGACGCGCGTCGGCGCGCGCCATGACCTGTGAAAGCACGGGCAACGCAAACATCATGCCGAACTTCGCCAGCCAGGAACTACGAATAGCGGTCTTGAGAAATTCCGAAAACAGTTTCGCCGTACCTTCAGCGGTTTTCAACGCGACATTACCAGTGAACCCGTCGGTCACGACGACATCGACTGTGCCCTTGGTAATGTCGTCGCCTTCAACAAAGCCTTTAAACTCGATATCCAAGTGCGAGCCACGCAGCACCTGCGCGGCGTCGCGCAGCGCCTCGGTCCCCTTCACATCTTCGGAGCCGATATTCAGCAGGCCGACGCTGGGCCGTTCCAAACCCAACATCGCGCGGGCGAAACATTCGCCCATGATGGCGAATTCCACCAAATTGCGCGCGTCGCATTGTGTGTTAGCGCCGAGATCGAGCATGACGGTTTCGCCAATGCGCGACGGAAATATTCCGCAAATCGCAGGGCGGTCGATGCCCGGCAATGTCCGCATGATGAGTTTAGACATGGCCATCAACGCGCCGGTATTGCCTGCAGAGACAACGCCAGCCGCCTCGCCGTTTTTCACGGCTTCGATGGCTTTCCACATGCTGGATTGGCGGCCTTGGCGAATAGCCTGCCCCGGCTTGGTATCGCCGGTGACGACCTGATCGGTGTGACGGATCGTCGCGCATGCCATCAGCGCGCGATCATGCGAAAACAATGCCTTGAGTTTAGTCTCGTCGCCGAAAAACAGAAAATGCGCTGTCGGGTATCGTTCACGCGCAAGCGCTGCGCCTTTAACGACGATTTCTGGGGCGTAGTCGCCGCCCATGGCATCCAATGACAGGGTGAAGGCCGCACTCACAATATCTCCGGACCAGTTAAGCCGCACCGCGATAGCACAAAGGCCGCTTCGCGTTTCCACCGCCGCCAAGCTCTTTCGGCTCGTTGCGGCATCACGGTCTCATGAAGATTATATGACTTAAATCTAGGCGACAGCGTCGGATTCAGAAGCAACGTCGCGACCATCGTAGTGGCCGCATGAGGTGCAGAGATGATGCGGGCGCTTCAGTTCGCCGCAATTCGAGCATTCCTGATGAGCCGACACCGACAGAGCGTGATGCGAGCGACGCATATCGCGGCGCGACTTGGAGACTTTCTTTTTAGGAACCGCCATGGACGTAATCTTTCGTGGTATGTGGACCCGACTGCCGCATCGCAAAACGCCCTAGTCTAAAGAGCTTAGTCGAAACTGAGGCCGAGCCGGAAAGCGCGACTTGATAGCGAAAAACGCCCTTAGACGCAAGAACAGAGGCTGATGCCTATTTTGGCTTTTTAGACGGGGCCCGGAAATTAGCTAATACCGCAAAAGGACTGGCCGAAGGGGCTTTTTCGTCCTCTTCTGGCTCTACACCCCAAGCTTTTCCGTCAAAAACCACCCCCGGTGCCCGGGGATAAGGGTCTAAGGCCAGGGCAAGGTGGACGACAGCCAACTCCCCAAGGTCGATTCGATCCCCCGCGGCAATGTCCGGCGGGTCGTGATTTTCCAAAATTTCCTCGATTTCCTCATCCTTCCGGGTGGCTTTTGCCTTCTCCCGTTTGGCTTTGTCCCTGGCGGCACGGTCTTCGGTTATGAAAGCCACCTCGATTGTGTCAGCAGCTTTAGCGGGTACTGGCGCTAAAGAGACCACGCACGTCTGAACAACATCGGCCTTCATCTCGCCCGTTACCTGAATGACGCCGCCTGCCCCCGGCTTCAGATCAAACGTGGCGGAAAGTTCGTGCACCTTCTGCAGATCAAGCCGCTTGGCGACCCGTTCGCGCGCCTCCTCAGACGCCGCGATGGTGAACGTGCGGCCGGTGGTCGGCAGCGTTGCAATATCGACCGGAACCGAAAACTCGAGAGACTCATCAGGCGTCATAACTTATTCCATCACTGGGATCTGGAGATTGACGCTTCCCGCAACAATGTCCGGAGCGCCTTGCGTGCTCAAATGTTCGGATGCACGGCGCATATAAAGCGCCATAATAGCAAGCTGATCTGCGGTCGGCTGTGACTGACGGTAAACATTGTCTTTCAGCGCGGCCGCAAGCGTGGATTCATCGCCGTCTAGACCTGCTTCGTAAGCTTCCGCACGACCGAACATCGCCTTGCCCATTTTTTTGATATGGCGGGCAATGCCCATATCGCCGACGCCCATTTCGCGTAACGATTGATCCATGTCCTGAAAGAGTAATTCCAGCAGAGCCCGACCGGTTTTTTCAGCGTCCTGGCCTTCTCCACGCAGGCGGCGCAGCACGAGCATGGCGTGCACCACCACCATATCGTAGCGGCCATTGACGGTATCCGGCACCGCAAGCCGGCTATAAAAGGCCGGATCGCGCGCCTTTTCCACCAACGTCGCGTAGAGGCGCACAGCCGCGTCCTCGTGGGCATTGGAGCGGCGGAATAACTTGGCCAAAAGCATGATCGAACATTTCCGGAATGAATTATGGCGGCTTTCGCCGGTTGGCTTCTGCCGCGAGGTGATATAATACGTCAGTACATGAAGACCAGACATAAGACATTCGGTAGGTATTCAGGCGTGGCCGCTTTGGCGCTTACGGCCCTGGTTCTATCCGGCTGCGCCAAGGATATCGAGGCCCGCGGCAATCTGCCGCCGCCGGAGGCCCTGGCTAAGCTCGCACCCGGCGAACAGACCCGCCAGGACGTACAAGGTATTCTGGGAACGCCTGCCACAACCGCCGTTTTCGACGACGAGACTTGGTATTACATCAGCGGGCACACAACTCAGTACGCTTTCTATCCCAATCACGAGCTCGACCGGACGATTTACGCCGTGAGCTTCGATCAGCGCGGGATTTTGGCTGATGTGCGTAAGCTGAACCTCGAAGACGGAATGCCCGTTGTACCGGAAGGACGCACGACTCCTACCAAAGGACGTGAAGTCGGGCTTCTCGAGCAGTTACTCGGCAACGTCGGACGTATTGGCGGCGCCAAAACGGGCCAGCCCGGCAAATAAACGACACCACGTTTGACGACACCGAATTTCAAAAAGCAAAACGCCCCGATCTTACGATCGGGGCGTTTGTCTTTGTTCTGTTGGACCCTTAGCGCGCCGCGGCGAGAACCGCGAGCAACAAGAGCGCAACGATGTTCGTGATCTTGATCATCGGGTTTACGGCGGGACCCGCCGTATCCTTGTACGGATCGCCTACGGTATCGCCGGTCACTGCCGCTTTGTGGGCGTCAGAGCCTTTGCCGCCGTGATGGCCGTCTTCGATATACTTCTTGGCGTTATCCCACGCGCCGCCGCCCGAGGTCATCGAGATGGCAACGAATAGGCCCGTGACGATGGTGCCCAGCAACATGGCGCCCAGGGCGGTGAAGGCTTCCGCCTGGCCCGAAACCCAGTTCACCACGAAATACAGCACGATCGGCGACAACACCGGTAGCAGCGAAGGAACAATCATTTCTTTGATAGCTGCTTTGGTCAGCATGTCGACAGCGCGGCCGTAATCGGGCTTCGCCGTGCCTTCCATGATGCCGGGGATTTCCTTGAACTGACGGCGAACTTCGTTCACGACCGCACCCGCCGCACGGCCGACGGCTTGCATGCCGAGAGCGCCGAACAGGTACGGCAACATACCACCGATGAACAAGCCAACCACGACGTATGGATTTTGCAATCCGAAGTCGATGTTGAGATCGCCGAAGAAGTGCTTGAGATCTTCGGTGTAAGCGGCAAACAGCACCAGCGCGGCCAAACCAGCCGAGCCGATGGCGTAACCCTTAGTGACGGCTTTGGTGGTGTTGCCAACCGCGTCGAGCGCATCGGTCGACTTACGTACTTCCGGCGGCAGGTGCGCCATTTCGGCGATACCGCCAGCGTTGTCGGTCACTGGACCGTAAGCGTCGAGCGCAACCACGATGCCGGCCAAAGCCAACATGGTAGTTGCCGCAACCGCGAGGCCGAACAGACCTGCCGTAATGTAAGCAACGATGATACCGGCCGTGATCACCAGAACAGGCAGAGCCGTCGCTTCCATCGAGATGGCGAGCCCCTGAATGATGTTGGTGCCGTGACCGGTGGTCGAAGCCGCCGCCACGCTCTTCACCGGACGGAAGCCCGTGCCGGTGTAGTACTCGGTGATCCAGATAATCAGACCTGTCACGACCAAGCCAACGAAGGCGCAAGTAATGAGGTCGTTAGCCGTGATCAAACGATTGCCAAAGCCTTCGCCGGTGGTGATGCCCTCTGGGAACATTTTCATCGTCACGCCGACGATAAACGCCGCCGAGATGACAGCCGTCACGATAAAGCTACGGTACAAAGCGGCCATGATTTTGCCGCTGGAGCCAATGCCCGAGAAGAACGTGCCGATAATCGAAGCGACGATACACACGGCGCCGACGACCAAGGGATACATCATCGCGGAAGCAGCTGTTTCACCCGTGAAATAGATCGAAGCCAAAAGCATGGTCGCGACAATCGTCACGGCATAGGTTTCGAACAAGTCCGCAGCCATACCAGCACAATCGCCGACGTTATCGCCGACGTTGTCGGCTATAACGGCCGGATTGCGGGGGTCATCTTCGGGAATGCCGGCTTCGACCTTACCGACCAAGTCGGCGCCGACGTCAGCGCCTTTGGTGAAGATGCCGCCGCCGAGACGGGCGAAGATCGAGATCAGCGACGCGCCGAAAGAAAGCGCCACGAGGCTGTCGAGAATTTCGCGTTGAGCGATACCTTCGATGCGCACCAGGAAGAAGTAATAGCCGGCGACGCCCAGCAGGCCGAGACCCACAACCAGCATGCCGGTGATGGCGCCCGATTGAAAGGCAACCGCGTGAGCGGGTTTCAAGCCGCCGGTCATTGCCGCAGCAGCCGTGCGTACGTTGGCGCGGACCGAGACGTTCATGCCGACATAGCCAGCCAGACCGGAGAGAACCGCTCCGATGATGAAGCCGACCGCGACTTTAACGCCGAGCGTCACGCCAAGAATGATCGCTACGATCACGCCCACGATACCGATGGTGGTGTATTGTCGATTCAGATAGGCACTGGCGCCTTCCTGAATGGCGGCTGCAATTTCTTGCATGCGCGCGTTGCCGGCATCCATACCGACAATGCGGCTTACGCCGTAAATGCCATAAAGCACCGCAAGCACGCCGCAAGCGATGACAAGAGTTTCCAAGGTCATGTTTACCCCGTTATGATTCATTGGACCCGCGTTTCCCTCCAAGGCAGAGGCAAAATCGGGTGATATTTCAAAGGTTTATTTAGTGGCTTCCGCCGACCCCATAAAGCGGTGGAAGAGTGCCAGAACGCTCGCAGCGGCGCAACAAATGAGTGCGTTAAATTATTCGCTCTTCGCAGTTCACCGACGGGGCCCGGAAATGGTTAATTCGGCGTTTGGCCGCTATTTAGGTCGAATACGTTGATCAACAGGACGTCCTTAGCGCGATCGCCGTAGACCTCCTTCGCGTACTTCACCAGCTTGTCCTTGATCAGCTGCGCGTCCACCATGTCGCGCTTGGTGTAATAGACCTGAAAAAAGGGCACTAGGTCGCTGAGAGCTTTGTCTTGAAGGCGTTTCAGGCCAGCCTGGATAAACTTTTCATCCTCGCTTCCCGTCGCCATGACGCGCGCGATGATGAGTACCTTTTTTTTGGACATTCCCGTTTATGATCACCGGGATGACCATGTCATCCATTTTCACCAGTTTGTAGCCCGTTTCCGGGGGCTTAAACCTGGTTTTCTCTTTCAGATCCAAAGCCGCTTTTTCCGCCGCCGTGAGCGGCTTCTCCGGAAGCTTCGGGTTAAAGGGATTAGGGACGATTCCGAGCATGATCAACCCGCCCGCGCCGCCGCCGGCGACGAGGATTAAAACCAGAATGATCACGATCATACGTTTCATGGGGACCGGTATTCCCTTTGTGGGATGAACAAGTAGAACACAGTTCTGATTGTCCCGTTAATCAGAAATCCCAGATCTTGGGAAATTTTAGTAGAGGTAAGCATTTTACCAATGCCGGGAGCGTTGTGAGGTGCCTAACGATGTAGATAGCCCCTGCGCGAAAGCGCAAGTGCGGCACCATCCGCAAGGACCGTCACATCGCTCCCGGCATTTGATTCAGTCATGACGCCTATTCGCGTAAATTGGCACTGAAGCTTCTGGGCATAGTGCATTAATTCTGGAACACGCGCGGTCGGCACAGTAAATGCCAGCTCGTAGTCATCCCCACCAGCAAGTACCCTCTCCCATTGATACGGATCCTGTTTGATCGCGGCGCGCGCCTGCAGCGAGAGCGGAATCAATTCCCGCTCAATGACCGCAGATATCCCGGAGACTTTGCAAAGATGACTAACATCCGCGACCAATCCGTCCGAGATATCGAGGCACGCCGTCGCGATATTCAGCAGCGCCTGCCCTTCACGCAGACGCGGCGTTGGAAGCCGGTAGCGCTGTATGAGGGCATTTGTATCGATACCTTCAGCTTGAAGCGCCGCGTTTTGGAATGCGAGCCCAAGCGCAGCATCTCCAATGGTGCCGGTAACATATAAGCCGTCGCCCTGCCCCGCACCGCTGCGCAAGAGTCTTTTGCCTATCTCGACCTCGCCTAACGCCGTGATCGTGATGGTCAGTGGGCCTGGACCGGTAGTCGTATCGCCACCCAGCAACGGCACTTTGAATTCATTTACATCGGCGGTCAATCCAGCCGCATAATGCTCTAAATAAGAATCGTCGATTGAAGGATTGAGCGCGAGCGCATGCGTGAATCCGATAGGCCGGGCACCCTTGGCCGCGAGATCAGAAAGATTCACGCGCAGCGCCTTGCGCGCAACCGTATCCGGCGGATCGTTTTCAAAAAAATGGACGCCGGCAATCAGGGTGTCAGTTGTAATGACGAGTTCGCAGCCGGAACTCACATTCAGAAATGCGGCATCGTCGGATAAATTAAGGGCACCAGGCGCGCCTTTAGTCAACGGCGCAAACAGCTCCGCGATGAGCTCGAATTCATCGCGGCGTTTTCCGTCACCGCTCACGCGCGCCTTCCATTCTTCCCAGCACTTTCGCGACGCGATCGAGGACAGCATTGATCATCCGTGGCTCATTCCCGGAATAAAAAGCATGTGCGACTTCGATGTATTCCGAGACGGTCGCTCCGCCCGGAATGTCGGTGCGTGTCAGCAGTTCAGTAACCCCGGCACGCAAAGTTGCGCGCACGGTCATCTCAAGACGTTCCCAGGGCCATTCCGGTGACAATGCGCTTTTGATGATTTCGTCGATCTCAGGCCCGCGTTCCTGGACCCCGCGCACGAGGTTGATGAATAGCTCACCGTCCAGTGTTGCCAGCGTAACGGTAGACTCCTCCTCGGTATCGGCATCTTGCGTTATCGCAAGTCCGCCGAGGCGCCCGATCAGGAAATCTTTGATGACTTGTTCGGGAGGGTTTTGGCTGGCTTCGATTTGATACAGCGCCTGAACGGCGGCAAGGCGCGCCGCACTACGTTCGTGCATGTCAGCTTTTTCGCGCGCGGCTTCAGGTACGCCGGATGTCGCTGTCACAGTTCAAACCTCCGACCAGTCAAAGAGCAAAACGTAAATTCGGACGTAGAGCGCGCGGGCCTTATAGCCCGAAGCGGTGCTTAACCTCAATTAGCCGCAAACAGGCTTTGGCCGCGCGTCCGCCCGCATCTCCCTCGGCCGGATTGGCGCGGTTTTGTGCTAATTCCCAGGTCGGACAGGTCAATATGCCGTTGCCGGTGGGTACCTCAAGGTCCAAAGCCACCCGCTGCACGCCACTCATAGACTCTGCGCACACATATTCGTAGTGGTCAGTTTCGCCTTTGACGGCGCAACCCAACGCCACAAACCCGTCATACCGCTGGCCCGATTTGCGATCCGGCGTCATGCCGAATAATGCCGCGGCGGGCAGTTCGAGAATGCCGGGAACTGTCACCACGTCAAATTTAACTTTGGCGGCCGTCAAAGCAGCCGCCGCACCCTTCAGGAGATCGTCGGAAATCTCGTCATAAAAGCGGGCTTCGACAATGAGAATAAAAGGTGCAGCAGCCATGGCGTTCAGGTTCTCGGTTCGGAATGTTGTCTGATAAAGCGCATAAAGCCCATGATTTCAAACGCCGCAACCACAAAAGCGACGCCTTGGGCTTGGGGATGCTCGCCCCAGACAGTTTGTATAATCATTACCGTGCCGCCCAGAAGCGCAAGAAAGGCGGCTAGACACACCCAGCCCTGCCAAGTTTGAGGCAAATGGCCAAGCCCGCCACGCCCACGTCTGAACCACTTTTTGATCGCGTTCACGCTTAGTCTCCACACGTTAACTAGCTTTACAAACATAGCACAGCCTCAGAAAATAGTGCGGTGCGGCACAACTTAGCGTGCCATTGGGGCCATTCTGATATATAGGCTCGTTTTTGACTGGCCGCGCAGTCTCTGAGGCGTGGCCCAAAGGTGCAATCACAACGTGGCATTTCCCCCAACACGTCCGCCGTTCGCGCGCGCTCTCACCGAGCGCGAATATAATGATCCGACCCCTGTGCAAACGGCTGTGCTGGCGCCGGACGCCGCGACGAGAGATCTCCTGGTGTCCGCGCAAACCGGCTCCGGCAAGACGGTCGCTTTTGGCCTGGCGATTGCACCCACCCTCCTCGGCGACGCCGAAACCTTTGAGCGCGCGTCCGCTCCCCTCGCGCTGATTGTCGCGCCGACGCGCGAACTAGCGCTTCAAGTGCAACGTGAATTCGAATGGCTTTATAAACATACCGGCGCGCGCATCGTCTCGTGCGTCGGCGGTATGGACCCACGCCAAGAGAGACGCCAAATGGCCGAGGGTTGCCATATTGTCGTCGGCACACCGGGGCGCCTGCGTGATCACTTGGAGCGCGGCAATCTCAAAATTGATGCGCTTAAAGCCGTCGTTCTGGACGAAGCCGACGAAATGCTCGATCTCGGTTTCCGCGAAGACCTCGAATTCATACTTAGCACGACACCCGCCGAGCGCCGGACATTGTTGTTCTCGGCCACATTACCGCGCGAAATTGTTGCGCTGGCAAAGACCTATCAGCGCGATGCCATGCGTATCGCAGCTTCAGGCAGCGAACGCAGTCATGCGGACATCGAGTATCGCGCTATGCGGATTGCATCGCATGATGCTGAGCACGCGGTCGTTAACGTGCTGCGGTTTTTTGAATCGCCCGGCGCGCTGGTTTTCTGCAATACGCGCGACGCCGTCAGGCACCTGTCCGCCATTCTGCTGGAGCGTGGCTTTTACACGGTGTCGCTTTCTGGCGAACTAAGTCAGGGCGAGCGTAATCACGCCCTACAGGCTTTGCGCGATGGCCGTGCTCGTGTCTGTGTCGCAACAGATGTTGCGGCGCGCGGGATCGATTTGCCGAATCTTAATCTGGTCATCCATTTCGATCTGCCGAATGACGCGGAAACCTTGCAGCATCGCAGCGGACGCACGGGCCGCGCAGGCCGCAAGGGCGTGAGTGTCCTGCTTATTCCGCCTGCCCGGAAACGCCGGGCTGAATCGCTGTTGTCGATCGCGCGCATTCAACCTGTCTGGGGCGGAGCGCCCACACCAGATGATATCCGCAAGCTCGACCAAGACCGTCTGCTGCAAAGCCCGCTAATTATGGAACCGGCGCAGGAAGACGATCTGGCTATGGCCGACATTCTTTTAAGCCAGCGCGCACCGCGGGATATCGCCGCAGCGTTAGTGCGTGTCTATCGCTCACAGCTTCCGGCCGCCGAAGATGTGGCTGAGGTCGCTGCGACTCAACCCGCACGCGACTATAGCAAAGGACGCAATACGCAGCCGCGTCATGAGCGATCCGACCGTCCGGAAAAACAGCCCTTCAACGCCCCTGAGAACACTGTGTGGTTTCGCCTCAGCGTCGGCCGCGACAAGAATGCCGACCCGAAGTGGTTGATTCCGGAAATTTGCCGGCAAGGTGAAATCACCAAACGCGAAATTGGGTCGATCCGCATCTTCGACAGCGAGACCAAGTTCGAAGTCGATGAAAAAGTCGCCGTAAAATTTGCCGAACTTATTCAGCGTCCTACCAAGGGCGGAATCTTCATCGGCCCGACCGAAGCGCCCGGCGGCGGCGGTGGTGGCAAAAAATCGTGGTCGAAGCCCGCCGGTCAGTCGCAGCAAGACACGCCCAAATACGACAAGCCCAAGTTCGATAAACCGAAATTCGACAAGCCGAAATACGATAAGCCAAAATATGAGAAGTCGAAATTCGACAAGCCGAAGTTTGACAAGCCAAAGTTTGACAAGCCCAAATACGACAAACCGAAATTCGATAAACCGAGGCACGACGCTAAACCCGAGCATCGCGACAAACCGCATGGTGAGAAGCCGCGCGGCGAGCGTCGGCACGGTGAAAAGTCGCACGGCCATAAGACCGATGGCGGAAAGCCGCATGGCGGCAAGCGCCCCGGCAGCGCACCGTGGCACGGATCTAATAAAAAGCCACCTACAGGCAAAAAACGTCCGCACTAACGCCCATGAAGACGCCGCACACAAGCATACATGCCTCGACGCTAGGCACGATTAAACTGCTCCACGACAAGAAGACCGGCACGCTTACTTATCTTCAGCATGGCGGTTATCAGAGTGCGGTCGACCGGTACGGCATCAGCCTTGATACATACATCCACGCCATTTACGGCCTGATTCTTCAAACATCCGCGAAAAATATTCTGATGATCGGATGCGGCGGCGGAACGCTCGGCAGAATGCTGACGGTGGCAGGGCGAAAGATAACCATCGTCGATATCGATGAGGCGTCCTTCAAAGTCGCGACGCATCATTTCGGATTACCTGACGGCATTGCGTGCCATGTGGCCGATGGCTTGGTGTTCATGCAAAAGACCCGGCGGCATTTCGACGCCGTAATCATTGATGCCTTCATCGGCGAAAAAGTCCCGCCGCAATTTACCGGCGACGACTTCTGTAAGGCCGCAAGACGCTGCCTCAAGCCTGAAGGCGCGATGTTCATTAATATTTGTTTGCAGAACAAAGCCGATTTGACGGCTGATAAACTTGCGGCGCGTTTACGTAAAAACGGCTGGAAATCGCAGCTGCTAGATCAGCGAGGCGGCGCACGCAACGGCATTGTTGTAGCCGGTGAGGTAAAAGGCTTGCGCAGCCCCGAACTCCTGCTGGTACCCGATGCTGAAGCGGCAAAGGTCCGGCGCGAACTGCGCGGAACGCGCTTCCGACCGGTTATTTCACCTTAATCGGCTTCTGCTCGGTGATGTGCAAGTCGTAGCCTTCAAGGCCCACGACAATCTTCGACGTGTTCGTCAGCACGATCATGTTCTTTACTCCGAGATCGACCAGAATTTGCGCGCCGACGCCATAGTCTATGAGACGGGTGGAATGCTCTTCGCCCCGCGCCTTGGCCTGAATATGCTCGGACAATCTGTGAGGAACGCTGTCGCGGAACAGCACAATCACACCGCGCCCGTATTCAGCGACCATTTTCATGGCGGCTTCCAGTTCACCCGTGCGCACCGACTGACTATCGCGCAGCACGTCCGGCAGCAGATTGACATGATGCATACGCACCATCACCGGCGCCTGCCCTGCGACGTCACCCTTGATGAGAACAACGTGTTCGGCGCCGCTGACTAAATCGTCATAGACGCGCATGCTCCAATCGCCGCCGATCTCGGACTTGAACGGCGCTTCGGCCTTCATCTCCACCAAGTGTTCCTTGCGGCGACGGTATTCGATCAAATCGGCAATGGTGGCGATCTTCAAGCCGTGAAGCTGTGCGAACTTAACCAGATCCGGCATGCGCGCCATGGAGCCGTCATCGTTCATGATTTCGCAGATCACACCGGCGGGGATCAAACCGGCAAGACGCGCCACATCGACCGCCGCTTCGGTATGGCCCGCGCGCACGAGCACGCCGCCGTCTTTTGCAACCAGCGGAAACACATGGCCCGGCGTTGCTATGTCTTGCGGCGTAGATGCCGGATCGATGGCGACGGCAATGGTCCGCGCACGGTCGGCAGCTGAGATGCCTGTGGTCACCCCAGTGCGCGCTTCGATACTCAGCGTAAAGGCCGTAGAAAGACGCGATTGATTGTGCGCGGGCATCAGCGGCAAACGCAGATGTTCGGTCCGCTGGCGTGTCATGGAGAGACAGATCAAACCGCGACCATATTTAGACATGAAGTTCACGGCTTCCGGCGTTGCCATTTGCGCGGGGACAATCAGGTCGCCTTCGTTCTCGCGGTCTTCGTCGTCCACCAGAATGAACATGCGCCCATTGCGCGCGTCGTCGAGGATCTCCTCGATCGAAGACAGGAAGTCGGTATGGTCTTTACGCGCTGTGTCGGGCACGGGTTTCGCTCGTTCAGGATGTCGGCTGTATGAGGCGGGCAACATAGCGCGCCAAGGAATCAATTTCCATGTTGAGCATACTGCCCACGCTTAACCCGCCAAAAGTCGTAACCTTTTGAGTATGCGGGATAATATTGACGCCGAAGGTTGCGGCGTCGACTTCGTTCACGGTCAGCGAGACGCCGTCGAGGCAAACCGAGCCTTTGGCGGCGACGAATTTTGCCAAATCGGCAGGTGGTGTGATGGTGTAGCGCTTGGAACCGGCTTCATCGCGGATTGCCTTTACCACGGCAACAGCGTCCACGTGTCCCAGCACCATGTGCCCACCCAACTCATCACCGATTTTCAAAGGACGCTCGAGGTTTACGCGGTCGCCGGCCGCCCAATTACCGAGCGTCGTTTTAGCCAAGGTTTCAACAGAGGCATCTGCCGAGAACCAATCACGGCCCTTCTCAACCACTGTCAGGCAGCAGCCGTTGCAGGCGATGGATGCGCCCATGGCGACGGTTCCCAAATCATAGGCCGTCGTGATCCGGAAGCGCTTCGCTGCTTCGCCCTGCGTCACCTCGGCCATAGTGCCGAGGTCTGTGATAATGCCGGTGAACATGACGGTCCTAAGATTGATTGCGTTCCAGCATATCGAGGCTATCGTCGCCAAACGCAAGGGTTTCGCGACGTTGGAAACCCGGCGCTGAAGCCAGCGACTGCGTGGTGAAGCCATCTACTGCAGGCCGCCCCTCGCCGCCGATGATGCGAGCGGCGCGGAACCAGGCGATCTCATCGATCATTTCGGCCTTTAGGAATGCACCCGCGATCTGTCCGCCGCCCTCGACCAGAACCCGCGTTAGTCCGCGCTCGGCGAGGGCTTTTCCGACGCCGCCGGCTTCGGCGATTATGATGTTGACCCCCAGCGCCGCCAGATCTTCGGCCGCGGGGCTGTTACGCGCTGTGACTAGCCAGGTCGGTATATCTTTCGCGGTCGTCACCAACTTGGAGGTCTTAGATAGTTTGAGACTGCGGTCCAAAACAATCCGCACCTTGGGTCGACCCGTGTAGCCCTCAAGGCGACAGGTCAGCATTGGATCATCGGCCAACGCCGTACCCGAGCCGACCAGAATAGCGTCGTAGCGGGCCCGCAGAGCTTGTACGGCTTGGCGCGCTAAAGACCCGGTAATCCACTTGCTGTCGCCATTCGCCAGGGCAATACGGCCATCCAGACTGGTTGCGGTCTTTAAGGCAAATAAGGGCCTGCCTTGGGTAACCCGTAAAAAGAATCCGGCATTGAGACGGTCGGCGGCAGCTTTATCGACGCCCTGCTCGACTAAAACACCTGCGGCCTGGAGCTTGGCTATGCCCCGCCCGGCTACGCGCGGGTCGGGATCGCCGGTGGCGACAACAACCCTTGCGATGCCAGCGGCGATCAGCGCATCGGCGCAGGGCGGCGTCTGGCCGTGATGGCTGCAGGGCTCAAGGGTGACGTAAGCCGTCGCGCCTTTGGCTGAGGCCCCGGCCCGTTGAAGGGCTTTTGTCTCGGCGTGAGGCCGGCCGCCGGATTGGGTCCAGCCACGACCGACGACGAGATTGTCTTTAACGATGACACAACCGACCGCGGGATTAGGCCAAATATCGCCGAGGTTCCGCGCCGCCAGAGACAACGCCGCAGTCATGAACGCGGCATCGGTATCCTGGCCGGAGACGCGCGCCATTAAGCCTCTTTGTCGCCCGTCGTCGGCTCGGCCAAAGTCTCAACAAAATTCTCGAAGTCTTTGACTTCACGGAAGTTTTTGTAAACAGATGCGAAGCGCACGTAGGCCACTTTATCCAGACCCTGCAAAGCTTCCATGACCATCTCGCCGATCACGCTGGAAGGAATATCGGACTCGCCCATGCTCTCGAGGCGGCGCTGGATGCTGTTGACGACGCGCTCGATACGCTCTTCGTCGACCGGGCGTTTACGGCAGGCGGTCGTGATGGAGCGGGCTATCTTGTCACGGTCGAACGGCAGACGCTGACCACCCTTCTTCACGACGGTCAACTCGCGCAACTGGATACGTTCGAACGTCGTAAAGCGTGCAGAACACGCTGGACAGGACCTACGACGGCGAATGGCAGAGTTATCATCCGTCGGTCGTGAGTCCTTCACCTGGGTATCCATGTGACCGCAATAAGGACAGCGCATATACCGGACCCCTCAATAATAAGACCGGCTGGATTCGCCGGATTTCCTCTTGTCGCACCTCTGTAACCCCAATTTATTGATAAATTGGAAAACGTCGACACAAATCCTGGACCCGCTGGCGGATAGCCTGCTCGACGGCTGCCGTCTCGCCCGGCGTGGCGGCCTGAGCGTCCATGACCTCACAAATCCATTCCCCGATCTGCTGGAACTCGGCTTTGCCGAAGCCGCGGGTGGTCGCCGCGGGCGTACCCAGGCGGATGCCCGACGTCACAGTGGGCTTTTCGGGGTCGAAAGGAATGCCGTTCTTGTTGCAGGTCATGCCTGCCCGTTCGAGCAGATGTTCGACGATGTTGCCGGTGAGTTTCTTGGGGCGCAGATCCACCAGCATCAGGTGGGTATCAGTTCCGCCCGCGACGATCTCGAGCCCGCCTTTACGCAAGGTCTCGGCCAGCACCTTGGCGTTATCGACAACGGCCTGCGCGTAAACTTTAAACTCAGGCTTAAGCGCCTCGCCGAATGCCACGGCCTTGCCGGCGATGACGTGCATCAGCGGACCACCTTGCAGGCCTGGGAAAATCGCCGAGTTGATCTTTTTGCCGATGTCTTCGTTGTTCGACAGAATCATACCGCCGCGTGGACCGCGCAGCGTTTTGTGGGTCGTCGTTGTCACGACGTCGGCGAAAGGAAGCGGGCTGGGATGCACACCCGCCGCCACCAAACCGGCAAAGTGCGCCATATCGACCATCAAGTATGCACCGACGCTATCTGCAATCGCGCGGAAGGCTTTGAAGTCGATGATGCGCGAGTAGGCCGAACCACCTGCGATGATCAGCTTGGGTTTATGTTCCTTCGCCAGCGCCTCGACTTGCTCGATGTCGA
Source organism: Fidelibacterota bacterium (assembly GCA_947476625.1). Lineage (GTDB taxonomy): Bacteria > Pseudomonadota > Alphaproteobacteria > Rhodospirillales > Rhodospirillaceae > SHVO01. The sequence continues at coordinate 19,382 of CANJRA010000008.1, forward strand.
TCTGGCCGTCTTGACGGCGCACGCTGTAACGGATGGCGTTAAACCATTTGCCGGAAATGTTCGGCGCAGCGCCGTGCGTCAGGTGTCCGCCTGAGGCCAGGTCCATACCCATGATGGTATCGCCCGGTTTCAGCAGTGCGAGAAAGACGGCTTCGTTGGCCGGTGCGCCGGCATGCGGCTGAACGTTGGCATAGGAGCAATTGAACAGCTTCTTGGCGCGATCGATCGCGAGGGTTTCAGCGATATCGACAAATTCGCAGCCGCCATAGTAACGCTTGCCTGGATAGCCTTCCGCGTATTTGTTGGTCAGCACGCTGCCGACCGCTTCCAGCACCGCACGACTGACGATGTTCTCCGACGCGATCAGTTCGATCTGCGACTGCTGGCGGTGCAATTCCTTGGTGAGCGATTCCATCACTGCGGGATCAGCCTCGGCCAGGCCTTTGCTGAAGAAATCGGATGTCACGGGGCGGTCCATAAGGCTCGTATCCTCTTTATATTTTTAACCGAGTTTCTCAACGCGCCGGCTGTGACGACCGCCTTCGAATTCGGTAGTGAAAAATGATTTCAAAATGACGCGCGCCGCCTCTGGCGACGTACTGCGTGCGCCCAGCGCCAAGACATTGGCATCGTTGTGTTGGCGCGCGAGTTTTGCCGTGGCTTCGTCATGCACCAGCGCCGCACGCAAACCAGGATGACGATTGACCGCGATAGAAATACCGATCCCGCTGCCGCAAATGACAACGCCGGCCGCGGCCTTGCCATCTTCGACGGATTTGGCTAGTGCGTGACCATAGTCGGGATAGTCGACGGATTCCGTCGTTGCGGGTCCAAGATCCAGGACTTTGTATCCCAAATTCGCCAAGTCACCCGTGAGCGCCGCCTTCAATGCTACGCCCGCGTGATCGCTGGCGATGGCGACGGTTTGCCCCGGAGCTAATAACTTGTCAGACATGTAAAAATGGACCGCGAGAATGTGGCAATCTCAGCCAGGGGATACCACATATCGCTTGCCGCTGCCAATGCAGCACAAGAGATTGGATTTATTATGATTTCCGGCTTCAGCTGCCGGAATTTCTGCGCAAAACCGACTTGAGCTTGCGCAGCGCGTTCATCTTCAGGCTGTAGGGACTGGCGTGAATCGACCCAACCACGCAGACCTCGACATTGGTCGCGGGGTCGAGCGCCGATACTTTCGCCGCATTACCGACAATCCGCACCTCGAACAGGACTTCGCCTAATTCAGGGTCTGTTTCGGTTTCATGACTCATAGCGTGTGTCCAACACTTTGGCTTGCCGTCGCGCAGTGCTGCACTCAATGTTGGTACAAGTATACCACACGGCAAGAGGCATCGCGATGAGAGCGGTACGCGTTATTTTCAAGTTCGCGGCCGGGCTACTTCTTTTCGCCGCGTTGATCATTGGCTTGCTGTGGATTCAAGCCTATCGCGCGCTGCCTCAATTGGACGGCGAAACCACTATTTCTGGACTGACGGCCGCCCTTCTGCAGCCAAACGATCGCTCGGCGGAAGGCGTCTACTGCATGAACCATACACAGAACGCCACGGAGTTTGTCGACGCCATCAAACTCTTCCATGCACCGCAGCAGAACATGATGTTCGCGGATACCAACGGCACTATCGGCTACTACGCACCCGGACGCGTTCCTATCCGCAAAGCCGGCGACGGCACCGTACCTGTTCCAGGTTGGAGCGGAGAATACGATTGGACCGGCTGGATTCCGTTCGAGGATTTGCCGCACGAAATAGCACCTGCTGGGGGCATTCTGGTGAACGCCAACAACAAGATGGTGCATGACGACTACCCCTACCTTATCGCCGCCCATTGGTTTGACGCCTACCGCGCCGCGCGCATCAACGCTTTAATGCGCCCCATAGTGACCTTCGATCCGGCCGCGACATCCGCCATTCAGCAGGATGTGGTTTCAGGTATGGCTCAAGAAATGCTGCCGCTGCTGCTGGCGCGCGTGACGCCGCAAACCGACCACCATCGTCAATTGCTAGACATGTTGCTGGCGTGGGACGGCAGCATGGAACGCAGCCGTCCCGAGCCGCTTATTTTCGCGGTGTGGATGGAAAAGCTGAAGATGCGCCTATTGGACGACTATCTGGGCGACCTCGTTGCGGAATTCGGAGGGACACGGCCCGAAGTGCTGCGAAACATTCTCACCCGCGATATGGCTTGGTGCGACGATTTGCGCACCCCCAATACTGAGACTTGCGAGCAGCAAGTCGCCGGTGCTTGGAGTGATACGATGGTATGGCTGGACGATCATAAAATCGTCGATCCCGCCGCGATCAAATGGGGCGATTTTCATATCGCTTCGTTTGGACATCTGCTGTTTCAAAACTTTCCGGTAATCTCAAAACTGGGCGGCCGCTACATTTCGAGCAGCGGGGATAATTTCACGATCAACCGCGGCTCCTTTGCGCCCTCCACAGCCCGTGTACCTTTCCGCCATATGCACGGCGCCAGCCTTCGGGCGATCTATGACTTCGCCGACCCTTCACGTTCCCAGTTCGCCCTGGCCGGCGGTCAATCTGGCCATCTGGCGTCGCCAAATTATGGCGATCTCTTGGAGCCGTGGCGGGATGGAGGCTATTTCCATGCCCCTAACCCCGCCCAGGCTGCCCATAAGCTGATTTTGCGCCCACCCAAGTCATAAACTTGTGAGCTGTTAATCGACAGTTTACATTGTTCGTCAATGATTTGGGGTTAGTCGATCACGTTGGCGATAGATTGGGGTCGGGCGAGAGCCTATGGCAGAGAGACCAGATTTCGGCGGCGCGGGTGGTGAAGGCAAAGCGCCTATCATCATCAAGCGCATTAAGAAGGCTGGACACGGCCACCATGGTGGCGCGTGGAAAGTCGCTTATGCCGATTTCGTGACCGCCATGATGGCGTTCTTCCTGCTGCTCTGGCTGTTAAATGCCGTTACCGAGCAACAGCTCAACGGCGTTGCCGATTACTTCACACCGATTGCCGCTTCGACCCGTGAAAGCGGCGCCGGCGGTATGCTCGGCGGTCAAACCGTCGGCGAAGGCGCATCGCAATCCAAGACAGGGGCTACGACCGCCGTCGTTCTGCCGCCGCCATCTATCGGGTCCGGCGGTTCGGAAATGACCGATCCCAACGAGAGCACAAAGAGCGAAGAATCTCAGATCAAAGCCGCGCAGGAAGCCAAAGAGCAAAAGGAATTCGAGCAGGTTGCGCAACAGCTGAAGCAACAGATCAGCGGCGTGCCCGATCTGGCACCCATGGCCAACAGCCTGATGGTCGACAATACGCCCGAGGGCGTGCGAATCCAGATCATGGATCAGGACAAGGTCGACATGTTCGCCCCCGGTAGCGCCAACCTTTTCCCGCGCAGCAAAGACCTTCTCGCCCAGGTCGCCAAGGTTGTCCGCAAAATGCCGAATAAAATCAGCATCACGGGACACACCGATCCGTCCACAGCGGTTGATCCGTCGGGCTATACCAACTGGGAGCTGTCTTCCGACCGCGCCCTCGCCACACGCCGCGCGCTTCTCGAAGGCGGCATGGATGATCGCCAAATCAACAAGGTGGCCGGTGTATCTGACCGCGAGCCTATTGATCGGGGCCAGGTCCGCTCGCCGCGCAATCGCCGTGTGTCCATCGTCCTGCTACGGGCAGATAACACCAAGGCGGAGGATTTCGACCGCCTGCCGCGCTTCCTGGAAAAAACCAGCGGTACCCAGCCGGCTATCCCGGCAACCGGCGAAACCCTCGGTCCCGCCTCAAACCAATAGCTGGTTTTCCGGTTCGCACCTGTGAATAAAGGCCTGGGACGGGCTTGCCAGCCAGCCCCTCTGCCGCCATGCTAAACCCTACAAGCGCATGGACCAGACACCTCTAAAACGGCCGCAGTTTTTCTTCACCACGGCACCTCTGCCGTGCCCCTACTTGCCTGACCGGCTTGAGCGAAAGCTGGTTACCGAATTGTCCGGCCCCGGCGCAGAAGCGTCGCACGAAGCCTTGACCAGGTCAGGCTTCCGCCGTAGTCATTCCATCACTTACGCGCCCGCCTGTCCCGGCTGCAAAGCCTGCGTGCCCGTGCGCGTCGTCGCGAAGGATTTCCAACGCCGCCGTACTTTGGCGCGCCAGTGGAAACAAAACCAAGATCTCATCGACATTAAAGTGCCGGCGCGCGCGTCGACCGAGCAATACGAACTGTTCGCGCGCTATCAGCAGTCGCGCCATGCCGGCAGCGATATGGCCTTGATGTGCTTTTATGAATACAGCGCGATGGTCGAGGATAGCCCGATCGATACGTTCCTCGTCGAATTTCGCGACCGGACCGGCATGCTAGTGGCCGTTTGTCTTACCGACCGTACGACCGACGGCTTGTCGGCGGTCTATAGCTTCTTTGATGCGAGCGGCGCGCGTGACGGCTTGGGCAACCATGTCGTGCTTTGGCTGATCGAGCAGGCGCGCAAGCTTAGCCTTCCTTATGTCTACTTGGGGTATTGGATCGCGAACAGCGCCAAGATGGCCTACAAAGCGCGCTTCCAGCCATTGGAAACGCTTGGCCCAGACGGCTGGGCGCCGCTAGTCGTGCCCTCACCAAGCTCGATTCATAGTCACTAGAGTAAGGCAAAAACTGATCACGTCGCGCGCGCGAAATGCAGTTGCCGTCATACTGTGCAGTCTGCTTCTGGCTAGCTGCACGGATGTCAGCACGATGCTTGCCGGCGGCGCTAAGGGTTTTTGTAAGCACAATCCCGCAACGGACCCCTGCGTGCGTCCGTCGCCGAACAGTCCTCAGACAACGCCGCCACGCTAACAGTTTAGCCCGAGAATGGGCGGTCTTCGCGACTGAAGCCCTTCGGCGGAAGTCGTCCTGCTTGTGCGCGTTCACCGCGCCAATCTTTCAGGTCGGTTTCGGTGCGCTCGCGATCGCCGGATTTCCAACTGAGGCCTTCCTTTAAGTTGAAGACTTTAGCGTCAGCGGCACCACCTTCCTTGTAGCGCTGCATGATCACGCCACGGCCGCGCGCCATTTCCGGAACTTCGCTCAGCGGGAAAATCAACAGTTTGCGATTGTCGCCGATAATTGCGACGGAATCCGCCGGCGTGCCGACGAGTAGATCAGAACCCGTTCCGGCGGTACCGGGAATAGGCGTACACACCCTGCCCTTTTCGCCCGGACCTAAGGTCAAGCACTGCTTGCCGTTCTTGGTCTGCGCGAACACTTGTTCCGCCGGCACAATGAAGCCGCGCCCGACACTCGATACCACCAGGAATTTTTGTTCGCGCACATAAACCCAAATACCGACGATATCGGCATCGTTGGGTAGATCGACCAGCAGACGGATCGGCTCGCCGAAACCGCGTCCTTGCGGCAGACGGTCGACGGCAACGGTGTAAAAACGACCATCGGAGCCAAAGAAAAGAATCTTGTCGGTAGATTGCGCTTTAACCGCCGTGAGGAATTCGTCGCCTTCCTTGAATTTCACGTCGGCGCCGCCGGACACGACTTCGTCCTTGTGGCCCTTCATGGCTCTGATCCAACCCTTTTTGGACAGAACCACGGTGACCGGTTCTTTTTCCACCAGAGATTCAATGGGCGCAATGACAGCAGTGGGCGCTTCGCCCAATTCCGTGCGGCGTTTACCGAGCGTTGTCTTCTGGCCGAATTTCTCTTTGGCCCACTTAACCTGCTCGCTAATCACCTTCCACTGCTTGTCTTCATCCTTTAGCAGCGTGCTGAGTTCTTTTTTCTCATCCGAGAGCTTTTTGTGCTCGGTCTTGATCTCAAATTCTTCGAGCTTACGCAAAGAGCGCAGCCGCATATTGAGGATGCCTTCGGCCTGATTATCGGTGAGATTAAAACGCCTCATCAATTTCGGCTTCGGCTCATCCTCGGTACGGATAATTTTGATGACCTCATCGAGATTGAGGTATGCAATCAGGTAGCCTTCCAACATCTCAAGACGGCGAACGATTTCAGCCAGCCGGTGATTGGAACTGCGCACCAGCACGATCTGACGATGATCGAGATAGGCTTGCAGCACTTCGCGCAAGTCCATAACCCTCGGCACACTGTCGGCACCCAGCACGTTCATGTTGAGACCAAAGCGGATTTCGAGATCGGTCTGTCGGAACAGCTGCTCCATGAGTTGAGTTGCATCAACACCGCGCGACTTCGGCTCCAGAACCACGCGCACGTCTTCCGTGGACTCGTCGCGAATATCCGCCAAGAACGGCAGTTTCTTCTCGTCCATCAAGGCCGCGACGCGCTCGATCAGCTTCGCTTTCTGTACCTGGTACGGAATTTCCGTAATGGCAATCTGGTACTGGCCGTGGCTGAGTTTTTCTTCAACCCATTTAGCGCGCAGACGGAATGAGCCGCGGCCGGTTTTATAGGCCTCGATAATCGTATCGCGATTCTCAACCAGCACGCCGCCGGTGGGGAAATCTGGACCCGGAATCAAATCTACCAAGGTCGCGATCTGCGCCTTCGGTGTTTTGATGAGATGCAGCAAGACATCACAAAGCTCGCCGACGTTGTGTGGCGGGATATTGGTTGCCATGCCGACTGCGATGCCCGACGAACCATTGGCCAGAAGGTTGGGGACTGCTGCCGGCATCACCACCGGCTCGCTTTCCTCGCCGTCATAGGTTGGGCGCAGATCGATGGCGTCGTCATCGATGCCATCCATCAGCGCCTGAGCAAACGGCGTCAGCTTGGCTTCTGTGTAACGCATGGCGGCGGCGTTATCGCCGTCGATATTGCCGAAGTTGCCCTGCCCTTCGACCAGCGGATAGCGCACGGCGAATTCTTGAGCCAGACGCACCAAGGCATCGTAAACCGAGGCGTCGCCGTGCGGATGATATTTACCGATGACGTCGCCAACGACGCGCGCGCACTTCTTAAATCCGCCCGCCGGGTCCAGCTTTAACTGCCGCATGGCGTAAAGCAGACGGCGATGGACAGGCTTCAGACCGTCGCGCACATCGGGCAAAGACCGCGAAACAATCGTCGACAGTGCATAAGCCAGGTAACGCTCGCCCAAAGCATCGGCCAGCGGCGTGGTGCGGATATTTTCAGGCTGTTTGGGCGCTGCGGGTGCTTTGGCCATGGAACTCTCGGGAACGGAATCGGCGCAGCATAGTCATCCGCGTATAAAATGCCACAACTGATGGTGTTCTATGTCCGAAAACGATCCACAAACCGGGTTCTGGACGCCGGTTCGGCTTGGCGATGAGGGCGGAAAACGTGCGCTTCGAAGAAGTGTCCTGTGAGCGCTAAGCCTTGCGCGATTTCCGCCGGTCCGGCGAGCTCTGATTCGTCCCGGAGGAACGCAGGCAAAGACAGCAGGCGCGGCACGTAAGGTTCTGCCGCCGCCCGCGATACCGCCCGGCCCGACCGCGGCGATACATAGGCCAGATCTTCTTTCACGCCGGTCGCAGCACACACAGTCAGGTCAAGCCCGTAACCCATGTCGCGCAATAGTGCGAGCTCCCACAGTACATAGTGCGCTTCCCAGCCAGGAACGCCTAAGTGCTCCAGCAAGTGCAACGTGTGACGGTAGACCGCCGCATGAGGCTCGCGTTCCGGCAAAGTTGCTTCAACCATGGAGCAAAGCGCTGTGAGGCCGGCTAGAACATCGCCGGACGACATAGCTTCGGCGGCGAACGGCCGCAGGCTTTCCACCGTATAGGTTCCCAGATGCTCGTCCAGGCGTGCGCGCCACCAAGCCTTGACCAAATTGCCCGGCTGCAGAACGCCGCGACCGCGCTTGTCGCTGCCGCCTTTTACAATACCGGCATGGCGGCCTTGGTTTTCGGTCAGCAAGGTGATGATGGCGTCATGCTCGCCGAAACGCCTGACCGCGAGAATGATACCCTGATCTTCCCAGCTAACGGCCATGGGCGTCAGTTATTGAAACGCAGGAAAACCACGGCGAGTCCGGTAATGGTGCCGGCGATGCCCACGAACATCACCACGGAATCAAACAAGGTGACTGGGGCGTTTTGGCCTCGCCGCACAGCGAGATAACCCAAAGCGATCATGCCTAAAACAAAAGAGCTGACACCAAATAGTCTCACAGCCAACCGCCTTCCTGACGTTCGTCGGGATAATAAGAACGGAATCAGGCGTTGAAGTCGAGCCCCCACGCAGCATAAAGGCTGCGGTCCTCATTCCAGCGCTCGTTAACTTTCACGTGCAGAAATAGATGAATGCGGCGGCCCAAAAGCTCTTCGAGTTCGCTGCGCGAGGACGCGCCAATGGATTTAATACGCTGTCCGCCATTGCCCAAAACGATCGGACGATGGCTCTCTCGCGATACATAGATCACTTGATCAATACGCGCGCTGCCGTCGTCTTTCTCTTCCCATCGTTCGGTTTCAACGGCACATGAATAAGGCAGTTCCTCCCGCAGGTTAAGAAACAGCTTTTCACGCGTAATCTCTGACGCTAAGAGCCGCGCCGGCATGTCCGAGACTTCGTCTTCAGGAAACAACCATGGTCCAGAAGGCATAAGCTGAGCCAAATGATCGCGCAGACGGTCCAGTCCGTCGCCCGTCAATGCCGAGATCATGAATATTTCGTCGAAGGCTTCGGTGGCGCTCATGCGCGCCGTCAGCGCCAAAATCTTATTTTTATCGGAAACGGCATCTACTTTGTTTAGAGCCAGAAGAGCTTTGCGTCCGGACGCTTTAATATCGGCGACGATACGATCGCTATCGGCGTCGGCATCGGCGTGTTTTCCGGCTTTTGCCGCATCGACTACCAACAAAATCACTTCGGCGTCGGCAGCTCCCGACCAGGCAGCAGCAACCATGGCGCGCTCAAGACGCTTCTTCGGTTGGAATATCCCCGGCGTATCGGCAAAAATAACTTGCGACGCGCCGAACATGGCAATACCGCGTACAATGGTGCGTGTGGTCTGCACACGCGGCGACACGATACTGACCTTTGTCCCCACCAGCCCGTTGACTAACGTCGATTTTCCGGCGTTCGGCGCGCCGATAACGGCGACAAATCCGCAGCGGGGTTCTGCTGCATCATTCACTTGGCGTTCTCCAATACTTTCATGAGCAACATAGTAGCGGCTGCCTGGGTCGCGAGGCGCTTGGTGCGCCCTTGACCTTGGGCTTCCGGAAATCCCTCCACAGTCACGGCCATAATAAACGATGGGGCATGGGCCGGACCGGACGAATCAATCACGCGATAATCAGGCAATGGCAATCCCCGGCCCTGCGCCCATTCCTGCAGCGTCGTTTTGGGATCTTTGGGCGGCACGGTATCGGCATGCATCAGCGGATGCCAATGGGTCGCGATAAATTTCTCCGCCACGGCTAAGCCGCCGTCAAGATATAGCGCGCCAATGACGGCTTCGCAGGCATCAGCCAGGACGGCCGTCTCGGCGGTGTCCGCACGCTGGCCGGGCGCGACTTTGATATGCTCGGCTAAACCGAAGCTAATAGCCACGCGCGCCAACGTCTGAGCGCTGACGAGAGCTGCTAGGCGCGGAGCCATTGCGCCCTCGTTCTCCTCCGGAAAGTTTTTCAAAAGGGCTTCGGCGATAACCAAGCCGAGCACACGGTCGCCAAGGAATTCGAGGCGTTCGTTGCCCGCAACGCGCGAAACCGGCAACTTATCCTTTAGGTGCGTGCCAAGCGCGCCGCGATGCGTCAGTGCTTGAGCAAGAATCTCCGGATCCGCAAAGCGGTAGTCTAAACTTTTTTCCAGGGGATGGCGGCGATCGGCCAAGATTAGTTGATGCCCTTGAATAAGCGCTCGAAACGGATCGCAAAAGGCCACTTCCAGAATTCAAAAATGCGCGCGCTTCCGTCGGTTGAGAAAAACAGGAACTCGGCGCGTCCCACGAGATTTTCCAGCGGAACGAAGCCGACATCGGCGCGGCTATCGACCGAGTTATCGCGGTTATCGCCCATCATGAAATAATGACCGGCCGGGACAAGAAACTCGGGCGTATTGTCGAGAAGGCGATTGTCGCCTTCTTCAAGAATGTAATGCGTGATGCCGCCGGGCAGCATTTCTTTGTACCGCACGGGCCGCCGCACGCTGCCGCTGGTGTCACGATACGCATAGTCATCGAATTTTTCGCGCTCGACCAATTGCCCGTTAATGATGAGCCGGCCGTCTTGCATGCGAATGGTGTCGCCTGGCAATCCGATCAGACGTTTGATGTAGTCGGTTTTATTATCCGACGGCAGCTTGAAGACGATCACGTCACCGCGCTGCGGATCTGACTTGAAAATCCGTCCTGAGAACGGGATCACGCTAAAAGGCACCGAGCGCTTACTATAGCCGTAGGAGTATTTCGAGACGAAGAGATAGTCGCCGACCAACAAGGTCGAGATCATTGAACCCGAGGGAATATTAAATGGCTCGAACAAGAATGTGCGGATCACGACGGCAACGATGAGCGTGTAGATCACCGTCCTGACGGTTTCTGCGAAACCTTCCTGTTTTTTAGACGTTCCGGATATCACCGTTGAACCTGTTTTCGCCATGTGAACCAAAGTGTTAAGCCGAAAATGCTCATTCGGCCAGCCATGTTGGGCGGATGAAGCCAGCACAGCCCTGTAAAGTCAAGGGAATCAGCCGAAAACGGTGGTTTAGGCGCGGTCCGGCACAGCCGAAATGATCACCATTGCCTGGGCGATTGGGTATTCGTCAGTGATCGTCAAATCGACCTGCGCCCGCATTCCGGCAGGCGTTAGAGCCGCAAGCCGCTGCGCGGCGCCACCGGTCATGATCACCGTCGGCTTTTCGTCGGGCAGATTGACCACGCCAAGATCTCGCCAATAAATACATTGGCGAAACCCCGTACCCAAAGCTTTCGCCGCCGCTTCTTTGGCGGCATAGCGCTTGGCCAGGGTCGCGACGTAAGCATTGCCCGCCCCTTTTCGCCGCTCGGCTTTACGTTGCTCGACCTCGGTATAAATCCGTTGAATAAAACGATCGCCGAACCGGGCGATGGTTTTCTCGATCCGGCGAATGTCGATGAGATCGCTACCGATACCGAGGATCATGCACGCACCTTTATCGGGCTGCGTGCTTCATCCATAGCCACCCGCATTTGCCGAATGGCACTCTCGAAACCTGTGAAGATCGCCTCACCTACCAAAAAATGCCCGATGTTGAGTTCGACGAGAGTCGGGATGGCAGCGACAGGCTTCACGGTATCAAATCCCAAACCATGGCCGGCGTGACACTCAAGGCCAATTTTGGCGGCATGTGCTGCCGCGATTTGAAGGCGTGTTAGTTGAGCCTCGCGCGTCGGGCCCGGCGGTTGTTCGCAATATGCACCTGTGTGCAATTCAACTACCGGCGCACCGAGACTATGCGATGCATAAAGTTGCCGCGCATCGGCTTCGATAAACATCGAGACACGAATGCCCGCATCCACTAACTGCCGGACGTAAGGCGCTAAATAATTGTGACCGCCTGCGACATCGAGACCGCCTTCGGTTGTGCGCTCCTGACGTTTTTCCGGCACTAAGCAGACCGCATGCGGCTTGTGGCGCAGCGCGATTGAAAGCATTTCTTCAGTGGCGGCCATTTCCAAATTGAGCGGAATTTTCAGCTCGGTCATCAAACGCGCGATATCCTCATCCGAGATATGCCGCCGATCCTCGCGCAGATGAGCTGTAATACCGTCGGCGCCGGCATCGGCTGCCAGAAGTGCCGCGCGCACCGGATCGGGATGCGCGCCGCCGCGCGCGTTTCGTACAGTCGCGACATGATCGACGTTGACGCCCAAGCGTAAGCGTCCGTCCGGCTTGCTCATACGTCTGCTCCCGCCGGCGGAAAAACTGCGCGCGGCGGAGCCTTGCGCTGTAGACGCAAAAACCGTCGCTGCTGTACCGTTTTCAATACCGGTAACAGCGTAAAATAAGATGCTATTCCCACTACAACAACCATTGGCACGCTGCCCACTAACATCGGCCAGAATATAGGCCAGACGCGCTCGCGAAACATATCCATATCGGTGGTGCAGATCGAGTCCGTGAGGCCCCTGAACATCTCGATAAAGTTGGGTGCATGACCGGCGATATCGCTGCCGAGCATCCAGATCCCCAGATAATAGGCCGCAAACCATAGCGGCGGAGCGGTCCAGGGATTAGCTACCTGTGCACCGACAAGCGAGGCAAAAACGTTGCCGCGGAGGGCCCATGCGAGCAGACCGGCCGTCACCATGTGGGTGCCGTAAAACGGGGTCATGGCAATTGATGCACCGCACGCAAACCCTGCAGCAATGCTGGATGGCGTGCCGGGAATACGTTGGAGGCGGTGCCGGTAATAAGACAACGTCCGCCGCCACCCCATGCGTGGCCATAGCCAGGAACCGACTTTGCTCAGCAGCGGAAGCTTTTGGCGGCGTTGAAACATGCTGAAGATATTGCCTTTGGGGCGCAGCAGCGCAAGAGAAGAAATGCGGTCGAAAGCAGGAACTATCCTGAACGCGTGTCGTTATGAGAAGAAGTTTAGCTGCGCGCCCGTTCGACTGAATTGATCGCGGGCGTAGCCCGTAAAGCGGCAATGATATTTGTAAGGTGTTTAACGCCGCGCACCTCAATATCGAGGCTCATCTCGAAGAAATCCTTTGAGCGTTTCGCTATCTTCAGGTTCGAGATATTTCCAAAATTGCGCGCGATAACGGTCGATAATGCGCCTAAACTACCGGGTTCGTTGACCACCACGAGATTCACGCGCCCGATATGCGCATCCTGGTCTTTATCCGCGTCCCATGCCAAATCAACCCAACGGTCCGGGGTTTCGGTGTAATCACTCAGCCGCTCGCAATCGATGGTATGCACTTCGATGCCGCGGTCGGGCACGACAATCCCAATTATTCGGTCGCCGGGCAAAGGATGGCAGCATTCGGCAAGGTGAATCGCCATGCCGGTGGTGCGCCCACGGATCGCGATCGAGCCGCTACCCTCATGCGTTTGCCTCAATCGCGCTTGCGACAGGTTGACGATGTTGTCTTCGCCGCCATCCATGCGCGCGCCGGGATAAACCGCGACGAGCACTTCGCGACCTACCAGTCTGCCTTCGCCGACTTTAGCGTAAAGATCGTCGATCGTCTCAACATCCAGTTTATCCAGCACGCCCGCGAGCCCCCTGTTGGTGAGCGCATGACCTTCCTTGGTAAAGACCTTTTCCAAAATCTCGTGACCAAGTTTTATGTATTCCGTGCGTGCTTCAGTGCGGACTCTGCGGCGAATGTGCGCGCGCGCTTTACCTGTGACGACGAAACCTTCCCACTCCGGTGACGGTTTTTGTTTCGTCGACGTCACGACCTCTACCTGATCGCCGTTCTGAAGCCGCGTACGCAGCGGCACGATCCGGCCATTCACTTTGGCACCGACGCAGGTATTGCCGACTTCTGTGTGCACGGCATACGCAAAATCCACCGGACTGGCCCCGCGGGGCAACGCGATGAGGTCACCCTTGGGCGTAAAGCAGAAGACCTGATCATGAAACATCTCGAGCTTCGTGTGCTCGAGAAATTCCTGCGGCGATTGTGCGTGCTCAAGAATATCCAACAATTCCCGAAGCCAGGAGTATTGACGGCCTTCGACCGATTTTGCCGCGCCATCGTCACCGAATAAATCCGATCCTTTGTAGCGCCAGTGCGCTGCCACTCCCAGTTCGGCAACCTCATGCATTTTATGCGTACGAATTTGAATTTCGATGCGATGGCGCTGCGGGCCAATGATCGAAGTATGCAGTGACCGGTACCCGTTGCGTTTGGGCGTCGATATGTAATCCTTGAAGCGGCCCGGTATTGTTGGATAGGCCGTGTGCACCACGCCAAGCACGCGGTAGCAGTCTTCGGGCTTATCCACCATGATGCGAAAGGCCATGATATCGGAGAGCTGCTCGAAGCTCACATCTTTGATCTGCATCTTGCGCCAGATCGAATACGCGGTTTTCTCGCGCCCCGAAATGAAGCCTTCTATACCGGCGCGCCGCATGACCTGATCGAGTTCGTCCATAACCTTAACGACCAGCTCGCCGCCGTGGAGTTCCAGAAACCGCAGGCGTGCAAGAATCGAAGTGCGTGCTTCGGGATGCAATTCCCCGAATGCAAGGTCTTCGAGATCTGTCTTGATCTCTTGCATACCGATGCGCTCGGCCAGAGGCGCGTAAATCTCCATGGTCTCCAGCGCGATGGATCGGCGCTTCGTGGGATCGGTGATGAAATGCAATGTACGCATGTTGTGCAAACGGTCAGCAAGCTTCACCAGCAGCACGCGAATGTCTTCCGACATCGCCAACACGAACTTGCGGAAATTCTCGGCCTGCTTCTCTTCCATATTCTGGATTTGGAGCTTAGCAAGTTTGGTAACGCCATCGACGAGACGCGCAACTTCATCGCCGAAAAGCTCGCGCACGTCTTCGAGCGAGGCCATCGTGTCCTCGACGATATCGTGGAGCAGCGCCGTGACGATCGACGCCGTGTCGAGTTTGTAGCTTGTCAGAATCCCGGCGACTTCGATCGGGTGCGAGAAATAGAGATCGCCTGAGGCACGCTTCTGCATGCCATGCATCTTCATGGCATAAACATATGCGCGATTGATGGCGTCCTCGTCGGCGTTAGGGTCGTATGACCTGACCCGCTCGACGAGTTCGAATTGCCGCATCATGACGCGGCACTCCAGCACCGGAGATGTATGCTAGGCGAGGCAAAGGGCCGGCGCGGTGAAAGTTGAATTTCAGACCGGCGCGCGCGTTGCGAACGTACTGGCTTCGCGCTTCTGACCATCAGCCTTTGGGCTCTGCCTCTTCGACGTCTTCGTAAGAAACTTTAGGATGAGCGCCCGTGGATTTCGGTGCCTCTTCCTCTTCGTCGCTGTCTTCGATGCTCATACCGGCAGCTGCGGCGACGCTTTCGCTCATCTGGCTGGCGATACCGGCGAACTCAGGGTTAGAAGCCATGGCGTCAAAGCCGTCTTCTTCCGGCTCGTCGACTTCCACATGGCGCTGCAGGCCCTGGATAATCGAATTGTAGAGGTCGTCCGGGCTGACCTTCTCGTCGGCGATTTCGCGCAGGGCCACGACCGGGTTCTTATCATTGTCGCGGTCCAGGCGCGGCTCGGCGCCGGCAGAGATTTCACGGGAGCGCCGCGCCGCGACCATAACCAGTTGAAACCGGTTGGTGACCTTTTCGACGCAATCTTCGACCGTTACGCGGGCCATGGGATATTCCTTGTTTTACCTAGAGTTAGGATGCGCGGATTCTGCAAATGGGTCAACGTCCCGACCCCGTCCCTTCAACTTATTTAGGAACAGGCGCCAGACCGCGAAAGTGAGGCTTACTTACGCGCAAACGCGGCCCAGCTCAAGCTTTAATGCCTGTGCAAACGGCGGATTTCCTGCCCGGCCGGCAGAGCGCCAATCATGGCGGAGAGGTTTAGCCCCGTGACCGGATGCTGCCAATCCGGCGCAATGTCTTGTAATGGCAACAGCACAAAGGCTCTTTCGTGCAGCCGTGGATGGGGCAGGAGCGGCGCACCCTCCACTTGCACGAGATTGCCATAGACCAGAAGGTCGAGATCGAGTTCCCGGGGTGCATTCACGACGCTTCGCGCGCGTCCGAATGCGGCTTCAGCTTCATGCAGAAGGTTTAGCAACGCCGCCGGACTTAGCGTCGTCGAAACCTCAGCTACTCCATTGATAAACCATGGCTGATCCGATATCGGAACTGGTGCTGTTTCGTACCAGGGCGAAAGCGCAGTGAGCGTTACACCTTTACCCTGCAGATACACCAGCGCGGCCTCGCAGGTGGCCAAGGGACTGCCTGAATTGCTTGGGAGATTGCTCCCCATACTTATAAGGATCATACTCGATTCATAAAGCTAATATTTGTATTTAAATACGACTTGTATTTCATTGTTATATTTTAACTTATAGCCTCAAATCCATCCCTGATCCATGCGTAAAACTTCCCAAAAACCCGATTTCCAGGGACCTCCCAAGGACTGCGAGCTGTGCCCTCGCCTCGTGGATTTTCGCACCGCCAACCAACGCCAATTCCCGGATTGGCACAATGGCGCTGTGCCGGCCTTTGGGCCACTAGATGCCAGCCTCCTAGTCGTCGGCCTAGCCCCAGGCCTGCGCGGGGCCAATCGCACGGGGCGGCCTTTCACAGGCGATTACGCGGGTGGGCTCCTTTATCCAAGTTTACTGAAATACGGCCGCGCTCGGGGGACATATAAGGCCGAATTCGACGATGGCCTTGAACTCGTGGACTGCCGCATTACCAATGCCGTTCGTTGTGTTCCCCCGGCCAACAAACCAACGCCGCTTGAGCAGAAAACCTGCCAAAGCACCTTTCTCATCCCCGAAATCGCAGCCATGCCCAGGCTTCGGTCGATATTGGTGCTGGGCAGAATTGCACATGACGCGGTTATGGCGACGCTTGGCTTACGAAAGTCGGCCTACCCTTTCGCCCATGCCGCGACCCATAATTTGGACGGAAAACTATCTATTACTGACAGTTACCATTGTTCGCGTTACAACCTAAACACGGGTCGCCTAACAGCCCCAATGTTCCACGCGGCCCTCGAAAGGGCCCTCTCTGCAACCTGAAGTCTGCCTTATTCGGTTATCTATGGATCGTTCAACTGTCTTAAAAGCCTTCGAAACCAACCTTTGGGACAGGGCTTCATTCCTGGTGAAGGCGCGTAAAGAGGCCGAAGTACAGAATACCTCTGATTTGCTGGTCGTGGATTCCGGTCTGCCGTGCAAAGCCCTCAACGTCATCGGCCGATCGACCCTGCATCCGCGCTTCGCCCTCGATCGGATTGAAGCGGCCATCAAACGGTTTCGAGTCAAGTCATCCCCCTTCGTCTGGGTTCTGACGCCGCAGTTCGGTCACGGCGCCATGGAGCCCACCTTGAAAGACCTCGGGCTTAAGTGCCCCGAGGAAGAATGGATTATGGATATGCCGCTCGATACCGGTGCCGTGCACGGCAACATGCCGGCGGGACTAACGATCAAGCAGGTCACCTTGACCGAGCAGGTCGAACAGTTCGCGGAAGTACTCGCCAACGCGGCGACGCCGCCGGATGAACACCTTAAAACCTTCTTCGCCGACACCAAGGAAGCCGCGACCACGCCCTCGCCGCTGAAACTCTATGTCGGGTACGTCAACAACGAGCCGGTGGCGGTATTAGAGACTTTCAACGCGCACGGCATCCTCAACTTTTATTCGATGGCCTCACTCGCGAGCGTGCGCGGTAAGGGCTATGCAGGCGCGCTTTTGCTCAATGCGCTTAAAGAAGCAAAAAAGGCCAGCCTACGCCTGGCCGGCCTGCAAACACCTGAATCGGGCCGCGCGTTATATGAGCGCATCGGATTCAAGCCAGTCGGCCGGATCGCGGCTTACTCTTAAAGAGCCGCCGCGACCCGCACACGCATTTTACTTTTCCGACAATGCCTGATCGACAGCGGCTTTGACTTCCGGCGCATCCGGAACTGTACGCGTCGCGAATGACGCTACAAGCTCGCCCTTGGCGTTGATCAGATACTTATGAAAATTCCATTTTGGCGCTTTGTCTTCGCCCAAGGTTTCAGCCGCCCATTTGTAGAACGGGTGGGCATCGTCACCTTTTACCGAGACCTTTGACGCCAACGGAAAGTCGATGTCGTACTTTCCTTCGCAGAACTTCTTGATTTCCTCATTGGTGCCCGGCTCCTGGGCACCAAAATTGTTGGCGGGCACCCCGAGAACTACCAGCCCCTTGCCCTTGTATTCTTTGTACATGTGCTCGAGACCTTCATATTGCGGCGTGAAGCCACAGAAGGAAGCAGTGTTCACCACGAGAACGGCTTTGCCCTTATACTTTGACAGCGGCAATTGGCCGCCATCGATGTTCTCAAAGCTGAAGTCGTAAGCGTTTTTCGCCATGGCGGAACCTCCTACAAGCAAGCTCGCCGCGACAACAGCCGCGCCGACAGCTTTTAAAAATGACGTTTTAACCATAACGTTCCTCCTTCCAAGGGTTTCCGCGCATGTGATAGCCCCGCGCTTCCCAATACCCGGGTTGATCCCGGTCGAGGAAAGAGATGTGGCGTATCCACTTTGCACTTTTCCAAAAATAGAGATGAGGCACGACCAAGCGTACGGGACCGCCGTGTTCCCGGTCGAGGGGTCTTCCTTGCCACGTATGCGCGATAAAAACATCGCCGCGGTCCACATCTTCCAAAAGGATATTCGTCGAATATCCATCGTAACTTTTTACCATCAAGGCCTTGGCCGACGGTAGCGGTTTTACCTGTTCCAGCAGATGGCGCATGGGCACGCCAATCCAGCTGTTGTCGCAGCGCGACCATGTCGTCACGCAATGGATGTCATTTGCAAAAGTAACCTGGGGCTGATCCATCAGGGCGCGCCAATCCCACTTCAGGGGACGCTCGACCTGCCCTGCCGCCGATAAAGCCCATTCTTTCTGCGATAAATTGGGTTGGATGCCCAAATCCAACACCGGGAAATCCTGGGTAACACGCTGGCCCGGGGGCCGCCGGTCGCGCGTCGCATCGGCCGAAGTGCCGGTTAATGCCCGCCCGTCTCTGGCCCATTGCTCTTTTGTACGGATCAGCTTGGCGTTCACATCTTCGTGACTACCTTCATCACCGGGCATAATGCGTCAACCTTTTGCGCGCATGACCCGCGCCTGCTCGCGCTGCCATTCACGCTTCTTGATATCGTCGCGACGGTCGATATGCGTCTTGCCCTTGGCCAAACCGAGCTGAACTTTGGCTTTGCCGCGGTCGTTGAAATAGAGACTGAGTGGCACAACCGTCATGCCCTTTCTACCAATCGCCGCCATTAGCCGGTCGATCTCGCGCTTATGCAACAGGAGTTTTCTTTTGCGGCGCTCTTCATGCTGGAAGTGACTGGCGCCTTCGTAAGCGGGTATGTGCATGTTGATAAGATACAAAGCGCCATGCTCCACCTGCGCAAAAGCCTCGATCAGCGTGCAACGTCCCAACCGCAGAGATTTGACTTCGCTGCCCGTGAGCATGATGCCGGCCTCGAGCGTATCCTCGATGGCATAGTCGTGGCGTGCTTTGCGATTCTGCGCGACGTTGCCGTGGGAGATGAGCGTCTTTGCCATAACCTAGTTGAGCAGTCCTGCCGCGCGCATCGCTTCTTCGATCCGCGCCTTGCTCTTGATCTTGAGCGGCGCAAGCGGCAATCGAACATCGGCCGCGCACTTTCCAAGCAGACTCGCGGCGAATTTCACTGGCGCCGGGTTGGTTTCAACGAACATGGAGTCATGTAAGGGCGAAAGCACATCGCGCAACCTGAAGGCATCATCGTAAGTTCCGAGGCGCCATGAGTCCTGAAGTTGTGCGCATAGACGCGGCGCGACATTCGCCGTGACCGAAATGCAGCCTTTGCCGCCTTGCGCCAAAAACGCGACGGCCGTGCCGTCCTCACCCGAGAGCTGGCAGAACTCAGTGCCGACCAATTGCAGCAACCTTTGAGGGCGCGCAAGATCGTTGGTCGCATCCTTCACGCCGACAATATTGTCGTGTTCGGCAAGTTTGGCCATGGTTTCGACCGTCATGTCGACGACACTGCGCCCCGGGATATTATAAATGATGAGCGGAATATCGACGGCATTGGCGATGGCGAGGTAATGCAGCACTAAGCCTTCCTGAGTCGGCTTGTTGTAGTACGGCGTTACGATAAGAGCTCCGCTGGCACCGGCTTTTTTTGCACGCTTGGTGAGCTCGATCGCCTCGGCGGTCGAATTCGAGCCTGTACCGGCAATCACCGGCACGCGACCGTTGGCGACTTCGACGCACAATTCGATCACGCGGTGGTGTTCGTCATGCGACAAGGTCGGCGATTCACCTGTCGTGCCGCACGGCACAAGCCCATGGGAGCCCTCAGTGATCTGCCATTCGACGAACTCCTGGAAAGCCAGTTCGTCGATAGTGCTCTTTTTAAAAGGGGTGATCAGGGCGGGAATCGAACCGCGAAACATCTTAAGCTCCTAGATTAACGGCAAGCATAGCACGGGCGCGGACATTACCTTTAGGACCCCCTTGCCACAAGGGAGGGTGGAAAGTCCCGGCAACGGGTAACAACGACTTGAGAGTCAACCGCTTGCCCGGCAAGCCAACACGCCTTAGACAGAGATTATCAACCGCTAGCTGGTCCCCAGCCCAATGAAGGCATTGCCACTGATATGACGATGCGTCTGCTCCTTCTGGGCCTGCTGTTAGCCACGCCCGCACACGCTGCCCAGGGCCCCGTAGCCGCAGCCCCCTCGTCCATTTTACCAACGCCGAAACCATCCATACTGCCGAAGGCCCAGCCAACCAACGCCGCCCCTCGAACCACGCCCACCGCAGTGCCCGCGGTGGTTG
This sequence comes from Fidelibacterota bacterium, assembly GCA_947476625.1. Taxonomy (GTDB): domain Bacteria; phylum Pseudomonadota; class Alphaproteobacteria; order Rhodospirillales; family Rhodospirillaceae; genus SHVO01. Next base: position 39,798 of record CANJRA010000008.1, read on the forward strand.
TCACAGCACCAGCGCCGCCGGTGGCCACGCTGTCCCAACGCGACAAGGAAATTCTCTCCGCGGCAATTAAGGCGGCCGTTAAGCACAATTGGAGCGCCGCACGCCAAGCCATTGAGCGCACGCGCAACCCGGTGCTGCATAAAATCATCGACTGGGCGTATCTTCGCGAACCCGGTCCACATGCAACGTTCAGCGAACGAACGTCTTTTATCACCGCCAATCCTTCATGGCCTTCCGGCGTGGAAATACGCCGGCGCGCCGAAGATGTCATCGACGATACGGTTCCGCTGTCAGCCATCGGCGCCTGGTTCGCGGCGAACCCGCCGCTTTCGACGTCGGGCAAAGTGGCTTACGCGCGCGCTTTACGCAGCCAAGGCAATGCCCAACAAGCCCACGATTTAGCACGTGATGCTTGGGTTACCGGCACCTTTAATCAAGACGACGAGCGCGATTTTCTGCGAGAGTTCGACGGTATCCTTACTTCGGATGATCACTGGGCGCGCATTGACCGCATTCTTTACGACGAGCAGACCGCCGCCGCCCAACGCTTATTTAGTCGCGTCAGCGCCGACCGCGTTCTCATCGCCAAGGCGCGCATTGCTTTGATCGGCTCGGCTAAAAATGCCGACGTCCTAGTTGCCGCTGTACCGGACAACTTACAGAATGATCCCGGCCTGCTTTATGATCGCGTGAGTTGGCGGTTATCGCGCAATGATGAAGCCGGAGCGCGCGCGCTCGTCCCGCCATACGCCCTAGAAGGGCCACGCCCGGATCTGTGGTGGCGCAAACGCCATGCCATGGCCAGGGATGCTTTGGCTGAAGGCAATATTACCGAGGCCTATACGCTTGCCAAACATCACGGCAGCATCGATGCCCTCAGCGTTTCGGAGGCGGAATGGTTTGCGGGCTGGATCGCGCTGCGCTTTCTCAAAGACGGCGAAACGGCACTCGCACATTTCCAGAAAGTATATGATTCCGTTCAGACGCCGCCCAGCCTATCGCGCGGGGCCTATTGGGTCGGGCGCACGATGGAATACTTGGGACGCCCGGATTTAGCAGCCGAATGGTTTCAACGGGCAGCAACCTACGTAACAACCTATTACGGTCAGTTAGCACTCGGACGGATGCAAACCGAAACGCTGCCGCAACTGCCGCAAGATCCCACACCAACAGCAGAAGACCGCGCCGCTTTCAATGCGCGTGAAGTGACTCAAGCCCTGCGGGCGTTATTGGAAGTGGACGCAAAACCATATCAGCGTGCTTTTGCTCTGGCATTGGCAGATGAGTCCAGCGCCGCTGTCGATCGGCACCTCACAGCCGAGTTGGTCAGCCGAACCGCCCGGGCAGATCTCGGCGTCGTGATCGCGCGCCAGGCCGCGCGCGCTAAAATCACTTTGTTGCAGTATGGCCATCCGACACCGCCGTACACGTATCCCAGTGCGCCGGAGAAAGCTTTGATTCTCGCGATCATGCGTCAGGAGAGTAACTTCGATCCGACCGCATTGAGTGCCGTGGGCGCACGCGGGCTCATGCAGTTAATGCCCGCGACCGCGAAGGGTTTGGCTAAGAAAAATAAAATACCCTATGCCGAAAAGCGGCTGACGGAGCCGGCTTACAACATGACTCTTGGCGCGACGTTTCTTGATAGTCTCGTTGAGAATTTCGGCGGTTCTTACATATTGGCCGCTGCGGCCTATAACGCCGGCCCTACCCGGCCACGGCAATGGATCCGCCAATTCGGCGATCCGCGCGATCCCAGTGTCGATGTTATCGATTGGATTGAACAAATTCCCTTCGCTGAAACCCGCAGCTATGTTCAGCGCGTGATGGAGAACGTCATGGTTTATCGCGCCCTGCTCTCAGGTTCCAAGCAGATACCAAAGAACCTTGAAGCCGAATTAGTGCGGCGTCAGTAGCTCCAAAGAAAAAGGGCCGGAAAACAACCGGCCCTTCAATTTTGCTCTTTTGAGAATTGTTTAGGTCGCGGCGATAGCAGGCTTCGGCATTCCGCCGATACGCGACGCGCCAATCATGGGGCGGTCCATCTGCTTTGGTACGTCCACGACAGTCGAAACGGCGGTTTCGGTGATGCGCTTGCAGTGGCCTTCCATGTAGGCCCCCGGCTCAATGGCCAGGCTTTCGTGTTCAACATCGCCTGACATGCGCGCGGTAGACGCCAGGAAAACGCTCTTGGCACGGATCATGCCTTTGACGGCGCCATGCATGCGTACGGTCTGCGCGACAACTTCTCCGACAACCGAGCCTTTGACGCCGACGATCAACGCCTTGCAACGGATATCGCCGTTCACAACGCCATCGACCTGTATTTCGCCCGCGGAGTTCAGATTGCCTTCGATCGACAAATCGGCGCTGATAATCGACGGAACTGCTTTAACAGCGATTTCGGCGCGTGCATCCTGCGCTTGTGCGTTGGCGTTGTTATTTTTTGAAAACATCACTACCGGCCTTTAGGAACTTCAAAGGGTTCACATGCTGACCATTATTCAGCACTTCATAGTGAACATGGGGTCCAGAGCAACGACCGCTGCAGCCAAGCTGTCCAAGAGGGGTGCCGCGAATGACCTTATCCCCCACTTGAACGTTGACCCGCGACAGGTGCCCATAGCGCGTTATTAGCCCCATGCCATGGTCGATCTCAACCACACGACCATAGCTCCCATCCCAACCGGCGTGAACCACTTTCCCTTCACCCGGACTAACAACCGATGACTTGTAGGTTGCGCCAAGATCAAGCCCAAGATGTTGTGAGATCTGACCGGTGAACGGATCCTTGCGAACACCAAAACTACTATTGATTGAGAAATTCTTCACCGGCGCATCCAATGGCAGGCGAATCACTAATCCCTGCAAATCCTGCAACCGATCAACATTCGCGCTCAACTGATTGAGCGATTCTTGCAGGGGTCCGGAATCCTGCGCGGCTTTATCGAGCGGAATAAAAGGCCCGCCTTTTCCGCCCTGATTCTTCTGACGCTTCGACAGAAGATCGATATCGAGACCCGTCACGCTGAGCGACGCTTCGATATCGGCGATTTTGGTTTCAGTGACTTCCGAGAAACGATGATAGAGCAGAAGTTGATTGCTCTCCATTTCGCGGATCTGATTTTCGAGTGTGTCGACTTTCTGCGAAAGTCCTTCACGCTCCGAGAGCGCTAAATCTCTTTGCAGGACGACTTGGCGAAGTTCAAGGCTGTCCGTCGCAATGAAGGGCGTCTTGCTGTGGTGGCCAACAACATCGACCATGGAATCTTCCAGGTCGGACAGTTCGGAAAGGAGATTTTTACGTTCGGCGTCAGCATGACCGCGTTCGAGTTTTGTGCGGTTCAAAACCAATTCGACGTCGCCCGTCTCGCCGGTAATGGCCCCAGCCGGATCGATCAGCGCATCCTTGGCCCGACTTCTAATTTTTGCGACGAGACCCGTTTTCTTGTCGCCCTGGGGATTAAGTTCGGCCGCTTTGTTCTTTAAAAGCTCGGCTTCCCGGTCCACGAGGGAGAGCGAATGCTTGTAGTTGGTCTCAAGGTCTTTCGTGAGGTCCGCGACACGCTCTTTGTAAATCGACACCTGGGCGAGCAGTTGCTCGTAGCCAACGCGCGCGTCTTTGATTTCAACATTTTTGGCTTGAATGCGCTCGCTATGATTCATAGCAAGGCCTGAACTGAACAGCGTCCACGTTCCCATCACCAAGCTGACGGATACAAGCACCGCCTGGCGATTAGTGGACAGCCGCAGCGTCCGCATGCGTTCGCCTGAGCGAACAATAAGCTGCCGTTCCGGAAAGAACCGCTGCAAAAGTTTTTGTGCTCGGTTGAGCCCACGATCCTGCGGGTCAAACTTCGAGTGTTGTTTGCCTGAGAACACGCCGTCCCCTCTTACTGATGACACTGTTCAGTAGCGACCCAGGGTTTTTTATTATTATTCCTCTGGGGTTGGCACTTAACATTTCCCTTGAAGCCCATTTGAGTAAGGGCGGCTTCGCGTTATTTTTGCGGTGCAGCATTCTTTCGAATAAGCAACACCACTACGCCTGGGGAAAAGCCAGTAACCAGCTTTATCCTGCCGATTCTACCCGGGAATATCAAAGAGAAAGTAAAACTGCCAAAAAATGTTTGAAATCAATGGCATAAAAAACACCTAAAGGGCTTTTCTCGTGGTCTGACAATACCTTAAGGTAGGCCTCCAACGACCCCACGACCGGTTACAAATGTCACGCAAACCCGACACCACACCAGAATCCCCCAACGACGAGCCCTTTGAGCCCCTCGTCACCGCGCGCGGTTGGCGGATTGGCGGCCCGGATTATCGGAAGCCCTGGCCCAAGGGCCTGATGTGGCTAACGTGGTTCGGCGCAGGATTCTCTTTTCACGCCCCAGGAACAGTCGGCTCGCTCAATGCATTTCCTATGGCTGTCGTCATCGCATGGATTGTGGGCAGCCCCCTTCTCGCCGTCGCCGCGATCGTGCCTTTTGTATTGGGAATGGTCTACACCACCCGCTATCTGCGCAACGAACCTGCGGCATCCGATCCACAATGGATCGTGATCGACGAAGTAGTTGGCTTGTGGATAACGCTCGCAGCCGTGCCTTTGAGTTTCTTTTGGTATCCGCTGGGCTTTCTGCTTTTTAGGCTGTTCGACATTTTCAAACCGTGGCCGGTAAGTTGGGCAGACCGTCAATTACCCGGTGCCTGGGGCATTATGCTGGACGACGTTCTCGCAGGCCTGTATGCCGCAGGGGTTCTCTTCGGCTTGCAATACCTGTGGGCCGCGTACCACGTAACCTGATCCTTCATGAACGACCTGCCTACCGATCTTGTCGACTTGGCGAAAGAAGTTCTGGATGCCGCCAAGGCGCAGAAGAAGCGCATCGTCACGGCCGAATCCTGCACCGGCGGACTGCTGGGCGGATGCCTGACCTCAAGCGCAGGATCATCCGAGGTGATGGATTGCGGCTTTATCACCTACTCCAATGAATCCAAGTCGCGCCTGCTGGGAGTGCCGCGTGATGCCATCGAAAGCTTCGGCGCTGTCAGCGACCTCGTTGCGTCGGCCATGGCTGAAGGCGCGCTCGCCCAAACCGATGCTGACTTGGCGGTCTCCATTACCGGCATCGCCGGCCCCGGTGGCGGCACAAAGGATAACCCTGTCGGTCTGGTTTATATGGCGATCGCTCAAACTGATCGCGACGCTTTGGTCAAACGCTACATCTTCGCCGGTACGCGCAGCGACATTCGCCGCGCAGCGGTCGGCGCGGCGATGGAATTGCTGCTAGGAAGCCTGAAAGAAAACGTGGCCTAGCTTGCCGCCGCGAGGTGCACGCTTTTTGCACAATGCGAACAGCAATACAGATTGCCATTCGATTCTATCCCGTGTCCGATCATCTTGCAGCCGCAGTGCGTGCAACACGGCGCTAATGCCGCAATGGCGCATTCGAAACTGTCGTAGGTATGTGTCTCACCACCCATAATGACTTCGAAGCTGTTCTTATAATCGTTCCCGCATTTCTCGCATTTTGCCATGACCGCCTCCTTATCCACGTAAGGAAAACGTCAGGCGAACGACGGAGTTCCGTTATGCCTTAACTGGCCCGTACAACTTAGCGGCGCGGATTTCAAACGCCGATACCATACGATGCACGGCTTCTTCAAAAAGTACGCCGATTAACGCCTGCAGAAGCTTAGATTTGAACTCGAATGAGAGATAAAACGAAACCTCTGTCCCGTTAGGTGCAGACGCAAATTTCCATTCATTGGTGAGATGTGCGAAAGGGCCGTCCAGATACTCGACGGTAATCGCTGTCATCGGAACGAGCGTTACGCGCGATTTGAATTTCTCACGCACCATTTTGAATCCCACCGCGAGATCCGCAATGAACGTCGTCGGCGATACGCGCTGCGTAATGCGGCAAGCCACACACCACGGCAAGAATTCCGGATAGCGCTCAACATCGGCCACCACGGCGTAGACCTGCTCCAGCGTATAGGGCAACAGCCGGGTTTCGCGATGCTCAGGCATGGCGGCGGTTAAACAGCGGCGAGCTGTTTGTCGCGCGCCGCACGCAGCTGCGCGAAATCTGAATCGGCATGGTGCGACGAGCGCGTGAGCGGGCTCGCTGACACCATCAAAAAGCCCTTGGCGCGCGCGATACGCTCATATTCGCCGAACTCTTCCGGCGTCACAAAACGTTCAACCGCTGCATGACGTGGGGTTGGCTGCAGGTATTGGCCGATGGTGATAAAATCAACATCGGCGGCGCGCATGTCGTCCATGACCTGCAGCACTTCTTCCTTCATTTCGCCCAACCCAACCATAATGCCGGACTTGGTGAACATGGAGGGGTCGAGCTCCTTCACACGCTCTAACAACCGTAAGCTGGTGTAATAGCGGGCGCTGGCGCGGATTTTGCGATAGAGGCGCGGCACAGTCTCGAGGTTGTGGTTGTAGACATCGGGCTTGGCAGCGGCAACAAGATCGACCATGCCCATTTTTTTACGAAAGTCCGGGGTCAGCACTTCGATCGTCGTGTTCGGATTGGCCGCTCGCACGGCTTGGATCACCGCCACCCAATGATGTGCGCCGCCATCTTCCATGTCGTCGCGATCGACCGATGTCAGGACGACGTGACGCAGGCCTAAATTCTTGACTGCTTCCGCGACGTGCTGCGGTTCTTCGGCGTCGACCGGACCCGGCTTGCCGGTTTTGACATTGCAGAAGGCGCACGCACGCGTGCAAATGTCGCCCAGGATCATCATGGTCGCATGCTTATGCGCCCAGCACTCGCCGATATTGGGGCACCCCGCTTCTTCGCAAACCGTATGGAGCTTGAGGTCGCGCATCAGTCGCCGGGTTTCATGATACTCCGGCGACGTGGGCGCCTTGACCCGGAGCCAGGCAGGCTTGGGTTGGCGCGGCGGATTGTTTTTAAGCGCTTCGATATTGCTCATGGCTCGAAAAATAAGGTCTGACTGGCGATATTACTACAATCAATTATCACATATTGATCGCTTGGCCGTAAGCGTCGAGGACGGATTCATGCATCATTTCCGACAAGGTCGGATGCGGAAATACCGTATGCATCAACTCCTGTTCGGTCGTTTCCAAGGTCTTGGCGATGGCATAACCCTGGATCATTTCAGTGACTTCCGGGCCGATCATGTGAGCGCCTAAAAGCTCCCCGGTCTTGGCGTCAAAGACGGTTTTGACAAGACCGTTGGTGTCGCCCAGCGCAATGGCTTTGCCGTTCGCGAGGAAAGGAAAACGGCCGACCTTGACCTGGTGGCCCTTTTCCTTGGCCGCCTGCTCGGTCAGACCAACGCTAGCTATCTGCGGATGGCAGTAGGTGCAGCCGGGGATGCCAAGCACATTCAGAGGATGCGGATGCAATCCGGCAATCTTCTCGACGCAGATCACCGCTTCGTGACCAGCCTTGTGCGCAAGCCACGGCGGTCCGCAGAGATCGCCGATGGCGTAAACACCTGGCTCTCCGGTTTCACCATAAGGTCCGATTACGACGTGCGTTTTCTCGACTTTGATCTTGGTTCCTTCAAGGCCGATGTTCTCGACATTGCCGACAATGCCGACGGCCGAGATAACGCGATCGAATGTCAGCGTTTCGGTCTTGCCACCCTGCTCGATGGTTGCAGTAACGTCGTTGGCATTCTTCTTCAGCGCCTTCACGGCAGCTTTGGTCTTGATGACCATGCCCTGCTTTTCAAACTGCTTATGGGCGAGGCCGGAAATCTCGACGTCTTCCACCGACAGAATACGATCAAGCACCTCGACCACCGTCACCTTGCAACCGAGCGTCTGATAGAAGCTCGCGAATTCAATGCCGATAGCGCCCGAACCGATAACCAGCAGCGTCTTCGGAAACATCTTCGGCACCATCGCGTGGCGATAGTTCCATACCAGATTGCCATCGGCTTCTAGCCCCGGCAGTTCGCGGGCCCGCGCGCCGGTCGCGAGGATAATGTTCTTGGCCGTCAGATCCGCAACGGGTTTGTTGTCCTTCGTGATCGCAAGCTTGCCCTTGCCGGCCAGCTTGGCGTGACCTTCAAACACCGTCACTTTGTTTTTCTTCATCAGGTGTTTGACACCGCCGTTGAGCTGGCTTGCCACGCCGCGCGAACGTTTGATCACGGCGTCGATGTCAAAGCTGATATTATCCGCTTTCAGGCCAAATTCCTTGGCGCGGTGCATCAAATGATAAACCTCGGCCGAGCGCAGCAAGGCCTTGGTCGGGATGCAGCCCCAGTTAAGACAGATACCTCCCAACAGCTCTTTCTCAACAATGGCTGTCTTCATGCCGAGCTGAGAGGCGCGGATGGCCGCAGTATATCCGCCGGGCCCGCCACCGACGACAATGAGATCGAAGGATGTGTCTGACATGACGCGGCCCTAAATCAGCATACGGAGCGGATTTTCGATGAGCGCCTGGAAGGCCTGCAGGAATTCCGCGCCTACGGCTCCGTCCACAACCCGGTGATCGCACGACAGCGTACACGTCATGACGCTGGCGACCGCAAGCGCGCCGTCTTTCACGACCGGTCGTTGATCGGCCTTACCTACCGCGAGGATACAGACCTGCGGCGGATTGATGATGGCCGAGAATTCCTTGATGCCGAACATGCCGAGGTTGGAGATCGAAAAGCCCCCGCCCTGAAATTCTTCGGGCTTTAGCTTCTTTGCCTTGGCACGGCCCGCGAGGTCCTTCACTTCATTAGATATGGCACCTAAACCCTTTTTGTCGGCATCGCGCACGATGGGCGTGATGAGGCCTTCGGGCGTCGCTACCGCGATTGAAATATCGACCCGCTCGTAAAGTCGAATTGCCTCATCGGTCCAACTGGCATTGGCTTGCGGCACTTTGCGTAGCGCGAGCGCGCTAGCCTTAATGACGAAGTCGTTGACCGATACTTTTACGCCATCGCCCGCGCCGTCGTTAATGTCCTTGCGCAACTTGAGCAGATCATCGATGACGCAATCGATGGTGAGATAGAAGTGCGGAATAGTTGTCTTGGCTTCCAGCAGACGCTTGGCAATCATCTTGCGCATGCCGCTGTTGGGGACTTCCGTATAAGGCTGGCCGAAGTCTGATATGGCCGAAACCTGTACCGGTGCCTTGGCAGGCGTCGTGGACTTGCGGGCGCTGCCCGATGCCGCGGCTTGTTCGACATCAGCTTTGACGATGCGGCCCTTGGGACCGCTGCCCTTCACTGCCGCGAGATCTATACCTGCATCCGTCGCAATGCGTTTGGCCAGAGGACTTGCGAATATGCGGTCGTCGGCCGATTCCCCCGTCGGAAGCACGACCGGTGCAGGAGCCGGAACTGGCGCGGGCTTGCTTTCCACTTTCGGAGCGGGCGCCGATTCCAGTTTTAGTTCAGGTTGCTTAGACGGCGCCGCCGGCGTTAAAGCGGGCGGTTTTGAAGCGGGCGGCGTTGCAGCGCTCGTCTTCTCGCCTTCTAGCAGCAACATCGCGATAGGCTGATTAACCGAGACTTTCTCCGTGCCCGCAGGCACCAGAATCTTTCCCAGCGTGCCCTCGTCCACCGCTTCCATTTCCATGGTGGCTTTGTCGGTTTCAATTTCGGCGATGAGATCGCCGCTTTTGATGCTGTCGCCTTCGTTCTTGAGCCACTTGGCGAGTTTCCCCTCGGTCATGGTGGGGGAAAGCGCCGGCATTAGGATTTCAATCGGCATGGAGTGCTTCCTTTACCGGTAACACACGGCTTTGGCCGCATCGATGATGTCTTGCACCTGCGGCAAGGCCATCGTTTCGAGGTTGGCCGCATAAGGCATCGGCACATCCTTGCCCGATACGCGCGCGACCGGCGCATCGAGATAATCGAAGCCTTGTTCCATAACCACGGCGGCAATTTCAGAGCCGATACCGGACGTCGCCCAGCCTTCTTCGCATGTCACGAGACGGTTGGTTTTTTGCAGCGAGGTCAGGATCGTTGCCGTATCCATCGGGCGAATGGTGCGTAGGTTAATGACTTCGGCGTCGATGCCTTCTTGCGCAAGTTTCTCGGCGGCCTTCAGCGCCTTGCTGACCATGATCGAGAACGCGACAATCGTGACGTCCTTGCCGGGACGCTCAATTTTCGCTTGGCCAATGGGCAGCACGAAATCAGCGGCATCCGGGACGGGAAAGCTCTGACCGTAGAGAATTTCGTTTTCCAGGAAGATCACGGGGTTGGGATCACGAATGGCCGCTTTCATGAGGCCTTTCGCATCCGCCGCCGACCACGGCGCGACGACTTTCAATCCCGGGATATGCGCATACCAGCTCGCATAACATTGCGAATGCTGCGCACCGACACGTGCGGCCGCACCGTTCGGACCACGGAACACAATCGGACATCCCATCTGGCCGCCGGACATATACAGCGTCTTGGCTGCCGAGTTGATGATGTGATCCACGGCCTGCATAGCAAAGTTAAAGGTCATGAACTCGACAATCGGCCGCAGACCGCCGAAGGCCGCGCCGACGCCGAGGCCGGCGAACCCATGCTCGGTGATCGGCGTATCGACAACACGCTTTGCGCCGAATTCATCCAACAAACCTTGGCTGATCTTATAGGCGCCTTGGTACTGGCCGACTTCTTCGCCCATCAAAAAAACATTAGGGTCGCGGCGCATTTCTTCCGCCATCGCATCGCGTAGGGCTTCACGTACGGTCTGGGTTTTCCAGGTTGAATATTGCGCTTCTCCGGCACTTTCCGCCGCTTTTGGCGGCGGCGGGGCTGCCGCCGCTGGCGCTTTAGCAGCTGCAGCAGGCGCTGCTTTAGCAACCGCAGGCGCATCCGAAGCCTTCTCGCCTTCTGCCAATAACGTTGCAATCGGTTGGTTGACCGGCACGGCCTCGGTTCCAGCTGCCACAAGCAGCTTGCCGATACGGCCCTCATCCGCCGCTTCCAGTTCCATGGTGGCTTTGTCGGTTTCTATTTCGGCGAGCACTGTACCGCTGGAAACCCGATCGCCTTCCTTCACAAGCCACTTGGCGAGCTTGCCTTCCGTCATTGTCGGCGACAATGCGGGCATCAGAATGTCGATGGCCATGATCCTGCTCCCCTTACGCCGCTACCACAATGTCGGTCCAAAGTTCCGCTGGATCGGGCTCGGGGCTTTTCTGGGCGAATTCCGCAGAGGCCATGACAACGTCTTTGACGTCCTTGTCGATGGCTTTGAAGCCTTCGTCGTCCAGCGCTTTCATGTTGAGCAGCGTATGGCGCAAGTTGTCGATCGGGTCATGCTCGGCCCGCATTTTTTGAAGCTCTTCCTTGGTGCGGTATTTCGCCGGATCGGACATCGAATGTCCGCGGTAGCGATATGTCTGGGCTTCCATCAGCACAGGCCCCTTGCCCGCACGAATGTAGTCGGTCGCTTCCAGACCGGCTTCACGCACGGCCACGACATCCATGCCGTCGACCGTCATCGACTTGACGTTATAGGGCTGGCCGCGGCTCGCGAGGTCAGTGGACGCCGAGGAACGTTCGACCGAGGTGCCCATGCCGTACTTGTTGTTTTCGATGACATAAAGCACCGGCAAATCCCATAGCGACGCCATATTGAGGGACTCATAGACCTGTCCCTGATTGAAAGCGCCGTCACCCATGTAGGCCATGGCGATGCCGCCGTCGTTTTTGTATTTGTGCGCGAACGCTAAACCGGTGCCGATGGGAACTTGCGCACCGACGATACCGTGACCGCCGTAGAAGCCTTTTTCGCGGCTGAACATATGCATCGAGCCGCCCTTGCCTTTGGAATACCCCGTGGCGCGGCCAGTCAATTCAGCCATGACGCCGTTCGCCTCCATCCCGCATGCGAGCATATGCCCGTGATCGCGGTAACTGGTGACGACGCTGTCGCCCGGTCGGGCGCAGGCTTGCAGACCGACGACCACGGCTTCCTGGCCGATATACAAATGGCAGAACCCGCCGATCAGACCCATGCCGTACAACTGTCCCGCGCGCTCTTCAAAGCGGCGGATCAACAACATGTCCTTATAGAATTTGATGAGTTCTGCGGTGGTGGGCGCATTGCCCGCTCCGGACTTTGCCGGTGCTTTTTTTGTCGCCATGACATATCTCCCAATAGACCCACGAAACGATATTGCCCGCACTTTCGAGGTGGCAAGCTAAACAACGGTTAAGTTATTGGAATTCAATGAAAATTGATGATGCGCTGCGGTAAGCCGCCAAATAATTGCGTAAAAGCGACAGCTTGCGATCTTTTTTTGCGCAAGCCAGACCCAACTAATACGTCAATTTAATATCTAGCTATGTTTATATGCGAATCGCGCGACCGCAATTACATAGCATGATATTTATAGACGTGAGGAGCCGCCGGTTACGGCGCGGCGGTGGGGACAATGAGTTCGTCGGGGTGCACGGCGCCCAGCATCAGGCGGGCGCGCTCTTCGAGCATGTCGCGATCAAGGCTCGCCGGACGCAGCAATGAGACGCGGTGTTCGAGCGCTTGCTTCTCAGCAGCAACCGCTTCCATCTCGTAGTCTGTCTTTTCGATTTCATAGCGCAGGTTCCACCAGGCAAGCAGTCCGCGATCGCCCTGGACGGCGTGATAGGAAAAATACGCCATCAATGCGGCTCCCATGAGAGGGCCGATGACCTGACGTGCCTTCCGGCTGATGTCCCGCTTATTCACCATGACGATTTATGCTCTCGCTGATTTCATGGCCACGCTTATAACGCCGCTAAGGAATCACGCACGAGTCACGCGGTCAAGATCGACGAGTCGATCCCGTTCATTTTTTCGCTGAGGGCGCGCAAAGTGTGGCAGATATGACTCACCGCAGCCCACCAAGACTCGCAAAGGTTGCAGACTTGAGCGCGGATACCGCGCCCGCTCCGCAATCACCAAAAAAAACGGCGCGGTGTGCATGCCGCGCCGTTTTCAATTTTTGAAATGTGAGTCTTCTAGACCCAGCTCAGGTCTACCTTGCTGAAAGGCTGAGTGCGAATGCGCTTACCGGTAGCCGCGAATATCGCATTGCCAATGGCAGGACCAACCGTTCCCACGGGTGGTTCGCCGATTTCGCCAAAACGGTCGTGGCCGGTCAATCCGCCAAAGTGAATGTTGATTTTTGGCACATCGCCCGCGCGTGCAATTGGATATTGGTCGTAGTTACCTTCGACAACACGTCCGTCCTTCACAGTAACTTCTTCCGTCATCGCCATGTTGAAGCCAAAGATCGCACCACCCTCGAGTTCGGTATGGACCGCGTCTTTATTGAGAATCCGGCCGGTATCGAAAGCGACGTCGAGCGAATGCACTTTGATCTCACCGGCTTTGCTAACTTCCACTGTCGCGACGGTACAAACCGTGGTGCCTGACTGAGGCTTGCCGCTGCCGGGCCAATTCGAGATAGCGATGCCCTGCCCCATACCCTTCGGCAGACTTTTGCCCCAACCCGCTTTGCTGGCGGCTTCTTTTAAGCACATCGCCCAACCCGGATCGGGATAGCTGGCAAGGAGCGCCAAACGGTAGTCCAACGGATTAGTACCGGCCGCGTGCGCGAGTTCGTCAATGAAAGTTTCGGTTACGAAAGCCAAGGCGTTGTAGGCCGGACCGCGATAAGGCCCGATCATGAGGTGAAACGGCAGATCCTGCATTTCGAGCCGCACGTTCGGAATCTGGCTGGCCAAATAGGGCGTGTTCTTTAACCCGTTTGTCTGCCCAATCGTCGGCGGCGCCTTGCTCGTTGCGAGGCGCGAAGAGATCGCTTGTGGACGGCCTTCTTTATCAAGGCCCGCGCGCATCTTGGCGGCAAACATGGGACGATAGCGGCCTTGGCGGGTGGTCTCTTCGCGCGACCATATAACGTGGACCGGACGACCAGGCACCTGCCGTGCCACGGCGACAACCATGCGCACGTCGTTGCCGAAAACGCGTCGGCCGAAACCGCCGCCAACATAGGTTTGATTGTAGACGACTTTGTCGGGCGATACGCCGGCTTCATCGGCCGCGACCCAGAACGCCTGCTCGGCGTGCTGCGACGGATGCCAGATTTCCACTTTATCCGGGGTCACGAGCGCCGTGCCGTTAAGCGGCTCCATGCACGCGTGTTCGCTGTACGGCGTGAGGTACGTGGCTTCTACGATTTTGGGCTGCTTTTCGAGAACACTGATATCACCGGCCTCGGCCGCGACTTTGCCGTCGGTTTTTTCAAGTGCCTTCAGGGCAGCATCATAGATTTGTTCGGTCGACTTCCATTGTGCGCCCGGGCCGTCGTCCCAGGTTACCGGCAAAGCGTCTAGCGCCTTGCGCGCCTGCCAATAGTGCTCGGCGACGACCGCAACAGCATGCTGTGCAAGACTGTCTTCGATGCCGTATTTGCCAAATGGTACTTTGTCCCTGTCAGCGGTTCCCGGCGTCTTCGCCGGATCAACCACGACCACAGCCACAACACCCGGCATATTCTTAATAGCCTCTGCGTCGTAGCTCTTGAGCTTGCCGCCGTGCACAGGAGACTGCTTCAGCGCGGCATAGAGCATGCCCGGCAGACGCACATCCATGCCGTATATGGCGGAACCATCGACAATCGCGGGGTTGTTCAGCTTGCCTGGGCTTTTCTTGCCCAGCAGCGTCCACTCACTTTGCGGCTTCGGCGAGGGCTCGGCGTCCAATTTTACCAAGGCGGCTTTGGCGGCAATTTGACCGTAGGTCATGCTGCGGCCGGACGCCTTATGAGTCAGCACGCCGTCGCTAGCGATGACATCAGCAAGCGCGACTTTCCACTCGGCAGCGGCGGCGGTTTGAAGACGCACACGCGCGCTGGCGCCAATTTGCAAGCCGCCCTTGATATTGCCTTCATTGGTTGAGCGTCCGCTAAAGAAACCAGTCCTGCCACCGACCTTTGAGTAAACGTTGTCTTCCTTGTAGTTGCGCAGAGGCGGCGCAAATTCCACTTTCACCTTCGACCAATCGCAATTCAATTCTTCAGCGATGGTCATAGCGGTTTGCGTCATAGCGCCGTTGCCGATCTCAGTCATTGCCGAGCGCACCGTCACCGTATTGTCAGGCGCAATAGAGAGCCACGCAGTAAGTTCTGGGTTGGTGGTGGCGACACCCCAAGGCCCGTTCATCGGCGGGGTCGCGGCGTTGCTATCGAGTGCCGCAAAACTAATCGTTAGTCCGCCGCCGACAGCGGACGCGGTAATCAGGAAGTTACGGCGATTCAGATCGATCTTACCCATGACGCCCTCCCCTATACCTGTGATGCTTCAGCAGCTTTGTGAATAGCCGCTTTGATCCGCGAATAGGTTCCGCAGCGGCAGATATTGTTGACCGATTCATTGATATCTTCGTCGGTCGGCTTCGGATTGACCTTCAACAGAGCCGCAGCCGCCATCAACATGCCGGACTGGCAATAGCCGCACTGAGGAACGTTCAATTCCACCCACGCTTTTTGCAGCGGGTGGTCACCCTTTTGCGACAGACCTTCGATCGTTGTGATCTCGGCACCGTCGACGCTTTCGACTGGAACCTGACATGAGCGTGTCGCCATGCCATCTACATGGACGGTGCAAGCGCCGCATTGGGCAATACCGCATCCAAACTTGGTGCCGGTCATACCCAAATGGTCACGTAACACCCACAGCAGCGGCGTAGATGGATCAGCGTCGATCACCTGATGGTGTCCGTTGATTTTTAGCTGCACTGCCATGAGATCCTCCCGGATGAGCGCTTTGTAACAGAAAGCGGCTTAAGCACAGAGGATGTGAGAATAATCTTTCGGCGGCTGTGCGGCAATGCCGCAAAGCAGCGCACGCGAAGTCTCGCGCGAAAACAGCCCCAATGACGGGTTAAGTCGTCAGATAATCGGCATTACTTGATCTTACGGCGGCGCTTGAAAGCCTTACCGCCGTAAACCGCCGCCGGTCCCAGATCACCCTCGATGCGGATGAGCTGGTTGTATTTCGCGAGACGGTCAGAACGCGACAATGAGCCGGTTTTGATCTGACCGCAGTTCGTCGCCACGGCGATGTCGGCAATGGTTGAGTCTTCGGTTTCGCCCGAGCGGTGCGACAACACGGCGGTGTAACCAGCCTTGTGCGCCATTTCGACTGCCGCGAGGGTTTCGCTCAGCGTGCCGATCTGGTTGACCTTCACGAGAATAGAATTGGCGAGACCTTTATCGATGCCCTCCTGCAAACGTGCAGTGTTGGTCACGAACAAATCATCGCCGACGAGTTGCACCTTGCTGCCGAGTTCTTCCGTCAGCGCAGCCCAGCCCTTGAAGTCGTCTTCCGCCATACCGTCTTCAATCGAGACGATGGGATAACGCTTCACGAGATCGGCGTAAAATTTCACCATGCCATTGACGTCGAGCTTTTTGCCCTCACCCGCCATGTCGTACTTGCCGTTCTTGAAGAATTCGGTCGAGGCGGAATCGAGCGCCAGCACAATATCCTGGCCTCCCTTATAACCGGCGGCCTTTACGGCCTTCATGATAAAGGCCAGCGCTGCATCAGCGCTTTCCAGGTTGGGCGCAAAACCGCCTTCGTCGCCGACGTTGGTGTTGTGACCAGCATCTTTCAATTGCTTCTTCAGCGCGTGAAAAACCTCGGCGCCCATGCGGATTGCGTCGGCCATAGTCGGCGCGCTGACCGGCATGATCATGAATTCTTGGATGTCGATGGGATTGTCGGCGTGGGCACCGCCGTTGACGATATTCATCATCGGCACCGGCAGCACATGGGCGGCCGCGCCGCCGATGTAGCGATACAGCGGCAGGCCCGCGCTTTGCGCAGCAGCTTTGGCGACGGCGAGCGAGACGCCAAGAATGGCATTGGCGCCGAGACGTTTTTTATTGGCCGTGCCATCGAGATCGATCATGGCCCGATCGATTTTCACTTGATCGGACGCATCGAGGCCTGCGAGTGCTGCGTGCAACTCACCGTTGACGGCCGCGACCGCTTTACGAACGCCTTTACCGCCGTAACGCTTTTTATCGCCGTCACGCAGTTCCGATGCTTCATGGGCACCTGTTGAAGCCCCCGACGGCACCGCTGCGCGGCCAAAAGCGCCATTTTCGAGGGTCACATCGACTTCGACGGTGGGGTTGCCGCGGGAATCCAGAATTTCGCGGCCGACGATGTCGATAATGGCGCTCATACAGACGTCTCCTTCAGCAGGGAAGATCGTCGGTAAATGCGGGAAAAGGCCGGGCAGGTCAACGCCTTTTAGTGGCCCGCTTTAGGGGCCCCGTCAGGCTGCTGGCCGAGACGGTCGACGTAAGCAATTCCAAGCGCCGAAAGGATGAAAGTGCAGTGGATAATGGTCTGCCACATGACCCCGGTTTCGGTATAGCCGGCGTTGGGTGAACCCAGGTTGCCGGCCTCGATAAAAGTGCGCAGCAGGTGGATTGAAGAAATGCCGATGATCGCCATGGCCAGCTTAATTTTAAGGACGATGGCGTTGACGTGACTCAGCCATTCGGGCTGATCCGGGTGGTCCTGGAGACCAAGGCGCGAGACGAAAGTCTCGTAACCGCCGACGATGACCATGACCAGCAGGTTCGAGATCATGACCACATCGATCAGACCCAAGACCACCAACATGATCTGCTGCTCGCCGAAGCTGTTGGCGTGACTTACGAGGTGCCAAAGCTCTTTCAAGAACAACACCACGTACACGGCCTGAGCGATGATAAGGCCCAGATAAAGCGGTACCTGCAACCAGCGCGAGGCAAAGATCAGGGTGGGCAACGGACGAAGACTGGGATCAGGAAGTTTTGACATGGTCCTACGGCGCAATGAAAGTGAAGCGGCTGCCCATACCTGGGACTCAGCCGCGCAGTTTCAAGTTAATCCAACGTGACAGGGTTGGCTTTTGCGACCTGGTCGAAGGCTTTGAGCGTGGCGAGGATACCAGCCATGTCCTTGAGCTTGATCATATTTGGTCCGTCGGAAATGGACGGATCGCGATCCGGATCGGGGTGAGTTTCCATGAACACCGCCGCGACGCCGACGGCGACGGCGGCCCGGGCGATGACCGGCGCGAAGGCGCGGTCGCCGCCGGAACTTGTGCCCTGCCCGCCCGGCTGCTGGACGGCATGGGTTGCATCCATGACCACCGGGTAGCCGGTCTTGGCCATGATAGGCAGACTGCGCATATCCGTGACCAGGGTGTTGTAACCGAAGGATACGCCGCGCTCGGTAACGAGGATGCGCTTGTTCCCGGTCGACTCAACCTTGGCGACGACGTTCGCCATATCCCAGGGCGCGAGGAACTGGCCCTTCTTGACGTTGATACAAGCTTTGGTTTTTCCCGCCGCCAGCAGCAAATCAGTTTGGCGGCACAAGAATGCCGGGATCTGCATCACATCGACGACTTCCGAAACCGGCACGCAGTGTGCAATTTCATGAATGTCCGTAAGCGTCGACAGACCAAGCTTTTCTTTGATCTCTACAAATACCGGCAACGCCTCTTTGAGGCCTATGCCGCGCTTGCCGCTGACGCTGGTGCGATTGGCCTTATCGAAGGACGTTTTATAGATCAGCCCGAGTCCGACTTTTGCGGCGATCTCTTTCAAAGCCGCAGCCACTTCCAGCGCGTGCTCTCGGCTTTCCATCTGGCACGGCCCGGCGATGATGGTCAGCGGCAAATCGTTGCCGATGGTGAGTGCGCCGACTTGAACGTGATGGGCTTTCATCGCGCCAGTATACCTACACCAACCGGCTTTGCGCCACGGCGGCTTCAATGAAAGATGTGAAAAGGGGATGCGGCTCAAAGGGCTTCGACTTCAATTCGGGATGGAATTGGACGCCGATGAACCAGGAATGGTCGGGATATTCGATCATTTCGGGCAGCACACCGTCGGGCGACATGCCGCAGAACTTCAGGCCGGTCTTTTCCAACCGTTCCTTGTAATTGATGTTCACTTCGTAGCGATGGCGGTGACGTTCGTTGATACTCGGCGCGTCATAAATCGCGGAAACGCGTGAGCCCGGCGCGAGCACGCACGGATAAGCCCCAAGACGCATCGTGCCGCCTTTATCGCTGGTATGGGTACGGCGTTGGACTTCATTGCCGCGCACCCACTCGGTCATGAGGCCAACGACCGGGTGCGGTGTCTCGCCGAATTCCGTCGTGCTGGCGCCGTGCAGTCCGGCGATATTACGCGCGGCCTCGATAACCGCCATTTGCATGCCGAAACAAATGCCGAAATACGGCACGTTGCGCTCACGCGCGAACTGCGCCGCTTTAATTTTGCCTTCCGCGCCGCGCTCGCCGAAGCCACCCGGCACAAGAATGCCGTGCACGTGTTCAAGATGCAGAACGACATCCTCGCGTTCGAAAATCTCAGAATCGATCCAGTCGAGCTTTACCTGAACGTTATTGGCGATGCCGCCGTGTTCCAACGCTTCGGACAATGACTTGTAGGCATCTTTGAGTTGAACGTACTTGCCGACGATGGCGATGGTGACCTGTCCCTCGGGCTTGCGCACGCGCGCGACGATATCGCGCCAGCGGCTGAGGTCGATCTCTTGTTCCGACGGCAGTTTGAAGTGGCGGCAGACCTGCGCGTCCAACCCCTGCTCATGATACGAGACCGGCACCTGATAAATCGTGTCGACGTCCATGGCCGGAATAACGGCTTCTTCGCGCACATTGCAGAACAGCGCAATCTTGCGGCGGTCAGACGCGGGTAAAGGCCTATCGATACGGCACATCAGCACGTCGGGCTGAATACCCAGGCCAAGGAGTTCCTTGACCGAATGCTGGGTCGGCTTGGTCTTGAGTTCGCCGGCCGCCGAGATGTAGGGCACCAGCGTCAGGTGCATGAACATCGAGCGCTCGGGCCCCAACTCGTTGCCAAGCTGGCGAATAGCTTCCAGGAACGGCAGACTTTCGATGTCACCAACCGTGCCGCCAATTTCGCAAAGGATGAAATCTTCGCCTGAAATATCGGCTTGAATGAATTCCTTGATGGCGTCGGTAACGTGCGGAATGACCTGCACCGTGCCGCCGAGATAATCGCCGCGACGTTCCTTGGCGATGACGTTGGAGTAGATGCGCCCCGTGGTCACGCTATCGGTGAAGCGCGACGCCACGCCGGTGTAGCGTTCATAGTGCCCAAGATCGAGATCGGTCTCGGCGCCGTCGTCGGTAACGTAAACTTCGCCATGCTGATACGGGCTCATAGTACCCGGATCGACGTTGAGATAAGGATCGAGTTTCCTCAGACGCACAGTATATCCGCGCGCCTGCAGTAGCGCCCCGAGGGCCGCCGAACAAAGACCTTTGCCGAGGGAAGAAACCACGCCGCCGGTGATGAAGATAAAACGCGTCATGGGCAGCTAATGTACCTCAATAGGAATCGTCGGCAAGTTCCCGCGATGCTGGGCTGATGGTGGTGGTGTGAGCAGCGGAGGGTCAGTGTTCCCCGCTGGGTCATCACGTCAGTTGTTCGGTACTTGGGGCGCCGTCGGCGCGGGCGATGCAGCTGGCGGAGCCTCAGGCGAAGCGCCCGCTGGCGCCGGCGTTAACGTCACCGTCGGCTTGGCGGCTTCGGGTTCCGAAGGCGGACGAATTTCGTCCACCCTAGGCGCAGTTCCCGTAGTCGGCGCGTCGGAAACGATCGAAGGCGCGGGTCCACCGTGCTGCTTGGCAAGCAACGCCAGACCGAGGCTCGTTGCAAAAAAAGCAAATCCGAGAATTTGCGTTGCACGGCTGAGAGGATTAGCGCGCGCGCGCGGCTGCATACTGCCGAGACCGGCAGAAGCAGAAAAACCACCGCCTGCGGCGTTACCTTCGGTCTTTTGCAGCAAGATCATGCCGATCATAGCGATGGCGATCAGCAGATGAATGACGACAATAACGGTTATCATGACGCCTCGAATAGGAAAGCCGCAAAATCCCCGGAATTTCAAAACCTTGGGCAGAAACGTCCAGTCGGCTGGGCGGTCTTTTAGTCCTTCGGCGCGCACAAGGCTAGGGGAATTTGGGGTGAGCACGTCCCCCGGTCAATGGCCCGCCTTAAGGGCAGGCTTCAACGATCCGCCAAAAATCCTCGAGATCAAGGCTGGCACCGCCGACCAAAGCGCCCGTTACCCCTGCCGTTGCCAGGATCGCCGCCGCGTTAGAACCCTTTACGGACCCGCCATAGAGGATCTTTAAAGCCGCCGCTGCACCATGGCCGTCCTCAAAAATCTTGCGGATATAGGCATGGACGGTGGCGATATCGGCGGTTGTGGCAGTCTTTCCGGTACCGATAGCCCAGACCGGTTCATAAGCAATGACGATGTTGGCAGATGTCGCGTCATCAGGCAGAGAGCCCTTAACCTGGCGTTCTATGACGCTTGAGGTCTCACCGCGCTCGCGCTGCTGGTCAGTTTCGCCGACACAGATGATTGGGATTAACCCGGCTTTCATGGCCGCGACAGCTTTGGCTTTTACGTCCGCATCGGTTTCGCCGTGATCGGTTCTGCGCTCGGAATGCCCAACAATGACAAAGCGGCAGCCGATTTCACTTAGGAGTAACGCGCTGGTGTCGCCGGTATGTGCCCCCTTCTCATCGGCATGGCAATCCTGCGCGCCCAAGGCGATGACGCTGCCCGAAATCTTCGCGCCAACCAGAGCCAACAGCGGTGCGGGTGGACAAAGCGCGATATCCGCCTTTGCCGCACCTTTAGCGCGCGCGACCAATCCCGACGCTAAAGCCTCAGCCGAGGCCGGGGTGCCGTTCATTTTCCAGTTGCCAGCGATGAGATGTTTCATGCCACTCACTTTAACCTTTACGCCTCGAAGTTCCTGCTGGAGCCTTGCTATCCTGCTTTTCGAGCGCTCGCAATGCAGCTGAAAGCGCCCTCACGCCCGCAAAATCACTCCCGTCAATTCCCGAACGGCGGTGCTTGCCGGGGTATGACCCCGCCCCTATGATGCCGCCACATTGCGCGGGCCCCCGGCCCCGCTTCCCCTCTTTTAGTCAGAGCTAACCGCCATGATGGAATTCGTTAGAGCGCGCCTTAAAGACAGCATCGCTATCAAGATATTCCTTGGTGTGCTGGCACTCAGCTTCGGCATCTTCGGCGTCGGCGACTTTGTCGGCGGTAACTCGCTGGCACCATCGATTGCCCTCAAGGTCGGCTCTACCGAAGTCAGAACCGATACACTTCAGCGGCGCTTCACCCAAGAAGTTGACCGCTTCCGCCAAGCCATGGGCGGCCAGCAGTTCGATGACACTATGATAAAGCGCGCAACCATGGGTACGCTTCTGCGCAATCTCACCGGCACCGCTGCCCTAATGGCGGCAGGCAAGGACATGGGCGTTGAGGTTACGCGCGATGAGTTGCGCGACACCATTATAAAACTGCCGGTATTCCAGGTTGACGGCAAATTCAGTCAAACGCGCTTCAATGAAGTATTGATGTCCAACAACATCCAAGAACCTCTCTTCCTGGAAGAAGTCAGAGGTGACTTGAGCCGCTCGGCAATGCTCCAGCCCGTCGCCGTCAGCGCTATTGCGCCTAAATATCTCATCGACAGCTTATTCGATTTCCGCAACGAGACCCGCGTCGCCGATACGCTGCTGCTGCCGGCGAGCGCAATGCCTGTTGAGAAGCTTCCCACCGACGAACAGTTCAAGGCGGTTTACGATAAACACATCGCTGAATTCACGTCGCCGGAATACCGCAAACTCATCGTGCTTACCTTGACTGCGAACGATCTCGTGAAGCCCGAGAGTATCGAAGAATCCGAAATCAAAGCCTACTACGATGCCAACGCTGCGCGTTACACCAAGCCTGCGAGCAAGAATATCTCTCAACTGATCTTCGACACAAAAGCGCAGGCAGATGCCGCGCGGGCGCAGGCTGCGCCGGGCGACAATTTAGCCGCCATTGCTACTAAGGCGAAGGCCGGAGGCGTGATTGATTTGGGCGCCCTGACCGCGACGTCGCCGCTTGTAAAAACGATCGGCGACGCTTTCAAACTGCCTGCACACGAAATCAGCCAGCCAATTCAGACACCACTGGGTTGGCACTTGTTCGAAGTTACGTCGGAAACTGCCGAACACGTCGATTCTTTCGAGGCCGTCAAAGACGCGGCGCGCAAAAATATTGCCGCCGATAAAGCTGCCGACGCCGTTTACGAAGCCTCGACGCGGGTCGAAGACGCCATGGCTGCAGGCACACCGTTCGCAGATATCGCTAAATCGGTCGGTGGGCACATCACCACCATCGAAGCCGTCAATCAGGATGGCAAAGATCCAAAGGGCGCGAATGTCCCGAACGAGATCGATCCTAAGAATTTTCTCGCGACAGCGTTCCAAACCGCCGAAGGTAAAGACAGCCGCCTGATGGACACGCCCGCGCGCGACGGCTATTACGCCGTGCACGTCGAGAAAGTGACTCCGCCGACCCCCAAGCCCATTGAGGAACTCCGCCCGCAAATCGTGGCGCTTTGGGAAGCTGAGCAGCGCACCGCACTAGCAGAAGCGGAAGCCGCCAAACTTGTGGCCAACATCGGCGCATCAACGCAATTGTCGGCGCTCGCGACCGCCGACAAGCGCCTTTCCTACGCGCCGCTCGGTCCCACTACTCGTTTCGGCACAGGTTTGCAAAGCGATCATCTGATCGATGCGCAGCGCGTCAGCCCGGACGTTTTGGATCGTGTATTTAAAGCCAAGCCCGGCGACGTATTCGCCGCCAAAGTCAGCAGCGGCATGCTGATCGTTCGACTGAAGGAAATTGTAGAGTCTTCGCCGGAAGCCCTTCCCGCCGGAGACCTTCAGCAGATCGAGTTGACTTTGCGCAATGAGATCGGCAGCAACCTCATCGACCAGATGGCAAAAGCTTTTGAAGATCGTTATCCCGCCGAGATGAATCAAAAAATCATCGACGCTATGATCGCGCGCTGATCCAAACGACCAATAGCCGCGGCATAAAGACAGAGCTCGTTCATGGATGTTTTTCCGGCACGCCGCGATTTCGTTGCAGCCTATGACTCCGGCAAAGCACAGATTCTGTGGGCCGAATTACCTGCCGATCTGGATACACCTGTTTCCGTCATGCTTAAGCTGGGGCAGGAACGGCCTTTCACTGCACTGCTCGAATCTATTCAGGGCGGCGCAGTTCGCGAGCGCTACTCCTTCATAGCGCTTGATCCAGATCTCGTCTGGCGCTGCAAAGGCCAACGCGCCGAGATATGCCGCAATGTAGGCGCGCTGCCGCTGACATATACCGCCGACGACAAACCGACTCTGACATCTTTGCGTGCACTTATAGCGTTGACACGTATGACCCTTCCCGATCACCTGCCGCCTATGGCTGCCGGCCTGATCGGTTACATGGGTTACGACACCATTCGGTTGGTTGAGAATATTCCCGATGGCAATCCCGATACATTGGGGGTTCCCGATGGGCTTTTCATGCGGCCCACCGTCACCGTAATTTTCGATACGGTGAAAGATATCATGAGCATCGTTGCGCCGGTTTATCCCGCCGCCAACGTTAAGGCAGATGCCGCTTTCGATGCCGCCGAGCAGCGGATTCACAATATCGTCAAAGCTCTCGACAAAGCGGTGCCGCGTCACGTGCCGGCTGCAGCGCCGCGCTTCGACGCCGCAGTTTCCAATATCGGCCGCGACGGCTATCACCAAATGGTACACAAGGCGAAAGAGTACATTCTCGCCGGTGATATTTTCCAGGTCGTGCCATCGCAACGTTTCCGCTTACCTTTCACGTTGCCGTCATTCTCGCTTTATCGTGCTTTGCGCCGTCTTAATCCCTCGCCATTTTTATTCCATTTGAATCTCGAGAATTTCTCGATTGTCGGTTCTAGCCCGGAAATTCTGGTGCGGCTGCGCGATGGAAAAGTAACAATTCGCCCGATCGCCGGAACACGGCCACGCGGCAAGACCAAGGCCGAGGATACGGCGCTCGCAACCGATTTGCTGTCGGACCCAAAGGAACTCGCCGAACACTTGATGCTGCTGGACCTAGGCCGCAACGACGTCGGTCGTGTCTGCAAACCCGGCAGCGTCCGCGTAACCGAGCAAAACATCATCGAGTACTACAGCCACGTCATGCACATCGTTTCCAATGTCGAAGGCGAGATCGCGCCCGAGAAGGATGCCATGGATGCATTGATGGCCGGATTTCCTGCAGGCACTGTTTCGGGTGCGCCAAAAATTCGCGCCATGGAAATCATCGACGAATTGGAGAAAGAGCGCCGCGGCTTCTATGGCGGCGCTATCGGATATCTTTCCGCCAACGGCGATATGGATACTTGTATTGCGCTTCGCACAGCGCTCGTTAAGGACAACGAAGTCGTCGTTCAGGCCGGCGGCGGGGTCGTTGCCGACAGCGATGCAGAAGCCGAATATCAAGAGAGCAACAATAAAGCTCGCGCGCTCATTCGGGCGGCGGAAGAAGCCATCAAATTCTTCGCGGGCGGCAATCGCTAAACGCTGGAGTCTTTGAGGGCATTAGCCCGGCGTATTTCGCGCGCTCCGACGTCTGTATATTTCCGTCACCGGTACCAACGTTATACCGCGTGCTTCAAGCGATGGCAGCCACTGCTGCAGAGCGTTGCGCGTAGCGTCATGCGGATGACCAATGCCGATAGCGGTACCGTGCGCCTTGGCGGTGGTCACAAGCAGTTCAAGCTGCTTGGTGACAGCTTCAACAGTCTCGGTGTTATCTATAAAAACGTCGCGTTCCACGAACGGCACGTCGGCGGCTTTGGCGACGGCGGGACCACTGCTTGCGCCGATCGTTTTTGAATCCAGCCACAACAGCCCGCGCGCCTTCAATTCGTTCATGACGATCGCCATGCGCACACTGTCTTGGGTAAACCTACTGCCCATATGATTATTCACGCCCATATACCCGCTCCAGCCATCAAGATCGGCGGCCATCACACGGCGGATAGTAGCTTCGTCCATGTCGACCTTCAGCGCGCCGGGACCGGGATTCTCTTTCGGGTCGATGGGCTCCATAGGCAGATGCGCCATAACCTCGTGCCCGCGCTTGTGCGCTTGATCCGATAGACTTTGAATTCCATCAGCATACGTCATGAGCGAAAGCGTCAGCGGACCATTAAGTTCGATCATCTTGAGCGCACGCGCGCGATCCAGACCCATGTCGTCGATGACAACTGCGATCACAGACCGCCCGCTCGCCGGGGGTGGCGAGACCTCATTTAACGCAAGCGGTTGTTGCTCCGGCTCCTTCGTTGCAGGCGGCCGGCTTTTGGGAGTCGAGATTGGTGTGCGCTGCAGGATACTGGCCGTTTCGGGAGCCACACCGGCTTGCACTTCAATCCTGGGCGGTGGCACTTCACGCGGCGGATGAACCTGCGCCGGCCTAGCAAAATCGG
Organism: Fidelibacterota bacterium; assembly: GCA_947476625.1. GTDB lineage: Bacteria > Pseudomonadota > Alphaproteobacteria > Rhodospirillales > Rhodospirillaceae > SHVO01. The sequence goes on from CANJRA010000008.1 coordinate 66,169, forward strand.
CGGGTTTTTCGGTGCGCATTGCCAGATCAAGCGTGGCGCCAAATATGGCACCAAAGCCCACGAGGGCGATCGCGCCAGCGATAAGGAACACCGGTCTGACGCCCATCCATCCGGGCTTAACGCGATTTTGGCCGCTTATACGATCTTCGGACATGGCCGCTTCTCTAGACTAAACCCCGTTAAACGTCCATGAACGCTAAAGGTTGTAGAGACCCAAATAGTCGCCGCCCTTGCCTTGACGCCTTAGGGTCTGGGGGGCATCTTGGCCGCAGTTTTTAAAGGTCACAGCTATGCCACCATCTCTCACAAAGCCTGCCGACGCCCCTCTTTATGTGCTGATCGATAACTACGACAGCTTTACCTATAACTTGTGGCATTTCCTCGGCGAATTGGGCGCAAACCTCGCCGTGCACCGCAACGACAAAATCACGGTCGACGAAGTCCTTGACCTGAAACCTGCGGGCATCGTGCTGTCGCCCGGACCTTGCGACCCGGATAGCGCAGGCATTTGTTTGCCGCTCATCACGGCTGCCGCCGGTAAAGTGCCGGTGTTCGGCGTTTGCCTCGGCTTGCAATCTATTGGGCAGGCATTTGGCGGCAAGGTCGTTCGCGCGCCTAAACCCATGCATGGCAAGGTTAGCGAAGTCACGCATACCGGCCACACAATGTTCGCCAACGTCCCGCATAAATTCGCGGCCACACGTTATCACTCATTGGCGGTAGAGCGCCCTACCTTGCCCGCAGATCTGGAAATCACTGCCGAAACCGACGACGGCGTGATTATGGGTCTCGCCCACCGCAAGCACCCCATCACCAGTGTGCAATTCCATCCGGAGAGCATTGCGTCTCAGTACGGGCATCGCATTCTCCGGAACTTTCTCGTCTCCACCGGCTTCGAGGCCAAACCCGAACCTGTGTTCTCGGGACCAATTCGCACGGGCACTGCGGCGGCATGAGCGATCTAAAACCTTTTCTTGCGAAAGTCGCAGGCGGCGCATCCTTAAGCGAACTCGATGCAGAGAATGCTTTTGAAGTGCTGATGTCGGGGATGGCGACGCCGGCTCAAATCGGCGCGTTTCTCATGGCGCTGCGTGTCCGTGGTGAGAGCGTTGACGAAATTACCGGCGCGGCGAAAGTCATGCGCGCGAAGGCGACCAAAGTCGATGCACCGGCGGGCGCCATCGATACCTGCGGCACTGGCGGCGACGGCGCCGGCACATATAATATTTCTACGGCCGTGGCCCTCGTCGTCGCGGCTTGCGGCGTCCCAGTCGCAAAACATGGCAACCGCGCCATGTCCTCCAAGTCGGGTACGGCGGATGTGCTGGCCGAATTGGGCGTCAACCTTGATGCAGCGCCTGAGGTCACCGCCAGGGCCTTACGTGAGGCCAATATCGGTTTTCTCTTTGCGCAAAAACATCACAGCGCCATGAAGTACGTGGCGCCCGTACGTCAGGAATTGGGACAGCGCACGATTTTCAATCTTCTCGGTCCATTATCCAACCCTGCCGGAGCAAAACGCCAGTTGATCGGCGTATTCACACAAAAGTGGATTGTGCCGCTTGCCGAAACATTGGGCCGTTTAGGCTCGGAGCGCGCTTGGGTCGTGCACGGCAGCGACGGCCTGGATGAAATTACGACGACCGGTCCAACCTTCGTCGCCGAACTCAAAGACAGCAAAGTCAAAACCTACGAAATAACGCCCGAGGACGCTGGAATAAAGCGCGCCAAGCCGGAAGAACTTACCGGTGGCGATGTCACTGTTAATGCCGCCGCGATGCGCGCGCTGTTGCAAGGACGCGAAGGTCCATATCGCGATATTGTCACGCTCAATGCCGCCGCTGCGCTTGTCGTCGCTGGCAAAACCATGACGTTGAAAGACGGCGCGGCCATGGCGCTCAATGCCATCGTCAACGGCAAGGCCGCCGCCACGCTCGCGGCATTAGTTTCCATCACCAACGATCGTGCGCTGTCGGCATGAGCGACGTGCTCGCAAAAATTTGCGCTGCAAAACGCGAAGCCGTTACCAAGCGAAAGCAACGCGTCGCACAGGCTGAATTAGAACAACGCGCGAAAGCCGCGGCGCCTGCACGGGGATTTGCCGCTGCATTGTCTGCAAAAGCGGCGCGCGGCCAATATGCCTTGATCGCAGAAATTAAGAAGGCTTCACCCTCTGCCGGCCTTATCCGCGCTGATTTCGATCCCGCGGCACTCGCCAAGGCTTATGAACGTGGCGGCGCCGCATGCTTGAGCGTTTTAACGGAAGAAGGCCACTTCGAAGGTGACGACTCCCACCTGCAACAGACCCGCACCGCAGTTAGCTTGCCGGTGATCCGCAAAGACTTCATGCTTGAGACATATCAAGTGGTGGAGTCACGCGCGCTCGGCGCCGACTGCATTCTGCTGATTATGGCTGCGCTCAGCGACGCAGAAGCGGCAGAACTCGAGACCTGCGCCATTCAATTCGGACTGGATGTGCTGATCGAGGTGCATGATGCGGGCGAGCTGACGCGCGCTTTGAAACTGAAATCCCCACTGATCGGCGTCAACAATCGCAACCTCAAAACGCTTGTCACCGATATTGCTACAACTGAAGAACTGGCAGCGCTTGTGCCGCCCGGACGCGTGCTCGTAGCTGAGAGCGGACTGAAGACGCCTGCCGATCTCGCACGCATGGCGCGCTGTGGCGCGCAGCGTTTTTTGATCGGCGAATCGCTGATGAGGCAGGATAATGTCGAGGCTGCCACACGGGCACTCCTAAAACAGGAAACCGCGCATGCCTAAAAAGAAACCCAAAAAGAACCTCACGCATTTCGATGCCAATGGCAACGCGGTGATGGTCGACGTGTCGGACAAGATCGCCACAGTGCGCGAAGCCGTGGCTAAAGGCTCGGTGTTCATGGAACCCGCGACATTAAAACTCATCACGTCGCGCAAAGTAAAAAAGGGTGATGTACTGACCGTCGCGCAACTCGCGGGCATTCAGGGCGCCAAGCGTACGCCGGACATTATCCCTCTGTGCCATCCAATCGCATTGTCAAAAGTCACGGTAGATTTGGAATGCGATACCAAGAAAAGCGCAGTACACATCACCGCTACATGTAAAGTCACCGGCCAGACCGGCGTGGAGATGGAAGCACTTACCGCTGTTTCAGCCGCGGCCCTTACGGTTTACGATATGTGCAAAGCCGTCGACCGCGCCATGCGTATCACCGACATCCGCCTTGTGAAAAAGTCCGGCGGAAAGTCGGGCGTTTTCGAGCAGAAATAGCATGGCCTCGCTGCTTCCCGTTGCTGAAGCGCGCAGAATGATTGTCGACGATCTCAACCCCGTCGGCACCGAACCCATAAAATTATGGGATGCTCTGGGACGGGTGCTGCGCACAGACTCTACGGCGCGGGTCTCTCACCCACCCGCCGACGTTTCTGCCATGGATGGTTACGCCGTGCGCAGCGACGATGTAACTGCAGTTCCAAAAAGCCTTCACGTCGTCGGCGAGTCCGCCGCCGGGCACCCATGCCGCATACCGGTAAATGCCGGTGAGGCCGTGCGCATTTTCACCGGCGCCTTTGTGCCCGTGGGCGCCGACTCTGTTGTTATACAGGAAGACACGACGGCGCGTGCCGAAAGCGTCACACTAAATGAAGCGCCTACGCGCGGACGCCATATCCGGCGCGCCGGACAGGATTTCAAAGCCGGCGACGTTGTCCTCACCTCGCCGCGCCGGCTGACCGCACGAGACATAGGCCTGCTAAGTGCCATGAATCATCCACGTGTCACGGTCTCGAAACGACCCGTGATCGGCGTTATTTCGACAGGCGATGAAATCGTCATGCCAGGAGAGCCCATCGGTGTTGGGCAAATCGTTTCTGCCAACGGACCTGCGCTCTGCGCCTTCATCGCTGCGCATGGCGGCGAAGCTTTCAACCTGGGCATCGTAAAAGATGACCCCAAAGCATTGGTACGCATTGCCGAAAAGGTTCGCCATCTCGACATGCTCGTTACCAGCGGCGGTGTTTCCGTGGGCTATCACGACGTTGTTAAAGGTGGACTCACGTCTGCTGGGTTCAAGGCCGCGTTTCATAAAATCGCCATGCGTCCTGGCAAACCCCTGCTCTACGGCCGCTTGCACGATCTGCCGGTAATGGGTCTACCGGGCAATCCGGTCTCGGCGATGGTCTGCGCGGTGCTGTTTCTCGGGGCTGCATTGGCGAAATTGCAGGGACTGGCGGGCGACCCGCCGCAAAGAGTCTCCGCGCGATTAGCGACCGACCTGAACGCAAATGACAGTCGCACCGACCACATACGGGCGACGATCGGTCTCGGCCCCGACGGCATTCCCGTCGTGACACCCTTCGCCAAACAAGACAGCGCGATGCTCGCAAACTTCGCCCGCGCAGATGTTTTGATTGTTCGAGAGCCCGGCGCTCCTGCGGCGCAGAAGGGCCAGATGGTTTTTGTTATCCCCCTCAGCTGACACCACCGCATCGTTACATACGAGCGTTTCGGGTTTGATTGCAGCATCACACGCATGGCGTTCACCGCGCAGTTACGCGATTCTCTTTGTAAGGAACTGGCCCGTTAGCTCACGCATGGTATAATACGCCGCCCGAAAACTAGGAGGACTCTTATGGCTTACGTCGACGGATTTATCATGCCCGTGCCGAAGAAAAAGGTCGCGGCATATATCAAACTCGCAAAACTGGCCGGCAAAATCTGGCGCGAACACGGCGCACTCGATTACAAAGAATGTGCCGCCGACGACGCGCCGGTAGGCAAACTGACGTCATTTCCGCGTAGCGTGAAAATGCACGGCAAGAGCACGCCCTTCGACGGCAAGCGTATGATCTATGGCGGCTTCAAAGTCGCGGTAGACGCTTAAAGACGATTGGCGAGCGCAGCATCGGCACCGCGTCCGCCCGCCTTCCTCACATATCGGCGCGACTCCTACGACGTCCTTGACGGGTCAGAAGAACCAAAGTAGAACATTGGTCAGTTTCTGGTTTTGTTCTAAGGCGATATGTCGCCGGAAAGGCTGCCGATGCTGACGAAGAAACAACACCAACTCCTGCTCTTTATCCGCGATCGGGTTGGTCGTGACGGGGTTGCCCCATCCTTCGACGAGATGAAGGAGGCGCTTCAGCTGAAGTCCAAATCCGGCATACATCGTCTCATCATGGCTTTGGAGGAACGTGGATTTTTGCGCCGCCTGCCCCACCGCGCACGCGCTCTGGAAGTGGTGAAGGTTCCCGACAACATGTTACCGGCAACGGCAGAAAAGGCGAGCGAGCGTCCCAGCGCTGGGTTCAATCCGAACGTCATTAAAGGCAACTTCTCTGGCGCCATGCCAGGTGCCTCGGTCAAAGCCGGTGCTCATCAGGAAAGCATTGATCTGCCCCTCTACGGCAAGATCGCCGCCGGCACGCCCATTGAGGCTTTACGCAATCCCACCGAGCACGTCGGCGTCCCAGGCGCCATGCTTGGCACCGGCGAACATTACGCGCTAACCATCGACGGCGATTCGATGGTCGATGCCGGTATCATGGATGGCGACACAGTGATCATTAGACGCTGCGACACCGCCGAAAATGGCTCCATCGTCGTCGCGCTGGTCGACGACAAGGAAGCCACATTGAAACGCCTCCGGCGTAAAGGCGAAAGCATCGCGCTGGAGCCGGCGAACAAAGCGTATGAAACCCGTATCTTCGGCCCGGACCGTGTTCGCGTGCAGGGCAAACTCGTCGGGCTCTTGCGGCAGTACTGATCCGAGTTTCAAGCCATCAGATATTTGTTGAACCACTCCAGCGTGCGTTGCCACGCTTGCTTGGCCGCGGCTTCGTCATAACGTGGTGTCGTATCGTTGTGGAAACCGTGATTGGCGGCTTTGTAGACGTGCATTTCATGCGGCACCTTAGCCTTCGCGAGAGCATCATCATAAGCCTGCGCACCGGCGTTGACGCGTTTGTCGAGTTCACCGTAATGCGCCATGATAGGCGTTTTGACCTTTACCGCGTCCTCAGGGCTTGGTTGGGAACCATAGAACGGAACACCCGCAGACAATCCGTCCCCTAAGCGCACGGCAAGCTGATTCACGACACCACCGCCGAAACAAAAACCGACCGCGCCTAATTTGCCCGTGCAATCGGGTCGCGACTTCAGCCACGTCGCAGCGGCAACAAAATCTTCAGCCATCTTGGCGCGGTCCAAGTTTCGGAACAGTTCCACGCCATTTTCTTCGTTTCCAGGGTAGCCGCCGACGGAGGTCAATGCGTCGGGAGCAAACGCCATATAGCCTGCAACGCCGAGGCGGCGCGCTACGTCTTCTATGTATGGATTGAGTCCGCGGTTTTCGTGAATCACCAAAACGGCCGGCAATTTCCCGGATGCATTCGCGGGTCTCACAAACAAGCCTTTTATGCTGCCATTACCTTGCGGCGAAGAAACCGTCGCGGTTTCAGTTTTGATTCTCTTGTCGTCTTTCGGGACCTGCTGCGCCCAAGCGAAGTTTGGCTTCAACATGTCAAGCAGCGCCGCCGCGGTTACGCCGCCGACAGCAAATTTTTTTGCCCTATCCAAAAAATCGCGGCGATTAATTCCACCATGCACATACCCATCGAACAGATTCAAAAGTTCCTGCGTAAAATCTGATGCCTTTTTGCGTTCCATCGAGAAGCCTCCCTGATATCGGCCATAATCCCGTGCGCGCTCACCCTAACACTTCGCACCATCGACGTCATGCGCGCGCCTCACTCGCGTTCATCGGTCTCGACACCGCGCATCCAGACGCGATTACCGGTCGAATCCGCGACAGATCGTTTATGGACACCGTCTTGCTTTAACCATATGGCGTGCACACCTTCGCGCCGCAGCGCAAACAGATCGACAGATGGCTCCTCGCAGAAATCCCGCGTCGGAACGACACTCACGATGAACGTGGCGCTGTTACAATCCTCCGCCAAGGCTGCCGCTGTAAACGCCACGAGCACGCGTTGTCCGTGACGTACGACGATGCACCCCTCGCTGTCGCAGGACAGACCGAGCACCGCCTCACCCTCACCGGAGACCGGCCATTTTTGATCTGAGGCGCCATAGCGATCGATCCATGCCTCACGTGTGAAACGCTCCGTACGACCCGGCTTCAATATAACGCGGCCGCTCGTATCACTTACGGCAAAAAGCCGCGCGGTATCGTCAACCAGAATGTCCGGTGGTGCGGAAAGATATGGCTGCACAACCGCCGGAATGACAGCCACAAAGCCCAACCATCGCGTACGGCCTTTCCATATACACATAAATATGATGCCGAGCGCACCCAACGCCATGGCCCACGTCGCCATTGGCGGCACATGAATTTACGCATGGGGCCATGTCGCGACGGCTTGCACAATCTCATCGAGCATCGTCACCCCGGCACCCATAATGTGGAAGAACGGCGCATCGCCGCCGAAGGGCATCAACAGCAAACCAAGTAAGGCGGCGGGCAAGATGACAACACCCGTCAGCGGCGTCGAAATGAGATTCGTGATCGCTGAATAGACCGGCAAACGATTGAAATGATAGGCCGCGAAAAGCGACGTCCCGCCACCGGCAACAATATCCGTCACGACCAATCCGACCAGATATAGGCCCACTGCACGCATCACCAGGAAACGACCATCGGCGGACCGCCATGCGATCTGCAGCCACGCCTGCTCGTAAAGCGCGATCAATGCCAAAACCGCGAGGAATGACATCTGAAAGCTGGCGCCGATCACAGCATCGGGGAACACAGCCATCAGTAACAACGCTGCCCAGGCAATGGTTCGCATGGACAGTGCTGTTCGATCGAGCAATATGGCTAGCATGACGACGGCGATCATGACGAATGACCGCATCGCAGGAATACTCATGCCGGAAATAATAAAATAAAACGCCGTCGCGGCCAGCCCCGCCCAGGCAGCCGCTTTTTTGGTGTCAATCCGCAGCGCAATGAACGGCACCAAAGCAAGCAGGCGGCGGATGACGAAAAACACTACCGCCGCCAACAGACTCATATGCAGTCCCGAGATCGAGAGCAGATGGGCGAGGCCAGCGACCCGGTAGGCTTCTTGCAGATCTTCTGGTATCGCCCCCTGCTCACCGTTCACAAGCGCTGCGGCAACTGCACCATGTTCGCCGGGCACAATAGATGTGATGCGATCGCCGATGCGCCGCCGCAGAGATTCAGACCACGCGTGAAAGCGTTGTTCTAACGTCAACTCACCTTCCGCCGTATCTATTTCCCAGCGCCCGACGGTGTAACCGACACCGCCGATCCCAGAAAAATAAAGAAATCACTGAAATTGGAAACCGTCCGGGACCACCGGGGCACCCGCAGGCCGGACCACCGCGCGCACTGAAATGTGCGTACCCACCGCTGGCGCCCCGTGGGATGTTGGAATGGTAATCCGCAGCCGCGCGGGCGTGGTCTCTCGCGAGACACCCGGCAGCGTAACGTCTGACAAAATAACGCGATTATTATCGGCGCGCTTTTCGGCATCGGCGACTAAACCGGAAATGATGACCGGTCGGGTTTCGCGCTCTATAAGGGGCGTCGCCACGCTCCAGGTGCTAAACAGCGCGGCACCATGCCCAAGCCCGCCGGCCAACACGAGTAAGCCGAAGAACTGCATGGCCGACCACCGCTGCCGCAAAGCAAACAGGGTAATACCGAGCGCGATCCGGCCCGTGGCAACTCAGACCGAGGGATCATACTTCCAGGCAAAAAACAGCGCGATCCCGGCGCCAAAGGCGACAACCAGCCATAAAAAGGCACGGTCGGACTGCCGGGCGATTTCCGCCGCCAACAATTTTGCCGCGTTCACCAACACCCTGGTCCCCCGCATGGCTGTACGCTCGGTGGAGATATGCTAAACCAAGCGCCGTTCTTTGGAAAATCCGCACATATGACCGTTATCACCCGCTTCGCTCCCTCCCCCACCGGCTATCTGCATATCGGCGGCGTTCGTACAGCGCTGTTCAACTATCTTTATGCAAAACACACCGGCGGAAAATTCTTGCTGCGCATCGAGGATACCGACCGCGTGCGATCGACGCAGGAAGCCATCAAAGTCATCATCGAGGACCTCCGCTGGGCCGGCGTGCAATGGGATGGCTATCCGATTTTTCAATTCGTCCGCGCGGACAAACATCGTGCGGCAGCCGAGCAACTATTGGCTGAGGGCAAAGCGTATCGCTGTTACGCCACGCCTGAAGAACTTACCGCCATGCGTGAAGAGCAGAAGGCTAAGGGATTGCAAATCCGCTATGATGGCCGCTGGCGCGACCGTGATCCTAAGGACGCTCCCGCGGGTGTAAAGCCATCCATTCGCCTGAAGGCACCGCAAGAAGGCGAAACCGTCATTCATGACCTAGTTCAAGGTCCGGTGACCGTTGCCAACTCACAGATCGACGACATGGTGCTTCTGCGCGGTGATGGTACGCCGACATATATGCTGGCCGTGGTGGTCGACGATATCGACATGGGCATCACCCACGTCATCCGTGGCGACGAACACCTGAACAATGCCTTCCGCCAATACCAATTGATTGCCGCGCTTGGAAAAACGGCGCCTGCTTATGCGCATATTCCGCTCATTCACGGCGCCGACGGTGCCAAGCTTTCAAAGCGTCACGGTGCCGTGGGTGTCGAGTTTTATCGCGACAAAGGTTACCTGCCTGAAGCTCTACGCAACTACCTGGTGCGCCTGGGTTGGAGTCATGGCGACGACGAAATCTTCTCCGATGCTCAGGCTGCTGAATGGTTCGACATCATTGACGTCAATCGCGGGGCAGCACGTTTCGATATGGATAAGTTGACCGCCCTAAACGGTCATTACATCCGCACTGCGGACGATGCGCGTTTGGTGGACGCCATTCGCCCACTCCTGGAAAAAGCCGGGCCACTGGATGCGACGCGCCTAGGATGGCTCAAAGTCGGCATGGCAGGCCTGAAACAGCGCGCAAAAACGCTGCTTGAGCTGGCCGAAAGCGCCACCCTTTATGCGCGCGTGCGCCCCCTTACCCTGGACGATAAAGCCAAGGCTGCCCTCGCCGATGGCGGCAAACCCGTTCTAGAGGCCGCCGTTTTGGCCTTTGGCGACCTTCCAGACTGGAATGGACCCGCACTGGAGGCCTGGGCGAAGGCCTATGCCGAACAGACCGGCCAGAAAATGGGTAAAGTCGCCCAGCCTATACGCGCCGCCCTCACAGGATCGGTCGTTTCGCCCTCCATTTTCGAAATCATGGAGGTTCTGGGCAAAGATGAGACCCTGGGCCGCCTCAAGGACGCCGCAAGCGCCTAAAACTCTCCGGATCGACCTTCCAGGGACATTGATTTGCCTACATTTTTCGGGCTATAAGCGGTGCAGCATAAGGGCGTCCCACGGGGACTTGCGGAGGGGACGACCGCAACTAAGAAAGGGACTGCAAAGTGGCGAAAACTGTCACCCTGAAAGACGACCAGAGCGGTAAGACGTGGAAGTTTCCGGTTCTAACGGGAACCACCGGACCGGACGTTGTAGACATCCGGAAATTCTATAGTGAAACCGACATGTTCACATACGATCCCGGTTACACATCGACCGGCAGCTGTGAATCAAAAATCAGCTACATCGACGGCGACAAAGGCGTGCTGCTGCATCGCGGTTATGCCATCGAAGACTTGGCCGAAAAATGTAACTTCGAAGAAGTTGCTTATCTGCTGTTGAACGGCGAACTTCCGAACGCCAAAACCAAAAAGCAGTTCGAGCGCGACATCACGCTCCACACCATGCTGCACGAGCAGTTCCACAATTTCTATTCCGGCTTCCGCCGCGATGCCCACCCGATGGCCATCATGTGCGGCGTCGTCGGAGCGCTGTCGGCTTTTTATCACGACAGCCTCGACATCAACAATCCGGAACACCGCCGCATCTCATCCTATCGCCTCATCGCGAAGATGCCGACGATTGCTGCTTGGGCGTACAAGTACGCCCTCGGCCAGCCCTTCATCTATCCGCGCAACGACCTCGGCTATGCCGAAAACTTCCTCTACATGATGTTTGCGACACCTTGCGAGGACTACACGGTTAACCCCGTTCTCGCCAAAGCCATGGACCGCATTCTTATCCTGCACGCCGACCACGAACAGAACGCGTCGACCTCGACCGTGCGGCTCGCCGGTTCGTCGGGCGCCAATCCGTTTGCCTGCATCGCGGCCGGCATTGCTTCGCTCTGGGGCCCTGCTCACGGCGGCGCCAACGAAGCAGTGCTGACCATGCTGAAGGAAATCGGCGATAAGAAGCGTATCCCCGAGTTCGTGAAGCGCGCGAAGGATAAGAACGACAACTTCCGCCTGATGGGCTTCGGCCACCGCGTCTACAAGAACTACGATCCGCGCGCGCGCATCATGGCCCGCACCTGCAGCGAAGTGCTGAAGGAACTGAACATCAAGAACAACCCGTTGCTGGATATCGCAATGGAGTTGGAGCGTATCGCACTCGAGGACGACTATTTCATCGAGAAGAAGCTGTATCCGAACGTCGATTTCTATTCGGGCATCATCTTCCAGGCCATGGGTATCCCCGTGAGCATGTTCACTGCCCTGTTCGCTCTCGCGCGTACCGTGGGCTGGATCTCGCAATGGCGTGAAATGATCGAAGACCCGCAGCAGAAGATCGGTCGCCCGCGTCAGCTTTACACCGGTCAGACCAAGCGCAAGTTCGTGCCGCTGGCCAAGCGCTAATAAGTTCGCTTATCTTTCTAAACGGCGCGGGTGATTCCCGCGCCGTTTTTATTTGTGCGGTTGGTTAGTTAGGCTTTTTGAGTAGCGACAAAATAACCTGGGCTGCACGCCGGCTCGGGCGCTGCCCGCCGGGCGAAAGATTTGACAACGCGGCAGCAAAGTCAGCCCGCTGTGCAACACGCCGCATTTCATCGCGCAACAGCAATGCGATATCGTCCGCCAGAGTTTCCGGGCGACACTTTCCCTGCAATCGTTCCGGCACCGCTTCGTGGCCTACCAGAATATTGATCAAATTAACAAATCTGGTTTTGGTAAGAAAGCGAAACGCAAGGGCCGAAACCGCATTAACCTTGTAAGCGATCACATGCGGCACCGCTGCCATTGCTAATTCTAGCGACACCGTGCCTGATGCCGCGAGGGCGCTATCAAAGGCAGCAAAGGCTTCGCGCCGCTGGGCAGCGTCCATCACCACCGTCACAGGCACATCCCAATTTCCGGACGCGATATAAACTTCATGCGCGACAGTATCTACTGACGGCATAACAACGTGCAAATTGGGATAGCGTGACGCCAAGCGCGTCACCGTCTCTTTGAAAACCGGTAAGAGCCGCGTTACTTCACTACGCCGGCTTCCCGGCAGCACGCCGATAACGCAGCGGTCTGCTGAGATACCATGACGCTTGCGGAACGCTTGTCCGTCGCCAATCGAGAATCCTGTTTCAAGAACAGGATGGCCGACCCAGGTTGTGGGCAATCCATGTTGCGTAAAATACGGCGGCTCGAAGGGAAGGAGCGCCAGAAGATGATTAATCCACAGTGCCAACTGCTTGGCGCGGCGAGGACGCCAAGCCCAGACCTGCGGCGCGACATACCGCACGCGAGGAATACTGCTACCCTGCTTTGCCAGACGTTGATGAATGCGTCCGGTAAACCCCCACGAATCTATTGTGACCAGAATGTCCGGCTGCTTCGCGTTGATATCTACCAGCGTTTCCTTAACGCGCCTAAAAACCGTACGCGCTTTGGGCAGCACTTCGAACACACCGAGCAGTGCCAGATCCCGCACATCAAACATACTCTGAAGTCCGGCTTCGGCCATGAGCGGTCCGCCGACCCCAGAGAACTCCACCTGTCCGTTGCTTTCTTCACGCAACGCTTTCATTAACAGCGCACCCAATTGGTCGCCCGAAGGCTCGCACGCAATCAGATAAATCAGCGCGCTCACGCTTCCGTTCCCATGACAAATATCCCCGCCGCGTCGGCAGCGGCAATCATTTCGCGCAAGCCGATCACCAGCGTATGCCCCGCTTGTACTGCAATGCCACGGAGGCCGGCGGCTTTTGCACGCGCCACTGTCGTTACACCGATCGACGGCAAATCCGCCCGGCGTTCTTGCTGCGGTTTTTTGACCTTTACCAAGATTCCGCCAGGCCCGTCGCGAAGCACGTCTGCGCAATACGCTAACAAGGCGTCGGTTCCCTCGGTGCCTTCAACGCCGAGTACAGCGCCTTGCTGTATAACGACCGCCTGGCCCACATCGGCCGCGCCTAACGCGCGCGCAGCAGAAAAACCTAGCGCAATATCCACAAGCGCTGCGGCGTCAGGCTGATGTCTTCCCCACACACCCTTTTTTGCCAGCAGATCTTCAAGAACGTCGTCGACACCAACTACCTTAAAGCCTTCGCGCTCTATCTCGCCGATAACCGCCGACAGAAGACCATCGTCACCAAGCACGCGCCCAGCGATGCGCGCAAGAAAAGCTGCGCCTTTGAGATCCGGTTTAAGCTCTGACAATGCGGGCCGGCGCACAGCGCCTGCCATGACAATCTCGCGAACACCTGCCGTACGTAAGAAGTCGAGCCCTTTACCAAACTCACCCAATTTGATCGAGGCGTCGGTCGCACCATCGGCAAAACCACTCAGCCCTAAAACATAATGCGAGCGCCCTTGAGTCTGACAAGCGGCAATCAACAGCCCTGGCAGCGCACCACCCCCGGCAATGATGCCGAGTTTGCTTGTGCGGTCAGGTGTGGGCATGGGAACGATCAGCCGCCATTTCCGTTGCCGTTGCTTGCGACGGGCGTGCAGATCGGGCGTGAAGAATATTCGCGAATGAAGTTGATGATATCCATCACGCCGTCGTGAGTGCTGAACAGGTCGGCTACTTCGTTAATACGCTCGACCATTGTACCGCCCTGCAGGAACAGCAATCCAAAAGCCGTGCGCAGACTACGAATATCCTCGCGCGAGAAACCCCGGCGACGCAAACCGACAATGTTAAGGCCGGTGAGACGCGCGCGATTGCCGATTGCGAGCGCGTAGGGAATGACGTCCTTGTCGACTCCGGTGACGCCACCGACCATAGCGTGCTTGCCGATGCGCACATATTGGTGCACACCCGACAGGCCGCCGATATTTGCATACTCGCCAACATGAACATGGCCACCGAGCGCGACATTGTTGGTCAGAATGACGTGATCTTCGAGCACACAATCGTGCGCCACGTGGCAGCCGGCCATGAAGAAACTGTGATTGCCAACACGGGTTTCCATCGTGCCTTGCGCTGTACCCACATGCATCGTGACGTGTTCGCGAATGACATTGTGGTGCCCGATGATAAGGCGTGTCGGTTCACCCTTGTAGCTCAAGTGTTGCGGCGACAACCCAAGCGACGCGAAGGGGTGAATAACAGTATGAGCACCGACGCTGGTATGACCGTCGATCACGGCATGCGAGATCACGCGCACGCCTTCACCCAAGTTGACGTTCGGGCCGATAACACAATACGGGCCGATCTCTACGTCCGGAGCCAAAATCGCGGACTTATCGACAACGGCCGTCGGATGAATCTTCATCATATTTGGGGATGTATCCACGGAAGCTTACCGTTACGAGTCCATGATCATCGCGGTATAGGTAGCCTCGGCCACGATGGCATCGCCGACGCGCGCCTCGCCACTGAATTTCCATACGTTGGAACGCTGACGCTCCTTGCGACAATAGAGCATCAATTGATCGCCTGGCACGACGGGTTTGCGAAAACGTGCGTTTTCGATAGTCATGAAATACACCAACTTGCCTTCCGCGGCTTCGCCAAGGGACGCCACGACCATCACGGCCGCGGTCTGCGCCATAGCCTCAACGATGAGGACGCCTGGCATCACCGGGTGGCCGGGAAAGTGACCTTGAAAATGCGGTTCGTTGGCAGAAACATTTTTGATGCCAACGGCGGACATACCAGGCACAACGTCGATAACGCGATCTATCAGCAAGAAGGGGTAGCGATGCGGAATCATCGAGAGGATCCGCTCGATGCCGATCGTCAATCCGGATTGGGTTGGCTGTCCGTCCATGGCCGTTATCCCGCGCAATCAATTCCCACTAAGGCGACGCCTTGCGGGTACAGGTTTTACGGTTACTTATCGCGCCGGGTCAACCGCGACAGCGCCGCGACCTCACGCCAAAACTGGCGTATAGGCAGAGCAGGATAGCCCATAACCACCTCGCCCGCCCCAACATCACGCATAACGCCCGTTTTGGCGGCAATTT
The DNA here is from genome assembly GCA_947476625.1 of Fidelibacterota bacterium. Taxonomy (GTDB): domain Bacteria; phylum Pseudomonadota; class Alphaproteobacteria; order Rhodospirillales; family Rhodospirillaceae; genus SHVO01. The sequence goes on from CANJRA010000008.1 coordinate 81,462, forward strand.
GAGCGCCATCGCCAACGGTCACATGGTCGGCCAGGCCGCTTTGCCCACCGATCAATACCCCATCGCCGATACGGCAGCTGCCCGAAAGTCCTACCTGCGAGACTATCACGCAACGGCTACCGATTTCGACGTTATGGCCGATTTGCACAAGGTTATCGATTTTCGTACCCGCGCCGATAATCGTATCTCCGGCGGTGCCGCGATCTATAGTGCTATTGGCACCGACTTCGACGTCGTCGTGGATCACGACCCGACCCAGCTGCGGCACTTTGCGGTGCCCATCCTTGGTCGGCACAAACCCAAAGCCATCCTGGCCGATCTGCACGCCGGGGTGAATAATAGTGCGGCTGCCCAAAAGGCAGTGCGTCAACGTACTGTTGGCGCCGATGCGACAATCATCACCGATTACTACGCCAGGACCGATAACTGCATTGGCCCCGATCACAGACTTGGCCCCGATCCATGCCTTTGCGCCAATGACGGCGCCGGGCGCAATAATAGCTCCCTCGCCGACAATCGCGTCGCCCGCAATGGCATCTTTCTGCGGGGTCAACAGCGTGTCGGGATAAAACAGCGCGGCGAGCTGAGCGAACGCCGCACGTGGATCCTCAACGATAAGCACCGCGCAATGCGATACACGGGCCGCCAACTCTTCGGTTGTCACACAAGCGCTGCACTGACTGGAAGCCAATGCCAGAACATATGACGGATCCGCGAAATAGATAATCTCGCCCCCGGTAGCGGCATCAATATTGCCGATATCGTGGATAAGCGTATCGGGATCGGACTCCGGTCCCAGCCGAGCGCCGCAGCGCCCAGCGAGGTCCGCCAAACTAAAAGGCCCGGCGCGGTGGTAGAACCGGGGATCCGGCATATTGCCTGTTGCCTCTACTTTTTCGCCGGAGCGGGCTTCGCCGCCGCACCAGGAATGCCGCCAGCGCCAGCAGCAGCCGCGCCTTCAGCCATATCGTTACGCTGCAAAGTATCCGGATTCTGGAACGCCGCGGTGCTCAAACGCTGATTCAGTTTGTCGAGAACCGGCTTGGTGATGTCCATGCTGGGATCGAAGATCATCATCTGATTGCGCGCCAACACGACATTGACGCCCTTTTCCTTCGAAACGTCCTGCGTGACGGCCATGATCGTCTTGCCAATTTCCTGCATCGATTGCTGGAAAGAGAAATCAAGACGCTCCTGCTTATCTCTCACCTGGTTTTGGAACTCGGCGAGTTTTTGCTGAAAGGCCGTCGCACGCTGCTGAAACACGTCCGGAGCAAGAACGCCGCGCTGCTGCGAGAGTTCCTGATCTTCGGTACGGATCTTAGCTTCCATATCTTTGACCTGGTTCTGGTAAGTCGTGGCGTACTTATCGCGCTCAAGGCGCACGCCCTTTGCAGCCAGCGACTCTTGGAGCAATTGATCGGTATCGACAATGCCGATCACCGGTGCCGGGCGCTTTTCTTGGGCGATGCCGGGCTGGGCGCCGAAAAGCAAAACCAGGCCGGAGAACAGCGCCGCGACTGGTATTTTGAAGCGTTGGGTGGTTTTCATTTTAATCCTCTAGCTTTTAGAAGCGGTTACCGAAGTTAATGCGGAAATGAGATTTTCTATCGAATGGCTGTGCATTGAATATGAATGGTGCGTAGTCCAGCGTGATGACCCCGACTGGCGACGTCCACTCGACGCCGATACCAGCCGATCCGCGAATGGCGTGTGAATCAAAGATTGCGACAGTTCCACGATTCTTGAGGTCTTTAGGCGCACCGATGACACCCCAGTCATTAAACAGCTTTGTCTTAATGCCGGCCTCTTTAGGCAGACCCAGCGGCACGCGCAGTTCGAGAGTGGCTATCCCCAGCCAATCGCCGCCAAGGGCGTCGAGGGTCTGTGCATCGCGCGGGCTGGCGCCGAAATCCTTGAAGCCGCGCAGACTATAACCGCCCATCTGGTAGCGCTGATAAATCTTCAGATCCTTGCCCATGCCGACGATGTAGCTACCGGTAAGCGTCGTGGAAAAGACCCAGCCTTCAAACGGCTGAACATAGACCGCGCCGCCCAACGAGCCGCGCACGAAGCGCTCGGTGCCACCTAACCCAGCGAGATCGGTGGAAAGCGTTATGTAAAATCCGCGCGTGGTATCAATGAATCTATCGCGGCGATCGTAGGTCAATGTTTGGTTGACCTGCGACGTAATGGCCGTTCCTGCCTGTTCGCGGATATATTGCGACACCGCCGTATTGAGGCCAGTCAAATTGGTCGCATTGAGCGAATAGCTGAAGCGCTGATAGAGGTATTCGTTGTAGCTGTACCCAAGCCGCAGCGTTGCGCCGTAAGTGTTCGACGTGAACCCGCTTTCGGTTTGAAAGTCGGTTTTCTGAGCCACGAGATCGGCACCCGCAACCAAGCGGCGGTTCAGGAAGTATGGCTCGGTAAAGCTCAAGCTCACCTGAGACTGCTGCTGCGCAATGCTGAAGTTGGCGCGCAGGTCCTGGCCCTTACCGAGCAGGTTGCGCTCACTTATGCCGAGGTCGAACAGCGCACCCGTCGCACTCGAATAGCCGACACCGAAGCTAAGTTCGCCGGTGGGCTGCTCTTCGACTTGCGCGGTCAGGATAGTACGGTCCGGATAGACTTCCGACGGCGTGTTATCGATCTTGACTGTGTCTTCTTTAAAGTAGCCCAGATTCCCGAGGCGCTCTTTAGAGCGGCGAACCTTAGCTGTATTAAAGGCATCGCCTTCCACAAGAAGGATTTCACGCCGAATGACGCGGTCGAGGGTACGCGCGTTGCCCTTCAGATCGATGCGTTCGATGAACACACGCGGGCCTTCGCGCACCTGGAATGTGAGAGCGATTGTTTTGTTTTCCACGTCGCGCTGAACTTGCGGACGGATGTCGACGAACGCATAACCCGCGTTACCGGCGGCATCGGTGATCGCATCGACGGTGTTTTCAATCAGCTTGCCGTTAAACCAATCGCCGGGCGACAAAGTAACCGCGGACTGAAGCGATTCCTTCGGCAAATCCTTTACGTTGACGTCCAACTCGACCTTGGAAATTTTGTAACGCGGGCCTTCTTTGACCGTGAAGGTCATGTAGAAGTTTTCGCGGTTAGGCGCGAGTTCAGCTACTGCCGAAACGACTTCAAAATCGGCGTAACCCTCTTCCACGTAAAACCGCCGCAAAAGCTCGCGGTCGTAGTTCATACGGTCCGGATCATAGGTGTCGTTAGACGTAAAAAAACGCCACCAACGTTCTTCGCGCGTCAGGATTGTATCGCTCAGGTCGCCGTCGTCGAAATGCTCGTTGCCAACGAAATTGATGGTCCGCACATAGGTGGGGCTGCCTTCGGTGATTTCGAAGACAACGTCGACGCGGTTCTGCGGTAGTTCAATGACCTTCGGCTCGATGCGGGCGGCGAACCGGCCTTTACGGCGGTAAAGTTCGAGAATTTTCTCGACGTCCTGCTGAACCTTGGTGCGGGTATAGACGACACGCGCGCGCAGCTGGATTTCCTTGGTGAGATCCTCGTCCTTAAGCTTCTTATTACCTTCGAACGATATGCGGTTGATGATCGGGTTTTCGACGACCCGGATCAGCAGCGTCGTGTCCTGGCGCGTAATGCCGACATCGGCGAACAGACCCGTCGCAAACAGGTTCTTAAGCGAACGATCGATGCGCACCGGGTCGAATGGATCGCCTTCGCGGAGCGTGAGGTAAGTCCGAATGGTGGCCGGCTCGATACGCTGACCACCCTGCACGGCGATCTGCTCGATAGTGCCGCCCTCATCCTGCGCGAAGGCCGCGTGCGGCATCGCAAAGAACGCCGAAACGGCAATGGCAAACGCGACGACAAACGCTATCGCGGCGGAGCTAAATGTCTGTGCGGATTGTTGTTCGCGCGCTTCACAGCGTCCAACCGGCCCGGCTGCCCAACTCATCGAAACCTTCCAAGCTTGTCGATCTGCCCGATACCCAGCCGCGCAATGGCGTCGGTTCAGAAGAGATGGACGATGTCGTTCCCGGTGACGAAAATCATTAACGCCCCTACGATCGCTAAACCGACGCGCAAACCCCACTCCTGGGCACGCTCCGATAAAGGCCGGCCGCGAACGGCCTCGATGGCGTAAAACAACAGGTGTCCGCCGTCAAGCATGGGCACTGGGAAAAGGTTCATCAGGCCTAAATTTATTGAGAGAATCGCCACAAAGACGATGAAATTCATCCAGCCATTTTTAGCCGCTTGACCGGAGTATTTGGCAATGCTGATGGGGCCGCCCAAATCCTGAGTGCCCCGCGTTCCTTTAATAATCTGGCCCAGGGCAATGAATGTGCTGTCGACGACCTCATAGGTAACGCCGACAGAAGCACTAAAAGCTTCAATGGGATTGCGGATCACTACCTGCTTGGATTCGCTCGATGGGCCAATCCCAATTATGTAACTCTTCTGTAGCTTGCCGAAGGTGTCTTTGCGTTCCGTCATGCGTGGAGTTACCGTGAGTGTCAGCTCCTCGTCGCCGCGCTGAATAAGGACAGTCATCGGGCTGCCATCGCTTAGGGGGATGGTAGTACGGATACTTTCGAACCGCTCCATAGTCTTGCCATTGATGGCAACGATACGGTCGTTAGCCACCAATCCAGCTTCCGCAGCGGCGCTACCGGCCTCCACGAGGCCTACGACTGGTTCAGTAACTGGACGGCCGACCGTCATAAAGATTAGCCAAAACACGACAATGGCGAACAAGAAGTTAACTGCAGGACCTGCAAAAACGATGGCGGCGCGTTGGCCAATGGTCTTGTGCTTAAAGGAGACCGTTTTTTCTTCAGGGGTCAGTTCACGAGGCACCATTTCTTTGGGTTCGCCTTCGGCACCACCCTCTACAGCCTGCATCGTGTCGGCTTCGCCGAACATCTTCACGTAGCCGCCCACCGGGATGAGGCAGAACTTCCATCGTGTGCCGTGTCTATCGGTAAAGCCGAATAATTCCGGGCCAAAGCCGATGGAAAAGGCATCACAGCGGACGCCATTACGCCGCGCAATATAGAAGTGTCCGAATTCATGGACAAAAACGACAATGGTCAGGACAAAGACGAAGCTGACGAGAGTTACCGGTAGACCAAGAATCTGCTCAAGCACGCTGAACGCCTCCCATAACCAAAACTCTTTTACGTCTATTCTGCCGCCGCGCTCAAATTCGTCGTCGCGGCAACGCGGCGGGCCTCTCCATCGACCGCGACAATATCATCGAGCGTGGCCACGGACTGCAACGGCACCCGGGTCAAAGTGTGCTCGACGATTGCGGCGATATCGAGGAAGCCGATTTCGCCCGCTAGGAACCGCGCCACGGCGATTTCATTGGCGGCATTAAGAATTGTAGGGGCAGCCCCCCCGGTTTGCAACGCGGCCCGGGCCAGGCGCAGGGCCGGAAACCGGACCAGATCGGGGGCCTCGAAGGTTAAGGAGCCAAGCTTGGCTAGATCCAAGCGGCTGACCGGCGCAGCCACGCGCTTGGGCCATCCTAGGGCATAGGCAATAGGGGTGCGCATATCCGGCGAGCCAAGCTGCGCCAGGGTTGAGCCGTCTTCGTATTCCACCATGCTGTGCACAACCGACTGCGGATGCACGAGAATATCGATCCGGTCGTTATTCAGGCCGAACAGATGGTATGCCTCGATGACTTCCAACCCCTTGTTCATCATGGAGGCGGAATCGACCGAAATCTTGGCACCCATGGACCAGTTGGGATGGGCCACAGCCTGTTCGGGCGTAACATTGGCCATCTCTTTGAGGCTTCGCGTACGGAAAGGACCGCCCGAGGCCGTCAGAATGATTTTGCGGATTTTATCTTTTTGTTCAAAATCAAATACTTGGAAGATAGCGTTATGTTCTGAGTCGACCGGTAGAAGCGTCGCTTTGTGGGTCTGGACAGCGGCCATGAACAAAGTGCCTGCACAGACAAGGCATTCTTTATTGGCCAAGCCAACCACCGCCCCGCGCTCGACAGCTGCCAGGGTAGGTTTAAGCCCTGCGGCCCCCGCGATAGCCGCCATCACCCAATCGGAGGGCAAAGCAGCGGCCTCACAGATGCCTTCCGGTCCCGCGACAACGCGAACGGACGTACCCGCCAAAGCGCTCTTCAAAGACGCAAACCCAGCCCGGTCGCCGAGCGCCACCATTTCGGGACGCAGCCGCTTGGCCTGATCGGCAAGCTTGCTCCAGTTACTTTGGGCGGTCAGTGCTACGATCTTGTAGGCCTCGGGATCGCGCTCAATGAGATCAATGGTGCTATCGCCGATGGAGCCGGTTGACCCCAATATCGTGACACGCTTGGCTTCGCTTTGCCCTAAAGCGCCAGTTACCATGTTTCGACCCCGCCCTTAAGGACGAGGCAAAATACCGCAGCTACCGGTGCCGCCGCCCATAATCCATCGAAACGGTCCATCACCCCTCCATGGCCAGGAATAAGGCCACCGGAATCCTTAACTTGATAACGGCGCTTCAACGCTGATTCGAACAAATCACCGATCTGGCTCACGACCGACAATCCAGCCGCCAGCAGCACTAACCCAACCATTATCTGTTGCCCATATCCCCAAAAGAGTACGGCGGCACTCGCCAGCACGCCCGAGATCAACCCACCAACAGCCCCAGACCACGTTTTATTGGGACTGATCGCTGGCGCTAACTTCGGGCCACCGAGTATGCGTCCGCAGGCGTAGGCCCCGATGTCCGTAGCCCACACCACTGCCAGAACCCAGAATATCGACTGTGCTCCACCGATGGTCATAACATAAAGCAGGCAAAGCGCGGGTACAGCGACATACACCACCGCAATATGAAGAACGCGCAGGCCGTTGCGGCCGGCTATCTGATCCGCCACAACCAGAGCAACAGATGCCAGCCCGACAATGATGTAGGCGGGTGCCACATATCCAAAAGCCATTGCCGCTACCGCCGCGACGGCGGCCGTTGTGATGAGGGCACGCCGCTTGCTTCCGGAATTGCTGTCCATGCGCGAGAATTCCCACGCCATAGCGCCCGCCAGAGCCACAACCAGGCCGGCAAAATAAGGAAACTCCAGATAGACCAGCAGGAGAAATAACGGCGCCAGAACGACACCTGAGGCAACGCGGGTCCAGAGCACGGGCGCGGCGCTAGTTGGTCACGGCGCCGTAGCGGCGCTCGCGGTTATGGAAGGTGGCAATGGCCGCAACGAGTTCGTCGTGGCCGAAATCCGGCCAGAGCGTATCTGTGAAGACCAGCTCGCTATAAGCCATTTGCCAGAGCAAGAAGTTACTGATGCGCTGCTCCCCTGACGTACGGATCAACAGATCGGGATCGGGCGTACCCGCAGTGAACAAACGTCGCGCGAATGTCTCTTCATTGATTTCGGCAGGCGAAATCTTTCCTGCGGCGCAATCCTGGGCGATGTTTTTCGCGGCCATGACGATTTCCTGACGACCGCCATAGCTCAGCGCAATGGTCAGAACCAGTTTGACGTTAGCCGCCGTCCTCGCTTCGGCGTTTTCGATCATTTTGATGGTATCAGGTGGTAACCGGCCACGGTCGCCGATCATTTGAAAGCGCACACCCGCATCGGCCAGTTCCGAGAGCTCATTTTCGAGATAAAACCGCAAGAGCCCGAACAGATCTTTTACTTCGCTCTCGGGCCGCTGCCAGTTCTCTGAGGAGAAGCCGAATAGTGTGAGATAGGAGACGCCCAGGTTGCCGGCGCTTTTAACGACGCGTTTGACCGCCTCGGCGCCCCGCTTGTGCCCCGCCGTCCTTGGCAAGCCTCGCGCCTTCGCCCAGCGCCCATTGCCATCCATGATAATGGCAACGTGGACGGGCGGAACTTCGGGCGTGGCCGGTTGGACGGGGTTGGTGCGCATCAGACCTGAGTGATCTCCGCTTCTTTGACTTTCAAGGCATTGTCGACCTTGCCGACATATTCGTCGGTCATCTTCTGGATTTCATCGGCGAACTTGCGGTGATCGTCCTGCGAAATGATGCCGTCTTTTTCCATCTTCTTCAGAGCTTCATTGCCGTCGCGGCGAACGTTGCGAATGGCGACGCGCGCATGCTCGGCGTACTTATGCGCCACCTTGGTCAGCTCGGCGCGGCGTTCGGCCGTCAACGGCGGGATCGGAACGCGGATCAATGTGCCGTCAGCCATGGGATTGAGGCCAAGGTTGGCTTCGCGAATGGCCTTCTCAACCGACTTCGCCAGACCCTTGTCCCAGACCGAAACCGACAACAAACGCGGCTCGGGCACCGAGACACTGCCAACCTGATTGAGCGGCATCTTCGAGCCGTAAGCATCGACCATGACGTTCTCAAGGAGCGAGGTGCTGGCACGACCCGTACGTAACCCGCTGAACTCTTTTTTGGCGTGATCAATACTCACGTCCATTTTGTGCTCGAGGTCTTTTTTCAACGCCGGATAATTGCTCATAATCTATCCCCTTCTCGCTTCTTAAGCCGCCGCGTCGGTGATGACGGTGAATGTCCCCTTGCCTTCAAGCACCCGGGCGATGGCATTTTCCTCGTGCATAGCGAATACCACGATCGGCAGGTTATTTTCGCGCGCCAAAGCTATAGCCGCGGTATCCATAACCTTCAGATCGTCGGAGATGACTTTGTCGAAAGTCAGGCGATCGTACCGTTTAGCGGTCGGCGATTTCTTGGGATCGGAATCATAGACCCCATCCACCTGCGTCGCCTTGAGAAGCGCATGGCAGTTCATTTCGACAGCGCGCAGTGCCGCAGCCGTGTCGGTAGTGAAAAACGGATTGCCGGTCCCGGCAGCGAAAATCACCACGCGGCCTTTTTCCATATGACGCATGGCACGGCGGCGGATATAGGGCTCGCAGACCTGCGACATGGCGATAGCGGATTGAACGCGCGTGGGCACGCCTTGGGCTTCGAGGGCGTTCTGCACGGCCAGCGCGTTAATCACAGTCGCCAGCATGCCCATGTAATCGGCCGTGGTGCGATCCATGCCCTTGGAGGCCGAAGAGACGCCGCGAAAAATATTGCCGCCGCCGATGACTAGGCACACTTCGCGCCCTGCGGCTGTGACGCCTTTGATGTCGCGCGCAAGTTTAAGCAGGGTTTCGCCGTCCAGGCCGTAAGCTCTGGAACCCATCAGGCCTTCACCCGACACCTTCACCATGACGCGCTTGTACGGCAGTCCTTGATCCATTCCCTACCCCGCGATAAACATCACGCCGTTTCTTAATTCAGTCCCACAAGCTCATGAAAAAAGGACGGTTTTGCCGTCCCTTAAACGCGAATCGGTGGAGCCGGTTGCGGCGCGGTCGGTATCATATACCAAACCGCGCCAACTGAAACCGGAGAATGAATTTAGGCTTTGACGCCCGAGACGGCCGCGACTTCGGCGGCGAAATCTTTCTCTTCCTTCTGGATGCCTTCGCCGAGCGCAAAACGGACGAAGCCGACCAGTTTCACGGGCACGCCAATGTCCTTGCCGGCCTTTTCGACGACCTGCGAGATCTTGGACTTATCATCCATGACGTAGGGCTGCTCAAGCAGTACGACTTCTTCGTAGTACTTGCGGACACGGCCAACGATCATCTTTTCGACAATGTCTGCCGGCTTGCCTTGGGCGGCGCCTTGATCGCGGTAGATCGCTTTTTCACGCTCCAGGCTGGCCGCATCGACAGAATCCGTCGACAGGAACTGCGGATTGGCGGCAGCGACGTGCATCGCAATCTGCTTGCCGAGGGCGTTCAGCTTTTCAGTATCGCCAGTCGATTCCAGGGCTACCAGCACACCGATACGGCCTAGGCCGGGACGGGCAGCTGAGTGGATGTAAGACGTCACGACGCCCTTATCGACCGCCAGGGCGGCCGCACGGCGGATCGCCATGTTCTCACCGATGGTGGAGATCAAGTGTGTAAGCTGTTCGGTCATGGTGCGACTTTCGCCCGGATGCGGCTTGCCCTTGAGGGCTTCAATGTCGCCTTTGACTTCCAAGGCAATCTTGGCGGCGCTGTCGACGAAGTCCTGGAACAGCACGTTGCGTGCGACGAAATCGGTCTCGGCATTGATTTCAATGACGGCGCCGGCATTACCAGCCGTCGCAACCCCAACCAGACCTTCGGCCGCGATGCGACCCGACTTCTTGGCGGCCTGCGACAGGCCCTTCTTGCGCAGCCAATCGATGGCGCCTTCCATGTCGCCCGCCGTCTCGGCCAGCGCCTTCTTGCAGTCCATCATGCCCGCGCCGGTCTTCTCGCGCAGGTCCTTCACCATTTGGGCGGTAACTTCAGCCATGGGAATCCTCGTGTGATCGAAATGAAGGATGATCGAAATATGGGCGGCGCCGTCCCACCTCAGGACAGCGCCGCCGCGTATTTAAGTGCAGAGATTAAGTAAGCGCTATTAAGCGCCGACTTCTTCACCAGCGGCAGTGCCATCGGCCTTCTTAGGGACACGCGGTTTGCTGCGCGACTTCTTGACGACGACTTGGGTTTTGCCGTCATCGCCTTCGCCAGCTTCGCCATCCGGCAGAGCTTCGACCGGGGCGTTCTCGGCGTTACCGATATCGACACCGGAGGACTTCATTTCGTCCTTGATGCCGGTCAGAACGGTGTTGGCCACCAATTCGCAATAGAGCTTGATGGCGCGGATGGCGTCGTCGTTACCCGGGATCGGGTGCGTGATGCCGGCCGGGTCGGAGTTGCTATCGAGTACAGCCACGACCGGAATGTTCAACACCTTCGCTTCGGCAACCGCGATGGCTTCCTTGTTGGTGTCGATCACGAACAGGATGTCGGGCAAGCCGCCCATGTCTTTAATGCCGCCGAGCGAGCGGTTCAGTTTTTCCTGCTCGCGCGCCAGCGTCAGCTGTTCTTTCTTGGTCAGACCGGCGAGCTGCTGGGTATTGGCCAGACGCTCTTCGAGATCCTTCAAGCGCTTGATCGAGTGCGAAACGGTCTTCCAGTTGGTGAGCGTGCCGCCCAGCCAACGGTGATTGACGTAATACTGACCGCAACGCTCGGCGTATTCCTTCACCAGATCTTGCGCCTGGCGCTTGGTGCCGACAAACAGGACACGACCGCCACCGGCGGTGACGTCGTGAATGGCCTGCATGGCGCGCTGAAGCAAAGGCACGCTCTGCTGCAAGTCGATGATGTGGACCCCGTCGCGTACCCCGAACAGGTACGACTTCATCTTGGGGTTCCAGCGGCGGGTGTTATGTCCGAAGTGGCAACCAGCTTCGATGAGCTGGCGCATGGAAAAAGACGGCAGTTCAGCCATGTGATCCTCTGTTTTTCCGGTTATGCCTCCGCAGGTGGTGGAATTAGCCCGCTCTTCGTTTGAAGTGGGCCAACACCGGAATGGACTTTCGGAACACCCGAACGCCCGCACCCGCGTGTGGAATGCGCGGGTTTTAGGAGGTTGTGGATGGAAAGGCAAGGAATTGCTGGGTCAGGGAACTTTATCGCTCTTTATCAATTAGTTAAATAGAGCACCATTGACGCAGGTCAATCGCGTGCTCACATACCTTTGCCAGCATGAGGAGTTGCCCTATGGCCGCCAAACTCGACCGCGACACCCTGGAAGCCACCTTCAGGGCCGCCGTGTCCAAAGTGCGCAAAGCCGACATCGCCAAAGTCATTGGGCGCTCGCCGACTTTGCGCAGGTTCGTCCGCGGCCCCCTCGCCGATCTCGCGGGTGATGTGACGACCCTGATGGCCATGGTGAAGGACTATGCTGCCGGGAATTACCGCGAGGTGCCCGAGAAAACTATTTTCGCTGCAACCGCAGTGCTTCTTTATATCTTCAATCCGTTCGACTTGATTCCCGATCTCGTCCCGGGGATTGGCCTCTTGGACGACGCGGCGGTTCTGACAATGGTCGTGCGCGCCATTCAGTCCGATGTCCAAAATTATCGCAGCTGGACCCAGAAGTTCGCCCGCCGGGTACGGCAAATCGCGGCGCGGATCTAAAACTCCCGCATCTCCACGACCCCAGGCACGTTCTTAAGGCCCGACAGCGTCTTTGACTGGATCGCATAGCCGCCAGGCAGCGCTACCTCAACAACATGGCCGTTCGAGCGCGCCAGAAGGATGACACGGCCCTTGCCGCGCCCGTCCTGCTCAAACAATTCACGGATTTCGTCGACCGGCAAATCAGGGGTAACCCTGATCTTCAAGTTTCGCACCCGCGCGGCCATCGCCTTTTCGAGAGAGTCGACACGGCTGGCAAGCAGCCTGATTTTATCTTCTTCCATCTGCGCATCAAGTGTCAGAAGAACAGGCGCATCGGCCTCTAACAAATCGCGCGATGCCGCCAGAACTTCGGAGAACATCATCACCTCGAACGAGCCGGTTTCATCCGACAGCATCACAAACGCATATTTATTGCCGCGCTTCCCAACACGTTCGCGTTTAGCACCAATAGTTCCTGCCATTCTGATAGGTGTCGCGCAATCCTGCGCCGTGAGGTTGGGCAAGTCGCGCGCTTTCACAACCTTCAGGGATTCCAGTGTGCCGGAATAGGCATCAAGCGGATGCGCCGAAAGATAGAAACCGATGGCTTCGTGTTCGTAACTTAGCCGCTCCGTTGGCCGCCAATCTTGAACATTGGGCAAAGACACCTTGTTGCTGGAACTATCTTCACTACCAAACAGGCTTACTTGTTTCGAAGCACGATCGCTGGCCTTGCTTTGCGCGTGACGCAAAATTCCCTCGATGCCGTCAAACACCTGTGCGCGATGCGAATGAATGCTGTCCAAAGCACCGGCTTTCACCAGATTTTCCAACAAGCGTTTGTTGATGACTGCCCCGTCCAGCCGGTTGGCGAAATCGTGCAGGTCTTTGAAAGGCCCACATCTACTCCGCGCAGCCACCAAGGCCTCCATTGCACCAGCGCCCACATTTCTGACAGCTGCCAAGGCATATCGGATCGCTCGGCCTTCCACTGCAAAAACCACATCTGACTTATTCACATCTGGCGGAAGCAACGGAATTTTGAGGCGGTCCAGTTCGGTACGGAAGAAGGCAAGTTTATCCGTGTTGTGCATATCGAGCGTCATCGAGGCTGCTATGAACTCGACCGGATAGTTGGCTTTCAAATAAGCGGTTTGATAGGCCACCAGCGCATAGGCCGCGGCGTGAGATTTATTGAAGCCATAGCCCGCGAATTTTTCGATGGTATCGAAAATATGGGACGCTTTATCTTTACTGAGACCGCGTGCCGAAGCGCCGTCGGTAAAGTTGGTGCGCTGCGCATCCATCTCGGACTTGATCTTTTTACCCATCGCGCGGCGCAGAAGGTCGGCGCCGCCGAGGCTGTAGCCTGAGAGAATCTGCGCAGCCTGCATGACCTGCTCCTGATAGACCATGATCCCGTAAGTCTCTTTCAGGATCGGCTCCAGCGTCTCATGCATATAGTCGATCGGCTCGCGGCCGTGTTTGCGGTTAATAAAGCTGTGGATGTTATCCATCGGACCTGGCCGATAGAGTGCCACCACCGCGATAAGATCCTCGAAGACGTCGGGCTTTAGTTTGCGCAAGACATCGCGCATGCCCGTACTTTCAAACTGGAACACCCCCGCCGCATCGGCCCTCTGTAAAAGCGTAAAGGTTGGCGCGTCGTCTAGCGGCAGCGTCTCAAGATTGATATCGATGCCGCGGCTCTTGATAAGCTTCACCGCACGGTCGAGGACTGTTAGCGTCTTCAGACCAAGAAAGTCGAACTTCACCAGCCCCGCTTGTTCCACCCACTTCATATTGAACTGCGTCACCGGCATATCCGAGCCGGGATCGCGGTAGAGCGGTACCAGCTCATCCAATGGCCGGTCACCGATAACGAGACCGGCAGCATGCGTGGACGCGTGGGCGTAGAGGCCTTCCAGCTTCAACGACAGATCGAGCAAATGCCGAACGTTATCGTCAGCTTCACGCAGGCGCTGAAGCTCGGGCTCGGCCTCGATCGCCTCCTTCAACATCACCGGCGCTGCAGGATTGTTCGGCACCATCTTACAAATTTTATCGACATATCCGAGCGGCATTTCCAACACGCGGCCAACGCCGCGCAGTACTGCGCGTGCCTGCAACTTTCCAAACGTGATGATTTGCGCTACGCGGTCGCGGCCATACTCGTGCTGCACATAGCGGATAACCTCTTCCCGCCGGTCCTGGCAGAAGTCGATATCGAAGTCGGGCATGGACACGCGCTCGGGATTAAGGAAGCGCTCGAACAGAAGATTGAACCGCAAGGGATCGAGGTCGGTAATTGTCAGCACCCAAGCGACCACGGATCCAGCGCCCGAACCGCGACCCGGTCCTACCGGAATACCATGCCCCTTAGCCCACTGGATAAAGTCAGCGACGATCATGAAATAACCGGCGAAGCCCATCTTTACGATCATGGCGACTTCGTATTCCAGCCGCTCGCGATAAGGTTTGGCTGCGGCGATGCGTTCGTCGTCAGTCATGTCCGGCTTGTAAACATGCGTCAGCAAACGACGCTCAAGACCGGCCACCACCAATTCGCGCAAAGCTTCCTCTTCGGTACGGTCGCCGGTTTTAGGCGAACGCGGCAAGATCGGCTTACGCTCGCTGACCTTGAAGGCGCAACGCTGGGCAACGACCAGCGTATTCTCCACCGCCTCCGGAATGTCGGCAAACAGCGCCGCCATTTCTTCGGCGCTTTTAAAGCGGTGATCGGGCGTCAGGCGGCGACGATTGTGAACCGATACGAAGGATTTCTCCGCAAGACATATGAGGGCGTCATGCGCCGCAAACATGCCTTCATCGGCGAAGAAACATTCATTCGTTGCCACAAGCGGAATGTCGTGGGTATAGGCCATATCGAGCAACGCAGGTTCGAGGCGCTCCTCGGACTTCAAGCCATGGCGCATGAGTTCGATATAAAGGCGGTTCGGAAACATGGCTTTGAGGCGTGCCAATATTTCCTCGGCTTTGGGCCGCTGTCCTTCCAACAAATACCTGCCGAGTGTCCCCGCAGGTCCGCCGGTCAGCGCGATCAAACCTGCGCTATGAGCGGCAACCTCTACCCAACTGACCTGAGGCGTTTCGCCGGTAGTCGTTTCGAGAAAGGCCTTACTCACGAGCTTGATGAGGTGCGCGTAGCCTTCAGCGTTCTGCACCAGGAGAACAAGCTGGTCCGGTTCCGGCAGCCTGCCGCCACCCTGACTATGTCCGGTTTGCACGTCTTCGCGGCGCACGGAAATCTGACAGCCGATAATCGGCTGAACACCCGCCTTTGCGCACTCGCTCGAAAATTCGAGCGCGCCGAAAAGATTGCGCGTGTCTGTCAGCGCGACCGCCGGCATGGCATTAGCCACGCAAAGCGCCGCGAGCTTTCCTACCTTGATGGCACCTTCGGCCATTGAGTAAGCCGAATGCACCCGAAGGTGTACAAACGGAGCGTGATGAGATGTCGAAGAATCCATGCCGCTAGAATTCCACACCCGGTAAGGTCACGTCACCCTCGCCGCGCAGGTTATCCACATATCCACAGGAAGAATGTTAAGCGGCCGTTTTACCCGCGCGCGTTGCAGGGTCGCCAATTTGGCTTTGAATCCGCAAAATATCGACACTCGCGCTTTCAACACTGCTCTTTAGATCAGAAATCGCGGTTTTGGCCGTTTCAAGGTCTGGCGCCTCGGTTTCGATCGTTCGCGCGATTTCACCGGCGCGGATCGCACCAAATTGAGCGCAGACGCTTTTCAGGTCATGAGCCGCACGCCTGGCCTTGGCAAAATCGCCGGCATCGAGATGCCGATCGATATCCGCCAGGTATTGATCCATGGCCGCGACGCAGCGCGTTAACAGGTTGCGCATCAATTCTGCGCCAAGGCCTTCATATAGCCCATCGATGCGCTGGCGGTCGAAGAGCGGCAGATCGACAGCCAGTTGCTTTTCATCCGCCATCTCTGCCGAAACGCTCGCCAGGGGGCGCTCGGTGCCGCGCCCGTGATCAATAAGGGTTTTTATTTCGTGCGCTAGCACGCTCCATTCGATCGGTTTCGTCACAACCGTGTCACAACCGGCTTCGAGGTAACGCAAACGGTTTTCGGGAATTGCGTCGGCCGTCAACGCAATAATCGGCGTCGCTGCGATAGATGCTGCGGCGCGGCGGATGATGCGCACCGCTTCCGTGCCATCCATGACCGGCATCTGCATGTCCATCAGGATAATGTCGAATTTCTCGCTCTCGACTTTTTCGACCGCCAGCTTCCCGTTTTCGACCACGGTGACGGCATGACCCCACATCTTCATGACTTCGTATACCAAGAACTGAGTCGTCGTATTGTCCTCGGCCAGGAGGATATTAAGTTTGTGGCCTTTCAGGACATCGCCGATACGCGCCGGGGTGATCGCGAAGCGGTGTTCGATTTTCTCGGCCAGACCGGGGAGGAAGCTGATGTTGAATATGAAGATCGAGCCCACGCCTTGCGTGCTTTGCGCCTCGATGGTGCCGCCCATGGCTTCAACGATCTGTTTGCAGATATTAAGGCCAAGACCGGTGCCGCCGAACCGCCGTGAGGTGGAACTATCTTCCTGCTCGAAAGGTCTGAAGAGCCGCCGCTGTGCATCGGGCGACATGCCGATACCCGTATCTATCACTTCGAACTGGGACAAGATCATTCCGTCGCCGCGCGACGTCTGACGGCAGCGGACGGCGACTGCGCCGGTATCCGTAAACTTCAGGGAGTTGCCGACTGTGCGTATGAGCTTGGATCGACGTGATGATCAGGCCCGCGGCCGCAATGACGGTCAGGACCATTCGCGAATGAGCGGATTTACGCATGGCTCTCTCTCCTTTGTTAACAGTGGATGATCCAGCGCCACTCATGCGTGCGCCTGTTTGGCAGTCTTATTCTCTTGTATCGCCGCTTTTCCATGCGCCAGCCGGTAAAGCGCCGGCAGCACCAGAAGGGTCAAGATCGTCGACGAAATAATTCCGCCGATGACAACGGTCGCGAGCGGGCGCTGGACCTCGCTCCCGGTGCCGACATTCAGGGCCATGGGCACGAAGCCCAGCCCTGCGACCAAGGCGGTCACGACGACGGGACGCAGCCGCGTCATGGCGCCTTCAAAGATGGCGTCCTCGAGAGGCCGTCCCTCCGACTGCAAAGTGCGGATGAAAGACACCATCACAACGCCGTTGAGCACCGCGATGCCGGACAAGGCGATGAAGCCCACCCCGGCGGAGATGGATAGCGGAATGTCCCGCAGCCACAGCGCAAGGACGCCACCGGTCAGGGCGAGTGGCACGCCGCTGAAGACCACTACAGAATCGCGAATGGAACCGAAGGCGGTAAAAAGCAGGAAGAAAATGAGCAGCAAAGCCGTCGGCACGACAATACGAAGGCGTTGCGCCGCTGAGATGAGTTGTTCGAAAGTGCCGCCATAGCTGATCCAATATCCGGCCGGCAGTTCCACATTCTCCGCGATCTTGTCCTGAGCCTCCTGGACGAATGACCCGAGATCCCGGCCACGGACGTTGGTCGTGACGATGACGCGCCGCTTGCCGTTCTCACGTCCAATCTGATTGGGACCGGGCGCGATTTGGATGGTGGCTACTTCGCCGAGGGGCACGAAGGCGGGTGACCCCGGCAGTCCGGTTTGACTCAGCGGAATGGGCAGGTTCTCCATGTTTTCGATATTGCCGCGCAGCGACTCCTGCAGACGGACGACGATGTCGGACCGTCGGTCGCCCTCGATCAACTGGCCCACCGCACGGCCGCCGAAGGCAACGGTGATCACTTCCTGCACCTCTGCGATGGTCAGGCCGTAGCGGTCGAGCGCGACGCGGTTCGGTTTGATGGTGAGTAGCGGCAAACCGGTCGTTTGTTCCACCCGGGCGTCGGCATTCCCGGAAACCGTGACGACCTGCGCGAGGACGCTCTCCGCGACGGTGTCCAAGGTCGCGAGGTTGTCACCATTAATCTTAATGGCGACATCGGTTCGCACGCCTGAGATCAACTCGTTGAAACGCATTTCGATGGGCTGGGTGAATTCATAGTTGTTCCCCGGAATCGCGCGCACCGCTGTGTTCAACTCCTCCACCAGCTCTTCGCGGGTCTTGCCAGGGTCGGGCCACGCGGTTCGATCCTTCATGATGATGAAAGTGTCCGCGACACTGGGCGGCATGGGATCGGTCGCAATATCGGCTGTGCCGATCTTGGCGACCACGCGGTCCACCTCCGGAAATTCCTTGATGCGCGCTTCCAGCGCGAATTGCATTTTCACGGCCTGCGTGAGGCTGGTTCCCGGTATACGAAGCGCATGCAATGCGATATCGCCTTCATCCAAACTCGGCAGGAATTCCGAACCCATGCGGGCCGCAAGCAGGCCGCTTAATATGGTCAGGGCAATGGCACCGGCCACCACGACGCCTCGGAACGAGAGCGCAAACCTCAACACCGGCTCATAAAGATTTTTGATCGAGCGCACCGCTCGGTTCTCGGTCTCCGCCACCCGTCCTGTGACAAACAGCGCGATCGCCGCTGGTACGAAGGTGACTGTCAGGGCCAAGTGACCTGACGGCTTTTTTTGTACCGGTCGATTTGAGAGAATTGACCCCAACAGGAGGAGCTGAACATGGCGAAACGTGGATTAGGCGCAGAGCAGATTGTTTCCAAGTTAAGGCAGATCGAGGTGCTGATGGCGCAGGGCAAGACTGCGGCATTGGCGTGCAAGGACGCTGGGGTATCGCAGCAGAGTTACTACCGCTGGCGTAAGGAATACG
>CANJRA010000009.1 GCA_947476625.1 Fidelibacterota bacterium
GCCGGATCGGGCGGGGTGGTGCGGGCTACGGTTGCAAGGCCCGGATAGGAGCGCTGGATGAGGGGCAGGAGGCGTGCGTCGGCCTCCCAGAGCACGGGCATCCCGCGCGCGACAAGCTCGCCCACCATACTGCCGTAGAGGATCTCGTCGCCCACACCCTGCTCACCCCAGACCAGAAGAGATCCCTGTCCAAGATGCCCTCCATCCCACACCCGCTGAACAAAAGGACGGCGGGGACTATGGAAGTCACGACATTGCCATCGCCATTCAAACGCCGGCCATGCGTCGCCGTAGTCCGCGACGCTGAGCAAAGCGAGCGCAAGATTCCAATGGGCTTCCGGATAACCAGGCACCATGGCAACGGCCTGGCGATAGTTCGCGATCGCGCCAGCGACATCGCCAAGTTTTAGGAGTGAGGTGCCGAGATTATTGAATGCCTCGGACATGGCGGGCTTCAGCACCAGGGCTTGATGGAAGCTCGTGACGGCTTCCTCAAAGCGGCTCAAAGTATGAAGGGCAGCGCCTCGGTTGTTGTGGGCGTCGGCATAAGACGGATTTCGCGCGAGCGCCTGGTCGTGGAGCTTCAACGCTTCCGACGCGCGCAAAGGGTCGCTCTGATACAGACGCCCGAGATTGGTGTAGGGATTAGCAAGATCGGGAGCCGCGGCGATGGCACGCCGAATAATGGCATCGGCTTCGGGAATGCGACGCAGATCGAACAGAACGCCGCCGTACTCGTCCAAGGCCCTGGCATGGTCCGGCTGTAGGGCAATGAGTTTCTCATAGACGTTCGCAGCTTCGTTCAACTCACCTTGAAGGCGAAGCGATACGGCCAGGTAATAGAGGCTTTCCGTATCGCCGGGCGCAACGATAGCAAGGCGCCGAAAACCGGTGGAGGCTTCGCCGTAGCCGCGCGCGTTGAAGAATGCCGCTGCAACAGTGCGCAAAGCTTCGCGTGCGGGCCCATGACCAGGGTGCAGTTGCAGCGCTCGGTCGAGCGAAGAGAGCGCCGTTCGAGGATCGTTTTGCTGAAAAGCCAGCGCGCCCGAAAGATACAGGGCTTCTACATGGTCAGGATTTTGCGCGAGCACCTTGCGGTAGTGATCTGCCGCAGCCTTCGCATCGCCGGCTTTGTGAAGCGCGACGGCTGACTCGAATAGCGTATTGACCGCCGACTCCGGGGGCATCAGTCGCTATCAACGCCGAGCTGGCCCGCAACGCGTATGACTTCCTCGACGCTGGTCTGGCCCTGCCAGGCTTTGATGAGGCCATCTTCCAGCAAATCGCGATAGCCGGACTTACGCGCCACTACGACCATCTCGTGCAGCGGCTTCTGATGCACCACCATGTCGGCGAGTTCATTGCTCACAACAGCCATCTCGTAGATGCCGAGACGTCCGCGATAGCCGGTGTTCTGACACTGGCGGCAGCCCTTGGCCGCGAACCACGTGGGCGCGCTTGTCAGAAGCTGCGGGAAGATTTTTTTCAAGTCCTCGCATTTCTGAGCGATGGCCAGGGGTGGGTCCTGCGGAACCCGACAATGCGGGCAAAGTTGACGGACCAGACGTTGCGCCATCACAGCGCGGATGGAGGATGCGACAAGGAATGGCTCGACACCCATGTCGATAAGGCGTGTGAAAGCGGTGAGCGCGTCGTTGGTGTGAAGGGTGGAGAAGACCATGTGACCGGTCAGCGACGCCTGCACGGCGATCTGCGCGGTTTCTACGTCGCGGATTTCCCCGATCATGATCGTGTCTGGGTCCTGGCGCAGGATGGAGCGCAGCGCGCGTGCGAAGGTGTAACCGATGTCGGCTTTCGTCTGAACCTGCGTGACGCCCGGAATATTGTATTCCACGGGGTCTTCGACAGTGATGATCTTACGCTTGCCGTCTCTGATCTCTTCCAGTGTCGCTTTCAGCGTTGTGGATTTGCCTGAGCCCGTGGGGCCCGTGACGAGAATAATGCCATAGGGCTCATTCGCGAGGCGGGCAAAAACTTCCAACTGATCCGATGCCATACCGATTTTCGACAGCGTGAAATTCTTCTGCTCCTTGAGAAGCAGACGCATGACGATGGACTCGCCCCATACGCCCGGAAGACACGAGACGCGCACGTCGAGGTCCTTGCCCGAGATGCGCAGGCCGATGCGGCCGTCCTGCGGCAAGCGGCGCTCGGCGATATCCAGGCCGGCGATAAGCTTGATGCGTGACGCCACGGCGTCGAAGCGCGAGCGCGGCAATGTGAGGCGGTTTTGCAAAACACCGTCGATGCGGTAGCGGATATCGAATTCATGTTCGCGGGGCTCGACGTGAATATCGGATGCGCCTTCGTTCACGGCTTGTGCGAGCGCGTTGGAAACGAGTTCCACCACTGGCGCTTCCTCGGCCAGTTCGCGCAAGAGCGCGACATCGCCTGTGACGTCGCGTCCATCGTCTGCCAAGGCGCGGCGCGTGAGATCGAGCATCATGTCGAGATCACGATTACGGACAAGGCCCCAGGTCAGGATCTTTTCCGGGAACGCGGCGTAAAGCGCCTCCTGCAAGCTCGGTGACAAGAGATCGCGGCAGATACAGGAGATGGTGTTTGCATCCAGCGCCCAGGCGATGGCGCCTTGGTCGATCCACCACTCGGCTTCGATGCCGGACGCGCGCAGGGTTTCAATATAGACTGCGGGGTCCTGCGGCATCTGTTCGCTAGAGATGATTTCAAGGCCGAGCTGAAGAGAGAGCGCCTCCAGCACATTGTCCTCGGATACGGCACCGATACGGATGAGGATGGCGCCGAGACGCCCGCCAAGCGTCGCCTGGAACGACAGCGCTTTGCTCAGGTCGATATCAGTGATCAAGCCGCGCTGCAGAAGTATCTGCCCTAAGGGCAGGCTGGTGACGGCATCCGGAGAGGTTTTGGAAACGGCATTCATCGCGAAACGACAGATTCCCTTTGGAGCGCTATAGGGTGTAAAGCATTGATTTCAGACAATAGCTTAACTGATCCTAATCTGGAGCACGCGGGACATTTAAGCTTGTTACAAACCCTTCAGAATGCTGGCGAATCCGCGTAAAAACAGCCGAATTCTCTGCGGATCCGGACGTTAGCATGGGTAAAGGTGGTTCCTGAATGAAACGTTGGTTTGGCAACATCGCGGCCCTTGCGCTCTCGGCGCTGGTCATGGCGGGTCTTTTTGAACTGGCCTGCCGGACTGTCATCAACACCGGCACGCAGTATCACCTCGAGATGTGGAAGTACGCCGTCGCCTTGAAGCGTATCTCGGTCAATCCCGAGATCGGCCATGAGCATGTGCCGGGCGGCCATGCGCGTCTCATGAACACCGATGTCGCCATCAACAGCCACGGCCTGCGCGAGCGCGAGATCGCGCCAGCCAAACCTGAGGGCACGACGCGCATCCTGATGCTGGGTGATTCCATCACGTTCGGTTGGGGCGTGGAGCAATCCGAAGCGTTGCCGGCGCAGTTGGAGCGGGATTTCAAGGCGGCGGGCAAGGACAACGTGGAGGTCATCAACAGCGGTGTCGGCAACTACAACACCGCCATGGAGGTCGCTTACTTCCTGGAGCATGGCGCCAAATTCCAGCCCGATATCGTTGTGCTCAACTACTTCATCAATGACGCCGAGCCCACGCCGACGTATAGCGAAGTGCCCTGGTACGCGCGCCACTCTTACGCCTATGCCGTATTGGGTGGCGCCTGGGATGGCTTCAAACGACGCTTCGAGGGGGCGCAGGATTGGCGCAGCTACTATGCCGGCCTCTACGGCAATGGCGCGCAAGGATGGGCGAAGGCGCAAACCAATATCGCCAAGCTCGCTGCTTATTGCCGCGAGCACAACATACGGCTGGTGATGACTAATATCCCCGAGTTGCGCGAACTCAAGGATTATCCATTCATGGATGTTCAAGCCAAGTTGCAGAGCGTGGCGGAGGAGGACGGCATTGAATACGTGGATCTGCTGCCAGCGGTGCAGGCGGAAGATCCGAAGACGCTATGGGTGACCGTTCCCGATCCGCATCCAGACGCGCTCGCCCAAAGTCTGATGGCGCAATATCTTGCCGACTACTTCATCAGTCATCCGGCGCAGGGGCTTTAATTAGCCAGGCGAGATTGGAGTCAGGTTCAGCCAGGAGATGTGCAGCAGTGCTGCGACGAATGTCCCGAGGATGCCGACGGCAAGCCCTGGGCCGAGAGGCATCTCTCCCTGCCATACCGGCTTGCGGGTCACGAGACCGACTATGCCAGCACCAAGAAGTGTGAGAAGGCCGCCGGCAGCCATGATATAGGCAAGACCCCAAGGTCCCAGCCAAAGCCCGCCAGCGGCGACAAGCTTCACATCGCCCAGACCCATGGCCTCGCGGCCTTTCATGCGTGTCACCAGCCAACGCAACGCCCAGAAGATGCCGCCGTTGACGGCGGCGCCTGCGAGCCCAGACACCCACGAGACGCCTACAGGAGAGCCAACGATGGCGATGATAAGGCCCGAAACGGCAAGGGCGGCTTGCAAGGGATCGGGCAGATATCCCGTGCGCAGATCAACAACCGACAGCCACACCAGCAAGATGCAGAGGATCGCAAGGCAGATATAAGGCCAAAACACCGTCATCCGACGCGCCGTCTCAAGGCATCCACATATCGGGTAATGCGCCGGAAAAGATCGTCAAGATCCCCATGACCACAAAGATGACTGCGGCGATATAGCGTATCCATTTGGATTGTAGTTTCTCCGTCGCAAACCCGCCGAGGAAGACGGCGGGTACGTCGGCCAACAGCATGCCGGCGGTTGTGCCCGCGACCACGAGAATGATGGAATCTAGCCGGGCTGCCAAGGCGGCGGTCGCCAACTGCGTCTTGTCGCCCATTTCGGCCACAAAGAAGCTGACCGTCGTGACCCAGAAGATCTCGAAAGCCGTAGATGCCGTTTTGGTGTTCGTGTCTCCATCATCAAGGGTATCGGGGATCAGAGCCCAAAGCCCCATGCCGATGAACAGAAGGCCCAAACCCCACCGCAGAATCTCGGGGCCGACGGCGGTGGCTACCCACCCGCCCACAGCGCCCGCCAGCGCATGGTTGAAGATTGTAGCCACAAAAATCCCGGCGATGATGGGAGCGGGGCGCTTAAACCGGGCGGCGAGAAGAAGCGCCAGCAGCTGGGTCTTGTCGCCGATTTCTGAAACCGCGACGACACCCAAGGAGATGAAAAAAGCTTCCATAACGCGGGGCAACCTTAAAAATGATATCCTGGCTATAGAGATACGTGCCCGGCAAAGCAAGCGTGCGTGCCGATTTGCGCCTAAGCCGTTATATGCTATGAGAAAACGCGCGGCGCATTGGTTCCCAGTTCGATCGGCGCGGGTGTAGTTCAATGGTAGAACGAAAGCTTCCCAAGCTTTAGGCGAGGGTTCGATTCCCTCTACCCGCTCCACGAAACTACCGAAGAAATCCGAGCTTGCCGACGTTTCTCATACACGATTTTAAATCATGCCGCAGCTGCTTGATGATGGCTCTGTGGCAATGCTGTGGCAGCTGGGGCGTACCTGCGACCGACGGTCCGCCAAGTACGCAGGACCAATAAGCAGCGCCCGGAACCGGCCCGGAAAAGTATTCATGGAACGCCTCGCCGCCAAGTCCAGCGCCACCGCTTTCCGACCCCCCACCCAGGCACTTCGCCCCGGCGACCCCGGCCGTGGCTGTTCAGCTTCACGCAGCCGCGCCTGAGTGCGCCAAAAATTTTTACAAAATTCTGTTTTGAGAAAGGGTGTGGATAGGTGCGCAGTGGCTATCGACTAACCTAGGCCGCCTTACTTTTCTGCCATGCCTGGAACGACACTTTCATGTCCTTGAGCAAGGTACCCATCAACTTATCTTTCTTTGCCTTAGCCATGTAGCGGCCAAGCTTTTTGCGGTTGCCCAAGGGCCTGTCCACGCCGAACAGGGGCATAAAGAGGCTCGCGAACCCGAGTGTCGGAACTGCGTAGACGTCGGCGATGGTAAATTTAGCTCCGGCGGCATAGGGCTTGGCGACGATCACCTGTTCAGCAATATCAAGGAATTTGTTAATCTCGGCCAACACGGCATCAACCGCAACCTTATCTCTGTTCGGTGCCATATGAACGAACAGCTTGCCTAGCGCGCCCTGAACATATTCCCCAACCACTGCGGCGATCATTCGCGCCTGGGCCGCCGCCTTGGCATTTTTGGGGACCAACGGCTTTTTCTTAAACTTGGCCTCTAGGTATTCGACGATAACGCCGGATTCATAGACCACGGTCTTCCCGTCTTTAAGGGTCGGTACCTTGCCCAGAGGATTGAGCTTGAGAAATTCCGGCGATTTGTAGCCACCGCCCGGTGCGGGGCCCAGATTGAACTTCGCGCCCTTGAATCGCGCCGCGAGTGCAACGCGCGCGCAGTAAGGTGAGAAGATAGAGCCGAATAAGTCCATGGTCGTTTCCTTGGTTAGAGCGACCAGTCTCCATTGAGTGGCCTGGGATGAATATTAGTTGAGCATCGCGTTTACGACCAGTAGTGGTGCGCTGGCTGCCCGATTGGCCGAAGCCGAGTGACCAGATGTCGACAACGTGGGGCCATTCTACAGAAACGACACCGCATCAAACAGAAAACTATCGAACATCGCCGCTTGCTTCACCGCAAGCTCGCCGCTTAGGATCGATCAACCAGATGAGGCTAGCTCTCCGCTAAATCACGCCCGCATCTGTCCCAAAAGTTCTGACGACGCACAATCTGCACCAAAAGCGAAGACCGCGTTGGCATGATATTCCGCCGCGGCTCGTGCTGCCAAGTCTATCGCATCGAGAAGCGCGAGAAGTGTGGTGGCTGTCCATTGCGAGAAGATGAGGATCGTGGCCAAGTGTACGCAACGCGCTTAGCCGGGCGACCGGACTGGTCATTTACGTAGCAGGCGCGGCGAGGGCAGGTTGGGCGAGGGGCGGCGTGCCCAATTTGCGCACTATGGCCCAATGGCTTTTAACGGCATCTCTGTATGTATCGTAATTGTTATACGGCAGGCTGAATTCGGCCGCCGTATTGCTCACGATGTTTCCAAAGTCGGCATAGTGGACGTGGCTGATGGCTGGGAATAGATGATGCTCGATCTGGAAATTTAGCCCGCCCGCGAACCAGTTGAGGGCGCGGTTTCTGGTGCCGAAATTGACGGTGGTTTTCATCTGATGCGCGGCCCAATCGTCGTCAATGATCGGCGGGCTTCCGGTCGTCGCGGGAAACTCCACCTTTTCAACCACATGCGCCAAATTAAATATGAAAGCGAGCGTTAGCCCCAAGATGAAGTGAAACAGCAACATCCCGGCCAAAGCCGTCCATGCCGGATAGACGAAAAACGGCAGCGCTACAAACACAGCGAGATAGATCGCCTTACACAGCCAGAATTCCAATTTCTCCGACGCCGACATGGCCGGAATCGTCTGATACTGGTTTATGCGCATCGTAAAATATTGCGCGAAATCTTTCACAAAGACCCACTCGATCGTGTTCAGCCCGTAGAGAAAGAAAAAATATCGATGCTGGTTCTTGAATTTTGAGTCCCAGGGCTGCTGCAAGCTCATCCGCAGATGGCCGCGCGTTTCAATATCGTCGTCCCATTCGAAGACGCTGGTAAATCGGTGATGCAGGACGTTGTGTTTATAGCACCAGAAACATCGCCCGACGCCCAGCACCGTACACGATATCTGGCTCAGGATGAGATTGACGCGCGCGTTCGTCGAAAATGATCCATGATTGGCATCGTGAAAAATATTGAATCCCATGACCGCTGCGGAAAACGCGAACGAAATACAGAAAAATATCTGGGCGACAGTAGAGGTCGACGTCAGAAGCAAGACGTATGACGCGGCAAACCAAATTCCGATGAGTGCTGCCTTAAGAAAAAGTCGCGGGTCATCGCGCTGGGTCTTGCCCAGCATGTGGGCATCCACCCGCGCGCGCACCGTTTTGAAGAATGCGCTTTTGCCGGTGAACTGAAGGCGTGCCGACGCACCGGGACGCGCCGGTGCGTTGCCGTCGTTCGACGGGCTGCATGGTGCTGTCGTCAAAATCCTGGTCCCCCCGGACTGCAGCAATTTTCGGGAACTGACGGCTTTAGAAACGAAAGTGTTAAATAAAACAAACGCGCATCATAAAACGACTTTGCGCGCAACAAGGCCGAAGCCGGCACTGTCTATAGAAAGGTATTACGGCGGCATGTGGGCGTTAGGCGGGGCTGCGCCTCTTGGAATTGTAGGCCACTTTCTCAGTATACATGTGGTCTGTCTAGCGCGGCGATTTGCTGTGGTGCGGCACTTAGGCGCCGACGTGGGCACGCGAACGGCCTAGCCTAAATTGTACGGTTTCGTACATATCGGTTTTATGACGAGTTTTGGGCTTGGCGCGCCTAGGCGACGGCCATTTTCGCAGCAAAATCCTTTAACATCACGATGGCGTCGTTGCCACAGGTCTCAAGGGATTTCACCTGAATCCGCACGTCGTCGAGTATCTCCGCGTGAGTCTCGATCTCTTGTGCCAATGCGCCCGCGCGCAGCGCACCAAATTGTGCTGCCAGTCCCCCGATTTTATGGGCGATGCGCTTGATCTGCGGCAGATTGCCGTCCTTTGTAACCGTGGCGATATCCGAAAGGCTATCCCGTAAGCCCTGACATGCGCTGTTGACCAGGATCGCCATGGTCTCGGGCCCAACCGCACTTTGTAGTTTGTCAAGGGTGGCCACATGCAGCACAGGTTCCGACTGCCACGAGGGCACGACTTGCTGCGGTGCCGAAGGCGTATCAGCCACCGCTTGATCGCGCGGTTTGTCGACAAGATTGGCAACCTACTGCGCGAACGTCTGCCAGTTGATCTGTTTCGTCGCCACGATGGTGCTGCCGGCGTCGAGGTATTCCTTGTGGTTCTCACGGATAGCATCGGCGGTCAGGGCAATGATGGGAACCTTAGCAGATGGTCCGCCGCCAGCGCGGATCGCAATCACCGCCTGCGGACCATCCATGACCGGCATCTGCATATCCATCAGGATGATGTCCCACTTCCGCTCGCCCGCGGTCTTCACGGCCTCCAATCCATTGTCGACCGCACGCACCTTATGGCCCCAGCGCGACAGCATCGTGGTAACCACGTGTTGCGTTTCCGGTGTGTCCTCGGCCAGAAGAATGTCGAGATGCAATCCCCGCAATGATTCGGCTGCGGTCAACGGATTGGCGTTAGCGCGCGCCACGACAGCGTTCTCATCGCCGGGCGCAAAAGGAATCGAAAAATAAAAGCGCGAACCGATACCGCGCGCGCTTTCAACACCGATGCTTCCGCCCATGCTATCTGCCAGCCGCTTTGAGATGCTCAATCCCAAGCCCGTACCGCCAAATTTACGCGAGGTCGACGCGTCCTCCTGTTCAAAGTCCTTAAACAGGCGTCCCTTGGCGCTATCCGAAATGCCGATGCCCGTGTCTGTCACGTCACAGGAAAGCAGTATCATGCCCGAGGGTAATAACTCTTCGCGATGCTGCAGCGTAATTTGTCCGCGTTCGGTGAATTTAATGGCATTGCCGATTAAGTTCGAAAGGATCTGCTGCAGCCGCTTTGGATAGCCTCTGAGAATGTCATAGGCTCGTGCAGAAGAATCGACCTTTAGAATAATGCCTTTCTTACTCGCAGTAAGACCAAACAGTGACGCAACATCTTCGAGTACGGTCGACAGTTTAAAGTCGGCTTCTTCCAACGTCAGTCGGCCGGCTTCGATCTTGGAAAGATCGAGAATATCGTTCAGCAAGCCAAGCAGCGTCTGCGCGCTTTGTGACAGCATGCGCGTGATCTGGCGGTCCTCGGGCGGCTGCTCTCCTGCGAGCAGCAGATCGCGCACGCCCATGATGCCTGTCATGGGCGTGCGCAACTCATGACTCATCGACGCGAGAAAGGCGGACTTTGCCCGGTTGGCCGACGTCGCGGCATCGCGCGCGCGGCTACGTGCGGCCATGGCAGCCTGCGTCTGGCGCATGACGATAATGCTGGTCACCGCGAGGAAAACCACACCCGCGATTTCGGTTATCAGAACCACCATCGATATTTTGTCGCGCTGTGAGCGTTGATCGCGCAGCCCGCCGGCCCGCATCGCATGTATGTCGGCAATCACTATGCGAATTTGATCCATGAGGCTTTTGCCGCGACCGCCTTTGACGATCGTAGTGGCTTCGTCCCAGCGGCCTTGCTTTGCCAGTGCAATCGTTTAATTCAGGATCGCCATGCGCTGCGAAATCAATTCTTGCAGGTGCGGGATGTGCGGTGCCGTGGCGGGATCATTTGCGCGCAGATACTCTAGATAAGCCCCCAGCAGCGCGATTTTAGAGATCGCAGCGTTGTAAGGTGCCAGGAAACTCTCATCTTGCGTCACGAGATAGCCGCGCTGCCCCAATTCGGCGTCCTGTAACGTCGACAAAATCTCTGTCGTCTCCAATGCCCGCGTTTGAGTCTGGAAGGCAAGATCGGCCGTGGCGCTGCTTTGGCGCTCGCCCCAAAAGGTCGCGCTTAATATCAGCAGCAGCACGCTAAAGATTGTCGCTATGAAGGCCGAGTTGAGCGGCAGTTTGTCGCCAGTTTCATCAATGTCGGGCGCGGTATGGCGGTCCCGCAGAAATAGCAGGCCGCCCGCCAGGATCGCAATTGTAATGGCTGTATGGAGGCGCATCGGGATATCGCCGCCGATTTGATAAAAACCAAATACGCCCGCCGCGTAGCCGATCAATGCCAGCACCGCGATAAAGGCGCCGCTGATCTCGCAGAGTCTGCCAATGGCATTGAAGCGCGCGGTTGCCCCCGAAAGCGCGATCGTCGCCAGCGCTAGCAACGCCAGCGCCGCTGCGGTATTAGGCGCGATTGAAACGCCGGTCTGCATTTTTGTGGCAAATAGCAGGCTGTCGACGAATGTGGCTTCGCCCTGCAGGAACGCCACCAGCTTGATAGTTTCCAAGATGAGCACAATGGTGCCCGCGCCAGCACGCAGCCACAAGGCGCGAGAACTGCCGTGCGAAAAAAGCGCGAGACCGAGGAGCATGAGGCACAGGGCGGTGATGGGAGTCATCGGTCGCCAGGCGAGATTCAACCGCTTTAGAATCTCAATGTCGAAGGTCCAGCCATAGAGCACACCACCGCCGACAAGAATGCCGATCAGTCCGCAAATGAGAGGTAAATACGGCAAAATCCATGTGACGAAGGCGCGCGCTTGCATCTCATACGCATGGGGCGGTAGTTCGTCGTGCTCCGTCACCATCCTCACTCCCGTCCCTTATGCGGCTGAAACTATACAATAGTGCGAGCGTGATGCATCAAAGCTGAAAAGCATAACGCCTTCAATACCTTGAAGAGTGATCAAAGGTCTGCGCATGTTCAACCGGAGCGGCAGCAGAAACAGCGCTAAAAGCCGCCCATAAAGCAGGGTCTAGGCGAGGGACATGCCGCCGGAATACGCGTTTTACGGACCCTGAATGCCTTGAGATCGTTGACTTATCTGCATCAAGGCGACCCTTAAGTTGCTAAAATGTGCTTTGTTCACTATATTGCGACAGTTGGCTCGTCATAGGTCGCAAACCAGTCCCGCCCTCCGGTCGAGAGCCTGACACGGCACCTCCTGTTTCGATTTGATCCGCCCGCGCGGTGCACAGGCGGCGCATCCTATTTTTACGCTGGTCTATCGCGCATCAGCGCGCCCGGGTCCATTGGGCCCGCATTGGAGATTTTATGGCCAAAGAAGAGCTACTGGAATTTGAAGGCGTTGTGACGGAGGTTTTGCCGGAAGCGCGCTATCGTGTTCGGCTGGTAAACGACCACGAGATCATTGCTTACACCGCCGGACGTATGAAGAAGAACCGCATCCGTACATTGACCGGCGACCGCGTAACCGTCGAGATCTCTCCCTATGACCTAGACAAAGGGCGTTTGATTTTCCGTCATATTGATTCTGTGGCGCGGCCACAACGGACTCAACGGCCATTCGTGAGGCGACGTTAATGACAAAACAAAATTTCAAAGACAATCCCGGCTATGCACGCTTCACTGCGCGCGCGAGCTTTGTTCCCAGCGCACGGGCGCACAAGTATAAAGTCGGTGAGATTGTGACCTTGGCGCGTTCGGTCTCGGTGACGCGCCCGAAAGCCGCGCAATCCGAATTACCGGCAGCAAGGTTCGAGATCACCCGCCTGCTTCCCGAGCAGGAGAAGAGTTTTCATTACCGCCTCAAAGATGCTGTCACCGGCCAAGAACGTGTTGCCGCTGAAGACAGTATTGTGGAAACAACTTCTTGAGGCTTCCGGCTACCGATGCGAGCTCATAGAGGTGTGTGTTTCGAGCACGCAACAATAAGGAGGCACGGCCCATGGCCACGCCACGTCAACGCGCTGAACAGGTGTTCAGCAAAGCCGACAGTCAGCGCCAGCTCAATAGCCGGCGCAACGATGAATTCTTCGCCGAACGCAAGGCGCGCGAAGCCGCGAATCTAGAAAAGACCCAGCGTCTTAAGGCCCAGAGATTGGCACACGAAGCGACGTTGCCGAAACCTACAAAGCCTGTACGCGGCCGCGCTAAAAAGGCCTGATTCGTAGAAGGTCTCCGCTGCACGTGGTCTTACTTAGTCTGAAACGCCTTCAAAAAGGAACCGCCGAGAATGAAATCGAATGCAGGCGTTCGCACCAACGGCGATCGGGCAGCCAAGGTTGACCGCACTGAATCTGCGTTCCAAAAAGAGCGCGACCGTATCCGCACCGCCAACAATGAAAAGACCGTCCGCTTGCGCGCGCTGCGCATGGCCAAAGAAGCCGGCGAGCGCGAAGCTGCAGCCGTGTTGGCTTTGACGGAGCCGGCAAAACGTCCCAGCCGGAAGCGCAAGCCCGATCCCGTGGCGGCGCAGTCGTAACGCGCCTGCGCGTTTAGCGGCGGAATTCGTATTGTCTCACGCTACGCGATTCCATTACGCTAAGACTTGGTGCTTTCCGAGTTCTGCGTGAACATCACTATGCATACGTTCCAACGCTATTTATTGCGTGCGAGCCTGGTGCTTCTGCCATTTCTTGCAGGCACGTTACCGGCCGTGAGCGGAGAGGCCCCGCAACAGTGGGTCAAGCTCGATGTGCCATATGTCCCGACGCCGCCGGTAACAATCGCAGCAATGCTCGAGATCGCATCGGTCGGGCCGAATGATATTCTCTATGATCTCGGTTCGGGCGATGGACGCATTCCGATTACCGCCGTGCGTGATCGCGGTGTCAAAAAAGCCGTGGGAATAGAGCTGAATCCTGCACGCATCGTTGATGCCAAGGAGAATGCCCGAATTGTCTGCGTGACCGACAAGGTGAGTTTTATCGAAGGCGATGTTTTCAAGGTCGACTTCAAAGCCGCCACGGTTGTCACCATGTACCTGTTCGACAACGTTAATCTGCGCTTAAGGCCGCGTATTCTCGACGAACTGAAACCGGGAATGCGGGGCGTCTCGCACCAGTTCCATATGTCGAGCTGGACGCCGGACGATAAGGTCATGGTGCAGAACAAAGTGCCGGTCTATCTCTGGATCGTCCCCGCGAAAGTTGACGGCGTATGGGAAGAAAAATCGGCGATACGCCGGTCAAGCTTTACGTCAGTCAGTCATTTCAGTTCTTCACTGGCGCGGCCTCGGCGGGGGATGCGCGCGGTGAGATCAAGCTAGGCAAATTGCACGGTGATCAACTGTCCATGAATGTCGTGGTGACCAAGGGTGCTACGGAAAAAACCATGACCTTCGATGGTAAAGTTTCCGGCACATCTATTGCCGGAAACTTTACATCAGATGGTATCGTAACCCAAACCACGCTGCACTGCGCGGCGACGCCGTAAGCGAGGCGTCGTTAAACCGTCGGCCGCGCGTATTCGACTTTCGCGCCGGTCAATGAACGTACGATCTGGAGCGGCAATCTATTTTCTTCGAAGTCGGCTAGGAGTTCGTCTTTGCGCGCCTGCATCTTCGCGCCGAGCGTCTTCAGGTCGATGTCGCTTTTCTTGACCTGCGCAAAAATACCGTCGCGTTGTTCCTCTTCCTTGACGTGATGCTTAATCTCTTCCGACAGCACCTTTACTTTAGCGTCAAAGAAATCGTCTTCCGGTGATCCGGCGACGATCTCGGCAATCAGCATTTTCGCGCCGTCGTGTTCGACCTGCGCTTCGTCCAGCATGTCTTCTTCCACCACACCCTTGCAGGTGGGGTAGAAGATTTCTTCTTCAATCATGGTGTGGACGGTCAATTCCAGACAGATCTTCTTGGCAATATCTGCCTTTTTTCCACGAGCCTTTTCGAACTTCTCAAAAAGCTCTTCAACGGCGCGGTGGTCGGCATTCAGGAGTGCAATGGCATCGAGCGGGGTCTTGGGCATGGTAAACTGTCCTGTGGTGGTGGCGGCGTTTTGACAATTACCAAACGGCAATCACCGCGCTTTGGTTACACCGCGCGTGAGGCGAGGGGCTATGGCCGAACGCCGGGCGTTTCTATCGGCAACCCGGCGGCCCGCGACATCAGATAAAGTTCCAGATCCACCATCTCCGCAGCGCCGTAGGCAAAGGGTTCGGCGCGCACGGCGCTCATGCAGCCGCGCAAGCGGCGTTGCAGAGAGCCCGCGGATTGCCATTCCAATCTGTAGATCGGATAACCCGTAGGATGGGCCTGGGGTATTAAATTACCACTCAGGCGCTGACCGGCGTGGGCGTTGTGGCAGGCGGCACAGGAAATATCGATTTGACCCATGCGCTGAAAGTAAAGTTTCTCGCCATTTTTAATGAACGGCGTCAGCCGTTCGTCTTGCGGCGGCTTCACAGGAAGCCCGCGCGATTGATGTGCCACATAAGCGCCGAGGCTAAGAAGTTCCTCGCTTTCAAAGCCCAGTCCCTTGGCGCCTTGGCGCTCCGTGCGGCACTGATTGATCCGGACTTGTAAGTCGATGGGGCGTTTGGTTTTCGGCTCATACAGCGGATAGCGCGCCGCGACGCCGCGCATGCTTTGTTTCGCGTCACCGTGACAACTCTGGCAGGATTTCCCGGACGTTCCAGTCGCCGCTCGCCATAAATCCGCGCCGCCACTGACCCACAGCATGCCGGGATTGGCGAAGTCATCGGCTTGCAGGGCGCGGGTCTCGGGCGAGACATACTCCAGGCCAGACTTGGGCGCGGGCATGTCAGCGGCCGACGCGCTCGTGCATATCAACGCTGCCGCAAGTCCAGCGCGTATCATGTCACTTTTATTTTGACGCTGGATGTCGACGACTTGCCTTTATCGTCGATCCATTTGAAAGAGATTTTGCCGCTTTTGGTGGCGACGGTCGTAAATGTGATAAACGGATTAGCCGAGACGGCAGGAAAAAGATCGGCGGCAAACACCAAGGCGCCGTCGTATCTGCATTCGAATCGGTGAATGATATCGCGGGGAATGATCTGCCCCATTGTCCCCATCCTGTGTCCGGTTTCCATCTTGTGCGCGATCATCGTTTTAATTTCGATGACCTCCCCCTTAGCGGCGGACGCCGGCGCATTGACCATGATGCGGGCGGCCATTACGCTCCGCTCCCGTCTTCACTGACATGCTCGACACAGGCCGCAATCGTCACGATGACATTCGCAGCGGCGGACCAATAAGTTCCATCGCTCAATTCAGCGACCACCATGACTGTTTGCGCGGCCGACAAGCGGATGCGTGTGGAAACGTGTGCCCGGCCTGAACGCGGACCGAGGTAAAATACCGCCACGTCAGCCTGCGGGTTCTTTTCATTAAAGATAGCAATGTGTTTCACATGATCGTCGGTGGTCATGGCGCTTTCCACGTCCACTGTGACGCCCACGGAATTGCCGTTCTCTACCAGCGGCGGAATATCGAGAACGACACGTCCAGTCTGCGCTGTTGCGCCACCGGTAAAGGCGCTGACGGCTTCGCTCAAAGACGGCCGCGCCGCACCCGCCGGGCGAATCACCACCCAACTGACAACCCCGCCCACGCACGCAATGAATTCCCTGCGGTTCATCGTTTTTCCTGCAGCGTGACCAGATAAGCGATCACATCTTCGATTTGTTCCGCACTCAAAATGGTCTGGCCGCGCCACGTTTGGCCGATGCGCGTGAAACCGTCGGCGCGGTAAAATGCGGGCATGACGCTACCCGGGTTCACGCGCCGCATATCTACCAGCCGCAATCGCAGTTGCGCGGGCGACAATGATCCCGCTGCATCGCGCAAATTTGGCGCAAGGTTGCCCTGCATATGCGGTTCCGGGAAGGGGCCGGTATGGCACAACAGGCATAGTACCCGCTGCCGGTTGGCGATCAAGGTTTTACCGCGCGCGGCATCTCCCATTTTTCCAGTCAACGAACGCTCAATCGCGTCGCCATTAACGGTGTAAGGCTCCGACGCTACCGCCGGCACCGCCATCAGCCCGGCCACTATAAAAACGATTTTCATCCATAGACCGCGCGCGTAATGGTCTCGAACCAGGCCTCGGCCTGCCGGGCTTCTTCGGCGCGGAAGGATGCTGGTTTGTCCATGGGGCTGACGCCGCCGGCAACCTCCGTCAACAAACCATCGCGCGGCTCAAAGACGCTCGCGATGGATATGCCGTAAACGGGCGCGACAACGCTGTAACAAGTGTTAATCAGCTTTTGCGCGGTTGGCGTCTCGCCGCGCAGAATTTGTGCGACAGCGCCGGCGCAGACCTTGGCCTGACTGTTTCCGGCAAAAGCCGACTTCGGCATGCCACCGGCAATGATCGCGTCGCCGATCACATGGATATTCGGCTGCAGACGCGACTCAAACGTCACCGGATCGACCGGGCACCAGCCGGTTTTATCTGCCACGCCGGCTATCGCGGAGATTTCTCCCGCCCGCTGCGGCGGAATGACGCTGGCGACCGCCGCGCGATGTTTGCCAAAATCCGTGACCAGCGTTTTTGTTGCCGCATCTACTTCAACGACCTGACCGCCCGACGATAGCGGTACCCACTCGATGAGGCCGGGATAAAGTTCTTTCCATGCAGCCTCGAACAGTTTTTGCTTCGAAAAGGTGTCTTTGCCATCAAGGATCATCAGCTTGGAGCGCGGCTTTTTAGTTTTCAGGTAATGCGCGATCAGGCTGGCGCGCTCATAGGGGCCGGGCGGGCAGCGGTAAGGATTGGCGGGTACCGAGATGATGACCAAACCGCCGTCCTTCATGTCTTCAAGCTGACGTCTAAGCAACAAAGTTTGCGCGCCGGCCTTCCATGCGTGCGGCATGGTCTCCGCCGCTTTCTGATCATACCCGCGCAGCCCGTCAAAACGCAGATCAACACCCGGCGCGAGAATCAGCCGGTCATAATCAATCTGAGTTCCATCTTCCAACGTCACCCGGCGCGCTGTTGGATCGACGCCGGTAGCGCGCGCACTCACGCGTTTAATGCGGTCTTTGTCGAGCGCGTCATATCCAAACTGTTGTGCTTTTAAATCGCGCATGCCTGCCACCACGGCGTTGCTCAAGGGGCAGGCGGTGTATTGCGTTTGCGGCTCTATCAGCGTGACGGCGATATCGCCGTCGCCGTCTCGTGCCAGCGTGCGTGCAGCCGTGGCGCCGGCGAACCCGCCGCCCACCACCACAACCTGCGCCGCCTGTTTGGCCAGCACGTAAGGTGCCGCCAGCGTTGCGACGCTAGCGGCAGCGACGTTCAGCAGAACGCGTCTACGGCTTGGCGGATGGACCTTGCGTAAGCCATGCGGCGATGGCGCGAATTTCTTCATCGGTGAATCCTTTGGCAAGGCGGTCCATGACCGTGGCTGGCCGCTCGCCCTTGCGATAGGCGGCAACCGCCGCGACGATTTCATCCGTCGTGAGGTTCCCAAGGTCCGGCACGGTGCCTGAGCCGTCCGGTCTATGGCAACCGGAGCAGGACGCAGCGCCGACCGGCGGTGTTCCGGCCGAGGCCGGAGACACTGTGAGCGCGACTAAAACCAGCAGCGATGCAGGCTTAAACGCTCTGTAGGTCATAGTGTTTGAACACCGGCAGAGTGCGGTAGCGTTTACCGGTTGCAGCGAAGATGGCGTTCAGGACCGCCGGTCCGGCTACCGCGATTGTCGGCTCGCCGACGCCACCCCAGAAACCACCCGAAGGCACGGTAAATGTTTCTACCTTCGGCATGCCGACCATGCGCAACACATTGTATGTGTCGAAATTGGTCTGCTCGACGCGGCCACCCTTGATGGTGCATTCGCCGTATAACACGGCGCCAAGCCCATAAACAAACGAGCCTTCCGCCTGCCGCTCGACCTGAGCTGGATTGACGACGTAGCCGCAATCCGTGGCGGCGACGATCCGATGAATCTTGAGCTTGCCGTCCGTCACCGAGACTTCCGCTGCCGCACCGACATAGCTGCCGAAGCCCATGATTTGTGCAATGCCGCGTCCGATGCCGGGGGCCGGCTTGGTATCCCAGCCGATACCCTTGGCAACGGTTTCCAGAACATTCAGCGCCTTCGGACTGTGGGCGAGAAGTTTGCGCCGGAAGACGAGCGGGTCTTGTTTCGCCGCATGGGCGAGTTCATCGATAAAAGATTCAACATAAGCCGCGTTCTGATTCAAGTTCACGCCGCGCCAGAAGCCGGGTGGCACAGGCGGGTTGCGCATGGCGTGATCGATCAACAGATTGTCGATTTTATATGTGAACGCGCCTTCGGGGCCGCTTTCGTTCAGACCCTGGAACGTGGCGGCGTCTTTGCCGCCCTGCATGGCTTGCGGACGTAATGCGGCCAGGATCGATTGACCCGAGATGCGCATATGCAAGGCCTTCACGTTGCCTTCGTCATCCAATACGCCCGTCATCTTACATTGTGTGATCGGATGGTAAGCGCCGTGCAGCATGTCTTCTTCGCGCGACCAGATCAACTTCACGGGCACGCCGGGCATCGTTTTGGCGATCAGCACGGCTTGGCGGGTGTAGTCCTCTTGGCCGCGTCGACCGAATCCGCCGCCGAGATGCACCTTATAGACGTCGCACTTTTGTACCGGCAGGCCGGATGCTTCCGCGGCCACCGCGAGGGCTGCTTCGCCGTTTTGTGTCGGCACCCAGACTTCCAGCTTATCCGGCGTGTAAAGCGCGGTGGCATTCATGGCTTCCATGCAGGCATGGTTCTGGTAGCCGTAGGCATACGTCGCGGTCACGGTATTCTTCGCGCCCTTAATAGTGCCGGGTGCATCGCCGATATTGCTGCCGATAAAGGCATCCTTGGCCTCCAGTCCCTCGGCCAAATCTTTCGCGATGGTCTTGCTGCTGACACCGACATTGGCGCCGTAGTCCCACGTGATCGGCAGAGCATCCAGCGCAGTCTTAGCGCGCCACCAGGTGTTGGCCACCACGGCGACGGTGGAATCATTCACCTGCACGACCTTCAGGACGCCGGGCATTTTTTCGACGGCGGCGGCATTGAAAGTCACAAGCTTGCCACCAAAGACCGGGCATTGCCTGACCGCGGCATTCACCATGCCGGGCAGGTTGATGTCCATGCCGTAGATTTGTTTGCCGGTCAGTTTATCGGCAGTGTCCAGGCGCAACAGCGGTTTGCCGATGATGGTCCAGGTGCTGGGGTCCTTCAGCGCAATATTATCCGGAACCTTCATGGTCGTGGCGAGTGATGCCACCTTGCCGAATGTCGTCGTGCGGCCGGTAGCGGCGTGGGTAATGACACCCTTTGCGGCCTTACATTCGCCCGGCGGTACTTTCCAGCCCTGCGCGGCAGCGGCGATCAGCATTTCGCGGGCCGTAGCACCACCCAGGCGTACATAGTCGTGGGACCTGCGGATACCGCTGCTGCCCCCGGTGGAGAAATCTTTCCATACACGGTTGCGCGCGACGTTTTCGCCCGGCGTCGGATATTCGGTCGTGACCTTGGCCCAGTCGCATTCCAGTTCTTCGGCGACCATTTGTGCAAGGCCGGTGAGGGTGCCTTGGCCCATTTCCGAGCGTGCGATGCGCACGACAACGGTTTCGTCGGGCTTCACAACGACCCAGGCGTTGACTTCCGGGCTAGGCGGTGTGGCGGCGTCCGCCGACGGCACACGAAAGCCCAGAGTCAATCCGCCGGCGACGGCGGCGGAGCCGACAACAAAGTGACGGCGGGAGAGGTTTTCCATAACGGTCATGACGCGCTCCCAATCTGGCTGCCGGACGCGGCGGTTTTGATGGCTTCGCGTACGCGGTTATAGGTGCCGCAGCGGCAGATGTTGGTAATTTCGGCGTCGATGTCGGCATCGGTCGGATGCGGGTTGGCCTTCAGCAGCGCTGCAGCTGCCATGACCATGCCGCACTGGCAGAAACCGCATTGCGGCACGTCGAGCGCCAGCCAGGCCTTTTGCACAGGGTGCGAGCCGTCGGGCGACAATCCTTCGATCGTGGTGATTTTTTGCTCGGCGGTAACGCTACTCACCGGCACCGCGCAGGAGCGGACCGCCAGACCGTCGATATGCACGGTACATGCACCGCATTGGGCGATACCGCAGCCATATTTTGTGCCGGTCAGCCCGAGTTGTTCGCGCAAAACCCATAGCAGCGGTGTTTCCGGCTCGACCTCCACTTCTCGAATTGCACCATTGATCGATAACGTCGCCATGGGCCCCTCCTCGGACGTGTCTGAGCGGAAGGCACTATAGTATGGTAACCCAAGCAACTGCGCAATGACGGGGACGCGCTGGCAAGGTGCTGTTACATTGGGTTGTGTCTATTTCTGAGGCCCGGGCGGCAGACTAAATGCTTTTCAACTCCTTCGAATTCATCTTCATTTTTTTTCCGGTACTGGCAGTGCTATACTATCTGGCGCGCCGGCATTTTTCTCATAATGCCGCGCTGCTGATTCTGACGCTCGGCTCGCTGGTTTTTTATTCCTATTGGGATATAGCCAATCTTCCTATCCTGTTGGCCTCCGCCGTCGGCAATTATGCTGCCGGTGTTGGCATCGCGCGTTGGCGTCACAAAGCCCTGCTGATCGCGGCGATAGCGGCCAATCTGCTGATGCTGGCGTCATATAAATACCTGGCATTTTTTGCCCGTATTTTCGCTCTAGACATCGGCGAGAGCGTTATTCCACTCGGGATTTCCTTCTTCACCTTTCAGCAGATCAGCTTTCTGGTCGACGTCTGGACCAAACGCACGCAGCCGCGCGGCTTTGTTCCGCATCTTCTTTTCGTGTCGTTCTTTCCGCATCTCATTGCCGGACCTCTGGTGCAGCATCATCAGATCTCCAAACAGTTTCAGGATGCGGGGCGCAAGGATGACCTCGTCGACAACTTCGCCGTCGGACTTTCGATTTTCGTTATCGGTCTCGCGAAGAAAGTGTTGCTGGCCGACAATCTGGAACCCATTGCCGCGGGTCTCTTCAGCCGCGCCGATGCGGCCAGCAACCTGGGCCTGCTGGAAAGCTGGCTCGGTGTGACAGCTTACAGCCTGCAGGTCTTTTTCGATTTCTCGGGTTACTCCGATATGGCGCTCGGACTTGCGCGCTGCTTCGGCTACCACCTGCCGATCAATTTCAACGCACCTTACCGTGCGGCGTCGATCATCGATTTCTGGCGGCGTTGGCACATCAGCCTGTCGCAATTCCTGCGCGACCATCTCTATATTCCGCTGGGCGGCAACCGCCGTGGACCGCTGCGGCGCTATATCAACCTGCTTGTAACCATGCTACTCGGCGGCTTATGGCATGGGGCAGGGTGGACGTTTGTCGTCTGGGGTGCGCTGCATGGCATGATGCTTGCCGCCGCCCACCTGTGGCATGACGCCAAGTTGCCGCCGCTCAGCGCGTTTGTGGGAAGCGTGCCGATGATTGTTGTGACCTTTATCGCGGTGACCATCACCTGGGTCTTCTTCCGCGCCGCCGACTTTCATGCGGCAGGCGCGATCATCGCCGCGATGTTCGGCAATGGTGGTCTGGGTGGTATGCCAAACACCTTGGACGCCGCTTTGGTCCTGCTCGGTCTTGCCATCGTCTGGGGTCTGCCGGATACGGCGGCGGCATTCTACCGCAATCTCGATCCGACGATGATAGCCACCGCTCACGTCGCGCCGCCGACCTCTGAACGCCTGCAATGGCGTCCGGTCAAGCCGCTCGCCATCGCGTTGTCACTGCTGCTGATCGCCTCCGTGTTCAGCGCGGCGAAGGTTGCGCCCTTTATTTACTTCGCGTTTTGAGGCGGGACATGCGCGCTTACCTTCGCGTCCTAATCGGAGTGTTCGTCTGCTTCCTCGGCTTTACAACATTCGTGTCTGTGGCCGTCGATCCTTACGACATTCTCGGCGGCCCCAAGATCGCTCACTTTAACAGGGATAAGACCCGTATCGACGAAGACGGCCGCCGCGTCACCGTCGGCCAGGAGATTCTGACCGGCGGACACAGAACGCTCCTCTTCGGCAGCTCACGTGCGGTCGAGGGATTCCCGCGCGCGCTCGACGACGCCGATTGGCCGGGCGGTCTTTACAATGCCGGTATACGCGGCGGCACGGCGTTTGAAATGGCCCGCGCACTGGCTGTTGCCGGTCGCTCGCCCGATCTGCGTTGCGTCGTTGTCGGGCTGGACTCCCTTGGCTTTCAGACGATCATCAAAAGCCGCGCGACCTATTGGATATCGGCACTCCCCGACGGCAACGCAGCCCTTGCCGCCGCGCGCATCAGCCTCTCGCCGCACGCTTTCTACCGCAGCCTGCAAACCCTGCGCGACAATGTCTTCGGACGTCCGCCGCGTGTGCGCTATCCCGACGTCTACAAACCCGGCGAGCAGCGTGCGCGCATGCTCGACGGCGCGCAGAGCTTTTTGATCAACTATCAGTACTTCTTTTACGACCCGGACCGCTTGCAATTCATGCTGCAAGCTCTGGATGGTCTTGCCGCCCGCGGTGTGCAAGTCATGGGTGTCATCCTCCCGCGCCATCCGTGGCACGACGAAGCTATTTATCAATCCGCTCACCGCGCGGATGACGAGGCTTGGCGCGGCGACCTCGCGCGGGCGTTCCAAGACATGTCGGCGCACCGCCCCTCGGCGCCCTGCGTCGGAACAGAGGGCGCGGCCCTGTGGGATTTTTCGCGCTTCCAGGTCACACCGCTGCCGTCCGTGCCCAGCGAACAGGCCACACAGCCGCAACCGCATTTTTATGAAACCACACACTTTATGCCCGATATCGGCACGGCGGTCCTGGACCGCATACGCGGCAAAACCCCGCAACCGCCGTTCGATCAGCCCGATTTCGGCGCCCGTCTGACGCCGCAAAACCTTGCAGAACAAGACGAAAAAGCGCGCGAGCGACGTGCACGATGGCAAGCCTCGGACCCGGACGTTCCGTTTATTTTGCAGGCCTACGCCGACATGCTCGCCAAGGTTCCCCCGGCCAACACCAAGGATTTGCCGCGGATCTCGCTCTCGCGTGACGACCTCCAGACCATGGTGCGCGACGTTCAGGCTATGCGGACAAAAGTGCGCTCGTTAGACTAGGCCCGCGTTAAGCCAGGCCGGTGAGGGCCATTCCAACCAGGGAGTTTCAACATGTGTTTAGAGTACGAAAATCAGGAGCAGGGAACCGAATGGCGCCGCGATGTATCGCGCCGCACGTTTGGCGCGATGGCGGCGGTTTCCGGCGCGGTCGCCGCGACGGGCTCCGCCTCTGCTGCCGCGCTCGACGTCATGGAAATGGATGTCACGATTAAAACCGCCGACGGCAACTGTGATGCGCTTCTGGTGCATCCTAAAACCGGCACCCATCCCGCCGTGCTGATCTGGGTCGACGCGCTCGGCTTACGTCCCAGTTTCCGCGACATGGCTAAACGCCTTGCAGCCGAAGGCTACGTCGTACTCGTTCCAAATCCGTTTTACCGCGCCGCCAAAGCGCCGGTGTTTCCGCCCAACTTCAGCTTCCAGAACCCGGATGACCGCGCCAAGATCATGCAGTTCATGGGCGCGCTGACGCCGGAACTCACCGAAAAAGACGCGGCCGCTTTCGTCGCGTTCCTCGATAAACAATCCGTGGTGAAAAAGGGCTCCAAGATTGGCACGCAGGGCTATTGCATGGGCGGTTCCATGACGATGCACACGGCGGCCAATCATGCCGACCGTATTGGCGCCGGTGCGTCCTTCCACGGCGGCGGCCTTGTTCAGGCGAAGCCCGAAAGCCCGCATCTGCTGGCACCCAAGATCAAAGCCAA
The DNA here is from genome assembly GCA_947476625.1 of Fidelibacterota bacterium. Lineage (GTDB taxonomy): Bacteria > Pseudomonadota > Alphaproteobacteria > Rhodospirillales > Rhodospirillaceae > SHVO01. The sequence continues at coordinate 24,223 of CANJRA010000009.1, forward strand.
ATACGTCTTCGCCGTCGCCGCCGACGATGATCAGAGAGAGCCGGATTCCAAGAACGTGCTTAAGAAAGCCTTCGACGACGCCAAAAACCCGGCAGACGTCAGTGTTTTTGCCGGCGGCCATGGCTGGTGCGTGCCCGACATGCCGGCCTACAATAAGGACGAGGCAGAACGCGCCTGGTCCAAGCTTCTGTCCCTCTACAAAACCGCGCTGGTTTAAAAGGCGCCTACGCTATGAAAGCGGCGGTGTCCTTGGGCACCGCCGCTTTTTTTTGGTTAATTCAAGGCCTCTTAACACTTTCCACTTCAGACTATCGTTTGGAGTGACCAGTCTTGACCCAAAAATCTAAAATCGCCGACGCGAAACACGCTGCACCGAAGCACGTCGAGCCGAAAAACAACCGCAAGCGCGTCAACCTCGCCCTTCAGGGTGGCGGCGCGCACGGTGCGTTTACCTGGGGCGTGCTTGATCGCCTCATGCGCGACGGTCGCATTTTTATCGACGGCATCAGCGGCACCAGCGCCGGCGCGATGAACGCGGTGGTCTTCACCGACGGCTTCATCAAAGGCGGACGGCAAGGCGCTGTCGAGAGTCTTCACACCTTCTGGAAAGCCGTCAGCGAGCGCGCCTTGATGTCATCGGGGCATGCCTTACTTCCCGGTTTTATGCAGGGCGCCCAAGATGGCTGGAACGTCGACAATCACCCGACGTTTATGATGGCCGACCTCATCACGCGTATGTTTTCGCCGTACCAGGTCAACCCGCTCAATTTGAATCCGCTGCGCGACATTTTATCCGAGCAGGTCGATTTTGAAGCTTTGCGCAAACGTAAAGACATCAAATTGTTCGTCTCGGCCACCAACGTGCGGACCTGCAAACTGAAAATTTTCCGCACCCACGAGATGTACGTTGAAGCCTTACTGGCGTCGGCCTGCTTGCCGCTGGCTTTTCAGGCCGTCGAGTTTGAAGGCGAGCAGTATTGGGACGGTGGTTATCTCGCAAATCCCGCGATCGCACCTTTGATCCATGAGTGCGTCAGCAAAGATGTGCTGATCGTCCAGATCAATCCCATGAACTGCCCCGATGTGCCGACCTCGGCGCGCGAAATTCTCAACCGCGTCAACGAGGTCAGCTTTAACGCGACACTTGCGCGCGAGATGAGCGGCATCGTCACGATCTCGAAGCTGATCGATTCCGGTAAGTTGCGAGATACTGCCTTCCATAAAGTCAATTTTCATTTGATCGCGGCGGAAGAAGAGATGAGCCACCTCGGCGCGGCCTCCAAATCCAACGCCGATTGGGGCTTCCTGCACTACCTCTACGAACTCGGCGTCGAGACCACCGACAAGTGGCTGGCCAAGAACTTCGACCACATCGGCGTCGAGTCAGCCCTCGACATGGTCAAGGCATGCGCCTAATTAGTTCCTATGGAACGTGATTTAAAATCTACCAAAACCGCCGCAGTCATCGGCGGCGGACCTGCCGGACTCATGGCGGCGCAAACGCTGGTGCAAGCTGGCCTCTCCGTTGATCTTTACGACGCCATGCCCACGGTCGGGCGCAAGTTCCTGATGGCGGGCAAGGGGGGGTTGAATATCACCCACTCCGACCCTCATGAAAAATTCATGACGTGTTACGGCACACACCGCAGCGCGCTGGAAAAAACGCTCGCGTCCTTTAACGCCGAGGCGCTGCGCGCGTGGGTTCATGATCTCGGTATCGAAACCTTTGTCGGAACTTCCGGCCGTGTTTTCCCCGCCGAGATGAAAGCCGCACCGCTTTTGCGCACGTGGCTGCGGCGACTACGTGAAGCGGGCGTGCGCTTCCATATGCGTCACCGCTGGGGCGGTTGGAACTCCGACGGTAACCTCACGTTCGAAGCGCCGCACGGCAACGTCTCGGTGAAACCCGACGCCGTGGTCTTGGCGTTAGGCGGCGGAAGCTGGTCGCGGCTCGGTTCGGATGGCGCATGGACACAGCTTCTCACAATGCGCGGTGTTACCGTTTCACCGCTCCAACCATCAAACTGCGGTTTTAACGTCGAATGGAGTGAATTCTTCCGCGAACGCTTCGCGGGCCAACCCGTCAAATCTGTGCGCGCCACGTTTCACGACTTTCAGCGCAAAGGCGAATTCGTCGTCACCGGCACCGGCATCGAGGGCGGCTTGATCTATGCGCTCTCCGCGCCCGCCCGCGATGAAATCGCCGCCAAGGGCGCCGCCGTCATTCACATCGATCTCGCGCCTGCGCGCGATCTCGCGTCGCTCCTTCAAGATTTGTCCCACCCGCGCGGGAAAAACTCGTTTCCCAACTACCTCCGAAAGTTCGCCGGCATCGAGGGCGTCAAAGCCGCCCTGCTGCGCGAGGTGCTGACGCCTGAGGATTTCGAAGACCCGGCCAAGCTGGCCAATACCATCAAAGCGCTACCGTTACGGCTGGTCGCCCCGCGCCCGTTGGATGAAGCCATCAGCACCGCCGGCGGGGTCCGCTTCGCCGATCTGGATGCTCATTTGATGCTCCAGACCCTCCCAGGAGTGTTCTGTGCCGGCGAGATGCTGGATTGGGAAGCGCCCACCGGCGGTTATCTCCTGACCGCCTGTTTCGCTACCGGCCGTGCGGCTGGCCTGGGGGCTAAGGCCTGGCTTGATGTGACCGCCGCTTGACGGGACGCCCTAAGGCACCGATAAACCCCCGCCATGTTGAACATTTCTAACATTACGTACCGCATAGGCGCGCGGGTGCTGCTGGACGAGGCGAGCGTTGCCATTAACCAAGGCCACCGCGTCGGCCTGGTTGGCCGTAACGGCACCGGCAAAACCACGCTTTTGAAGCTTATTACCGGCGAATTATCACCCGCTGGCGGCGAAATCGACATTCCCAAGCGTTGGAGCGTCGGCATCACCAGCCAGGAAGCCCCGAACGGACTGAAAAGCCTGGTCGACACCGTCATTTCCTTCGACCGCGAGCTGACCAGCCTGCTGGCCGAAGCTGAAACCGCCACCGACCCCACGCGCATCGGCGCCATCCATATGCGCCTTGCCGATAAGGATGCCCACACCGCCAACGCCCGCGCGGCGGTGATTCTCGCCGGCCTCGGTTTCGATGAGGCCGCGCAGCAAAAGCCCTGCAACGATTACTCCGGCGGCTGGCGCATGCGCGTCGCCCTCGCTGGCCTCTTGTTCACGCAGCCCGACCTGCTGCTGCTCGACGAACCCACCAACCATCTCGACCTCGAAGCCACCATCTGGCTCGAGGACTATCTCAAGACCTATCCGGGCACGATCCTCATCGTCAGCCACGACCGCGAGCTGCTCAACCGTTCCGTCGAGGAAATTCTCCATCTCGAGAACGCCAAGATGACGCTCTATCGCGGCGGCTACGACAAGTTCCAAGAAACCCGCCGCATGCGCCTCGAGCAGAACGAAAAGCAGCGCGAGAAGCAAACCAAGCGCCGCGCCGAAATCCAAAGCTTCGTCGACCGTTTCCGCGCCAAGGCCACCAAGGCCAAGCAGGCCCAATCGCGCCTGAAAATGCTCGAAAAGATGCAGCCCATCGAAGAGCATCAGGAAGAGGGCAGCATCAGCTTCATGTTCCCCGAGCCGGAACAGCTTTCGCCGCCGCTCTACAATATGGACCGCGTCGCGCTGGGCTATAACGGCAAGCCGGTGCTGAGCAACCTGTCGCTGCGTCTCGACACCGATGATCGCATCGCTTTGCTGGGCGCCAACGGCAACGGCAAGTCGACGCTCATCAAACTCCTGGCCGGCAAGCTCGAACAGATGGGCGGCGAAGTCTCGAAGTCCGGCAAACTCCGCGTCGGCTACTTCGCGCAGCATCAGTCGGAAGAGCTCGATATGAGCATCACGCCGATCCAGCAGCTGCAGCGTCTTCGCCCGCAGGATTCCGAACAGGCGCTGCGCCGCCACCTGGGCCGTTTTGGTTTCGGGCAGCAAAAAGCGCTGACCAAAATTTCCAGCCTCTCCGGGGGCGAGAAGGCGCGTCTTTTATTCGCGCTGATGACTGTCACCAAGCCGCACATCCTGCTGCTCGACGAGCCCACCAACCATCTCGATATGGATTCTCGCCAAGCCTTAGCCGAAGCCATCAATGCTTTCGAAGGCACGGTGGTCATCATCAGCCACGATCCGCACGTCTTGGAACTCACCGTCGATCGTTTCTGGCTGGTCGAAGGCGGCAAGGTGCGGCCCTTCGACGGCGATATGGAAGACTACCGCAATCATCTCCTCGGCGGCGGCTCGTCCTTCAAAGTTTCGCGCGACAACGGCGGCAATGGCGGCGACAAAAAAGATGCCCGCCGCCAAGCAGCCGCCAACCGCAACGCCCTCGGCCCGCTCAAGAAGCTCTTAACCGCCGCCGAGAAGCACGTCGCCACGTTGGAATCTGAACGCACCAAGATCAAAGCCACCATGGCCGACCCCAAGCTCTACAGCAAAGACATCGGCAAACTGCTCGATCTGCAGAAGGCTCTCGGTCAGGTGGAAAAGACTCTCGCCACCGCCGAGAACGAATGGATTTCGCTTCAGGAAGAATGGGAGCGCGCGCAGGCTCCCGAGCCGCAAGCGTCCAACGGCTGACGCGAACAGTCGCTAAAGGCGACGTCAGCTGTCTCTATGGCACATGAAGACGTCGTACCGCGTCGATTTGCCGAGAATTTGATGGGACGGTTTGGGCAGGCCGGCTAAAGCATCTGCGTGCCGCGGCCATTTCAAGACAACGCGTTTACGGGCAGACGCCAGGGCAGCCTGCATCAATTCCAAAGAATCGGAATCCGCGCCGACCAATTCTCGCAGCAACCGCATCTCTTTTTTGACGAGAGCCGTCTTCTTGCGATCTGGATGCATGGGATCAACAATCACCACGTCGGCTTTCAGCCCCGATAACAGAAATTTTGCGTCGCCGTGTATAAGTGTCATACGTGCGACGACTTCGGCGACATGTGGTCCCACTGCGCGCGCCGCTGCCATGCCGTCTTCCAAGAGTTTATGAACCTCCGGCGACCTCTCCAACAGCGTTACATGTGCTCCCAAGGACGCGAGCAGAAACGCATCTCGGCCTAGCCCCGCTGTGGCATCGATAACGGTCGGTGTGTTTGCGTTGACGAAGCCCGCGGCGCGGGGAAGATGCTGACCACGTCCGCCGCCAAATCGGCTGCGGTGGCCGACAGCTCCGCCGACGAAATCAAGGACAAGACCTTGCGCGCCGTTTCCTAGCGCTGGTCCGCTCGTGGCGTCATGGCTCATCTAGATCGTGAACGACAAAGGTGTTTGGTTCATTCTTTGGGATAACCTGATTGAGACGGGATGATATCACATGCCCAACCTCAACGTCATTAACTGAGCCTCGTATGACTGAGAGTCTGCGGCTTAAACGTGGTAATGCTTGCCGCGCACTTCAACTTCCAAAATGGAGCATCACATGGCCCCGCGACCGCCCAACTACAACCAGGAATGCGCCGAGCGAGACAAGCGCGGGCGCAATAAGAAGGCCGAGAAATTGCAGGCCCGCCAAGACAAAAGCCTGCAACGCAAAGCCGAGCAGGAAGCAGCCGCGCCGAAGAAGCCGGAGCGGTGATAGCTGCTGCGCCAATTTAGGGAATCGCGCCTGGCGTCCGGTTGTAACAAATATCTACGAAGATTTTCGTTGATATTACGAATAGTTTCGTAGTAGTCGTGGGGAATGAAAAAAATCCCTCCACCGAAGCCTACGCCTACTGAGCTCTCCATCCTTGGAATCCTTTGGGAACGCGGTCCTTCAACGGTCCGCGAAGTCCACGACGCACTCAGTCAGAGCAGGCCGATTGGTTACACAGGTGTTCTAAAGTTCTTGCAGATCATGACGGCTAAGGGATCTGTGCGGTGCAATAGCGATAAGCGCACGCATGTTTTCGAGGCGTTCGAACCCGAATCTAAAACCAAGCGCGAGTTGGTAGGAGACCTGGTGCAGCGTGCATTTAGTGGCTCTGCCAGCGCACTCGTAATGCACGCACTTGCCGGTAAGCGCACTTCTCAGGAGGAAATCGACGAAATTCGGCGCATCCTCGATGCTCACGAAAGGAATAGAAAATGACTTTTTTGCAAATGAAATTCCTCTCGCCAACATGAGTCCAACGTTAATCCAGATTCTCGGGTGGACGTAGATCAACTTTCTTTGGCAGGGAGTCGTGCTGCTCCTGGTTTTCCAAATTCTGCAAACCTTTTGTCGGTCCGCACGCGGGCGCTATTACCTTGCGTTTATAACTCTATTGGCGATGGCAGCGGCGCTACCCCTAACGTATGAAGTGCTCCGGTTGTCTTCAGGCACACCGAATGATGGCCAGGCGACGGCATCGCTATTGGGTAGCGCGTTTAGTCATTCCATGTTCGCTACGTCTGATGTGCGATGGCTCTCCTGGCTGGTCATATTCTGGGTTTTCGGCGTTGCGTTATTGAGCCTGCGGATATTTGGCGGATGGTATGCTGGGGATTCCCCTTGCCGCCGTCATACCGCGCCTTTACCTGCGAGCCTGCTCACGCGCTGCCAGCATCTTTGCGGACAACTCGCCGTTTCCCAGTCCGTGCGTTTTTTCCAACCGGCACTGGTCAACGTACCGACCGTCGTCGGTTGGCTACGTCCGGTAGTACTCATTCCTACGGCGGCATTGTTACGGCTCACGCCATCGCAACTCGAAGCCGTCATCATACATGAAATCGCCCACGTTCGCCGTCTCGATGTGCTCGCAAACATCATTCAGATGGGGGTGGAGACGGTGTTGTTCTATCACCCTGCCGTGTGGTGGATCAGCCACCGCATTCGCGTCGAACGTGAGCATTGCTGCGACGATGTTGCAGTCTCCTTGACTGGCGATGCTTTGGGTTATGCCAAGGTTCTGGCGACTTTGGAAGAGTTGAGGGGGCTTCCGGAGCCCGCGCTTGCGGCCAATGGCGGGTTATTGAAACAGCGCATTTTGCGATTGCTCGGCCTCAGTCACGACGGCAACACAACATCTACTGTGAATATCTTCGCAATCAGCTTCGTTTGTCTTTTTGGTTTCTTTACGGCTTATTTCGCCGACGTCAATCAGGACTCCGCGTTGCGCCAAGAGCCAGCACTTGCAAACACTCCAACCGTCACGAGGCTACGCGCTGTTGTCGCCTTGGCGCCACCTGATCTGCAGAACACGATCAAGCCAGCGGCTCTTTCCGAAGACGTGAAGCCGCACGACGTTGCGGCAGAGGCTGGGAATCGCGCTCGTCATATGCAAGAACGAGATGAACGGTCGCCCGTTTACGACGGTGGCGAACTGCGGCCTCAAAAAAATCCAAAAGTCAGTGCGGCATACGTGCGAGATCTTCGTGAAACCTGGTCCAAAGTAAGCGCCTCACAGATCGCAGCGCTCAAGGCTCACGGTATAACCGAAGACGACGTACGCAGCTTTCGCCTGGACTGGCCGGATATCTCTGTGAACGATGTGATCGCCATGCGTTTATTAGGCGTGAGTGCAACCGAGGCCCTTGAGTACAAAAAAGTAGGCCTCTCCAACCTTACGGCGAGGCTCGTCTATGCTTACAAGACCGCAGGCGTGACCCCTGAATATGTCAGTAGGATACGCTCAGCAGGAATAAATCTGAAAGATGTCCTGGGGCACCACTTGGTCGCTTACAGAGTGACGGGGGTGACGCCGGAGCTAATTAAAGAGCTGCAGTCGATGGGCATCGAGGCCCTGACTCCGAGCGACTACATTACGGCTCAGGTGCGTGGCCTTACCCCTGAATTTCTTGCCGAAGTGCGGAAGCATAACTTTCGTAATCTGAACCTCCGTAGCCTGATCGGATTCAAGAATACTGGTGCGTTCGGATAATTAACGCGTTGCAGGGAGAGGGTCATGTCTACCAGTCGGTGCGGAATGATTGCTTTATGTGGGCTCGTCGCCGGCATATGAAAGCGATTGCGAAGTGATCGTGCATGATGCGCGGATACTTCTGGAAAATCGTGCTTTCTTCTGGCTTTTTGATATAGATTTAGATGACCAGAATGCCTTTGGATTTGATCATCTTGGTAATCGTGAACAGGAGGCAGAGCACGTCCTTGAAGTCCTGCTCTTTCCAATGCGGACCACTGAAAACCTGCTTGATGCCTTTGCCGATGCCTTTCAGCGTCGACGGCGTGTTGCCGATAATCATTGCGCCAGCAGCGCCGCCGCCGATGGTCATCATTTCGTGGGGCAGGGCTTCGAGCACAACATCGATGTGCCCGCCCGCAAGGACGTAACCACCGAACACCATCAAGAACACGACCAAAGGGCCGACTATACCCATCATGGCTGGAACCGCCCGACGTTCATGGCTGAATTGCGCATCTGCGCCCCATTGCAGCGCCCAATTGTCCCCTGGACCGCTGCCTCGAACCTCATTACCTACACTAACACAAAGTCCTATCAAAGGCTTAACGATTGTGTGGCGGCCAATATGAGTGACGGCAGCGGATCGGGCGCGGAACGGCTTAAAACCGAGCTGCGGGTTCAGGCCTGGCTGCGCCGCTGCGCGGTAGCCGGACTTATGGCGACGGTCGCCCGTAAAGGTGACACGGACGCGGGCGCGCTGTTCATCAAGGTCAACCGCTTCGGCGCGGGTTGCGAAGTTTACAGCGGCACCACCGCGCCGGACGGCGCGCCCGCGTGGCTGCGCGCAACCGGCGCGGCGCCTGTGAATGAAAAGGAAGCCGACGCTTATCTGGCGCGGCAGGCAAAGTACGACCAGGATTTGTGGGTGGTTGAAATCGAAGACCCCAAAGCGGCCTTCGTTCTCGATGCAAAGATTTTCGATGTTTGACATCGGAAATCCTGGTTTTGTGCGGTTCGCAGCGTGTGGACAGACCTCGGCAGCCCGAGTATGTTCGCGCGATCAAAAGGGGCGCGGATAATGGGCTGGAACGACGAAAAAATCGGACGATTGAAAAAGCTGTGGTCGGAAGGTTTGACCACGGGTGAAATCGGCAAACGTCTCGGTGTGTCTAAAAACGCCGTTGTCGGCAAAGCGCACCGCCTCGGACTAAAAGGCCGCCCGTCGCCGATCAAGCGCCAGGACGTCAAAGTCGCGCCGGCAAAGAAAGCCGAAACACGTATTTTCACGCTCACCGATCTTTCGGCTCAGACCTGCCGTTGGCCGATTGGTGATCCGAAGCACGAAGACTTCCGCTTCTGCGGCAAGGGCGTCATCGCGGGCAAACCCTATTGCGGCGAACATTGCGCGGCCGCTTATGTCGGCTCGGGCAAATCAGCGCCGCGCCCGGCCAACACCCAAGAGACCGCGACTTAATCCTTTAATTTAAACCAGCGGATGCGGCGGCTCGCGGCCTTCGATCACGGCCTCGGCGTTGTCGATGGCGAGCATTCCCATGGCTGTGCGCGTCTCGACCGTGCCGCTGCCGATGTGCGGTAACAGAAAGACATTTTCGAGCGTGCGATAGCGTGGGTCGATGGCCGGTTCGTTGGCGAAGACGTCCAAGCCTGCGCCGTAAATTTTTCCCGTGCGCAGGGCCGCGATCAGGGCGTCGTCCTCGATCAGACCGCCGCGCGCGGTGTTGACCACAACGGCACCGTCGGGCAACAGCGCAATCCGCGCGGCGTTCAAAAGACCTTTTGTTTGCGCCGACAGCGGACAGTGCAGCGACAAGACATCGCTTTGGCGCAGAAGATCTTCAAGCGACGGCACAAACACCGCGCCGGGCACGAGATCGGATGGCGCACGATTATGATAGAGAATTTTCATACCGAAGGCCTGCGCGCGCCGCGCGGCCGCGGCGCCGATGCGGCCCATGCCGACAATGCCCAAACGCAGCCCCTTAATTTGGCGGCCTAATAGAAGGTTCGGACGCAAGCCCGTCCACGCGCCGGCGCGGACCATGCGCTCGCCTTCGCCCGCGCGCCGGGTGGCGGCGAGGATCAAGAGCAGCGTGAGGTCGGCGGTGGCGTCGGTCAGGACATCGGGCGTGTGCGCCACGCGCAAACCGCGCGCGCGCGCCGCCGGGAGATCGACATGCTCAAAGCCGACGGAAACGCAGGAAATGATTTTGACGGATGCCGGCAGCGCCGCAATCACCGCCGGTGTGAATTGCTCGGTCGGCGTTACAATCAATGCCGCCGCGCCTTCCGCATGTTTTATGATCTTTTCCGGCGTGAAAACAGCGTCGTCGTCGCCCAACCGCAACGCGAAGCGCGCTTCAACGCGCTGTTCGCACGCGGCGGGCAGGCGGCGGGTGAGGGCAATGAGGGGTCGATCTGTCATGATTATTAAGTCGCCTTTGTTCGCAGATACCTGCGATATACCATGTAATTACGGGTCGGTCTTAGCGCCGCTTTACGCAGTGTTGACGGTTTAAAAACCTTTTTCAGTTAGTGGACTTATGTTCGCTGTTTTCTTCATTGATCTAAGGGCGTTACAGGGTTCTGTGCGACGCATTTCGGGTCAGAACCTTCTCGCAGCCGGCGGCTTCCCGATAGCTGCCAATAACATTATGTGCATTGCCGGATGACGTTGGCGGTCAAATTTTGGGGTGTCCGCGGTAGCATCGCATGTCCTTCTCCGGAACATGTGGTTTACGGCGGCAATACCAGTTGCATTGAAATTTTTGCGGGCGATCAGCGCATAATATTGGATGCGGGAACCGGCATTCGCGGCCAGCAGTTTGTCCGCGACGGCGTGAAGCGGGGCACTTTGCTGCTGACCCACACGCATTGGGATCACATCAACGGTTTTCCGTTCTTCGGGCCAATGTTCATGCCCAATCATGATTTCAGCATCCACGCCGGACATTTGATCCGTGCGGGCGGGATCGAAAACATTTTGTCGAGCCAAATGGCTAATCCTTTGTTTCCGGTGCCGCTCGAAGCGCTGCAGACCAATATGCATTTCGTCGACTTTGAAGCCGGAGACAATTGGGGCCAGGGCGGCGGTGTGAAAATCGTCACCATGCCGCTCAATCATCCCAACGGCGCGACGGGCTACCGGATCGAATATGGAGGTCACTCCATTTGTTATGTCACCGACACCGAACACGTCATCGGCAAACCGGATCAGAACGTTTTGAAGCTGATCGATGGCGCCGATATTGTGATTTACGACTGTACTTATACCGACGCCGAATTCGGGCCGAAAATCGGTTGGGGACACTCCACTTGGCAGGAAGGCGTTCGCCTTTGCAAAATGGCGAACGTTTCCCAACTCGCGATCTTCCACCACGATCCCGATCACGACGACGATTTCATGTCGCAGCTTGAGCGTGTGGCCCGCCAGGAATGGTCGGGTGCGATTGTCGCGCGCGAGCAAATGATCGTGACGCCCGCCCGGCTGTAGCCAGCCCTTTCGCGGTTTGCATAAAAACGTGACCAGTTGGTCACCGGGTTTCTTTTAAATCGAAGCGCTTACGCTGCGGTGCCGTGACCACATGCGGTTCTGCGCGGTGTGACCATGTCTGCCGAAAGCTAGCGCAGCCGACTATGAATGTCGGCAGGCGCCAGCCACAAATTTCAGCAGATCATTCTGGTTTATATTTTGCAGCGCCCGGGTCAAGCGTGCGGCTTGCGCCTAGGTTTTCCGGGCAATTTTGCTGCGTCACTTATTAAAAGCGAAGGGGTCCGGATATAGGACTCGCGGCGGGTAGATTTTCTTAGGTGGTGTTTTTGACCCTGGATCCTCGGGTCTCGCTGCGCTCGCCCGAGGATACTAGCTTTCGTAAGCTCGTTTCACTCGCAAACGAAAGCATAAGTGGCTCCGGCGACAGGACTCGAACCTGTAACCCCGCGGTTAACAGCCGCGTGCTCTACCATTGAGCTACGCCGGAACAGCGTATTATGTGGAGGCCGAGGCCGGAATCGAACCGACGTACGCGGATTTGCAATCCGCTGCATGGCCACTCTGCCACTCGGCCCCGTGAACCCGATCAAGCCTAACCGGATCTTTGCCATCGGCCTCGTGCGTAAGAGCCCTAAATCGTGGAAGGGCGCCCGGCGCAAGGCACGGTTATATAGAAGGGCGTCCGAAGCCGGTCAAGGCAATGGTTTAGGTATTGGAAAGCTTCCGGAAAATCCGGCGCGCGGCGTTGTGAATTTATCAGCAGCGGCGTATAACGGATGAACGCTAACCGCTTTCACAGCGGTCTTATTTCGCTTTTTATCTGCTTGGGGGATTTGCCATGGATTTCGCCGCCGCCCGCCGCAAGATGGTGGCCAGCCAGATCCGCATCAGCGAGGTCACGGACCCAGTGGTCGTCGACGCTATGGGTGCCGTGGCGCGCGAGCTGTTTGTACCCGAGGCGAACCGGGCGTTTGCGTATCTCGATGAAGACCTGGCGATCGGCAAAGGCCGTACCATGATGGAAGCTGTGGTCTTGGCCCGGCTTCTGCAACTGGCGGATCTGCAGCCGACCGATAGAGCTTTGATCGTCGGGGCAGGCACAGGATATTCAGCCGCCGTAATGGCGCGCTTAGTGAATTCTGTCGTGGCGCTGGAAAGCGATGCTTCCTTGGCAGATGCCGCGAAACAGGCGCTCGCGCAAGCCGCGCCTCAGGTTTCTGTCGTTACCGGCGATCTGAAGTCCGGTTGGCCGCCGTCGTCGCCTTATGATGTTATTTTGGTCGACGGCGCGATGAGCGCGCTGCCTAACTGGCTTAAACCGCAGCTCGCTGACGGCGGACGCTTGGTTTGCATCGTGCGCGATGGTCCGGTGGGCCGGGCAACGCTGGTGACACGCTCGGGCGATTCTTACGGCAGCCGCCAGGAATTCGACGCGATGACAGCTATTCTGCCGGGCTTCGAAAAACAGCCAAAATTTGTTTTCTAAGCCCTTCGCCACAATAATAGCCAACTATTATTCACATTTAGAATATTTACATTTTTGAACAAACTCAGTATTGTAACTGCGAGAGTGCGGTCGATTTCCTCGCGGTGATGTGCTTCAGGCGGCATGTCACAAAATTGTGAGAAAAGTCTGCGATTGCAATTTGATACATTAATCCCATGGCGTTCATGAAACGCATCGGATAGAGCTACACCCAATCGGCAGGGACGGCCGAGGGCACTGGAAAAGTTGATCGACGGGGTCGCGATGACATGTAGCGTAACTAAAGCAGTCGGTTCGGTTCGGAAAATTCGCGTGAAAACAACGCTGATGGCCCACTCCTTTTTAGTCGCCGCAGCTTTTATGCTCCCGACCATGATGTCGGCGATGCCGGCAAAGGCCGATACGCTGAAAGAAGCGATGTCCTTGGCTTATCAGGGTAATCCCAATTTGCTCGCCGCCCGCGCTCAGCTGCGCGCCACGGACGAAAACGTCCCGATTGCCCTGTCGGGCTGGCGTCCGACGTTATCCGTCAATGGTAACGTTCAGAACAATCGTACGGATAACCAAATTTTCAGCGGCGGCGGTACCGGCACGGTCGTCACGGGCGGCGTCACCAGCCGCTTCCAACAGACCGCGGCAGCGCAATTTACGCAGCCGGTGTTCCGTGGCTTTAAGACCTGGGCCGGTACGTCGCAGGCCAAAAATCAGGTATTTGCCCAACGCGCGCGTTTGCGGGCGACGGAAGCGCAGGTGTTGTTGCAGGTGGCGTCGGCCTATTTCGACGTTTTGCAGAATCAGGCCGTCGTCGACCTCAACATGAATAACGTCCAAGTTTTGAACCGCCAGCTTGAAGCCACGCAGGATCGCTTCCGCGTCGGCGAAATCACGCGCACCGACGTCGCGCAGGCCGAAGCCAGCCTTGCCGGCGCTAAAGCGTCGCAGGTTCAGGCCGAAGGCGCGCTGCAGCAGGCGCGCTCGGCCTATGAGAACGTTGTGGGTAAGCCCCCTGTGAATCTCGCGGCGCCGCCGCTCCCGGTCAATCTTCCGGCGGCATATGACGCTGTCGTTTCCATGGCAATTTCTAATAATCCCAGCTACGTAGCGGCCGACTTTAATGCAAAAGCTGCAGATGATACGGTCACGGTCGTGCAGGGTGATCTGCTTCCGTCGGTAAACTTGATCGGCCAATACACGAAAGCGTGGAACACGGTCGCCGACAAATCGCGCACGGAGCAGGTTGTTGCTCAAGCCCAGCTTTCGGTGCCGATTTATCAGCAAGGCGCGGAATATGCGCGCCTGCGTCAAGCCAAACACTCGGCCGGGCAGCAGCGTTTACTGGCGGATCAGGCGCGGCTCGATGCCCGTAATGCCGCGACCCAGTCGTGGGAAAATTTGCAGGCGGCAACGGCCAGCATTGCTTCGTATCAGGCGCAAATCAAGGCAAACGAGATCGCCCTTGAGGGAACGCAGCGCGAAGCAGAAGTCGGTTCGAGGACCGTGCTCGATGTTTTGAACGCCGAGCAAACCTTGCTGATTTCGCGGGTTAATCTGGTGCGCGCGCAACATGACCAATCGTTGGCAGCCCATCAGTTGTTGTCGAATATCGGCGCTTTGACGGGTGAGGGAATGGGTGTGAGCGGTGAGATCTATGATCCCGTCGCACACTATAACGATGTCGAATACAAGGCTTTCGGCGCCGGCGTTGATAAGGTTAAAGCGCCAAACCCGGTAGACGCTTCGAAGTAATATTGAGGGCTGTTTGCCTTGTATGCTTCATGCGGGCTGGCTGAGGGCGTTTTCCCGGAATAAGCGACAAATTTGGGCGCCCCCCCCCCCCAAATTGTTGACCTTGTTATAGAATTCTTTAACATTCCGACGTAGGGTGCCCCAAAATCCCGGCAAAAGCCGATGGGGAGTACGTGAACGTGACTGCCGAAGGACAACAAGAACCTTCGATGGAGGACATCTTAGCCTCCATTCGAAAGATCCTTTCCGAGGATGACGGCGAGGCTGCAAAGCCTGAGCCGGTGAAAGCCGCGCCTCCACCGCCGCCGCCCCCACCTCCTGAGCCGGAACCAGAGCCGGAACCCGAGCCTGAGCCTGAGCCTGAGCCTGAGCCGGTGTATGCCGAGCCTGAGCTCGAAGAGCCGGTTGCTTCTATTTTTGATCCTAAGCCCGAGGAAGAACCAACGTTCAACCCCGAGCCTGATATGCCTTTGCAGCTCACCGATTCCATGATGGTGGAAGGGATGGAGCAGCATGAGGAACATTATGACGAGCCGGCGCCGTCTTTCCGTCAGCCGCCTTATGATCCCGGTTTCGGCGATCACTTGGTTGCCGATCCGGTAGCAGCGGCTTCCGGTGCGTCCATCGCGCAGTTGGCGCAGGCCGTTGCCCGCGAACGGGCGGTGGCGCTGGGTAATCACGGCGTGACGCTGGAGCAATTGGTGCGCGAGATCTGCACGCCGATCCTGAAACATTGGCTCGACACCAATTTGCCCTACATGGTCGAGCGGATCGTGAAGCAGGAAATCGAGCTTATCGTGAACCGCTCTAACCAGATGTAATTCCGACTGCGTTTCAAGGCTTTAGGCCCTGCCGCAAGGTGGGGCCTTTTGCTTTTGTTCACCCGGTTGCGCTCGCGCCGCTACGGGGGTAAATCCTTGGCCCCACTTACAATATAAAGCGGCGCGCTTTTATGACGTCTGACACCCCTACGCTCGATAAAACCTATAACGCTTCCGAGGTTGAGGAGGCGCTTTACGCGCGTTGGGAAGGCGCGGGCGATTTCGCCGCGCATCCAAAGTCTGCGGCCGAACCCTACACGATCATGATGCCGCCGCCCAACGTGACGGGCAGTTTGCATATCGGACATGCGCTGACCTTCACGCTGCAGGATATTCTGATCCGCTATCAGCGCATGATCGGCAAGGACGCCTTGTGGCAGCCGGGTACGGACCACGCGGGCATTGCGACGCAGATGGTGGTGGAGCGGCAACTAGCCGAATCTGGTTTGAACCGGCGCGACATGGGGCGCGAAGTATTTTTGAATCGCGTTTGGTCGTGGAAAGAACAATCCGGCGGTGTGATCACGCATCAATTGCGCCGTCTTGGCGCGTCGCCCGACTGGCCGCGTGAACGCTTCACGATGGACGGAGGTTTGTCGCGCGCCGTGACGAAGGTGTTCGTCGATCTTTATCGTCAGAAGTTGATTTATCGCGACAAGCGCTTGGTGAATTGGGATCCGAAGCTGCATACCGCGATCTCCGACCTCGAAGTCGAGAGCCGCGAGACTAAAGGCAAGATGTGGTTCTTCAAGTACCCCGTCGAAGGTGTGGCGGATACGTTTGTGACCGTCGGCACCACACGTCCGGAGACGATGCTGGGCGATACCGGCGTGGCCGTACATCCGGACGACGAGCGTTATAAAGCGCTGGTCGGCAAAAACGTGGTGCTGCCGTTGGTGGGCCGCAAGATTCCGATTGTTGCTGATGACTACGCCGATCCGGAGAAGGGTTCGGGCGCGGTGAAGATTACGCCGGCGCACGACTTCAACGACTTCGGCGTTGGTAAGCGCAACAATCTCGAGATGATCAATATTTTTAATCTGAACGCCAAGCTTAACGAAAACGTGCCGGAGAAATATCGCGGCATCGATCGCTTCAAGGCACGCGACATGATTGTTGCCGAGATGGAAGCGCTGGGCTTGCTTGAGAAGATCGAGTACAACGCGATGACTGTGCCTTACGGCGACCGGTCGGGCGTGGTGATTGAGCCGTGGTTGACGGATCAGTGGTACTGCAATGCCGAAGTGCTCGCCGCGCCGTGTATCAAGGCGGTGGAGGAGGGGCGCACACGCTTCGTGCCGAAGAATTGGGAAAACACGTTCTTCGAATGGATGCGTAACATTCAGCCGTGGTGCATCTCGCGTCAGCTGTGGTGGGGGCACCAGATTCCGGCGTGGTTCGGGCCGGACGGCGAAGTGTTTGTGGCTTTTGACGAAGCGGAAGCGCACGCGCTTGCGCAAACGCATTACGGAAAAGCGGTGGATCTGCGCCGCGACGAAGACGTGCTCGACACCTGGTTCTCCTCGGCGCTGTGGCCGTTCTCGACGCTGGGCTGGCCCGACAAGACTCCGGAGCTGGCGCGGTATTATCCGGGCGATGTGCTGGTCACGGGTTTTGACATCATCTTCTTCTGGGTCGCGCGCATGATGATGATGGGCATTCACTTCATGGGTGATGTGCCGTTCCGCGATGTTTACATTCACGCGCTGGTCCGCGACGATAAGGGCCAGAAGATGTCGAAGTCCAAGGGCAACGTCATGGACCCGTTGGATTTGTGCAACGTCTACGGCACTGATGCCGTGCGCTTTACGCTGACCGCCATGGCGGTGCAGGGGCGCGATATTAAATTGGCCGAGACGCGGATTGCGGGCTATCGCAATTTCGTGACCAAGATTTGGAACGCGGCGCGTTTCTCGCAGATGAACGGCTGCAAGATTGTGCCGGGCTTTGATCCGCGCGGAGCGAAGACGACGCTGAATAAGTGGATTGTCGCAAAGACGGTGGTAGCCGCCGCGACGGTAGCAGGCGCGATTGAAGCGTATCGTTTTAACGATGCGGCCAACGGGCTGTATCAGTTCACGTGGAATATTTTCTGCGATTGGTTCCTTGAATTCGCGAAACCTGTTTTCCAAGGTGACGACCAAGCCGCTAAGGACGAAACCCGCGCGACGACGGCGTGGGTGATCGATCAGGTCTTGCTGATCAGTCAGCCGATGATTCCGTTTGTGTCGGAAGAGTTGTGGGTGAAGCTAGCGGACGCGGCGGGCATTAAACGTCCGGGCGTGCTGATGAAGCAGGCATGGCCCAAGTACGACATCGCCATTTCGCCCGAGGCCGAAGCCGAGATGGACTGGGTGGTGAAGGTGATTACCGAAATCCGCTCGGTGCGTTCGGAGATGAATGTGCCGGCGAGTTTGCAGATGGCGGCGACGTTGAAGGACGCCAGCGCCACGGCGAAGACGCGTCTCGCCACGCACAACGGGCTGATTTGCGCGAATGCGCGGTTGGCATCGTTGATCGCCGACGATACCGCGACACCCAACGCCGCGCAGGTCGTGGTGGGCGACGGCACGGTGTTGCTGCCCCTGGAAGGCGTGATCGATCTCGGCAAGGAGCGCGAGCGCCTGAAAAAGGAAATCGCGAAGAAAGAGAGCGATATTGCCAATGACGATAAGAAGCTGACCAACGAATCTTTTATTTCTAAAGCGCCGCCAGAAGTGATTGAGGAAATCCGCGAACGCCGCGGGGCTGCAGAGGCCGCCCGCGGTAAGATGAGTGAAGCGTTATTGCGCATTAGCGCCGCATAAATAAGGAACTCCCCATGCTCGACGATGGAATAAAGCCGCCGAAATTCGATAAGTCGAAGCTGCCCAGCCGCCACATTACGGAAGGGCCGACCAAAGCCCCGCACCGTGCCATGCATTACGCCATGGGACTGACGGAAGAAGAGCTGCACCAGCCGATGGTGGGTGTAGCGACCTGTTGGAATGAAGCCGCGCCTTGCAACATCGATCTCGGCCGCCAGGCGCAGATCGTGAAGGAAGGCGTGCGCGCCGGCGGTGGTACGCCGCGTGAATTCACGACCATCACCGTCACCGACGGGATCGCCATGGGTCACGAGGGCATGAAGTCGTCGTTAGCCTCGCGCGATTGGATCGCGGACACGGTGGAGTTGACCATGCGCGGTCACAGCTACGACGCGATGGTTGGCATGGCGGGCTGCGACAAGAGCTTGCCGGGCATGATGATGGCGATGCTGCGCCTGAATGTGCCGTCTGTGTTTTTATATGGCGGCGCGATCTTGCCGGGTCATTTCCACGGCAAAGACGTCACCATCGTCGATGTGTTCGAAGGTGTGGGCCAGCACGCCGCCGGCAACATGAGCGATAAAGATTTGCATGAACTGGAGTGCGTGGCGTGTCCGTCGGCGGGCGCGTGCGGCGGTCAGTTCACGGCCAACACGATGGCGACGGTCAGCGAAGCCATGGGCCTCGCACTGCCGCTGTCGGCAAGTATCCCGACGACGTTCACCGACGCGCGTAATCATTACGCCAAAGCTGCCGGCCGCGCGGTGATGGAATTGCTCAGAATCAACCTCCGTCCGCGCGACATCGCAACGCGCAAGGCGTTCGAGAATGCGGCGATGGTTGTGGCGGCCTCGGGTGGTTCGACCAACGCCGGACTTCATCTGCCGGCCATGGCGCATGAAGTCGGCATCAAATTCGATCTCGACGATGTCTGCGCAATTTTCAAGAAGACGCCCTACATCGGCGACATGAAGCCGGGCGGGCGCTATGTGGCGGCAGATTTGTATAAAGTCGGCGGCATACCGATCCTGATCAAGGCGCTGCTCGACGGCGGTTACCTGCACGGCGATTGCATCACGGTGACGGGCAAGACGCTCGAAGAGAACATGAAAGATGTCGTGTTCCCGACCGATCAGGATGTGGTGCGTCCGACATCAAATGCAATGTCGCCCACGGGCGGCGTTGCGGGCTTGAAAGGTTCGCTGGCGCCGAAGGGTGCGATTGTGAAAGTCGCGGGCTTGAAGGTGAAGAAGTTCCGCGGTCCGGCGTTGTGCTTCGATACGGAAGACGCAGCTTTCGCGGCGGTAGCCGAGCGTAAGTATAAAGAGGGCGACGTCATCATCATTCGCTATGAAGGACCGAAGGGTGGTCCGGGCATGCGCGAGATGCTGGCGACGACCGGGGCGCTGTCGGGTCAGGGCATGGGCGACAAAGTGGCGCTGGTCACCGACGGACGTTTCTCGGGCGGTACGCGCGGACTGTGTGTTGGCCACGTTGGTCCCGAAGCTGCCGTGGGCGGTCCGATCGCACTGGTGAACGACGGCGACATCATCACCATCGACACCGACGCGGGCACGATGGAGTTGGAAGTACCGAAGGAAGAGATGGATCGCCGCCGCGCCGCCTGGAAGCCGCGCGCGACGAATTATAATTCGGGTGTGCTGTGGAAATACGCGCAGCTGGTCGGCGATGCCTGCGACGGCGCCGTGACTCATCCGGGTGCGGCGAAAGAGACGCACATTTACGCGGATATCTAGGCGGGAACTTCCGACGTCGCGGTTTTGAAGGCCGGGAGCTCTAGGAGCGCCCGGTCGATCGCGACAAGGCGCTCAAGCCCGGTGAGGTCGCAGGATAAACGCCGCGCATTCACCATCTGCGGTGCAAGGCAGAGATCGGCCAGCGTCACCTGATCGCCGTAGCAGTAACGGCCCTGGATGGGCGCGCGAATCACGAGGTCTTGCAAAGCGCCGAGGCCTTTCCTGATCCAATGATGCGCCCACTGGCGCGTCGTCTCCTGAGTCTGGCCGAGCGCATCACGCATATGATTGAGGACCCCGGTGCCCTGCAGCGGCTGAACCTCCATGGCGACGGCGTAGGCCATCGCGCGCACGCGGGCACGGTCTTCGAGTGAAGCGGGCAGGAGCGGCGGGGTCGGATACTTCTCATCGAGATATTCGACGATGGCGAGTGATTGCGTGAGGATGTCGCCGCCGATGTCCAGCGACGGCACCAGGCCTTGCGGATTGACGGACTTGTACGTCGCGCGCTGCTGATCGGCGCCCGCGATGAAGATCGGCACATCGGCGGTGCGGTAGTCGATGCCTTTCATCGCCAGCACAACACGTACGCGGTAGGACGCCGAGGATTTCTGTGAGTGATGGAGCGTCAGCATCTAAACGCCCATGTCCTTGAACACTTCCTTAGCGTTGCGGAAGGAGTCGAGCGCGGCGGGGAAACCGGCGTAAACCACTACCTGCATGAACACCGCGCGGATTTCCTCTTTCGTGCAGCCGTTGCGCAGTGCGCCGCGCACATGGCCTTTGAGTTCGTTCGGGCGGTTGAGCACGCTGATCATGGCGAGGTTGAGCAGGCTGCGGGTTTTGAGCGGCAAGGTCTCGTCGCCCCAAATTTCGCCCCAGGCGAATTCGGTGACCAAGTCCTGCACGGGCTTGGTGAAGTCGTCGGCTTCGGCGAAGGCTTTATCGACGAACGCGTCGCTCATCACCTTGCGGCGTATTTCAAGGCCGCGGGCGTAACGTTCTTTGTCCATGAGGTTCTCCTTGAAGAATTAAACCATCATCTCGCACCACACCGGGGTGTGGTCGGAGGCTTTTTCCTGGCCGCGGGGTTTTTTGTCGATGGCGGCGTTGGTGAGGGCGTTGGCGGCTTTGGGGGAGAGGAGGAGGAAATCGATCAAGAGGCCGTTGTCTTTTTGCCAGGCGCCGGCTTGGTAGTCCCAGTAGGAATATTGATGGGGCAGGGTGTTGAAGCAGCGGAAGGCATCGGTAAGGCCCAAGTGCAGCAGTGAGCGGAAGCGGCTGCGGCTTTCGGGCTGCGTTAACGCGTCACCCGCGAAGGCTTTGGCGTTGTAGACGTCGTCGTCGGTGGGGATGACGTTGTAGTCGCCGCCGTAGAGGCGCATTTCGCCGTCGCTGAGGCCGCGCTTTATGTGCGCGTGAAGGCGGTCCATCCAGGCGAGCTTGTAGGGGAACTTCTCGGTACCGAGCGGATTGCCGTTGGGCAGGTAGATTGAGGCGACCCGCAGCTTGCCGAATACGGTAGCTTCCATGTAACGAGCGTGGTCGTCGCCTTCGGATTTATCGTTTAAGAGGGCGGGCAAGCGCGGCTCGACGTCTTCCAAGGGCGACTTCGAGAGGATGGCGACGCCGTTATAGGTTTTCTGGCCGTGGGTGGCGACGTTGTACCCGAGATCCTCGATCTCCATGCGCGGGAAGTTTTCGTCGATGCATTTGAGTTCCTGGAGAAGCACCACGTCGGGTTGGGCTTCTTTCAGCCATGCCAGCACATTCGGCAGCCGGGCTTTGACCGAGTTGACGTTCCAGGTGGCGACTTTGATTTTACGCGGGGACGAGGGCACGGGCTTGCGTCTATATTTGTTGTCAGGTGCGCCATGCTGACATCCCGGCGGGGGATCGGCAAGGCGCGAAAAATCCTGCGCGGTGATATGTAGACGCCATGACGATACGGATGATGTTCATGATCGGCCTCGCGCTGGCGATATTGCCCGCAGGTCAGACCGCATTGGCGGCGCAAGCGTCTAAATGCCCGCCGTATAGCAAGCCGATCACACTCGATTTTAAACTGCTCAATCCGGCACCGATCTACAACAATCGGCTGAACATCCTGGGCATTCGTAATCTCTTCCGCTCGCATACCGAGGCTGTGCTGGGTCCGCATGAGAGTGCGCTGGGCATTACATATGCCGAGACGGTTTACAGCGCCGAGGCCAATTCGCGCGCGGAAGAAGTGCGGGGCGGCTACTGCGTTTACCTGACCGAAATGGATATTTCATTCGGGTGGAAACGCATGAGCGTTTATGTCGCCAGCGAGTTCCAGCCGGAGACATGCGAGTACAATGCGGTGCTTGATCACGAGAATCAGCATGTGACGATCAACAATACTGCGCTCAAAGAATACGCGCCGCGCTTTCGGGCCGAGGTGGAGCGCGTTTTGCAGGCGCAGCAGCCGGTTTTTACGTCTAATCCGCAAGCGGGCGTGGATGCGGGGCTGGCCGCCGTGGAGCGGCGCATGTCGGCGGTGCTGAATGAATTTCAGAATACGATGGCGAAGCGCAACGCGCCGCTGGATTCCGACAGCAATTATAGCGAGACCGGAAAGCTGTGCACGAACTGGAATGGCGCGAAAGGCGCGAGGCGAACCGAGTAATGCCATGCGTCGCCCTGGGATTTATTCCCAGCGCACAGGGTGACAATTAACGGGTTTGTGAAGTGATCGCGCTTTACGACGAACGCCGTTTTTTATTACAGCCGTTCTTTAATGCTGCTCTGGATCCTGGGGACAAGCCCCAGGATGACGGAGGTGGGTGGGTGAATTCCGAAAACCCTATACGGCGAACGAGGTGCCGCAGCCGCAGGTGGAAGTGGCGTTAGGATTGGTGATGCGGAAGGACGCCGCCATGATGTCGTCGACATAGTCGATCTGCGAGCCCTTGAGGAGATCGAGCGAGGTCTCGTCGATGACCAATTTAGATCCGTGGAATTCGAAGACCTTGTCGTCGGTGGTGGCGTCGGCATCGAGGCTGAAGCCGTAGGAAAAGCCCGAGCAGCCGCCGCCGGAAATCGCCAGGCGGAGCATGAGGGCAGGGTTGCCTTCGCCGGCCACCAAGACCTGAACGCGCTCGGCGGCGGACTTGGTCATGAGGACGGGGGTCTCGGGAGCGATGCTGTTCATGGGTCTAACTTAATGTGCGCGGGGGTTTGGTTCAAGGTGAGTGGTTTTGCGGGCCTTATCAGGCTGGTAGTGGCCTTGGCTGGGGCGGTAGGATGGCCGGGAAACGCCACCCGTGCGTTAGATCGGTCCAGCCATAAAGGATAATCCCTTGAGCACTCCTCGCACCGTCGCCGTGGTTGTCGGCAGCATTCGCAAAGATTCCATCAATCGTAAGCTTGCCACGGCCCTGATCGGGTTGGCGCCTAAGCATCTGACGTTCTCATTCGCCGACATCGGCGAGTTGCCGCTTTATAACCAAGACCTCAACGGCAGCCCGCCCGCCCCGTGGGTGGCCTTTCGCGACAAAATACGCCCCGTCGATGCGGTGTTGTTCGTGACGCCAGAATATAATCGCTCGGTTCCTGGCGTGTTGAAGAACGCTATCGATGTGGGATCGCGGCCTTATGGGCAAAGTGTGTGGGATAAAAAGCCCACCGCGATCATCAGCGCGTCGCCCAGTGCCATGGGCGGGTTCGGATCGAACCATCATCTGCGCCAGTCGCTAGTGTTTCTGAACATGCCTGCGATGCAGCAGCCGGAAGCCTATCTCCAGGTCGGCGAGAAGTTCTTCAATGCCGACGGCACGATTGCCGAGGAGCGTCCGCGCGGATACGCACAGACGATCATCAACAGCTTCGCGGCATGGATTGAAACGAACTTAGGCAAGTGATTGGGCCGGGCTTGAACCGAAAGCGGCCTAGGGCGGAGATTTTACAGCATGGCAAAGTTGGTCTTTTGGATGAACCAGTCCTTAGACGGCTACGTCGACCATGAGAAGTTTGGGCCCGATGATTCGCTCTTTCGTCATTTCATCTCGCAGGTGGGCGGCCTATCCGGCAGCGTGTATGGCCGCCGCCTGTACGAGATTATGCGTTATTGGGATGGCGACCACCCTGAATGGAATGCGGAGCGGCGCGAGTTTGCAGTGGCATGGCGGCGTCAACCGAAGTGGGTCGTGTCGCGCTCGTTGAACGCGGTCGGTCCCAACGCCACCCTCGTGAAGGATGACGTGGAGGGTGTGTTACGGGGGCTGAAAGCGCGGCTCGGTGGAGAGATTCAAGTTGGCGGGCCGGAACTGGCAGGACATCTCACCGATCTTGGTCTTATTGATGAGTATCGGCTTTACGTCCACGCCGTCGTGCTTGGCAGCGGCAAGCCATTTTTTGCCGGGCCGCGGCCGCCGCTTCGCCTTTTGGCGCATGATCGCATTGGTAATGCGTTACGGCTGACTTACGTTCCCGATTCCGAACCCTAGTGATGTAACGACTGGACTGGGAACTTCGTTTTCGCCCAATCGATGATGGCACGGCTATCCATGGCCCCCGCAGTTTGGGCGATGAGGTGACCGCCACCGGTGAGCAGGAGCGTCGGCACGCTGCGGATGGCGAAGCGCTGCGCGATGTTGGGCGCTTCATCTAAATTGAGTTTGAGAAGGCGCGCGCGGGGCTCTAACTGCTCGGCGGCGCGTTCAAACATCGGGCCCATCATGCGGCAAGGCCCGCACCAGGGCGCCCAGACGTCGGTAAGGACGGGAATGGTATTGGCCGCCATATGACGGGCGAAGGTTTTTTCGTAGACGGTGACGGGGTGACCAGAGAAAAGCACTTCACCGCAGGCGCCGCACTTCGGTCCTTCGACCAAGCGGTGGCTCGCCACGCGGTTGGTTTTCGTACACTTGGGACAAACGATGTGTTCGGCGTCGCTCACTTTGTTGCTCCGTTGTTCAGCGTCCCCGGCTGAGGTTTCATATGGGACGAGGAGGCCCAAAGCGCAAGCCGCATTGCCCCGGTAATAAGGCCCGGTTAGTGTGCCGCTATGTCCGATGATGTCGCCACTTTAGGGGGATGCCTCGCGTCCGTCGCTACCGATCCGGCGCAAAGCCGGGGGCGGCTGCATGGGGAGGCGGAATCACCCACGCGCACCATTTACCAGCGCGACCGCGACCGCATTATTCATTGCGGGGCTTTTCGGCGGCTCAAATACAAAACACAGGTATTTGTCTACGGCGAAGGCGAGAATTACCGCACGCGATTGACGCACAGTCTGGAAGTTTCGCAAATCGCGCGGTCGATCTGCAGGTTTGTGGGACTTCACGAAGATATCGCCGAAAGTTTGGCGCTGGCGCACGACCTGGGGCACACGTGTTTCGGTCATGCGGGCGAAGATGTGCTGCAAGAGTGCATGGCGGATTACAACGGGTTCGATCATAACGCCCAAGGCCTGCGGATCGTGACCAAGCTCGAGCATCGCTACGCCGCCTTCGACGGACTCAATCTGACGTGGGAGACGCTTGAAGGTCTGGTGAAACACAATGGGCCGGTGATGCCGAAAAACGGCAAGCCCGTGCCGCTGGCGCTCACCGAATATAACGCGACCCATGATCTGGAACTGGCCACATGGCCGGGCGCGGAAGCGCAGGTCGCGGCAATTTCGGACGACATCGCATACAACGCGCATGATTTCGATGATGGTTTAAAGGCCGGATTATTTCCGCTTGAGGCCGTGTTGGAGTTGCCGCTGGTGGGGGCGATCTTCAAAAGCGTGTCCCAGCGCTATCCGGGCCTGGAGAAGGGCCGACTGATCCATGAGTCGTTGCGGGGCATGATCGCCGCGATGGTGAACGACGTTATTTTGGAATCGTACCGAAGACTGCAGGCCCTCAAACCAACATCGGCGACTGACGTGCGCGCGTTAGGGCAGGCGTTGGTCGGTTTCTCGGCCGATATGGCGGCGTATGAAAAGCAGATGAAGACCTTTCTGTTCGCCAACATGTATCGCCATACGCGTGTGAACAGAATGACCAGCAAGGCCAAGCGCATCGTGCGCGATTTGTTTGCGTTGCTGCTGGAAGAGCCGCACCTGTTGCCGGAGGAGTGGCATATGGGCTTGGACGGTCCAAAGACGCTCAAGACCGCGCGCCGTGTGGCCGACTATATCGCCGGGATGACCGACAAGTTCGCGCTTGATGAACATGCGCGGCTGTTTGATCCGACGATCAAGCCTTAGATGAAATTCTTGTCATAGGCGCTGCGGCCCGCGATCGCGGCGCGCAAAATCCATCACACCGCACGCATCGACGTGTATCCTGTGCTTAACAGTGGGGCAGGGGAGAAAATCATGGATCGTAGAACGTTTCTAAACGCTGGTGCCGTAGCGACAACCGCGGCGGCGCTAGGTTCTTACATTATCTCACCTGCGGCAGCGCAAACCGCCGCCGTAAGTCCGAAGGCATATGAGCCGGCGGCATTGTCTTTCGACCCGAAAGGCGTGACGGGGCTTTCCGAAAAACTGCTCACAAGTCATTACGACAACAACTATACGGGCGCGGTTAAGCGCTTGAACGCCATCGATGCGCAGTTAGCTGCGTTGGATTTTGACACGGCGGCCGGGTTTACCGTCAACGGTCTCAAGCGCGAACAACTCATCGCGGCCAATTCGATGATCCTGCATGAAGTTTATTTTGCGGGGCTTGGCGGCGGTGGTGACCCGCAAGGTGCGCTGGCCGGCGCGTTGGAGCGCGATTTCGGCAGCGTTGCAAAATGGAAATCGGAATTCGCAGGAATTGGTAAAGCGCTGGGCGGCGGATCCGGTTGGGTGCTGTTGTCGTATTCACCACGGCTGGGCCGCCTCGTGAATACATGGGCCGCCGATCATACGATGACCGGGGCGGACGCCACGGTTTTGTTGGCGCTCGATATGTATGAGCACGCGTATCACATGGATTTCGGCGCCAAGGCGGCGGCTTACGTCGATACCTTTATGAAGGTTATCAACTGGGGCCGCGTCGCGTCCTCATACGCGGCAGCCACCAAAACATCCAAATAGCTATTAAGTGGGCAAGTCCGCCGTGCAGGATTTGCACTTGGTTGCTTGAATGGGAATGTTCGAGAAACAGCGCGGGCAGGTTTTTTCGGTGAGCGCGGGCGGCGGCTCGTTGCGGCCGATGACATTCCTCAAGCGGTTGATCTGTTTGACCAGGATAAACACCGCGAAGGCGACGATGGTGAAGTCGATGACGGTGCTGATGAAAGCGCCGTAAGCGATGACCGGGGCGCCGGCTTTTTTAGCGGCATCGAGGCTTTCATACGCCACCCCCGAGAGATTGACGTAAAGGTCTGAAAAGTCGACCCGCCCAAGGACAAAACCAATCGGCGGCATAATCACGTCGTTGACCAGTGAGGTGGTGATTTTGCCGAAAGCGGCGCCGATGATGATGCCGACCGCCAGATCGACGACATTCCCCTTGAGCGCAAATTCGCGGAATTCCTTGAGCATGGCCGGTCCTCTCTGGTTCAGGATTAGACATCTATGATACCACAAACGCCCGGCGAAGCACTTGTGGGGTTTGTGTCCTGTACGACGATTTCAAGTTTCAAGAAGCGATGAGGCTGCACCAGCAGGGGCAATTGGCGCCTGCGGAAAAAGCCTACCGTGAAATCCTGCGCGCAGATCCCCGTGCTTACCGTGCGATGCATATGCTGGGCATCATAGCGATGCAGCAGTTGCAGTTCGCCGAAGGCGATCGGTTGATTGCGGCGGCGCTGGAGATCAATCCGCAATATGTCGAGGCCCACTGCGACCGGGCCAATGCGCTCATGAATATGGGGCGGCCCCAAGAAGCTTTGGTGAGCCTGGACCGGGGCTTGGTGCTGGCGCCGACGTTCTCGTTCGCGCATTACACGCGCGGCAATATTTTGATGGCGCTGGGCAAGCATGCGCAGGCAGTCGACAGCTACGATGCCGCCATCAAGCTGCAGGCGAATTTTGTCGAAGCGCTCAGCAATCGCGGTAATGCGCTGTTGACCTTGGGGCGGCTGGAGGATGCGGTTGCGAGTTTTAACGGCGCGTTGAAAGCGAACCCGAACTTCGTGCCGGCGTTGGCCAATCGCGGTGTAGCGCTGAGGGACTTGCGGCGTGCGGAAGAGGCGCTGGCGAGCTTCGATAAAGCGCTGGTGCATTGGCCGACGAGTACTGAAGTGTGGAACAATCGCGGCAATGCGCTTGTCGATTTGAAGCGGTTTCACGAAGCGTTGGTGAGTTTCGATAAGGCTTTAGATGCCCGGCCCGATTTCGCCGGCGCTATCGACGGCCGCGCCAAGGTGCTGCGCGCGCTGGGCCGACCCGAAGACGCTGCGCAAGCGTTCACGCGCCTGGAGCAGCTCAATCCCGATTATCCTGAAGTGCTGGGAAATCTATTTACTGCGCAACTGCACTGCTGTGATTGGAGCCGTTATGATGCGGCGTCCCGGCGGATCGCGGCTGATGCGCGCTCGAGCCAATCGGCGCAAAGACCGCTATCGTTTATTTTGCACGCTACAGAGGCCGCGGATCAGCTGCTATGCGCGAAAAGTTATGTGGCGGGCCGATACCCGGTGCTGCCGCAGCCGTTGTGGCGCGGTGAGATTTACAAGCATGCGAAAATGCGCGTGGCCTATGTGTCGTCGGATTTCGCCGATCACATCGTTGGGCAACTGGTTGCGCAGCTGTTCGAACTGCATGATCGGAATAGATTCGAAATTAGCGGCATAGCGCTTGGCGCGGATGACGGCAGCCCCATGCGCCAAAGGCTTGAGGCGGCCTGCGATCGATTTGTCGACGCCAGCGCCAAGAGCGACCGCGATGTTGCGGTGCTGTTGCGTGAGATGGAGATTGATATCGCGGTGGACTTGAACGGATATACGGCGGGTGAGCGGCTCGACATTTTTGCCTATCGGCCTGCGCCGGTTCAGGTGAGCTACCTCGGTTATCCCGGGACGCTCGGCACCAGCTTTATGGACTACGCGCTTGTGGACGGCGTTGTCGCGCCGCCGGGCTACGACGATTTCTTTACGGAGAAGCTGGCGCGGTTGCCGGATACCTTTTTTGTCAACGACAACACATTGCCGGTGACAAAGGAGGTGCCCTCCCGGGCAGACTGCGGGCTGCCTGAGCGCGGGTTTATTTTTGCCTGTTTCAACGCGACGTCGAAAATCAGCCCGAGCGTGTTCGATATCTGGATGCGGCTGTTGAGTAAGGTTGAAGGCAGCGTGCTTTGGTTGCGGTCCGATGCTGAGGTTGTGCGTAGAAACCTTGCGGCCGAGGCGCAAAAACGGGGCGTCGATCCGGCGCGCCTGGTGTTCGCGCCGCGTGTGTCGTTGGAAGAGCATCTGGCGCGGCATGGGCTGGCGGATATTTTTCTCGATACCGCGCCTTATAACGCGCACGGCACGGCGGCTCATGCGTTGTGGGCGGGGCTGCCGGTGGTGACGTGTCGCGGCAATGTTTTCGCAAGCCGCGTGGCGGCGAGTTTGGTGGGCGCGGTTGAATTGCCTGAGCTGATCACGGATTCGCCCGCCGCATACGAAGCGTTGGCGTTGAAGCTGGCGACGATACCAGCTTTTCTGGCCGAGATGAAAGCCAAGCTTGCGCAGAACCGCCGGGCAACGCCGCTGTTCGATACGGCGCGGTTTGCCCGCAATATTGAACGCGCCTATGAGACGATGTGGACGCGAGCTCAGCGCGGCGAACCTGCGGCGGGATTCGACGTGGCGCCGTGAAACAGCCGGTAGAGCGCCGGTAAAACCAACAGCGTCAGCAGGGTGGATGATATGATTCCGCCGATGACCACGGTCGCCAAAGGTCTTTGCACTACAGCGCCTGCGCCGGTGTTAAGCGCCATGGGCAAGTAGCCAAGCGCGGCCACCAACGCGATCAGCAGGACCGGACGGAGGCGGCTGAGGGCGCCGTCGACGATGGCTTGCTCGATCTCGATGCCCTGGGCATGCAGACGGCGGATGAAAGATACCATCACGATTCCATCGAGCACCGCGATGCCCGAGAGGGCTATAAAGCCGACCCCGGCAGAGATCGATAGCGGAATGTCGCGCAGCGCCAGGGCAGCGACGCCGCCGGTGAGGGCGAGGGGCACACCGCTAAAAACCACGGCCGCGTCCTTCACAGAACCGAAGGCTGTCATGAGCAGCAGGAAAATCATGACGAGCGCTAAGGGCACGACAACCTGCAAGCGTTTCGCTGCGGATAGAAGCTGTTGGAATGTGCCGCCGTAGTCGATCCAGTAACCGGGGGGAAGTGTGACTTTCGCATCGACGATGGATTGGATCTCGGAGACGAAGTTGCCGAGGTCGCGGCTGCGGACGTTGGCGGTGACGGTGATGCGGCGCTTGCCGTTCTCGCGGTTGACCTAATTGGGGCCGGTGGTGGTTTCGACGCGGGCGAGTTCACCAAGCGGCACAAAGCCCGAAAGCTGTACGGCTGCTAGTGAAGCCGACTGCCGTTCGCTGAGATCGTGCGCCGCGCCGTGCAGCGGCACGGGCAGGGCGCGGATGGCGTTGATATCGGTGCGCTGGGTTTCGGGCAGACGCACCACAATATCGAAGCGGCGGTCGCCGTCGAAGATTTGGCCGGAAGTTTTGCCGCCGAAAGCGATCTCGACGACATCCTGTACGTCGGCGATATCGAGGCCGTAAGCGGCGAGGGCGTGACGGTCGATGGTGATTGCTAACATGGGCAGGCCGGACACTTGTTCCGCGCGCACGTCGGCGGCGCCCGTGATGCCGGCGACGATGCGCTCAACATCGGCGGCGGTGCGTTTCAGGATTTCGAGGTCGTCGCCGTAGATTTTGACGGCGACATCGCTGCGCGCGCCGGAGATCACTTCATTGAAACGCATTTGAATGGGCTGCGAGATTTCATAGGCACTGCCGGGGAGGGATTCAACGACGGCTTCGATCTCCTCGCTCAGTTCGGCTTTGGTTTTGCCGGGGTCGGGCCATTCCTTGCGGGGCTTCAGCATGACGTAGCCGTCGGCGATGCTGGGCGGCATGGGATCGGTGGCGATTTCCGCGGTGCCGATACGGCTGAAGACGCGCGCGACTTCGGGAACTTGGAGCAAGCGTTTTTCGACGGCGCGCTGCATCTCGATGGATTGTGTCAGGCTGGTGCCGGGGACGCGGATGGCTTGGACGGTGAAGTCGCCTTCGTCGAGGTTGGGGATGAATTCCGCGCCCATGCGGGTCGCGGCGAGCGTGCTGATGCAGATGAGGAACACTGCCGCCACGACGACTGCGACGCGGCGGCGCAGGACGATGTGCAAGAGCGGCAGATACCGCGCGCGCGCACCGGCAACGATACGGTTTTCTTTCTCCTCGACTGGACCGGTGACAAACAACGCTACAGCCGCCGGAAGAAAAGTGACCGTGAGGATGAGGGCTGCGACCAGGGCAATCATCACCGTGAACGCCATGGGATGGAACATGCGGCCTTCAATGCCGTCCAGCGCGAACAGCGGGATGTAGACGATGGTGATGATGACGAGGCCAAAAGCCGCGGGACGGATGACTTCGGCGGTGGCGTCGGTGGCCAGCGTCAGGCGTTCGTCGCGGGTGAGGAGGCGGCCAAGGTCGTGCTGTTTTAACCCGAAACGCCGCAGGCAGTTCTCGACCACGATGACAGCGCCGTCGACCAGCAGACCGAAGTCGAGCGCGCCGAGACTCATAAGATTGCCGGAGGTTTTGTTCTGCACCATGCCGGTGATCGCGAGCAGCATGGCAAGCGGAATGACCGCTGCGGTGATGATCGCCGCACGCAGGTTGCCAAGTGCGAAGAAAAGCACCGCGATGACCAGGAGTGCGCCTTCGAGCAGACTGGTTTGAACGGTGGCGATGGTACGTTCGACCAAGTCGGTGCGGTCATAGATCGGGACGGCTTTAACGCCGGGCGGCAAAGTCTTGTTGGCTTCGGCGAGGCGCGCCTTCACGCGTTGCGAGACGGCGCGGCTGTTTTCGCCGACCAGCATGATGGCGGTGGCGATAACGGCTTCCTCGGCGTTCTCGGTGGCGGCACCGGTGCGCAGTTCCTGGCCCTCGCCGACTTCGGCGACGTCGCTGACGCGGATGACGGTGTCTTCCTTGCGGCTGACGACGATGTTGCGTAAGTCGGCAAGGCTTTCGATCTGGCCGGGTGCGCGGATGAGATATTGCTCGCCGTTGCGTTCGATGTAACCGGCACCGAGATTGCGGTTGTTGCGAGCGAGTGCGCTGAGCACATCCTGAAGCGAGAGGCCGAAAGCGAGCAGTTTTTCAGGATCGGGTGTGACGTGAATTTGCCTGACCAGTCCGCCGCTGGCATTGACGTCGGCGACGCCGGGTACGGTACGCAACTGCGGCCGTACAACCCAGTCCTGCAAGGTGCGAAGGTCGGTGAGATTCCAGGGATTGCCGTCGGGTTTTTTGGCGGCAGGGTCGCTTTCCATAGCGTAGACAAAAATCTCGCCGAGGCTGGTGGCGATGGGGCCCATGTTGGCGTCGACGCCATCGGGCAATTGGGTGCGGACTTCCTGCAGGCGTTCGGCCACAAGCTGACGTGCGAAGTAAATGTCGGTGCTGTCTTTGAAAACGACGGTGACTTGGGAAAGTCCATAGGCCGACAGTGAGCGTGTGCTTTCAAGGCTCGGGAGTCCCGCGACGGCGGTTTCGATGAAGAAGGTTATGCGCTGTTCGACTTCGAGCGGCGTGTAGCCGGGCGCGCGGGTGTTGATCTGCACCTGAACGTTGGTGATGTCGGGCACGGCGTCCATGGGGAGACGTTGAAGGTTATAGATGCCGACGGCGGCGGTCATCAGTGTGACGGCCAGCACGAGCCAACGCTGGCGGACGGCGAAAGCGACAATGTGTTCCATGATCAGAGCTTTCCGTTAGTGACCATGACCGGCGCTGCCTTTTTCGATCTCCGCCTTGACGACGAAGCTGCCGCGCGCGGCATAGGACGCACCGGGGGTGAGGCCGGAGAGAATCTCGACGCTCTGGTGGTCGGAGGCGCCGACGACGACGTCGTGGGCTTCGAGCGCATCGCCCGCGCGGACAAAAACCACGGTGCGGCCGTCTAATTGTTGCAGGGCTTCGGCGGACACAGCGACGGCGGCTTCGCGGGTTGTTGTTTCGACCTCACCGCGCACCATGGCGCCGGGACGCAGACGGCCAGCGCTGTTGTCGACGTCGGCGCGGGCAATGACGGCCTGCGTGGCGGATTCGACGACGGGCACGAGTGTGGTGATGGATGCGATGACGGCCTCCGGTTCGCCCTGAACCAGCAGGCGCACGGGTTGACCCGCCGCGATCTTAGGGAGGTCGTTGGGGAAAACGTGCAGGTCGGCACGTAAGTGACGCAGGTTGCCGATCTCGAACAGCGGCGCGGTGTCGGTAACTTCACCGGGGCTCACGGTGCGCGACAGAAGCGTTCCGGCTAACGGCGCACGCACGGCGTAAGTCTGGAGACTGTCGTTGCTTTCGACCATGGCGAGAATATCGCCTGCTGCGACGGTGTCGCCTTGGGACTTGCGGATCTCTTTCACCACGCCGGGAAAGCGTGCGCGGACTTGTGCGGTGTGGGCGGGGTCCAGCGACAGGCGGCCAAGCAAAGCGGTGGATTGGTGGATTGTCGCCGGACCGGCGGTTGCCATTTCGATTCCGGCTGCGGCGGCGCGCGCGGGCGCTATTTCGGCGTGGGGGCGTTCATGGGCTTCATCGTGAGGTGTTGTGGCGGGTGGGGCGGCGGGGCGCGTCATGAACCATGCGCCGCTAGCAGCGGCGATGATGATCACGGCGGCGATAAGGGTGCTGCGGTTCATGGCTTGATCTCCGGTGAGGGGGCGGCGGTGCCGGTCAGGCGTTCTAGCTCGAGAAGCAGAAGGTGGAATTCGGCAGCGGCGGCGATGGCTTCTTTTTGCAGATCAAGTGACTGCTTTTGCGCGGCAGCGAGTTCCAAAAGTGAAAATCGTCCGGCGCGAAAGCCATCCTCGGCGGCGCGCACGGCGGTGTCGGCGAGGGGGAAGGCTTTGTCGCGGATCATCTCGACGTGACTGCGCTTTTGGACCAGCCGCGTGTGGATGGCGAACAACGTCGCACGCAGCGTGTTGCGCGCGGCGGCTTCGGCGTAGCCGGTGGCGCTGAGCAAGTTGCGGGCTTCGTCCTGGCGGGCGTAACTGCGTGCGGCTGAGCCGAGGGGAATAGACGCGGAGAGCACGGCGGCTTGCGCGCGCGCATTTTGCAAACGCCGGAGGCCGGCGCTGATGGTGATGTCGGGCGACTCACTACTGACCGCGAGGCGCAACTGCGCTTCCTGCACGCGCCGCTGCGTGGCGAAGCGGATGAGGTCGGGATTGCTTTCTAGCAGCGCGGCCAGGGCCGCGTAATCGCCGGTGGGCGGAAGGGCGAACAGGTCTCCAATGACGGTGCCTGAGGCGTCGGGCGCTTCGCCCCACGCGGCGCTGAGTTGCGCCCACGCGGCGCGGACTTCGGCGTCGGATTGTACGGCGTCGCCGACGGCGTGCACGACGGCGAGTTCGGCGTTGTGTTGTTCGAGGCTGCCGGCACGGCCCGCGCCGACGCGGGCTTTAACTAAAGATAGGGTGCGGGTGGCGAGATCAATCGCGCGTTGGGCGCGCTTGCGTTCTTCTTGTGCACGCAGGGCAGCGATGAATTGGCGGGTAGCGTCGGCCAGGAGGTCGAGGCGCTCGGCATCTTGTCCGATGGCGGTCAGGCTGCGCTCGCTGTCGGCCAATGCAATCCGTCCGCTGCGTTTTCCGCCCAGTTCCAGCACGGTGCCGAGACGCAAAGTAACTTCGGTGTCGTCGAAGGCAGATAACCGTCCGGTGCCGAAAATGTTTTCGACATCTACACCGACTTCCCACGCTGGACGCTGGGCGGCGATCTCGCGCCGGGCCGCTGCGGCGTTTAGGTTAAAGCGGTGACCCTGAAGTCCGGGATTGCGTTCGAGCGTGAGGCGCAAAGCTTCGTGAAGCGTTACGGACTCTTGGGCAAAAGCCCCGACGCTGCCGGTGAGGGCAGCAAAAAGAAACAGCATGCGTAGCAAGGGTATATCCACGGCTGGCGTCGCGGTAACTTCTCCGCGGCGCAATCAATGACGATGCCGCGGCCAGAGCCGCAGCACTGTTCAGAAGCGATGGATTAAAGCGTGGGAGGGGGTAGTGCGGGCGGCGTGGTAATGCCGGGCGGGTCTTGATGGACTACCACGCCGGGTGG
This sequence comes from Fidelibacterota bacterium, assembly GCA_947476625.1. Taxonomy (GTDB): domain Bacteria; phylum Pseudomonadota; class Alphaproteobacteria; order Rhodospirillales; family Rhodospirillaceae; genus SHVO01. The sequence continues at coordinate 59,441 of CANJRA010000009.1, forward strand.
GGAACGGTGCGCGGCCGGGAGATTGATCGCAGCGGTTACAAGGCCGACGACCGTCAAATGGCATTGATCGGGGTGGCCGTCGTCGTGGTGCTCGGTTCCGCTCTGCGTGATTTGGCTTTCCGCATCCACATGCGCCGAGCCGTCATCGTGATGCAAAGCTTGATGAAAGTGGTGATGCGTCAGACTCCGGCCTTCTTTCAGGCCGATGGTGTTGGCCAGAGAAGGCTGGATCAGCAGAAGGCTGAAAACCAGGATCGCGAAATACCGCATAGATGCAATCTACCATTCCGGCGCGATGGTGACAAACAGCGGTGATTTTGGCCGAAATCCTTGAAGAAAGCGCGATTACCGCATATGAACCGGCATCGCCAATGTCCGGATGCCGCCACAGCCATGAACATCTTCGCCACACTTAAATCCCGGATCGATGCCGCTATCGGCGAACTCGTCGCTGAAGGCGCGCTGCCCGAGGGTCTCGACCTGTCGCGGGTCTCGGCGGAACCGCCGCGCGAAACATCCCACGGCGATGTGGCGACCAATGCTGCCATGGTTCTGGCTAAACCTACGGGCAAGAACCCCAAAGAGCTGGCGACGCTGTTCGCCGCGCGCTTCAAGAAGATGCCGGACGTAACGGACGTCTCGGTCGCCGGACCGGGGTTTATCAATATCAAACTCGACGACCGCATCTGGCGCGATGGGTTGCGCGATGTGCTGGTCGAAGGAACGGCCTACGGCGACGGTCAAGCCGGCCAAGGCGAGAAGATCAACGTCGAGTATGTCTCGGCCAATCCAACCGGCCCGATGCATGTGGGTCACGCGCGCGGTGCGGTGGTCGGCGATGCGCTGGCGCGCCTGTTGGCAAAGGCCGGGTTCGCGGTGACCAAAGAGTATTACATCAACGACGCGGGCGGGCAGGTGGACAACGTCGCCCGCGCGCTGCGCATGCGTTACTTACAAACACTGGGCAAAATCACCGAAGTCGACGTGCAGGGCGCGTTGGAGCGTAAAGAAATTCAGTACGGCGGGGATTATCTGATTCCCGTGGCGGAAGCTCTGGCGGCGCGCGACGCGGATAAGTGGGCGAGTGTTGAGGACGAGGCCGTTTGGATTCCGGCACTGCGGGATTTCACCGTCGCCTACATGATGAAGCTGGTGAAGGAAGACCTGCTGGCGCTGGGCGTGCACCATGACGTGTTCAGTTCCGAGAAGGCCCTGGTCGAAGCCGGCAAGGTCGACGGCGCGCTGGTGTTTTTGGAAAGCGAAGGGCTGACCTATACCGGCGTGCTGGAGCCGCCCAAAGGCAAGACGCCCGACGATTGGGAACCCCGGCCTCAGTTGCTGTTTAAGGCGACGGAATTCGGTGACGAGGTCGACCGGCCGGTGAAGAAGTCCAACGGTACCTGGACCTATTTCGCGGGCGACATCGCCTATCATAAGGACAAGGTCGACCGGGGGTTCACTAATCTTGTGAACGTCTGGGGCGCGGACCACGGCGGTTACGTGAAGCGCGTGCAGGCGGCGCTGAAGGCGCTGTCGAACGGCAAAGGCAAGCTCGACGTGCAGTTGTGCCAAATGGTGCGCGTGCTGAACAACGGCGAGCCGGTAAAAATGTCCAAGCGCGCGGGCACATTCGTCACCATGCGCGATTTGATCGAAGAAGTCGGCAAGGACGTGGTGCGCTTCATTATGCTGACGCGCAAGAACGACGCGCCGCTGGATTTCGACTACGCCAAGGTTATGGAGAAATCGCGCGAGAACCCGGTGTTCTACGTGCAGTACGCCCATGCGCGCGGGCGCAGCGTTTTCCGTCATGCCGCCGAGATGTTTCCAACCGCCGATTTGAGCGATGGCGGATTAGCAAAAGCCGACTTCGCGCGGCTGGTTGATCCGGATGAGATCGGTGTGCTCAGGACACTGGCGAACTGGCCGCGCACGATTGAAGGTGCCGCGTTTGCTCATGAGCCGCACCGTCTCGCGTTTTATATGTACGAACTCGCGTCACAGTTTCATGGGCTGTGGAATAAAGGCAATGACGCAGCCGAGTTGCGGTTTTTGCAACCGGCAGATCAAAGCGTTTCGGTTGCGCGGCTGGCGCTTGTCCGCGGCGTAGGGCTGGTGATAGCGTCAGGTTTGACGGTGTTCGGAGTTGAACCTGTAGAGGAAATGCGTTGATGCCCATTGATCGCGACGGCGACGGTCCGCCTCTCCGGCGGCAAGATGCTAACTCTGGGGCCGGCGAACGTGGCGGCGATCTGCGCGCAACCCCTTTCACCGACGATGTGTTCACCGACGATTATTACGGTCGCCGTAAAAGCCGTGCTTCGGGATCGCGCTCGCTGAGCGTGATCGTCGGTGTTGTACTGGGCGTAGCCATTGCAGCCGGTGCGGGTTGGTATCTGTTGCGCGGCTCAGGGATCAATTCGGCGATGGACGAGCACGGCGTCGTGAAGGCCGATGCGACCCCATATAAAGTCAGACCCAATGAGCCGGGCGGCATGCAGGTCGAGAACCAGGATAAGCTGGTCTATGACCGGGTCGCGAAAGGGAGCGCTCCGGCGCGAGTAGAAAACCTTTTGCCGCCTGCGGAAGAGCCGAAAGCGCCGCCGCCGAAGCCGAAGGCGGAGCCGCCGGTGGAAGCCGCGCCCGCGCCTAAGGTGGAGGCGCCCGTTGCGGAAGCACCGAAGCCTGCGCCTGAACCTGCCAAAGCCGCTGCTCCGGAACCCGCCAAAGAAGTCGCTAAGGAAGCGCCTAAGCCAGTCGCGCCACAGGCCGATCCGCTGGCTGCGGCGGTCGCCGCTGCCGCGCCGGGACGCACGTCGGCCACTGGTCCGATTTCGATTTTGCCTCAGACAACTCCGGCCGCCGAGGCTGCTAAGCCAGAAGCAGCGCAAGTTGCCGCGGTGCCAGCACCGCCCGTAACAGCGGCAGCAGCAGCGACTGGACCGAGCTACCAAATTCAGTTGGCTTCGGTGCTGTCTGAAGATGCGGCGATGGCGGAATGGAAACGCATCAGCGGTAAGAACAAAGAGATTCTTGGAAGCTATGCGCCCGCCGTGACGAAAGCCGATCTAGGCGAGAGAGGCGTGTTCTACCGCTTGCGCGCGGGGCCTCTGGCCGACAAAGCGGCCGCGGATGCTTTATGCGCTTCGCTCGCCGCCCAAAACGTCGGCTGCATCGTCGTTAAGCCGTAGTCGTGGACACGCTTCCTCCTTCGGCGGCCATTTTTGGGATGGCCGGGTTGAGCCTCACCGAGGCTGAGCGCGCGTTCTTCAAACGCACGCGCCCGATGGGTTACATCCTGTTCGCACGCAACATTGAATCTCCGACTCAAGTCATTGCGCTGGTGAACGAATTACGCGGTTTGGATTCGTCCTATGACGCCGTTGTCCTGATCGATCAGGAAGGCGGACGCGTACAGCGTCTGAAGCCGCCACATTGGCGTCATGCGCCGACAATGGATGCATTCGGGGTGCTTCATGGACGCAATCCTGCCAAGGCGGCCGCAGCGCTCAGGCTGAATATGCAAATGATCGGCGAGGAGTTGCGGGCACTGGGCATCGATGTCGACTGCGCGCCGGTCATGGATGTGCCGGTTGCGGGCGCCCACGACGTCATCGGTGACCGGGCTTTCAGCCGTGATCCGGCGGTGGTTTCGGTGATGGCGCCGGTTGTTTGCGAAGGGCTCATCGACGCCGGCGTGATTCCGGTCATCAAACACATCCCCGGTCATGGCCGGGCTGCCAGCGACAGCCACAAGGAATTGCCGGTGGTTTTGGACGACGTCGCAACTCTGCGCGCCAATGATTTCGCGCCTTTCAAGGCGCTGTGCGCGACGCCGTTGCAGCACGCCTGCTTCGCCATGACAGCCCATGTGGTCTACGTGGCCCTTGATCCAAACCAGCCCGCTACCACATCGAAAACCGTGATCACGGATATCATTCGTGGCGAAATCGGCTTCGAGGGTTTGTTGATGAGCGACGATTTGGGCATGAAAGCCCTGAACGGGCCTTACGAGGAACGCACGGCGCGGGCGCTCGAGGCGGGGTGCGACGTGGTGCTTCATTGCGATGGCAACATGGATGATATGGAAGCGGTAGCTAAGGCGTTGCCGCCGCTGGGACCGCGCGGGCTGAAAGCGTTTACGGCCAGCAGTGCGATCCGCCGGAAGCCCCGGCGTCCCTTGGGCGATGTCGCCGTCGCGGGCTTCCAGGTCCTGGACGCTTTGCGGCATGGATAGCGAACTATCTTTGATCGAATCCATCCTGGTGGTGGCGATCCCAGCGATCCTGGCAATTACGCTGCATGAGGCGGCGCATGGCTTTATCGCGCTGGCTTGCGGCGACCCGACAGCCAAGGAACACGGGCGGCTGTCGCTGAATCCCATCCGCCATGTCGATCTATTCGGCACGATTTTGCTGCCGGCGATGCTGAAACTGGCCGGTTCGCCCTTCGTCATGGGGTGGGCTAAGCCGGTACCAGTAGATTTCGGACGGTTGCGGAACCCGCGTTTGGGTATGGTCTGGGTGGCGCTGGCAGGCCCCGGGATGAACATCGCTTTGGCGCTGGTGTGGGCGCTGCTGTTTCATGCCGTGGATTTGGTGCCGGAAAACGGCCAGATATTTGCCGCTGAGATGATTAAAAATGGCGTTGTTATCAATGTCTTCCTGGCGGTTTTTAATATGATTCCGCTGCCGCCGCTGGACGGTGGGCGGGTGGCGGTGGGATTGCTGCCGTTGCCCCTCGCGCGGCGCTTGGCGCGCACGGAAAAATACGGCATCTTGCTGTTACTTGGCGTCCTGATCGCGCTGCCCTGGTTGGGCTCGCAGATCGGCGTCAACCTCGACCTTTTCGCGTGGACAATTCTTCCGATCGCCGATGCTGTGGTTCAGATCATAGCGACGGTGACGGGACTTACTTCGGGTTAGCTGTCGTCTGATGTCTGTATCCTCATCCACTTCTTCCCTCGGCGACGAGGCCGTCGATATTCCGGCCTTCGAAGAGGACGACCGTCCGCTGTCCGAGCGGCTGGCAGACCCGACCTCGACCTTGGTTCTGAATCTGGGCGGATTCGAAGGGCCGATCGACGTGCTTCTGGTGCTCGCGCGCGACCAAAAGGTCGACCTGATGCACATCTCGATCCTGGCGTTGGCCGAGCAATATCTGAGGTTCATCGAGACCGCGCGCCAGTCGCAGCTTGAACTGGCCGCCGACTACTTGGTGATGGCCGCCTGGCTCGCATTCTTGAAGTCCAAGCTGCTGCTGCCGAAGGAAGAAAACGACGATCAACCCAGCGCCGAGGAGATGGCCGAGGCGCTGAAGTTCCAAATGATGCGTCTGGAAGCCATGCAGGAAGCCGGCCGCAAGGTTTTCCAGCTGCCGCGCAAAGGCATCAATTTCTACCCGCGCGGCGCTCCGGAAGGGCTGCCGGTGACGTTGCGGGCGGTCTACGACGTCTCGTTGTATGATTTGCTGCGCGCCTATGGCCGCCAGCACAACGAAAAGAACGTTACCGCCCTTGAAATCGAGCCCTTCGACCTTTACTCCATCGACGACGCTATCGCCCGCTTGCGCGAAATTCTGCCGGGTGTGCCCGACTGGACGGAACTGGCGTCGTTCCTGCCGCAAGGTACGCTTCAGCCGCTGATGCGGCGCTCCGCGGTCAGCACGACTTTGATCGCGGTGCTGGAATTGGTGCGCCAGGGCAAGGCCGATATCCGTCAAGACGGCGGCGCTTACTCGCCGATTTTCCTCAAACCCGCGAACCGACCCTCAGCAAATGATTGATCCTGATACCGAACATTCCATGAGCGAAACCGGAACCCCCGTGATGCCGCCGGAAGTGGCCGAGCAGGTCGCCGAGCAAGACGCCATTCGTGCGCGGCGCATGTCGGAAGATCTGCGCGTATTGGAAGCGCTGCTGTTCGCCATGTCCGAGCCGGTGAGCGAGCGGGCCATCGCTGAGCGCCTGGGCGAGGGTGCGGACATTCCGGGCCTGTTGGAGCAATTGAAGGCCTATTATCACGGCCGGGGCGTGGAACTGCTGCAGGCCAACGGCCGCTGGTCGTTCCGGACCGCGCCGGATGTGACTGACCGGTTGAGACTTGAAAAGCTGGTGCCACGCAAGCTGTCGCGCGCCGCCATCGAGACCTTGGCGATTGTCGCCTATCATCAGCCTGTGACCCGCGCCGAGATCGAAGAAATTCGCGGCGTTGTCGTGTCGGGCGGAACGGTCGATATTTTGCTGGAAGAAGGCTGGATCAAACCGCGCGGGCGCAAGCAAGTGCCGGGCCGCCCCGTGATGTGGGGCACATCCAATGCCTTCCTCGACCATTTCGGTTTGGAATCCATTCAAGACCTGCCCGGTATCGACGAACTCAAGGCCGCCGGTCTGTTGGACAGCAAGCGCGGCGTGTCGGCTTACTCGACGCGCGGTGCCGAGACTTTGCTGTTCGATACCGAGGAGTCCGACGAAGCGCTTGAGCCGTTGATGGACGGCGAGGGCGGCGACGCCAGCGAAGGTGATGAAAATAAAGAGGATTAGGCGGCTGGCAATGTGCGTCCGACAGTCCTAAATAGGCTGTCAGGTAGGACGTTAAGCATTGCGGGCGGGGGAGGTTTTTGCGATGATCGAACTTCAGCTGTTGCCGCTAAACCATTGGAGCAATTGAACATGGGCTTCGGGAGTGCGTGGCACTGGATACTGGTTCTGGCGATCGTTGTGCTGCTGTTTGGCAGCGGCAAGATCTCCGGGCTCATGGGAGACGTTGCGAACGGTATCAAAGCCTTCAAAAAAGGCATTAAAGACGAGGCTCACGCTGAGCCGCCAGTAGGAGGCGTCTAGTCATGGGTACATTCGGAATTTGGCATTGGGTCATCGTCCTGGTGATTGTGCTGTTGCTGTTCGGCAGCGGCAAAATCTCGGGCATCATGGGCGACGTCGCCAAGGGCATTAAAGTCTTTAAGAAAAACATCAAAGAGGATGACTCCTCCACCGCGGGCGGCAGCACAATTGAAGGCCACCCCACGGCGAAGGAAAAAGATCCGGTCGCTTAGCGTCGGCGCCGCCGCCTTCCCGGCCGCCCTTTTGGTATACGGACGCATCTCATGTTCGATCTGGCCTGGTCGGAAATAGCGGTTGTCGGTTTAGTGGCAGTTCTGGTTCTCGGACCGAAGGAACTGCCGCAAGCTATGCGCACGATGGCCAAGATGATGCGCAAGATGCGCAGCCTGACCAATGAGCTTCAGGGACACATGAACGAGATCGTCCGCGAGGCCGAGCTCGACGAAGTGCGTCAGTCGATTAAGCAGCTCTCGTCGCCGACCGCGACCATCAAGGCGGAAATCGCCAAGGCGATGGACCCGACCGGTGAAATCCAAGCTGAGATCAAAGCGCCTTTCGATGCCGTGAATGCCATGGCGCACGCGGAGCCTGAGCTGTCGTCGACACAGATCGGCACGGTGAACCCGGCTGCACCAGCGGAAACGCTACCCGCAGAGTCCGCTCCCGTAGCTTCCGCGCCCGCGGATTCCCCGCCCTTGGATTCCACACCGGCGCCTGACGCTCACAAACCCCCGGCCTCCGTATGAACGCGTCCTTGCCCGTCATACCAGCGGCTGAAGATCCCGACAGCCATACGATGCCGCTGCTCGACCATATCGCCGAACTGCGCCGGCGGTTGTTGTATGCGGTGGTGGGGCTGCTGCTGGCGTTCTTTGCGGCCATGTCGGTGTCGGAGCATATCTACGGATTTCTGGTGCAGCCTTATGCCGACGCCATGAAGGAGGTCGGCGGTACAAACCGCATGATCTACACGCACTTGGCCGAAGCCTTCATGACGGAAGTGAAGGTGGCGTTCTTTGCGGCCTTTGTGGTGACCTTCCCGATCTTCACGACGCAGATGTGGGGGTTCGTGGCCCCCGGTCTTTATAAGCACGAAAAGAAGGCCATTCTGCCGTTTCTGATCGCGAGCCCGGTGCTGTTCGTGATGGGTGCGGCGCTGGTCTATTACATGGTCATGCCGATGGCCTGGAAGTTCCTGTTGGGATTCCAGACGACAGCCAGCCAGAGCGTGCTGCCGATTCAGCTTGAGGCGCGCGTCAGCGAATACCTCTCGATCGTCATGACGCTGATTCTGGCTTTCGGGATCGCGTTCCAGATGCCGGTGCTGCTGGTGCTGCTGGCGCGTGTGGGCATCATTACGGCGAAGACGCTGAGCAGCAAACGCCGCTATGCGATTGTCGCGGTGTTCGTGTTCGCCGCTGTCGTGACCCCGCCGGATGTGATCAGTCAGCTGTCGCTGGCGCTGCCGATGCTGGTGCTTTACGAAATTTCGATCATCGGCGCGCGGCTGGTCGGCAAAAAGGCCGAGGACGCCGGTGCCGACGGCAGCGAATCCGGCGGCGAAGACACCGACTTCAACGAGGCCTAGACTTCCCGCATCGTCCGCCCTGGACTGACCCCGCGCGCGCCCGTATAAGCCTTGTCATTACTTTCAAGGCATTAGACCTATGCTCGACCTTAAATGGATTCGCGAAAATCCCGAGGCTCTCGACGCCGCTTTGGCGCGCCGGGGTGCTGAGCCGTTGTCGGCGGCGGTGCTCGATCTCGACAAACGTCATCGCGGGATAACCACCGAGCTGCAGGCGCTCCAGAGCCGCCGCAACGAGGTTTCCAAGCAGATCGGCGCGGTCAAGGGCAAGGGCGGCGATGCAGCCCCGCTGATGGCCGAAGTGGCGGACATTAAAGACAAGATGACGGCGCTTGAGGCCGACGAAAAAGGTCTGGGCGAGGACGTGCGCTCGCTGCTGCTGACGATCCCCAATATTCTGGATGCCGCCGTGCCTGCGGGCAAAGACGAGAGCGCCAACGTCGAAGTGCGTAAGTGGGGCACGCCGCGGCAATTCGATTTCACACCGAAGGATCACACCGATCTCGGCGCAAGCCTGGGTCTGATGGATTTCGATCAGGCGGCGGTGATGTCGGGTGCGCGCTTTGTGGTGTTGAAGGGCGCGCTGGCGCGACTGGAACGCGCGATTGCGCAGTTGATGCTGGATACGCATACGACGGAGAACGGCTATACCGAAGTTAACCCGCCGCTCTTGGTCCGCGACGTGGCGCTGATCGGCACCGGGCAGCTTCCGAAATTCGGCGCCGATCTGTTTCACACCACGGCTGGGCACTACCTGATTCCGACGGCGGAAGTGTCGCTGACCAATCTGGCGGCCGAGCGCATTATCGATGGAAGTATCCTGCCGCAACGCCTGACGGCCTTTACGCCCTGCTTCCGTTCGGAAGCGGGCGCGGCGGGCAAGGACACCAAGGGCATGATCCGCAACCATCAGTTCGAGAAAGTCGAGATGGTCAGCATTACGACGCCGGAAGACTCGGCGGCGGAGCTGGAGCGCATGACCAAATGCGCTGAAGGCATTTTGCAGAAATTAGATTTGCCCTACCGCGTTGTGGCGTTGTGCGCGGGTGATGTCGGCTTTGGCGCGAACCGGACCTACGATCTGGAAGTCTGGCTGCCGGGGCAGGCGACCTACCGCGAGATTTCGAGCTGCTCTAACACCGGCGACTTCCAGGCGCGCCGCATGAACGCGCGTTTCCGCCCCGTAGGCGAAACCAAAGGCACGCGCTTTGTGCATACCTTGAACGGCTCGGGCCTGGCTGTGGGCCGCACGCTGATCGCGGTGCTGGAAAATCATCAGCAGCAGGACGGGTCGATCAAGGTGCCCGAGGCCTTGAAGCCTTACATGGGCGGGCTGGAGACAATCGTGCCCGGAGCCAAGACTTTATGACGGCGTTTGCGCCCGTTACCGATTTCTCCAAACTCCGCATCCTTCTTTCGAACGACGACGGTATCCATGCGCGCGGCCTTTCCGTGCTGGAGAAAATTGCGCGGCAATTAAGCGACGATATCTGGGTTGTGGCGCCGAGTGTCGAGCGCAGCGGCGCAGGCCATTCGTTGACGATTCACGAGCCGCTGCGGCCAAAGAAAATCTCTGAAAAGCGCTTTTCCATCAGCGGTACGCCAACCGATTGCGTGATGGTGGCGATCAATCATCTGATGAAAGACACGCCGCCGGATCTGGTTTTGTCGGGCATCAATCACGGCCCTAACCTGGGCGAAGACGTGCACTATTCCGGCACCGTGGCGGCGGCGATGGAGGGTGTGCTTCTGGGCGTGCCGGCGATTGCGCTGTCATCGTGTTTGCTGGAGCCCGGAAAGATGGCGTGGGAAACGTCGGAGCGCTTTGCGCCGGATATCATTCGCAAGGCGTGTTCTGTCGGCTGGGGCAAAAACGTTTTGATCAACGTCAATTTTCCAGGGCTGATGCCGGAAAACGTCAAAGGCGTGACGTTGGCCACGCAGGGCAAGCATAAACTCGGCGACGACATGGTGCTGCGCCATGACCCGCGCGGCTTGCCGTATTTATGGATCGCCACGAAGCGCACGACGGATGCTACGCTCGACGGCACCGACTTGAAGGCGGTGGAAGAGGGCTACATCGCCATCACTCCGCTGAATGTGGATCTGACTCATGGGCCGACGATGAAGTCCTTGAGCCACGTATTTCCGGGGACCTGAAGGAGCGTTTGCGGTGAGCACCGAAAGCCGCAAGATTCGATTAATCATGGACCTGCGTAACGCAGGCGTCACCGATACGCGCGTCTTGGCCGCCATCGAGCGCGTGCCGCGCGAAACGTTTATTGAAGAAGCGTTTATCGATCAGGCCTATGCCAATCAAGCGCTGCCGATCCATTGCGGACAAACGATCAGTCAGCCGTTAGTGGTGGGACTGATGACGCAGGCGTTGGAAACCAACGACCGGCATAAGGTGCTCGAGGTCGGAACGGGCTCGGGTTATCAGGCGGCGATTTTAGCGAAGCTGACGCGGCGGGTGTATACCGTCGAGCGCCACCGCGATTTGATGGCGCAGGCGGAGGAGCGCTTCAAGACGCTGAAGCTGCACAATATCACCACAATGGTTGGCGATGGATATAAGGGTTGGCCGGCGCAAGCGCCGTTCGAACGTATCCTGGTGACCGCGGCGGCGCGTATCGTGCCGCCGGAATTGGTGGCGCAATTGTCGGATGAAGGCGGCATAATGGTATTGCCGGTGGGCGACGCGGCGGACTTACAACAAGAAGTCATTCGTGTACGCAAAGACGGCAAGCAGTTCACGAGCGAACGCCTGTTTCCTGTGCGCTTCGTACCCCTGGTGCAAGGCGTGCCGTCCGAGAGAGAGACATGAAGAGTTTCAGCGCAAAGTTTCTCGTCATTATCGCGGCTCTGGGATTGTCGGCCTGTGCGCCGGAGTTCAATCCCGCACCCGATTATAAGGGTGGGTTCCTGTGGGAATCCGACAAGAGCCGCATCATCACCGTTGCGCCGGGCGATACGATTTACTCGCTCGCGCAGCGCTATAACGTGTCGAGCAAAACGATCGTCGCGCGTAACGGATTGACCCCGCCATATGCATTGACCGTCGGGCAGACGCTGGTGCTCGACCCGACGCGGACTCATACGGTCGTGCGCGGCGATACGCTATCGCAGCTCGCGGTGGCCTATAATGTTGAGATGCGGTTGATTGCATCGGCCAACGATCTTGCACCGCCTTACGTGATCCGGGTCGGGCAGGAGTTGTGGATTCCCGATCCTTTTACCATCGCCGCCGCGCCGTCGGGGCGCGGCACTGAAGTCGCGCAAGCCATGCCGCCGGTCAATGCACCTGCACCGCGCGTGCCGACGAGCGCCATCAGAGCGGAATCCTTGCCGCCGCTTCCGGGATCGCCGGAACCATTGCCGCCGCCGACACAGGAAGAACCGACGGTGGCGCCTTCGCCGGAACCTGCGCAGGCGCCGAATCCCGTTGCCGCGCCGGAGCCAGAGGTCGCTGTGCCGCCTGGGCCTATCGCCGAACCTGCGGCGCGGGCATCCGCACGGTTCTCGTGGCCGTTGCGGGGAAAGGTTGTGGCGGCTTTCGGCTCGGCTGGGAAAGGTTTGCATAACGATGGCATCAACATCGCCGCGCCGTCCGGAACTCAAGTGCGGGCTGCCGACAACGGTGTCGTGGCTTATGCGGGCAGTGAGTTGAAGGGCTTCGGCAATCTCTTACTGATCAAGCATGCGGATGGCTGGACGACGGCCTATGCGCATAACGACAAGCTGCTGGTGAACCGTGGCGATCAGGTGAAGCAAGGCCAAGTGGTCGCCGTGGTCGGTAAGACCGGCAACGTCGATGCGCCGCAGCTTCACTTTGAAGTGCGTAAAGGCACGCAAGCCTTAGACCCGATGGAATATCTGTCGAAGTAGCAGGGGCATTGCGGGTTAACGCGGGTCGCCTTGGTGCTGTCATAGCCGCGTTGTCGGATTTCCATTCGAGCCGCATCTAAATGGCATATTCCATCGTGCCCGGGCGACGATGCACTATGTAGCTGCGCGAATGCGATCTTTACTGATATTATAACGGAGCTTCGTATTTAGTCTTTCGGGGGAAAGGCTCGCGTCGCTTAAAGTCCCGTCCGCAACACTCTGACCGGTTTTATGTTTCTGTCCCGATTTAAACTCACGGCAGGCAATACCACGTTCACTTTGACGTACGTGATTGCCTTGGCAGTTGTCGCGGGCCTTTCCATTGCCACGCACGTCATTCTCGGCATCGTCATCAGCGATCAGCGGGAAGTCGCGCAGATCGTCAATCGCCCCGGCCGCCAGCGCATGCTGTCGCAGCGGATCGCGTGGCTGGCGCCGCACTATGCCGAAACCGGCGATCCCGCAACCCGCGTTCATCTCAGGAACACGATCACAGAAATGGGTGAAGCGGCGCGCCGTTTGCGTAACGGCGGAAGCAAGTCGGATACACCTTCTTCGCTTCCGCCAAGTATTGCGAAAATTTATCGGGAGGAGGATGTCACACGCCGTGTGGACGCCTATCTCTTCCACGCGCAGGCAGTGGCGGATACCGACATTCCTGCGGGCACAGGAATGCGCACCCGAAACGGCCCAACGCTCGAGCATCTCAGCGCGATTTTGACGGAGGCGTCGGAACCGATTTTGACGACGTTGGACAATATCGTTCGGCAATACGTCGCGGAATCAGACGTCCGTATTGAGAAGCTGCAGAGCAGCCAGCAGATCACGCTGATCATTGTTATCTTAACGCTGACGGCGGAAGCGCTGTTTATTTTCCGTCCACTGGCTTCGGGAATTCTGGCCGCAGTTGAGCGCATGAAAGAGCTTTCACGGCGCGCGACCGATGCGCAGCGGGCCAGCGCGGCAAAGTCGTCGTTTCTTGCCCATATGAGCCATGAACTGCGCACGCCGATGACGGGGATCATCGTCATGACCGACCTGTTATTGAATAGTCCGCAGTCTCCCGAGCAGGAGAAGATGACGCGCCTGTTGCGGCAGTCCGCGCAGAATTTGCATGACTTGCTCAACGATATTCTTGATCTGGCGAAAATCGAGGCGGGAAGTATCACGCTGGAATCGGTGGATTTCAGCCTGTCCGATTTGCTGACGTCTGTGCGTGAGTTGTTCGCACATACCATGCAAGCAAAAGGGCTGGCCTTCGTCTTTGAGACGCCGGAGACTCCCATAGACGTGTTTCGCGGCGATCCAAAACACTTGCGGCAAGTGTTGTACAACCTTGTCAGCAATGCGTTGAAATTCACAAATGCAGGATATGTGCGGGTTAAGTGCTGGCAAGAAAACGCCGATGCCGGTCAAGCAACACTCAAATTTTCGGTCACTGATTCCGGTATCGGGATTTCGCAGGACAACATTGAGCGCCTGTTCGGAAAATTCGAACAGGAGGACAGTTCCACGGCGCGCCGATTCGGCGGTACGGGATTAGGTTTGGCCATCTGCAAGCAATTGACGGAAGCGATGGGTGGCGGGATTGAAGTTCACAGCACCAAAGGCAGCGGGTCTGTCTTTACCTTTTCGGTGCGGGTGAAACGCGGCGATCCGGCTAAGGTCGGGCAGAACACCGCGGGCGCTTCGCTGCAGGCCGGGCGCGATCCGGAGAATCCAAACCTCAACATTCTTGTGGTCGACGACAATCCGACAACACAATTTCTTATTCGCGAGGTTCTGGCATTTTGGGGACATACTGTCACCGGTGCCGATAGCGGACACGAAGCATTCGAGCGCATTCTGGTCGACAATTTTGATGTTATTCTGCTGGATATTCAGATGCCGGAATTAAACGGCGAGCAGACTGCGCGGTTGATTCGCGCCAATGGCGGAACGTCGGCGACAACGCCGATTATCGCTGTGACGGCAGATGCGGTGGTGGGTAATCACAAACGTTACTTCGCCGCGGGATGCAGTTCCGTAGTGACCAAACCAATCTCTTGGGATCATCTCGCAAAAGAAATCCAGGCACTGGGTGGGAAGACCGCGAAGGCGCGCGCCGCTGCCACCGATGTCGTCGCGATTTCGGTAGCCTGACGCAGATAGGTCTACATCTTTGACTGATCGATCTTGATTTTCAATTCGCCGGCTAAGGCCTGGATGAGCTGCCATGCCACGCGGCCAGAGCGCGCACCACGGGTTACGGACCACTCAATGGCGCGCGCGCGCAACTCGGCGGCGGGCAGGCGTATTTTGAAAGCGGCGGCATATCCGGTGATAATGGCGAGGTAGGTATCCTGATCGAGGTTGTGGAAGCCGAGCCATAAGCCGAAGCGATCCGAGAGCGATACTTTTTCCTCGACGGCTTCATTGTCATGAATGGCGTTGGTGCGCTCGTTCTCGATCATGTTGCGGGCGAGCATATGGCGGCGGTTGGACGTGGCATAAAACACCACGTTCTCGGGACGGCCTTCGAGCCCGCCGTCGAGGACGGCTTTGAGCGCTTTGTAACTCTGGTCCTCGCCTTCAAAAGACAGATCGTCGCAGAACAGCACGCAGCGCCTGGGGGTTTCGCGCAGGCGGGCGAGCAGGCGGGGCAGGCTTTGGATGTCCTCGCGGTGGATTTCGACCAGTACCAGCCGGGCGGCGGGTTTGCGGCCTTTATTGACCTCGGCCTGGACGGCTTTCACGAGTGAGCTTTTACCGGCGCCGCGTGCGCCCCACAGAAGGGCGTTGTTGGCGGGATAACCGTCGGCATGCCGGCGGGTATTGTCCAAAAGCTGCTCGGTTTGGCGTTCGATGCCCTGTAACAGGGCCAAAGGCACACGATTGACGCTTTTGACAGGCGTCAGGGCGGCGCTTTCAGCATGCCAAACAAAGGCGTCGGCACTGGAAAGGTCGATCTCGGGCAAAGCCGACGTCTGCTGTTCCAAAGCCCGCGCGATGCGCTCTAGAACCGGGCTTAACGGATGGGCCATCCGGGGGCCTTTTGAGGGGGTCTTTTTAACCATCAGGGGGCGGAAGCTAACAGATTGCGGATGCTTGCGAAACTGCCCTCAGGTCACTAGATGCTTCAAGGGGAACGGACCATGGCGGTCCGGGGGCGATAACATTTGCAAGACTCGCCCGGGTGGCTATAGTCCGCCTTTTCCGGGGCCCCAGAGGGCCCAAATCGGACCTTTGAAGGAGCTTTTCGGATGTGGATTTCTCCGGCCTTTGCCCAGGCCGCCGGCGCGCCGAGTGCGTCCAGCCTGACGAGCTTTATCCCGCTCGTTCTCATTTTCGTCGTCTTCTACTTCCTGCTGATCCGTCCGCAGCAGAAGAAGGTGAAGGAACACAAAGCCATGCTCGAAGCCGTGCGGCGCGGTGACCGCGTTGTCACCAACGGCGGCATCGTCGGTTTGGTGACCAAGGTTGACGAGCGCGAGCTGACTTTGGAAATCGCAGACAACGTCCGTGTCAAAGCGATGCGCGATATGATCGCCAGTGTGATCAGCAAGACTGAACCTGTCGCCGCCGAGGCGAAGGCCGATACCGAAGAGAAAAAGAGCTAATCCCGAGGTTCTAAGGGCATACGCCCTTTTTGGCTTCGTTGATAAGGACGCAGGCGCGCCATGCTACACTTCAGCCTTTCCAAAGTGCTCATGATCTTCGCGGTGATTTTCGCGTCGTTCTTCTTCGCGGCACCCAACATGATGCCGAAGGATATGGTTCATAAACTGCCGCATTGGTGGAAGCCGATGAACCTGGGGCTCGACTTGCAGGGCGGTTCGTCGCTGCTGCTGGAAGTCGATACCAACGCTGTGGTGAAAGAGCAGATCTCCGACCTGGAAGAAACCGCGCGCGCGTCTCTGCGCGAGAAAAAAATCGCTTACAACACGATCCGCGCCGCCGAAGACGGCGTGTATGTGACCGTCATCAAAGCCGAAGACCTAGATCCGGCCTTTAACTCCATTACCGCGAGCGCGGTGGGCATGCAGGTATCTAAGGTCGGGGAAGATCGCCTGCGTATCGTGGTTCCGGATCGCGTAAAACGCGAACGTCAAATCGCTGCGGTCAGCCAGTCTATCGAAATTGTACGCCGCCGCATCGATGAGTTCGGTACGACCGAACCCTCGATCCAGCGTCAGGGTACCGACCGTATTCTGGTCGAGCTGCCAGGTGTCGAAAATCCCGAGCGTGTGAAAACGCTTTTGGGACAGACCGCCAAGATGAACTTTCATTTGCTTGAGCCGGGCGCGTCCGCTGCTGATGCGCGCGACATCCCGCCTGGAACCATGCTGGTGCCGGGATCGGGTGATACCGAAGGCCGCATGTTCGTGGTGCGCCGCCGCGTAGAAGTCAGCGGCGAGCGGTTGGTTGATTCGCAGCCGTCGTTCAAAGACGGACATGCCGTGGTTTCATTCCGGTTTGATACGGCCGGCGGCAAGCGCTTCGGTCAGGTAACGTCGGCGAATGTCGGCAATAACTTGGCGATCGTGCTCGATAATAAAGTCATCAGCGCGCCGACCATCAACGGCCCGATTATCGGCGGCAGCGGGATCATCGAAGGCGGCGGGTTCACAACTGAAAAGGCGCAGGATTTAGCGCTGCTGCTGCGCGCCGGTGCACTGCCCGCGCCGCTTAACGTGCTCGAAGAACGCTCGGTAGGCCCAGGTCTGGGCGCCGATTCCATCACAGCCGGCACAACGGCGGCGCTGGTCGGCGGCGCGTTGGTGGTGATCTTCATGATCGTGGCCTATCACATGTTTGGCGTGTTCGCCGTGCTGGGCCAGATTTTCCACATGTTGACGCTGTTCGCGTTCCTTAGCTTGGTCGGCGGCACGCTGACGTTGCCGGGTATTGCCGGTGTGGTCTTGTCGCTCGGCATCGCGGTCGACGCTAACGTGCTGATCTATGAGCGTATGCGCGAAGAGTACAATTCCGGACGGACGTTGCTGAACTCGCTGACGTCGGGCTTCCAGAACGCCTTCGCGACGATTTTTGACTCCAACCTCACGACCTTCCTGGCCGCGGCGATTCTTTACTTCCTCGGCAGCGGCCCGGTGAAGGGCTTCGCTGTGACCTTGGCGGTCGGTATCGCCACGTCGATGTTCTCGGCGGTCATGATTACCCGCATGCAAATCTGGATGTGGTGGCGCGCGTCCAAGCGCACGACATTGCCGGTCTAGGCGGCAGGAGAAAAGTTATGCAACCGATCCTTCGCTATATGCCGCATGAGTTCAGTTGGGATGTCGTTGGCACGCGCGTGCTGTGGTACCTGCTGACGGCGGTGCTGATCGTTGTTTCGATCGCCTCGATCTCGACGCGCGGCTTTAATTTCGGCATCGATTTCGCCGGCGGCATCTTGATGGAAGCGCGCTCCGAGCAGACCGTTGATCTCGGAAAGCTGCGCGGCGAACTCAATGCACTTGGTCTCGGCGAAATCGGCATCACCACGATTGGCGATACCGGTCACGATGTGTCCATTCGTGTTCCGTTGCAGACCGGTGGCGACCCGGCGCAGAACGCGGCTTTGAAAAAGGTGCAAGGCACGCTGGGCACCGATTACCAAGTTCGCCGGACCGAACTGGTCGGCCCGAAAGTGGGCGCGGAGTTGATCATCAGCGGCGCCTTGGCCGTGGCGCTGGCGGTGATGGTTATCGCGATTTACGTCTGGTTCCGTTTCGAATGGCAATTCGCGTTGGGGGCTTGTCTCGCACTTTGCAGCGACGTCATTACGACGCTGGGGGTTTTCTCGCTCTTCCAATTGAACTTTGATCTGACAGCCGTGGCGGCGGTGATGACCATCGCCGGGTATTCGGTGAACGATTCAATCGTCGTGTATGACCGCGTGCGCGAAATGCTGCGGAAGTACAAAAAGATGCCATTGCCGGAGCTGCTCAATCTGGCGGTAAACCGCGTCATGCCGCGTACACTGCTGACGGTGTTCACGGTGTTCCTGACGGTGATGGCGCTTTTGATCTTCGGCGGCGAGACCTTGCGCAATTTCAGCATTGCGATGCTGTGGGGTCTGTTCGTGGGAACCTTCTCGAGCATCCGCGTCGGCATGCCTGTGCTGCTGTATCTCGATTTGCGACGCGAGGATTTCGGGAACGAACCCGCCGCGAAGCAGCCGGCGGAATAATCAGGCGAGGCGTCGCCTTGAAACTCACCCGTCAGAGCGGGGCGGACCGGCAGATCATCCAAAGCTACGGCAATGGCGGCTTTCGCGTATCCGGCGCTGTCTTCAAAGGCTCGGTGATCATTACGCCGACCCAGACGCTGACGTGGCACGTGGCGTCCATGGCGCAACTCGTATTGGACGACTTCCAGGCTGTGATCGCGCAAGCGGGTGCGACTGATGTTTTTCTGTTGGGCTGCGGCGCGGGGATGTTGCCTTTGCCGCGAGATATTAGAGCGGCCCTTAAAGAGGCGGGTGTGTCGATCGATCCCATGGATACGGGCGCTGCGTGCCGGACCTTTAACGTCCTGACGGGCGAACGCCGCGCGGTAACCGCCGCGCTGATTGCCGTCTAGGCAATAAAAACGGGGGCACTTAAGGCCCCCGTTTTATGTCTCAGTGTCGTCTTATTTATGCGACGTGCATCTGCCCGGCCATGCAGAGCAGCATGGGGATCGAGAGCATGGTGTTGATGCGCGAGGTAAGCATCGCGGTGCGTGCGGCCTTGGCTTTGACGTCGGGCTCGACCTGGACGATGCCCAGCGCCTTCTTCTGGTTTGGCCAGATGATGAACCAGACGTTGAACCACATGATCGTCGCGAGCCACATGCCGACGCCGATGAACTGGTAGCCGTCTTGCAGCAAGTAAGCCTTGTGCAGGTAGCCGTTCAACTGCGCGAGGATGAGGCCGGTGATGAGCGTCGACATGGCGCCCCAGCGGAACCAGAACAGAGCCGCCGGCGCGATGACCTTGCCGATCGCAGGCTTCTGCTCATCGGGGATCTTCGACATGTTGGGGATCTGGACGAAGTTGAAGTACCACAGCAAACCGATCCACATGACACCCGACAGGATGTGGAAGTAGCGGAAAAGGTATTGCCAGAAACCCAGCTCGTAGGCGCTGGTTTGGCTGCTGGCGCTGGTAATGGCCAGGAACACGACCAAGGCCAGGATGGCCCCGGTAATAACGGTATTGCGGAGCGAAGTCAGAATTGCGCTCATAAGCTTTCCCCTTCATAAAAATCGCGGCGGCCTTCCCCGACCCCCGTTGATGGGCCATGTTACTCCATTCTGCCTCCGGCGCAAACTTTCGCGCGCCGGAAATGCCTATTAAGTCAAACCGTTAAGGACCGTGTCCAGCCGATGACAGCCGATGCACCCTACATAGCCGCGTTGGTGAAACGGGAGGATCATGACCGTTTTCTGACCGCCGTGTTCGCGCCGGAGCGTGCGCGGGAAGGGGTGATGGCGCTGTATGCCTTCAACGCCGAGGTCGCGAAGGTGCGCGAGAGCGTGTCGGAAAATCTCATCGGGCAGATGAAACTCCAGTGGTGGCGGGACGTCATCGCGGCGGTCTATGAGGGTGGAAAAGTGCCCCAGGGAAATCCGGTGGTGCAGGCCTTGGCGGGGACGATTGCCGCGCACCATTTGTCGCGCGCATTGTTCGATACGCTGCTCGATGCGCGGACCCGTGACGTGGCCGACGATTCCCCGCAGGACGTGACAGAATTGGAAGGCTATGCCGAAGGCACGTCGGCCAGTTTGACGCTTCTGGTGCTGGAGGTTTTAGAGGTGCGTGGCGAGGTTAGCAAAACCGCAGGCCGTCATGTGGGGATTGCCTGGGCGCTGACCGGGCTTCTCAGGGCCGTTTTGTTTCACGCCCGCGCTAATCGCTTTCTGATGCCGCAGGATTTAATGGCAGCCGAGAATTTGACCAGCCACGATCTGCAAGAACGGCGTAACGCCGACAAGATCGCCGTGGTGGTGGAGCAAATTGCGCGCACCGCACGGGTGCATCTCGATCAGGCGCGCGCTCACACAAAACATGTGGATCGAAAAGCGCTGCCGGCATTGCTGCCTGCGACCCTGGCCGATCAATATCTCAAGGGTTTAGAGCGCCGCCGCTTCGATGTCTTCGATCCGCGCCATGTCTTGCAGCGCCCGGCAGCGCTGCGTCTGGCCTGGAATGCCTGGCGCGGCGTTTACTGATTCTATTCTGCGGCGACCTTGGCCAGGCCGAGCCAGGTATCGATATCCGCGAGTGCGCGTTGCGACAGGTATTTCTTGCGGTCGCGGCCTTTGATGGGGCGGCCTTTCGGGTCGCGGACATCGAGATCTGGGAAAAGGCCGAAGTTCACGTTCATGGGCTGAAAGGTTGTGGCATCGGCCCCGCCCGTGATGTGTCCGAGAATGGCGCCCATCGCTGTGGTCGGCGGCGGCAGAGTTAGGGGAAGGCCCAAGCATTCGGCGGCGGCAAAACGCCCAGCCATGAGGCCAACGGCGGCGCTTTCGACGTAACCCTCACATCCGGTAATTTGTCCGGCGAAGCGCAAGCGCGGCTGCACTTTCAGGCGCAGCGTACCATCGAGCAGTTTCGGTGAGTTGATAAAGGTGTTGCGGTGAATGCCGCCGAGGCGCGCGAATTCGGCATTCTCAAGGCCGGGGATCATGCGAAAGAGGGCAGCTTGTGCGCCGTGTTTGAGTTTGGTTTGAAATCCGACCATGTTGAATAATGTGCCGAGCGTATTGTCCTGGCGGAGTTGGACAACGGCATGAGACCGTTGGCCGGTGCGCGGATCGCGCAAGCCGACGGGCTTCATGGGGCCATGGGCGAGCGTCTCAACGCCGCGTTCGGCCATGACTTCGATGGGAAGGCAACCCTCGAAGTAGGGGGTGTTTTTTTCCCATTCCTTGAAATCGGTTTTTTCGGACGTCCGCAGTGCGTGAATGAAAGCTTCGTATTGCGTCTTATCCATCGGGCAGTTGATGTAATCAGCGCCACCACCCTCGACCTCGGCGCCTTTGTCGTAGCGCGACTGAAACCACGCGACGTCCATATTGATGCTTTCGCGGTGAACGATGGGCGCGATAGCATCAAAAAAGGCGAGCGAATCTTCGCCGGTCAGGCGTCGGACATCCTCGCTGAGAGCCGGCGAGGTGAGGGGCCCGGTGGCAATAATGACGGATTGCCAGTCTTCGGGGGGTAACCCCGCGACCTCTTCGCGTGCGATCTCGATACGCGGATGCTCGCTCAGGTGCTTCTCGACGGCTGCTGAAAAGCTCTCGCGGTCGACGGCGAGGGCTGATCCAGCCGGAACCCGGTGGGCGTCGGCCTGGGCCAGAATCAGCGACCCGGCGCGGCGCATTTCGGCGTGAAGCAGGCCAACCGCGTTATAATCGGCATCGTCGGACCGGAAGGAATTGGAGCAAACTAATTCGGCCAGACCGGCAGTTTTGTGGGCCTCGGTTGTTCTTACCGGGCGCATTTCATGTAAGGTGACCGGTATGCCAGCCTCGGCGATTTGCCAGGCCGCCTCGCTTCCGGCAAGGCCGCCACCTATAATATGGATGGGTTGTTGTGTTTTCATGGAGCTACCATAGGCATCCAGCGCCGAAGTGCAACGATCCAGAGATTTAATGTTTTCGGACCTCACGTGAGTACTTAGGAGTCGATTTTTTTATGTCAGCGCAGCGTTATTACGTCATCGGCGGCGAATATGCCGATACCTCCTTCACCGTCCCGGCACCCGGCACCCAACTGGAAACGCGCGGACCTTTTGTCGAACGTGAAGCCAAGGTCTGCTGGCGTGAGTTGACGGGCAAGACAGTCGACAACGCCATGGTGCGTTACTTCCTGAAATCCGAAGACGAGCTTGCCGGCAAAAACTATTGGGTGGTCGGCGGCGAATACGCGGATTTCAGTTTTACCCAGCTCGCGAGCGGCAAAGAATTAGAAGTCCACGGGCCCTTTGAAAAATGGCAAGCCGCGCATGGGTTCTGGCGCGGCATGACCGCCAAAAGCGTCGATGACGCTTTGGTGCGCTATGACATCCGCGAAAATTATCATCCGGGTGACGGCATTCCTAGCCGGCGTATCGGGCCGGCACGCCCCTCCATACCGCCGACCGTGGTAAAATCAGTCACGATTGCTGCGCCAACGGAGAAGGTGTTTGCCTTCCTGATGGATGGAGGCAATTGGCCGCGGTGGGCGATTCACAACGTGAAGGCGGTGCGTCCCGGCAAGAGCGGTGTTTGGGAGATGGAAACGTCGCGCGGTCCGGGATCGCTGACGTTGAAGGGGGATCCGACAAGCGGGGTGATCGACCACACCTTCGCCTACGGCAACGGCGTCGCATGGATGGTACCGGGGCGTGTCGTCGCGGTGAGCGGCGGTGCCGTTTATATGTCGGTTTTCAGCAAGCCCACCGAGTTGAGCGAAGCGCAGTTTGCGTTAGGCATGGAACTGCTGGACGAGGAACTCGCCGCTTTGAAGCGGGTTCTCGAAAACGCTTAAAAGCGTTTTACTTCTCACCAGTGTGGCTGGCGATGTCGGCGCAGCCTTGTGGACCGCAGAATTGGACCGCGCCTTTGAGCCGGTCGATTTTATACATGAATCCGTTGGCTGAACTTGGCGCTGGAACGAGGTCGTAGCGGTTGCTGAACAGCGCGCCGACGAGGAGCGCGATACTGGTAATCAGTGCATCGCCATGTTTGATCGCCGGAACTTTGCCCATAGGGTTGACCGCGAGATGGGACGCTTGCCGGTTTTCGCCAGCCTGCAAGTTCACAACGTTGAGCTCGTACGGCGCGCCGAGTTCTTCCAACAGTACGCGTGTCATCGTGGCACGCGATTGTATGGCGTGGAAAAAAGTGAGTGTGCGTGTGCCGGTCATTTTGACTCCCGTACATTGTCGGACAGTTGCTGCTTTGATCGCTGCTGCTGTGATGGTCGCATAAATCGCGCCTTCCGGCGATATGCCGGCGTTACCCGATTCACCTTGTTTCTATGCTTTCACCATGACTATGCTCGTGCGCGACCTGCTGGGGAGGGAGGTTCCATGCGTATAGCTTTCGCTATAGGCGTTGCGTTCTCGCTCGCGGCACTGCCCATCGCAGGGGCGAGCGAACTGGTTCCCGTACCAAAGCAAGCTGCGGCCGAGGTCGCCCCAGACTCCATTCAGTTGTATTCCGACAAACAAGAGCGGATGACGGTCGATGTCATGGTCAATGGCAGTGGGCCTTTTCCGTTTATTGTCGACACCGGCGCCCAGCGCACCGTGATCGCGCGCGAGCTTGCCGGTCGTCTGTTCTTGAAGGATGGCCCGCGCGGTAAAGTTCACAGCATGGGCGGGTCCGAAATGGTCAATACGGTGATCATCCCGCAGCTTGCCGTTGGCGAAATAAAAGCAACCAGAGTCGTGGCGCCCGCGCTGAGCCAATTCAACGTGGGCTCGTTGGGTATTATCGGTCTGGATATGCTGAAGTCGCGGAGCATGCAGCTCGATTTTCATACTGGGAGCATGGCGCTCACGCCTTCCGTCAAGCCGGGAGATGATTGGGAGGGAGAATCAATCATCGTGTCGGCGCGCAGCCGCCTTGGGCAATTGATTTTGACGAATGCGAAAATCGAAGGTGACGATGTCGTCGTCATCATCGATACCGGCAGCGATACAAGCGTTGGCAATTCGGCTTTGCGCAAACGCCTGGACGCGCGGCGTGCGGCCAATCCCATTACGGGAACGACGGCGATTCAAATGCTCGACATCACCGGCAATATCACCGATTTGGACTATACCATCGTCGATCACTTGCGGATTGCCAGTTTGGACTTCTCAAATCTTCCGGTGGCGTTTGCCGATGCGCATATGTTCAAGATCCTTGGCCTGCAGCGCACGCCGGCACTGCTTCTGGCCATGGATGCGCTCAGGCTGTTCGGCCGGGTGACGGTGGATTTTGGTACGCGCACGGTGCGCTTCGACCGGCTGCCGCCCGGCGTCAAAAACAAAACCCGTGCGAGCGTGCAAACGCTCGATCAGCCGCCTGTTCAAACTCCGTCAGGTCAAACGCTTCCGGGTGAAACGCCCCCAGTTCAAACGCCGCCAGTGCAATAGGCTCTGGGTTAGGCGCGCTTTTTCGACTCGGTCGGCGTCGCGGCTTTTAACCGGTCTTTCAAGAAATGGCCGGTGTAGCTTTCCTTCACCAACGCGACATCTTCCGGCGTGCCGGTGGCGACGATTTCGCCGCCGCCGTTGCCGCCTTCGGGGCCGAGGTCGATGATCCAGTCGGCGGTTTTGATGACTTCAAGATTGTGCTCGATGACCACCATCGAATTACCCTGATTGACGAGGGCATGCAGCACTTCGAGAAGTTTGAGCACGTCCTCGAAATGCAGGCCGGTAGTGGGTTCGTCCAGAATATAAAGCGTGCGGCCGGTGGCGCGCTTGCTGAGTTCCTTGGCAAGCTTGACGCGCTGAGCTTCGCCGCCCGATAGCGTAGTTGCTTGCTGACCGAGATGAACGTATCCAAGGCCAACCTGCTTCAACAGTTCCATCTTGTCGCGGATGTTGGGCACGGCTTTGAAGAAATCGCAGCCTTCTTCGACCGTCATGTCGAGTACGTCGGCAATGCTCTTGCCCTTGAAATGGACCTCAAGCGTTTCGCGGTTGTAGCGCTTGCCTTTGCAGACGTCGCAGGTGACGTAGACGTCGGGTAGGAAGTGCATTTCAATTTTGATGAGGCCGTCGCCCTGGCAGGCCTCGCAGCGGCCGCCTTTGACGTTGAAGCTGAAGCGGCCAGGCGCGTAGCCGCGCGCTTTGGCTTCCGGCAACTCGGCGAACCACTCGCGGATCGGCGTGAACGCGCCGGTATAAGTAACCGGGTTCGAGCGCGGCGTGCGGCCGATGGGCGACTGGTCGATGTCGATGACCTTGTCGAGGTGGTTCATGCCATCAATCTTGTCGTGCGCGCCGGGAAGATCGCGCGCACCGTAGAGATGCTTGGCGAGACCTTTGTAGAGTGTCTCCAACACCAGTGATGACTTGCCGCCGCCGGAGACGCCGGTAACGCAGGTCATCGTGCCAAGCGGAATGTCGACGCTGACGTTCTTGAGGTTGTTGGCCTTGGCACCCTTGACGGTGAGGACCTTGCCGTTGCCTTTGCGGCGCTCGGTAGGCACGGGAACTTCGCGTGTGCCATTGAGATAAGCAGCGGTGAGACTGGTTTTGGATTTCAAAATGTCGTCGAGGCTGCCTTCTGCGACGACGGCACCGCCATGAATGCCCGCGCCGGGGCCCATGTCGATGACATAATCGGCGGTGCGGATGGCGTCTTCATCGTGTTCAACGACGAGGACGGTGTTTCCGATGTCGCGCAAGTGGCGCAGGGTTTCCAGCAGGCGGTTGTTATCGCGCTGATGAAGGCCGATGGAAGGTTCGTCGAGAACATAGAGCACGCCTGTTAGTCCCGAGCCGATCTGCGAGGCCAAGCGGATGCGCTGACTTTCACCGCCGGAGAGCGTGCCGGAATTACGCGCGAGCGTGAGGTAGTCGAGACCGACGTTGTTGAGGAAGTGCAGGCGGTCGTCGATCTCGCGTAAGATGCGGCGCGCGATTTCGGTGTGTTTTGAGCCGAGTGATTTCGACAGGCCCGCGAACCACGCGGCTGCATCGGCGATGCTAAGTTCGGAAATCTCGGCGATATTTTTCTTTTCAATTTTGACGGCGAGAGCTTCGGGCTTAAGGCGATGGCCGTTGCAGGATTCGCACGGCTGGCTGGTTTGATATTTTTCCAACTCCTCGCGCATCCAGGCGGAATCGGTCTCGCGCCAGCGGCGCTGGAGGTTGTTCAGCACGCCTTCGAACGGCTTGCGGGTTTCGTATTTACGAACGTCGTCACTGAACTTGATGGTGATTTCGTCGTCGCCAGTGCCATTGAGCACGGCATCGCGCACTTTCGCGGGCAGTTTTTTCCAAGGCACATCCATCTTGGCGCCGAAGTGGCCGAGAACGCCTTTCAGGGCTTGCAGATAATAAGGCGAAGGCACGCTTGATGCGGACCATGGGGCCACCGCGCCGTCTTCAATGCTGACAGCTTCGTCGGGCACCACCAGCGCCGGATCGAACAGCATCTTTACGCCGAGGCCGTCGCAGGCCGGACAGGCGCCGAAAGGATTGTTGAATGAGAATAAGCGCGGCTCGATCTCGTCGATCGTGAAGCCGGATACCGGGCAGGCGAACTTGGCGGAGAACACGGTGCGGCCAGTGTCGCCTTTCGCATCGGCATTCTCGGTGAAAGCAATGCCGTCGGCCAAACCCAATGCGGCTTCGAAAGATTCCGCGAGGCGGCTTTGGATGCCGTCGCGCACAACGATGCGGTCGACGACGACTTCGATATCGTGTTTGAGCTTTTTGTTGAGCGCAGGAACGTCGGCGATTTCGTGCAGCGTGCCGTCGACCTTCACGCGCTGGAAGCCTTTCTTCAAAAGCTCCTGCAGTTCCTTGCGGTATTCGCCTTTCCGGCCGCGCACCATGGGCGCGAGAATGTAGAGGCGTGTGCCTTCGGGCATGGCCATGACGCGGTCGACCATTTGCGACACGGTCTGCGCTTCGATGGGAAGTCCGGTCGCCTTTGAATAGGGAACGCCGACACGCGCCCACAACAGGCGCATGTAGTCGTGAATTTCTGTGACGGTGCCGACCGTTGAGCGTGGATTGCGGCTGGTGGTTTTTTGCTCGATGGAAATGGCGGGCGAGAGGCCTTCGATAGAATCCACATCGGGCTTTTGCATCAGCTCCAGGAACTGACGCGCGTAAGCTGAAAGAGATTCGACGTAACGTCGCTGGCCTTCGGCGTAGATGGTGTCGAAGGCGAGCGAGCTTTTGCCCGATCCGGAGAGGCCTGTGACCACCACCAACTGATCGCGCGGAATGTCGACATTGACGGAGCGCAAATTGTGTTCGCGCGCGCCACGGACGCGGATGTGGTGCGATTTGCTCTCGGAGGGCTTAGTCTGGGACTTGCTATCGGCTGGCATTGGGGATAAATGTTCTCGTTATGTTCATTGCCTTCATAGCCCGCATGGGCGGCCAGGGCAATGGCTTTAGATATTGAAAATAAGCGGTTATTTGTCAGCTACTTAATTGTTTGTTTCGCGTGCCGGGCCGTTTAAGGTGCGCGTATAGACATAAGACGAGTCTCTGGAGAACAAAATGGCCGGCAGCGTCAACAAAGTCATCCTCATCGGCAATTTGGGCAAGGATCCCGAAGTGCGCAGCATGCAGAACGGCGGCAAAGTCGCCAACCTCAGCATCGCCACATCGGAAACCTGGCGCGATAAAGCAAGTGGCGAGCGCAAAGAAAAGACCGAATGGCACCGGGTTGTGATCTTCGGAAGTCTCGCGGAAATCGCTGAGAAATACCTGAAAAAGGGCAGCAAGGTTTACGTCAGCGGGTCTTTGCAGACCCGTAAGTGGACCGATCAGTCGGGCGCGGAAAAGTACTCGACCGAAGTCGTGCTCCAGGGATTTGGCGGCGAACTGACCATGCTCGACGGCAAAGGCAGTGGTGGAGCAGGTGCCGGTGCTGGCGGCGGCATGGGCGATGACGCCGGCGGCTGGGATTCCGGCCCGTCCGACTATGACGCCCCAAAAAGCGGCGGCGGCAAAGCACGCCCGTCCGGCGGCGGTGGCCGCGACGCGATGGACGACGATATTCCGTTCTAGGCCGCTAGATATTCACCGCGTCATACTCCGCCTTCAGGCGGGCGACGAGGTCGGCGACGGTCGGAATATCCTTGATTGCGCCGACGCCTTGGCCGGCGGACCAGATGTCTTTCCAGGCTTTGTGGCCTTCGACGCCGCCTCCGCCCATGAGCGATGCGCCTTCGCGCGTGCCGAGTACTTGGTTGGGCTCGAGGCCTGAGGCGATGATCGACTGGCGCATGTAGTTGGCAGGAATGCCGCTGAAATAGGGCGTGTAGACGAGATCGCCCGCGGTCGCTTCAATCAGCATGTTTTTGTAAGCCTCGGAGGCTTGGGATTCCTGCGTGGCGATGAACCGGGTACCCATGTAGGCCATGTCGGCGCCCATAACCTGCGCGGCTTTAATGTGCGCGCCGGTGGAGATCGCGCCGCCCAAGACAATGGTGCCGGCGAAAAATTGCCGGACTTCGTACACCAAAGCAAAGGGCGACAATGTGCCGGCATGACCGCCCGCGCCGGCGGCAATCAGGATCAGACCATCAACACCCACCGCGGCCGCTTTGCGGGCATGGGGTATTCCGATCACGTCATGAAATACCATGCCGCCATAGGCTTGGACGCGCTTGACCACATCGGCAGGATTGCCGACGGAGGTTATGACAAAGGGCGCCTGATGTTTGACGATCAGGTCCAGGTCCTCGACCAGGCGCGGGTTGGACTTGTGGAGGATCAGGTTGACGCCATAGGGCGCCATTTCGGGCGTGTCGGCGCGCATCGCGTTCATCTGCCCGAGCCATTCGTCGAGCTGCGCGGCGGGCCGGGCGTTGATGCTGGGGAAGGCGCCCACGATCCCGGCGCGGCAGATGGCCGCCACAAGCGGAGGGAACGACACCAGAAACATGGGCGAGGCAATCACCGGCAGCGTCAGGCGGCCACGGAAGAGCTCTGGAAGGGGCATGGAAGACCTAATCCTGCGGGAATGGATTGGGTGAGCCTATCTTTCGTCCGCTGCTGATGCAAAGGGCCAGCACGGGCC
Source organism: Fidelibacterota bacterium (assembly GCA_947476625.1). Taxonomy (GTDB): domain Bacteria; phylum Pseudomonadota; class Alphaproteobacteria; order Rhodospirillales; family Rhodospirillaceae; genus SHVO01. The sequence continues at coordinate 88,481 of CANJRA010000009.1, forward strand.
GGAGCCCTTGCTGCGGCGCACAAATGTTCGTGGAAGAGGAGCGTTCCGGGGCGCAGCGTACGCGGCGTAAGACCACAATTTACAGTACTGGCCGCCGGCCCGAGTCTCGTGGTTTTTGAATGCGCGACCATCTCCTGTGAGAGGGCGCAGGACGCACTTTTTTTGAATGCCGCCACAAAGTCTCATATACTAGATGAATTAAATATAATAATATCATGTAATATATGAATAAATAATAGAAATATTCGCATCTCTGGGGGCGGCACGACAAGGATGTCGATGCCTGTGAACTAGTGTTATGTGCAAAAGGGGATTTCTGCTAGATTTCAAGGGTGTTACGGCCCATTTTCGAGGGCCGCCCGAGGGGAGTTAAACGCAACATCTTGGGAGTGCTCTGATCGTGGGTGCGGTGCACCATTTCGGTCAGAAAAGGCGTATTGGTTTAATTTTATGCGAGTGAACCGTTGAGCGAAACTCCTCCTCCGAGCGACGGCCCGACCCCGTCGGCCTTCGACATGATTCCGGTCACAATCGAAGATGAAATGAAGCGCAGCTACCTCGATTACGCCATGAGCGTGATCGTCAGCCGCGCGCTGCCAGACGTCCGCGACGGGTTAAAGCCCGTCCACCGCCGCATCCTCTACGGGATGAAAGAGGCGGGCTACGAGTTCAACAAGCCCTACCGCAAGTCGGCCCGCATCGTCGGGGACGTCATGGGTAAGTACCACCCCCATGGCGACCAATCGATTTACGACGCCATGGTCCGTATGGCGCAGGATTTCTCGATGCGCGTACCGCTGGTCGATGGCCAGGGCAACTTCGGGTCCATGGACGGCGATCCGCCGGCAGCCATGCGGTATACGGAATCCCGCTTGGCGAAACCGGCGCATTCGCTGCTGGACGACATTGATAAAGACACTGTCGATTTTCAGCCCAACTATGACGAAAGCGAGCATGAGCCGGTGGTTCTGCCCGCGCGCTTTCCCAATCTGCTGGTCAATGGCGCGGGCGGTATCGCCGTCGGCATGGCGACCAACATCCCGCCGCACAATTTGGGTGAGATCATCGACGCGACCTGCGCGCTGATCGACGACCCTGCGACGACAGACGAGCGGTTGATGGAGCTTGTGCCGGGTCCCGACTTCCCGACCGGCGGCATCATTCTGGGTCAAGCCGGCAGCCGTGCAGCCATGATCACGGGCCGCGGCTCGGTCATTATGCGCGGGCGTTGTGAGATCGAAGATATCGGCAAGGACAAGCATGCGATCATCATCACCGAGATTCCCTATCAGGTGAATAAGTCGTCGATGATCGAGAAGTTTGCCGAACTGGTGCGCGACAAGCGCATCGAAGGCATCAGCGATCTGCGCGATGAATCGGACCGCCAGGGTGTGCGCGTGGTGGTCGAAATCAAGCGCGACGCCATGGCCGAAGTGGTGCTGAACCAGCTTTATAAATTCTCGCCGCTGCAGAGCAGCTTCGGCGTCAACATGCTGGCCATCAACGGCGGTCGTCCGGAACTGATGAACCTGAAGCAGATTTTGCAGGCGTTCATCACGTTCCGCGAAGAAGTCATCCGCCGCCGTACAGTCTTCAAGCTCAATCAGGCGCGCAACCGTGCGCACGTCTTGGTGGGTTTGGCGGTTGCGGTCTCCAATTTAGATGAAGTGATCAAGCTGATCCGGGCTGCTTCGGACCCCAGCGAGGCGCGCGAGCAGTTAATGGCGCGTGATTGGCCTGCCAGCGACGTTGCGCCTCTGGTGGCTTTGATCGACGAGCCTGACCGCAAGGTCATCGACGGCAAATACAAGCTGTCGGAAGATCAGGCCAAGGCGATCCTGGATCTGCGTCTGCATCGTTTGACGGGCCTGGAGCGCGACAAGCTGCATTCCGAGCTGACCGAAATCGGTACTGAAATTGCGACCTACCTCGAAATCCTGCGCAGCCGCGCGCGTCTCTACGAGATCATGCGCGAAGAGCTGGTTGAGATGAAGGCCGAGTACGGCACGCCGCGCAAGACCACCATCGAAGAGGTCGAGTTTGAGACCGACATCGAAGACCTGATCCAACGCGAAGACATGGTCGTGACCGTTACGAATGCGGGCTGGATCAAACGCGTGCCGTTGTCGACCTATCGCGCGCAGCGGCGCGGCGGTAAGGGTCGGGCCGGTATGGCGACCAAGGAAGAGGATTTTGTCCGGGCGCTTTATATCGTCAATACGCACACGCCCGTGCTGTTCTTCTCGACACTGGGCATGGTCTACAAGCTGAAGGTCTACAAGCTGCCAGTGGGCACGCCGCAGAGCCGCGGTAAGGCGATGGTAAATCTGCTGCCGTTGAAGGAAGGCGAGACCATTTCGACGGTCATGCCGCTGCCTGAGGACGAAAGCACCTGGGGCCAGCTTAATGTGATGTTCGCGACGTCGGCGGGCACCGTGCGGCGTAACGATCTGTCGGACTTCATCAATATCAACCGCTCCGGCAAGATCTCCATGAAGTTGGAAGAGGGCGGCGACCGCCTTATCGGTGTTGCCCCTTGCGACGACAAGAACGACGTATTGCTATCGACGCGCCAAGGTAAGTGCATCCGCTTCGAAGTGGCGGATGTGCGCGTGTTCGCGAGCCGTTCGTCCATGGGCGTGCGCGGTATCAAATTCGGTGAAGGCGACGAAGTCATCTCGATGTCGATCCTGCGCCATGTGGAGTTCGATACTGAAAGCCGCAACGCATACCTGAAAATGGTCCGCAAGCTGCGCGGCGGCGACGAAGCTGACGACGGCGGTGAAGAGATTGCCGCGACAGGCAAAGTGCTGACGGATGATGAGTTCAAACATTTTGCCGCGAATGAAGAGTACATCCTGACGGCCACGCTGAAGGGCTTTGGCAAGCGTACGTCGGCTTACGAGTATCGCATCACGGGCCGCGGGGGCTCGGGGATCGTTTCCATCGCCACCAGCAAACGTAATGGTGACGTGGTGGCGTCGTTCCCGGTCGGCGACAAAGACCAGGTTATGATGATTACCGATGCCGGACGTTTGATCCGTATTCCGATCGGCGATGTGCGTGTCGCAGGACGTTCGACCCAGGGCGTGACGCTATTCTCAACCGGGGAAGAAGAAAACGTCACCTCGGTCGCGCATCTGCCGCAAGAAGAAAACGGACCGCAGGATGACGGCGAGGCGGACGGTCAAGACACCGGCGAGGATACTGCCGAGACAGCAGACGACACAGCTGCCGAAGGCTGAGCACAAAGCCGGTAGCCAGAATAAGAGGGGATAAAGATGGGGAAGAAGCCGCCGGCACCGTCAGCGGGCCACTACCGGATAGGCGTTTATCCAGGCACCTTCGATCCAGTCACAAACGGGCATTTAGATATTGTCGGCCGCGCGGTAAAGGTGGTCGATAGATTGGTCGTCGCGGTGGCGGTGAATGCGGGCAAGGGACCGTTGTTCTCGTTAAAAGAACGCGTCGCCATGTGCCGTCGCGAGATCGACAAACTTCAGCTTAATGGGACGGTTGTTGAAGTCGTGCCCTTCGAGACGCTGCTGATGGATTTTGTCGTCAGCCAGGGCGCCGACCTCATCATCCGCGGCCTGCGCGCAGTATCCGACTTCGAATATGAATTTCAGATGGCGGGCATGAACACCCGCATCAATGCGTCCGTCGAGACGCTGTTTCTTATGGCGTCGGAACGCAACCAATTCATAGCCTCGCGGCTGGTGAAGGAAGTTGCCAGCCTAGGTGGCAATATCTCTAGTTTCGTTCCAGCGGCCGTGAACAAGAGCGTGCGCGCAAAATATAAAGCTTAAACGGTCTGTAACCCTCTCCGCCTTGTGTAAAGCGGGGGGCGAGGTTATGACTGTGGACCCTGAATTCAACACTAGCGAGACACGCATGATGCAAAGACGCACTGGCCTTTTTTGGGTTTTGGCAATTGCCGCAACCTTGATGTTAGGCACATCGGGCGCGGTATTTGCACAGCAGGCATCGCCGCCGAAGGAGAAAAAGACCTTGGATCTGGAAAACGCCCTCTACCTCGACCTTGATTACGGCCGTGTCGTTATCAAGTTGCGCCCGGACCTGGCGCCGAAGCATGTTGCGCGCATCAAGGAACTGGTGCGCCAGGGCTTTTATGACGGCATTGTTTTTCACCGTGTGATCGACGGCTTCATGGCGCAGACCGGCGACCCGAAGGGCAACGGCACGGGCGGTTCCGGTACAAAGATTCCAGCAGAGTTTACGCCGGTCAGCTCGCCCGACGGTAAGCACGTGCGCGGCGCCGTATCCATGGCGCGCTCGTCCAACATCAATAGCGCCGACAGTCAGTGGTTCATCGTGACCGCCGACAGCAACTTCCTCGATGGTCAATACACTTATTGGGGCGAAGTGGTTTCGGGCATGGAATTCGTGGATCGCATTCGTAAGGGCGATGCCAATGGAGGCGGCACGGTGCCTTACCCCGACCGCATTGTACGTCTGCAAGTGGCCGCCGACGCCGAAAAGAACGGCACCGCTAAGCCGCCGGCACCCAAAGCGAAATAGCTTCTTAAAGGCGGCGCAGATATCTCAATGACTGCGCCGCCGCTTCGCATCTCTACATCACGTCTTGATCTGATTGCCGCGACGGCGCGCTTATCGCGTGCCGATGCGAGCGATCGCGCGTATTTCACCGCGCTTTTGGATGCGATCGTTCCTCCGACGTGGCTGCCGGCAACGATGCTGGACGTGCAGGAGTACTTCGCCGATCAACTGGAGAAGGGATTTGCCGTACCGGGCTGGTGGAATTGGTATGCCGTGCGGCGTGATGACCAAGTGCTGGTCGGCAACGGCGGGTTCGCATGCCTGCCCGACGTGAAGGCAGCGTGACAATGGGCTACAGCATGGCCGAGGGCTACGAAGGGCTAGGCTATTGTACCGAGATGGTGGCCGGCTTGCTGCAATGGGCGTCGGAGACAGGACGAGTCAGGCGCTAGCCGTCCACGACCTGATCGTGAGCACCATTTTATACCTAACGACGACGACAGTGCTCTGGTGGTTAGGCACGCGGAATAGCCAACGCCCACCGCAAAAATGAGCAGAATGGCTTGTGACGGATTTGTGCCGTAGACCGGCAAAAAGGGGCATAAAACAGCATAAATGGGCAGTTTTGAGGGGTCAGATTATGATCAAAAAAAATCCCTCTAAGTCATTGACCTAGAAGGATTAAATTGGTGAGCCCGGGTGGGTTCGAACCACCGGCCCCCTGATTAAAAGTTAGAGGTACTACCTTTACAAGGCCCTTGCTAACCAATCACTTACCCACGCCATCATGACATTATGTCATATATATCAATGCAATAATTGTATTCCCAAAATTCCCTGACTTACCTTGAGTTTCCTGCCGCGTGGGTGCACAGTGGGTGCACGGACCGACCCTCTTACTTTCTTGGGTGCACGATGCGCAAGGCCATTACCAAGCGTTCTGTGGACGCCATGCGTCCCGGTGACGTGCTGGCGGATGATGAGGTGCGCGGGTTCTATGCCCGGTGCTTGCCCAGCGGCGTAGCCACCTACGGCTTTCGCTACCGCGACCATTCAACCGGCCAGCGCCGGTGGCTATCTTTAGGACTTCACGGGCAGGTTACGCCCCAACAGGCCCGAGAGATTGCTCAGAAACACGCCGGTGCCGTCGCTGATGGCAAGGACCCCTTGGCCGTTAAGGTGGCCTCACGGGCCGCTGCCAAGGCGGCGCGGGCAAACCCCGAAAAGACCGTGAGCGACGTGCTGGATGAACACATGGAGCGGTATGCCCTCAAGCAAGCCCCCCGTAGCGCCCACGAGAAGGGTCGCATTTTCGAGAAATACATCAAGCCGGTCCTGGGCGACCGCGTTGTGCGCGAGCTTAAGCGGTCTGAAATTAACGCGATGCTCGATAAGATTGAGGACAATAACGGCCCGGTGATGGCGGATCGAACGCTTGCGCACTTTCGCAAAGCGTTGGCGTGGCACGCAACAAGGGACGACCTTTTTAACTCTCCCGTTGTGCGCGGCATGGCCCGCGTTAAACCCAAGGATCGCGCCCGCGATAGGTTCCTGAGTGATGACGAAATCCGGTCGGCCTGGACCGCGTTGGACACCCTTAAAGGCCCGTACCCCGTCTTGCTGCGGCTGCTGTTGCTGACGGCCCAGCGCCGGGATGAGGTAGCTCAGATGCGGCAAGGCGAAGTTGATGGCGACGTTTGGACGATCCCAGCCGCACGCTCCAAGGGTGGGCGCGATAACGTCGTGCCACTAACAAAAACAGCCCTGGCCCTCCTGGCTGGTCTGCCGGAACCCAAGAAGGGCGGCCTCTATATTACGACCACCGGCAAGGTCCCATTTTCCGGGTTCTCCAAGGCTAAACATGCTTTGGATGATGCAATAGCAAAGGAGCGGAAGAAGACCGGCCTGGAGCAGATGAAGCCGTGGGTGATCCATGATTTACGCCGCACTGCGCGTTCTCTCATGTCACGCGCTGGTATCCGTTCCGAAATTGCGGAGCGGGTGTTGGGGCACGTCATCAAGGGCGTGGAGGGGACTTATGACCGGCACGCATACATTGAGGAAAAGCGAGAGGCGCTGGAAAAGCTTGATGCACTCATCGAGTTAATCCTCAAAGGAAACGAAGCCAACGTAATTTTTATCCGCGACAGAAAGATCAAATAGGATGGGAAAGAAGGATGTACTCGGCACGTCGGATGAGTTTCCAAATGTGATCCTTCTTCGCGATGTTAGTTACGAGGGCATACTCTCAGTTCCGTATGATTTACCCGCGCCTTCACGCGACCTTCAGAAGAGCAAGAAGCGGTTAGCTGCTTATCAATACGAAATGGGTTTGCGGATAACTGCTCTTTTCCAGCATTACCTTGTCCCCTTCGGCGACTGGCCCACACTGGCGCTAAAATTGGCGGATCGCCACGTCCCCGGCTTTAAGGAAAAAGGGGTGCGCGATACTCAGCGTGGACGATCCACGCTACTTGCAAAATTCCCCAAGCTGTTTGACGACGTCAAACGCGAAATTGCTATGGGCTTAAAGGTAGATGCCGCATGCAAGAAAGTTGCACGCATGCGCCGTTACAGGGTTTTGACGGCCCCATCGATTAAAAGGCGGTACTACGAATTCAAAAAATAAGACGGGCCAAAGAAAGTGCGGAAATAAGCGCGAAAATCCGCACTCCGTTTCGGCCTAAGTTTCCTCATCGGACATATGAGGAGACTAAACGCCATGAACGTTCCCACACCGATATCACCGTTACTCGACACGGAAAGAGCTGCCACCGAACTCCACGTAAGTTCGTCCTTCCTGAACAAGGCTAGGCTGACCGGGGACGGGCCGCGCTATGTAAAAATTGGCCGCGCCGTCCGCTACGAGCCGTCCGAAATTGCCCTCTGGCTGGCAGGGCGGCGCCGAAACTCGACCTCGCAAAAAGTCGCGACGTCCCAAAAATAAGGGCCGCCCACGAGGGGCGACCCTGAAGCCGTATTCGTTCTTCACAAGACAAATATAGCTTTCTCGATGCTTCCTCGCAAGCGGCTCCACAACTGGAGCTAACAAATGGCCGAACTTGATTTCAATTTTGACCCCAATAAAGTCGCGGACAATAGAATTGATGCAGTAGCTGCTGAGAATTCATTCCGAGACAGAATGGCTCAGCGCAATTTATTGCCGCCATCAGATCTAGTAACGGATGGCAAACTACATCGCTGCGACACCAATGACGGCCATCGAGGAAAAGGCGACGGCGCATATATATATCACCCCGATGGACTGCCAGCTGGTGGATTCCAAAACCATCGCGATGGCCTGGGCTGGGAGAATTGGTATTTCAAGGCTGAACGTCAGCAGACCGCGACAGAAAAAGCCGACGTAAGACGGCGTATAGAGGACGCTCGCCGGGAGCGAGCGGCCGAAGATGATCTTCGCCGTTCGGAAGCAAAGGGCCTTGCTGCCTCGATATGGGACGCAGCCACCGAGTGTGCAATTCACCCTTATCTAACTAAGAAAAACGTTGCCGCCCATGGCGCGAGGATGTCGCAAGGCAAACTTGTAATTCCGGCGCGAGATGTCGAAGACCAGCTTCAAACTTTGCAGTTCATCGATGCCGATGGCGGCAAGCGGTATTTAAAAGATGGGCAGGTAAAGGGGTCATTCTTCTTTATCGGCACCCCAAGTGGCACATTGTGCATAGCCGAAGGGTTCGCGACTGGAGCCACTATTCATGAAGTAACCGGCATTGCCGTTGCAGTCGCATTTGACTCAGGGAACCTAATGCCTGTGGCGCTGGCGCTACGAGCAAAGTTCCCCGACATCAAGTTGGTGCTTTGTGCGGATGACGATGCGGAGACAGACGGGAATCCAGGCACCACGAAGGCGACGGAGGCCGCTCTGGCAACCAACGGACTGCTTGCAGTGCCCGTGTTCTGCGATGGACGGCCTTCTGGCTTTACTGACTTTAATGACCTGTGCACTTTGTCCGGCGCCGAGGCGGTTAAGGCGGCGATTGAAAGGGCGGCCTTACCCGAGGCCAAAGCTGAGGCCAACGACTGGCCACCGCTTGTGCAGCTCGATCACCCCACCTTGCCACGCCTACGTGGCGATGAATTGCCAAGTTGGGCGGGTGATTATGCGGCCGCGATAGCAGCTGCAACAGAAACACCCCCGGAATTAGCTTTAACCCTGGTCCTGGCGACTTGCGCTACCGCTGTAGCGCGGCGATTTAAGGTCAGGGTGCACCACAACTATTTTGAGCCGACCAACTTGTGGCTGGCGATAGCTCTTGAACCGGGTAACCGAAAGTCCGCCGTGCAAAGAGCCGCCACTGCTGCCCTTGTCGAGTGGGAACGCAAACAGGCCGAGGGTATGCAAGATGAAATAAAGAAAGCGACTTCGGATTTCAAAACGGCTGAAACGCGGGCCAATAGGTTAAGAGCAGACTCTGCCAAAGAAAAGGACGGCCTAAAATCTACAAACTTGGCGCGTCAGGCCGCTGACATCGAGGCCTCCATGCCGGTGATTCCACACCTGCCGCAACTGTGGACCAGCGACGTGACGCCGGAGCGGTTGGGTACGATCTTGGCCGATAATGATGAACGTATGGCATGGCTGTCCAGCGAAGGCGGCATCTTTGAAATGCTCGGTGGCCGCTATTCAAAGGGCATCCCTAACCTCGACTTAGTTCTGAAGGCTCATGTCGGGGATTCTGAGCGGGTTGACCGAGGCAGCAGACCGCCGGTGTTTCTGCTCAGCCCCTTACTTAGTATCGGGCTATCCCCGCAGCCGGACGTGCTGCGCGGTCTAGCCGCAATGCCTGGGTTCAGGGGGCGAGGCTTGCTTGGACGCTTCCTATATCTCCTGCCTCCATCGCCACTGGGTTACAGGACAGGAAAGCCGCTGACCATTTCTGAGGATATTGAGGATGTTTTTGCTAAAGGCATCACCGCGATACTAAACATTCCAAGTGCGATAGACGCGGAGGGCAAAGCGACCAGTCACATCCTCAAGCTGTCACCTGCTGCTTACGATAACTGGCAAGCCTACCGCCAATGTATTGAGGAGGCTATGCGGCCCGGCGGTGACTTTGAAAATGCAAAAGATTGGGCTGGAAAAGCTCCCGGATCTGCCATTCGCATCGCTGGTATTCTGCATGTAATCACACACATCGCGCCGTCGGAGTCCCCTATTGACCCAGAAACAATGGAGCGTGCACTAACTTTGATGGCTGTTTTTGGTAAACACAGCTTAGCTGCTCTGGAGATGATGGGTGCTGATGCTCAAATATCAGCCGCTGAGAAAGTCTGGCGGTGGCTGGATACCGGACATCGGGCACAAGTTAGCCTTAGAGATATCCACCAAGCACTCAAGGGATCATTCCCTCACGCCGCAGAAGTTAGAAAAGCAACCGATGTGCTTGTAGAAAGAGGTTACGTAGCCATCGCAGATACGTCGCCACTAAGGTCCGGAAGGCCACAATCAGCAATCGTTATTGTCCGGCCTAACATCGTCGCTGGGTGGCGATGATGGGTTGGCGGGAAATCATGGGTGTAAGAACTACAGAAAAACATCCTCACAATCCTCAAAACTATCTTGTGACTAATAGTTCTGAGCATAGGCCCGTCAGAATTAATCCCCCTGTTCCGCCAGTCAGGCCCATCGGCGTTGAATGGCAGGCGTTCGTCACAAGGGGACTACCACCTAAAGCACATCCAGGCGAACGTGCCGAAGCCGTCGCCTATCAGCGCCGCTTAGTAGAATGGTTAGACGACAATCCGGCGTCGTCAGCGCCCGACAGGTGCGCCGAGTGTTGCGGGGTGGATGCACCGGGAGCGGCATTGGTCCCGTTCGGGGTCGGGCCGCACGTGTGGCTGCATACAGATTGTTGGCCGGTGTGGCGCGACAAAAGGGTTGAACAGGCCAGGGTCGCATTGGCCGGGCAAGGTATAATGGAAGACCCCTACGCCGGTCCGCCGCCGAAGGTGATTCCGTGGCTGCGAGAAGCGCCCAAGGAAGCCGACGATGCGCCACCATTTTGAAGTATGAGACGCTTGCCATGAAACGCTGGCCGTTCAGATGTGAAGGCATTTACCCGGCCTGACACACGTAGGGATATTCATACACTCTGACGTCGGTGGCTGGGCGTAACGACGGCAGCGTGATATAATTCATCCCTCGCGCCCGTCCGCCTGTAGGAACGCTCGGCGATGACCGCACCCGCCGCTCTATCCACCACCCCACCCATCACGCGCTTCCGCCCGATATACCGCTGCCTCGGCTTCGTGGAGAACGCGCAGGGCTACCGCCGCTACGCCGTAGCCTTTGGCGATCCTGAGCGGGTCGTGATCCGGCGCGTCGGCGAAATGACCGGCCTGGAGTTTTTGTTGACGGTGTACGCGGACCCGGGCCATTGGCGGTACTTATTCCCGCGCCCAGCCGGACGGCGCGCCGGGGTGGATTGCCAACAAGCAGCGGCGTGGTTTGTCCGAGAATGCAGTAAGGTTGGGCCGTTTAAACAGCATGCCCACCTCACGCCGCCCGTGTCAGCGCCGCCACGGCGTTGCTAGATCGCGGTTGGGGCAAGCCGCTGCAGGGCGTTGCGATGATGACGGTGGCCGCGCCGAAGAGTGTGCGGGAGATGAGCGACGGGGAGTTGATGGCGATGATTGAGAAAAGGACGGGTCTGGGTGGGTGATGGCCGCTTTAGTGAGGGATTATTGCTCCGGCGCTTACACACGAGGACGCCAAAAA
>CANJRA010000010.1 GCA_947476625.1 Fidelibacterota bacterium
ACGCAGCTTGCCGATAATCTCCTCAGGCTTGTGCCTCTTGCCCATTTCTCTTCTCCTTCATGGTCCAGACTAAAATAGTCGATGGACCACCCTGAAGGGGGCAGATCACCTGAAGGAGAAGACAAATGGGCAAGAAACACGGGCCGAGATTATTCTAGCGCAAGGCGGGACGACGGGGGATGCGTATCTTGTCTTCGGCTGAAAAATGCCGCCGGGTGGCCCGGCGAATGTCCTTGAGTACCCGCTCAGCTGGGGCCTTCGTGTTCATGGGTTTTGGTCTCATCTTCGTTCCTCCGTCACTGCGATAAGACCAAAACCCTCCCTTACTCACCACCCCAATTCTGTCTCATAGGCGCTGACGGCGTACAGTTATCATCCAATAGGCTACGCAGCATCCAAGCGGTCTTTTCATGGAGTTGTAGGCGCTGCGTAAGCAGGTCGGCTGTCGGTTCGTCGCTTGCCTTGTCGACTAACGGCAGAATGCTCCGCGCCGTTTTGGCCGCCTGTTCGTGGCCCTTTACAAGATTACGAATCATCTGCGTGGCTTTCGGTACGCCCTCTTCCTCACTGATACTCGCGAGCTTGGAGAACGACTTATATGTACCCGGCGCGACATGCCCCAGGGTACGAATACGTTCCGCGACCAGATCAACCGCAAGCCAAAGCTCGTTGTACTGGGTCTGGAACATCAGATGAAGCGTCTGGAACATCGGGCCGGTGACGTTCCAATGATAATTGTGAGTCTTCAAGTAGAGCGTATATGTGTCAGCCAGTAAGCGTGACAGCCCGTCCGCGATCGCTTTACGGTCTTTCTTGTCGATGTCGATTTCCATGCTCATGGCAACTCCCACGTTAGAACAATTAAAATCTAGGAATAACGCTGCGGCAAGTCAACGTGAGAAGCAATACGTGCGGGCTTAAAAAACCGTCGAAAGCGGAAGAACGAGCCCGGCGGCGCGGTCGGATGGAATGACTAGCGCGCCAACGGTTTTAGGGTTGCGAAAATCTCTGACGAAAACGTCAGAGATTTGGATTTGCCAACTTAAACGTTCGCCAAAATGCCGTGCTCGAGACGCACGGTGCGATCCATCCGGCTGGCAAGTGCCGGGTTGTGGGTGGCAATAATCGCTGCGAGGCCGTGCTGCTTCGCAAGCTTGATAAGCTCCACGAAAACACCATCGGCCGTGTCAGGATCAAGATTGCCTGTCGGTTCATCGGCCAACAGAACGGCGGGGTTATTAGCCAACGCGCGCGCAATTGCCACGCGCTGCTGCTCACCGCCGGAAAGTTTTCCGGGGCGATGATCCGCGCGCGCGCCAAGCCCCATGGATTCCAGTAGCGAAATCGCACGCACGCGCGCTTCCGCCATGCCCGTTCCCGCGATCATCTGCGGCAAGATGACGTTTTCCGCTGCCGTAAATTCGGGCAATAAGTAGTGGAACTGATAGACGAATCCCAACTTGCTCCGGCGCAACTGGGTACGCTTCTCGTCGTTGAAGCCGCCGCAATCCTGACCATTGAATCGCACTTCCCCCGCATCGGGGTGCTCCAGCAGTCCGGCGATATGAAGGAATGTCGACTTGCCAGCACCCGACGGACCGACCAGCGCTACCACTTCACCACGCTTAAGAGTCAACTCTGCGCCGCGCAAGACATGCAACTCATTGCCGCCCTGCTGATAGGTACGGCGGACAGCGCGCAGTTCTAAAGCGGGAGCATCACTCATAGCGCAGCGCCTCGACCGGATCTGTACGTGCGGCGCGCCAAGATGGATACAATGTGGCGGCAAACGACAGCACCAACGCCAAGCCCACCGCCGCCAAGGTGTCGTGCCAATCCATTTTTGCGGGCATCTGGGTGAGATAGTAGATCTCGGGTGAGAACAGCTTCGTGCGTAAAACCCGCTCCACGAACTGGCGGATCGCCTCTATGTTTTCACAGAACGCCAGACCGATCCCAAATCCGATAATTGTCCCAATGACGCCGACACTGGCCCCAGCGATGAAAAAGATTCTCATGATCATCCCGCGCGTCGCGCCCATGGTGCGAAGGATCGCGATGTCGCGCCCCTTATCCTTCACCAGCATGATAAGGCCGGAGATAATGTTCAGCGCCGCCACGAGGATAATCAGCGTCAGGATAAGGAACATAACGTTGCGCTCGACCTGAAGTGCATTAAAGAACGGCCCGTTGGTCTGTTCCCATGAAAGCACGCGCACCCTTGGCCCTAGAACAGCTTCCACCTGTTGAGTGATAAAGCGCGCGTTGTCGGCGTTGTCGACACGAATTTCCATACTGGTCACTGCGTCGGGGTACTTGAAATAGGCATGAGCCAATGGCAACGGCATGAAAATAACACCGCTATCGATTTCGCTCATCCCGATGTCAAACACACCCGCGACCAGAAATGTATGGGCCCGCGGCACCGAGCCGAAAGCCGTCACATTGCCGCGAGGCGAGATCAGCATGATCTCCCCTCCGGCCCGGACATTGAAACGTTCGGCCATGCGCCGGCCGATAAGAATTCCCTCGCCTGCGACGTAAGCCTCCAACGATCCATTAACAATCTTGTCGGCAATCCACGGCGTAGCGCTGACATCTTCATGCCGCAAACCGCGCACTAGAGCGCCGGCGCCATTGCCAATACTCTGAGTCGTAACGAGCACTTGACCTTCGACCGTCGGGACGGCGCTCACGACGCCCGGAATCTCCCTCAGCTTCGCAAGCTTGGCGTCGAAGTCCATAATCGATTCCCCGACGCTATAAACGGCAATATGGCCGTTAACGCCCAGGATGCGGTCCATGATATCGGCCCGGAAGCCATTCATAACCGCCATGACAATAATCAGCGTGGCGACACCCAGCGCGATACCCACCAGCGAAAAGCCGGCGATGACCGACACGAAGCCTTCCTGGCGGCGGGCGCGCAGATAGCGCGCCGCCACCATGCGCTCGAAAGCTCCGAAGATCATAATGCGCTATCCATGAAAGGTATGGCCTAAATCAACGTCAGCTTGGCGATGGCAGCTTCAAAACTCAGTTCTTCTTTAACACCGGTCGCGCGGCGTTTGAGTTCGACAACGCCTTTCGCAACAGCCTTAGGGCCAACCACCACCTGCCAAGGCAGGCCGATCAGGTCCATATCGGCGAACTTCACACCCGCGCGATCGTCGCGATCATCATAGAGGACGTCGCGGCGCTTTAGGCGCAGGGCATCGTAAATAGTCTTGCAGGCCGCATCGCAGGCCGCGTCCCCGACTTTCAGGTTGATCAAGCCGACGTCAAAGGGCGCGACGGAGTCCGGCCAAACAATACCGTGTTCGTCGTGATTAGCCTCGATAATCGCCCCCACCAGGCGCGAGACGCCAATCCCGTATGAGCCCATGAACACGTTCGTGGAGTTGCCGTCGGAACCGATGACGCTGGCCTTCATGGGGTCCGAGTACTTCTTTCCAAAATGGAAGATGTGCCCCACCTCGATCCCACGGGCGCTAACCAGATCGGCGCCCAGCTTTTCAGCCGCCGCCGCATCGTGCTTTTCGTCGGTGGCGGCATAAAGGCCGGTCCACTCGTCGATGATCGGCTGCAAGTCGGCTTCGTAATCGACGTTGTCCGGAGCCGGCTTCTCCAAAAGCGCCTTGTGGCAAAACACCGCGCTTTCGCCGGTATCGGCGAGCACGATGAACTCGTGGCTAAGGTCGCCGCCGATGGGGCCTGAGTCCGCCTTCATGGGGATAGCCTTCAACCCAAGGCGGGCGAAGGTCCGCAGGTAGGCCACGAACATCTGGTTATAGGCATGCTTGGAGCGGGCATAATCCAGATCGAAGGAATAGGCGTCCTTCATCAAAAACTCGCGTCCGCGCATCACGCCAAAGCGCGGGCGGACCTCGTCGCGGAACTTCCAATGGATCTGATATAGATTCTTAGGAAGATCGCGGTAGCTTTTGATATTGTTACGGAAAATATCAGTAACGACCTCCTCGTGGGTCGGCCCGTAAAGCATGTCACGCTCATGACGATCCTTGATGCGCAGCATCTCGGGGCCGTAGGCGTCATAGCGCCCGCTTTCCTTCCACAGATCGGCCGACTGGATGGTCGGCATGATGATTTCCTGCGCACCGGCACCATCCTGCTCCTCACGCACCACCTGGATGATGTTCTGCAAAACCCGCGCGCCCAGCGGCAGCCAGTTGTAAATACCGGCCGCGTGCTGGCGGACCATTCCGGCCCGGAGCATCAGCCGGTGCGAGACGATCTGCGCTTCGGTCGGGGTTTCTTTGAGGGTCGGCAGGAAAAAGCGGGAGAGCCGCATTGGGAATCCTTAGGAGCGCGAGGAATGATGCCGGACCATAGGCAAAAAATGGCGGTAATTCTAGGGACTTGGGAGTTACGGATTAGCCAGCTTTGGCTTTCGGGTCGGCAGGGTAACCCCCGCCGCCGTTAGTCCCTTCCGGCAGGCTTCGGCCAGGAGTGCCTCGTCCTGAGATGCCACACGCTCGCCGTTCCAGAACACATCATTGCCTTTGACCGTGAGCGTGCCGATAGGTGACTTGCCCTCATAAGGCAGAACCTTGCGGGTTGTCGTGGCGGCTCCCTGGCGGCGGGCATCGCGCAACGCCAGCCGGTCGGCGAGATCGATGCCGATCTGGATGTCGATAGATTCCGGGACTGTGATTTGTGTCCCGCCGCCGATGTCGGCCGGGACAACAGCCTTCCCGCGCACATCGACCCCGGGCTTGTACGTCACGTCATCGGTGGGTTGATGCGCGACCAGTTTGCTGCAATCACCCGTGGAAAGTTTGACCGTTTCGGCGCGCGCCGCACTTAGCGCAACGGACGAACTTGCGATTCCTAAAGCGCTGATAAGACTCACGAACCGCAACATGCACACCTCAAATATTAGGACGCTTTTGCGACTTCCTCGATCTCAACCAATGTACCGTGAAAGTCCTTGGGATGGAGGAACAGCACGGGCGTTCCATGTGTGCCGGTCTTGGGCTCGCCGTCGCCAAGCACGCGCTTGCCGCTCGCTTTGAGCTTATCGCGGGCCGCGTAGATCTCGTCGACTTCCAGACTGATGTGGTGGATGCCGCCCGAGGGATTGTTCTCGAGAAACTTGGCAATCGGCGAATTCTCCCCGAGCGGATGCAGAAGCTCGATCTTGGTATTGGGCAGTTCGATGAAGACGACTGTGACACCCTGGTGCGGGACATCGACCGGCTCAGACACCTTGGCGCCGAGCGCATCCCGGTAATTAGCCGCGGCGGCGGCCAAATCGGGGACAACAATCGCAACGTGGTTCAAATTACCAATCATGAAGTCCTCGCGGCGTCGGAGTGGAAATATATAGGGCAAAGTCGGCGTTTTTGCCACATTTGCGGGCTTACACCCGTTGGATATGAACCTTTACCACCGGCTTGCGGCGGGGCGCAAAGGCCTTGCGGATCGTCGAACGAACCGCCTCCTCCACCGCCGTATCATCCTGGCGGGCCTTCCTGGGCAGGCGGCTGACGGCCTTATCAAGACGGTCGGCCCAGTCATCTTCCAGCGGATCGGCCATGCCCAGGACGGCAACTTGGGGATCGCCGCAAACCTCGCCGTCCTCGTCGAGCGAGATCGTGGCCACCACCGCGCCGTCATAGAACATCCGCTTGCGGTCCTTGAGCATGGGGCTGGAGAAAGGCACCACCTCTCCGTCCTCAAAAGCCATGCGGCCGCTCCAGACTGTGCCCATGACCCTGGCACGCCCATCCTTGCTGAACTTTACGGCCTTACCGTTTTCCACCAGCACCGTCTGCGGCACTTGGCATTCCTTGGCCAATTCCCCATGTGCGCGCATGTGCATGGCTTCGCCGTGGACCGGGATCGAAATCTTTGGACGGATCATCTGGTACATCCGCCTCAACTCATCCCGCGCGGGGTGGCCCGAGACGTGAATGAAGTGATCGCGCGTTGTGACAATTTGGACGTTGCGCTTCGCCAGCTCGTTCTGGACTTTGGCGATGGCTTTCTCGTTGCCCGGAATGACGCGCGACGAGAATATGACGACGTCGCCCTCCTCCAGTGTCACGTCCGGATGTTGTCCGGAGGCAATGCGCATCAGCGCCGCCCGCGCTTCGCCCTGGCTGCCGGTGCAGATATACAGCACCTTGTCACGCGGCAGGAACGAGGCGTCTTCGGCTTTGTAGAACGTGAGATCGGGCGAGAGATAGCCGGTGCGGCGCGCCGTTTCCGCGATGCGCCACAGCGATGGCCCCACCAGTGCCACATGCCGCCCGTTGGCCTCGGCAGCGCGACAGATAGACTCAAGGCGCGCCAGATTCGATGCGAAACATCCCACCGCAATGCGGCCCGTGTAGCGCCCGAGCAATGCGATCAAGCTTTCCCGCACATCACCTTCGGACCCAGCTTCGCCTTCGGAGAAGACATTGGTGGAATCGCCTACCAGCGCCAGCACGCCCTCGTCGCCGATGGCGTTGAGGGCGGCGAAGTCGGTGGGACTACCGATCAGCGGATCAGGATCGAACTTCCAATCGCCGGTATGAAAAATTGTGCCGTACTTCGTGCGGATCGCCAGCGCGTTGGGTTCGGGGATGGAATGGGTCAGTGTGATAAAATCCACGCTGAACGGACCGATATCGACGTGCCCGCCAAGCGGAATGATGTGCACCGGCACTTTGCCGTCCAAACCTGCTTCCTTGAGCTTGTACTCCAGGAAAGCGGCGCAAAAAGGCGTGGTATAAACCGGACACTTAAGTTGCGGCCACAGGTGCGCGACCGCGCCAACGTGATCTTCATGTGCATGCGTGACAATCAACCCCGCAAGCTTCTCGCGGCGCTCGACGATAAAGCTGGGGTCGGCCATGACTACGTCGATGCCGGGAATGCTCTCGTCACCGAACGTGACACCCAGATCGACCATCATCCATTGGCCGTCGCAGGCATACAGATTGAGGTTCATACCAATCTCGCCTGCGCCCCCTAGCGGCACGAACCACAAGCCTTGGTCCAGTCCTTGGGGAAAATCGGATTTAGCATCGCGGGGAGATGAACGGTTCATTCCCTAGTTGCTATTCCGCTTATGCACTTGGTGCAAGCCGCGCAGCGTAAGATCGGGGTCAATATGCTCGATTACCTTTGTCGCCTCGGCGAATAGCGGCGCCAAACCACCTGTGGCAATAACGATCATGGGCTCGTTACGTTCCGCCTTGATCCGCGACACAAGTCCTTCGATAAGCCCGATATAGCCCCAAAACACACCGGAGGTCATCGCAGCGATGGTAGTGGTGCCGATGACCGGTGCATTCCCGGGGTTCACCACGGGCAGACGCGGCAACTGAGCCGTGGCCATATGCAGGGCCTCCATGGAGAGGTTGATGCCGGGAGCAATACAGCCGCCGCAATAGGCGCCGCTTTTGTCCACCACGTCGAAGGTCGTAGCCGTACCGAAATCGATCACGATAAGCGGACCGCTATACGTTGCATGAGCCGCAATGGCGTTGATCAAACGGTCGGCACCGGCTTCGCGCGGATTATCTAGACGCACTACAGTTCCCAGATCTAAGTCCGCATCACCGATAAAACGCGGCGTGCACTGGAAATAGTTTTCGCACAATTTCTTGAGGTCGAAGTTCTTGCCGGGAACGACCGAGGCTACGATGCAGGCTTTGATATCGGCCGACTTGATTCCGTCACGTTCCAAAAGCTGCGTCAGCCAAACGCCGTATTCGTCCGACGTGCGATCGGTTTTGGTCGCGGCACGCCATTGGCCCTTGAGTATATCGCCGTCATAGACGGCGAACACCACATTGGTGTTCCCGCAATCGATTGCGAGCAGCATGCCTCAGTCCCCCACCGTTTCTCCCGCAGGGCTGTCAGGTGTTGCCCCAAACAACACATCACCCGCGACAATACGGCGCTTGCCTTTACGCGTATCGAGCAGCAAAGCTCCGTCTTCATCCAAACCCACAAAGTCGCCGGTCACAGCACCTTCAGGTAGTCCAACCGCGACCGTCGAACCTACGGCTGGACCACACCCCGTCCATTGCTTGCGAATGGCCGCGAAGCCTTGTTCGCGCCAATGGTGCAGCCACTTATGCAGCGAACGCGTCAGAACCGTCAGCACATGAGCGGGTGTCGTATCGACGCCGTGGAGCGACAATGCCGTCGGCGGATAAGCCGAAGGATTCAGCTCAACGGCTTGGAGATTGATACCGATACCAAGCACGACCCAGGATCTTTTGGAGTCATCGGTTGCGAGTTCCGGCAGAATACCGCAGACCTTTTCGCCATTGATCAAGATGTCGTTAGGCCATTTGCAGCTGACCTTCGGCTCCGCCGCGTTATGACGCGGTAGTTCAAAGATCGCTTCCTGCACGGCTACCGCCGCGACAAATCCGATTTCCGGTGCACGTGCGATTTCCGGCGGTGCCGCGACCAGGATTGATACGTAAACGTTGCCACGCGGACTAGTCCAAACGCGCCCTTGCCGGCCGCGCCCGGCTGTCTGAGTCGCCGCCCAAACCATCAGCCCTTCGTGGACGTCACCTTCAAGCTCGACAATCCGCTTTAAGGCCGCATTGGTGCTGTCGAGCGAGTCAAAGGTCATGACGCGCCACTCCGGCGGCAGATGCGGCTCCGGCTGCGGTCGAGCTGATGTAAACCAGGCTTGGGTCAAACCCTGCCTCTAAAGCTATGAGAAAATTGCGCGATCCGGCAAATTAGCCGAGAAACAAGGCCCGTGCCGCAGCTTCCGCACTATCCACCAGCGGTGCCGGGATGATGAAGAATACCAGCATAAGAATGCTCGAGCCGCCCATAATGATCCCGGACGTCCAGCCCGGCGGATCGAAAGCCGCCGCAGGCTCATCAAAATACATGATTTTGATGAGGCGCAGGTAATAGAAGGCCCCCACCACGCTCGCCAGTAGACCGACAACGGCCAGTGCCACAAAGCCCGCATTAACGGCCGCGACGAAAACGTAGAACTTACCGAGGAATCCGGCCAATGGCGGGATACCAGCCATGGAAAACATGAGGGTGGCAAGTGACGCTGCCATCAACGGGTTGTTCTTGGAAAGCCCCGACAAATCCGCGATCTGTTCGACATACTTGCCCTTGACCCGCATCGACAGGATGACGGCAAAGGTGCCTACATTCATGAACAGATAAATCAGCAGGTAAAACAGCAGTCCGCGCGCGCCTTCCTCGTTACCGACGACAAGACCGATGAGGACATAACCGACATGGCCGATGGAACTGTACGCCATCAGGCGTTTTATGCTCGTTTGGGCGATGGCTGCGATGGAACCCCAGACCATGGACAGAACGGAGATCAGGATAATCACCTGCTGCCATTGCTCGATCATCGAGGCGAACGGCCCCACTAGAACGCGCAGGAACAGGCAAAGGCCGGCGATCTTGGGCGCAATAGAGAAGAACGCGGTAACAGGCGTCGGCGAACCTTCAAAAACGTCCGGCGTCCACATATGGAACGGGACCGCCGAGACTTTGAAGGCAAGGCCGGCGATGACGAAGACCACACCGACAATGATACCGATGGTATTCGGGCCCGATTTCACGGCCGCGGCTATACCGTCGAACGACGTGGTTCCGGAAAAACCGTAGACCAGCGACGAACCATACAGCAGCAAGCCCGAGGCCAGCGCGCCGAGCACGAAGTATTTCACCCCGGCTTCCGTCGCCCGCTGGCTGTCACGGTGATAAGCCGCCAGAACATAAAGCGACAGGCTCTGCAGCTCGATACCGAGATACAACGAAATCAGGTCGTTGGCCGAGATCATCATCATCATGCCTATCGTGGCGAACAGGACAATCAGCGGCAGTTCAAAACGCGCCGCTTTTTCCTGGTGCGCCCAAACGTTGATGAGCAGCAACGTAAGCGCGGCGCCGACCAGCGTCATGACTTTGGCGAATACGGTAAAGCCATTCACGACAAAAAGATTATTGAAAGTGATCGCGTTGTGCGTGCCGTGAATCGCGAGGCCGCCGGCCACGGCCATCACCGCCACAGCCAGCCACGTGACGAGCGTGGTGGAATCTTTCGCGCGGAAGGCGCCCAGCATCAGCAGCGCAAGCGCTGACACCGCCATGAAGATTTCAGGAACCGCAGGTCCGAGGAGAGGCACGGCTGTCATGGGATCGATCCTTGCTACTTCAGCCACGCGAGAAGCTGGCTACCCAAAGGCGCAATACCCGCAGCCTTCGTTGTCGCCAACGCGTCATGGTAATTCTTCAAAAGGTGCGCAACGGACTCGCTCATAATTCCCAGGAACGACATCGGATAAACGCCCATCCACATCGTCACGAGCACCAGCGGCGCAAGGATGGCAATTTCACGCGGCTCCAGATCGAGCATCGCTTTGACGTCGTCCTTGGTGAGTTCGCCGTACACAACGCGGCGATAGAGATACAGCATATAAGCCGCACCCAGAATCACGCCAGTCGCCGCAAACAACGCTACCCAGGTATTGACCTGGAATGTACCCGTCAGAACCAAGAACTCGCCGACGAAGCCCGCCGTACCCGGCAAACCGACCGATGCCAGCATGAACACCATGAAGGCGAAAGCGTACTTCGGCATATTGTTGGCAAGGCCGCCGTAACGGCTGATCTCACGGGTATGCAAACGGTCGTACACCACGCCGACGCAAAGGAACAAAGCGGCCGAAACCACGCCGTGCGACAGCATCTGGAAGATCGCGCCTTCGACACCCTGCTGGGTAGCGGCGAACACGCCGAGGGTAACGTAGCCCATGTGCGCGACCGACGAATAGGCGATCAGCTTCTTCATATCGGTCTGCACGAGCGCCACGAGCGACGTATAGATCAACCCGACAATAGAAAGGCCAAACACGAGCGGCGCAAAATAATGGCTGGCATCCGGCAGCATCGGCAGCGAGAAGCGGATGAAACCGTAACCGCCCATCTTCAACAGCACACCGGCCAGAATAACCGAGCCGGCCGTCGGCGCATCGACGTGCGCGTCCGGCAGCCAGGTATGCACCGGCCACATCGGCACCTTCACGGCGAAGGATGCGAACATGCCGAGCCACAACCATATCTGCATCTTATGGCTGAACTTCGCGGCCATCAACGCCGGGATATCGGTCGTGCCAACCTGGAAGTACATGGCCAGAAGCGCCGCCAACAGCAACACTGAACCGGTCAGCGTATAAAGGAAGAACTTGAACGCGGAATAGACGCGGCGTCCTCCGCCCCACACCCCGATGATCAGGAACATCGGTATCAGTACGGCTTCGAAGAAGACGTAGAACAAAACCATGTCCATCGCGCAGAACATGCCGACCATCATGGTTTCCAGAACCAGGAAGGCGATCATGTATTCGCGCACCATTTTTTGAATGGCGTCCCACGATGCAAGAATGCAGATCGGCGTGAGGAAGGTTGAAAGGATAACAAACAGCACCGAAATGCCGTCGACACCCATGTGATAGGAAATGCGGTATTGCGGCAGCCAGTCGTACTTCTCTTCAAACTGGAACGCCGCTGTGCCGGGCTCGAAATCGAACCACAGCGCCAGTGACAACACGAAGATAATTAGCGTCGTCCACAACGCCACATAGCGCGACTGGCGCGCTACGGTTTCGCTGTCACCTCGCAGAGCAAGGATAAAGGCCGCGCCCACCAGCGGCAGGAATGTCAGCAGCGACAGGATTGGCAGTTGGGTAATGAAATTCGACAAAGCGGTCATGTTCTTACCCCGGCCGTCCGACAACAAACCACGAGACGATGGCCGCAACCCCCAAGATCATGGCAAAGGCGTAGTGATACAAATAACCGCTCTGCACCTTGCCCAATCCCCTCGCGAACACCGCCGTGAGCGCCGACAAACCATCGGGGCCAAAGCGGTCGATCGTACCGGCATCGCCGCGTTTCCAGAGGAACTGGCCAATGCGGAACGCCGGACGCACGAAAAGGAAATTATAGAGCTCGTCGAAGTACCACTTGTTGAGCAGGAACTGATAGACGCCCGGGAAGGACGCCGCGAGTTTTGCCGGCAAGTCCGGGCGGCGTACATAGAACATGTAAGCCCAGCCAAGACCCAGCAAGCTGACGATCAGCGGCAGCCAATGAATCAGGAACGGCACATGCTCGGTATGGGCGCGGTGAATGCTGTCGTTCTCGTGCAGCACCTTGATGGCCTCGCCCCAGAAATGTTCGCGGCCTTCGCCGATGAACAAGTGACTGAAAGCACCGCCGATGAACACGGCTCCCAAGGCCAAAGCGACCAACGGCCCAAGCATGATCAACGGACTTTCATGGATGTGCTCCATGGTATGATGGTCAGCGCGGGCTTTGCCGAAGAAGGTGATGAAAATCAAACGCCATGAGTAGAACGACGTCAGCAGCGCGACGATGATCGTCATCATATAGGCGTAACCGCCGACCGGCGTGCCGGCGGCATGAGCCGCCTCGATGATCATGTCCTTCGAGAAATAACCCGAGAACGGCGGGATACCGGTAATGGCAATGGTGCCGATCGTCATCACTGCAAACGTGATGGGAATCAGCTTCCAGATCCCGCCCATCTTACGAATGTCTTGCTCGTCCGACATGGCATGGATGACCGAGCCGGCCGACAAGAACAACAGCGCCTTGAACCAGGCGTGCGTCATGAGATGGAAAATGCCGCCTTGATAGGCCGACACGCCGCAAGCCACGAACATGTAACCCAGCTGCGAGCAGGTCGAGTAAGCGATAATACGTTTAATGTCGTTCTGTACGCAGCCGACGGTCGCCGCAAAGAAGGCGGTCGTTGCACCCAGGAACGTTACGAAACCAAGCGCCACAGGCGCGTATTCAAATAGCGGCGACATACGCGCCACCAGAAACACACCCGCGGTCACCATGGTCGCGGCATGAATCAGCGCGGACACCGGCGTCGGGCCTTCCATGGCGTCCGGCAGCCATGTGTGCAGGAACAACTGCGCCGATTTGCCCATGGCGCCGACGAACAGCAGCAGGCAGATGAGCGTGAGGGCGTGGCCGTGGATGCCGAAGAATACGACTTCCGCATTGGCCTTATCGGCGACCATCGGGAAAATGGTGTCGAAGCTCACGGAATCGAACAGGAAATAAACGCCGAAGATGCCCAGCAGGAAGCCGAAGTCACCAACGCGGTTGACGACGAAGGCTTTGATGGCGGCGGCGCAAGCCGATGGTTTCTTGAACCAGAAACCGATCAGCAGGTACGACACCACGCCGACCCCTTCCCAGCCGAAGAACAGCTGCACGAGGTTGTCGGCGGTCACCAGCATCAGCATGGCGAAGGTGAATAGCGACAGGTAAGCCATAAAGCGCGGCTGGCTGTCGTCGTGCGACATGTAGCCCACGGCATATATATGAATCAGCGTCGAGACCGAGGCGACGGTCATCACCATCACCGCCGACAGCGTGTCGTAGCGCAACGCCCACTGCGCCTCGAACGTGCCCGAGGACAGGAAGGTCATGATATTCACGACATGGCCGTGGCCCTCGATGGCGACGTCGTTGAATGAGAAGATGCCGCAGATGGCGGCAAGGCCCACGCCCGCGCATGTCACGATTTGCGAGGCCCGGTCGCCAATCAGGCGTCCAAAGAAGCCCGCGATAAAAGCGCCAAGCAGCGGCAGGAATACGGCAGCGATCAGCACGGGCCCCTAGCCTTTCATCTGATTGATGTCTTCAACTTCGATCGAGCGCCGATTGCGGTAGAACACGACGACGATGGCCAGCCCAATGGCCGCCTCCGCCGCCGCTACCGTCAGCACAAGCATGGTGAACACTTGGCCCACCAGATCGCCGAGGAAGGATGAAAACGCGACAAGATTGATATTCACCGCGAGCAGTATCAGCTCGATGGACATCATGATGACGATCAGGTTTTTCCGGTTCAGGAATATCCCGAAAATACCCAGTGTGAATAGGATCGCGCTGAGCGTCAGGTAGTGACTAAGCCCGATGGTCAGAAAGCCCGATGCCGCTTCTGCGTGCTCGCTCATGACAGACCCTTCCCGGACTCCACCTGAACCATGACCACCGTATCCTTGGCATCGCGGTTCACCTGCTCGGAAATCTTCTGCTTTCGCACGCCAGGGCGGCGGCGCATCGTCAGCACGATGGCGCCGATCATGGCCACCAGCAGCACGAGTCCTGCCGCCTGAAACACATAGGCATAATCAGTATACATCACCCGGCCGAGCGCTTCGGTATTGGTGAGTTGATCTGGATTAGTCGGCAAGACGCGCAAGGCCTCGGCCTGCGGCGCCATGGTCCAGCCGCCGAACACAACAGCAAGTTCCACCAGCAGAATGACACCAATCAGCGCACCGACAGGCAGGTATTTCAGGAAGCCTTCGCGGATCATGATGATGTTGATGTCGAGCATCATCACCACGAACAGGAACAAGACGGCGACAGCCCCGACGTAGACCACCACTAAAATCATGGCGACGAATTCAGCGCCCAGCAGCACGAACAATGCCGCGGCGTTGAAGAAGGTGAAGATCAGCCACAGCACTGAATGCACAGGGTTGCGCTGAAAAATAACATTCAGCGCACCAACAACGGCCATGAGCGAGAACAGATAGAAAGCGAGTGATGCGACGATCATTGCCCCCTCCCCTGTCTCAGTTCCAATTTACGCAACCCCATCATCCCACTTATCTTTCACCGGTACGGCGCGTTCATTTCCAGGCGCTTCGCCAGCTCCGTTTCCCAACGGTCGCCGTTCGCCAGTAGCTTGTCCTTGTTATAGAGCAACTCGTCGTGCGTCTCGGTGGCGAACTCAAAGTTCGGCCCTTCGACGATGGCATCCACCGGGCAGGCTTCTTCACAGAAACCGCAGTAGATGCACTTGGTCATGTCGATGTCATAGCGCGTGGTGCGGCGGCTGCCGTCGTCGCGCGGCTCGGCTTCAATTGTGATGGCCTGCGCCGGGCAAATGGCTTCGCAGAGTTTGCAGGCGATGCAGCGTTCTTCGCCGTTAGGATAGCGGCGCAGCGCATGTTCGCCGCGGAAACGCGCGCTCAGCGGACCTTTTTCCCAAGGGTAGTTGATCGTCACCTTGGGCATAAACATGTACCTCAGCGTCAGCCACATGCCCGAGACGATCTCGGTCAGAAGCACGCTGCGGGCGGTGTTATTTAGAAATGCCATGTGTTTCCCTTCCCCACTCTTCTCACTTCGCCAGCTTGCCCGAATAAACCAGGAAGCCTGCGGTAAGGACCAGCCAGATCCCCGAGAGCGGCAGGAACACTTTCCAGCCGAGACGCATCAGTTGATCGTAACGGTAGCGCGGTAGCGTCGCGCGCACCCAAATAAACACAAACAGACAGAATGCAATTTTAAGCGCGAACCAGACGATCCCCGGCACCCAGCCCAAAACGACGTTCAGGAAGCCCAGGCCCGGCAACATATCTTGCGGGCCAAGCCATCCGCCGAGGAACAGCGTGGTCACCAGCGCCGACATCACGATCATGTTGATGTATTCGCCGAGGAAGAACAGCGCGAAGGACATCGACGAATATTCGGTCATGAACCCGGCGACCAGTTCCGATTCTGCTTCCGGCAAATCGAACGGGTGACGATTGGTTTCCGCGAGCACCGAGATAAAGAACAGAATGAACATCGGGAAGTGCGGCAGGAAGTACCACATGCCGGTTTGCGCTTCGACGATCTTGGTGAGATTCAGCGAGCCCGCCGTCAACAAAACCGAGATCATCACAAAGCCGATCGAGACTTCGTAGGACACCATCTGCGCCGCCGAGCGCATTGCGCCCAAGAAGGCGTAACGCGAGTTAGACGCCCAGCCCGCCATGACGATGCCGTAGACGCCCAGCGATGAAATCGCGAACAGATAAAGAATGCCGACGTTGAGATTGGAAATATACCAACCGGCGCTGACCGGGATCACTGCCCAGGCCAGCAGCGACAATGCGAATGTCACCATCGGCGCCAGGAAGAACACCACCGGGCTCGAACCCGTCGGCACCACGGTTTCCTTGAACATCAGCTTCACAGCGTCGGCGAACGGCTGCAGCAGGCCGAAAGGTCCGACGACGTTCGGTCCCTTGCGCAGCTGCATCGCGCCGATGACGCGGCGTTCAGCCAGTGTCAGGAACGCCATCGTCAACGCCACCGGGATCACGAACAGCAAAATCTTGCCGACGATCCACAGGAACGGAATGAGGTAGCCGTTTAAAAACTCATCCATGGGTGCCGGTCTTCTGCTTGGAGCCCATCACGAATTCTTCCGTACACTGCGCCATGGTGCGCGAGGCGCGGCTGATGGGATCGGTCATATAATAATTAGTGATCGGCGAGCTGGCCGAACCGGATGAGATCTGCCCGGCCGCGCCGAACGCTTTCCATTCCGCCGGCTGAACCTTGTCGACCGTTCCGAACAGCGGATTGACGAAATTGAGGCGGGCACGCACCTGCGCCATGTTGTCGTAAGGCAGCGTCTTGCCGAGTTTCTCCGACAGCGCACGAATAATGGTCCAATCCTCACGCGCATCGCCTGGGGGGAACACAGCGCGCAATCCGCGCTGCACGCGGCCCTCGGTGTTGACGTAAGTGCCGTCTTTCTCGGTGTATGCAGCACCCGGCAGAACAACGTCGGCGCGATGCGCGCCACGGTCGCCGTGATGGCCCTGATAAATCACAAATGCATTGCCGAGTTTAGCTGTGTCGATTTCATCGGCGCCCAGCAAATAAACGACTTCAATCTCGCCCTTGCCGGCCGCATCGAGAATACCGCGTGTGTCCTTACCGCCCTGCCCAGGCACGAAGCCGAGGTCGAGGCCGCCAACGCGCGCCGCCGCTGTATGCAGCACGTTGAAACCGTTCCAGCCGTCCTTCACCGCGCCGATAGCTTCGGCATAGGCGCGCGCCGCTGCCAGAATTGCCGCGCCATCGGGACGCGAAAGTGCGCCCATACCAACAATAATCATCGGGTTCTTGGCACCCGCCGGGGCTTCCGGACTTTGGAAGAACGCCGCAAGGTCGTTGCCCAGATGCTTGTGTTTATACGTCAGGTCCACCGCATCACCGACAACGGTGACTTGGAAGTTGCCTTTGAGGTAGCGCTTGCGGATGCGCGCGTTAAGTACCGGCGCTTCCTTGCGTGGATTGGAGCCAATGATCACCAGGGCATCGGCTTGCTCGATTCCGGCGATGGTGGAGTTAAAGAGATACGACGCACGCACAGTTGGGTCGAGCGCAGCGCCATCCTGACGGCAATCAAGGTTCGGAGACCCCAGCGCCGTCAGTAAATCCTTCAAAGCAAGCATCGACTCAGCATCGACGGTATCGCCCGCGATCGCGGCAACCTTGCTGCCGTTGATGCCGCTCAATTTACCGACGATGACGGCAAAAGTTTCATCCCAGCTCGCAGCTTTCAGCTTGCCGTTGACGCGCACATAAGGCTGATCGAGGCGCTGATAACGCAAACCGTCACAGGCATGGCGGCTCTTGTCGGCCAGCCACTCTTCGTTGACGTCTTCGTTAACGCGCGGCAGCACGCGCAGCACCGTGCGTCCGCGCGCATCGACGCGAATATTGGTACCGACAGCGTCCATCACATCGACGGACTCAGTCTTGCGCAATTCCCACGGACGCGCGTTGAACGCGTACGGTTTGCTGGTAAGCGCGCCCACCGGGCAAAGGTCGACGACGTTGCCGGACATTTCCGACGCCAACGCGCCTTCCAGATAGGTCGTGATTTCCATGTCTTCGCCGCGGCCCGTCGCGCCCAGCTGCGGCACACCGGCCACTTCGGTCGCAAAGCGCACGCAACGCGTACAATGGATGCAGCGGGTCATGACGGTTTCGATCACCGGACCCATGTATTTGTCTTTGACCGCGCGCTTGTTCTCGTGGAAGCGGCCGCGATCGAAACCGTAAGCCATCGCCTGATCTTGCAGATCGCACTCGCCGCCTTGATCGCAGATCGGGCAATCGAGCGGGTGATTGATCAGCAGAAATTCCATGACGCCGCCGCGCGCTTTATTGGCGCGATCGGACTTGGTGTGCACCACCATGCCCTCGCCGACCGGCATCGCACACGACGCGACAGGCTTCGGCGACTTCTCGACATCCACCAGACACATGCGGCAGTTGCCGGCGATGGACAGACGGTCGTGATAGCAAAAGCGCGGGATTTCCACGCCCACCGATTCCGCCGCTTGGAGGATAGTGGTGTTCGGCGGAACTTCGACCGCGATACCGTCGATTGTTAGCTTAGGCATATGATTCCCCTGCCCCGCCCTTACGCCGCTTTGTCGCGAACTTTGGCGTCGCGGTAGTCGCGGATGCGGCGCTCCAGTTCCGGACGGAAGTGACGGATCAATCCTTGCACCGGCCACGCCGCTGCATCGCCCAGCGCGCAAATGGTGTGACCTTCGATCTGATAGGTGACTTGTTCAAGCGTATCGATCTCGGCCAGCGTCGCTTCGCCTTTGACCATGCGCTTCATAACGCGCGCGAGCCAACCGGTGCCTTCGCGGCACGGCGTGCACTGGCCGCAGCTTTCATGTTTGTAAAACGCCGACAAACGCGCGATGGCCGCGACGATGTCCGTCGTCTTATCCATCACCATGACGGCAGCGGTGCCAAGACCCGACTTCACATCGCGCAGCGCGTCGAAATCCATCAGCACGGTATCGCAAATCGCTTTCGGCAGAACCGGAACCGATGCACCGCCGGGAATAATACCTAGCAGGTTGTCCCAGCCGCCACGCACGCCGCCGCAATGTTTTTCGATCAGTTCCTTGAGCGGAATGCTCATGGCTTCTTCGACGTTGCAGGGCTTGTTGACGTTGCCGGAGATGCAGAAAACTTTCGTGCCCGTGTTGTTTGGGCGACCGAAGCCCGCGAACCACGATGCGCCACGGCGCAGAATTGTCGGCGCGACCGCGATGCTTTCGACATTGTTCACTGTCGTCGGGCAACCATACAGACCAACGCCCGCCGGGAACGGCGGCTTCAAGCGCGGCTGGCCTTTTTTGCCCTCTAAGCTTTCAATCAACGCCGTTTCTTCACCGCAGATATAAGCACCGGCGCCGCGATGCAGGTAAATGTCGAACTTCCAGCCCGAACCGCAGGCGTTATCGCCCACCAAACCGGCGGCATAAGCTTCGTCGATAGCGACCTGAAGATTGGACGCCTCGTTATAAAACTCGCCGCGAATGTAGATGTAGCAAGCATGCGCGCGCATGGCGAAGCTCGCGATCAAACAGCCTTCGATCAGCTTGTGCGGATCGTAGCGCAGCATGTCGCGGTCTTTGCAGGTGCCCGGCTCGCCTTCGTCGGCATTGACGACGAGATAATGCGGACGGTCACTTTCGGTCTTGGGCATAAAGGACCACTTGAGGCCTGTCGGGAAGCCTGCACCCCCACGACCGCGCAAACCCGAGCGCTTCATCTCATCGATGATCCAATCGGAACCCATATCGAGAATTTCTTTGGTGCCGTCCCAATCACCGCGCGCGCGCGCGCCGGCCAAACGCCAGTCGTGCTTGCCGTAGAGATTGGTGAAGATGCGGTCCTTGTCAGAGAGCATATCGTTTCCCTCTATGCCTTGGGCGCAGCGGCTTTAGCGGCCGCTTCGGCTTTGGCTTTTTCAAAGGCGGCTTTGGCCGCCGCGAAATCTTGTTTTGGCGGCGGCGTCGGATTTTCTGTCAGCGTAATCTGATCGCCGGCTGGCGCGGAGCCCATACGTCCAATCGCCGATCCATGCGCTGGCGTTTCACCGCGCTTGAAAGCATCGAGTAATTTGCCCGTGCTGGCGTAATCGACGTCTTCGTAATAGTCGTCACCGATTTGGATAACCGGCGCATTGACGCAGGCACCCGAGCATTCCAACTCACCGAGCGAGAACGCGCCGTCGGCCGAACGTTCGCCCATACCAAGACTGAGCTTTTCCTTACAGGCTTTTACAACTTCGTTGGAACCGCGCAGCCAGCACGGCAAGCTGGTGCAGACCTGCACGTGGGTTTTTCCGACTGGCTCGAGGTTGAACATCGTGTAGAAGGTCGCGACTTCCAGCACGCGCATCGTAGCCATATCGAGCATCTTGCCGATTTCTTCGATGGCGGGCCTAGTGACCCAACCTTCCTGACGTTGCGCAAAATCCAACAGCGGAATGACCGCGCTGGCCTGACGGCCCGGCGGATATTTCGCGATAACGACTTTAGCTCTCGCCAGATACTCGGCGTTGAAGGCAAAACTCGCGGGTTGCTCTTTGGCGAGCGAACGGTTGCTCATCGGTCGACCTCACCGAACACAATATCGATAGAACCGAGAACGGCGGGAACGTCGGCCAGCATATGACCGCGCAGCATCGCGTCCATGCCCGCGAGATGAAGGAACCCCGGCGCGCGAATGCGACAGCGGTACGGCTTGTTGGTGCCGTCAGACACCAAATAGACCGCGAACTCGCCCTTAGGCGCTTCGGTGGCGACGTAAATCTCGCCCGCCGGAACCTTGAAGCCTTCGGTGTAGAGCTTGAAGTGATGGATCAACGCTTCCATCGAGGTTTTCATTTCTGCGCGCGGCGGCGCCATGATCTTACGGTCGTTCACGCGCACCGGGCCGGACGGCATCTTCTCGATGCACTGCTTGATGATGCGGATCGACTCACGCATTTCCAGCACGCGCACGAGATAGCGATCGTAGCAGTCGCCGTGTTTGCCGATCGGAATATCAAATTCGATTTGTTCATAACCATCGTAAGGCTGCGACTTGCGCAAATCCCACGGCACGCCCGAGGCGCGCAAGTTCGGACCGGTGAAGCCCCAGGCCAAAGCTTCCGCCTCGGAAACGACGCCGATGTCGACGGTGCGCTGTTTGAAGATGCGGTTTTCGGTCAACAAGCCTTCCAGATCGTCGATCATCTTCGGGAAAGCTTCCGCCCACGCGTAGATGCGCTCTTTCAACCCGGCGGGCATATCCTGCGCCACGCCGCCCGGACGCACGTAATTGGCGTGCAAACGCGCGCCGCAAACGTCGTCATAAAAGCCCATCAGTTTTTCGCGTTCCTCGAAGGTCCACAGGAACGGCGTCATGGCGCCGACGTCCATGGCATAGGACGCGATGTTCATGATGTGGTTGAGAATGCGCGTCAGCTCCGCGAACAGCATGCGAATGTATTTCGCGCGCGGCGGCGGCTCGATACCGAGCAGTTTTTCAACTGCGAGCGAGAACGCCTGCTCCTGGTTCATCGGCGAGACGTAATCGAGGCGGTCGAAGTAAGGCACCGCCTGAAGATAGGTTTTGTATTCGATCAGCTTCTCGGTGCCGCGATGGAGCAAACCAATATGTGGGTCCACGCGGTCGATAACTTCGCCGTCCATTTCCAGCACCAGGCGCAACACGCCGTGGGCCGCCGGATGCTGCGGTCCGAAGTTAATCGTGTAGTTCTCAATTTCGGTTTCAGGTGCGAGCGCGGTGTCCATATCAGGCGCCTCCCTGCTTCACCGGCGGCGGTGCCGGGGCTTTTTCATCGCCGGGCAGCAGACGCTGAATGCCTTCCCACGGCGAAAGGAAATCGAATGTGCGGAAATCCTGGGTCAGCTTGACCGGTTCATAGATGACGCGCTTTTGGTCTTCGTCGTAGCGCACTTCGACATAACCGGTGAGCGGGAAATCCTTACGCAGCGGATGACCGTCGAAGCCGTAGTCCGTCAGGATACGGCGCAAATCCGGATGACCTGAAAAGAAGACGCCGTACATGTCCCAAACTTCGCGCTCGAGCCAGTCGGCGCACGGGAACACGCCGGTCACGCTCGGCACCGGCATGTCTTCGCCCGCCGTCAGCTTTACGCGGACGCGAATATTCTTCTTCATACTCAGCAAGTGATAGACCACTTCGAAGCGCTCAGCGCGTTCCAGGTAATCGACACCGCAGAGATCAACCAGCTGTGTGAACTCACAAGCTGTTGCGTCACGCAAAAAGGTCAAAACCTTCACGATGGAATCACGCTTCACCGTGACAATCATCTCGCCACGCGCGATTTCGCTCGCGATGACATCATCAGATAGCGTCTGCGCGATGTGCGCCCAGGTTTGGGTCAAAGCATCGCTGGTGTCGGTCTGGGTCATGAGATTTAGCGATCTATGGTGCCGACGCGGCGGATTTTTTTGTGGAGCTGCAGAATACCGTACAGCAGGGCTTCGGCCGTAGGCGGGCAACCCGGCACGTAGATATCGACCGGCACAATGCGATCACAGCCACGCACGACCGAATAGGAATAGTGATAATAGCCGCCGCCGTTGGCGCATGAGCCCATCGAGAGCACGTACCGCGGTTCGGGCATCTGGTCGTAGACCTTGCGCAGCGCAGGGGCCATTTTGTTGGTCAGCGTGCCGGCAACGATCATCAGGTCGGACTGACGCGGACTCGGGCGAAAGAACATGCCGAAACGGTCGAAGTCGTACCGCGCCATGGCGACATGCATCATTTCGACCGCACAGCAGGCCAAACCAAAGGTCATCGGCCACATGGAGCCAGTGCGGCCCCAGTTGGTCAGGGCGTCGAGGCTGGTGAGCAGAAAGCCCTTGTCCTGAAGTTCACCGGCGACACGCGCCATCAGTTGGCCGTCCTCGACCGTGGTGGCACGGATCGGGTCGGTGGCGGGCTGAGCCGGAACGGTTATTCCCATTCCAACGCTCCTTTTTTCCATTCGTAGATGAAGCCGATGGTGAGAACACCGAGGAAAATCATCATCGACCAGAAGCCAAATAGCCCGATATCGCCAAGCGTCACCGCCCAGGGAAACAGGAAAGCTACTTCAAGGTCGAAGATGATGAAGAGAATGGCGACGAGGTAAAAGCGCACGTCGAACTTAGACCGCGCGTCGTCAAATGCCTCGAAACCGCATTCGTAAGCGGAGCTTTTCTCCGGATCGGGGCGGCTGGGTCCGGCAATCAGCGACGCGGCCACAAAAGCGCCCGCTAAGCCAAAAGCAATGCCTAGGAAAATCAGGATCGGAAGATATTCGACGAGCAGATTTTGCATCGGCACCGCGCCCTGCCCCAAGTTCCTGCCCCAAGACCGCCAACAGGCGATCACAGAGACAGTCTTTTTTCTTTTAATTCACACTCTTACGGCGTCATACGGGGATGAACAGTAAGGCTGACGAAGACCCCCGCCCCCGTCCGCTAAAGCCCGATGATCTAAACGGCGCGGGGCAATGAAGTCAAGCCACGGATTGACCGCAAAAACATTGACATAGCGGGATTTTTTTCCTTCGGCTGCCCGAAAATGGCGCCCCCTCCGCCCCCGTAAAAGAAATCCCCGGGGGCGTTTCCGGCCCGGGGACAAATCTTAAAAAAAGTATCGACTCAGTTACATCCGGCCCGACTTACATCCAGACGGACGGAACGCCGTAGTACTTGTCGACGCAACGGCCGTAGTCCGAGGTCCACGTAAAATCGCGGGTATCGGTATCGATCGACGGCGCGCCCTTCAGACGCTCCTTGTCGATGTTTACGACGTAACCGCCTTTGCGGGTGTCGTAACGAAGTTGCGACCACGGCAACGGATAGTGCTTGTGGCCCATACCCATGAAGCCGCTAAAGGACAGCACCGCATAAGCGACTTGGCCGGTGGCCTTATCGAGCATGATCTCCTCGACAGCGCCCAGCTTGTCGCCTTCGAGATTGTAGACGTCCGTACCGGTGACCTTGCCCGCCCCGATCAGGCTGCCGTCGGTCAGTTTGGTTTCGTCTGTCATAGTTACTCTCCACGTAATTGTATTTGTTCTGGCCTCATGGCTGAACTACCGCCCATAACAACGGGCGCTCTCACCGCAATGTTTCAGATGAGCCTTCATTATTGGCGGAACTTCGCAGTCTTTTCATTCAAACGACACAGACGTGAAAGTTGCACAGTGCGCTGACCCCGACACGTGCGCGAATACGACACAACCTGCCTTAGTCATTGCCGCCGCAATCCCAACGTAAATCGGCCGTTATGGTTTGAGACGATACCCATGAAGCACGAGGAGGCTTCGAACATGAAATATGTCGGGAAAATCGTTGGAGGACTTTTTACTTTAGCCGTGTTGGCGACAACGGGCGTCGTTGCCACCGCCGAGGCGCGTGACTCGTCGGGCCGTTCTGACTCCCACTGGAACCGCGATAATGATCGTAGCTCTCGCGATGATCGCGGACATTATGACCGCAATGACAGAGGCAATGATCACCGCTGGGACCGCCATAATAATAGGCATTATGAGCGCTCTTATTACCGACCCCAGCGCTATTACTCGCCACCGCCCTATTGGGCATGGTACGTGCCGCCGCGCGATTATTATTACGGCTACTAACCAAACTAAAACGGGCGAGAGGAAACTCTCGCCCGTTTTTTGCTAATATTTAACGCCGTCCTTGTGAGTGAACTGCCATTTGCCGTCGGCGCCTAACGCCGCTGCAAGGTCATCGACGGGGTAGCTGCCTTCATCGCCAGGCGTGCGATCTCCGACTTCAAGATAAACACCATCGCTATCAGTGCGATTGACCAATTGATGAGCGATACCGCGCGCCGGAAATCCTGCGCACATACCCGGCGACAGCTTGACCTCGCCCTGCTCCGTCACCAGCGACGTTTCCCCACCGGGATGCAATGTCGTCAGGTTGACGCCGAAATTTTGAATACCGAAGGCGTCGCCCAATGGACGTTTTTCTCGCTTCAGCATGCGGCTGAAGAATGGCTCGGGATAATTGGATGGTTTCGCGCGGGCCGGCATCGCAGCCGCTTCGACAGCAATCTTATCTGGATCGTGCGGAACACTCATCTGGATCTCCCGACATTCGCTTTAGACCAGAGGTGGGAATGGTAGGCGATGACGGACTCGAACCGCCGACATCTTCCGTGTAAAGGAAGCGCTCTACCAACTGAGCTAATCGCCCCCATAGCAACACCGGGGTTGAACCCGGCCGGTGGGAAGCCGCAACCTAAAGCTCTCTTCCCCAAAAGAAAAGTGCCGGTCTTAAAAGACCGGCACTCATCGCAAAGAAATCGGACAGATTAACGGTTAACTGCGTCCTTCAGGGCCTTACCAGCCGAGAATTTGGGCCGCTTGGAAGCCGGAATATTGATTTTTTCGCCGGTGCGCGGATTACGCCCTTCGCTGGCGGCGCGCTTTGCTACGGCGAACGTGCCGAAACCGACAAGACGGACTTCATCACCCTTTTTCAGCGAACCGGTGATCAGATCCAGCACGCTGTCGACGGCTTTCGCAGCGTCGGCCTTCGTGAGGCCTGTCGATTCCGAAACCTCGGCAACCAAATCGTTTTTGTTCATATGCGACCCCTTGATGATTTATTTAGTGTGTTTGTTGATTTGACGATGATTGATGTGAACTTCGAGATAATCCAGGCGACCCCTTTTGACCGATCAGCGACTCATTGAGGCCGCTGCATCGTCATTCTTGTTTACCGCCATTCCCGGTTGAACGGCGCAAAAGTGTATGCCGTGCTTTTTACGTGCGTCAATGCGCTAAACGGCAGTTTTGCGCGGTTTTTTGGGGATAAATGGTAAAAAGGCACATCCAACCCGGCACTTTGTAGTGTTCACGGTTGAACCCCGCTCAAAAGCAAAGGCGGAGACGAAGTATTGCGACTTCATCTCCGCCCGAGTCTTTTGGTCAACCTCGCTTGAGGTTGGCTATCTAATGCGTCAGCAACGGCTCTTCGTCGGTTTCCGCCGCCGGCTTCGTTGGACGCTGTTCGTCCTCAATATCGTCTGTCATAAGCGGCACGAGCGGATTGGCCAGTGCGAGCGACAGCACTTCGTCGACCGTCGTAACCGGCACAATCTTGAGATCGCGTTTGACGTTCTCGGGAATCTCCTCGAGATCTTTTTCGTTTTCCTGCGGGATCAGCACCGTGGTCAGTCCGCCAC
The DNA here is from genome assembly GCA_947476625.1 of Fidelibacterota bacterium. Classification (GTDB taxonomy): domain Bacteria; phylum Pseudomonadota; class Alphaproteobacteria; order Rhodospirillales; family Rhodospirillaceae; genus SHVO01. Next base: position 25,931 of record CANJRA010000010.1, read on the forward strand.
GCAACGCCGCGAGCAGTTTTTCCTTGAGGCCGCCGATCGGCAGAACACGACCGCGCAGAGAAATTTCGCCGGTCATGGCGACATCTTTACGAACAGGGTTACCGGTCAGCGCCGAGACGATCGAGGTGCACATGGCAACACCCGCCGACGGACCGTCCTTCGGGGTCGCACCCTCCGGGACGTGGACGTGTATATCGTGCTTCTCAAAGAATTTAGGCCTGATGCCGAACACTGGCGCCCGGCTGCGGACATAAGACCGCGCGGCCTGGATCGATTCTTTCATGACATCGCCCAGCTTGCCGGTGAACGTCACCCCGCCCTTACCCGGCATGATGACGGCTTCGATCGACAACAACTCGCCGCCGACTTCGGTCCAAGCCAAGCCAGTGGTCACACCCACCAAATCTTCGCGTTCGGCCTGGCCGAAGCGATACTTCTGAACGCCCGCAAACTTTTTCAGGTTCCGCTGTGTAACGGCGACCTTCTTCAGTTTGCCTAAGATGATTTCCTTGGTGGCTTTACGCGCCAGGTTGGCGAGTTCGCGTTCCAAATTACGCACGCCGGCTTCGCGCGTGTAGTAGCGGCAAAGATCACGCACGGCATCATCCGAGACACTCCACTCGCTCTTCTTTAAGCCGTGAGCGCCGAACTGCTTTGGAATCAGGTGGCGTTTCGCAATAGCGACCTTTTCGTCTTCGGTGTAACCCGACAGGCGAATGATCTCCATACGATCCAACAGCGGCTGCGGCATGCGCAGCGTGTTGGCGGTCGTGATGAACAACACGTCCGACAAATCGTAATCTACTTCCAGATAGTGATCCTGGAAGGTCGAGTTCTGTTCCGGGTCGAGCACTTCCAACAGCGCAGACGACGGGTCGCCGCGCCAATCGGCGCCGAGCTTGTCGATCTCGTCCAAAAGGAACAGAGGGTTCGACGTCTTGGCCTTTTTCATGCCCTGAATGATCTTGCCGGGCATGGAGCCGATATAGGTACGGCGGTGACCGCGGATTTCAGCTTCATCGCGCACGCCGCCCAGCGACACACGCACGAAGGCGCGTCCCACCGAACTGGCGATCGAACGGCCAAGCGAGGTCTTACCGACACCCGGAGGACCGACCAGGCACAGGATAGGTCCCTTCACTTTCTTGGTGCGGCTTTGCACGGCCAAGTATTCGATGACGCGTTCCTTGACCTTATCGAGGCCATGGTGATCCTTATCGAGCGTGGCTTTAGCCGCCTTCAAATCGATATGGACGCGGCTCCGCTTCTTCCACGGAATCGCCGTCAGCCAATCCAGATAGTTGCGCACGACAGTCGCTTCGGCCGACATCGGACTCATGCTCTTGAGCTTCTTCAGCTCAGCCATGGCCTTGTCGCGGGCCTCTTTCGACATCTTGATCTTTTTGATCTTCTCTTCGTACTCGGATGCCTCGTCGCGGCCTTCCTCGTTTTCGCCGAGTTCGCGCTGTATCGCCTTCATCTGTTCGTTGAGGTAGTACTCGCGCTGGGTCTTCTCCATCTGCCGCTTCACGCGATTGCGGATGCGACGCTCGACCTGCAGCACGCTGATTTCAGATTCTATGAAGCCGTAGATCCGCTCCAAACGCTCGGAGACGGTTTTGACTTCCAGCAGTTCCTGCTTCTCGGCGATCTTCAGCGTCAAATGGGACGCAACCGTATCGGCCAGTTTCGAAGCGTTTTCGATCTGGTTCACCGATACCAAGACTTCCGGCGGGATCTTCTTGTTGAGTTTGATGTACTGCTCGAACTGAGACACGACCGAGCGCGCCAGCGCTTCCAGCTCTTTTTCTTCTTCCTTCGGCTCGTCGATGAACTCCGCCGAAGCTTCGAAGAAAGAGTCGTTTTCCTTGTAGCCGCTAATGCGCGCGCGTTGACCGCCTTCGACCAGCACCTTCACGGTGCCATCGGGCAGTTTCAAAAGCTGCAGCACGGTCGATACAGTGCCGACGTCATAAATATCTTTGGAAGACGGATCGTCTTGCGTCGCGTCCTTCTGGGCGACCAGAAGGATCTGCTTGTCGTTGGCCATGACATCTTCAAGCGCGCGGACAGACTTTTCGCGCCCGACGAACAGCGGCACGATCATGTGCGGAAATACAACGATATCTCGCAGCGGGAGGACCGGGAAAAATTGGCCTTTAGCAGTATCCAACGAACACCTCTTTCAGGCGCCGGACAAATGTCCCGGCACCGCGATCACCAACGGGCGGACGCCCATCGGGGTTGCAGGGCCGCCTATGACCGACCCTAGGAACCACCTTAACTGATGCTTTGAAGATAGGAAACGCTGCGGCTGGTGCAAGGCCATGATTTTTGGCGCAAAACCTAGGCTGGCGTGCTGGCCTCGGTACGGCTGTCAGCATAAATGTAGAGTGGTTTGGCCCGCCCTTCGGCAACCTCCCCGTTTACGACGACTTCTTCCACACCTTCGAGTCCCGGCAGGTCGAACATGGTATCCAGCAGGATCCCTTCCATGATCGAGCGCAAACCGCGGGCACCCGTTTTACGCGCGATGGCCTTGCGAGCGACGACTTTGAGCGCGTCCTCGTTGAAGGTCAGCTGCACATTTTCCATATCGAAGAGGCGTTGGTACTGCTTGGCCAACGCATTCTTCGGGCGCGTGAGAATGTCTATCAACGCGCTTTCGTCCAGGTCCTCGAGAGTCGCGAGGATCGGCAAACGACCGACGAATTCGGGAATTAGCCCGTACTTCAGCAAATCTTCCGGTTCGACTTCGCGCAGGATCGCGCCGGTCTGGCGCTCGTCCGAAGACTTCACGTCGGCGCCGAAGCCGATGGAGGTGCCCCGGCCGCGTTGACCGATGATCTTTTCCAAACCGGCGAAAGCACCGCCGCAAATGAACAAGATGTTGGTCGTGTCGACCTGCAGAAATTCCTGCTGCGGATGCTTGCGACCGCCCTGCGGCGGCACCGAGGCAACAGTGCCTTCCATAATTTTCAGCAAAGCCTGCTGCACGCCTTCACCTGAGACGTCGCGGGTGATCGACGGATTGTCCGACTTGCGCGAAATCTTGTCGATTTCATCGATATAAACGATGCCGCGCTGCGCACGCTCGACGTTGTAGTCCGCGGCCTGCAACAGCTTCAAAATGATGTTCTCGACGTCTTCACCGACGTAACCGGCTTCGGTCAATGTCGTGGCATCAGCCATCGTGAACGGCACGTCAAGAATGCGCGCCAGCGTCTGAGCCAGCAGCGTCTTGCCGCAACCCGTCGGGCCAATTAGCATAATATTAGACTTCGAGATTTCGACTTCGGCGTTTTTGGTCGTAGCCGATAGGCGCTTGTAATGATTGTGCACGGCGACCGACAGCACGCGCTTGGCATGGTTCTGTCCGATCACGTAGTCATCGAGCACTTTCAGAATGTCGCGCGGCGTCGGCACCCCTTCCCGCGATTTGACCAAATTGGTCTTGTTCTCTTCACGGATGATGTCCATGCACAATTCGACGCATTCATCGCAGATGAATACGGTCGGCCCGGCAATGAGCTTGCGGACTTCGTGCTGACTCTTCCCGCAGAAAGAACAGTACAGGGTGTTTTTAGAATCGCCGCTGGACGACTTGGTCATACCTTAACTCCACCGGGCGCCGCGTAAAGGAACGGGGCCAGACCGGTACAAACTATATATCGTATGTTAACCGACCCTTTCCACTCTGCACAACCTCCAACCCTAGCGTTTCGGCTATGCGCCACACGCAAAACAAGTTTTGCAGGCAAATCTGTGAGGATATGCAGAGCCTTCCGGGTGCGGACCGCTGTAACAAGCTACAAAATCGAACGTCATGAAGCGGCGGTTACAAACCTCAAATTGCGCCGTCGGCGATCAATTTCGAATTAAACCGCCACCGGACCCGGGCCGCTGGGCGCCAAAGGACCTGGGCCGCCATCCTTATCCACCGGACGCGGGCGTTCCTTAACGACCGTGTCAATGAGCCCGAATACTTTGGCTTCTTCCGCGCTCATGAAATTATCGCGATCCATGGCCTTCTCGATGTTCTTAAGAGTCTGGCCGGTGTGATCGACATAGATTTGGTTGAGGCGTGAACGCAGGCTCATGATTTCACGCGCCTGAATTTCGATGTCCGCAGCCTGGCCTTGGAATCCGCCCGAGGGCTGATGGATCATGATCCGCGCATTCGGCAAGCAATAGCGCTTGTTCTTGGCGCCGGCGGCCAGCAGCAGCGAACCCATCGACGCGGCCTGGCCCGTGCAAACCGTCGAAACGTCGCAGCGGATATATTGCATCGTGTCGTAAATCGCGAGACCGGCGGTAACAACACCACCCGGCGAATTGATGTAGAAGCTGATGTCCTTGCCGGGATTCTCGGCTTCCAGGAACAGAAGCTGCGCGCAAATCAGCGATGCGACGCCGTCATGCACCTGCCCTGTCAGGAAGATGATGCGCTCTTTAAGCAGTCGCGAATAAATATCATAAGACCGTTCGCCGCGATTGGTCTGCTCGACGACCATCGGCACGAGGTTATTATTATAAACTTCGACGGGATCGCGATCTCTCATGTTTCACCTGATATGGCCTGCGGCTTGTTGGACCGGTCAGGCTGCCGCAGGCAGCCCCTGGCGCCTAACATAAGCCATAAATGGGGCACCGCAAGGCACCCCATTAATCACGCGCCGCCGTTAACCTGCGCCGGCTTCTGAAGCAGCAGACTTCTTAGCCTTGGACTTTTTCTTAGGCGACTTGCTGTCGTCTTCGTCGGTTTTCTCGACGGCGTCCACGTCGCGCGTTAACTCTTCAACCGTAACTTCACGGTCGGTAACCTTGGCTTGCAAAATGATGTAGTCGACGACCTTTTCTTCAAAAATCGGCGCCTGCAGCGATTCCAGCGCCTGCGGATTTTTCTGATAGAAGTCGATCACAGCTTTTTCTTGGCCGGGGTAGCGGAAAGCTTCTTCGGTCACGGCTCTGGTCAGATCGTCCTGCGTGACACTCAGATTGTTCTTTTGGCCGATGCTCGAGAGCAAAAGGCCCAGACGGACACGACGTTCGGCAATCTCGCGGTATTCCGCCTTCAATTGGTCTTCGGACTTGCCCATGTCCTCTTCATCGTATTCGCCGGTCTTGGCGACTTCTTCCATGCGCTGCCAAATAGCGTTGAACTCGACATCCACCATGCCTTTCGGCACCGGGAACGTGTTGCCTGCGGCGAGACCATCGAGCACCTGGCGCTTCACGCGCAGACGCGACGTGGCGTCGTAGTTCTGCTGGATAAAGCCGCGCATGCGGGTCTTAAGGGAATCGACGGTTTCGTCGCCGAATTGCTTAGCTAATTCGTCGGTTAACTCCGGCGTCTTAAAGACGCGCAGTTCTTTGACGTCGACCTTGAACTCAGCCGCTTTGCCGGCCAATTCCTTAGCGCCGTAATCGTCCGGGAAGTTCACTTTGACAGTGACTGTTTCGCCGGCTTTAGCGCCGACAAGCTGCTCTTCGAAGCCGGGAATGAAGGTGTTGCTGCCCAATTCGATGGTGGCGCCCGTGGCTTTGCCGCCCTGGAATTCCACGCCGTCGATGGTACCGACAAAATCGACAACCAGCGCATCGCCGCTCTTTGCAGCGCGGGCGTCGGTGACGACTTCCGTCGTCCGTTGATTTTTGATCAGGTCGGCGATCCCTTTGTCGACTTCCGCATCGGACGCTTTGGCAATCGGACGATCTAATTCGATATTGCCGACATCCGGGCTTTCAACGTCAGGCAGCACTTCCAGCTTCACCGAGAATTCGAGATCCTTGCCTTCCTCGAAGGTGACCAGATCGACCTTCGGCTGCATGGCAGGCTTCAAAGACTTCTCGGTCAGCGCGGCTTGGATAAACTCATTAATGGTGCTTTCGAGGATTTCGCCGCGCACGGAATCGCCATAGCGAGAGCGCAGCACTTTCATCGGCACCTTGCCCGGACGGAAACCCGGCAGGCGGACCTGCTGACCAACTTCGTTCAGACGCGAGACAACGCGATCTTCAATGGAACTTGCCGGTACCACGATATTGAACTCGCGGGCCAAACCTTCGGCGCTCTTATCGATGACTTGCATGAAAAACTCGTGGTCCCGTGTTGATCGTTAAAATGTTCGTATCGCCGTATCGTAGACTTGGTGCGGGTGAAGGGACTTGAACCCCTACGTCCTTACGGACACGAGGACCTAAACCTCGCGCGTCTACCAATTCCACCACACCCGCTAAGGCTTGCTCCCTAAAGGCTATCGTACACGCGGCAGTTTCCGCGCGACGCACCTCTAAAAGGATGCGGTAGATAGCCAATAACCGTCACCCGGATCAAGCCCTGTTGGCCCTATCTGGGAGTTTGCGCGTATTTATAGTGTTTTCAGCACCTTGGGTAGGGCCTCCGCGAGGTCTTCGGCGATCATCCCCCGCCCTAGGCACGCTCCTGCGGCTCCGTGCAGCCAAACCCCGGCACACGCCGCCTCCCAGGCGGGCATACCTTGGACCAGCAAACCAAGGATCATTCCTGCCAAAACATCGCCCGAACCAGCTGTTGCCAACCATGGCGGGGCGTTGTCTGCGATAGCCGCCCGCCCGTCCGGAGCGGCCACGACGGTCGCAGGCCCTTTGAACAGAACGACAGCCCCGCTCGTTTCCGCGGCCTTGCGCGCCCGCTCTAATCGGCCTCCGTTTTGAAAGCGTTCGCCTTTAAACAGCCTTCCGAATTCACCCTCATGGGGCGTCATGACGACACCGGAACCATGTCGCCGGATGGCCTTGAAAAGGGTGTCCGGATCATCTTCAAAGCTCGCGAGCGCACCGGCATCGAGCACCACGGCCCGATCCAATCGCAGTATATTGAGGATACGCACGGCCGTATCCGCGCCAACATCCGCGCCGGGGCCGATCAAAACACCGTTGCGGCGTTTATCCGCCAGCAAGGCATCGAGTTCCTGGGCGCTATCGACAACGCGCACGATATTGCCGGGGTCACTGCTGGCATAAACCTGATGCGCCGCCGACGGCACCGCCAGCGTCAAAACACCCGCCCCCGCACGGCGTGCGCCGCGCGCAGCCAGACGCGCCGCGCCCGTCACGGTGCCGCCGCCAACAATGACAGCATGACCGCGAGTATACTTGTGGTCGCTCCAGCCTAAGGGCGGCAGCGTCCATAATCCGGGGTCATTGTGCGCCGTGCGCGGCGCGATCTCTTCCAGGACCACATCGGGAATTCCGATGTCGGCCACCGTAATATCGCCGCACAGATCACGTCCGGGAAAAAGCAAATGCGCCGGTTTGCGGCGGAAGAACGTAACCGTCGCCGCGCAACGCGGCGCGATGCCGTCTTCGCCGAGAATGTGCCCACTATCTCCTTGAATACCGCTCGGCACATCGACAGCAACGCAGGTCAATTTCTCGGCATTGATACGCGCGATAACCGCCCGCGCCGAACCTTCCAAGGCACGACTTAACCCAGCGCCAAACAATGCGTCGATCACGAGCGTTTGCCCGTCGAGCACATCCGGCGTGAGCGGCAAAACCGGTCCTTGCCAAAGTTTGGCATGCGCGGCGGCATCCCCGCGTAAGGCACTTGCATCGCCTAGCAGCGCAAGGCGCACCGGCCAGCCCGCCTGCGCTAAAAGGCGGGCGGCAACAAAGCCATCACCGCCGTTGTTGCCGGGGCCACACAGAACCATCACGGGCTGCGGCTTCCATCTCGCCTGCACCACACGCGCTACGGCCGCACCAGCGGCTTCCATGAGGTCGATCGAGGCAACGCCCGAGGCTTCCGCAGCTTGGTCGGCAGCGTACATTTCGGCTACCGACAGCACGGCCAACGGCGATGGAATGGGCGAAACAGCCGTCGTCATAACTTTACCGTTCACTCCGTCTGGCGGATTACGCGCGCCGACTATACCTTGGCCCCATGAAGCATGGACGAACAAATCATACGGACGGGCGGCAGTGAAGGTTTTGGTTCTCGGTGCCGGCGTCGTTGGTACGGCAACGGCATATTTTCTGGTGGAGGACGGGCATGATGTCACCGTTCTCGATCGTCAGCCCGGGCCTGGCTTGGAAACCAGCTTCGCCAACGGCGGTCAGATCTCGGCCTGCCATGCGAAGCCGTGGGCTGCGCCGCATGTTCCCGCGCAGGCTTTCCGGTGGATGTTCAAGCCCGATGCCCCGCTTTTATTCAAGCCATGGCGCTGGGATCCGCCGTTGTGGAAGTGGGGCATGCGGTTTCTGCGTAACTGCACCTCCGAACGGGTGCACATCAACATGGACCGCACGCTGCGTGTCGCTTTGTATAGTCGCGCCGTACTGAAGGCACTGCGTCAGAAGACCAACATTCAATACGACCAAGTCACCAACGGCATTTTACATATCTATCGGACGACCGCAGAATTCACCGAAGGCAAGACCACGGCAGCTCAACTTAAAACGCTGGGATTGCCGCAAGATATTTTGACGGCGGCAGAGTGCGTGCGCGTAGAGCCTGCGCTTAAGCACGTCGCCAAGACCGATCTCGTGGGCGGCCTTTACAGCGTCGACGATGAAAGCGGCGACGCCCAGCGTTTTACCGTTGAGCTAGCAAAACTGGCGTCAGCGCGTGGCGTCGTTTTCCGTCACAACGTCACCGTCCGACGTCTGGAAGCTGCGCGCGGCAGCGTTACCCGCGTCATTACTGATCAAGGCGAAGAAACCGCCGATGCATTTGTGCTGGCCATGGGAAGCTACAGTCCGCACATCGCACGTGATTTAGGACTAGATCTGCCCGTCTATCCCGCCAAGGGCTACTCCATCAGCGTCGATATCGACAATCCCGACGCCGCGCCGACTGTCAGCATCACTGACGAAACCAACTTCATGGTGTTCTCGCGCCTTGGCAACAAAATGCGCGTCGCCGGCACGGCGGAATTAGCCGGATGGAATACAGCCCACGAGCCCACGCGCGTCGCCCCTTTGGTACGCAATGCCAAAAGTCTGTTCCCCGAAGCATCAGCCTATCAGACTCTCAACGCCTGGAGCGGACTGCGTCCGACGACGCCGGACTCAGTGCCGATTTTGGGCACGACACCTTATCAAAATCTATTTCTCAATACCGGCCACGGCACCTTAGGCTGGACCATGGCGTGCGGATCGGCCCGCATCATCAGCGACCTCATATCGGGCCGTACACCGGAGATTGATCTTGAGGGATTGGGGCTAGAGCGCTTTGCTTAAAGCTCCAGCGGTGGCGGCGTGTTGCCGTAACCGCAATCGCATTCGTCGGAAGGTTTCGACAGCCGCGCCACAAGCGGTGAGCCTTTGACGCGGGGATCGCTGGGTTCCCACCGGAATTCGGCATCGCATTTGCCGCAGATCTGTTTGGGCGGCAGTCGCGGCCCGGCATCAGATGATTTTGAAGGCATTCAGACAGACCTCGCGCAACAGCGTACAGATGCCTATGTTACCTCAAATTACAGCAAATGGCGCGGCGCATCTCGGCATGGCACTCGGTTTTTTCGATTTCTTCGGTTTCGGCAGCAAGCGGCGCTCGGCCCTGCAGCTTCTAGACCGCACGCTGATCGCACTTGAGGTCAATCCGGCCTACATCGATGACGGCATGCGCTTTGCGATCTACAAATGGGCCGAGGCCATTGCGCCCGACGTTTTCGATCAATTCATGCGCGAAGCTGCAGCAATGATTTCTTTTTGCGCACTGGGGCCGGCCGAAACCGAAGCGCTGTGGGGACCGGCCGTGCGCGTTGAACGCGAAGCCCGCTTTAATGCTGTGCTCAGCGGTGGAAATGACGACAGCATCGACGCAAGACTGGTAAAATTGACATTGGCCAAAGACATCGCCGCCCCGGACATTCGAACGCGTGTCTCGCTGGAAGAAACAGAAACCGATGCTAGTTAGTTTTGCGTTCGACTAAACTTGCGCGTTTGCCGAAACCCAGCGCAATGCATTCCACGCCCATCTCACCGTTTTTCCCAGGCTTCGGCATACCCATCACGACCGAAGGTGTTTCTGCGTAGAGCCGGTATACGATCTGCGGCAGCCACGTCTCCTGGCTGGGCGCGCTAGCGCCGACTTTTTCATAGGCGTCGCGGCTGGCAAAGAACTGCGCATTGCCTCCACCCGCCGAGACTTTGCCGACAATCAATGCCAAGGGATAACCCGGGTGTTCGAGGAATTCGTAGGCATCGCGGATGACAATGCCCCCGCCCTCGCCGCTTTTGCGCGTGATGACCACCACGCGCGGCATTTTTCCGGCGTCGGCTTCGGCTGCGAATTTCTCGCGCACAGCCGCCGCCGCAATCCAGCGCACGTTCTCGCGGAAGTATCCTTTTCCATCGGGCTTACTGAAATAACGCCACAGAAAATCGTAAGCGAGTTCGCGGCGTTGTTCAGGATCGCTCACATCCGCGCTGGCGAATTTTACCGCCGGCAGCATGAAATGGTCGGCGGCATAGTCGAAGTCTTCAATCGACAGATAGGTATGTCCGAAGCCTTGTCCGTCAGACACGTCCATGAGGATTAAATCGGGGTGCCGCCGTGCGTCGTGAGCCACTTGTTCGTCCCTTCCCGCCTCGCGCGTAGCGTAAAAATCTATACCTATCAAATACTTGGGTCAAATTATCGCGGGAAAATGGCGGATTTCCTGGGTTTTTGCTGCATCGCGGTTGCAACGTTTCCCGGTACGTCAGCGTTAGTGTCATATCGAAACCTACAATATCTGGTGGTTACAAATGACAACCGCTGCCATATCCCTGAAACCTACCGTCGAGCCAAAAGTGGCGATGGCAGGATTTCTAAAGGCGATGGCCAAAGCCGCGAAAGCGACCTTCCCCGGCTGGCAAAAGACTTTGAAAACCGGAATTGAGGACTGTCCTCTCAATTACGATCAGCGGCGGGCGGTTCTCGAAATTCATCCGTTGGACGATTATTATCTCGCTGGCGTCGTGGCGCTGGAAGCTGCCCAGATTCGTGCCGCATTTCCGCCCGATGAAGCCGCCGAACTAATGAGCCTGCTCGCCGAACAAGTCGACGCCCTGGCCGACCGCACCGACCGCGTTGTGTCAGACCTCGTGTTCCTCATCGTTAGCCGCATCGAAATGGCGACGAGCATCGACAAGAGCAAGATGCCGCACGATCAAGTGGTAAAGGTGATCCTTGGGCGTCTCGGCATCGACAAAATCGAAGCTACCGCGCATCTCATGACCAACACACTCTACCGTCACACCCTCGGCGAACCGTTGGCGCTGGGCGTGCCGCAATGGTGGAAAGCGTTCAAAGCAAAATATAGCTTGGCCGGCGACATAGAGCCCGTACCACGGGAACTGACAGCGACCATCGCAAAGCACACACCTCAGCCCGAGCCTTTGCCCAAGTCGCGTCGCGCCGTCGCATTCATCCAGCATCAATCGGCACTTCAACGAACGCCGGCGCGCCTGCGGGACAAACGAAAGCCCGCATCTCCGACACGCCGCCTGCCGTTATTCCCACAACAACCCAGACCGCGGCTGGATCATGCGCCATAGCCAGATCGCGCGCTGATGGGATCGCGTGTCCATTGGGGTGGGAATGATAGTGCCCTATCACACGACGATCCGTGCCGCGCGTTGCCCGCAATACGTCGAACTGCTTCTGGGGATCGATCGCAAACGCGCGCTCCGGCGTTTCCGCGACGTTCAACACCGGAATGACCTCGGTCACGGTCAACGCCGCAGCACCCTCTCCCACCAACAGGCCACAACATTCATCGGGATAGGCCGCGGCAGCCGCCTCTCGTAGCGCCTCAATGTGACTTACCGGCAAATGCAGGACTTCGATCATCGGATGAGTCATGCCATAACCCTAGGATGAGCACTTCCACGAAGCAATCCACGGCGACGCAATCCCCTATACTCCGGGCCATGGCCGTCGATGAAGACGTCGCTGGCGCGCGCCTGGATAAATGGCTCGCGGGAAAATTGCCGGACATTTCGCGTTCACGCCTCAAAATCCTTATTGAGGACGGCGCCGTCAGCGTCGGGGGTGCAACCGAGCGCGATCCGGCCTACCGTGTCAAAGCCCGAGAGAACGTCAAAATTTATTTGCCCGCGGTCGTTGACGCGACGCCCGAGGCGCAGGAAATGGGGCTCGACGTAGTTTACGAAGATGCCGACCTGATCGTCATCAACAAGCCCGTCGGCATGGTGGTTCACCCCGCCCCCGGCAACTACGACCAAACACTTGTAAACGGGCTGCTGGCCCACTGCGGCAGTTCTCTCGCGGGCATCGGCGGCGTGCGCAGACCGGGGATCGTTCATCGCATCGACAAAGACACCAGCGGGCTCTTGGTCACCGCCAAGACCGATGCCGCGCACGCGGGCCTATCGGCGCAGTTCGCCGCGCACACCATCGACCGCACCTACGATGCTATTGTCTGGGGCGCGCCATCTCCTCCCGCCGATCAAATTGAAGGCCCCGTCGGACGCAGCCGTCACAACCGCAAGAAAATGGCCATTGTGAAAAAGGGCGGTAAGGATGCGGAAACCGGCTATCGCACCATCACTAATTTCGGTGAACTTGCGACTCACATCCGCTGCAAACTCAAGACCGGGCGCACGCATCAGATCCGCGTCCACATGGCCAGCATCGCTCACCCTCTGATCGGCGATGCCACCTACGGCAGTAATCGCAGACGCTCCATGAAGGGCGTGCCGCCCGAACTTGCCGCACTGTTAAGGAGTTTCGCGCGGCAGGCCCTACACGCGGCGACACTGGGGTTTGTTCATCCGATAACCGGCAAAACGCTCCGCTTCCAAAGCGAGCCGCCGGAAGATTTTATGAATTTGCTGGAGAGCCTGACGGAATATGGCGCCGAGATGGATGCTCTCGCCGACGAGAATGACGATTACGATTACTAGCGATTATCGTTTTGCGCCGGGCTCGGCCATCGCGACAGCAGCTGCGGCGGCATCAGCCGCGGCTTTGCCTTCTGGCTCATAAACCGATTCCACGTCCGGTCCCCATTTCATCACCAGCTCTTTTTGCTGTGCGCGCATCGCGGTGATGCGATTACCGGCCGTCATGGTCATGACCGCGCTGACAACTGCCGGAGTCGTAGAATAAATCGCCCAGCCGAAAAGCGCTGCGCCGTAGAGCATCATCCACGCAAAGACATTCGTGATGATCCCCAGCGCCACCTGCACCGTATGTCCCTGTGCCCAAAGGTCGGCAAGATAGGGCGCGGTACCGGCTAGATTCATGACTCCTACCGTGATCCCGCCGTAATGCCCCTTGCCGCGCTCCATGATGAACGCGACGCCCATCGGCACCAACGCAACCGCCAGCACGATGACCGTCGGAATGATCATTAAGCCGATCGGAATTGCCAGCATGACGTAGAGAAAAGCAGTGCTGCGTTTTTTCATCGCACGGGCCTCACAACAGCTTGCCCATGATGACGATCAGGAAGGTAATAAACATGATGATCGTCGCCACGACTGCACCCGATTGGCGGCCGAGTTTGATGGCCGATTCTTGCCGGTCGATCTGGCCATGCTCAAAATTGTAAATCATCTTTTCAGCGGCGGCGTATTCAGCCTTGGCCCAGGCGAAACCTTCGCCGTCACGCTGCCGTTCTTCCGGATTATCGAGATAATTATAAAGTTCTGCCAGGTTTCCCTTGCGCACCAGCTTGGGGATTTCTTTCTCAAGGTCTTTGCGCTTGTTCCGGTTCTGATAGCTGTTGATCACGGGGGCCATGAGCCCGCCAACCCAACCTGCCAAACCATAAAGCGCTTCGGGACCAAGCCGCCATTGCACTATGGCCAGCATGCTCAGCATGCCGATCGTCGCGCGATCAGGGCGCGGATCGTTCATTGAATCGATTTGAGTGCCGGTTCCCTTGGCATAGCGCGCACGTAGAAAGGCCGCAATGTGGCGATCCACCGGCCATAGTTTTGTATTGGCGTTCTTGGTCGCTGCATCAAGCGCCGGCAACACGCCCTTCACTTCCATGATGTACTGGGCTTCGATGAGCGGGCTCATGCATGGTTGCCACTCGTTCAATTCGTACACGCATCGCTCGATGCCTGCGCCGGAATTAGGATCTTTGAGATAGTTCTTTAGATCGCGGAATACGCCTTCGAATTGTTGGAAGTCCGCATTGGTCTTGGACTGCACGCCGATCCAATGCCGCCAGAAGTCGCGCGTGATGAACTCGGAATACGGTTGAAGTTTTTGTTTACGCAGCATAGCGATCGCCAGCGACTGTCCGAAGCCTTCGACAAAAACCCGGAAGTCGCGATAGCGTACCGGTGCTTTAGTATCGAGCAGCATCAATACCCGTGGGTAATGATGTCGTCCGTATCGGTCTTGTTGGCGCCCGCCAGGGCTGTCGTGCTTTTGATCGCCGTCGCAATGCCATCCGCCAGATCGTTGATTTCGTGACCGCGCCTGATCCAGATTTCCAACGTGCCGTCGGAGATAATCTGAATCGCTTTATCCCAATTCTGGTACATCGCCAGCGATAACGGCCGGATGGTATGGAACTCTTGATCTGCGAACCGGATGGGGCGTTGCGCAGCCGATTCCGGCTTCGCCTGGATCGGCGTCAGGCGCTTGCCGTTGAGCCACAAGTCGATGTTAGTCGCCGCCCAACGCTGTTCGGGATCGTCGGTGAGCAATCCGCGCAGACATTCGATCAACGCCACAGGCATGCGTTCTTCGCCTACCAGCGTAGCGTAGGAGCCCATTTGAATTTTGCGTTTGATGATGTCGGTATCCGGCACGCCCTGCAGCGGATTACGCCCGGTAGCGAGCATCAGAACCGAAGCACCGAAAGCATACATGTCGTCGCTGTAATTGCCGCCGCCGCGTCCCGAAGGCATCGCCATACCGGATTAAATCGTCTCCAGCACCACGGGCTGATCGTGCGCTGGCACGGTCGTCACGCAATCGCCCAACACGATCTTGGTGCGCTGCTCGTCCATATAATAAAGGTTGTCCGGGCGGATCGAGCGGTACGCGATTCCCTTGAGGCTAAGCTCTACCAGCGCATCGGCAATCGGCTTGATGATCGCGCGCGCGAACTGGTGATCGGGAATTCGCTTGAAAGTCGCCGCCATGCTTTCCATGACGCGCCCGCCCAACGGACGATGATAGATCACGATCACACACTTACGAGTTATCGGCGGCCATTCGGCAACGCCCCAGTCGACCATGTGCAAGACCGCCGGAATCTCTAATCCCTTCAAGATACGCATCACACTGATGCGCGTCGGCATTTCCGGTTTGCAAACCAATGCGTAAAGCGGACGTCCTTCTTGTTTTTTGTCGGCGACTTCGTAAGCCAACGCGTTTGGCATATCGAGGCTGGCGATCGGACGATCGCAATAGATCGTGAAACGATCGCGCACGACAATGAAGCTGCCGCCGTTTTGTGGTCCCGGTTGAGGCGCAGGTTCAGGTTGCGCGGGTGCCGCTGCAGGCGGCTGTGCTGCCGCCGCAGGCTGAGCCCCGGGCGCGGGTGTGGTTGTAGGCGCCGCTGCAGGCGTACGCGCGAGCGCCGGTCTGAGGTCCGCAGCCGCTTCGGCCATGGCGCAGCAGTCCTAAAAAAGGTCAGACCGGGTTCTGCCGATTCAGCTGACATTGTCCGGGAGAGCCCAGGCCAGCACAACGCTCTAACTAGGCTTGGGAATTACCTAATTACGGCTTAGGCCATCAAGGGGTCACCCAACCTTCGGTTAATCTGCGAAGGGGTCGCGAACCAAAATAGTGTCGTCACGCTCGGGACTTGTGGACAAAAGCGCCACCGGGGCCTCGATCAATTCCTCGATCCGGCGGATGTATTTGATGGCCTCGGCCGGCAGTTGAGCCCAGCTTCTGGCCCCTCGAGTCGAGCAATTCCAGCCGGTCATGGTCTCATAGATTGGCTTTACGACCGCCTGCAGACCCATGGCCGACGGCAGGCCCTGAACGCGTTTTCCGTTCAGCTCGTAACCGACGCAGACCTTAATCTCGGTAAGGGTATCGAGAACATCCAGCTTGGTCAGGGCAATGCCGCTGATGCCGCCGACCTTGATGGCCTGGCGTACCATAACCGCATCAAACCATCCGCAGCGGCGCTTGCGCCCGGTTACCGTACCGAACTCACGCCCACGTTCGCCCAGCAACTGGCCCACAGCGTCCGTCAGTTCGGTCGGAAATGGCCCCGCGCCGACGCGCGTGGTGTAAGCCTTGGTGATCCCCAGGACATACCCCACCGATCCTGGACCAATACCCGAACCGGCTGCGGCTTGGCCGGAAACGGTGTTCGAAGAGGTCACGAACGGATAGGTGCCATGGTCGACATCGAGCATCGCGCCTTGGGCACCTTCGAAGAGGATGCGTTTACGGTCCCGGCGAGCCTCCGCCATTGTTTCCCAGACCGGCACGGCGTAAGGCAGAATCTTCGGCGCGACTTCCTTGATCTGCGCGATCAATTCGGCGCCGTTGACCTCTTCCTGACCCAAGCCGCGCCACAGCGCGTTGTGGTGAAGCAACATGCGTTCGACCTTAGCGGTGATTGTGGCCTCATCAGCCAAATCACATACACGCAAAGCGCGGCGTGCAACTTTGTCCTCGTAAGCCGGGCCGATACCTCGGCCAGTTGTGCCGATCTGTCCGGCACCGGCGGCCGCTTCGCGCGCCTGATCGAGACGCCGATGCACAGGCAGGATCAAAGCCGCGTTGTCCGCGAGCTTCAAAATTTCGGGTGTGATTTTTACGCCCAGATCGCCAACGCGCTTAATTTCATCCAGCAGGGCCCACGGATCGACCACGACGCCATTGCCGATGATCGACGGCTTGCCGCGCACGACGCCTGAAGGCAGCAATGAAAGTTTGTAGGTTTTGCCGTCGATGACCAAGGTATGGCCAGCGTTATGACCGCCCTGGAAACGCACCACCATATCGGCGCGCTCCGACAACCAATCGACGATCTTGCCTTTTCCTTCGTCGCCCCACTGAGAGCCGACGACCGCTACGTTACCCATCTGATACGCCGTCCTTATTACTTCGCCGCGACCTCTCTCGCCGTGTCACCGGCGAGGACGTGCGAACACCCCAGTTTTTTTGCCTCAGCTCCATCGTCGCTTGTCTTTACAAGTCCCGCAACTACGCGCCAGCCCTTGACGTGCCAGGCGGCGACCGTCGTGCGCGGCGTACCGAAAGGAACATACAAGCTCCAGCTCGGCGCACTGCGCGGAACAACGGACAGCAGTGTATCTACCAGCAACGTCGCGCCCGTCGCGGTCTCGGTTCCGTTGGACAGCGTCAGCGTATAACGCCCACCTCGGCCTAGCTCGCGCTGCGATCCGCGCGCAAAGACCGAGAAAGTAACGCCCGTATGATATTCAAAGCCGCGGTTCTCGACGGCATCAACCGTCAGCAGCAGATTAGGCGCCGCCGCGCGGACCCCTTCGGCCACATCGACTAATTTCTGCCATTCGGCTTTCGCCGCCGCCGGCAGAGTCAATTGCGCGACGCGACGCGAGGCTTCCACAAACGGTCCGGAGGCATCGACCAGCGCCGTCAGCAAAGTACCGGCGCTACCGCCCGAAGCTTTGATTTCTGCAACATCTTTGTGATCCAACGCCGCGCGCAGGCGTTCGGCATCGGATGCAGGATGAGCGGCGAGAATCGCAGGTACAAGTGTGGGCAGCCCGAGGTCGATACTGACGTCGGCAACGCCCAAAGCCTGCAAGGCTTCCGCGACAACGACAATAGCTTCGGCATCAGCGGCGCCTGACTCAGCGCCGATCAATTCAATGCCGGCCTGAGAAAACTGCCGTTCAGGTTCTAACTGACTGCCCTTCACGCGCAGCACCTGCCCCGCGTACATCAGGCGCAAGGGGCGTGGTGCGCTGGCCAGGCGGGTGGCGGCGATACGGGCAATCTGCGTGGTGATGTCGGCGCGCACACCCAGCATCCGGTTCGAGACCGGATCGAGCATGCGGAAAATCCGCGATGCCAGCGCAGTACCCACCCCGGACAGCAGGGTGTCCTCGAATTCCACGAGCGGCGGATTCACCAAGGAATAGCCATTGGCGCCAAAGCTTTTCTTGAGCCGATCGACCACGTCCGACTCAAAGCCGGCGTCGGGCGGCAACATGTCGCGCAGGCCTTCGGGCAGCAGTGTTCTGGAGGTGGTATCGCTCATGGGTGTTCTGCTGGAATGGAAACGGCGGGCGGTTATACGCTGCGGCTGTCTCAGCAACAAGGAAAACGCACCGCTTTGGCGTGAATTCCACCAGCCGGGGTGGACTATAACGTCTTGAAATCAAAGACTTCCGTTAAATAACTTCTGTTATCGGCGCGATTTGCGGACAGGGATTCGGAACTGCTGAGATTCGTACTTAGCCCGCGCGCGCTGGATATCGCGCTGTGCCAGAACCAGCACAACCGCCACCCCGGCCGATGGCGGGCATGGCCGCGCTGAAAAGCGCACGGACCTGGTCCATACCCTCAAGGCCGGCCGCGCCGCCGAAGGGGGTTTGAAACAAGCCGACAATCACCACGGCAGCCGCGATGCCAATACGCATACGTAAAGTCATGCGGATTTTGGCCAGATCAGTGGCCAGTTCCAGTTCTGCGCGGCGTGGATTGATCTGCATGCGCCAATATTAACGCTGAAAACGCCTCGGCTCTATCCAAAAGGCGTAGCTATTTGTGGGCGTATATACCTTTGCACAGAATACTTTTACGGCTAACTGCGCAAATATTCCCTTGTCGAAACGGTGCTCACACAAAGGAAAAAACGAAACGAAAGGCCGGGTCACGATCTGTCACTTCAACCGCAGGCTCCCCCTCCTTGCAACCGAAGTGAAAAGTCGGACCCGGCCTGATTACTTTAAAACACCGCTCTAGAACGCCAGACTTTGTGCCTGCTTCACGTGAGGCAAAGCCCTTACCTTCCCCAGCAATTCCTCATTCACCGCCTGATCGAGCTGCAACAACGCAATCGCGTTGCCGCCGCTTTTCGCCCGGCCCAGATGGAACGAGGCAATATTCACACCCGCCTGTCCTAAGGTCGTGCCCAGGGCCCCGATAAAGCCCGGCTTATCGGTATTCGTCACATAGAGCATGTTCGGACCGACTTCAGCCTCGATGTGAATAGAATCGATATCCACCAGACGCGGCGCATTGCCGCCAAACAGCGTGCCGGAAACCGACGATGTTCCTTTATCGGTCGTGACCGTGAGCGTGATCAGCGTTTGATAGAAGTCATTTCTATCACGTTTGACTTCGGTAATTTTAATGTCGCGTTCGCGCGCAATGGTCGGGGCGTTGACCATGTTGACGCTTTCCATCAGCGGGCTCATCAGGCCCTCCAACAGAATCGACGTCAGCGGGCGTGTGTTGAGTTCCGCGACATGCCCGGAATACTCCACCGTCACAGCTTTCAAACCCGCCTGCACCAACTGACCGGCGAAGCTGCCGAGTTCTTCCGAAAGGCGCATGTAAGGTTTCAGCTTCGGCGCGTCTTCCGCCGAGACCGAGGCCATATTGAGCGCATTGGTAACCGCGCCAGACAAGAGATAGTCGGAAATTTGCTCTGCCACTTGCAGCGCGACGTTTTCTTGCGCCTCATTGGTCGAAGCCCCCAAGTGCGGCGTGCAGACCACTTGCTCCATGCCGAACAGTGGATTGGCCTTGGCGGGCTCTTCCTCGAATACATCGAGCGCCGCACCGGCCACCTGCCCACTTTCGATTGCAGCTTTCAGGTCGGCTTCGTTCACCAGACCGCCGCGCGCGCAATTGATAATACGTACACCCTTTTTCATCTTGGCGAAGGATTTGGCGCTGATGATACCGCGCGTATTGTCGGTGAGCGGTGTATGCAGCGTGATGAAATCGGCCCGCGCGAAGATGGCCTCAAGGTCGGCCTTCTCTACGCCCAAATCGCGCGCGCGCTCTTCCGAGAGATACGGATCGAATGCCAGCACTTTCATCTTCAGGCCCAGCGCGCGGTCGGCGACGATGGAACCGATATTGCCGCAACCGATAACGCCCAGCGTCTTGCCGTACAATTCCACGCCCATGAACTTATTTTTTTCCCATTTTCCCGCGTGCGTCGACGCACTGGCCGTGGGAATGTCCCGTGCCAGCGCCATCATCATTGAGATGGCGTGCTCGGCGGTGGTGATAGCATTACCGAAGGGCGTATTCATCACGACCACGCCGCGCGATGTCGCGGCTTCGACGTCGACGTTATCGACACCGATCCCCGCGCGACCGACGACTTTTAGGTTCGGCGCTGCCGCAAGAACTGCTGCCGTAACCTTGGTATTGGAGCGAATGGCAAGACCATCGTAGTCTTTGATGATCGCCAGTAATTCCTCGGGTTTGAGGCCGGTTTTGATATCGACGTCGATGCCGCGGTTCTTGAAAATTTCCACGGCAGCCGCACTGAGCTTATCGCTGATCAAGACTTTCGGTTTCGCCACGTTCCACCCCCTATGTTATTTCGCCTGTATCGCTCCCAGTTCGTCGTTTCAGCTCGCGCGCGACGCCGTTAAACGGCTGCATGCCGCGCGGATATAAGCAAAACCTCTGCCCTCCAAGGCCACAATAATCAGCGCCGACCAAATCAGCGCGAAGGAATAAAAATCGGCTTCGGTGAATTTCTCCTTGAACCCGAACACGGCCAACAACAGCGTGATGGACGGCGCTAGATACTGCAAGAACCCCAGCGTCGTCATGCGCACAAGGCGCGCGCCCGCTGCAAACAGGCCTAACGGAATGGCGGTGAGCGGCCCCGTTAAAACAATCAAGATATCCGACGTCACGTTACCGGCGAGAAACGGTGCTGTGCCGGCGATCTGCCACCACACGGCAAATGCCAGCGCGAACGGAAACATAACGCTGGTTTCCACCAGCAATCCATCGAGCGGCGCGATATCGGCCATTTTACGAAAATATCCGTAGAGCGCGAACGATCCCCCGAGACTAACCGCCATCCAAGGCAAATGCCCGAGATACGCAATATGCAAAACAAGCGCGAGGCTTGCGAGCCCAATGCAAAACCACCGCAGCTTGGAGATACGCTCGCCGAAAAATACCAACCCGAGGGCAAACGAGATCAGCGGCGTGATGTAATACCCAAGCGCGGTTTCCACCAATTGGTTGGTCGCAACGCAATAGAGATAGATCGTCCAGTTTGCTGTAATCAGAACACTGGTCACGACCAGCGTAACAAGCGTGCGCCGGTTTTTGATGGACCTGAGAAGCCGCGGCAAGTGCCCCTGAAGTGCAAGCGCCAAGGAAATGAACACGACGGTCCAGAGGATACGGTAGACCGTTGCCGCCAGCGCCGACATCTCCGGCAACGCCCGCCAGAACACCGGCACAGTCCCCCAGATGCCGTAGGACGTCATGGCATAAAGAATGCCTTTCCGCTCCTCTGGATGTTCTCGGAGGGTCTGTGCCGCCGCGTCAGTCATTCATGCACGATTACGCCGCAGCGCTTTGCGCTTCGCCGTATGCCCACGCCAGCCACGGCATCAGCTTTTCCAGATCGGCGGTATCAACAGTCGCACCGCCCCAGATGCGAAGGCCCGGCGGCGCATCGCGGTAAGCGCCGACGTCGAGAGCAACGCCTTCGGCTTCAAGCAGACTGACCATCTTCTTCGCCACGTCGGCCCGCTTGTCGGCCGCCACTTTCGGCAGCGTCAAACAGATCGAGGTGCAAGAGCGCGACACTGCCTTCTCGGCGAGGAACGCCAGCCAATCGTTCTTGGCAATGAAATCGGAAATCGCTTTAAGGTTAGCTTCCGAACGCGCGACCAAACCTTTCAACCCGCCGACACCTTCGGCCCAGGTCAATCCATCGACCGCGTCTTCCACACACAGCATCGACACGGTGTTGATCGTGTCACCCTCGAAGATTCCTTCGCTCAACTTTCCCTTCGACGTGAGACGGAAAATTTTCGGCATAGGCCATGGCGGCGTGTAGCTTTCCAGGCGCTCCACCGCGCGCGGCGAAATAATCAGCATGCCGTGTTGCGCCTCACCGCCCAGCACTTTCTGCCAGGAGTAAGTCACGACATCGAGCTTGTCCCACGGCATCTCCATGGCGAACACAGCGGACGTCGCATCGCAAATCGTCAGACCTTTACGATCCACCGGAATCCAGTTGCCGTTTGGCACGCGCACGCCCGAGGTCGTGCCGTTCCAGGTAAAGACCACATCGTGATCGAAGTTTACCTGACCGAGGTCCGGCAGCTTGCCGTAATCCGCCGTGATGGTGCGCGCGTCTTTCAGCTTCAGCTGCTTGACCACGTCGGTGACCCAACCTTCGCCAAAGCTTTCCCAGGCCAGCATATCCACCGGGCGGCCGCCCAGCGTATGCCACAGCATCATCTCGACAGCGCCAGTGTCGGACGCGGGAACGATGGCAATCCTGTAGTCGGCGGGCACACCGAGGATCGAACGGGTCTTGTCGATCACTTGCTTGATACGCGCCTTAGCGGGCTTTGCCCGGTGCGAGCGACCGACCAGCGCGTTCTTGAGAGCATCGAGAGTCCAGCCGGGACGCTTGGCGCAGGGGCCGGACGAAAATTGGTTGCGCGCCGGCTTCACCGACGGCTTCGGACTAGCGGACATGGAATAGTGATTCCTTTGTAGAGAAATGAGATTTTCGGCCGAAAACCTACAAGACTCGGCCAAAGGCGAGCGGAGTTTAGGAACCGGACCCCATGGCGTCAATTGCGCCGTCTGCGGGGTCAATAATCACGGAAAATCGCCAATTTTATGGGTCGAAAGGAGCGGCCGTGTGACCGTGGTTGAGGGGGCCGTGTCCCTTCCCCAAACCCGGCGCCGTCAACATGGCCGTCCGCACATAAGCGCGCGCGCGGGCGACGGCGGCAGGCAGTGTCATTTTCGCCGCCAGTCCGGCCGCAACCGCAGACGCCAATGTGCAGCCGGTGCCGTGGGTTGACGTGCTGTCGATGCGGCCATCCTCAAAACGCATGACGTCGTCGCCGATAATTAACAGATCAACCAGACGATCGCCTTCGAGGTGACCGCCTTTCAGCAGCACTGCATCCGCGCCAAGTTTGCGCAAAGCGGGGATCGCGGCTTCCATGTCGCCAATGGTTTTAATACTGCGCCCCGTCAGCACTTCGGCCTCCGGCAGATTGGGCGTGATCAGCGCCGCACCGCGCACGAGATGTTCGATCAGCGCAGCAGCGGCATCGTCCGCCAACAAGCCATGGCCGCCTTTGGCGCGCATGACCGGGTCGACCACACGCGGCAGCGCTTTTCCTCTCAGCGCTCCGGCAACAGCTTCGATGATTGCGACTGATGCGAGCATCCCGGTTTTAACGACATCGGCGCCGATGTCTTCCAGCACCGCCGCGATTTGCGCGGCAACGATGTCCGTTGGAATTTCATGAACGCCGGTAACACCCAGCGTATTTTGTACCGTGATGGCCGTCACAGCCGTCATCGCGTAGCCGCCTAACGCCGTCACGGTTTTGATATCGGCCTGAATGCCGGCACCGCCGCCAGAGTCCGAGCCCGCAATAATGAGAACGCGACCGATCACTTCATCCCCCAACCACGGTGCGCGTTACGCGGCCGCTTTGGCAATCACTGCGCAGAGATCCGTCACCACGGTATCGACTTCCTTCGCATCGTCGCCTTCGGCCATGATGCGGATCAAGGGCTCGGTGCCGGACTTGCGGATAACCAAGCGGCCTCGGCCGCTCAGGCGTTTCTCGACAGCAGCCACCGCTTGCTGCACGGCCTGCAGCGCCAAGACATCGTCAGCACTGGTCCCGGCAGCCAACTTGACGTTTTTCAAAAGCTGCGGCACCGGATCGAACAGACGCAAGGTTTGACTCGCGGGCTTACGGCCTTCTACCAGCGCCGCCAACACCTGCAGCGCCGCGATGATGCCATCGCCCGTCGTTGCATGCTGGCCCATGATGATATGGCCCGACTGCTCGCCGCCGAGGTTGTAACCGCTTTCGCGCATCTGCTCGACGACATAGCGGTCGCCGACTTTGGTGCGGATCAGATCGAGATCAAGCGAACGCAAGTAGCGTTCAAGTCCAAGATTGCTCATAACCGTCGACACAACCGCGCCGCCGGCTAACTGGCGGGTGTGCTGCCAATGCCCGGCGATCAACGCCAACACTTGATCGCCGTCGACCATCTTGCCGTGTTCGTCACAAAACAATACCCGATCGGCATCGCCATCCAATGCAAGCCCGAGATCAGCTTTATGGCTGACGACCAGTTCCTGCATACGCTCGGGATGCAACGAGCCGCAGCCGTCATTGATGTTGAACCCATTGGGTTCGACACCGACCTTGATGACCTCGGCGCCCAATTCCCAAAACACTGTCGGCGCGACTTTGTAGGCTGCACCATTCGCACAATCGACCACGATCTTGAGACCATCCAGCCGCAATCCACGCGGGAATGTCGTCTTGGCAGATTCGATATAACGTCCACCAGCGTCTTCCAATCGCTTGGCGCGTCCAAGCCGGTCCGAAGCAACGCGGGGCTCGGTCCAGCCATTGTCCATCATGGCTTCGATCTCGGATTCAATGGCATCGGAAAGTTTGTAGCCGTCCGGGCCAAACAGTTTGATGCCGTTATCTCGGTACGGATTATGCGACGCCGAGATCATCGCGCCAAGATCGCAGCGCATCGCGCGCGTCAGCATCGCAATACCCGGCGTCGGGATTGGTCCGACGAGAATCACATCCATACCCGCCGAGACAAATCCTGCCGTCAGTGCGGGCTCAAGCATATACCCCGACAGCCGCGTATCCTTACCGATAACAACCGTGTGCCGATGTTTGCCGCGCGTGAAATGCCGCCCTGCCGCCATACCAAGGCGCATGATCGTATCGGGCGTCATGGGCTCGGCATTCGCCAGCCCCCTGATGCCATCGGTTCCAAACAGTTTACGGCTAGACATCACGCGCATCCTTCAACAAAACCTAGCGCCGGATATAAGCCCGCGCGAAACGATGTCACCTTGCCCTGCGACGTTTCGAAAATCATTCCGCGCGTCGGGTCGGTGCTGTGCACAACTAGGTTGTGGCCGTTTTCGTCGTACTTATGCGGCTCTATGGTGATATTTTTAGCATATATTTTAAGGACGTCCTCTTCCGTACTTCCGACGCCGACCCCCTCAGTGGTTACCGTAGGTGTGAGGTCCACCGCCGCGTGGCGCACATCGATCCGCGCCAGCCGTCCTTCATTGATCATATAAAAAAACGTCGCTCCCAGGCCCCTCGGTGCGCCGGACATAATAGCACTCTTGGGTATCGTGATCGGTCCCGATACCCTGGAATGCTGCCTTTACCGCCACGCGGGCTTCCTCGGTCGTCATACCGAAGGCCGCTTCGCCCAGGCCATTGGTTGTCAAACGGGCTGGTTGTGAGTCGCAAGCGGCCAGCCATGACGCGCACAGCAATAGCGTAGTGGATCCGATGAAGGCTTTCACTGGCTACCCGCCAGCCGCAAAATGTTCTGCCACCGCCAGCGCCTGCAGCGTCTCCGCCACATCATGAACGCGCAGGATGTGAACACCCAGCCGCGCGCCATGCAGCGCACCCGCGAGTGAACCCGGAAGACGTTGGTCTGCGGGTTCTCCCTTACTCATGCGGCCAATAAACCCCTTACGCGACACACCAAGCATCAGCGCACACCCCAAACCGTGGAATAGAGCCATATGTTCCAGGATTTCGGCATTATGCGTATCGGTCTTACCAAAGCCGACGCCGGGATCGACTGCAATCTTGGACTTAGGAATACCTGCCCGCTCACACGCAACTATCCGCGCCGCCAGCGCATCGTAGATGTCGCCCGGCGCCCAGACATACGTCGGATTTTCCTGCATGGTTTGCGGCGTACCCTGCATGTGCATCAGCACAACCCTCACGCCGCTTTTGGCTACCACGCGCAACGAGTCAGCATCACCTTCGAGCGCCGTGATGTCGTTGACGATCTGCGCTCCGGCAGCAATCGCGGCCTCCATCACTGCCGCATGTCGCGTATCGATGGAAACGCTCAAGCCGGCATGCGCGAGCCCTTTCACGACCGGCACCACGCGCGCCATTTCCTCGTCGACGGCAACCGGCGCGGCCCCGGGACGGGTAGATTCACCGCCCACGTCGATAATGGCTGCACCTGCCGTAGCCATGACTAACCCGCGCTCAATTGCTGCGTCGGGCGTATGATAGCGTCCGCCATCGGAAAAACTATCGGGCGTGACATTCAACACACCCATGAGCGCCGGAATTTTTTCCTGTACAACAAAGGGCGCGGGCGCACCCGCAAGTGCGGCCAGTTGCCGCGAGATCACACCGCGCAAGTCGGCCGGAATGCCGCGCGCCTCTTTTTCATAGGCCGCGCGGGTAATAGTCCCGAGCGGCTTCCGTGCGCCATTCTCGCGCAACGAAACATCCATCGCCGCAAAAGCCATTTGCCCGCCCAACAACGGCCACGCCCAACCGACGGAGATCGCTTCCGAAGCGGCATGACCCTTTAGCAGTGCGCGCGGCGTGATGTAGATGGACACCCAATCCCCTCACAAGCAAAGACCCCGCCCCAAGACGTCAATCCTGGGCGGGGTCCGTAGTCTAGTCGATATTGAGAGCGGTTTAAGCCCCCGGCTGCGGGGTCGGTTCCGGGCCGAAAGGTGCGCCGCGATCGCCCGCGCCGGTGCTGGGCACCGAACTGCGGCGGCCCGGCTCACGGGGCTTCGGCGTGTTCTTTTCCTTGTCGATCTTCTCGCCGCGCAGAAGGGCTTCGATTTCCTCACGGCTCAAGGTTTCGTGCTCAAGCAGACCCTGCGCGATGATCTCCAACTGATCGCGATGCTCTTCCAGGATCTTGCGTGCGGTTTTTTCGCCGCCTTCGACGAACTTACGCACTTCCTCGTCGATCAGGCTCGCCGTCGCATCCGAGACGTTCTTCGTCTGGGTCACGGAATGACCCAGGAAGACTTCACCCTGATTGTCGGTATAGCGCAAAGGTCCCAGCTTCTCGGAGAAGCCATACTCGGTAACCATCTTGCGCGCGATATCGGTGGCGCGGCGGATATCGTCCGACGCACCCGTCGTCACGCGGTCCATGCCGAAAGTCATTTCTTCCGCTACACGCCCACCGAATAGGCTGGCGAGCTGCGCCTTTAGTTCGATCTTGGACATGCTGTACTTGTCGCGCTCGGGCAGGAACATCGTCACACCCAAGGCGCGGCCGCGCGGAATAATCGTGACCTTGTGCAAGGGCTCATGGCTCGGCACGTGCAGCATAACCAAGGCGTGGCCGCCTTCATGATAGGCCGTCAGTTTTTTCTCGTCCTCGGACATGACCATCGAGCGGCGCTCGGCGCCCATCAACACCTTGTCCTTGGCTTCTTCGAATTCCTGCATGCCGAGCACTCGCTTCGCCTTGCGGGCAGCCAGCAGGGCTGCCTCATTCACAAGGTTGGCGAGGTCGGCACCGGAGAACCCCGGCGTGCCGCGCGCTATGACTTTTAAATCAACGTCCGTGCCCAGCGGGGTCTTTTTGCTGTGAACCTGCAGAATGCGCTCGCGCCCGACGATATCCGGGTTCGGCACCACGACCTGACGGTCGAAGCGGCCCGGACGCAGCAGCGCCGGATCGAGCACATCGGGACGGTTGGTAGCGGCAATCAGGATAACGCCTTCATTCGCTTCAAAGCCGTCCATTTCCACCAGCAACTGGTTCAACGTCTGTTCGCGTTCGTCGTTACCGCCGCCCAGACCGGCGCCGCGATGGCGGCCGACCGCGTCGATTTCGTCGATGAAGATAATGCACGGCGCGTTCTTCTTGCCCTGCTCGAACATGTCGCGCACACGCGATGCGCCAACGCCGACGAACATTTCAACGAAGTCGGAACCCGAGATCGTGAAGAACGGCACATTGGCTTCGCCCGCGATCGAGCGCGCCAACAAAGTCTTACCGGTACCCGGCGGGCCAACCAAAAGCACGCCCTTGGGGATTTTGCCGCCCAGACGCTGGAACTTCTGCGGGTCACGCAGGAACTCGACGATTTCTTCCAATTCTTGCTTGGCTTCTTCCACGCCGGCCACATCGTCAAACGTGACGCGGCCCTGCTTCTCGGTCAGGAGCTTAGCGCGCGACTTGCCAAAGCCCATGGCCTTGCCGCCGCCGCCCTGCATCTGGCGCATGAAGAAGACCCACACGCCGATCAGCAACAGCATCGGGAACCAGGAAATGACCACACCCCAGAACGACAACTCATTGTCGCTACGCGGGACGGCTTTGATGGTGACGTTGTGTTCGCGCAGGTTCGGAACCAGGCTGGGATCTTCCGGCGCGTAGGTGCGGAAGTCTCCGCCCGCTTTGAACGATCCGGAAATGTTCGGGCCTTGAATCGTCACGTCTTGAATTTCGCTGCGTTCAACCGCAGCCATGAAATCCGAGAAATAAGTCTCGCGGCTGGAGCTGCGCGGCGTCGTCCCCTGGAACAGGTTAAACAGCGCGACGACGCACACCAGGATGATCGCCCACAACATCAAGTTACGGCTGATATTCAAGTCGGTCCCCTACTCTACAGAGCTGGTTCGGGATGAAGGATATTAGTTAAATAGTGCGCCAAAGCGGCGATGCAAGCAAAGCGTTTGTAGACCAGGAAATATCACGATTCTGAGTGTCACAATTCGGCATCACAGCGCGGCTGGCGCCTCAAAACCCGCAGAAATGCAGGTCACTCCCAACCGAAACCCGGCCATGTCCGCAACGTCCGCGCGCGTATAACCGGCATGCGGCACCGCGGCCACGCCCGCGGCATCGAACAAAACCGGCAACGTCCGGCGCACGCGAAACGGGATTTTCGCCAATGCGGCCCGCACGGTTTCCGGCAAAGCCGCAGACTGAGCGGCGCCTTTCAAACATGAAACTGTGAATGCCGCTGCGGCCTCGGTAGCCAACGTCAGGCGAAACCGCTCGTCCCACACGACCGATGAATTGCCCGTCAACGTTTTATCCTCGGTAATCTGAGCGGCCTCACGCGAGATCATCACCTGCTCACCGTCACGGCCGACAAGGCAGCCATGCAGAGTCACATCGCGCCAAGGCCCCGCGCCGATACGTGCATAAAGGCGAACGAGGCTTTCAAAACGCGGGCCGTAACTATGTCCCCCTGCCCCCGTCAGCAGCCGCGCCAAGGCGCGCAGCGCAATCTCTTCCGGCGCATCCAGCAGCGCCGCAACCGGCAGCCGCGCTACGCCAAAAACATCCCAGGAACCCTGCGCCAGCAGCGCCGTCACCGCATGCTCTAGCGCCGCCCGCGCCCGCTGCAAATGCCCGACCGTGGCAAGCAAACGCTCACGCGTCAGACCTTCCCGCTCCAGCACCTCCTGAGCTTGGCGAAAGCGCACGCGCGTACTGGCGGTATTTTGATTGGATGGATCTTCGATCCAACTCTGTCCGAATCCGTCGCAGACCGACATCAACTGCAGCTTCGTGAAACCGAGCAACGGACGCGCGACGACAATCCCATGGCGCAGCATCATCGGTGCCATAGCTGCCAAGCCTTCCACACCGCTGCCGCGCGATAAGCGCAGCAGAAATGTCTCGACCTGATCGTCGGCGTGGTGCGCCAAAAACAAATGTGAACAATCGTTGGCCGCGCACCAATCGGTCATCAGACGGTAGCGCGCCGTGCGCGCCGCGCTTTGGGCACTACGCTTAAATGTGCGCGCATGCGGCCCCTCGTCCCACCGCAGTATCGTATGCGGAATATCGTGCGCACCGAGCCATGCGCCGACACGCACAGCCTCGGTCGCGGCAGCAGCACGCAATTGGTGATCGACCGTCAGGGCATGGGCCGCAACGCGGCGATCTTTCGCCCAGCGCGCCAAAAGAAGCGCTAGCGCCAGACTGTCGGCGCCGCCCGAAACCGCCACCGCCACCGACGCCCCAAGCGGTAGGCGAAAAGCCGTCATAGCCGCGGCAAACTGCGCGCTTAAACCTGCGCCCTCATCCGCCGTTTCCGATGCGGAGGACGGGCCCATATTTGCCCTAAGCCTTGCACTTCAAACGGGCGAATTCGGTCTTACCCGATTTCAAAACCGTCGCATCGGCATCGGGATAGTCTTTGGCCAAACGCCCAAGGGCTGTGCACGCACCGGGCACCTGATTGAGCTTGGACATCGACATGCCAAGCTTCAGCAGATTGTCCGGACCTTTCGCGGTCTTGGGATATTTCTGATAGCCGGAGAGAAACTCCACAGCAGCTTGCTGGAAGTCACCGCGCACATAATAGGTCTCACCGAGCCAGTATTGCACATTTCCGGCAAGCGGATCCTTGGGATGCTTTTGGAGGAACTCGCGCAACGTCGATTCTGCTTTCGGATAATCTTGCCGCTTCAAGAACTCGAACGCGAATTCATACTGCTGCTTAGGTGTGCCTTCCGGCAATTTCACGGCCGCCGACGGGGCCATAGCAATCTGGCCTGAACTGACCGGCCCCGGACCAGGGGCCGCACGCGGCGCGGCTTGCTGCGCCGTGGGCTCGGGCGCTGGTGGTGGTGGCGGCGGCGCATTGGGATCGGGCGGCAGCGGCCGGCCGGCCGCATCGGTGCGAATGACAAACCCGCCATTGGCATTCACTCCGCCCGGACCACTCGCGACCGGTTGTTGGGCGGCCTGTTGTACGGCCGCGGGCGGCGGCGCTGATGGACGCGTGGTAGGCTGTGACGCCACGGGTTGCGATAACGGTGCATCGGCGTTGAGATCCGCCGGAATGCGGCGGGATGTATCGGCCGCAGGCGCTGGTGTGGACGATGGCACGCTCGCCACATCTTGATCCGGCAACGGCACCAGTGTCTGACCTTGCTGCTGCGGCGCTGCCGGTGGTGACGGCACTGCGGCTGCTGGCGCACCGGTTAAACCCAACGATTGCTCAATGCGTGCGATCCGTAAGCTGGTGTCGTCCTGCAACACGTCCAGCTGCTTGGCGCTACGCTGCGCACTGAAACGCGCTTCTTCGACTTGGCCTGTCAGCAGCTCGACACTGCGCTCCAAAGCCAGGAGCCGCAGCGTAATGTCGCTGGTGCTTTCCTGTGGCGCAGTCTCGACAGCCGCGCCGGGCGCAACTTTTGCCAGCGCTTTTTGCAGGCGCTGAATATCTTGCTCAAGCTTGGCGATCCGAGCGCTATCGCTCTGCGCATGGGCAACGCCACCGAAGAACAGAAGGCCGACAATTACGGCCGCTGTCAGGTGTTTTAAAACCGAATGCAATGACGTCATGGGTACCGACATGCGGGGTCATTCCCTTATAAATGCAACGCGCCGCCTCCAGCGCGGGTGCCGAACGGGGTCAGCATTACGCTGAACCAATATCCAGGCAAGAATAAGGCACCTAAAAATAAAGCGCATGGAAACCGTATGCGGTCGCCATGCGCTCAATTTAGAAACACGTCACTCCGGCCGAAACCGGAGCGGTGTTAAAGTCTTACTGCACCAACGAGGCGCCGCGACGATTCTTGGAGTAGCAAGCTTCGTCAGAGGACACGCAGGTCGGGCGCTCTTTACCGTAAGAGATTGTCTTCACGCGGTTGGCGGAGACGCCTTCAGCGATCAGGAACTGCTTCACGGCATTGGCGCGACGTTCGCCCAGGCCCAAGTTGTATTCGCGGGTGCCGCGCTCGTCACAGTGGCCTTCGACCGTCAAGGTGCGAGCGGCATACTGCTTCAACCAAGCGGCTTGGCCCTTCAGTTTGGACTGAGCGGCAGCATCGATGTCGTACTTGTCGTAACCGAAGGTCACGACGTTGCCGACAACGGTGTTGAAGTATTCGATAGAATCCGGAGCCGGGCCCGAAGCAGGAGCCGGAGCGGATATGGTCGGCGTGCTGGCAGCAGCCTTAACCGTCTCTTCTTTTTTCGTCGAGCAGGCTGCCAGAAATACGGCAGCAACAACTACCGCGGTTAAAAAACGGAGTTTCATTCTTATTCCCCTAAGGTTTAGTGACTTTAATTACGACGCGGTAACTGACGACCCAGAATAGAGCCAGATACGTTTCACCCTTGTTTTACCAGTATATCGCAAAGAATCAATAGCCTGCCGCACCGCAACTGAAATTGCGGCGCTGACCTTCCCCAATGTGGCGAGGGAGCCACATGTGTAACAATGAACAGCCCTAATAGTCGATTTTATCTATACGGGGCTGCGCTTTGTAACAAGGTTACGGAGATAACGGCGACCAAGCCGGGTCAGACGCATCCTGCGGGGTGACAATTTCCCTTTGATTATAACCAGTTAAATCAATCGAGAAGAGCCGTGTACGGCCGCCATTCGGCGACTGTGCAAAGTACATCAGGACACGCCCATTCGGCGACCACGTGGGAGCTTCTACCAGGAAGCCCTGTGCCAAAAGCCGCTCGCCCGAGCCATCGGGCTTCATAACCCCGATATAAAAGTTACCGTCCGACGTTGCGTAACGGGTAAAGGCGATGAGATCGCCGCGCGGCGACCACACGGGCGTGCCGTACCGCCCCTTGCCCGTTCCAAAGCTAATGCGCTGCGGATTCGAGCCGTCGGCGTTCATGACATAAATTTGCTGGCTGCCGCCGCGATCCGAGGCAAACGTCATTTGATCGCCCTTGGGCGAATAACAAGGCGACGTATCGATGGCGGGACTGTCGGTCAATCGGGTCATGCGGCGCGTGCGCAAATCCATCGTATAGATATCCGAGTTCCCGTTGAGCGCCGCCGAGAACGTCACGCCATTGCCGTCGGGCGAAAATCTGGGCGCATATGTCATGCCGGGGAAATCACCGAGCACTTCCTGACGCCCGGTATCGATGTTGAAGAGATACACACGCGGCACATTCTTGAAGTACGAGAGGTACGTAATCTCAGGACCAATCGGCGAGAAGCGCGGCGTCAGCACAAGCGCAGATCCGTCGGTCAGATACCGATGGCTGGCGCCGTCCTGATCCATAATGGCAAGGCGCTTCACCTTGTTGATGGCGGGCCCGCTCTCCGCGATATAAACGATGCGCGTATCGAAGTAGCCGCTTTCGCCAGTGATTGTGGTGTAAATCAAATCGGCGATCATGTGCGCGACGCGACGCCAATTGCCTGGATCGGTGCCGTAGCCTTTGCCTTCTAACTGCTGACCGCCGTAGACATCCCACAGGCGGAACGCGACGCGGATTTGACCGCTCGGCTGCTGATCGACCGAGCCCTGCACCAGCGCTTGCGCGGACAGCGTGCGCCAATCGGCAAATCGCGGCTGCACATCAAGCGACGTCAATTCCTGCAAAAAGGCTTTTCGATCGATCGGCTTAAAAAGGCCCGAGCGTTCCAGATCCTTGGCAATGACTTCGCTGATGTCTTTGCCCATCTGCTGCAACTCGGGCGTATTACCCGGGAAAAGCGGAATGGCAATCGGCATCGGCTCAACACGGCCGCGCGTGATGTCGATCTTCACTTCGGCATGCGCGAGGTTCGCAGCCGACAGCACCGCCGTGGCCATGAAAGCCGCACAAAGGATTTTCTTCAGCACATTCCGCATCGCAGTAATCCGTTTTCCCGAGTGATATGAGGGTCGCAGCATGAAAGGTGATTGTGGCGACGGCGTGTCAACGTTGCAAGTAAGTGTTGTATTTTCGCCTATCAACGCTGGATGATCGCTAATTGATCCGTCCTTGCGGCGAGAAGTTCATCTCGATTTCCTTAAAGACGTTATAGCGTTCCGGCGAAATCGGGATGTTGCCGCAACCCAGAACCGCGTTCCGCGCCGAATTGGCGAAGGTTCTAAATGCGGAATCCACGAAATAGCGCGTCATATCGACAATCTGCGCTTCCCGCACCGAACCATCGCGATTTATGAAGACCTTAATCTTCGCCGACAGGTTCTCGATGCCTTCTTTACCTGGATCGATACGCCAGCAGGCTTCAATATGCCGCCGGATCGCATCCTCTTCGGTCATGGAAGCACGGTCCGAGATATTCGGCACCACATTGTTGCTGGTCTGTGCGGTCGATGGCGCCGTCTGCGTCTGCGCTTTCGGCTGATTCTTCGTCATGTCCTTCAGCAGTTTTTGCAGCTGCGCCATATCATCCTGCTTGCTCTTCTCCTTAGGCGGCGTCGGCTTCGGTGGCGGTTTGGGCGCGGGCTCGGGCTTTTTCTCGGGCTGCTTTTGGGGAGCCGGCTCGGGCGGCGGAGGCGGCGGCGTAGCTTCGGCCGGCGGCGGTTCGGCGGCGGGCGCGGGTTTCACAGGCTCGGGCACGACCGGCTGTGGTTCAGGAATTGGATCAGGTGTCGGCTTGGGCGCGGCCGAAGCTATATCTTCAATCGGCACCAGATCGACGATGATCGGCGTCTCTTTCGGCGGATCGCGCTGTAAGTACGGCAGCCCCGTCCACGCCAGCACGACGATGCCGACATGCAGCACTAGCGACAGCCCATAACCCTTATTGGTATAGCCCTGACTACCGAAACTGGTTGTAACGGACTCGCGCTTCATCAACGTTCCTCAACCACTCTAGCGCGGTAATCTCAAAGTTTTCTTAGGCTCGGTGACAAACGCCACCTGCGTAATACCGGCGGCCGTGACAGCGCTCATCACTTCCATCATCACGCCGTAAGATACGTCCTGGTCGCCTTTGACATAAATGCGCACCTCCGGATTGGCTTCACGAATAGCCGCGAGCTTGCCGGTTACCGTCTCCATATCGAGACGCACGGCATCCTGCTTCGGCGAGTTGAGCGTCACCTGCCCGTCTTTCTCCACCGTCAGCGTCAACGCGGTATTGTCCTGCGGCAACGACTTCGCGCGCGAGGTTTTCGGCAGATTGACATTCACGCCCGTGGTCAGCAGCGGTGCCGTGACAATAAAGATCACCAGCAGCACCAGCATCACGTCGACCATCGGCGTGACGTTGATTTCGGCCACTGCCGCAAAATTCCTGCGGCTGGTCTTGGCGCCCGACGATGGTTTGATGAATACAGCCATGAGCGTACCTATTACTTAGTATCGAGTTGACGCGACAGGATCGCGCCGAATTCCCCAGCGAAGTTCTCCAGCCTCAAGGCATAACGCGAGAGATCGCTGGAAATCTTGTTGTAGAAAATCACCGCCGGAATCGCGGCCACAAGGCCCAACGCCGTCGCGAACAGCGCTTCGGCGATGCCGGGCGCTACCGTCGCGAGGCTGGTATCAGCCGCAGCACCAATTGAGGTGAAGGTTCTCATAATGCCCCATACCGTCCCCAAAAGGCCGATGAACGGAGATGCGGACGCCGTCGATGCCAAGAAGATCATGCGGCGATTGAGATGATCCATCTCACGCTCGAGGCTGATCTTCATCACGCGGTCCATACGCTCGGCCACGGCGGCTGTGCCTTGCGCAGGCGGCAAGCCGCCCTTGCCCGACGAACGCCGCCACTCTTTCATGGCCGCGGCGAAGATCGAAGACATCGGATCTTTCGGTCTCTGGCCGATGCGCTCAAATAATTCTTCGAGCGAACTGCCGGACCAGAAGCGCTCTTCGAAGGCCTCGGCCTGTTTTGTCAGAGAGCGCAGGCGCAAGATTTTGTCGAAGATAATTCCCCAACTCCAGATCGATGCGAAAAGCAGCATCCCTATGACGGATTTAACGACAATGTCGGCCTGCAGAAACAATGCCCAAGCCGAGAAGTTCATCACTCCCGGTGCTGCCGCGCCTACTGCTACTGGATCCATTCTTAACCTACCCGTTCGATCGTCTGTCTATTGAACTGTTACGTTGTCTCTAATCTCACGCATCGCTCACAAAAGATCCCAGCGCTTCGCGCACGGAATCAGGAATTCGCGCCGGTTTTCCGTCCGGCCCGGTGCACGCTACGTGCGCATTGAAGATCGCCATTTCTTCGTGGCTGCCGCTATGACGGATCACCTGACGCATCTTCACCGAAGCCGCACCGAGTTGAACCACCGCCGTTTCCACGGTCAGCGCATCGTCCAGGCGCGCGGGCCTGCGGTACTTCACGTCGCCTTCATACATCATAAATATCACGCCGGTCTCATCGCGCAGCTTTTGTTGCTCGATGCCCAGCGTCCGTAACAACTCTGTCCGGCCGCGTTCGGCGAACTTCAGATAGTTGGCGTAATACACCACACCGCCCGCATCTGTATCCTCGTAATAAACGCGCACCGGCAGAACGTGCACACGTCCATGCAGAACGCCCGATGTCGGTGTCAGGGACTGCGCTACCGTCATGTGCTCGGTCCCGTATCAAGTGTCGCATCGAAATTAAACTGCGACGGGTCACGGCGCGGTGCCGGTAAACCCAATTGCCGGAAGCCGGCATCGGACACCATGCGGCCGCGCGGCGTACGCTGAATCAATCCCTGCTGAATCAAAAACGGTTCAATCACATCCTCAATCGTATCGCGCTCTTCGGCCAGCGCCGCCGCGAGCGTTTCCACGCCCACGGGCCCGCCGTTGTAGTTTTGGGCGATGCACGCCAGATAACGCCGATCCATTGCATCAAGCCCTAACGCATCCACATCCAAACGACGCAACGCTTTGTCCGCTACCGCTGCATTAATTTCGGATGCGCCATCGACCGCAGCAAAATCACGCACGCGCTTCAACAGCCGTCCTGCAACACGCGGTGTTCCGCGTGAACGCTTAGCGATCTCGAGCGCGCCCTCATCGCTAATGGCAACGCCCAAAACCCGCGCGCCGCGCCGCACGATCTCAACGAGTTCCGGCGCTTCATAGAATTCCAAACGTAATGGAATTCCAAATCTGTCCCTGAGCGGCGTGGTCAAAAGACCCGAACGTGTCGTAGCCCCGACGAGGGTGAAAGGCTGGAGTTCTATCCGCACCGACCGCGCGGCTGGCCCCTCACCGATAATGAGGTCCAGCTGATAGTCCTCCATCGCCGGATAAAGAACTTCCTCTATGGCAGGATTAAGGCGATGGATTTCATCAATAAATAAAACGTCGTTGGCTTCGAGGTTGGTCAGGATCGCCGCCAAATCACCGGCGCGTGCGATCATCGGACCCGACGTCGCGCGAAACCCCACGCCCAATTCGCGCGCCACAATTTGCGCCAGCGTGGTTTTACCTAAGCCCGGCGGACCGTGCAGCAATACATGATCCAGCGCCTCTTTACGCTCCCGCGCAGCAGCGATGAACACACTCAAGTTATCGCGCACGCCGCGCTGACCGATAAAGTCGGCCATGCGCTTCGGTCGCATCGAAGCATCGTTGTCTGCGTCCTGGCGGACGGCGGAAATCTCGCGCGCGGCGGCGTCATCAGCCATCGGCACTACCTAACTCTCTCAGTGAGCCCTTAATAAGCGCGCTCACTGGCGCAATACCACCCGCCGCTTGCGCCGCACGACTTACTGCACCAAAGGCTTCCATGCGGCCGTAGCCAAGATTGACCAGCGCCGAGACCGCATCTTCGACCGCATTTCCGCCCGCAGGCTTCACGCCACGCGCAGCCGGTGCGGTTTGCAAAGTCGGCGTCGTAAAAGCAAACGCGCCAAGCCTGTCTTTCAACTCAACAACCAAACGCGCCGCCAACTTCGGTCCCACGCCACTCGCCCGCTTAAAGACTGACTGATCGCCGGCAGCGATAGCGCCTGCGATTTGCTCCGCCGACAGTGCCGACAAAATCGCTAGGCCCACTTTCGCGCCCACACCCTGCACCGTCGTCAGCGTGCGAAACATCTCGCGGTCGCTGGTCGTGGAAAAACCGTAAAGGTGAATATGATCTTCGCGTACATGCGTCTCGACCGCGAGTTCCACCGCTTCGCCCAACCCCGGCAATGCCGCCAGCGTGCGCGATCCGCAGAACACGAGATAGCCGACCCCGGCCACATCAACGACGGCCCAGTCCTCACCCGTAGAATCAAGACGGCCGCGCAGTTTCGCGATCATCCTGCATTCCTTTTAGCAACCATATTCAGCACCGACGTACGGTGATGGGCATGACACACCGCCACCGCCAGCGCATCGGCGGCATCCTTAGTCGCCTTACTACCCGGCAGCAGAATTTTCATCATCGCCGCCACCTGAACCTTGTCGGCGTGCCCCGCACCGACCACCGATTTCTTGACGAGATTGGGTTTGTATTCCGCGACCGAAACTCCGGCTACCGCCGGCGCCAGCATGGCCGCGGCGCGCGCGTGTCCCAATTTCAGCGTCGAGACCGGATTCTTGTTCACAAAACTCTCTTCGATGGCGCTCTCATCGGGCGCATAAGCCGCGACGATGCCCTGCACTTCCAGAAAAATCGCCGTCAGGCGCTCCGCCAGCGACAATGTCGTGTCCGGCTTCACAACGCCGTCGGCGACAAAAGACAAACGATTGCCTTGCACTTCGATGATGCCCCAGCCGGTATTGCGCAGACCTGGATCGAGTCCAAGAATGCGCAACGTGCCTGGTGCTTTTACGCGCACCGCTTTGTTAGCCGCCAAGGCTTCAAGTGTTGAGATTGGCCATGACCTCATCTGAAATTTCATAGTTGGCCGCCACGCGCTGGACGTCGTCGTTGTCTTCCAGCACGTTGAGCAGGTCCATCAGGATCTCGGCTTTATCCGCCGGAACATTCACGGTCATGCTCGGCTTCCAATCGAGGCGCGCCGTCTCGGACTCGCCGAGACTTTGCTCAAGCGCCTTCTGCACGGCATGCAAACTGTCCGGCGCGCAATAGATGTCGTGGCCGCTCTCGCTGGTGACCACGTCATCGGCGCCCGCGTTGATAGCCGCTTCCATCACTTTATCTTCGCTGCCGATCTCGGGCTTATAATGAATGAGGCCGACGCGCTGAAAGTTATAGGCGACGCTGTTGGTCTCACCGAGACTGCCTTCGTGCTTGCCGAAAGCGATGCGCAGCTCCGAGGCGGTGCGGTTGCGGTTGTTGGTCAGCGCTTCAATGATCAGCGCGACATTGGCGGGGCCATAACCCTCGTAGCGCGCTTCCTCATAGCTCTCCATATCGGCGCCGCTCGCCTTCTTGACGGCGCGCTCGATATTCTCCCTGGGCATGCTCTGCACCTTGGCGTCGGCAATCGCCGAGCGCAGGCGGGCGTTATACGCCGGGTCGGGCAGCCCTAATTTGGCCGCAACCGTGATTTCGCGCGCGAGCTTGGTGAACAGCTTCGCCCGCTTGGCGTCCTTCGCACCTTTGCGGTGCATGATGTTCTTAAATTGGGAATGACCTGCCATCGCGTATCCGTTGTCCCCATAGACTTAACAAGTGGGCTTCTCAAGGCGTGCAAACAGCCCGCTTATACAATAAGCGGCTAAGAATATGCGTACTTATACCAAATGTTGAGGGATTCTCCTAGTCCGGCGCCACACACCCCGAGATAGTTCCGGAACCTTTTCGCCGATGCCGGGTTACCCCGTTACATGAAAAGGAGAGTTCCATGAACGGCATCATCTACCTCGTCGGCCTCGTCGTCGCTGTTATGTTCATTCTGTCCGTCCTCGGACTGCGCTAACCATGGAACAGGTTAACACCACCATAGGCACAGGCACGGATACAGTCGCACATTACGTCGACTGGGGGCGCCGTGATTGCCGGAACCGTCCTCGCCTCCGCTATTTCAATCGTGCTATTCGCCTTCGGCACAGCCGTCGGCCTGTCGATGGTCTCGCCCTATGAAGGTGAAGGCACATCCAAAACCGCTTACTTCATCGCCCTCGGTCTCTGGTCGCTCTGGATTGTCGTGTCGAGCTTTATGGCCGGCGGCTACCTCGCAGGCCGTTTGCGCCGCCGTATTGGCGACGGCACGCCACACGAAGTAGAGGTCCGCGATGGTGCGCACGGGCTGGTAGCCTGGGCGCTCGGCGTCCTTATTGCCTCGCTCATGATGCTTCATGGTGTCACCGGCGTAGCCGGCAGCGCCGCGGCCGTTACCGTTGCTCACGCCGGCCCTGATCACCGCGCCGATGCGACCGACTTCACGATCGACGCCCTGTTCCGCGGCGCCGGGGAATCCACCGCCACCGCGACCAGCGAGCCGGAACGCCGCGAGGTCAGCCGGCTTTTGACTTACGGATTGGTGCGCGGCGAATTAAACGCCGACGACCGCATGTACCTGTCGCACATTGTCGCTGATCGCACGGGCTTGTCGGCAGCCAACGCCGAAAAACGCGTCGATGTGGTCTTGGCCAATGCCAAACACAAGGCGGATGTTGCGCGTAAAAGCGGCATCCTGATCGGCTTCCTCACCGCGGCAGCCTTGCTGATCGGTGGAGCAGCTGCTGCTTGGGCCGCGACCCGCGGCGGAAAACACCGCGACGAAGGAACCGACACGGCCTTCTTCTGGCGCTGGAAGTAACGCAAGCCAGGCTATAGCGCGCCTGGTACGGCTTGCTTCAATACGCCACCGACACGCACTGGTTCGGCCCGCAAGGCCAGACCGGTGCGATCGTCGGTTTCCACATAGACCCCGCACAAAGTCCCCTCGCCATCGGCTGGCTCTAACCGTTCGGTCGGCATCTTGGTGACGAACCGCTGCGTGGCGGTGTGTTTTTTCATGCCGATGACGGAATCAAAGGGCCCGCACATACCCGCATCACTCTGAAATGCGGTTCCACCCGGCATGATGCGCGTATCCGCAGTCGGGATATGCGAATGACTTCCCACCACCATCGAAGCGCGGCCGTCGGAGATATGTCCTAAGGCGCCCTTCTCGCTGCTGGCCTCGCCGTGCACATCGACAATAATGGCATCGGCCGCATCACGCAGCGGATGATGCTCCAGGCAGCCGTCGAGCGCCCGGAAGGGATCGTCCAGCGAATCCATAAACAACCGGCACATTACCTGCACGACCATGACCCGCCGACCCTTTGCCGTCGTGTAGAGGCCAAAACCGCGTCCCGGCGCTTCAGGCGGATAATTCAGCGGTCGCAACAGGCGCGGCTCGGCCGAGATATAGGAAATGATCTCGCGCTGATCCCACGCATGGTTGCCGAGGGTAATGACATCCACGCCGGCACTATAGAATTCCTGGCAAATGGCCGCGGTAATCCCAAATCCATGGGCCGCGTTCTCGCCGCACGCCACAACGAAGTCGAGATTCAAATCGCGGCGAAGCTGCGGAACGTGGGTCAAAACGGCCTCACGGCCCGGCTTGCCCATGACATCGCCGCAGTACAACAAACGCATTCTTAAAACCTGTTACGTGGGAGGACGCGCCGCCTCATTGAACCATAAGGTCCGGCGCTCCGTAATGACCGCGTCCATACACTGATCATGGACATCGACGGGAACAGCTTCGACCTCTTGTGCGTCATAAGCGATTCCGATGGCGAGAACCATACGCTCGCGCCGAAGCGCGGCGATGGTGCGGTCATAATAACCGGCTCCGTAGCCGAGCCGGTGTCCCTTATTGTCGAAGGCAATCAGCGGCAGCAACAGCGTCGTCGGCGTCATGAGGGGCGACCGAGGCTGCGGGTGGGCAGTCACAAACGGTCCGGCGTCCAAGGCATCGCCCGGCTGCCAGGCGCGGAAAATCAAAACCTGTCCCTGTCCAGCAACCACCGGCAGTCCCACTTTGGCGCCAGCCGTATGCAGAGCTGTGAGCCCCGGGCGGCAATCAATTTCGTCACCGAGAGGCCAATAGCCGGCTATCTTATTCCCTGTACAGGGAATGGCGGCCTGAATGCTGTCGCTGATAGTGGCCGCAGCGGCTTGGGCGCTGTCGGCATGAACTGCGCTACGCCGCGCCATCATGGAGCGGCGCATCTGCGCTTTAAGTTCCGCAGTAATCGGCATCGCAAGCCTGCCCAAAAAGCTGAGTCAGTCGTTCAGAAAAGAGAGTCCCCAAAATGACTTAGCGTAGGAAGTTAAAGTGGAGCCGCCGAAACCGTCGGCCGTGCGTGACCCGCCAATTGGGACCACAGGTTAAGGTGGGCGCCATATCACCGGACCTTTACGATCCGGCGAGGGACAGCACCCTGTAGTCGATTATCGCCCCTGGGGGTTCAAAGGCCTAACCTGTCCAGCAGCTCCGGGATCAACTTAGGTCTCCTGGAGGCGCGCCGCAATACGTTCAATGCGCTCGGACAAGCCATCAATGACCTTAACGGCCTCTTTCTCAGCTTCGTCACGCGCGGCCACAACCTTGGCGGCAGCCTCGCCGGAGGCATTTAAGCTCTGGAGTTCGGCGGTGGTGTCGGCCAGCTCGTCCGCCACCAGCAGCGCCACCATGACCAGCAATAGCGGCTCGCTGATGGACCCGGCCGGCGGCGCGGCCTGTTCCGCGCGCTGATCTAGATACCGGCCAAGCCGGGCAAGGTGCGCTTCCTGCCCGTCGTCGCAGGCGATCTGATACTGACGCCCCCGAATATTGATTGAAACCTGACCCACGAATTCCCCGCTAATCTTGCAGCGTGGCCGAGAGTCGGCCGATGGCTTGATCGAGGCGCGTCGCAACCCGGTTCGCGGTCTCCTTGAGGGTACCGTGATCCTGAGTCAGGCGGTCGAGCTTTTCCTGGATCGCGGCCGCCTCGGCTGCGGCGGTGCCTACAGTTCCCGTGGCAGCCTTGACCTGCGCGTCGACTTTGTCCGCGACAGACTCCAGGCTGCTCAGCGCCAGATCCAGGCGCTGAAGTGACTCCTGAACGCGGAGCAGTTTGTAGTTTTCAATATCTTTCAAAGAAATAGCGCCCCAAGCTCGCGAATCGCTTGAAGCATAGAAAGGACTCCCGAGGACGTCAACACGCCGCCGCGGGATGCGTCGTGACACACGATGCAAAGTCCACTGAAACGGGTCTATTCAACAGGCCAACAGCCCTTTATATGTCGCAACCTCCTCATCGGCCCTCCAGCAGCTCTAAAGGATACTGCGTTCATGAAGATTACTCCCCGGGTGAAGAAAATCCTCGCCGCCTATGAAAGCGACAACCCTGGCACCAAATCCAACCTCGCGCGCATTCTCATGAACGGTCGCCTTGGCGGCACCGGCAAGCTCGTGATCCTGCCGGTCGACCAGGGCTTTGAGCATGGCCCGGCCCGCAGCTTCGCCCCCAATCCTCCCGGTTACGAGCCGCACTATCACTGGCAGCTGGCCGTCGACGCCGGCCTGTCGGCATTCGCCGCGCCGCTCGGCATGATCGAAGACGGTGCCGACACCTTCGCTGGTGCCGTCCCCACGATCCTTAAAGTAAACAGCGCCAACTCGCTCAACGGCGAGAAAGATGCCCCCGTGCAAGCCATCACCGCCGGCGTTCAGGATGCCCTGCGCCTTGGTTGCTCGGCCATCGGCTACACAATCTACCCCGGCTCGGCCAGCGCCTACGACATGATGAACGACCTGCGCGAACTGACTGCCGAAGCCAAGGATGCGGGTCTCGCGGTCGTGGTCTGGTCCTATCCGCGCGGCCAGTACGTCTCCAAAGAAGGCGAAACAGCCTTCGACATTATTGCCTACGGCGCTCACATGGCCGCCCTCATGGGCGCGCACATCATTAAGGTGAAACTCCCGACCGATGTTTTGGAACCGGGCGAAGCCAAGAAAGTTTACGAAGCCCAGAACATCCCGCGCGCCACGCTCACGCAGCGCGTCTCACACATCGTGCAAAGCTGCTTCGGCGGTCGCCGCATTGTTGTGTTCTCGGGCGGCGCCAAGAAGGGCGAAGACGCGCTCTACGAAGAAGCCAAAGCCATCCGCGACGGCGGCGGTAATGGTTCCATCGTCGGTCGCAATGCTTTCCAGCGCCCCCTGCCCGAAGCCAACAACCTGCTCAGCAAGCTGATCGATATCTACAAAGGTAAAGACGAGTAGTGCCGGGCGAACCCAGCTGCCGGCTGTACGTCATCACGCCGGAGAAGATCCCTGATCTTCCCGGCTTTGCGGACCTCTTAGATGAAGCGCTGAACGCGGGCGATGTCGCGTGCGTTCAGTTGCGTCTCAAAGACGTCGATGACGCGACCATTTCCACATTTGTGAAAAAGCTCATGCCGATTTGCCACCGGCATGATGTCGCCTTCATTCTCAACAACCGCCCGGATCTGGCCGCGCAGCTTGGCTGCGACGGCGTGCACGTCGGCATCGACGACATGCCATACGCCGAGGCGCGGCGCATTATGGGCCCGGATGCGACAGTGGGCGTGACGTGTAAGGACTCTCGCCACCTCGCAATGGAACTCGCCGACGAAGGCGCGGATTACGTGGCTTTCGGCGCGTTTTTTCCGACCACGACAAAAAGTGACACAGTGCCGGCTGATATCGAGATCGTTGAAATTTGGTCCGAAACCACAAACGTCCCTTGCGTTGCAATTGGGGGCATTACGGTCGAGAACTGTGGCGCACTTGTAAAAGCCGGCGCCGACTTCATCGCCGTCTGCAGCGGCATTTGGAATTATCCGCAAGGCCCAGCTGCCGCAGTGCGGGATTTCAATGCGCTTTTCG
Source organism: Fidelibacterota bacterium (assembly GCA_947476625.1). GTDB lineage: Bacteria > Pseudomonadota > Alphaproteobacteria > Rhodospirillales > Rhodospirillaceae > SHVO01. Next base: position 70,343 of record CANJRA010000010.1, read on the forward strand.
TGAGTGTGGGTTAAACACCCCGCGTTGAGCGACTAGCGCTCACGGGGGTTCCAGTGAAGACCATTCACGCTGGAGCAGCTTTCACACGCCATCTCGCGCGTCATGGCGCGTTAGACGACCGGCGCCCAAAGGACATCGGTGATATCCGTTGCCCCAGACGCCAGCATCACAAGCCGGTCAAAGCCCAGTGCAGCGCCCGCACATGGCGGCAGACTCCCAACAGCATTCAGAAAGTCCTCATCCAGCGGCGGCGCATTGCCGTAAAGTTCGGCATGCAAAGCGCGGTCGTGCGCAAAACGCGCGCGTTGTTCTACGGCATCGGTCAGTTCGGAATACGCATTGGCAAGTTCGACACCGCAAACATACAGTTCGAAGCGTTCAGCCACCCTGCCCTCGCCCGGTTTGCGCCGCGCCAAAGCCGCGAGGCTCGCCGGATACGCGCAGAGAATTGTCGGCGCGTCGATGCCCAGCTTCGGTTCGATGCGCTCGAGCATCACGCGGAAAAAAACATCTTCCCATGTATCGTTGTCGCTGACATGCAGGCCTTGCGCCTTGGCTGCGGCGGCGAGTTTTTGCGGCGGCGGCGCATAAGCCGCCGGATCGTCGACCGTCGCCAGCAGATCGATCCCAGAATGGCGGGCAAACGCTTCCTGCACTGTGAGGCGTTCGGCGGCTTTGGCAGGATCGCATGTCAGGCCCTGCCAGCGCAGCAGTTCTCCCGCCTGCAATGTCCGCTCGGCGGCTTTCATCACACCGCGCAGCAACGCTTCGCAATCAGTCATCAACACATTGTAATCCGCGTCTGCGCGGTACCACTCCAGCATGGTAAACTCGGGATGATGCAAAGGACCGCGTTCGCCGTTGCGCCATACGCGGGCGAGCTGCACGATTTTGGTCATCCCGCCCGCCATGAGCTTTTTCATGGCGAACTCCGGCGACGTGTGCAGGTAACGGACCGCACCATCCTCGGACGCCAGGGGATCGTTCAAACTCGTGACGAATGGTCGGATATGGCGCTCCACCCCGGGTGACACCTGTATGGCGGGGGTTTCGACTTCCATAAAGCCTTCGGCCTGGAAATAGGCGCGCACCGCCTTCACCGCCGCCCGGCGGACATCAAGATAAGGCCGCCTGCGCGCGAGACTTTCGGCGCTCCACCAAGATTGTATCGAATTATTTGCCATAGGCCCTGTTAGCCCAGCAGGACCGCACAAACCAGCCAAAACCGCCGCCTCGCCCGTCCTGGGGCGGTTGCCTCTCCGAGGCCAACCTGATACAAGCGCGCGCGTTTCCGGGCCTTCCCAGCGCATCCAGCGAATAGACACCCAAAAGAAGCAGGCGACTTTCTATGAAGATTTCAGCCAATTCCATCCGCGGCGGCATGGTCATCGAGCACGAAGGCAAACAATGGCTGGTTCTGAAAAACCAGGTTGTGCAGCCCGGCAAGGGCGGCGCCTTTATGCAGGTCGAAATGCGCGACGTCGCCGGCGGCAACAAGAGCCAGGCCCGTTGGCGCACCGCCGATACCGTTGAACGTCTGGAAGTGCGCGAATTGGATTGCACTTACCTCTTCAAAGACGGCGACATGTACACCTTCATGGACGCCACCACGTTCGATCAATTCAGCATTTCTGCAGAGCTGCTCGGCGAGCAATCTTGCGCCTTCCTGCAAGACAACATGGAAGTCAGCGTCAACTTCATCGAAGGCAAGCCGGTAGCCGTAACGCTGCCCCAAACCGTCATTCTGACCGTGGTCGAAGCCGATCCCGTCGTGAAGGGCCAGACCGCCGCTTCTTCTTATAAGCCTGGCCTGCTCGAAAACGGTTTGAAAGTCCTGATCCCGCCCTTCGTCGAAGCCGGCACCAAGATCGTCGTCAACACTGAAGACGTCTCCTACGTCGAACGCGCGAAATAGATCGTCATGTCGCTGCGGACCGCCCTATGGACTGTTATGACGGGCGCAGCGCAAAAAGCTGCCAAGGGATTACGGCGCGATTTCGGTGAAGTCGAGCAGCTTCAAGTTTCGCACAAGGGCCCCAGCGATTTCGTCAGTGCGGCAGATATAAAGGCCGAAAAAGTTCTGCGCGCAGAACTCGCCAAGGCGCGCCCGCGTTTCGGCTTCCTGATGGAAGAAGGCGGCGAAGTTAAAGGCGAAGACGGGCATCACCGTTGGATCATCGATCCCATCGACGGCACCACCAATTTCCTGCACGGGATTCCGCATTTCGCTATCTCCATCGGTCTTGAAATGGACGGCGACATCATCGCCGGACTGATTTTCAATCCGATCACCGATGAGATGTTTTATGCCGAGAAAGGCAAAGGCGCGTTCCTGAACGACAAGCGCCTGCGCGTCTCCTCGCGCAACAACCTGCTCGATAGCGTGATCGCGACCGGCATCCCCTTCCACGGCCGTCCCGGCCACAAGCCGTTTCTAAAACAGCTTGAGCGGGTTATGGGCGGCGTTGCCGGCATCCGCCGCATGGGTGCGGCCTCGCTGGACCTCGCTTATGTCGCCGCCGGGCGCTGCGACGGTTTCTGGGAAATCGGCCTCCAGCCCTGGGATATCGCCGCCGGAATCATCCTGGTACGCGAAGCCGGCGGATATATTACTGAAATCGATGGCGGCAAGAATGCCCTGTATACCGGCAACGTTTTGGCTGCTAACCCCAAGCTCCATAAGCAACTTTCCGATATTCTGACGGCTGCCTAGACGATTTCTAGGCCGGTGTCGGTTACCTGCTTTAGCGTCAAATCCATTCAAAACCGCTGTTAACCCCGTTGTGTGGGGCGAAGCGCCTGTTGTACGTTCATCGAACGGAAAGATGCGCAAAGCGACGACATTTCAAAGGCTTTGCTATTCCTTCGCGACGCAAACCAAATAATGCGCGCGAGGATGGGGTGGAGACAAAAGTGACGCATACAACGCGGCGGCAATTGCGCCTCGGGACCATACTATCGGCGGCAGTGCTGACGTCCGCCGTGTGTGCGCCTGCGTGGGCCGATGGCGACCCTAATGCCAAGCCGCGCGCGCGGTCCGTAAGCAATACGCGGGATGTATTGGTCGATTACCGTGTTCTCGACGCTTTGGCGCCGGCGCCCGGCTTGCTGATTCCCAGCACCGGAGCACTTGCACAAAACGATGGTCCGATTGTCCTGCGTCCACCCGCAGGCGTCGCGCCGACCCTTGTGCCGCCCAAGAGCCAGACCGTCATTAAGTTGCAGCCGCCCGCGAGCATGCGCACGGCGGTAGAGATGAAACCGCTGCCGCCCGTGCACACCGCGAAAGTGGAAGAGCCCGCACCCAAGCCCGTCACGCCGCCCGTGACAGCAAAACCGGCAGCTGCAAAACCCGCGCCTGCCCCAGCCGTCGCAGCCGCACCACCCGCGCCGCCGGCACCGGCTGCAAACGTACCGCGTTCGATCTTGCCGCCTGAAACAAAAGTCGCCGCTGTGCCTGCGCCTGTTCCTGAACCCGTCGCCGCCGCACCGGAAATAAAAACCGAAGCCCCGGCCGAAGCCCAAGTCGCATCGCTGCCGCCGGCAAAAACCGTGCCCGATACGCTGAGCATTTCCTTCGGCGTCGGCGTTCCGGAAGTACCGAACAGCGCGAGCCCGGATCTGAAAGATCTCGCCGGCAGCCTGAAAGCCGACCCGGCGCTGCGCGTTCAGCTGCTGGCTTTTGCGTCGGACCCTGAGAAAAGCGTCAGCCGGTCACGCCGTCTTTCGCTGGAGCGCGCCGTGAACGTGCGTAAACAACTGCTCGCTGCGGGCATCGACTCAACGCGCATCGAAGTCCGCGCGCTCGGCGAACAATCCGGCGACGGCGCAGCTGATCGCGTCGATGCCATCACCAGCCGGCGCTGACATTACATATTTGTCGGGCGCGCTCATCACACCGCCCCACGATTGCCGCAGTCGCGTAAAATAGTGCCGATCTCGCGCGCAACGGAACTGAGACTTTCATGACCGATACCAAAACCTATCTCACGCGCATGGTGCTGTTTCTGGTGGTGGTCGCCGTCGGCCTCGCCTTTATCGCCCAAACGCTTGTCACGATCTTCATGGTCAATCCGTTGCTCAACGGATTTATCTTCGCCATCATAATCATCGGCATCGCGTTGAATTTTCGCCAGGTGATCCTGCTCGGCCCCGAAGCTAAATGGATCGAGAGCTTCCAACGCGACGACGCGGACACGCCGCGCGGCGATATGCCTGCGCTGTCGGGCGAAGGCGAAGTAAAGCTGCTGTCGCCCATGGCCCGCATGCTCGAGGAAAAGCGCGCCCGCGGTGCCAGCGGACGCATCACGCTCAGCGCGCCCGTCATGCGTACACTGCTCGACGGCATTGGCTTGCGTCTTGAAGAAAGCCGCGACCTTGCGCGCTACCTCACCGGCCTTTGCATCTTCCTTGGCTTGCTCGGCACATTCTGGGGCCTGCTCGAAACCGTCGGCTCCATCAGTGGCGTTATCAAAAATCTTTCCGTCACCAGCGACGATATGGCCGTGATGTTCAATTCGATGAAGGAAGGCCTTGAGGCGCCGCTATCGAGCATGAGCACTGCTTTCGCATCATCGCTATTCGGTCTGGGCGGCTCGCTCGCACTCGGATTTTTCGATCTTCAAGCAGGCCAGGCGCAGAACGCATTTTACAACGAACTGGAAGAGTGGCTCTCCGGCCTCACCCGCCTGTCATCAGGCTCCGGTCCCGGCGACGGCGAACAAGGCGTGTCGGCCTATACCGAAGCCCTCCTCGAGCAAACCGCGGAAAGTCTCCAGGAACTCCAGAACATCATGGCGCGCGGCGAACAGACGCGCGGCACCGGCAACGACCAATTGGCCCTGCTGAACGACAAACTCTCCCTGTTCTCCGATCACATGCGCGCGCAACAGCAGGTATTACTCAAAGTCGCCGAAAGCCAGCGCGACCTCGCGCCGCTTTTGCGCAGCATGAGTGATGTCGCCGAAGCCCTCCACGCGCCCGCCGCTAACGGCGGCGGCATTGACGACGCCACGCGCGGGCATATCCGCAATATCGATGCCGGCCTGACGCGCCTATCGACGGCATTGGAAAGCGGGCGCAACGAAAGCCTGCGCGAATTGCGGGGCGAGATCAGGCTGCTTGCCAAGACTGTTGCCGCCACGCGCGACGGCGGCGATATCCCCGGCTAATTCTGCATGCCATCCTTCACGCGCCGCGCACGCCGTACCGTCGACATCTGGCCCGGCTGGGTCGATGCCCTCTCGACGCTGCTAATCATCATCATTTTCGTGCTGCTGGTTTTTGTCGTCGGCCAGTTTTACCTTGGACAAGCGCTGTCAGGGCGCGATCAAGCTTTGTCGGCGCTCAACAAACAAATGGCGCAGATCGGCGACATGCTGAACATGGAGCGCAAAGCCCGCGCCGATCTGGAACTCAGCGTCGGCCGTCTCACGAGTGATTTACAGTCCGCCAACCAGCAGCTCGAAGTGCTCGGCCAGCTGAAAACAGAGAACGCCGACCTAACCACGCAGCTTGGGACTAAAACCGCCGAGGCCGCACGGCTGAAGCAAGACCTCAGCAACGCTGCCCAAATGTCCGAGCAGGACCGCCAAGCCGCCGCCAAGCAAGTTCAGCAGTTGGCTTTACTGCAGCAAAACATCAAAGCCATGGAAGCGCTGAAAGCCAATCTCGAAAAACAAGTCAACGATCTCGGCGCGAAAGTCGCCAACAGCGACGGCGAAATCGCGAAAGAGCGCGCGCTGACCGTGGAAGCGCAGGCCCAGGCCGCACTTATGAGTCAGCAATTGCAAGAACTGCAAAAAGAATTTGCGCGTCTGTCCGCGATACTCGACGCCTCCGACAAACTCACCGCCGAGCAGAAGGCGCAAATTTCCGATCTCGGAAAACGTATGAATCGCGCCTTGGCCGGTAAGGTGCAGGAGTTGCAACGATACCGCTCCGAATTCTTCGGGCGCTTACGCGACATTCTCGGCACGCGCCCTGGTGTCACGGTTGTCGGTGACCGCTTCGTTTTCCAATCCGAAGTGCTGTTCGCATCGGGCTCTGCCGATGTCAGCCTCGACGGCCAGCGGCAATTGGCGCAATTGGCCCGCACACTGCTTAATATATCCAAAGACATTCCCAAAGAAGTGAACTGGCTTTTACGCGTCGATGGCCACACCGACACCGTGCCCATCGCTACCGCGCAGTTCCGCTCCAACTGGGAACTCTCATCGGCGCGTGCGATTGCGGTTGTGCGATATCTTGCCAGCCAAGGGGTGCCCGAAGAACGCCTCGCCGCCGCTGGCTTCGGCGAGTATCAACCGCTCGATGCAGGTAAAACCGATGCCGCGCGCGCGCGTAATCGTCGCATCGAGTTGAAGCTGGATCAACGATAGGTGACCCATGGGTACAGTGCTTGTCTACCGTCAGGACGGATTCTGTGAGATCGCTCTCGACGACGGCGACAAGGTGCAATTGCACCTAAACAAAAACGGCCTCGTCATCGCGCGTCAACAACCATCGGGGCATCCCCCCGAGGTTCTCTTCAAGGGCGATGTCGAGACCCTCACCGCCATGTGCGTCGCATTGATGGATCAGACTGGTTCCAAAGCGTCTCCGCTCGACCTGATGGTGGCTGTCGTGACGCAGCTTCCATCGGCCAACCAAGTGAAAGCCGCATTCCACGCGGCATCTCAAGCGGTCTAACTCAAGCGTCCGCCCACAGCCGCAATAAATTATGGTAGTGTCCGGCTAGCTGAACCAACGCCGGATGCTGCGGCACATCGCGGCCGAGTTGTTGAATGGATGAATCCAGCTCGAACAACATTGTGCGCTGGCTATCCTCACGCACCATGCTCTGAATCCAGAAGAACGAGGCCACACGCATGCCGCGTGTCACAGGCTCGACGTGATGAATGCTGGTGCCGGGATAAAGAACCATGTCTCCCGCCGCCAATTTTATCTTGCGCGGACCGAATGTGTCCTCGATCACCAGTTCACCGCCGTCGTAGTCCTCGGGCGGTGTCAGAAAAATCGTTGCGGACAAGTCCGTGCGCACGCGGTGCGGCGTTCCGAAGATCGGGCGTATGGCCCCATCAACGTGGCGGCCATAATTCTGGTTGCCGGTATAACGGTTGAACAACGGCGGCACTACCTTCAGCGGCAACGCCGCCGACGTGAACACAGGATGCTTCTCGAGGGTGGTCAAAATCATATCGCCTAGTTGTCGGGCGATAGGGTGCGCGTCGGGAACCTGTTGGTTGTGCTTCACGCGCTGCGCGATGTAACCCGCGGTATTGCGGCCGTCGGCCCACTCAGCCTTCGCCAGCGCCGCATGGCACTGCGCCACCTGCTCCGCCGACAAAACCTTAGGAATTGGAATCAGCATCGACGTGACGTCTCTAAAAAGGGTTCCCCTTCGTCGCCGGTCCATCCGAAGGAGGGGGAGGTTGGACTTTGAAGCATGGCGACGAAGGGGAATTACGTCATATCTTGCAGCGTGAATCCAGTTAGTAGTTGACGTTGATGGCGAACATCGCCGTCCGCCCCGCCCCCGGCACTACGTGCTGCTGGTGGATCGCGTTGTAATAGTATTTGTCCGTAAGATTGGTCACGTTGACCTTGAAGGCCAAGTGTTCGGACCACGCATACTTCGCGAAGGCATCGAAAGTCCAATAGCCAGGCACCGCACGGATCGGCGCGGTGTTCTGGGCATAGCGCTGATCAAGATATTGGGCACCGCCGCCAACCTGGATCTTTTGTGTGACCACAAAAGATGTCCAAAGCGAGAAAGCATTCTTCGGCGCGTAAGGCAGCGGCGCACCCACAGCCGGAGCCCCGGCGATCGGCGAACCGTTTGCAGCCAACGGCGTCTTCGTCACTTCGCCGTCGAGATACACATAACCAGCCATCACCTGCCAGCGGTCGGTCAAGTGGCCGGTGATGCTGACGTCAAAACCTTGCGCACGCTGTGTGCCGCCAAGGGTATTGAATCCGGGCGTCGTCGGATTTGGAACGCGCGCGTTTTCCTTGATCGTACGGAACACCGCCGCATTAGCAGCAAGTTTGCCGTCCAGCAGATCCCACTTCGTTCCAATCTCGTAGCTCTTGTTCTTCTCTGGCTCGAGGAAAGCATTGGCGGTCGGGAATGCCCCGCGCGCGCTGGTCACGAACGTAAGAGTTTCAGACGACGGGTTAAACGAATTGCCGAAGCTGAAATAGATCGTGCCTTGTTCCATCGGCTTGAAGATGGCGCCCGCGCGATAGCTGAACAATTTGTCTGTATGGATGACTCGCTCAGCTCCGGTAAATACGCCGGTCGTTGAGTTATAACGCGTCGCGCCATAGTTGACGCGGAAGCTGTCCCAACGCACACCGCCGACGAGTTGGAACATCTCGTGGAGTTTCAGCGTATCGAGCGCATACACGGCAAGACCGGCACCATGCGTATCAGCGATAAGGCTGGGCGGGGTGCCGGTCGAAGAAAAGAACGCAGTCTCATCGGGGTTCAACAGGTTGGTGCCGGGCACGCCCTGCGCAAACCCCATCAACGGCGCCGAACGCTCGTTGCCGCCTTCAATACCGGCAACAATCTTGTGCTCGATAAAGCCTGTCTGAACATTGGCATGCAAATCGGCCTGACCTTGCAGGAAACTCTCGACAGCGCGTCCCGCGAAGACATTGCGGTTCACCGTGACGCCCGCTACCGGCGTGCCGACCGGCGCCGTAATCTGCGGCTCGGTGATACGGTTGGAGCGCGAATAGTGGCCGTAACGCAGTTGCGTATGCAGCATCAGATCGTCGCTGAAATCATGATCGACTTTTGCTGTCACGATGTCGGCGGTGGCTTTCTGATAATCGCTATCGAAGCCGTAGAAGTTATTGCGCGGCACCTGGGCCACTTCAGTCCCGAACCACGGCAAGCCGTAATCGGGAATGTCATTGTTATGCTGATGCAGGTAATCGACGACCAAACGCGTCGGCGTGCCCAGGCCGAGCGCGAGGCTGCCGCCGAAACCATAGCGCGATTGCTTCGTCACATCGCGGCCGGCCACGCCACTGTCCTGGCCCATGACATTCAGGCGCACAGCAGCGCCCTCGCCCAATCCATCGAGCGGCTGATTGACGTCGGCGGTAAAGCGCTTGGTGGAGTCCGTGCCGAAATTCAGCGCGCCGGACATGCGCGGCGTGAGATTGGCTTCTTTGGTCACCGAGTTGATGACACCCCCAGTCGAACCGCGGCCGAATACCATTGAGGCCGGACCTTGCAGCACGTCGATTTGCTCGTAGTTGAACGGATCGCGGAAATACATTCCGAAGTCGCGCATACCGTCGACAAACATGTCGGTACGCGAATTGAAGCCGCGAATATTTGGGTTATTGCCCTGCCAGTTAAATTCGCTGGCGCCGAGCGTGATGCCCGGCACGCTGCGGAAAGCGTCGTTGAAGTTTGTAACGCCACGCTGCTCCAGCACTTCGGCCGAGATGGTGTTGACGGTTTGCGGTGTGTCGCGCAGCGGCTCGGTCAGCTTGCCCACCCCCGACCTATTGATCTTGAAGTCGCCAATCGGCGCCCCTTCAACCACTATCGTCGGAATTGAGCGACTTGCATTGTTATCAACTTTAGATTGTTTATCGGCGGCGGCACTTTGTTGTTCAGCATAGGCTGGGGCCTGTAAAACTAGCGCGATGGCCGCGCTCGCCATTAGAAAATCTCTATTCATGAACATTTCCCTATTTAACCAGCCGCGACCGTATAACGGGGAAAATGCGTTGCCTTCTTATCATTGGATTAATTATAGGGGTTTGACGGAGGGACCCACCGCAAGGCGGCTCTTGCGGCTATTACGTGAAATCGCTATACACCCGCCTTCCCGTGAGCAGCCAAGGCTGACTCTGCACGTACTTAATGAGGCGCGCTATGAAAAAAGAAGGTCACCCGGAATATCACGAGATTACCGTGATTATGACCGATGGAACGGAATTCAAGACCCGCAGCACTTACGGTAAAGCGGGCGACAGTATGCGCCTGGAAATCGACCCGAAAACCCACCCCGCCTGGACGGGCGTTCACCGTCTGAACGATGCCGGTGGTCAGTTGGCGAAATTTAACAAGCGCTTCAAGGGCTTCGGCACGTCGAAGGCCTAAATCGCCAAACGCCTTCGTAGGGCGTTGGTTGATCAGAAGTTATTAGCTCTGACACAAAATCTAGTAGCCGCGTCACACTCGACGCGGCTTTTGTGTTATTAGTTGACCGTAATTTTTAAAAGTTCGGCAACAAACCCGGATTAGAAACGTTAATTCGGCGCGAGCGTTATAAGCCGGCGCAACGCTACCGCGTGGACTGGAGAAGCCAGATACCCGCGTAGCACTAACCCTCCGGCTGCAGTGGGCGATTATGTTAGCCATTACTCAGTTTGAAGTTTACGTGCTCCAGAAGGGGCGCTGGACCCTCCACGCTCGATATCCGAGCGAGGATCGCAAGGAAGCCATTCTCGACGCCCGCACGACGGAAGCCTCGACCGGTTTCCCCGCCAAGGTGATCCGCGAGACCTATTTCCCGGACGTCAACGACAGCGAGCGCATTACCGCCTACATCAGCCCGAAAGCCAAAGAGCAGGAAAAAGCGCTGAAGTTCACTGCCAATGGTCGCCGGCCTTTCGTCGCCGCGCGCACCGCGGCCAGCGCGCTCGGCCGTAAAGTCAGCCCTTCACGCCGCATGCGCCAGCCGCTTTCGGTTGCACACACTTTCTTCCGTGTCATCGTCGCAGCGGGCATCAGCCTTGCCGCCGCCGCTCTCATTGTCGGCGTTATCGCCTGGACGATGGGTCGGTTTGTGGAATCAGGCATGGAGATCGCCGCCAATACGCGATCGACCGTCCTGACCTATTCCTATGTCGTCACTTTCCTGTTCATTTTCTGGTCGCTGTTCCGGTCGCGGTTGCCGCTGCATCGTCTGCTTGCCGACCTCTGGCAAAAAGCATCTCAAAAGCCCGCGACGGATATGCCGCTGACGGCCGATGCCAAACCGCCCAAGGTAAAGCCGAAGCACGACCGCCCGCCCTCACCCGAAGTCTTGCGCGAATACGAAGACATGAAGGTCAAGCGCGGCGACCTCGATACATTGCCGCCGCCTGTGCTTGAGGAAGAAACCGCGCCGACGTCCGTCGCGGCACCCACCGCGGAAGTCATCCCACTCCAGCCGGACCTTTTGAAAAAAGAAGAAGAGAAAAAGAAGGCGGAGAAGGCAGAGAAAGAAAAGAAAGCCAAAGAGAAACAGGCCAAAGAGGCCGAAAAAATCGCGCCGCCGCCGGTTCTCGAACCCGAGACCCAGACTGACGAATTACTTAAGCCCGAAGCCGCCGCCGCTTCAACGTACGAAGTCGAGAACACAAATCTCGAACGCATGGTCTTGCGCCGATTTGCAGCCGATGTCGTAAAACCGGCGATAAAAGAATCGATGCCCGATGATCCGGTCACACGGCGCGGCGTCGCGATTGTGCTCGCTGGCAGCGCATCCGCTGTTGCCGCCACCTCGCACCTCAACGCGGCTGTAGAAACGGAATTGCTCAAAGATGCGCTTAGCCACATCGGCATGAATCAAGGGGCCGTCGATCTATTCATGGGTCAGCACAGCCAGCTCACCAGCACGCCTGCGAATCTTTCGCTGTTGGCAGCCGGACGCAGCGCGCTCGCAGCGTATCTCGAGGGCGGCACCAACATGGTGCAGACCCTTGGCCAGGCTTTGACCAACTGGCGTACACCTTTTTCGCAAACGCAGCCCGTTCTCGGCGAGCCCATTGGTACCGCCGCAATTATTCCCCTCGTCGATGTGTATATGCTGACCGAGTTGCGCGAAAAGCCGCGCTTCGGTGAAAACGAAAAGCAGGTCGATGCTTTCCACGACCAAGCTATGGGTGCGCACAACAACATTGTGCGCAGCGTTGTTGGCAGTCACGGCGGCCATTAGGTTAAGCATACCGGCAAAGGTATCTTTGCCCGCTTCCCGACTGCTGCTGCAGCCGTCGACGCGGCGACCGAGATGCAGCGCGGCTTTACCGAAGAAGGCTCCAAGCTCGCGATCGGCATCATCGGCAATACCGATGCCGGCGAAGACCCCCTGCTATCGGCCAACCTGGTGCGCCAAGCTCAGGCGATTGTTGCCCGTACCGCCACCGGCGAAATCCTGTGTGAAACCCAGATCCAGGCCGCCCTTCAACGGCAGCGTGGCGACAACGGCGGCAATAGCGCTCAAGCGGTCGAAGAACTCCACCTCGTCAGGCTTGTCACGCCGGAAGCAGAGTTCGAAACCGCCCCGCCCGCGCAGGCCCCGGAAAGCCGCACCAGCTCCCCGGCCCAGCGGATTTAAGGTATCTTTAGGGAATCTCTAGCATTTTGTATGGTGCATCAGACTATGTCCGGTTGGACACTGGTCTGCTATGCGGCCGAAGATAATACTTAATAGTCCGCAACCGGCGGCGGCGACGAGGGGAAGTGCGAGTATTGAGGTCACCACGAGGTGACCGGCGCACTATGAGGCATGGCTCGAGAATCGTTCGAAGTCTACTACTACCAAGAAAAACGTTGGCAGCTTCATGGCAGCTACGAGCCGCATGAGCGTGAGAAGGCTGTCGAAGAAGCCAAGCAGATCGAAATCAAACAAGGCTTCGCTTCCCGCGTTATGCGCGAAAGCTTTGACGAAGAAACCAACACATCAGAAGAAATTGTCACCTGGCAGAGCGCCAAGGCGAAATCCATCAACGACGCCGACAGTATGTTCGGCGAAAAGAAAAACGCGAAGAACAAGGGCAAGTCCAAGCTCGATAAGAAAAATGCGCCCGCGCAGCGCCCGGCGCCAAGACCCGAGCCCGCCGCTGAAAAGCCCAAGAATTCCCCGCCCCGCAACGCCGGCAAATCCGCTCCGAAGAAGCCCAAAGGCAAGACTAAAAAACGCAGCGGCCTCGTTCGTTTTGTCATGGCCGTCATCATCAGTCTGGCGTTAGGCGTCATCAGCCTCATAGCGAGTTCGCTGGTGGTCGCGCAGATGATGAGCATGGGCATGCTCAAGCCTGCCAACTATACCCAGTTGATTGTTGGCGCTTCGGTTTTGATCTTCTTCGCCGCGCTCTTCATTAATCTGCAGCGGCAATTCGGCATTCTCGCCATGTTGCGCACCAATCAAAAGTGCGCCCTGAAGTTGGCGCCTTACAAATGATCGCCGTCGCTAAAAAGAAAACGGTGGCCGTACAAGACGTCGAGTTCGGCGATGTCGAGATCGAAGATCTCCGCGCCAAGATCTCCGCTGAAGACTCCGAAATCGAAATGGCCGCGGAAGAGTCCGCGGAGGCCGAAGAACTCGAATTGCCAGATCTAGATGCCGACATGGGCACCGAAGTCAGCGCGCCGCAGGAATGGCCCGTCGAGCCTGAGCCGGAGTTGCCGCCGCAACAGCAGCAGCAACCCGCCGCCAAGCCCGCGCCGCCGGCACCCCCGCGCGTCGAAGAGAAAAAACCAACGCCTCCCTCAAAGCCGGCCGCGCCCGAAAAGTCGCCGGCCGAAATCGAAGCGCGCGGAAGCCTCAACAAATTCATCAGCGACGCCTTGCGTGCCGCCAAACCCGAACCGACCAACGCTTTTGCGAAATTCGGCATGAACCTCTATTTCGCCGGCGGCGCGTCGGTGATTGGTCAGTCAAAGAAACTTAGCAAAGACGCGCAGTTGATGGTGCTGAAAGACGGCCTCGTCGCGGCCGGCAACACACCGGAACGCGCCGAGAACTTCTGCGTCGAGCTTCCCTCCTACGGCAAGAACCCAAAATACACCGTCATGGTACAAGCTGGTGCCAAAGCCATGACCCATCAGATGCGCGGCGACGACAACGCCAACGGCGAAATCGGCTCCCTGATCAGCGAATGGAACCTGCCGGAAAAACGCCCGACCGTGCCGTCGGTCTTTACCTTCGTCTTTACTGACATCGTCGGTTCTACCGCCATGACCCAGCGCCTCGGCAACGCCGGTGCGCAGAAGGCCGTGCGCGCGCACAACACCGCCGTCCGCGGCGCGCTCCAAGCGCATCGAGGCCGCGAGGTCAAACATACAGGCGACGGCATCATGGCCGTCTTCCCCGACCCCATTTCCGCCGTCAATGCCACCATCCGAATGCAGCGCGAGATCGCCGCGCATAACAGCGCCAATCCCAATATCGAAGTCACGATCCGCGTCGGCGTCAACGTCGGTGAAGCAGTTGAAGAAGATAACGACTTCTTCGGCGCCGCCGTACAGATGACCGCGCGCATCTGCGACAAAGCGACAAAGAGCAACATCTGGGTATTACAAGCCGTGAAGGATGCCTGTAAAGGCCAGAAGATCGGCTTCATCCCGCGCGGCGGTTTCGAGATGAAGGGCATCCAGGGCAAAAAGCCGCTCTACGAAATCGGCTGGAGCGACATCCACAAGAACGAACTCGCCGACCTCTAATTTTTTAGCCGCTAGCTCTTGGTCTGCGCGTCGTACCAGTTTCGTATCTCCTGCAAATCCGCAACCCCCGACATCACCCTCGCCTTCCCATCACGCCCGATCAGCATTGTACGCGGCATTTCGCCGCGCCATGTGGGATCGATCTCGAAGCGCAGCTTTTCATGGAAAGCATCGGCGAACGCCCAACTCTCGACGTTGTTGAGTTTGGCCTCGGCCAGCGTCGCCGTTAGCTCCTCGGTGTCCTCGGACGCCGGATCGGATGCGATCATCACAACATTCATGCCAGGGCGATCGCGCTGCATCTCCGCCCAATGCGGCAGCTCGGTCAAACACGGCGCGCAGGTCAGACCCCAAAAATGTACGATGGTGGGCTTGTCTGCATGCGCCGCAAGAAGCTGATGCCAACTTCCCCGCACAAATGGCCGTGTTTCTATAGTCTGGCTATCGCAAGCCGACAACGCCGCGAGAAACAGAACGCCTATAAACCCACGTAATTTCATAGCGCGCCCTCCAAAGCCATCAAGCGATAGCCTTCCTTATGCGTCAGCCAAGATAAAAAAACCTTTTCGCCCGACCGAATCAACAACGGGTGGTCGGAAGCATCGGTCGTGTTGGCCAAAGCTTTCGGTGTCGACCATGTCACGCCATCGTCGCGCGATTGCATGCCGTAAACCACGGACTGATCACCGTCGAACTCTTTCCACACCAGCCACACCGCACTGCCGTTCGTCAGCACATAGGGCCGCGACGGTTGGCGGCTATTGTCGCCGATCTGCAAAGGCGCAGAGAATGTGCGCCCGCCGTCCAGCGAGCGCGCATAGAACACACCCTCGCGCGCGCTTCCGCCCGTGAACCACGTTGCGTGATACGTCCCGTTCCCGCCCACCGCAATACTCGGTCCCTGATGCGGGCAAGCATCTATCTTCCATTTGTCCACGGCGACCCGGTACACCGGCCCCGGCAACCCGTCGTTGAAAGTCGTCACCGCATGGTCGCGCACACCGCCGTCATACAAATGACGCCATATCACCACCGGCTTTTTCGGCCCGGCGAAAGCGATACCGATACGGCAACACTCGCAGGTATTGTCCTTGGCGATTCTGGGCGGCGCAAAATCCTGCCCCGGACCCGCCCATGCAAAGGCCAACGCGGCGCCTGCATATTTTTGCCCAGCCTTCTCGGCAGCCACGAGATTGCGTTTATCAATCCAAGCAGCGAATACACGCCCATCGCCATCAAGGCCGAATGAGACAAACCGTTGGCTCGCGGTGTCGGCCGTCAGCTTCTGTGCACCGCCAAACCCTTTGAGCGGATTGTCAGACCACGTCACCATCACCTGCCCGCTGTAATGCGAATCTTTGGCTATGGTGTAAGCCACGGTCGCGCGTCCGCTTCTATCTACCGTGATCTGTGGTCGGCCGTCGGCACCACCGTCCAGCTTTTCCGTCTCATTCACAAATACCGCCGACGTGAACGTGCGGCCCAGATCGGTGGACTTCTGCACCGCGACGCGCCCGTTCGCCGACCATGCCAGCCACAAAGCACCATCGGCAGCAAAGAACGGCGTCGCTTTGTCGGCACACGTCAGCGAGGTTTCGGCACAGTTTGCGGGCTTATGATCGCCGTGGTCCGCTGCGACGGCCATGCCAGCAAACAATAGAGCCGACGCGATAATGCTAAGATGTTTCATCACCCCCCCTAAAATTTGACCTTCATGCCGCCAACAATATTGCGCGGAGCGCCGGCATAAATCGCGCCGCCCGCCGCAAACACTGTCGACGCCGGATTTTGCAAGCCGGTCGCTGCATTGATGGAATTCGAGATGTTATTAGCCGAGGCCACATATCTCCGATCCATCAAATTCTGCACCTCAACGAACACTCGAAAACCCTTCACGGCGCTTCCCGTCAGGTCGTGGTTGTAATGAATATTCAGATTGAACAACGTGGCGTCCGGCACCTGCACCAAGTTGGCGTTATCAATTGAAAACCTATCGCGATAATTCATTTCGATAAATCCACCGAATCCGGCCAGCCTTCCCGAAGGCTGATCGTACGCCACACGAGTGCTGAGGTTATGCGGCTCAACGCCTGGAATTTTATTGTCGCTTCGGTCGAAAATCGTCGTCCGCGTTCCGGCGCTCAGCTGTTCGGAATACCGCGTATAGACTTGATCGTTGAATGTATAAGACGCCGACAGGGCAAAACCCTCAACCGGCTTCCAATCCGCCACAACTTCTACGCCGCGATGCACCGACTTCGGGACATTGAAAGTATAGTTGAGCAGACCCGGCCCCGGCGACTGGCTGATAAATTCGTTTTTGAAGAATTCATAAAACCCAGTCGCGCCGATTTTCAACGTCTCGATCGGCGTCCAATCCGCGCCCAAATCGAACCCGAAATTTTTCTGCGGTGTTAGCGACGTGTTATTGCCGTTGACCCCCGCCGGGGTCACAAACAGATTGCTGGCCTGCGGAATTCCATAACCCGACGAGAAGCGCCCGCGCAGTTGCCACATATCATCGGGCGCATAGAACAGCGCCGCCTCCGGCGCGACGTTGAAGAAGTGCCGCGCTATACCCAAAGCCGTCGTTGTGGCCACGGTTCCGGTATAACGATAGGCCGTATTGGTCGCGCCAAGCTTGGAGTATTCCAGTCCCACACCCACTACTGCACGCCACGCAGGCGACAATTGCACGTCTTCACGAAAGCGCGCGCCGAAGTTGGTAACGCGGCCAAAGGTCGTCGCCGTCAAGCCGCCAATGGTGGCATTGCCGCCGGGCATGACGTTGTAGGTATAACCATTGGAGTCGATGGTATTCAAAAACACGCCCGCAAAGTGCGTCGCCTCGAGGCCGAACAGGCTGCCGTCGCGCGTGATATCGCTCATGATATTGACGGACGGCGTAACGCCTTTCGCGCTTGTCGCACCTGTCGGCTGCGCGATGTCCTTCACGTCATAAACAATCTGCGTGCGCAACGTCGTGTCCGCATCGAAGCTATGCTCCCACCGCACGCCGACAATCGAGCGCTGGTCATTACGGCCCAGCCCCGCCTGCGCTGCCGTTTGCGGAGTCGTCGCGCCGGATAAACCATTCACCAACAGATTGACCGTACCGCATCCAGCAGCAGCGCCAGCCGCGATCTCGCACCCTTGCTGCAATGGATTCACATAATATTGGCTCAGCGAAAGCCGCGTCGACAGATGCGCGTTCAAATCGTTATGAATGATTTTCAGCGTCAATTTATCTTCTGATGACGGCGTAAAGCTCACCAACCCATTCACCGTGGTCGTATCGAAATCACTGCTGCTGACGTGCCCATTTCCGCGCACATGGCTGACGAACACCGCATATTCGAATTGCTCGTACTTTTTCCCGGCCGTGGCGTATCCGTTTAGATATCCGAACTTGCCGCCGTCGATGCCGGCTTCGACTCCATCAATTTCCCCGCCGCTGCGTGTCCGGAAATTCACGGCACCGCCCGTGGCGTAGTTACCGAACAGCGCCGATGACGGCCCGCGATAAACATCGATCCCGCTATAGGCATGCGGATCGGTCAAATCGGTTCGCGACAGACCATCGGGCTGGGTCACCGGAAACCCACCCTCGAACATCACGATATTGCGCACGCCAAATCCATTGCGCGCACCCGAACCACGAATGGAAATACCGATATCGCGCGGCCCATTGCCTTGCTTAATCGCCACACCGGGACTGTATTGAAGCACTTGGCCGATATTGAAAGCCGGCGAATTTTCAAACGCTTTTTGATTGATGGAGGTCAGCGTCTGGCTTTGCGGCTTGTCGGCCGACGTCGTGACGATGATTTCCTCGCGCACGCCTTCGAGCTTCGGCGCGGCATCGGCCCGCGCCGAAGCGCAGACGAATAAATTAATGGCACAGGCCCCAAACAGGCCCGCGCGGAGAACACGGCAATTCATAATAAAGTCCCTGAACTAAGCGCGCGCCGAGGCTAACGATGGCTCAGCACGCAAATACGGATGAAACGTCTCAGCCGTGCAGGGAGGGAGGTGCGCGCGATGCATAAGGCGCATAAAGCGCGCGCGTGGAAATAACATCTACGGCAGCTTGCGCATGCGAGAATGCGAAAGCTGCCGGTACAATAAACGTATTGGCCACAGGCACCGAGACCGACGTCATCGCGGCAACCGCGCCGCACATACTACAATCGGCATGTCCTTTATGAGTGTGGCCCGTTGCGTCGGGCTGGCTTTTGCCCCCGCTTGTGGACACGTCCATGGACCCAGCCATGAACGTTCCGTCGGGCATAACGTGCCCACCCGCTGCATCATGCGCGTGGCCACCGATCGCCGCTGTAAGCACATTGATCGAAAGCTGATTCTGCGCGATGCCGCTTGCTGTCAGCGCAAGCAGTCCAAGCCAGAGCACAAAATGTCGCAAGCGCACGAAGCGCATGACGGGGCTTTCAGGTTTTAGGTGCGCGGCACTATAGAAGTCCCGGCGCTAAAGATGCAAGCCTCCGCAAAAGCTCACGCCTTGAAGAACGCTTCCGCACCCGACTTTGCTTTGTCTTTGAAGGTAATAGTCGCTTCGGCGCGCGCGATTTCAGCACGCAATTCCACGATGTATTCCTTCAAATCGGTGATCGACATCCGGCTCAAATCTTTTTTCACCGGCTTCTTTTTGACAGGATCAAGATCGTCCGTATCCATAGCTAGGCTCCCCGCTCGCGGCCATTATACAATAGCCTATGACCACTTCCGTTCCCTCTTCAATGGCCTGCGTTGAAATCAAGGCGCCCGGCGGCCCCGAACAGCTTGTGCCCGCACGTCGGCCCGTGCCGACCCCGCAAGCGGACGAAGTTCTGATTGCCGTGGCCGCGGCTGGCGTTAACCGGCCCGACGTCGCGCAGCGCATGGGCCTTTACCCTGCTCCGCCGGGCGCATCGGATGTGCCTGGATTGGAAGTCGCCGGCACGGTCGTCGCGCGCGGACCCGGCGTCACGACACCTCACCTCGGCGAAAAAGTTTGCGCGCTCGTCGCGGGCGGCGGCTACGCCGAATACGCGGTCGCGCCGGCAACGAGTTGTTTGCCGTATCCCAAGAATTTCACCGCCGTCATGGCGGCGGCCCTGCCCGAAACCTTCTTCACCGTCTGGCACAACGTCTTCGAACGCGGCGCGCTCAAGTCCGGCGAAGTTTTTTTAGTACACGGCGGCACCAGCGGCATCGGCACCACCGCGATCCAACTCGCCAAGGCCTTCGGCGCCTATGTCGCCGCCACTGCCGGCAGCGACGAGAAGTGCGAGGCCTGCCGCAGGCTTGGCGCCGATCTTGCCGTTAACTACCGCACGACGGATTTCACTGAAGAATTGCGCGCGCACGCGCCCGGTAAAGGCGCCGATGTGATCCTCGACATGGTCGGCGGCAGCTACATCGCTCGCAACCTTCGCTGCCTGAAAACCGACGGCCGCCTGGTGAACATCGCCTTCCTGGAAGGCTCTCGCGCCGACGTCGATCTCATCCCCGTCATGCTCAAGCGCCTGACCCTCACCGGTTCAACGCTGCGCATCCGTGACACCGCCTTCAAGGGGCACCTTGCCGCCGGCTTGCGGTCGCACGTTTGGCCGCTTTTGGACCAGGGCACCGTCAAACCGGTCATCGACCTCACCCTCCCCTTAGCCCAAGCGGCCGACGCCCACCGCCACATGGAAAGCGGCCGTCACATCGGCAAAATCGTCCTGGAAACCGGGCTTAATCCATAGAAATTTCAATATTTTAGGGAAAATATGGCGGAACGGGTTTGACCCCGCAGACCGAAACCCGATATATACCCCTCATAATAGTCGCGGTCTGGCCCGGTCATCGTCCGGTGCTGGGAGGGAGTGGTTTTGCCGCTGCCCAACTACCCAGCGGGGACCGCCCTCAAAATCCGAAAGGGAAGCACCATGTCGCTGCCTCTTATGCCAAAGGCAACGGCCGTATGGCTGGTGGAAAACACCTCACTGTCGTTCGAACAGATTGCTGCCTTTACAGGCATGCACGAGCTCGAAATCCAGGCCATTGCGGACGGTGAAGTTGCTGTGGGGATCGTTGGCGTCAACCCGATCACCAACGGACAATTGACCCAAGAAGAGTTGGACCGCGCGCAAGCCGATCCGACATTCATCGTCAAAATGAATAAAACCGACATCCCGCTGCCGACGGCGCGCTCCAAAGGTGCGCGCTATACGCCGGTGTCGAAACGTCAGGACCGTCCCGATGCTATCGCGTGGCTGATCAAGCATCATCCCGAACTGACCGATGCGCAGCTGAGCCGCCTGATCGGGACCACCAAGCCGACCATCCTCAGCGTGCGTGATCGCTCGCACTGGAACGCCACCAACATTAAGCCGCAAAACCCAGTCACACTCGGCCTCTGCACGGAAGCCGAACTTGAGAAGGCTGTGGTTATCGCGCAGCGCCGCACCTCGAATGCCGCCAAAGCAAAGCAACGCGAAATCAATCGCCGCGAACGTGAAGCCAAGGCTGCCGCTGAAGCCGCCGCCGCTCCTCCCGCAGCAGAAGCCGAAGCCGCGCCAGTGGCCGATGATCAGGCTCCGCCGTCTGCATCAGCGTTCTAGGCACAAAAAAAAGGCCCATCCGACGATGGGCCTTAGACTTTTGGAATCCAACCCTTTCCTTTCCAGGCACGGCGAGTCTCCGTGTTAGCACCAGCGGATTGGCTATTGGCTGAGCGTATAAGTGCTAACTGACAACAAACCGTTGCAGTTCGTATTTTATTTTCAGCTTCTTTCTTTTGAGTTCGAGAACGAGATCAGCGTTTGGAGACGGTCGTCGCTCTTCTTCCGTCAGGATATGTTCGATTTCAGCGTGCTTGCTTCGAAGTGATTCGTGCCGCGCTTCTTGACCCATGGATGGCGTACCTCCGAATCTGCTGTTCAGAGCGGCTCAATTCTAACGCCAATAGGCCACCGATTCCAAGCTCCGTCACAAGGTCTTGAACTGCAATCTGTTTTGACGACGGGAAAAATGCTTGAAAAACACCTCCGTGGCAGCCAAAAACCCCGGAGTCGACGTGTTGTGTCGACTAAGTTAGCGGCGGGAACCCCAGCGCGTTCGACTTTGGCACGCGTGCCGGTATAAACTCCCCCAGGGGCCCGTGAGGACCGATCCGCATAAGACGCGGGCTAGTTCTTTACCAATATTAACAAAAGCCGTGGCGCTGCTTGCGCGGCGGCAATAAGCCGGAACAGCATCCGCGCCATGGATTGGGATCAGGAACAGTTGAAGGGCAAACTCGCCGAACTGGAACTTGAGCACCGCGACTTGGACGAAGTCATCAACACATTGATGAGTCAAACCGACTTCGACCAAATCAAGGTTGGCCGGCTAAAGAAGCGCAAGCTCGCCTTGAAAGACCAGATCACGTCACTGAGCGGACGTTTGATCCCGGATATTATCGCCTAAACGGCTACGACGGGTTTGCGCGCAGCAAATGGTCGGCGCGGCCCAATGCCAGGGTAATCCCCCCATTTTTAGGGGATCTTGATTGTAGAATTCACGCGGCTGTTTTCTGTTTCAATTTCTGGACGGGAGTGATCCCGCCAAGCCCCATGTTGGGGCGGTCGTTATTGTAAGTCCAGAGCCAGCTTGTTGCGTAATCTTGC
>CANJRA010000011.1 GCA_947476625.1 Fidelibacterota bacterium
ACACCTTCGCCGCCAAAATTAAGGGTGGTGTTCTGGATATCGAGACGGGTCGCCTGAAGATGATTGGCAATCCCTACATCATTCCTGTTTGGGACGTAAAAAACTTCAAGATGCGCCTGACCATGAAGCCGGACGGCAGCTTGGACGGCCACCTCGGTGGCTATCAAAACTGGCTGACGCTGTACTACTCGTACGCCCAGGGCGCGTTCCCATACGAAGCGCAAGTCGGAACGCCTATGGTGGGTCTCTACTACAACTTTAAAAAGCTGGCTGATGCAGATCCCGATCCGAAAACGGGTCAAAACATGTCGATCTCGATCGCCTTCCGCGTGGAAGCCGTGCCAGCCATTGTTGTCCCGCCTGATGAAAAGCTCCTGGGATCAACGCCTCGTCGCGTTTCAATGAAGTAAGAAATAAAGGCATCTTGAATGTTGTTTAGTGAACGCAAAGTTATTCCTCTAGCCCTGTGTGGCGCGCTTGCATTGGCCGCGTTCTCGGCCAATGCCGCGGATGATCACCAAGGGCTGGCGTCTTCTCCGGAACGCGCCGGGGCAAACAGTAAGATTGTCGAGCCGGGAACAACGGCTCAGGCCGGACGTCCCGTGATTCGCCGCCTGACCAGTGACCAATATGCCAATAGCATAGCGGACATTTTTGGCCCGGGGATCAATCTCGGCGGCAGATTCGATCCAGAAGTCAGGAAGAGCGGGCTCATCGCCCTCGGCTCGTCCGAAGCCACGGTAACGGCAAGCGGGATCGAGCAGTTCGACAATATGGCGCGCAAGATTGCCGAGCAGGTGCTGGAAAAGTCGGCGCGTGCGTCGGTTATGCCGTGCAAACCCGCGGCGGAGAATGCGCCCGACCCAGCGTGTGCAAAGATGTTTTTGGAGCGCGTCGGTCGCTTCCTTTATCGGCGCACACTGAGCGAACAAGAACTGACTTCACTGGTCGAACTTGCGAACAGCACGACCGGAACGACCAAGGACTTTCATCAGGGACTGGCAAGAACACTCGCCAACATGATGGTGTCTCCGTCGTTCTTGTTCCGCTTTGAAAAAATCGAAGCGGATCCGGATGTTCCGGGCGGATTACGTCTCGACGGCTTCTCCAAGGCCGCACGCCTGAGCTTTTTCATGTGGAATTCCGCGCCTGATGCTTTGTTGCTCGATGCGGCCGCCAACGGCAGCTTGCACAAGGATGCGGAATTTAGACGCCAAGTAGATCGTATGCTTGCCTCGAAGCGTCTTGAAAGCGGCGTCCGCGCGTTCTTCGACGACATGCTGAATCTCGACCAGATGGAAACCGCCAGTAAGGATTCCGATCTGTATCCAGAATTCACGCCTGCCGTTGCTAAGGAAGCGCGCGAAGAAACGCTCCGGACCATTGCTCAAATTTTGGTGGCGGAACGCGGCGACTACCGTGACCTTTTCACAACCCGCAAAACCTTCCTGACCCCCACGCTCGGCGCCTTGTATGGCGTTCCTGTTGTGACCCGGTCAGTGATTGGCCAGCCGGATTCTTGGGTGCCGTACGAATACGCCAAGGATTCTCCGCGCGTCGGGTTGTTGGCTCAAGTCAGCTTCCTCTCTCTGCACTCTCACCCCGGCAGATCGTCGGCCACGCTGAGAGGTAAGGCTTTGCGCGAACTGTTTATGTGCCAGAAGGTGCCAGATCCGCCGGGCAACGTAGACTTCACCGTCGTTCAACAGACCGATAACGTTCTCTACAAGACAGCCCGCGCACGCCTTGACGCACATGCGAAACAACCCATGTGCGCAGGCTGCCACAAGATCACAGATCCGATTGGCTTGGCTCTGGAAGGCTTCGACGGTAGCGGTCGTTTCCGCACTGCAGAAAACGGCGAAGTCATTGATTTGAGAGGCTCTTTGAACGGCGTTGCCTTTAAAAGCCCCGCGGAACTTGGGGAAGTTGTGAGCAAGAATTCCCAGGTAACATCGTGCTTAGTGAAACAGGCCGCGGCCTTTGCGACAGGCTCTGCCGCCGATGCCACAGCAACGGAATGGTTAAAGTATTTAAATGAAGCTTTCGTAGCTGACGGCTATCGCTTTCCTGGGTTAATGCGTAGAATAGTTCTAAGTAGTGCATTTAGTGACGTGCAGACGAAGCAACAGGCGTCTATCGCCCCCGCGGCTTCGGGCCATTAATATCCAGTGGAGGAATAAGGTCATGGTAATGAATAAAATGAATCGCCGCACAATCCTGCGCGGAGCGCTTGGCGGCGCCGCCGTCACCGTCGGCATTCCATTCTTGGATTGCTTCCTCGATAACAACGGGAAGGCGTTTGCTGCTGGTGGCAAAACTTTGCCGCCGGTGTTTGGCACCTGGACCATGGGTCTCGGTTTGACGCCAGGCTTCTGGGAACCAAAGACGTTCGGCGCCAACTACGAGTTCGGCGAAGATCTCAAGGTGCTGACGCCGCTGCAGAAGAAGATCAACGTGTTCTCCGGTCTTCGTATTCTCAGCAGCCAGGTAATCACCGTTCATACAGGTGGGATGGCCGGCCTTTTGTCGGGCGGTCTGTCAGCTCCAGGTAAGCCGCTCGGCCCGTCGATTGATACGCTGATCGCCGACCAAGTTGGTACGCGCAGCCGGTTTAGATCGTTGGAAGTTTCCTGCGATGGAACTCCGACGAGCTTCAGCCGTCGCGCCGGAGGCGTTGTGAACCCTTCCGAATTTTCTCCGATCGCTTTCTATCAGAGAATCTTCGGCGCGGATTACGTTGACCCCAACAAAGCTGAATACAAGCCGGATCCCGCGCTGATGTTGAGAAAGAGCGCGTTGTCTGCGGTCAGCGAGCAGCGCTCTGATCTGCTTTCCACACTAGGCGCTTCCGATAAGGCGCGCTTGGATGAGTATTTCACGTCGCTCCGCACGTTGGAAAAGCAGCTCGAGATCATGCTTGAAAAGCCGGATCCGTTGCCGTCTTGCAAGGTAGCCACGCAACCTCAAGATGGTGAGCGTACGGTTCTGATCGATCACGTCCAAAAGAACCACGAGCTGTTCGTCGAACTGATGGTCGCGGCTGTGGCTTGTGGTCAAACCCAGGTGTTCAACTTGAACCTCTGCGGCGCCCTCTCGCATATGCGCCGTGCCGGAAGTTCGAACACGTACCACACCTATACGCACGAAGAAGCGGTCGATAACCGTGGGTATCAGCTGACTGTTGGCTGGTTCCAACGCCAAATCGCAGATATGTACTTCAAGATGGCGCAAAAGTTTGACAGCTATCGTGAAGGCGACGGTACCCTGCTCGACCGTATGCTGGTGCTTTACGTGACCGACCACGGCGATGCGAAAGTCCATGGCAATGAAAACATTCCCGTGTTTATGGCCGGCGGCGCCGCTGGACGCATTAAAACGGGCCTGCACGTTGCCGCTAAGGGTGAAACCTTGTCTCGCCTCGGTTTGACGCTGCAGCAGGCCTACGGCGTGTCCGTGGGAACCTGGGGCACGGAAGCCAACACGACGTCGCACCCCTTCGGCGAGATCATGGCTTAATATACGATACCGGCGGGCGAACCCCGCCTAAGCAAACGGCCGCAGGACAATATCCTGCGGCTGTTTTGCTTTTTGCGCTCGTTTTGTTTTTGCGCTGGGGCAACGCCGATTGTTCGGTAGTATTGTCCATACTCTCGTGGAAGCGGTCGGGTTGCGTTGATGCTTTTATCGTTAACAAAGAAGGTTGCTCTGGTTACCGGGGCATCGAGCGGATTGGGTGCTCACTTCGCCGCGGTTTTAGCCGGCGCCGGCGCCCGCGTTATTATGGCTGCTAGGCGAGAAGATGCGCTGACCCAGATTGCCGACACCATTCGTGGCAACGGCGGTGACGTATCGACCACAAAACTTGACGTCACGGATAGTGCCGGTGTCCATGACCTGCGGGACGTGTTGGGCACCGTAGACATAGTCGTCAATAACGCTGGCATAGTCCGCAATGCTTCAGCGCTCGATCAAACGGAAGACGATTGGGATGCGGTAATCGATACCAATCTCAAAGGCATGTTTCTCGTCGCGCAGGCTGCCGCCGATTCCATGAAAACAAATGGAAACGCCGGGACAATTATCAATATCGCGTCGATTCTGGGTATGCGGCAGATCGGAAACGTACTGCCGTACTCCGTCAGCAAGGCCGGGGTCATACAGATGACGAAGGTGTTGGCACTCGAAGTGGCGCGTTACAACATTCGCGTCAATGCCATCGCACCCGGATACCTGGAAACCGAGATCAATCGCGACTTCTGGGAAACCGAACCCGGCAAAGCTCTCGTTCGCCGCATTCCACAGCGAAGGCTGGGACAACTGGCGGACCTGGACGGACCTTTGCTGCTTCTTGCATCGGAGGCATCGCGATATATGACCGGGTCGGTGCTGGTCGTCGACGGCGGCCATCTGGTCAGCGCGCTCTAGAGGGCTATGTGCATCAACTAAAACCGCATTCACCGACGCACGACGCAGGTAACAATGGCTAACGACATCGATGCACTCGCCGCCCGGATTGAGACGTTCGTTCGCGGCGTTGTTATTCCCTATGAAAATGACCCGCGGCGCGACAGCCATGGTCCGGCAGACGAACTCGTCATGGAGCTGCGCGACAAAGCACGCGCCGCCGGCGTGCTGACCCCGCACATTCGCGCCGATGAAAGCCATGTGAGCCAGCGCGATACGGCCACGCTCCTCAAGAAGACTGGTTTGTCGCCGTTGGGTCCGTTGGCTTGCAATACCATGGCGCCCGATGAGGGCAATATGTATCTGCTGGGTAAAGTGGCGACCCCGGCGCAGAAGGCCCGCTTCCTCGCACCTCTTGTCAGCGGTCGCGCACGATCAGCTTTCTTGATGACGGAACCGGCCGCCGACGACGGCGCGGGATCTGACCCCTCGATGATGAAGACCACGGCGCGGCGCGATGGCGATCATTGGATCATCAGCGGCCGTAAAGCTTTTATCACAGGATTTAAGGGCGCTGCGGTCGGTATCGTCATGGCGAATACCGGCACACCCGAGAAAGTCGCCGCTACGATGTTCCTAGTCGATTTGCCCACGCCCGCAATTCGGCTGGAGCGGGTATTAGACACCATCGAATATTCCATGCCCGGCGGTCATTCTGTCTTGTCGCTGGAAGACCTGCGCGTGCCATCAGATCAGATTCTCGGCGAAGTAGATAAGGGCTTGAAATATGCCCAGGTCCGCTTATCGCCGGCGCGGTTGTCGCACTGCATGCGGTGGCACGGCGCGGCAACGCGCGCCCAGGAGATCGCGACCGAATACGTCTGCAAACGTCACGCCTTCGGTAAATTGCTGATCGATCATGAAGGCGTTGGTTTTCAACTGGCCGACAACCTGATCGATTTGAAGCAGGCCGAGCTGATGATTGACTGGTGTGCCGACATTCTCGACGGGGGTTCGCTGGGGACCACCGAGAGTTCAATGACCAAGGTGGCCGTTTCCGAGGCGCTGTTCCGGGTGCTCGATCGCTGCATCCAGGTCATGGGCGGAACCGGCGTGTCGCGCGATACTGTCGTGGAGCAGATCTTCCGCGATATCCGCGCGTTTCGCATCTACGACGGCCCGACCGAAGTCCATAAATGGTCACTGGCCAAAAAGATCAAACGCGACCGCCTGGAGGGGTCCAGCGCCACATGAGTGGGGGCGAGACCGCGCAGGCCGACACCATGCCGGTTCGGGCCGCCTATCAGTTCGAACCGGATCGCCTAGCGACGTGGCTGGCCGCCCACATCGACGGCTACAAGGGACCTTTGTCCATTGCCCAGTTCAGCGGCGGCCAGTCCAACCCGACCTATAAGCTGATGACGCCTGAGCGGGCCTATGTCCTGCGCCGCAAGCCGCCCGGGCAATTACTTAAGGGCGCCCATGCTGTTGAGCGCGAAGCGCAGGTGCTGACGGCCTTACATGCCATTGGCTTTCCGGTACCCCGCGTTCTTGGAATCTGCCTGGACGAGGCTGTAATAGGCACCTGGTTCTATGTCATGGAGCTGGTTGAGGGGCGCATCTTCTGGGATGCGACCTTTCCAGATGTGGGTCGGGAAGACCGCCCCGCCTATTTCGACGCTATGAATGCCACGATCGCGCGGCTGCATTCCATAGACTACGCGGCCATAGGCCTTGCCGCGTTTGGGCGGGCCGGTAACTACTTCGCACGCCAAATCGCCCGGTGGTCCAAACAATACGTTGAGGACGTAGGGGCCGGCCGCGATCCCAATATGGACTATCTCGTGGAGTGGCTTCCCGCCCAGATTCCGCCCGAGGATGAAACCAGCTTGGTGCACGGCGACTTCCGGTGCGACAACATGATATTCCACCCCACCAAACCTCAGGTGCTGGCGGTGCTGGATTGGGAGTTATCGACACTGGGTCACCCCCTCGCCGACTTCACTTACCACGCCATGATGTACCATATGCCGCCGCAGATCGTGGCGGGGCTGGCCGAGGCGAATGTGGCGGCGCTAAACATCCCCAACGAACAAAACTACGTGGCGGCCTATTGCGGGCGCGTGGGGCGGGCGTCAATCCCCGGCTATGATTTCTGTCTGGCGTTCAATTTCTTCCGTATGGCCGCGATATTTCACGGTATCAAGTGCCGCGTCCTGCGCGGCACGGCCTCCTCGGCGAATGCAAAGGAACGCGCGCAATCGTTCCCGGTCCTTGCCCGCCTAGCCAGAGATATGGCCGAGCGAACCACTAATATCATTTAGAAAATTGTTAGGGCCTGGCAGGACTTGCTCAGCAGGTGAGTACGTCTGGCCGCTATTAGAGGCGCAGGCGATCGATCTCGTGCCGGGACATCTCACTTTCCCGGCACGAGGGACATATCGACGCGTTTACGGGATCAGACGCGGCAGGCTCTGATCGTCGTTCGCATCCAGCCACTTGCCGATGAGAGTATTAAACTTCTCGGGCTGGTTGGCGTTTTGGAAGTGGTCGCCTTGCGGCCACGTCACCAAGGTGAAATCGGCATCAATCCACGTGCCCAACTGATCATAACCGCCGGGACGCAAAGCACTGTCATTCAAAGCTTCGACAACCAAGGTCGGAGATTTGATGTGCGGGAAGTCGGCGCCTTGATAGCCGAAAGCATAGTCGGTCGGCTTATAAGGCGTGGCTGGGAAATTGAAGCGGTACCAGTCCACCGTGCCCTGCAGACCTTTATCTGTCGTGCGGGCGTAAGCGTCGCGCCACATTTTTTCGAGTTCGGGCGAGCCGAACACGCGGCCCGGACGGTCCGGGTTCATGACGTTGCGTTCAAACTCAAGGCCCTTCTTGAACGGGTCGTCGATGAACTGCTGAATATACCAGCTCGACTTGGCCTGCTGCTCGTTTTTAGACAACTCACGCACGAAGGCGCGCGGGTGAATGGTGTTCGACTGAATCAACAGCTTGATCTTTTCGGGGTAGCGCATGGCGTACGTCCACAGCACCATGCCGCCCTGATCGTTGCCCATATGGACCGCGGGTCCATTGGTGAATTTCTCCTGAACAGCTTTCAGATCGTCTTCGAAGTTGATATCGGCAGTGCTGCCCTGGCCGTTGGCTTTGTCGCTTTTATTGAAGTTACGCAGATCGTACAAAACGACCGTGTAGCGCTTGGAGAGCATGGCGAGTTGATTGCGCCAGCCGAACCAGTAGTCGCCGTTGCCGTGCGAGATAATCAGCACCGGCCCTGCGCCCACAGTGTAGTAGTGTATTTTGACGCCTTTGTTTTCGACCACGCCTTCTTTGAGGGTGATCTTGTTTCCATTGTAATCGGTCACGGTTTCGTCGGCGAGCGCCGCGCGCACCGGCATCGCGCCAACCAACGCCACCATGCATAACGCATAAAATAGTTTCATCTCATCTCTCCTTAGGACCACTCGCAACGATCTCATGCGAGCAATGTGAGTTAAAAAAATATCGTTCGAAGATGTGCTTCTTTACGGGATCAGGCGCGGCAGGCCCTGATCGTCGTTAGCATCCAGCCACTTTGCGATAAGGTTGTTAAACTTCTCAGGTTGATTGGCGTTCTGGAAGTGGTCGCCCTTTGGCCATGTCACCAAAGTGAAATCGGCGTCAATCCAGGTGCCCAACTGATCATAGCCACCGGGACGCAAAGCGCCGTCATTTATAGCCGAGACAACGAGAGTTGGTGCTTTGATGTGCGGGAAGTCAGCGCCTTGATAGCCAAAGGCGTAGTCGGTCGTTTTGTAGGGGGCTGCCGGGAAATTGAAGTGGTACCAGTCCACCGTGCCCTGCAGCCCTTTATCTGTCGTACGGGCGTAAGCATCGCGCATCAGCTTTTCGATTTCGGGTGATGCGAAGGTACGGCCCGGACGATCAGGGTTCATGATCCCCTGTTCCCATTTAAAGCCCTTATCGAACTGGTCGTCCATGAGCTGCTGAATGTACCAGCTCGCTTTCGCCTGCTGTTCGTTTTTGGCCAACTCACGTATGAAGGCACGCGGGTGAATGGTATTCGACTGAATGATCAGCTTCACCTTCTCAGGATAGCGCATAGCGTATGTCCACATCACCATGCCACCCTGGTCGTTGCCGATATGAACGGCCGGCCCGCTGGTGAATTTTTCCTGAACCGCTTTCAAATCGTCTTCGTAGTTGATGTCGGTCGTATTCTGCTGACCGGTCGCCTTGTCGCTTTTGTTGACGTTACGCAGATCGTACAACACGACGGTGTAGCGCTTGGAGAGCATGGCGAGCTGGTGACGCCAGCCGAACCAGTAGTCGCCGTTGCCGTGCGAGATGATCAGCACCGGCCCTGCGCCCACAGTGTAGTAGTGGATCTTCACGCCTTTGTTTTCGACCACGCCTTCTTTGAGAACAATCTTGTTTCCCTTGTAGTCGGTGACCGTTTCATCAGCGAGCGCCGCACGCATCGGCATCACGCCGACCAGCGCTGTCATGCATAACGCATAAAATAGTTTCATGGTGTCTCTCCCCTTTAGAATCACGCGCAATCGTCTTGCTGAAGTGATGTAAGTAAAAAAATGTCGTCCCCCAGTAATAAGAAAAGCTGCTCCTAAAATAAAACGGCCGGCGATAAACGCCGGCCGTTAAATCAAATGTACGCCGGTAATTATTTACGCGGTGATTACCGACCGCCAGGCGCGACTTGCACTGGCGCGGGCGCACTGGCTACTGACACCGGCGAACCCATGGAGGGGGCGCGTGCAGGCACACTTTCCGGGAAAATAAAGGTCCAGAAGAGGCCCGTAGCGTTTGCCGTCAGAACAATTGGATTTGGGTCCACATTCGTGGTCGTATTGACCTTCACATCCCATCGGTCATGACCGCGAATGTCGCCGGGACGTTCGTCTTCAACGAAGGTGTACAGAGGATAATCTCTATACGTCCACTGACGTGTACCGTCTTCACGTGTCGTGATCTGCCAGAACCCGACGGGCTGGGCGTTTGCGGCCGGAACCACTGGCTTCCATTTCGTCAGACATTCCGCATCGCACGTCTTTGTGCCGATCTGGCGCGCGATGGATGGCACCAAATTGATGCCCGCGCGCACGCTATGGCCGGAGTTCTGATAAACATAAGCATTGCGGCCGTACAATGTCTTGCCGGTCTTGGCTTCAGCGAACACAAGACCATTATCCTTGGCAGCATTGACGTTGAAATCCGCGGGCAAGACATGCTTTATCAGGACGACCGCCTGATATTGGTCCACACCTTGGCCATTCGCGTCTTCCGATCGTTTGTCGGAGGCGTAAGTGAAAAGCGGATTGCCTTTGTAGGCCCACTGACGTGTGCCGTCATCGCGGATAACAACAGAGAAGTCACCTTTGGGCCTCACGAGCGCAGCAGCGTAGACAGGCTCCCACGGGCTCATGATGCAGGCGTCAGTAGCGCATGGCGGCATCTTGCCACGCTTCAACTTGCCGCCATATGTATAGAGCGTACGTCCCGCGCTTTCGACCAAGATCTGGCCCCAAACGCTGCCAACATCTTGGACGGCGAAGCCAAGCGGCAAAACAACTTGTTCGGCCTCATAGTAAGCCGATTGCCAGGCGTTATCCTCGGCTGCCGCACCTAGGTTTTCACCCTTTGTCGTGTCCTTGGTACTCGTGTAAACCGGTTTGCCGTTCAAGGCCCACTGCTTACCGCCATCAGAACGTGAAATGATTGTCCAATGACCGGTCGCAACAGCGCCAGCCACTGGGCGTACCGGCGGCCACGCCGCGGCACACTCATTCAAACAATTCGACTTACCTACCGCATCCTTCGCATATGTATACAAGGAACGGCCGTTCTTGTCGCCGTACACCCATCCCTTGATCGCGGCTCTTGGCTGATTGAAGGAAGCTTTCGTGCCGCCAAGCGCTTGAAACGTGATGCCGAGAGGAGTCGTCGCCGGCACCGTGGGCGCCGCCGCCATGCTTACGTTCGACGCCAGAATACCAACGGCGGTCAAAAAGGCCGTCATCCCTGCGACAATACGCAGAGATGACACGCGCGTATGTGATGTAGACATGTTCAATCTTTCCTGCCTGCGCCCTTAGGCGACGATCTCAGAGATGGTTTTCGATGTTTGGTTCGTGCCCGCACCCCAGGTGCTGATAGGAACGCCCATAACCTGCTGGAGTGTCAAACCGGCACGCGTCACGCTATCGCCGTTCGCCTTCACGTGAACGCCGGTCTTCAGACGTCCACCGGCGCTGCCGGCGATCATCAGCTGAATATTTTCCAGACCGTGCATACGCGCGTAGCCATGGTCGGTGGAGCAGAAGACCGCAGAGCGATCAAGCAAGGTTTTATCGCCTTCCTTGATGCTGTCCATTACCGTGAGGAAGTCGCTAAAGGCCTTGATGCTTACCTGCGCAAACGACATGACCGTTTTCTGATATCCCAGAACCGGATCGACCGCTTCTTCGTGGGTATATTGGTGATAGGTCATGGAATCGCCGGCTTTGCGCAAATTCGAAAGCGATCCGTCGAAGCTGAGGTTGAAGACGCTCGTTTGTCCGCATGCCAGCGCATGGGCGATGAGTTTCGCGAAAATTGCATTTGTGGCTTGAGCGTCGGGGATGAGCAAGGAACCCTTCACCGCCGGATCTCCAGCCTTCGGCACACTGCAGGCTTCGAGCGGCGCCGGCTTTTGCAACGAAATCTGCAGCTGGTTCTCAAGCTCACGCAATGACGTGAAATATTCATCCGCGCGTGCGCGGTCTTCAGCGCCCAGGCCGGCAACGAATGATTTACGCTGGTCGGAAACGGCCGACAGCGCGCTGCTGCGAATCAGAGTGGCGCGATCCGGAACGAAGTCCGCGGCGTTGGGATCAACGAATTCCGGTCCAAAGATGCGCGTGTAGAGTTCCGCCGGAGACGTCTCGGACGGATTGACGACACTCGCGCTGCGGCGGCTGATGCTGAATTTGCTGCCGTCGCACGACGCTTCGAGTGAGCGGAAACGCGTATTGCGGGAAATGACATCGGCGATCGCATTATCGAAGGTCGCCAGACCACCGACGAGGCCGCCAACCGGCGCACCGCCGTGAATGACTTGCGGACCCGAACCGTGCGGACCCAGCGGTTTTCCGTCAAGGAACGCCTTCATGCCGCTCAGAATGTTGATCTTCTTTTTATGCGGCGACAGAGCGTCCATGTGCGGAGTCATGTCGTAATTTGCACCAGCTACTTTCGGCTCCCAAAAGCCCGGCGGAAAACCAAGACCGCGGGAATAGTTACCAAAGCAGACCGGGAGTGCACCGCCGGCAGCGAGCGCATCGCCATTGGTATTCAAGAAGCAGTTTAGGAAAGGCAGACCGACCGTAACGGCGGCACCACCTAAGGTTCCGCGCAATACACGACGGCGGCTTACGTCATTCTTCAGAATAACAACCATTTTTATTCTCCCTTTTCCAAGCTGGCCTTTTGGCCAGGCACGCGGACTTCATAGAATTTGTCGCTGATAGAAATCGTGCGCAATAGATCGCGCATGCGGTAGCCGTTTTTCGCAAAATCAGCTGTGAGCGTAGCTATCCATTCCGACTCAGACCGTGGCACCTGACGGCCGAGGCCGTACTGATAAACACGCGTGGCGAAACATTTTGCGAGAGCCGGGTGATCGTGCAGCGCCTTGCCCAGGCTGGGCGCGTCGCTGAAGGCGATACCGTCAATCGTGCCTTTGGTGTCGAGGGGCGCGCCCTTCTCGGTTTCGCGGAAGGACGAATCCGTATCGAAGTTCTCCAATGCAAGGCCGATGGGGTCAGTGATCTTGTGGCAACCCGAACACATCGGTTCCGTCGCATGCGCGCTCAGGCGTGCGCGAGCCGTTCTGTAGGTGGGATTCGAAGTGTCTTGTACGATAGTGAACTCCACGTTGCCCGGCGGATCAGGTACTTTCTGACACAGGAAGACTTCGCGAACGGCCTTACCACGAATGGTGGGCGAGCTACGTCCCGGATGCGAATTCAAAGACAGGAAGCTTGCTTGGGTTAAGATGCCGGCGTGCGCATCGTTCGGGGCAAATTCAAA
This sequence comes from Fidelibacterota bacterium, assembly GCA_947476625.1. Taxonomy (GTDB): domain Bacteria; phylum Pseudomonadota; class Alphaproteobacteria; order Rhodospirillales; family Rhodospirillaceae; genus SHVO01. The sequence goes on from CANJRA010000011.1 coordinate 12,511, forward strand.
CGGCACCCATTCTTCGGGCGCACCGTTTGGCCCCTGGTGAAGGACAGGCACACCATAAACCGTACCCAGCGTCGGCGTCAGGAACGTGTGGCGCGTCGTAAACAAGTCGCGATAGTCGCCATTGCGCACAAGCAGGTGGTCGACAACGGTCCGCAACGTCTGTTCCTTCGCGTCTTCCGCCGCGTTGCTCGTGAAGTTCGGATAAATCATCGCGTCCTTCGAGAGGGTTTGGAAACCATCGTAGTGCAGATAATCTTCGAAGAACGCGCGCACGCCCGCTTCAAGTCGCGGTGAACTCAACAACCGGTCAACCTGCTTTTGAAGACCTTTCGGCGTATTGAGTTCGCCCTTCTTGGCGGCCAGCAAGAGCTGTTCGTCGGGGCCCGAATTCCAGAGGAAGAAGCTCAGCTTGGCGGCTTTCGAGTAAGCATCAAACTGATAACCGGTCTTAGTCGGGATGGCGATTTCGCGCCAGAACAGAAACTCCGGCGAGATCAGCATCGACGCCAGTCCAGTTGCTATGCCCGCGTAGAAATCTTTCGAGGACGTAGCCGACTTATTCGCCATGTCGACGTACGCTTTCAGTTCTTCTGCTGCCAGCGGCCTGCGAATAAGAAGCTTGCCAACGGTCGCAAAGAATTGGTTCGAGCACGCATCGTCCGGCGCCTTAGTGTTCGCGGGAGCGCATGGAAACAGCAACTCGCGTCGTTGCGGGCTAACGACCTGAGCCGCGACGTCACGCGCCGTCGCGTCGGCCCCCTGCAAACCAGAGCCCGAGACGCTGACGACGCTGGCGCCCGCGGCAATCAGACCTTCGATGCGCGCGCCCGGTTCAAAACGGCCACCCGATTTTACCGTGTTGCCAAACACATCGGTGATGATGTTTTGGTACTGCTCCGGCGTAATGCGGTAGATGGCGGTTTCGATGTTCGCCGCGTCTTCAGCGTTCCCGAGGTTTACAAACGCCGTCGCAGCAACAGCTACTGCCGCAACGCTGGCAAGCGCGATTCTGCGAAAACGGTTAGGACGACGTTCGCCGCCACTTACCCGCAACATTTTTTCCATAACAATCTATCTCCCTTAAGTAACTCAGCCGCCGTTTGCGGCTGTGCGTGCAGCGCCATTATCCGCTTTGAGATCACTCGATCTCACAGCGTAGGCAGGCACGAGTTCGAGGCGGTAAGTGGTGGAAATGCGCGTGTTCTCACCGGTCTTTGGATCCGGGTAAGCATCCGCCCACTTGCGCAGTGAATAGTAAAAGCCGGGTGTGTCGAAGCCGATCATGGATTCTTGCGGCGTACCGGAGGCGGCGAAGGTGTAATAGATCTTCATCCACTCCTGATAACCACCAAGGATTCCATCCAGGTTACCGTCGGCCTTCAGATCGAACCGCATATGCGTATCGAGGATATCAAAATCGACGAAGAAGAACGGCTCGCCGGTCATGTGCAGGTGGCCGGTATCGACATACAGAACCTGATCTTTGATTCTACCCTTGATTTCGTTTTGCGAGCGCGGATCGTCAGCAATGCGGAACGTGGTGTTACGGCGCGCGTTGCCGTTTGCATCAATGGGAACGGCTTCCGACGCGCGGTCCAAACGTACAGTGACCTCGCCGTCCTTGCTCAGATCTTCGCCGGTTACTGAGAGGATCCAGCCCGGCAGAGTGGAACGCATACCATCCCAGGCGTAGGCCCAATAAGCCGAACGATCGGGCGGCAGGGCGCGCTGACTGTTCGTGCAGCCCAAAGCACGGGCATGGTTGTTGTCGACGCCGGTCTCGTGCGTGAACGGATCTTCATACTGGGGGCCACTCGCTTTGCCATCCAGATTGAAGCCGCGACCAAGCTTGCCGTCGACGGGATTCAGGTTTGTGTCAGGCTGCCCAGTGGGATTTTGATAGATGTTCGCCGGTTTGCCGCCAACGCGCGCGCGGTTTTCGATGGCTTCCAACATCTCGCCTTTCAAGACGCCGTTGAAGCCTTCCATCATCACCGCGATTTTATCCGCAGGAAAACCCTGGTCCCTGAGAGAATTGGAATAGATCTTCTCGATGCTTGGGTTCAGCCCCTTAGAGCAGTCACCCTCTTGAGAATACGTTGCCAAGCTGAACCAGCTGATGACAAAACTTTTTGTCTGAGCCGCCGATGCGGGGCCCGCTGCGACGCTCAATGCGAGCAAGCCAGCAGCAACCGAAAACTTATTCAGCTTTGATATTTGAAAAGACATAACTTTCGCCTCCCAAGCGTAACCATATCTCGCGCGTGTCTGGTGACCCGGCGTTTTGTTCCCGTATTAGCTCCCGTAGCACACACTATATATTCTATATCCGGACTCATTATATATACGAATATACGAAATCTGGACTCATTTGCCATGTGAGTCATATAAATTTCCGGCAACAAACTTAGATTTCCGCAACAAACTCGAATGCTGCACCGCAGCACTTTACCGTTATAGAACTTACGCAGAACGTAAAACGCGGCCTTTTAGCGTTGAGCGAGAAAGGCGCGCCCAACGCCCCATCCGAACCAATGCCCAGATGGAGTGTCATTGAACCCGATGCGGCCTCGCTCCAGAAGAAGCGTCGTGACCCTCCGAGGACAAAACCAATGCCTTCAAAGAATCCAGGAGTTCTTTTAGGTGCGCCATATTTTTAGCTCTGTTTTTGTACCCCGATGCCGAATTCTGAATAAAATCCGCGAGCTTCTTATGACTGATGCCGACCGATCGAACTTCCGACTCATGTGTCGTCAACAAATTTTCGACGAGAGCCCTGAAACGCTCGTTACCTTTGGCGATTTCTTCCTTCGCTGCGGCATTAAAACCGCTCAAAACGTCATCCGCATGAGGCGACGATCTAATCAATTTGTATAAAGCTACCTGCGAGTGCTTGAACGCAACATCGAGTTTGTTTGATAGGCCCTGCACGGTTGGAAGTTCGGCCTCAGTTGCCGCGATATTCCGATCCGCAATAGCTTGAATGACGGCGCGCGCCACATCTTCCTTGCTTGAGAACACGCTATAAAGCGTGGGTCGGGATATCTCGGCCTGTACCGCTAGGTCGTTCATGGTTGTCCGTTTCACCCCGTAGCGAAAGAAAAGCTGGAGGCCAGCGTCAACGATATTTTTCCGTGTGTCCGTCATATACTATTTTACAATTTCAGTTAAAATGTAAACTCAGTGCAAGGCTAGTTTTGTAACAATTCTGGCACTTATACCCGCCGGGCAGAACCCCCGCGAGGACGCAAAATTTGCGCGGGCAAAAACATAAAATTAATAGCCGCCGCAGTTATCCGCTGTTGGCCTTAGAAGTCTTACTGGTCATTGCGCTTATGGGAATTTTCGACTTTTTGACATCGGCTAAGTCGTTGAAAAAATTGGTGGTCCCGGCAGGACTTCAACCTGTAACCAGACCGTTATGAGCAGCCTGCTCTAACCAAATTGACCTACAGTATCCACCATGATATCGGGCACACTGCCATCGCTCGTACATCGTGCGCCTTTTTGTGGAGAAGCCAATGTCTGTCACCCCCGCGGCAGCGCCTCAGCGCTCTTTTATGGGCGCGCTGTCCGGCGCGATGACTGATCTGGTCCAGAGGTACCTGCCGGACCCCCTGATCTTCGCGTTGCTGCTGACCTTCCTTGTCTTTCTTTTATCGGTCGGCCTGACACCGCACGGCCCGATGGCTATTGTCAGCATGTGGGGCGATGGATTCTGGAACCTGCTCACGTTCTCGATGCAGATGGCGATGGTGCTCATCACCGGTCACGCGCTTGCAAGTTCCGATCCCATCCGGCGCGCCATGGAGCGGTTGGCAACGATCGCGCACACCCCATTACAAGGCGTGATGTTGGTGGCGTTTTCCAGCGCCGTCGCGAGCATTGTCAACTGGGGCTTCGGGCTTGTGGTCGGCGCAATGTTTGCGCGCGAGGTCGCGCGCCGCGTTCCTAAGTCCGATTACCGGCTACTGATCGCATCTGCTTATATCGGCTTCATGACGTGGCATGGCGGACTGTCGGGATCGATCCCGCTGGCCGCAGCGACGCCCGGCAATCCTATGGACAAGACTGTCGGCGTTATCCCGCTGTCGGATACCTTGCTGACTTCCTACAATATCGTGATCACCGTCGGGCTAGTGCTGCTGCTGCCGTTCCTGTGCCGCTGGATGCATCCTTCCGAAGCGCAAACGACCACGATTGATCCAGCGCTCCTGAAACCGGATGCAAGCGTCACGCGCGTCTTGCCGCCCAACGCCACGATCGCCGAACGTCTGGAGGAAAGCCGGATCATTGCGTTTATGACGGGCGCTCTCGGCATCATCTATCTGGGACATCTTTTCGCAACGAAGGGGTTCGCGCTGAATATCAACAGCGTCAACTTGATCATGTTGACGGCGGGTATCCTTTTGCACCGTACGCCGCTGGCCTACGCCCGCGCCGTCGCCAACGCGGCGCGCAGCACGGCCGGAATTATGTTGCAGTATCCCTTTTACGCCGGCATCCAGCTCATGATGGAACATAGTGGGTTAGGCGGGATCATCACCAATTGGTTCATCGCCATTGCCAATAAGGATACATTCCCACTTCTGGCATTCTTCTCGTCCGGGCTGATTAACTTCGCCGTTCCGTCCGGCGGTGGGCACTGGGTTGTGCAAGGGCCCTTCATCATGCCGGCCGCTCAAGCGCTGGGCGCAGATCTCGGCAAGTCCGCCATGGCGATCGCATACGGGGAGGCGTGGATGAACATGGCCCAGCCGTTTTGGGCGCTTCCCGCCCTGGCCATCGCCGGGCTCGGCGTCCGCGACATCATGGGCTACTGCATGACAGCTCTGATCGTGACGACACCGCTGTTCGTGGTCGCGCTATATTTTCTGTGAGCCTACGCCTACTTGGCCTTCTTAGCCGCGCCGATAGTCTTCAGATACACGACGACCGCTTTGATTTCCTCGTCGCTGATCGTGACTGTGGAAAGCTTCGGCATCATCTGAAGACCTTCGCGCGTGATCGGAAGAACTTCGGCGAACTCGTATTTCATCGGCACCAGCGGCGGACCATCGCCGCCACGTCCCAAAGGACCATGACAATTTCCGCAAATCCGCTCGTAGGCTTTCTTTCCGAGGTCGTCGGCTTGCGCGAATACGACGGAGGTGCTTCCTAAGTACACCGCGACCGCAAGGAACATCGCCGTGACCGACATCATCGGCCGGCGCGCAAAGTACGACATTTTCTTATATCCAACTTATCAACGTGTTTTAAGAATACCCGAGTGACCTCTTAGGTCAGGGGTAGACGATATGCCAATTGTAGGCAACGCCCACATCGTTGTCCTCCACCACCTTGTCTGCCTTTTGGCTGACGCGGACGATCCAGGTATTGTTAGCGACGATATCGCCCGGTTTCTTATCGCCCGCGAAAGTATAAAGAGCGTATCCGCGATAAGCCCACTGCCGCGTTCCATCATCGCGCGTAAGGATCGTCCAGTGGCCGGACGCCACGGCATCCGCAGGAGCTTTGAATGGAATATGCGTTTTGAGACATTGGGTATCGCAGCCGCCTGTTCCTATGCGCCGGCCGGTCGCTGGAACGCTGCGGTTCGCCACGCGTGACTGGTGCGCGCCCGTCAGCGAACGATAACCATCCAGCAAATAGAGCGTCTTGCCTTCGGTGGTCGCCAAAATCGTGCCCCAGCTGAGAATGGGTTTCACGACAACATTGCGCGGCATGAAGTGACGCTCCACGATAGCAACGCCGAGCCGCGGATCGACGTCTATGCCCTTCGCATCTCCGGGAATGACGTCCTGCCGATAAAGATAGAGCGGCTTACCCTGATAGGCCCACTGCTTGCGGCCATCGGGGCTTTTGGTGGTCGAGAAGGCGCCGATATTCCGCGCGAGTTCCGCAGCTTCAAGCGGCTGCCACGGGGACGCAAGAGGACCCGCGCTCAAGTTCCCATTCAGCGCATAAACCGTAATACCGCGATAATCGACAAGCCCGCGGCCCGCGGCATCGCCTACTTCGCGCACTTTGATGCCTGCCGGCGTGCCTCCCCGCCCGTCGTCCAAATCGATTTTCAGTGTGCGCCAGTCGCCGTTATCGAGGCTCTGCCCTTTTGATTCGCCGATGCTCTTGTCGTCGCTGTAGGTATAAACCGGTCGGCCGTCCAACGCCCATTGCCGCGCACCGTCGCCGCGCGCGATCACACTCCAGCGGCCCGCCGATACAGCGTTCGTCGCCGCGAGAACCGGTGGCCAGGTCTTTTCGCATTCTCCGACACAGCTCGATTTTCCGGGCGCGGCGTCCTTGGCAAAAGTATAAAGCGTCATGCCTTTAGCGTCGGCGTAGAACGTGTCTTGGAAGGTTATGCCCAAAGGCACGCCCAACGGCGCCTCATCGGCACCGAGCGCCGCCATTGGAATCTGAGTTGCGAGGGCAGAAAGCAACAAGCCGCGTGTAAAAAGAGGCGATTTAAAGCGCATGCTGCGTCACGCCAAAACGTCGTTAATATGCGCCGAGGTGGTGTTCGAATCATTTCCCCAGCTGCTGGTAGGCACGCCCAGAGCGCGTTGAATGGTCAACCCGACGCGGGTCACGGGATCGCTGTTGCCGTGATAGTGAATACCGGTTTTCATTCTTCCGCCCGCGCTACCGACGGTAATCAGCGGCATATTGATGAGCGAGTGCACAGCCGCGCGACCGGTATCGGTCGAGACGTAGATTACTGTTCTGTCCAAAAGCGTTCCTGGACCCTCGTGCAAATTGCTGAGCGCGGTAATGAGGTCCACAAGGGCCTCGACACTGCGTTCATTGAACCATGTCGTTTCAGGCTGGTATCCCGTTTTCTCGTCGGCTTTTTCCTCGTGCGTGAGGACGTGATGTGTGTCGGCGCTGCCCGCACGGCGGATGGTGGACAAAGCCGATGTGTAAATGCTGTTGAAAACGCGAGTCTGACCGCAGGCCAACGTGTGTGCCAGTAAGCCCGAGAACAGTTTGTTAGTCGCCAAGACGTTTTCAACAACGGTGCCGGTTGTGGGATCTTTTTCGGTCTGCGGCGTCGTGCAGGCCTGCAGCGGCTCGGGCTTCTGCAACGATAAACTCACTTGATTCTCGAGCTCGCGCAGTGACGTGAAGTAGCCATCCAGGCGCGCCCGATCTTCCGCGCCCAAATCGCGCACTAAAGCGGCGCGCTGTTCCGACATGCCGGATAAAACGCTTTTGCGCGCAAGCATCAGCGGGTCGGGCGTGAAGGTGGCGGCATTCGGATCCTGAAACTCTGGCCCAAAGATGCGCGCGTATAGCGCAGCCGGTGAGACTTCCGACGGATTGACCTCGCCGCGCCCGCGGCTGCTGTAGCCGCGCGATGAGCCGATCGAGCTGACTTCGATGGAACGGAAACGCGTGCGCGTGCCGATGACGTCGCCGATGAGACTATCAATACTGGGAGGCGTTGCTTCACGCGAGCGCGCGATCTCGCCGTGCATGCAAACCTGCACACCGGTATCGTGGACGCGGTTGGGTCGACCATCCAGGAACGCCTGCATGCCGGTATAGATATTGATTTTGTCTCGGAAGGGCGCCAGCGCAGATAGCTCCGGCGCCATAGTGTAGTTCGCACCAATAGCCTCGGGCTCCCAGCGACCAGGGTTGAACCCCAGTCCGAAGAAGAATGTGCCGAAGCACGTGGGCAACGGACCACCAGCGGCAAGCGCCGCGCCATTTCCATTCAAGAAGCAATTGAGAAGCGGCAGGCCGACAGAAACCGCCGCGCCGCCAACCATGCCGCGCAACACGCGGCGGCGATGAAGCCTTTTCACTGCTGTGGGGATTGCAACCATGTTCCAATTCCTATTGTGCAGTGGTTTGGGCAAATAGCGTGGTGGCTGGGTTCGCGGCTTCGGTTTGAGGCCGTGCAACGCGGTAGAGCATTTCGTCGGTCGCAATGCGCCTTAGCAGTGCCGGAATTTTGTAGCCGTCGGCAATGAACCCATCCTGCAATCGCTTGATCCATTCATTGTCGGCGGGCGTCGTTTTACGGCCCGTCGTATAAGCATGTACGCGTTTCACAAGGCACGCCGTCGCCGCGGGAGAATCGTGGACGGCCTTCGCAAGACCGAGAGCATCCTCGTACTTAACGCCGTCGATCTCGCCTTTGGTATCAATCGCTGCACCGTTCTCGGAGGTTCGGAAACCGCCGGCGGAATCGAAATTCTCCAGCGCTAATCCAATAGGATCGACGAGCTTGTGACATCCTTTGCACATGGGCTCGCGCGCGTGCGCATCCAGACGCTCGCGGGCGGTTCTGTGTATTGTGTTCTTCGTGTCCTGGACCACTTCGAAATTCACATTGCCCGGAGGATCGGGAACCTTCTGGCAGAGGAAAATCTCACGCACCGCTTTTCCCCTGAGTGTCGGCGACGAGCGTCCGGGGTGCGAGTGCATGGCGACAAAGCTGAGTTGCGTCAGAAGACCGGCGCGATGGTCGCCCTCCGGAAACTCGTATGGTTGCCAGCCGCGGTTCGGCGAATCCTTCTCAGGGTACGGGCGGACGGGAACCTGATAGATCGCGCCCAGTGCCGGCGTCAAAAACGTGCGGCGGGTTGTGAACAAATCGCGGTAGTCGGCCCCGCGCGTCACCACATGATCGACGATCACACGCATCGTCTGCTCACGTGCATCTTGGGCAACGCCGGTTGTGAACTTTGGATAAATTTCCGCATCCTTGGTGAGCGCGCTGAAATCATGCATTTGCAGCATGTCGGTGAAGAATGCACGCACACCGTCTTCCAGACGCGGAGACGCCAGCAAACGATCCACCTGACGCGCCAAGCCCTCAGGCGTTTGAAGCGCGCCACCCTCGGCCGCCGCAAGGAGTTCGCCGTCCGGTCCGCTGTTCCACAAAAGGAAGCTCAACGCGGAGGCCTTGGAATAGGCGTCGAGGCGGTACTGGCCCGGATTGGCGGGGTCCCCTTCGACCGTCTGCATATGGAACAGGAATTGAGGTAACCCGAGCATGCCTGCCAAGCTAAGACCTAAGCCGTCGTAGAACTTCTTTAACCGTACGGTCGCAGCGGCGGCCGTATCCACTTGGATTTGGAGTTCCTGCTCGGTCAATGGACGGCGATAGAGTAACCGGCCCGCTTCGGCCAGGAACTGCCGCGCGCATGCGTTATCGGGCTCGGAGACGGATGCGGGCTTACACGGAATCAAGGTATCCCGATGTGCTGGGTCGACCACTTGCGCTGCGACGGCCCGCGCCATGGCGTCATACCGCTCCATACCCGTTGCGCTGACACTGACGCGGCTGGCGCCCAGCGCCAGCAGACCATCTTCACGCACCTCGGTCTCGAAATTGCCGCCGAGATCGATATCACGGCCGAAAATACCATTGATAGTGAGTATGTACTGTTCTGGGCTAAGGCGGCGCATGACGGGCTTGCCGACAGAAGCCTCCGCCGCAATGGCGGACGGCGATGCGGTGGTCATCAGCAACGCGGCCATTACACCTACTGAAACGAACCGCAAAAAGGAAGCGATGCCGTCATTGGTGGGTTTAAAAAGAGAGATGCTCATCATCATTGGCAAATTCCATCGCGGTTCGACATCAGTGCTTCGCTTCGCGCGGAAGGACAAATGCAGGCAGTAGCTTGATGCGCCATGCACTCGAGATGCGCGTGTTCTGCCCCGTGGCGTCGGCATCGGCATCGGCCAGTTTGCTGTAGGCACGGTAGAAACCAACTATGTCGACCCCGCGCATGGATTCAGCCGTCAGCCCTGCCCCGGCGTGCTGCACATAAAGCGGCATCCATTTCACGTAGCCGCCGAGGACCCCCTCGGCAGCACCGTCCGGCTTCAGCTGAATGCGCAATTGCACGCGTGTGAAATCGAGTTCGTATCCAAGGAATTCGTCGCCGAGTAAAAAGAACTTCGGCGCCTTGGCGCTCAGAACGCCGTCCTTGATGGTACCCTTGAGTGCATTTCGAGAGCGCTGATCAGGATCAACCTCGAACGTCTGATCGACGAGGATTTCACCGTGGGCATCGCGGATGACGGTGTTGATGGCGCGATCAACGACGACCTTCACGTCACCGTCGCGGCTCAAATCCTTGCCCTCGATCGTCACGACCCAAGCCGGCATGGTCTCGCGCAGCGTGTCCCAGGTTGATATGGGATAAACCGGATCATGACCCGGGGGGGCTTGATGGTTTTCAACGCAGCCAACAACCCGGAAATACGCGTTGTCGATACCCTTTTGGTGCGTTTCGGGCTCCTCGAACGCGTTCGCATCATTCGCGCCCTTTCCGTCCAGATCGAAACCATATGCGTACTTGCCTACGGCTGTCTTGAAGCCGGGATCGGGCGCCGTCGTCGGATTGAGATAGGCGTTGGCCGGTTTGCCCTCGGCCTTGCCGCGATCGACAATCGCGTCGCGCGCCTTGCGGTTGTTAGCGCCGCCGCCGCCGACAGCAACGCTTTCCAGAATCGCTTCTGTTTCCTGCGTGTTTTTTCCGGCCAGCGCGAGTGCATTGCGCATGATGCCGGTCGACAGCGGATTGATGCCGTCAGGACAATTATCAGGTTGTGTATAAATGGCCGGATAGAACCAGCTAACGACAAAAGACTTTCGTTCGGCTGCCATCGCGCCCGAAGGTGCCGCAACTCCAATTGCAATCCCCAGAAGCGCGGCTAGCGCGCATTGGCCTGTGGCGCCCGCCATACCCAACCCTCCCCTTCGCCGAGTCCTACCGCAGCACCTCAAAATCAACGTCCGTTGACCCTGCTTTGATTATAGAATTACCGCGAGCAAATACCATGATAGAGAGGATGCGGCGGATTATCCTTACCGGAGGTGCGGCGATTTTCCAGCATCTGTCCTCCAGCATATCAAGCTACCGCGATGCAGCATGGATTTACGATCGCAGTACGCGACCAGAAGAGCCATTTGTCAGTTGAAACACATTGATTGGTCCGATGTAATGATGGTCGCAAAACCCGAGTGCCTGGTTGGGTGGGATGAGGGGCACACGCGAAACGCCGCGCACGAAGGCATACGTGCCGGGGGCTACCGCGATACAACGCACTTGGGAGGGGAAAATGAAAATCGCCAAGGACAAGAATTTATCGACATTCATGCTGGCTGCGTGTTTCTCGCTGTTCGCGCTCACGGCCTGCGGCGATGAAAAGAAGTCGATGGTCGAGTGGGTGGACGCCACCGGCGACGAACGCGCCAATCGATACTCTCCCGCCGACAATCTCACGCGCGAAAACGTTGGCAAGATCGCACGTGCCTGGGAGTGGAAATCGCCTGACAAAGCGATGCCCGAGAAAAAGCTGATCCCGGGAAACTTTACCGGCACACCGATCATGGTTGACGGAACTGTCTACATGATCACCAACTATTACCGTGTCGTAGCGCTCGATGCCGAAACCGGTAAGGAGAAATGGCTTTTCGACCCGCATGCTTATGAGGACGGTCCTTCGGCTTTGGGCGGCGGATATCGTCCGCGCGGCGTAGCGATCTGGCGCGATCAAGGCAAACTGAGAATATTCGTCGCCAGCCGCAATAAGCTCATCGCGCTGGATGCGGAAACCGGTCAGCCGGTTACGACCTTTGGCCAGAACGGTGTTGCAAACGCTGCCGTCGGTCTCAGCCGCGACACAGACAGTGCAGGCAACCCTATCGATCCGACGTTCCTCGAGTTCAACGACACGCCCACTATCTATAAAGATCTGGTGATCCTGGGCACTGCGACCGGAGACCGGGTCTACGGCAAGGATCCCGCAGGTGCCGTGCGCGCATTCGACGCGCGTTCGGGCGCATTAGTGTGGACGTTCCATATGATCCCGCAGCCCGGTACGTTCGGGAACGATACGTGGCTCAACGATTCATGGAAGACGATGGGGTCTAACGACGTGTGGGCGGGCATCTCCGTCGATGCGCAGCGCGGCTTGCTCTATGTGCCCGGCGGCAATCCATCCAATCCTTATTACGGCGGCAAGCGCCTCGGGAACACACTGTTCGCACAAAGCCTGATCTGCCTGGATGCCGCCACTGGTCAGCGTAAGTGGCACTACCAGACGATCCATCACGACGTATGGGATTACGATCTACCGGCGAAGCCGAACCTTTTCACGATTGAGAAAGACGGCAAAAAGATCGACGTGGTCGCGCAACTGACGAAGCAGGGCCTGATCTTCGTCTTCGATCGCGTCACGGGCGAACCGATCTGGCCGATCGAGGAACGGCCTGTGCCGCAAAGCGACGTGCCGGGCGAAGTTACCTCTCCCACGCAGCCGTTCCCGGTTAAGCCGGACTTTGTAGGTGTGGGACACGGCGTGGCGCCGGAGGATGCTTTCGACCTTACGCCGGAGGCGAAAGCTGCGGCGCTGGAGCAGATGCAGAAATTCAGGATCGGACCAATTTATACGCCGCCAAGCCTGGAAGGGACATTGACCCGTGACGACGGGCCTAACTGGGGCGGCGGTGCTTATGATCCGGAAACGAACCGCTTCTATATTCGTACCGGAAACCGTTTCTTGTCGCACAAGCTAGATGCATACGATCCGGCGACCACCAACAACCCTTTCGCTGCGTCTAACGTCAACGTTGGATACGAACAGGTCGCCGGCGAAAGCACCCGGACAAAGCTGGGCTTGCCGATACTAAAGCCCCCTTACGGCACGTTGACCGCCGTCAACATGAACACTGGAGACATTCTCTGGAAAGTGCCGATGGGCAAAGGGAGCGATTCCATCCGCAATAATGCGGCGTTGAAGGATGTTAAAGTTCCCGAACGCCTGGGCGATGCCGGACTTGCGGGTGCGATCGTCACTAAGGGCGGACTGGTATTTGCTGGCGGAAGCGATCAGACATTTTACGCCTTCGACAAGGAAACCGGCGCCGAGGTATGGCAGGCTCCCTTAGGACGTCCTGCCACCGGAACGCCCATGACTTACCGCACGAAGTCGGGCCGCCAGTTTGTCCTGGTCGCAACGGGTTCGGCGGACGATGCCATGCTGGTGGCGTTTGCGCTGCCGACGCCGTAAACGCCGGCCGCTTTCGCACGAATGCTAACGTATCAATGTTTGAATTTTTACAGAGTACGTCGTCGTCATCGGATGACGTCAATGCCGGATAAAATTTTGGCTTCTCGCGCGTAGAGAGCCTTAAATCTTAGGGAGGGTTTGACCATGAGAAATCGCATGAAATTGGGACTCTTTGCTTCCACGTGTTTCGTGGCGGTCGGCGTAACTTCGCTGCCGTCTGCACATGCTGCAAGCACGGCCTCGGTGCCTTCTGTGTCCGAGGGCTTGAGCGGCGTTGTCACGAGCAGCAAAGGCCCTGAGGCCGGGGTCTGGGTAATCGCTGAGACCCGTGATTTGCCCACACGCCTGATCAAGATTGTGGTCACGGACGACCAAGGCCGCTATGTGCTGCCGGAACTTCCCAAGGCCAACTACAGTGTGTGGGTGCGCGGCTACGGATTGGTGGACTCCAAGCCCGTCAAGTCTGCCCCCGGCAAGCGCGTCGATCTGACCGCGGTCATCGCCCCGGACGCCAAGTCGGCCGCCGAGTACTACCCCGCCAACTATTGGTTCTCGATGATCAAAATCCCAGGCGTGGGTGAGTTCCCAGGCACAGGACCTAAGGGCAACGGCATTTCGCCGCGCATGAAGACCCAGCAGGACTGGCACGTCATGCTCAAAGAGAACTGCCAGATGTGCCATCAGCTGGGCAACGCGTATACCCGCAACTACGTCGATCATACGCCCGAAGGCTGGGCGCAGCGTATCACCATGGGCCGCGACTTCGGCGATCAGACCATGGGCAACACCGGTCTGGCCTACGCAAAGATCATGCAAAACAACATGACGCTCTTTGGCCGCGAGCGCGGGCTGAGCATGTATGCCGACTGGTCAAAGCGCATTGCCGAAGGCGAACTGCCGAAAGAGAGCCCGCCGCGTCCGCAAGGCCTGGAGCGCAACGTCGTGCTCACCCTGTGGGATTGGGGCCATAACCGCTTCATCCATGATGAGATCTCGACCGACCGGCGCAATCCGACCGTCAGCGCCAATGGGCTTGTGTATGGCGTTTCGCCAACCACCGGCCGTATCGAATCGTTGGACCCGGTCAATAACGTCGCTAAGTCAGTCGCCCTGCCCGGCGACGGCAAGGATTACGACATCAACGTCTTTGCGCATAACCCCATGGTCGACCAGAAGGGCCGCGTGTGGGTGACGGATTCAACCCGCAGCCGCCAGGTTCTCTCGGCGGAAGCCAAGGGCATCAAGATCGATGCGCCCTTGGGCGACCGCGCCGACTACTGCACGGACCCGACGCTCAACAAGTACGCCAAGTACTTCCCGCGTCCGGGCAAGAACAGCTCGCAGGTCGGCGTCTATGATCCTGCCACGAATAAGGTCAACCTCTTTCCGGCCTGCTACGGCGCTCACCACCTGGGCTTCGGGAACGATGCCAACAACACCCTGTACTTCAGCGGCGACACCAACGTCGTGGGCTGGCTCGATACCAAGGTCTATGACGAGACGCACGACCCGAGCAAAGCGCAAGGCTGGTGCCCGATGGTGCTCAACACCAGCGAGAAGGCTACGAACAAGTTGCCCGGCCCCAGCGAAGTTACCGTGACGCCCGATTACAAGCAGTGGAAAGAACCGCTGAATGTCACGGCGGCGGGCGATGAAGGCGGCGGCGGCGGCGAGTTGAAGGTGGAGTCCGACAAGGACACGCGCATCAGCGGCTTCCTCTACGGCATGGACGTCAATCCCAAGGACGACAGCGTGTGGTTCGCCAAGACCAGCCCGTCGATGCCGACCGGCATTGTCCGGATGGAGCGCGGCACCAATCCGCCGGAGACCTGCCATACCGAATATTATGAGCCGCCCAAAATGGCCGACGGCACCTACCGTGCCTTTGACGTCCGCGCCGTCAGCTTTGATTCCAACGGCCTTGCTTGGGCGACGTTCGGCTCGGGACAGTTCGCGAGCTTCGACCGCAAGAAGTGCAAGGTTGTAAGCGGCCCGACCGCGACCGGCCAACATTGCCCCGAAGGCTGGACCTTCTACGACATCCCCGGTCCCCGCATTCAAGGCACCAATGTACAAGCCGACTGGAACTATCAAAACTGGACCGACCGCTTCGACACCTTCGGCATGGGCAAGGACGTGCCGCTGAGTAACGGCACCAACTCGGACTCCTTGCTGGCCTTGCAGCCCGAGACCGGCAAGGTTCTGCAGTTCCGCGTTCCCTACCCGATGGGTTTTTACAGCCGCGGCATGGACGGGCGCATCGACAATCCCAAGACCGGTTGGAAAGGCAAAGGTATCTGGGCCACGTTCGGCTCAGGACCTGTATGGCACCAGGAAGGCGGCTTGGACGGTGAAGGGCCGCAGCTCGTGCATTTCCAGATGCGACCAGACCCGTTGGCACACTGATTGATAAGAGAGCGATGGGGAACCGCCCGGAGCGGGTTGTTCCCCATCGTGTTAAATGACTGAACAAAAGTGGAGATGTCTTGCCATGAAATTCATCGGTCTCGTGTGCGCCGCGTTTTTTGCAGCATCTCTGTGGGCGCAGCCCACTCCAGCGCTGGCACAACAGGAAAAGAAGATCGTCCTAAAGGATGAATATGCCGACGTGAACGGCGTGCGGCTTCATTACCTGACCGCTGGCGAAGGCCCGTTGATCATCTTCGTCCATGGCTTTTTCAACTTCTCTTATTACTGGAAGGACCAGCTGGAGGAGTTCGCAAAGGATCACAAAGTCGTCGCCTATGACCAGCGCGGGTACAACCTGTCATCGCGTCCGACGGATATCGAACAGTACAAAATGAAATATCTTGTCGAGGATCTCCGTCAGCTGGCGGTTAAGCTGAACGGCAACAAGAAGTTCATTCTGGTTGGTCACGATTGGGGCGGTTTAGTTACCTACGCTTTTACGATGTATCACCCCGAGATGGTCGACAAACTCATTCAGACCAACGCAGCGCATCTGTTCGTCAGCGAGCGTGAGCTGCGGAAAAATCCGTGGCAGCGCTATGTCGCCAATTACGCGCTGATCCATAGCGGTTACGGCACACCGGAAGAGGTGGCCGCCGACACAGCCGTCATCGATAAAGCTGAAGCAACGCGGCGTGCGACCCGTCCCGGCTCGTGGCTCGACAACCACGTCAAAAGCGGACACTACACCGAGGCAGATCGCCAGAAATGGATCGATGCTTGGTCGCAGCCCGGAGCGTTTCGCGCGGCACGCGACTTCTACAAGGTCAACGACCGCAATCCGCCTTTCAACGCCACGCATCCGGCCGATACGGTTCGTGCGTCGTGGTCAGCCGAAGCGGTCACGCGCGGCGCGAAGTCGGTTATCATCAACGTGCCCACGGCCGTCCTCTGGGGCATCAAAGACGGTGCGTTGCCCGTCAACAACCTGACCGGCCTGGACGAGTGGATCACAGACCTCAGGGTCAAGATGTTTCCAGAAAACGGTCACGACCTCTCGGCCGAAAACTACCAGGGCTTCAATCATGCGATGAGGGCGTTCCTGGCCGGAAGCCTGCCACGCGAAAGTGTGTACAGCCCCGAAGAGCTTAAGAAAGCACCTTAGGCACCGCTCTTCTTTCTTAAGAGCGGTGCCTAAGGGCACGCTGCAGTGCACAATCCCTTCAGTCGTCGTCAGGTACGATGGCTTAATTTAAATATTGTGGCCTATTTTGCGCAGTATGCCGATGTATACAGGCTCGGCTCAGTATTAGTATATTAACGTAGCAAACCAGGGTGGATGGGTTTGACGCACAGTGCGCGTGCAGATTGACGTGTGAATCCGTTAGGGAGGGATTGAGCATGACAACGCGGCTTGGACTTTACGCAGCGGCTTCGGCAATATTAATGCTGGGGACTGCGCTAACGAATATGAGTTTCGCTGCGGAGGCGGCAAAAACTGGAATTTTGAGCGGCGCTGTTACCAGCAGCAAAGGCCCCGAAGCTGGCGTATGGGTCATCGCTGAAACCAGAGACTTGCCGACGCGCCTCATTAAGATTGTCGTCACCGATGATCGGGGCCGCTATGTGTTGCCTGAACTTCCTGCGGGCGCAAAATATAAAGTCTGGGTGCGCGGCTACGGCTTGGTTGATTCCCAGGCGGTCGAGACCACCGCCGGCAACAGAAACCTTAATCTGAAAGCCGTGCTCGCGCCAAGCCCCGCTGCAGCGGCGGAGTTCTATCCATCCAATTACTGGCTTTCGCTGATGAAGATTCCAGCGGAAAACGAATTTCCCGGAACCGGCCCGAAAGGCAACGGGATTCCCCCGACGATGAAATCACAGCAGCAATGGGCCACTCAACTTAAGTCCGGCTGTTTGCTCTGCCATCAGCAAGGCGGCGCATCGACGCGCATCTTGGAATACAGCACAGCGGAAGCGTGGCGTGATCGTTTGCGCCAAGCGCGGCCGGAAGGTGACCAGACCGTTGGTAACCATGGCGATGGTATTGCGCATTCCATGCAGAACAACATGACCGCGCTGGGATCGCGTGGCCTGGAAGTCTTTGCCGATTGGACGACCCGCGTGGCTAAAGGCGAGATTCCGCATGAAACCCCGCCGCGTCCCGCGGGAGTCGAGCGTAACGTCGTGCTGACGATTTGGGATTTTGCGTTCGGTCGCGCGCTTCACGACGAGATCACAACGGACAGACGCAACCCCACAGTCAATGCGGGTGGCCCGGTTTATGCTTTGGCGCCGACAACCGGAAAACTGGAGACGTTGGATCCGGTCGCCAACCAAGCCGGCGAATTTGCGTTGCCGCCATTGCCCGGCAAGGAACAGCTCAACGTTTATCCGCACAACCCAATGATTGACGGTAAGGGGCGCGTATGGATTACCGATTGGGGTCAGTACACGTTGCCTAAATCCCAGCAGTCGAAAGCTTTAGACCGCGAGGAATTCTGTTCAAACCCGTCGAACAAATTCGCCAAATATTACCCGATGCCCGGAGATACAAACGACCGGCGCATCATGGTGTTCGATCCGAACACTGAATCGACGGTCAGCATACCGATCTGCTTCGGCGTCCATCACTTGAGCTTCGATAACGACAAGAACGACACGCTGTACTTCAGCGGAGACACCAACGTCGTCGGCTGGATTGAGACAAAAGTGTTCGATGAAACCAAGGATCCCAGCAAGGCGCTAGGCTGGTGTCCGATGGTGCTCGATACCAAACAAAAGGCGGCTTCTGGGAATGTCGCCATCACGCCTGACAGTTCTCAGTGGAACCAGCCGCAAAGTGCCGGACGCGTCGCTGCCGGAGAAGAAGGCGGCGGGGCGGCTACCGCAATGGATCCGAACAAAGACACCCGCATCAGCGGTTTCTTGTACGGTATGGATGCCGCTCTTGGAGAGGGTGATGGTTCGGTCTGGTTCGGTAGAACAAGCCCATTCCCCAACGGTATCGTCAGGTTCGAACGCGGCTCCAACCCGCCGGAAACCTGCAAGACCGAGTTTTTTGAACCGCCCAAATTGCCTGATGGCAATTATGCCGCGTTCCTCAGCCGCAGCGTGGCCGTGGATACCAACGGCGTCGCATGGGTGACATTCAACAGTGGGAAGATTGGCAGCTTTGACCGCAAAAAATGCAAGGTGCTGCGCGGCCCAACGGCAACCGGCCAACATTGTCCCGAGGGTTGGACATTCCACGATATTCCCGGCCCAAAATTGCAAGGTACCAATATCGCGGCGGATTGGCATTACACAAACTGGGTCGACATCTACGATACCTTCGGCTTGGGCAAGAATACGCCGATCGCGCCGGGTACCAATTCGGACTCGCTGATTGCGATCATGCCCGATACGGGCAAGACATTGCAGTTCCGCGTTCCATATCCTCGCGGGTTCTTCGGTCGCGGCGTCGATGGACGTATTGATGATCCGAAAACCGGCTGGAAAGGTAAAGGCCTCTGGTCGAGCTATTCCATGACGCCGAATTGGCATCAGGAAGGCGGCCTCGATGCAGAAGGCCCGCAGATCGTGCACTTCCAGTTGCGTGCCAATCCGCTCGAAGAGTAAGCGCGTTACGGTTAGTCAGGCCACCAAAAAGGATAAATTCCTTTTTGGTGGCCGATTAATTCCAGTCTTCAAGATTGCGGCTACTACTGATGAAATTGCAGTAGTTCGATAGCATAGCCGTCAGGGTCCTTGGTAAAAGCGACCGAGATTGTTTTGGCAGACGGCTTGGGCGATGGCAGATTTGTACGCTTGCCGGTAATGACATAACCAGCAGCCTCAACCTTAGCCACACGCTCTTCAAAATCGAAAATGATAAACGTTATGTTGTTGAAGCCGTTGCCGATAACCAGCGGCTCCGTTCGCTTTTTGTCGAATACCAACACAATCGTGTCTTCAAAATCCCCGCCGCTGCGCGTCAGCAAGGTCTCGTTAAGCGCGGGTCTGTCGACAACGCGCGCGACCTTCAAGCCCATGACATTGGTATAGAAATCCAGAGATCGCTCTAGGTTGGATACATTTATTTTTGTGTAGCCTATGTATGGCGGCGCGCTGGCCTCTGATGCGCGGGCCGCCGAATTTTGGCCGATAGGCATGGAGATCGCCGCACATACTAAGGTAAGCATGCACGCGAGCCCACCCAAGCGCGCTGCGACTGACAGCTTTCCGCTGCAACTGAAGGTCATGCGTCATCTCCTCGTTACGCGTGCATACATACCAGTAAAACTTTACGGCAAAGCGAGCGCGATCAACTCCGCGGGCATATCGTCCCAACTCACAGCAACCACGATGTATTGCTTGCCGCCGGCCATGTAAGTCATCGGCGCACCCGAAGTGCCGCCGGGCAGATCCATCTCCCAGATGACTTTGCCGTCGGCTTTGTCAAATGCGCGGAACTTCTTTCCGCCGCCCCAAGCCGGAACGCGAAATGGCCCGCTGGGCCCGCGTTGCCCTTCGCCGATAAAGAGCAATGTTTTAGTCACCAAAGGCGAAGCCCGGTTCGGCGTGCCGAGCGGCGGTAGATTCAGATATTTGAGCGACGGGTGGTTTCGCGGTCCGTCGCCGTTGGGCACCCGCCAGGTGATCTCGCCCTTGTTCAAATTCATCGCGACAATGCTGCCGTAAGGCGGCTTGGTCATTGGCAACCGCGAGCCGCCATCTGCACCGATCGGTTTGTTCGGGTCCACTTCCTGATATGGGAGCTCGAGGTTGGTGCTGAACATTGATTCATTCTTGCGCTCGTATGCAAAGGGCGAGCGCGCGTTCGCTGGCTTATTGACGAGCGTACGAACGGGATTGCGTGTGACCGAAATGTACAGCATGCCCGTTTCAGGATCGAACCCCGCGCCTTGCCAATCCGCGCCACCCGTCGTGCCGGGTGTCATGACAATTTCTTCGCCAAGCGGCGCCGGTGTGAAGACCGGCACCGATTTATATTTCGCCATCTGTTCAATGGCAGCGGCACGCAGTTCAGGGGTGAAGTCGATGAGATCGTCAGTCGTCAAATTCTGCAGTTCGAACGGCGGCGGCTTGGTGGGGATCGGTTGCGTGGACGAGTACCACTCACCAGGAACGTTGCTGGCAGGCACCGCGCGTTCTTCAATCGGCCATACCGGCTTGCCGTTCTCGCGATTTAAGACGTAGGCATAAGACTGCTTGGTCAGTTGCACGAGCGCTTTAATTTTCCGCCCGTCGACAGTGATATCCGTGAGGATCGGTCCCGTGGGATTATCAAAGTCCCAGATATCATGATGAATAACTTGATAATGCCAAACGCGCTTTCCGGTTTTGGCGTCAAGGCACAGCACCGAATTGGCGAACAAGTTATCGCCGGGGCGATGGCCACCGTAAAAATCGTTCGTCGAGGCTTGCGTGGGTATGTAGACATATCCCAGCTTCTCATCGGCCGTCAGCCACGACCATGCACCGGCGCCGCCGTTTTGGTCGGCCGTACCGTTCAGCCACGTTTCATAACCGAATTCACCTTTGCGAGGGACAACGTGAAACGTCCATAACAATTTACCCGAAAGCGTGTCGTAACCGCGAATATCCCCGGGCACATCGAGTGCCGGTGTGACGCCTTCCGGTATTTTATCCCGCGCCAATGTCGGCACGCCTGCGATGACAACGACATCCCCCACAACGACGGGGAAAGACGACCACGAAAATCCGCCGACAGGTGAATTGGGCCGCGCGTCTGGATAGTTTATCAAATCAACCCGGCCGCCGTCGCCAAAAGCGGGATAGCGTTCGCCGGTTTTGGCGTTCAGCGCAATCAGGTCAGAACCATCGAGCGCGAAGATGCGGGCATCTTTGCCGTCGGTCCAATAAGAAACGCCGCGGCTGCGCCCACCTATTTCGGCCTTTGAATCAATCCATACAACCTTGCCTGTGGTCGGGTCCAAGGCCGTCACCGGCCCAAGTTCGCTACGCATATAAAGCAGGCCGCCGACCATGATCGGGGTGTGTTGGAAGTTGCCTGCGATCGGCGCGGGCATATCTTTAAGTGTTTCCGGCAGCGCGGCTTTCTGACGCCATACGATGCGAAGGTCTTTGACGTTCTTCGCGGTAATTTGATCGATCGGCGAATATTTCTGACCGGCGGGTGTGCCGCCGTAGGCCGGCCAATCAGTAACTTTATCGGCAGCTATGGCGCCCGGAACGATACTAGCTGACCCCAGCAAAGCTCCTAAGAGCCCGACGGCGATGATATGCCGATTCATGTGGTTCTCCTTTTTTTAATTCGATCCAGAAAAAGGCTTTCGCACGTCGCAAGTACAAACTTAATGCGCGGCTAGTGTGGTGAGATAAGCGACGACGTCGGCAATCTCTTCATTTGATATTGTGTTCTTTGGCAGCGGTGGCATTTCACCTCGTCCGAGGCGCGCGATATAAAGTACTTGGTCGGCTGTATGGTTCAGGGGCACAAGCGTCGGCGCTTCGGCGCCCTCACCTGCCGGTCCGTGGCATCGTGCGCATACGCGGTCGTATACTTTTTGACCGGGCGCATCCTCCGCCAAAGCGCTGGTTGCTAAGCTTGAAACGAGCATCGCCGACGCCAAAAGCATGCTGCGCGAGCATCTAAAAAATACCCTCGGTGCGAACTTCATAAAGCTTACTCGCGTTTCCATCTGTGTGATTGGCGGAGAAAGGCGACGCATGTCGAAATACCGGAGGCTTCGCCCGGCGTCATGCGCAACATCTTGTTGCTACGATAGGAGGTTCTGCGACATCAGCAATCCAACCGGGGTTGCGGTCGCATTGTGCCACGTATGCATGGCGTTGCGCATAACCAGAAAATCGCCGCCGCGTAAAACAACATCGCCCTCATCGAGCAACAGCGTCACCTCTCCGTTAGCAATGAACACGTAGGTCAACGACGAAACGCGGTGCCAGCCTTTTATAGTCGCGCGGTCGATGGGGGCTGCGGAAGGCCGTAGTGTGGTGTACTGCCAGCGCGTTCCCGCCGTTGGTTGGTCGGGTGATGGCGACGGGACGGCGGGCAGAACAGTGTTAGGATCACCGGGGCCGCCGGCACCCAAGGGCTCTTGCGGGTTGGAGTGCCAAATTTCACCGCGCTTTATTCTCTCGTCTTTAAAGACATACGATTTGCCGCGCGCATTATTACCGATGACGACCCGCCGGAAGTCTCCCCCCATGGGATCAATCGGCGCTTGCGCGTCCGCAGCGCGCGCGCGCGGTGCCGGCATTGTTAATGTGCCCGCTGTAACAGCGGCGACGGCAATCAAAGATCGGCGAAATAACGCACGCCGTCCGAGCGTCACCAAAAGTTGACCGGTCGCCGACAGGTTTTTTCCGAATTTTGACATTACTCACTCCCCTCGAAGCCCTTGGAAAAAGGCTCCTCCCAGCTTTGTAAGCTAGCATTGCCAACCTGCATTGGCTAACAACTCGGCTATCAAAATGAAGCCCTTTTGCCCGGGCTAAGAGTCTTCCAAAACCCGCCGCCTAAATTTGTGCAGTGCACACTAAATTGCGTGATGGTCTCACGACTCCGAAGGCAATAAAGCATTTCAATAGAAGGGCTTTATGGCTGTAGTCTGTGGCCATGCGGCCTATACTTTTAAGCCCGGCCCAGTTACACTTTTAACGCATTATCAAGGCGGCGCTGAAGCCATAAAAATATGCTTCAAAGCGACGAATGCCTTGAGTGCGTTGTTTCTTTGTTCGGGTAAAAAAAGCGAGCGCAAACGAGCATAAAGTTTCAGAGCGACATCACGCGAATATCTCCAAGTATGGAGACATGACGGGAGGCATGGCGATGGCGATCTTAAAGGGAAACAATCTGGCGTCCGTTATCGTGCGACGTTCGTCGTCTGCCGCAGTAGTTTTACTCGCGGGCGCGGCTTTCGCTGGGCTATCGGCGCAGGGCGCCGGCGCGGCGGAAACCCGAAGCTTCGCGGTCAGCTGGTTCTATCCAGCTATTTATTCCCAAGCCGACAATTGTCCCAATGGCCTGAACCCGCTGTCTCACGACATTTTCATGCGGGCGCTTACTTCGACCGGAAAAACGCCGACGGAAGCCGAAGCTATTATCGAAGGCGTTGTCGAAGGTACCCCCGCGCAGCGTGACGCCAGCGGCAAACAGATTTCCGAACGCGGCACCTTCGCAGGCGCGCGCGTCAACGCTTACGAAAACCCGCTGACAGTGCCTGATCCAGGATTCACCACCGCGGTAGGGCGGTTTGCTTACGGCTTTAATCTCGACGGTCAGGGCGGCAAATCCGCAAAGCAGTTTGAAGATCCCGAGACGCACGAAAAGGGCGTCGATAATGGCCTGTTTCGCCTTTACGGCTGCTTGGCCAACCACCAGGCGCCTCCAGGAACCGAACCGAATTACCCCCTAGAAACGTGGGAAAGCATACGCGACACGATGCCGGCGTGGGTGCTCTCCATTACCGGCGACAACTTGAGCAAGGATGGCGACGTGACGGTGACTGTCGACCGCGCGATCAACAATGTCTTGCGCGACGCGCACGGTCACACGCGTCATGATCAAACGTTCCAGATAGATCCCGATCCGCGTTCACATAACACCTTCAAGGGTAAAATTAAGGACGGCATGCTGACGGCGCAGATGTCCAAATTATACCTTCTTGGTGATCAATTCTTTCTGACGGAGTTTGATCTTACCAAGGCGCAGATCCGCTTAACCATGAAGCAGGATGGTGCCGCCGAGGGTTTCATCGGTGGGTATATGAAGTGGCTGCCGCTCTATTTTCAGCATGCCGGCAATGGCCTGAATGCTGAAACGTTTCGCGGGCTAGACATCGTTGGATTGTATTACGCGCTGCAGCGGTTGGCCGACGCCGACCCCGATCCCGTAACCAAGAAAAACAAACGCCTGTCGAGCACTTGGCATGTTGAGATCGTACCAGCGTTCCTCATTCCTGCCGACCGGCCAGGCGATACTCAAGCGCAAGCAGATCCGATTATTCAAACGTCTCGCGCCCAGTAAAGGATCTGAGAATGCGCGCTTCGACCTATCTGTCGGGCCTCATGTGTGGGGCGACGCTGTTCACCGCGATCATTGCCGGCGCGGCAGAGGTGAAACCGGTTCCAGCGGACGGCGACCCCGCGATTCGGCGTTTAAGTCCGGCGCAGTATGAGCAGACGTTGACCGATATTTTCGGTCGCGACATCAAACTCGGCGGTCGTTTCGAGACTGAAGTTCGGGACAATGGCTTGTTCGCCGTGGGTGCGAGCCGCGTCAGCGTCACCTCGACCGGTTTACAGCGCTATGACGCGATGGCGCGCAACATTGCCGAACAGGTTGTCGACAAAAAGCATCGGACAACACTGGTGCCCTGTACGCCGGCGTCTTTAAAAGCCCCCGATGATGCGTGCGCCCGGCAATTTCTCAGCAAGACCGGGAGATTGTTATACCGGCGACCGATGACCGAGCAGGAACTGAAAATCCAGGTAAGTGCCGCCGCGAGGTCGGCCACGACTTTAGATAGTTTCTATGACGGTTTGGGTTTGAGCTTGGCTGCTACGCTGGCCTCTCCTCAGTTCTTGTTCCGTCGGGAAGTGGTGGAGCCTGATCCGAAGCATCGCGGGCAATACCGCTTGGACGCTTATTCCAAGGCGTCTCAGATCAGTTTCATGCTGTGGAACAGCGCGCCGGATAAAGAGCTTCTGGCGGCGGCTGAAAGCGGTGACATTCACACCGAGGCCGGTCTTGCGCGTCAGGTCGACCGCTTGTTGGCTTCGCCGCGTCTGGAAGCGGGCATCCGTGCGTTCTTCGACGACATGCTGCATCTCGACGAATTTGATACCGTATCTAAGGACGCTGCAATCTATCCGAAGTTTACGACGGACGTCGCCCGCGACGCGCGCGAGCAGACCATGCGCACGATCGTCGACCACGTGCTGACACGCAACGGCGATTACCGGGATTTATTCACCACGCGGCGCACGTTTCTGACACCTGGTCTCGGCAGCATTTACCGCGTTGCCGTTGCGCCACCGCCCGAAAACGATTCCGCGAGCATGGGCTGGCAAGCGTATGAATTTCCGGAAGGTGATTTGAGGGCCGGCCTACTCACGCAGGTGAGTTTCATCTCGATGCACTCTCATCCCGGCCGTTCGTCTCCGACCCTGCGCGGAAAGGCTTTGCGCGAGATTTTTCTGTGCCAAAAGGTTCCCGATCCGCCGGGCGCTGTAAACTTTACCCTGGTTCAAGACACCGGCAACCAAACTTACAAAACGGCCCGCGAACGCCTGAAAGCCCACGCTACGGAACCAATGTGCTCCGGATGCCACAAATTGATCGACCCCATGGGACTTGCGCTAGAAAGTTTTGATTCGGCGGGTGGATTCAGAACGACCGAGAACGGCGCGACGATTGATACCAGCGGCGAATTCGAGGGAAAGAAGTTCGCCGATGCTGCGGGTCTTGGCAAAGCTGTTCAAGCTTCGCCCGCCACGACGTCCTGCCTGGTCAATCGGCTTTATTCATTCGCTGTAGGCCGCGCACCCGCAAAAGACGAAACCCCTGTGCTGAAAAATTTGGAAGAAGACTTTACGGCGGATGGCTACAAGATTCCGAGCCTACTGCGCCGCATAGCAACGAGCGAAGCGTTGTTCCGTGTCGCGCCGGTGCAAACCGGCGCGATTGATGTGCCGTTACCAAAGTTTGCACAAATTAACACCTCACGGGAGGTTAAACCATGACGCTTAACGGTAAAATCAATCGCCGTATCGCGCTTCGCGGGATCGTGGCTGGAACAGCCGTTACGGTTGGCCTGCCCTTCTTGGATTGTTTTTTGAACACACACGGCACAGCGCTCGCCTCCGGCGCAGAACTGCCGCGTTGTTTCGGAACCTTTTTTTACGGACTGGGATTTAATCCCGGCCGGTGGGAGCCCAAAGTTATCGGCGCGAATTACGAGATGGCGCCGGAATTAGCGGCGCTGACCCCGTTCAAGAATAAGATCAATATTTACAGCGGGATGAAATGTTTTCTGGATGGTAGGCCGAATGTGGTGCACAGCACTGGCGTCCAGGTTTGCATGCACGGCGGTCTTGCGCGCTCACGTGAAGTGACGCGCCCGACCATCGATAGTCTGATCGCCGATGTGATCGGCACGCGGACGCGCTTCCGTTCGATTGAAGTATCCTCCGCCGGCAATACGAGAAGCTTGAGCAGCCGAGGTCGCGGTGAAGTGAACCCAGCGGAAATCTCGCCGACCTCATTGTATGCAAGAATATTCGGACCTGAGTTTCAGGATCCCAATGCGGCTGATTTTAAGCCTGACCCGCGCGTGTTGGCACGGCGTAGCGTGCTGTCCGGTGTGACAGAGCAGCGAGCGAGTTTGGTGAAGGGTTTGGGAACATTGGATCGTGCGCGGCTTGACCAATATTTTACGTCGCTCCGCGAGCTTGAGCAGCAACTGGACTTGGCGTTGCAAAAGCCCGAGCCGCTGGAAGCATGTTCCACGCCTACCGCGCTGAAGGATGCCCGGTCAGGAACGGTCGTTGACGATGTCGTGCTCAATAATAAGTTATTCTCGCAGATGATTGCCCACACGCTTGCCTGTGGGCAAACGCACGTATTCAACAGCATTTTCTCGTCGGCGGCATCGAATGTGCGGCGGGCGGGACGGGCCGATACACATCACGTTTTAACGCACGAAGAGGGCGTAGATGAAACGCTTGGCGTGCAACCGGAAGTGACGTGGTTTAACGAGCGCAGCGTGGATGGAATCGCCGCATTGATTGGGGCATTGGACGGCATCCGCGAGGGCGACCGAACTCTGCTGGATCGAACACTGGTTTACGTCTCGACGGATACCGGCCTCGCGCGCATTCACTCGGTCGACAATATTCCGTTGATGACGGTTGGCGGTGCGAATGGACGTATCAAGACCGGCATTCATTTCCATGCAAAGAGCGATCCTGTAACGCGTCTCGGCCTGACTGTTCAGCAGCTCATGGGCGTGCCGGCGAGCAATTGGGGCGAGGAATCAAATCAAACGGGCGCAGCGATCACCGAGGTCATGGCATAAGCCATTTCTAGCCGTGATGGAGAGTTGGCGATGAATGTAAAAGCGTCTTTATTTTTGAGCGGCGTGTCGTGTCTCGCGCTGATCTCATTTGGTGAATACGTTTTGGCTGCGGTAACGCCGCGTAAAGATATGGCGCCGCCGCTCGCCACACCGCCCGGCGTGACACTGCAAGCGGCTTACTACGCCGACGGCCAAGGTATGACGCTTTACACGTTTGAAAAGGACGTGAAGCCCGGCACATCGAGTTGTGTGGACGATTGCGCAAAGAACTGGCCGCCGGTGCTTGCCCCCGCAGACGCGCAGGAAACTGGCCATTGGTCATTTGCCGTCCGTCCCGACGGCGCCAAGCAATGGGCCCTCAACGGCAAACCCGTCTATACCTTCAGCGGCGATAAAAAAGTCGGCACCGCCAATGGCAATGGCTCAGATGGCGGTGCTTGGCGCGCGGTGGAGATCAATCTGGGCGGCATTGCGGAAGTACCCGCTGGCTTCGCGGTGCAGGAAGTTGCTGATGCTTCGGGTCATGCGCTCGTCGATCATCGTGGCGTCAGTGTCTATATGTTCGTGGGTGATGGCGCTCCGCCCGAGTCCAATATCTGGGTTCCCCTTGAGGCGGCGGCGATTGCTAATCCTGTAGGTGATTTTTCGATTATCAAGGCGGCCGATGGCGCCGAACACTGGGCCTATAAAGGCAAACCGCTTTACACGTACTCTCATGATGTGAGCCCGGGCGACGCTAAAGGCGTTAACGTCGATGCGCGATGGACCGTCGCATTGGTCGAGCGGTTTTTTGTGCCGAAGAATGTTGTCGTTCGCGCCAATCCCGGCTTGGGAACAGTTTTATCCACCACGAATGGCGCGACGCTCTACATGCTCGATGGCTTTCGCTATCAGGTTGGCACACACAATACACGCGCCGCTTCGCGTGGTATTCCCGAGACCGGCCGATCGATCGGCACGCGTGGATGCGAAGCCGACTGCATTGAGACCCGCATTCCATTCGCAGCACCAGCCGACGCTCAACCGGCAGGATATTGGACTATATTGACGCGCTCAGATGGTTCGCGCCAATGGGCCTATCGTGGGTACGCGCTTTACACCTATGCCGGCGATAAAGCGCCAGGCGATATGCTCGGTAACGATATTTACGATCTGAGGATCAGCCACGTTGCGCACAAAGTGGTCGATCCGAGCCTGCCGATTTCTCTCAATTGGCATGTGGCCTATCCTTAACAGGAAGGCGTTGGTGGGCCCGGCAGGACTTGAACCTGCAACCAGACCGTTATGAGCGGCCTGCTCTAACCAAATTGAGCTACAGGCCCCACCGTTTCCGAGGGCAAAAAACTGTCCCCCAAAACAAAACGGCCGGCGGTGAACGCCGGCCGTGAAATCAAAATCGCACGTCGGCGTTAGTTATCGAGGAAGCTGCGGAGTTTGCGCGAACGGCTCGGGTGCTTGAGCTTGCGCAAGGCCTTGGCTTCGATCTGACGTATTCGCTCGCGAGTCACCGAGAATTGCTGGCCGACTTCTTCCAGCGTGTGATCGGTGTTCATGCCGATGCCGAAGCGCATACGCAGCACGCGCTCTTCGCGCGCCGTGAGGCTGGCGAGCACACGGGTTGTGGTTTCGCGCAAGTTGCCATGGATGGCGGCATCGAGCGGCTGCACGGCATTCTTGTCTTCGATGAAATCGCCGAGGTGACTGTCCTCTTCATCGCCAATCGGCGTTTCGAGGGAGATCGGCTCCTTGGCGATTTTCAGGACTTTGCGAACTTTTTCGAGCGGCATTTGCAGTTTCTCGGCCAGCTCTTCCGGTGTCGGCTCGCGGCCGATTTCGTGCAGCATCTGACGGCTGGTGCGCACCAGCTTGTTGATGGTCTCAATCATGTGCACAGGAATACGGATCGTGCGTGCTTGGTCGGCGATCGAGCGCGTGATCGCCTGCCGGATCCACCATGTAGCGTAGGTCGAGAACTTATAACCACGACGGTATTCGAATTTATCGACCGCTTTCATGAGGCCGATATTGCCTTCCTGAATAAGATCGAGGAACTGCAAGCCGCGGTTAGTGTATTTCTTGGCGATCGAGATCACGAGACGCAGGTTGGCTTCGATCATTTCCTTCTTAGCGCGGCTGGCTTCGCGCTCGCCCTTCTGCACCGTGTTCACGATGCGGCGGAACTCGGCGATAGACACGCCAGCTTCATCGGAGATCGACGAAATCTGCGTACGCAAACCTTCGATCTCGTTTACATAGCGCGCGGTCAGGTCTTTCCAGCCCTTGGTGGTAAGCTTCTGAACGCGCTTCAGCCAGTTAGGATCAAGTTCACTGCCGTAATAATTTTCGAGGAACTCTTCGCGCTTCACCTTGCACTTAAGGGCATAGCGCAGGATCTGACCTTCCAGCCCAAGCAGCTTGCGGTTCAGCTCGTTGAGCTGTTCCACCAGCGCTTCGATGCGTGCGTTGTTGAGATGCACGACATCCATCAACTCCACGAGTTCGATTTTGAGCTTCTGGAAACGGCGTTCGACGCCTTTCTCGATTTCCTGGCCCTGTTGCAACGTCGTGAGACGCGCTTCCTGCGATTTTTTGAGGCGGCCATAGTTGGCAGCGATCTTTTCGAACGCCTCCAACACCTGCGGCATCAGTGACGCTTCCATGGCGGCGAGCGAAACAGCGGCTTCGTCGCTTTCATCCCTGCTGGAAGGCTGGCCGGGAACGCCTGGCGCAGCGCCGCCGGACATACCTGGCGCGCCGTTCGTCATCGCAGGCTTAGCTTCTTGTGCGCGACCGTTGGCGGGCTTAGGCGCTTCTTCGTCTTCACCGCCATCGGCAGGCTCAGAGACGACATCAACTTCGAGTTCCTGGTCCGAGGCCGTATCGCTGGCGCCGGCGCCGTAGGTAGCATCAAGATCAATAATGTCGCGCAGCAGCATCTTGCCGACTTGCAAAGCGTCGTGCCACGACAGCAACGAGCGGATGGTGATCGGGCTTTCGCAAATGCCGCCGATCATCATCTCGCGGCCGGCTTCAATACGTTTCGCGATGGCGATTTCGCCTTCGCGCGACAACAGTTCAACCGAACCCATTTCGCGCAAGTACATGCGCACGGGATCGTCTGTGCGGCCGACATCGTCTTCGTCGATATTGCCGCCGCTGTAGGCTTCAGCTTTAGGAGCGTCTTCGCCGTCGGCAGCGGCTTCGGTTTCTTCCTGCTCTTCGCCTTCGACAACGTTGATGCCCATTTCCGAGAGCATCGACATGGTGTCTTCGATCTGTTCGGAGGTCATTTCCTCCGAAGGCAGCGCGGCGTTCAGTTCGTCATAGGTGATGTAGCCGCGTTCTTTAGCCTTTGCGATCAGCTTCTTCACCGATGCATTGGTTGAATCCAAAAGCGGTCTATCGCCGGGTGTCGCTGGGGTCTGCGCGGCATCTTGGGTTTCGTCTTTGGCCGCGTTGGCCGCCTTCGCTGCCATGAACGCTTTCGGTCCCTGCTCGATTTTGGCTTTTGCTGCAGCCGCGCCTTTAAGCTGCGCAGCTTTGGCGGGCGGCGCAGGAGGGGCCGATTTGGACGCAGCGCCTTTCGCTACCGGCTTAGCGGCTGCGGGTTTCGTGGCGGGCTTCACGGGAGTTTTTGCTTGTGTCGACTTAACTGATGATTTCAAGGCTGGGGGCTTCAACGCTACTTTTGTTACGGGTTTGGCAGAACTGTTCTTCGACGCGGCGGCTTTGCTCGAAGCCTTCGCGGGCGATGCTTTACTTCCTGCCTTAGGGACTTTTGTCGCCATAGCTCTCCCCAACTCTCCATATAACAAACGAGCATACGGCAAATGCTACTGCGCTGCGCGGTCCAAATTCCCCCTGAGCCGCGCGCCGTTGTCGTCTTACTCGCTTATGTTTGATTGTCTAAACAAGATCCGATTCATCGCCGTCGTCTTCCCCAGCCGGCCGAACCTGATCCTGCAACGCCTTAAACCTTGCAAAAGATTCCTCTGATGGATTTTCCACCAGTTCCTCCTCTGCCCGCTTGAGATCCGCTTCAACTTCCGCCCTCTGACAGAGCTTAAACGTATGATCCCAACCGGTCGTTGCCGCGTCCAGAGGCTCCGTAGATCTTGCGAAGCGCGCGTGGACGTAGATATCTGAATTTAAAAGATTCTCGAGCTCCTCGGCAAACCCTAGATTCGCTAAGTGGGCCCGCAAAGCCTCAAAATCAAGCGTGGGATTTTGGGCGATGTGCATTAAGGCGGTTTGCCTCAGTGAGTCAAGGCGCGAATCGGCAAAAGTCATGGCCCCCAGGCGCTCTTCGACGTTACCCTGCAGTTCTGGGTGGGTCACCAGCGTCGTCAGGAGGATGCGCTCTCGCAGCCGCTGGCCACTGGTCAGGTCGGTGGTTTTTCCCCGAGAAATTGGGCCGGGCATTTGCGTGGGGCGGTCATACCCCCCCTTTTTACCCCGTTGCGCTGGCTTTCCCTTAGCGCTCGGGGCCGGCCGGAATAGCTCATAGAGGCGGTCTTTAAAAAGGCGGCGGTACTGCGCCTGGACCGTATCGTCGGCGATAACCCCGGTTTTGGCGTACATTGCCTTTTCCAGCCCGGCCCGACGTTCCGGGGTATCGGTCTGGTGTTCAGACAGCACCTGACGCCACATGACGTCCGAGAGCGGCGCGGCTTCCGTCAGAACCTGCGCCATCGCCGCAGGGCCCTCGCGGCGGCAGATATCGTCGGGATCCTTGCCCGCAGGCATCATGGCAAAGCGTAGCGACACGCCCGGCTTAAGCAGGGGTAAGGCGCGCTCGGCAGCCCGCAACGCCGCAGCCCGCCCCGCCTTATCGCCGTCGAAACATAGGATCGGCTCGGGCGCCATGCGCCACAGGAGCTCCAGTTGGCTTTCCGTCATGGCCGTGCCGAGCGGCGCGACGGACTGCGCGAAGCCGGCCTGAGCCAACGCAATCACATCCATGTAGCCTTCAGCGACGATGATCTCTTTTTTCTCGGCCGCAGCCGTCCGGGCCAGCGCAAGTCCATAGAGGATTTGGCCTTTATGAAAGAGCGGCGTGTCGGGCGAGTTGAGGTATTTCGGTTCACCGTCACCCATGACGCGCCCCCCAAAAGCCACGGGACGGCCACGCAGATCGAAGATTGGGAACATCACGCGGTCGCGGAAGAAATCGAAAGATTCGCGCCCATCCTTGCCGGGCGACAAAAGCCGCGTTTCCAGCAGCACATCTTCCTTCACACCACGCTGAAGAAATTTTGTCTTCAGCACATTGCCGTTGGGCGCATAGCCAAGACGGAATCGCTTGATGGTTTCATCGGTCAGGCCGCGCCCCTTCAGATACTCCAGCGCGCGGCGGCCTTCAGGAGCCCTCAGGGCTTCTTCATATAGTATGCAGGCAGCTTCGACGGCTTCGCGTCCACGCGCACCCTGCACGGCTTCCTGCGCGTCCTGCTCGGTCTGGCGCGGCATTTCCAGCCCGGCCTCTTCCGCGAGGCGCTCGACCGCTTCCGGGAAGGATAGGTTTTGCATCTTCATCACAAACTTGAAGATGTCGCCGTGCTCACCGCTGGAGAAGCAGTGATAAAAACCCTTATCGTCGTTGATGGTGAAAGACGGCGTTTTCTCATTGGTGAAAGGACTGAGGCCGACGAACTCACGGCCGCGCCGAATCAGCTTCACACGCCGACCAACCACCGACGACACCGATACACGGGTCCTGATCTCGTCAAGAAACTGCGGCGGAAACGCCATTGGACCTCAAGCCACCGGTAAACGACGTAGGCGGGATCTGTTATTATAAGTGCTGAATAAGCGCTGGGAACGCCCAGGATGCAAGCGGAGTGAGTTATCCCCACTTTACACCGGCTTTTTAGCCGAAGCTCTGCTTCACGAGCCCCGACACCCGGCTGAAATCCATACTGCCGGTGTATTTTTCTTTCAGAATCGCCATCACCTTACCCATATCCTTGACCGAGGTCGCGCCGACCTGGGCGATAGCGTCCTTCACGGCGGCAGCCGTCTCGGCTTCATCCATCTGTTTGGGCATGAAGGTTTGGATGATCTCGATTTCTTCCTGCTCTAGCTTGGCCAGTTCCGGGCGGCCGCCCTTCTCGAACATCTCGACGCTCTCGCGGCGCTGCTTGATCATCGAATTGAACATTTGCAGGATTTCATCGTCGGGAATGGCGGTGATGCCCTTGGGGCGCGCGGCGATGTCACGGTCCTTCAACTGCGCCAGTATGAGGCGCACGGTATGCGTAACGCGCACGCTCTTGGCACGCAGGGAATCTTTCAACGCATCGCTGAGACGGGTGCGCAGCATGATTTACTCTCTGACTGACGGTGGTGATTCGGGTGTTGGAAAGCGCGTAACTTAACCGATCAGCGGCGCTTTGGCAAAAGCTTCCGCCTGTGCATAAACGCTTGAATTCCGGGGCTTAAATGTCACTTCCGAATGCTTGACTTCGAGGTGTCGATTGCTTAAACACCGCGCAGTTTTGCGGCTGACGCATCGCAGCGAAAAATTACGGCAGCCGCATCTCGAACCGGGCCCAGAGTCACGAAAGAAAATCGCGTTTCAGACTGTCAAATCCGAGACTTAGGTCTTGGAGAGGACTGTGCGGCCTGATGCAAGCCTGACGCAGGCCCGACATTGGAAAGAGTCAGACTCGACGATGAACACCGCCAGCGCCCCTCAGACGAATAAACCCGCCGGAGCAACGGCCGTATTGGTTTTGGGCGATGGAACGGTGTTTTGGGGACGCGGAATCGGCGCGATTGGCACGAACGTCGGCGAAGTCTGCTTCAACACCAGCATCACCGGCTACCAAGAGGTTCTCACCGATCCCTCCTACGCCGGCCAGATCATCACCTTCACCTTCCCGCACGTCGGCAACGTCGGCACGACGCCTGAAGACCTTGAGAGCATGGTTCCGGCGGCACGCGGCCTGATTATCCGCGACGACATTACCGATCCGTCGAACTATCGTTCGACGCAACATTTGAACACCTGGCTCAAAGCCAACAACATGATCGGTCTCGCCGGGCTCGATACGCGCCGGCTGACGCGCCTGATCCGTGACAAAGGCGCGCCGAACGGCGTGATCTCTCACGACCCGTCGGGTAATTTCGATATTGCCGCTTTGCATAAGCAGGCAACGGAATGGCCCGGCCTCGACGGCATGGACTTGGCCAAGGACGTCACCTGCACGCAGACGTACTCCTGGACCGGCACGTTGTGGAACAGAGAAACCGGCCATGGCGATTTAGAAAAAGACGGACGCACGCCCGACTTCCACGTCGTCGCCGTCGATTACGGCGCTAAACGCAACATCCTGCGCTGCCTGGCCGACTCTGGCTGCAAAGTCACCGTCGTTCCGGCAACGGCGACCAGCGAAGATATTCTGCGTCACAAGCCCGATGGCGTGTTCCTGTCCAATGGCCCCGGCGATCCGGCAGCCACCGGCAAATATGCCGTGCCCGTGATCAAGGAAATCATCGAGACCGGCAAACCGGTTTTCGGCATTTGCTTAGGCCATCAGCTTCTCTCGCTGGCCTTTGGCGCGAAGACCTACAAGCTCGCCTTGGGCCATCGCGGCGCAAATCAGCCGGTAAAGGATCTCGAGACCGGCAAGGTCGAGATCACATCTCAAAACCACGGCTTCTGTGTCGATCGTTCGACGTTGCCGAAAAACGTCGTCGAGACACACACATCGCTGTTCGACGGCATCGTCGAAGGTATGCGCGCCACCGATAAGCCCGTGTTCTCGGTGCAATACCATCCCGAGGCCTCGCCGGGCCCGCAAGACAGCCATTACCTTTTCCATCGCTTCACCAAGCTGATGGGCGATCACAAAGCTTCCGATAAAAAGCCGGGGGCAAAGTAGAGTCATGCCGAAGCGTACAGATATCAAAAGCATTCTGATCATCGGCGCCGGGCCGATCGTTATCGGTCAAGCGTGCGAGTTCGATTACTCCGGCGCGCAAGCCTGCAAAGCACTGCGCGAAGAGGGCTACCGCGTGATTCTGGTGAACTCAAACCCCGCCACGATCATGACCGACCCCGACACGGCGGACGCGACTTACATCGAACCGATCACCCCAGGCATGGTCGAAAAGATCATCGCGAAAGAACGCCCTGACGCGCTACTGCCCACCATGGGCGGTCAGACGGCGCTGAACACAGCGATGAAATTGGCCGACAGCGGCGTGCTCGCGAAATACAACGTCGAGATGATTGCCGCCAAACGCGAAGTCATCGAAAAAGCCGAAGACCGCGAACTGTTCCGCGACGCCATGACCAAGATCGGACTTGAGAGCCCGCGCAGTAGGGTGGTCAAGACGCTGGAAGAAGCGCGCGAAGCCATCAAGGACATCGGCCTGCCCGCGATTATTCGTCCATCTTTCACGCTCGGCGGCGAAGGCGGCGGCATCGCCTACAACACCGAGGAATTCGAAGGCTTTGTCGGCACAGGGCTCGCCGCATCCCCGGTGAAAACCGTGCTCGTCGAAGAATCGGTGCTGGGCTGGAAAGAATACGAGATGGAAGTCGTCCGCGACAAAGCGGACAACTGCATCATTATCTGCTCGATCGAGAACGTTGATCCGATGGGCATTCATACCGGCGACTCCATTACCGTCGCCCCGGCCCTGACGCTGACCGACAAAGAGTATCAGATCATGCGCAACGCCTCGCTGGCGTGTTTGCGCGAGATCGGCGTCGACACCGGCGGATCGAACGTGCAGTTCGCGATCAATCCCGCCGACGGCCGCATGGTCATTATTGAAATGAACCCGCGCGTGTCACGCTCTTCGGCGCTGGCATCAAAAGCGACGGGTTTTCCCATCGCGAAAATCGCCGCCAAGCTGGCGGTGGGTTACACGCTCGACGAACTGATCAACGATATTACCAAGGCCACACCGGCCTCCTTCGAGCCGACGATTGACTATGTCGTCACCAAGATTCCACGCTTCACGTTCGAGAAATTCCCGGATGCCAATCCGATGCTGTCGACCAGCATGAAGTCGGTCGGCGAAGCCATGTCTGTGGGCCGTACCTTCGCCGAAAGCCTGCAGAAGGGCCTGCGTTCGATGGAAATCGGCCTCAGCGGGATGGACGAAGTCTCGCTCGACGATAGCGGCACGCCGACGATGGATCACGATGAGCTGCGTGAAGCGCTGGCAAAGCCCATGCCGCAGCGCATTCTCGTCGCCGCGCAAGCGATACGCGCCGGCCTGTCGTTGGAAGAAATTCACGCCATTACCAAGTTCGATCCGTGGTTCTTGGCGCAGTTTAAAATCATCGTCGACGCGGAAAACGGCGTGCGCGCCAAAGGCCTGCCGACGGACCGTCAGGAAATGTTGCGCCTTAAGAAGCTGGGGTTCTCGGACAAGCGCCTCGGACAGCTTATCGGCAAAAAAACCGCCGAGGTCTCCGCCGCGCGCCGCAAGCTCGATGTGCGTCCCGTCTACAAACGCATCGACACCTGCGCCGGGGAATTCCGTTCGCCGACGCCGTACATGTATTCCTGCTACGAAGGCGACGGCGTCAATCCGGCTGAATGCGAATCCGAGCCTTCGGACAAAACCAAAGTCATCATCCTCGGCGGCGGTCCCAACCGCATCGGCCAGGGCATCGAGTTCGATTACTGCTGCGTCCACGCAGCCTTTGCGCTGCGCGACGCCGGTTTCGAAACCATCATGGTCAACTGCAATCCTGAAACGGTCTCGACGGATTACGACACATCGAGCCGCCTCTACTTCGAGCCGCTGACGGCCGAAGACGTTATTGAGCTCATCAACGTCGAACAAAAGAACGGCAAAGTACTGGGCGTAATCGTGCAGCTTGGCGGCCAGACGCCGCTCAAACTCAGCCACGATCTGGAAGCCGCGGGCATTCCGATTTTGGGCACCTCGCCCGATGCCATCGACTTGGCGGAAGATCGCGAACGTTTCCAAGGCCTGCTGGCAGAGTTGAAACTGCATCAGCCCGCCAACGGCACGGCACGCACGACAGAAGAAGCTTTGGCCGCCGCGAATCGTATTGGCTATCCGGTCGTCATCCGCCCGTCTTACGTATTGGGCGGCCGCGCCATGCAGATCGTCCACGACGATGCGGGCCTTAAGAATTACATCCGCCAGGCCGTGAAGGTCACCGGCGACAATCCGGTGCTGATTGATTCCTATCTTTCAGGCGCAATCGAAGTCGATGTCGACGCCATATCCGACGGCACCGATGTCTACATCGCGGGCATCATGGAGCACATTGAAGAAGCCGGCATTCACTCGGGCGACTCAGCCTGCTCGCTGCCGCCCTATTCGCTGCCCGCCGAAACCGTTGCCGAAATCAAACGCCAGAGTGTCGCGCTGGCCAAGGCTTTGAAGGTTGTCGGCCTGATGAACGTGCAGTACGCCGTAAAAGCTGGCGTGGCGTACATCCTGGAAGTCAATCCGCGCGCCAGCCGCACGGTGCCCTTCGTCGCTAAGGCTACCGGCGTCACGGTCGCTAAAATCGCGGCGCGCGTCATGGCCGGTGCGAAGCTGAAAGAGTTCAATCTCGGCAGCGACTACGAGAGCAAGGGCAAATCGGGCCATGTGGCCGTGAAGGAAGCTGTATTCCCCTTCAACCGCTTCCCCGGCGTCGATATCGTGCTGGGTCCGGAAATGAAATCTACCGGCGAAGTCATGGGGTTGGACCGCGATTTCCCCCTCGCGTATGCGAAGTCGCAGCTCGGCGCTGGTGTTAATCTGCCGCTGACCGGCACGGCATTTCTGTCGTTGCGCGACGGCGACAAGCCCGCGAGCGCCGAGCTGGCCCAGGGCCTGATCGGTCTGGGCTTTAAAGTCATTGCGACACGCGGTACGCAAAAAATCCTGGCTGAGCTTGGGATTCCCGTGGAAATCGTCAATAAAGTCGCCGAAGGGCGCCCGCATTGCGTCGACGGCATGATCTCGGGCAACATCCAACTGGTGGTTAACACCACCGAGGGGGCCCAGTCCCTGAAGGATAGTTTCACGATCCGCCGCACCGCTTTGACACGGAATATCTGCCATTACACCACGTTGGCAGGGGCTGAGGCCGCCGTGGCGGCGATTCGAGCGCTTAAGGACGGAACACTTGATGTTGCTCCGCTCCAATCTTATTTTAGTCGGTAGATACGGATACAACGTGAAGTCTGACGGCCCTCGCTAACCGGCGCGGGCGTTTTTGCTTTTTACTGATTCGAGGGTGCGTCGTGGTGGAAAAAATTCCAATGACGGCGGAAGGCTTGGAGCCGCTTAAAGAAGAGCTGCACCAGCTGAAAACGGTCGAGCGCTATGCGGTGATAAAGCAGATCGCCGAAGCGCGTGAACACGGCGATTTGTCAGAAAACGCCGAGTACCATGCCGCGCGCGAAAAGCAGAGCTTCATCGAAGGCCGCATCATCGAGTTGGAAGACGTTGTCAGCCGTGCCGACGTCATCGACCTCTCGAAGCTGTCCGGCACCACCGTGCGCTTTGGCGCATCGGTGACCGTGGTTGACGTCGATACCGACGAGG
This sequence comes from Fidelibacterota bacterium, assembly GCA_947476625.1. GTDB lineage: Bacteria > Pseudomonadota > Alphaproteobacteria > Rhodospirillales > Rhodospirillaceae > SHVO01. The sequence continues at coordinate 51,591 of CANJRA010000011.1, forward strand.
AAGTGACCTATAAGCTCGTAGGCCCATACGAAGCAGACTTAAAGAAGAACAAGGTCTCGGTGCAATCGCCGCTTGGCCGCGCACTCATCGGAAAAACCGAAGGCGATACGGCTGAAGTAACCGCGCCCGGCGGTGGCAAAGCTTACGAAGTCATCAAAGTTAAGTTTAAATAGCGCCTTATTCTGCCGGCACAGTAAGCGGTGGCTGGGCAGGCTTGTCGCCGTCCACGGCAATCGGCACGCCCGGCAAGTTCTTGGCGCTGCGAATCCCCAATGACGACTTGACGTTCGCTACCTTCGGGACGGCGGTGAGTTTTTCGGTGACGAACTTCTGATAGGCGTCCCAATCCTTCGCGACGATCTTGAGAAAAAAATCGGTCTCGCCCGCCAGCATGTGGCACTCACGCACCTCGGGCCATTCTTTCACCAGACTCTCGAAAGCCGTTAAATCAGCTTCTGCCTGACTGTTAAGTCCAACATGGGCAAAAACCGTGACGGTAAACCCCAGTGTCGCCGGGTCGAGTTCCGCGTGATAGCCCTTGATATAACCGGCATGCTCCAAGGCCCGCACACGGCGCAAGCACGGCGGTGCCGAAATACCGGCACGCTGGGCCAAATCGACGTTGGTCATGCGGCCATCGGTCTGCAAATCACTGAGAATTTGCCGGTCTATACGATCGAGCTTTACGCGCTGCATAGCGTTTGACGTCCCCTAGACTGAGAAGCAGGCAGCAGCTTTATCTACGGCCGCCGCCATCTTACGAAATATTATTACAAAACCGCTGGGTCATGACGCAATAGGAAAGATTTTTCTCTAGATTGCGCGAAATTCTGAATGAGACTCGCAAAAGTGGGCTTCTCGATGCCCGAGCCTTGCGTATAACGCATAGCGACCGTATGTTTACCCTATATGTTGCATCGCAAAGCAGCCCCACACATACCCACGCATCATGGCTCACATTCACACTAAGGTTCTGATTCTCGGATCGGGCCCGGCCGGCCTCACCGCCGCTATTTATGCCGCCCGCGCCAATCTCGCACCCGTCATCGTTGCAGGCATGCAGCCCGGTGGTCAGATGACCATTACAACTGACGTCGAAAATTATCCCGGCTTTCCGGACGTCATCCAGGGCCCTTGGCTCATGGAACAGATGCAGAAGCAAGCCGAGCACGTTGGGGCAAAGGTGATGCATGATCTGATCACCAGCCTTGATCTATCTAAGCGGCCATTCACCTGCATCGGCGATTCCGGCGACACGTATACCGGCGACACATTGATCGTCACCACTGGCGCATCGGCGCGGTGGCTGGGGCTGGAGTCCGAAAAGAAATATCAGGGCTTCGGCGTATCGGCGTGCGCAACATGCGACGGCTTCTTTTTCCGCGGCAAAGAAGTCGCGGTCGTTGGCGGCGGCAACACCGCCGTCGAGGAAGCGCTGTATCTTACGAATCACGCCACGAAGGTTACGCTAGTACACCGCCGCGATTCACTTCGCGCTGAAAAGATTCTGCAACAGCGCCTATTCGAGCATCCGAAGGTTCAAGTGATTTGGGACTCGGCCATCGATGAAGTGCTTGGCAAAGACGGTCCGCTGGGCGTGACCGGCGCACGCGTCAAGAACGTGAATACCGGCACGACGCAAGATTTGAAAATCGACGGTTTATTCATCGCTATCGGCCACACGCCTAATACCGATTTGTTCAAAGGCGTGCTGGACATGGATGAGAACGGTTATCTCGTCACCCAGGCGGATTCCACGCGCACCAATATTCCGGGCGTGTTCGCAGCGGGTGACGTGCAGGATCACGTGTACCGGCAGGCAGTGACTGCCGCCGGCACCGGTTGCATGGCGGCTTTAGAAGCGGATCGCTTCCTGGCCGCAGGCGGGCATTAAGTTTGGTGGGAGGCTTAAGACAGTTATCGTGAGGTAGCGGAACACCAGAACGAAAGGACGAGACATGCCGATACGCAGCCACGGGCGTCTTGATTGGGATAAATTACGCGTGTTCCATGCTGTTGCCGACGCCGGCAGCTTCACGCACGCATCAGAAACCTTGAACCTCAGCCAATCGGCGGTCAGTCGTCAGATCAGCGCGCTGGAAGATGCCTTGGGTGTGAGCCTGTTCCATCGTCACGCGCGCGGACTCATTCTCACCGAGCAAGGTGATCTGCTGTACAAAACAGTGCACGACGTGTTCGCCAAATTGAACAACGTCGAAAACCTGCTGACGGAAACAAAAGAAAACGCCGAAGGCGTATTGCGCGTTACGACGACGGTAGCGTTCGGATCGGTGTGGCTCACCAGCCGCCTAAAGGAATTTGTCCACACGTATCCCGACATCAAAGTCACGCTGCGTCTCGATGACCAGGAGCTGGATCTTGCTATGCGCGAGGCGGATGTGGCGATTCGCTTCAACGAGCCGACGCAGCCAGATTTGATTCAACGCCACATCGGCAGCTTGCGGTCGAATCTCTACGCGTCGCCCGAATATCTCAAAGAACGTGGCGTGCCGACCTCAATCGACGACCTGCGCCATCATGACGTGGTGCTGTTCGGCGAGGGCGTTGCCCCGACCAATACCGTGCACTGGCTGGCGGAAATGCTGGCCTCGCGTGGCATCAATAACCGCGCGGTACTGCACGTGAACAACATTTACGGCATCTACCGTGCCGTGAAGGCCGGAATCGGCATCGGTCCCTTGCCCGAATACTTTGTGCAGGAAGGCCGCGGCATCATGCAGGTCATGCCCGAACTGGAAGGCCCGCCGCTGGAAGCCTACTTCGTATACCCCGAAGAACTGCGCAATTCGGCGCGAGTCATGGCTTTTCGAGATTTCTTGATACGGGAAGTAGGCCTGTCACGCTCTCAGGTGACCGTGGTAGCCCAAACCGGCGAGAATCAGCGCGCCGCCGGCTAAGCTCATTCGGAGTCAAAACAAGCTTTATAACCCCCTACAGCCATAGATTTTTATGGCTGTAGGAGCGTTTTGCCATACCCTTTTTACGTGTTATTCTTTTATTATTATCCGCGTTAGTCATGCGTATACTGCATAGCAATACTCCGGAATCGCATTGGAAATCCAAGGCCTGTGCACGTATTCTGTTTCCAGATGTTGCACCGCAGCAATCGCGCGGTCCCACCCTCTCCGGGGTACTCGCGGAAGGTGCCAGGTGTAACAAAACAGCTTGTGGCAAACGGTCCTCCCCCGAGTGTCACATGGTCTAAGGGTAGACAAAGGTAAAATAGGGTCCTCCCCCCGAACATCACCGCCGACTAGGGCGCAAAGCCCGGTCAGTTTACCTGCAGAAACTTTAGCCCCTAGGGTCCTCCCCCCTAGGGGCTAAATTTTTATGGGAAGCCGCCAACCTGCACAGAGACCCGTTCCCGGACGCGCGCGAGCGCGGCCGAGGCCATTGGGGTCACCACATCTCCGTTTGCAGGTGACTGCGCATAGGAAATATAACGAGGGGTACTTGGGGGAGGACACTAGCGATGAAATTCACGTCTCGTTTGCTGTGCATTATGGCGTTTTCCGCCTGTGCTGCATCGGCCTTTGCTCAGAATGCCGGCCCATCCACATGGACCTTTGCCGGAAACGATGTCCGCAACACACGAAGTGCTAACGGCGAGACGACGATCACCCCGGCCAACGTCTCACAACTCCAGCCTCACTGGTCGACCGTTGTCAAAGGCGGGGCGCGGCTGTCAACGCCCACCTCCGACGGCGAATCGCTGTTCATCGGCTCCAATGCCGGCGTTCTTTACCGGATCGATCGCAAGACCGGGCAAGTGCTCTGGCAGGCCGAACTTCCGGCGGCACTCGGAATTCCGGGAGCGTCTTCAAAGGCGAGCGTTGCGGTGGGCACAGATGCCGTCGTCATCGGCTTGCAGAACACGCCTGTTGTGGCGGCGTTTGACCGCAAGACTGGCGGCCTCCTTTGGAAAACAACTGTCGACACGCATTCCGGCGCCATCGTCACGCAATCGGCGGTGATTGTCGGAGACAAAGTATTCATCGGCGTTTCGGGGCTAAGGGAAGAGATAGCTGCCGGCAAACCGGATTATAAATGCTGCAGCTTCCGCGGCAGTGAACTGGCCCTCGATGTTCATAGCGGCAAGATCCTCTGGAAGACCTATACAATTCCGGAGGGCTATGCCGGCGGTTCGATCTGGTCCAGCACGCCCGCGTATGATCCCAAGCGTAATCTGTTGTTCGTCACGACCGGCAATACGTTTTCGTTGCCGCCGGAAGTCGTGAAATGCGCGGATAAGAACAAAGACAATCCCGCGGCACTGGCAGCCTGCACACCGGAAGGCGTTTGGTTTGACTCGATCTTGGCGCTGAACGCCGACACCGGCGCGATCAAGTGGGGACGCCGCTTCGAGGCCTATGACGTTTACACGCAGTCTTGCTTGCTCACGAAAGAAGAAGGCGGCAACCCCGAGAATTGCCAAGGCGGCGGCTATAAAGGTAAAGGCGATTACGATTTTGGCCACGCCTTCAGCGGCGATTACGACTTCGGCAATGGCGCGATGCTGTGGGAAATCGACGGCCCGAAGGGACACCAGGACGTCGTCGGCGCCGGACAGAAATCGGGCGACGTCTGGGCGCTCGACCGCGACACCGGTAAGACTCTTTGGAAACAAAATGTCGGCCCCGGCGGGCCTGGCGGCGGCATGGAAATGGGCTCCGCGGTCGACGGCAAGCGCATCTATGTCGGTCAATCGAACTCCAAGCAGCCCGGCCACAGAGCGGAAACTTACAAGCTGCCTTCCGGCGAAGTGATCAAACACGGATCGTACGCGGCACTCGATGCGACGACGGGCAAACTCCAGTGGTGGGTTCCCGCTCCTAACGGCGTGCGCTTTCCCGGCACAGATAATCTGTGCACCTCCAAGAGCCCGCTGGCGGACTGCACGGGCGCTTATGCACGCGGCCCTGTCAGCACGGCAAATGGTGTGGTGTTCGGCTGTTCAACCGAGCCTGAGGGGCGCATGTATGCCTTTGACGCAGCGACAGGAGCGGTGCTGTGGACCTATCCCACCGCCGCAAGGTGCGAATCCGGCGCAGCGATCATCGACGGCACTGTCTATTGGGTTGGCGGTCAGCAGCTTCACGCCTTTGGCCTTGGTCCTAAGGCGGCGAGTATCAACACGGCCAACGCCGGCCCCGCGTCAACGATGCATCGTTCTGTCTGGGACGGGCTTTACACCACCGCGCAAGCTGCCGCCGGAAAGCGGATTTACCAGGCAAGCTGCGCGCAAAGCTGTCACCTCAACAATATGGGCGGCAGCGGTCCTTCTCCGGCACTGATCGGCGACTTCGTTTCGCGCTGGGAGGGGCAAAGCGTCGGCGCGCTTTATCAGAAAATTGCCGCGACAATGCCGCAGAGCACGCCCGGTTCGCTCAAGCCAAGCGAGTATCTTGCAGTTACGTCGTATCTATTGTCGGTGAACGGCTTTCCTGCGGGACAGCAGAACATCAAAGCGGACGAGGCCCAACTTAACGATATGCAGATAAAGCAGAAGAAATAGCAGTTAAAGGTTCACAACGAAAAACGGCGCCCCCATCGGGGCGCCGTTTTGTTTTGATATAAAGCCACTGAACTTATTTAAGCTCGGCGCAGAACTTCTGGATACGCGTGCAGGCTTCCGACAGCGCCTTTTCCGACGTGGCGTAAGAAATGCGGAAATAAGGCGACAGGCCGAAAGCAGCACCCTGCACCGTCGCGACCAAGGCTTCGTCCAACAACGCTTCGACAAAGTCCTGCTCGTTATTAATCTTACGGCCCTTAGGCGTGGTCTTGCCGATGGTGCCCGCACAGGACGGATAGACGTAGAACGCGCCTTCCGGAGTCTGGCAGTTGATGCCAGCCGCTTCGTTCAGCATTTTCACCACCATGTCGCGGCGCTTCTTGAAGGCGTCGTTGCGCGGCTTGATGAAATCGAGCGGGTCGTTCAGCGCCGTGACAGTGGCGGCCTGAGTGATCGACGTCGGATGCGAGGCCGACTGCGACTGCACCATGTTCATGGCCTTGATGAGCGGCAGCGGGCCGCAGGCATAGCCCATGCGCCAGCCGGTCATGGCAAAAGCCTTGGACACGCCATTGATGGTCAGCGTGCGATCCATCAACTTCGGCTCAACTTGCGCAATGGTTTTGAACACGAAGCCATCGTAGGTGAGATGTTCGTAGATATCATCGGTCATCACCCAGACATGTGGGTGCTTCAGGAGCACATCGGCGATCGCACGCAACTCCCTCTCCGTATAGGCCGCACCCGTCGGGTTGTTGGGCGAGTTCAGGATCAGCCACTTGGTCTTCGGTGTAATGGCCGCATCCAAGGCTTCCGGACTAAGCTTGAACTTACTGTTCTCGCCGCACTGCACGAATACCGGCGTACCGCCGAACATCAAAACCATGTCCGAATAGCTCACCCAATACGGAGTTGGGATCACGACTTGATCGCCTTCCTGCACGGTAGCGAGGATCGCGTTGAACAGCACTTGCTTGCCACCGACACCGAGGGTCACTTGCTCGGGCGTGTAGGTCAGGCCGTTTTCGCGTTTGAACTTGTCGACAATGGCCTTTCGCAACGCGGGCGTACCGTTGGTGGGCGTATATTTGGTTTCGCCCCGGTCGATAGCTGCCTTGCCTGCGGCCTTAATGTGGTCCGGCGTGTCGAAGTCGGGTTCGCCGGCACCCAGGCCGATAACATCCAGACCCTTTGCTTTCAGCTCGGCCGCTTTCGTCGTCGCCGCAATGGTCGGCGAGGGTTTAACGGCATCAAGACGCTTGGCGAGCAACGACACGGCAGGAACTCCTTTCTTTGTGGGGCTAAAGCCCCGGAAAACGCGCGGACAATACTGCCGGGCGCATTGGCTCGCAACCGCCCACATTCCAATAAAATCGTCGGTTTCGAACGGTGGCAGATTTGCCGGCCCTACCTTATGTATAAGGGCCTCATGACGCTCACAGTCCCCCTTTACGCCAAGCCCCCTGCCGGGCCTCGGGCGAATTTCAAGCTGGTGAGCGATTTTAGCCCTGCCGGCGACCAGCCCAGGGCCATTGAGGACCTTATGCGGGGCCTGGAAGGCAAGGAGCGCGATCAGGTCCTCCTCGGGGTCACCGGTTCGGGCAAAACCTTCACAATGGCGCATGTCATAGCCTGCAGCGGCCGCCCTGCGCTGATCATGGCGCCCAATAAAACCCTCGCGGCTCAGCTCTACAACGAGATGAAGACGTTTTTTCCCGAGAACGCTGTCGAATACTTTGTCTCCTATTACGACTACTACCAACCTGAAGCCTACGTCCCGCGCACGGACACCTATATCGAGAAGGATTCCAGTATCAACGAACAGATCGACCGCATGCGCCACGGCGCGACGCGCGCGATCCTGGAACGGCGGGATACAATCATCGTCGCGTCCGTCAGTTGCATTTACGGTATCGGCTCGGCAGAATCTTACGCCAAAATGACCATTCCCTTGAAAGAGGGCATGGTCTTTCCGCGCGCCGAGTTAATCAAACAACTCGTGGCGCTGCAGTACAAACGAAACGACTTGGATTTTCATCGCGGCACCTTCCGTGTGCGCGGCGATGTGATCGAGATCTTTCCGGCCCACTACGAAGACCGTGCCTGGCGCGTATCTCTTTTCGGCGACGACATCGAATTCATTCACGAATTCGATCCGCTTACCGGCGAAAGAACCGCCGCTTTAAAAGAAGAAGTGGTATATCCCGGCAGTCACTATGTGACCCCGCGTCCCGCGCTATCGCAAGCCATCAAGATGATTAAGATCGAACTGAAGCAGCGCCTGGAGGAATTTCATGCCCAGGGTAAATTGTTGGAGGCACAGCGCCTTGAACAGCGCACCATGTTTGATCTCGAAATGATGGAGACCACCGGGCACTGCAAAAGCATCGAGAATTACTCGCGTTTTCTGACCGGCCGCAATCCCGGCGAACCGCCGCCGACGTTATTTGAATACTTGCCCGAAGACGCCTTGCTGTTTGTCGATGAAAGTCACGTCGGCGTGTCGCAGATCGGCGGCATGTTCAAGGGCGACTTTAACCGCAAATCGACCCTGGCGGATTACGGTTTCCGTCTTCCCTCGTGCCGCGACAACCGGCCTTTAAAGTTTGAGGAATGGGATGCGATGCGGCCCGAGACGATCTACGTTTCGGCGACGCCCGGTAATTGGGAAATGGAACGCACCGGCGGCGTGTTCATCGAACAGCTGATCCGCCCCACGGGATTAATCGATCCGGTCTGCATCATTCGCCCCGCCGATAAGCAGGTCGATGATCTGCTGGCCGAATGCAAAGCGGTCGCGGCCAAAGGTATGCGCGTGCTGGTGACAACGCTGACCAAGCGCATGGCCGAAGACCTGACTGAATATTTCCATGAACACGGCATTCGCGTGCGCTACATGCACTCGGACATCGAAACGCTCGAACGCATCGACATCATTCGCGACTTGCGGCTCGGCGTGTTCGATGTGCTGGTCGGGATTAACCTGCTGCGCGAGGGGCTCGATATTCCCGAATGCAGCCTGGTAGCTATTCTCGATGCCGACAAGGAAGGCTTCCTGCGTTCGGAACGCTCGCTCATCCAAACCATCGGCCGCGCCGCGCGTAACCTGGATGGACGCGTGATCCTCTATGCCGACAAAATGACGGGTTCGCTCGAAGCCGCGATCCGCGAGACTAACCGTCGGCGCGAGAAACAGCAGGCCTTCAACAGCGCAAACGGCATTACGCCGGAATCCGTGCGCTCACGCATCTCCGACGTCCTCAACAGCGTCTACGAGAAGGACCGCGTCACGGTCGATACCGGCTTCGCGGAAGAGCCGCATCTTCTGGGCCATAATCTTCGCGCGACGATTAACGACCTCGATAAGAAAATGCGCGCTGCCGCGGCCGATCTGGAATTTGAGGAAGCTGCGCAGTTGCGTGATGAGATCAAGCGTCTAGAGATGATGGAGTTAGAGTACGGCGGAGAATCCGCCGCCGCCGACGGCCCGGTCACTGTCGCCGAAGAAGCCGGCGTCCCTCGCCCGCATCCGCAGGCAAAAAACGCCTCGCAACGGCCCGGCAAAAACAACCCTAAGCAGCGATCCCGTAGGCGCTCTTAATCTCTAGTGTTACGTATACGTTACAGCAACTTAGGCGATGCTTTTTTGTCGTAGCCGCATTGCAGCAATCGGTATTGCCCTTACATACCCCATCCTATAAAAACCATACGGGTTGGGGGCACTCCGTAAGGTTGTTATGTCTTGAATTCCCCCACCATAACGCGTGCTTTTATATTCGCCACCTCAATGACACCCAATGATTTTGGAACGCGTGCCTGGCTGAAAGCTTTAGCCGGCGCGGATAAAGCGAGTTTGCAACGTGACGCCTAAAAGACGCTTCCCAATTCCGGCCATGAGCGCTGTCGTGGGTTTTGCCGTGGTGCTATCGGGCTGCGCGGTTGGTCCCGACTTTAAGCAACCCGAAGCACCGGCGGTGAGTGGGTATACGCCGGAGCCGCTCGGCACTACCGCATCCTCCGACACCCCGGCCGGCGCCCCGCAACTCTTCATGACGGGCAAGACGATCGCGGCCGACTGGTGGACTCTGTTCAAATCACCAGCGCTCAATAGCCTGGTCGAACAGGCCGTGAAGAACAATCCCGACCTGCAAGCAGCTTCTGCCAATTTGCGCCAAGCGCAGGAACTGCAGCGCGCGCAGTTCGCGATCCTGCTGCCGTCGGTCGATGGAAAATTCGCGGCATCGCGTCAGAAGAACTTCGCCGCGTTTGGCGGCGGCGGCGCGGCGTCGATTCCGCCTTATACAATCGCGACGGCATCGGTCGCCGTATCGTATGGCCTTGATATCTGGGGTGGCGCACGCCGCTCCTATGAAGGCACCCGTGCACAAACCGATCAAATCCGCTTCCAGATGGAAGCCGCACACCTCGCGGTTACCTCCAACACTGTTGCAGCCGCTATGCAGCAAGCATCGTTGCGCGCGCAGCTTGAGGCAACGCAAACCATTCTCGATGTTCAGGAGCAGCAGCTGGGCGTTCTGCGGAACCAGTTGCAGCTGGGCGCAGTCGCCGAAGCCGACGTGCTAACGCAGCAAACAGCTTTAGCGCAGACGCGCGCGTTGTTGCCGCCCATCCAAAAACAGTTGGCGCAGGTCAACAGCCAGATTCTTGCCCTGGCCGGACGTTTCCCGGACGACAAGTTGAGCGAAAACTTCGATCTCTCCGCACTGCAGTTGCCGGAGGAATTACCCGTCAGCTTGCCGTCGGATCTCGTGACGCAACGCCCCGACATCCGTGCCTCGGAGGCCAACCTGCGCTCCGCCAATGCGCAGATAGGCCTCGCGACTGCATTGATGCTACCGCAGATTTCTCTCGATGCGAATTACGGCGCGTCGGGCTCGACGGTCAGTCAGTTATTTAACGCCGGCACCACCGTGTGGGGACTGAGCGCTGGCTTGCTGCAACCGATTTTCCACGGCGGCGAACTTCTGCACAAACGTCGCGCAGCTGTAGCTGCCTTCGATGCCGCATCGGCGCAGTACCGCGGCACAGTGCTGAGCGCCTTCAAGGATGTCTCTGACGTGTTGCGGGCTTTGCAAATCGATGCCGAGGCCGTGAAAGCCCAACTCGAAGCCGAACGTGCAGCCGCTAACAGCCTAACCATCGCTCAAAACAGCTACAAAAGCGGCGCTGTAAATTTTCTGATCCTGCTCGACGCGCAGCGGACCTACCAGCAGACGCGGGCCGCGTTGGTTCAGGCTCAGGCTAACCGTTACGCCGACACCGCTGCGCTGTTTGTGGCGTTGGGCGGCGGCTGGTGGAACCGCGCCGACATGACCGCAAGCGCCAACGAATAATCGGAATTTCAATATGCGTGCAATGGGAACTGACATGAATGTGACGGCCAAACGCATGATTATCATGCTGATCGCGGTCGGCGTGGTGTTCGGCTTGGTCTTCGGCTTCCAGGTATTCAAAGGCATTATGATCAAGCGGCACTTCGCCTCGGCTGGTGTGCCGCCTCAGACGGTATCCACGACCATTGCGGCGGAGCAAGAATGGCAGCCGTCGATTTCTGCTGTCGGCAGTCTCCGCGCAGTTAAAGGTGCCGATCTGTCGTTGGAAGTGGCCGGTATTGTCGATGAAATTCTGTTCGATTCAGGCGATGAGGTTAAGGAAGGTACGGTACTCCTGCGCTTGCGCACGGAAGACGAGGAAGCCCGCTTGAAATCTCTGGAAACCAGTGCTGAGCTGTCGGCCACCACCTACGAGCGCAACAAAAAACAGTTCGAAGGCAAGGCCATCAGCCAAGCCGCGCTCGACGTCGATGCCGCTAATTTGAAAAATGCCCGCGCGGCCGTCGATCAACAGCGCGCTGTGCTCAATAAGAAGGTCATCAAGGCGCCCTTCTCCGGTCGCCTCGGCGTACGCCGGGTCGATGTCGGACAATATTTGAATCCCGGCACGGCTGCGGTGACCCTGCAGGCGCTCGATCCGATTTTTGCCGACTTTTATCTGCCGCCGCTCCAAGCCAATAGCGTCAAAGTCGGTCAGAAAGTCTCAGTGAAAATAGATTCCGATGCCCCGACCAGTTTGGAAGGTGAGCTTTCAGCCATCGATCCCAAAGTCGAAGCCGGCAGTCGTAACGTGCTGGTCCGCGCGACCTTGAAGAACCCGACAAAGCGTCTGCTTCCGGGCACACCGATGGTCGTCAATATCGATACCGGCACACGGCAGCGCCACATCACGCTGCCTCAGACGGCCGTTACCTACAATCCGTATGGCGACACCGTCTATCTCGCGGTCGAGAACGGCAAGGACGACAAGGGCCAGCCGAAGTTGATGGCAAAGCAGGCCTTCGTCGTGATCGGTCCGACGCGCGGCGATCAGGTTGCGGTGTTTGAAGGCATCAAGCGCGGCGACGTCGTCATCACGTCCGGCCAACTGAAATTGCAGAACGAAACGCCGCTGATCATCAACAATAAAATCCAGCCGCCGTCGGACCCCAACCCGAAGACAGTGGACGAGTAACGGTCACCACAGATGAAATTCACCGACATCTTCGTTGCGCGTCCAGTTCTGGCCATCGTTATCAGCCTGACGATCCTGGTGCTGGGCTTGCGCGCCGTCGGCTCATTGCCGATCCAGCAGTATCCGCAGATCGAAAGCGGCACCATCACGATCACGACCGCGTATTACGGCGCCGATCCGGATGTTGTTGCCGGCTTCATCACGACACCGCTGGAAAACGCCGTGGCGCAAGCCAACGGGATCGATTATCTGACCTCGGTCAGCTCGAGCGGTGTCAGCTCGATCACGGTCTATCTGCAGCTGGACTACAATTCCAACTCCGCGCTGACGGAAATCAGCACCAAGGTCAATTCCGTCCTCAACCGCCTGCCGCCGCAGTCTCAGCAGCCGGTGATTGCGATCGGCGAAGGCTTGGGCAACGCAGCCATGTACCTCGCCTTCAGCAGCACCATCTTACCGCAAAACAAGATCACCGATTATCTGGTGCGCGTCGTGCAGCCGAAGCTGCAATCCGTGCCGGGCGTGCAAACCGCTGAAATCCTGGGTGGCAAGAACTTTGCACTGCGCGCGTGGCTCGATCCCAATAAGCTCGCGGCCTACGCCCTGACAGCGTCCGACATCTATAACAAGCTATGGCAGAATGACTATATTTCCGGCATCGGCTCCACCAAGGGCCGCATGACGCAGACAACGCTGACTGCATCCACCAGCGTCCACACCGTCGAAGAGTTTGAAAATCTGGTCATCAAACAGGAAGGCGATGCCTTCGTGCGCCTGAAGGACGTGGCAAAAGTCACCCTGGGTTCGGAAGATTATGACTCCAGCTTTATCATGGCCGGTAAAGAGGGCGTCAGCATCGGCATCACGGTCGCTCCTGCGGCGAACCTGCTGGAAGTCACCAAAGGCGTACGGGACATATTCCCCGAGATCAAGGCGCAGCTTCCCACCGCACTGGACGGATTTATCCCCTACGACTCCAGCAACTTCGTCAATGCTTCCATCAAAGAAGCGATCTTCACGCTTGTTGAAGCGCTTGTCATTGTGACGCTGGTGGTGTTTGCCTTCATGGGCTCCCCGCGCGCGGTGTTTATCCCGACGATCGCCATGCCGCTGTCGTTGGTAGGCACCTTCGCCATGATGCTGGCGTTCGGATTTACCATTAATCTGCTGACCCTGCTGGCATTGGTGCTTGCCATCGGTCTTGTCGTCGACGATGCCATCATTGTCGTCGAGAACATCAGCCGCCATATCGAAGAAGGTATGGACCGTATTCCCGCAGCGATGCAGGCGGCGCGCGAACTCGGCGGACCGATCATTGCCATGACCATCGTGCTGATCGCGGTGTATGTGCCGATCGGCTTTCAGGGCGGCCTAACCGGAAAGCTATTCCTTGAATTCGCCATGACGCTGGTAGGCGCGGTGACGATTTCAGCGATTGTCGCGCTGACCTTGTCGCCCATGATGGCGTCGCGCATGCTGCGCAGCCATGCCGAGACCACGCACGGCTGGGAAAAGAATCTGATCGCCTTCATCGATCGGCGTTACGAGGAAGTGCACCGCTTTTATCTGCGCGTGCTGCGGGAAAGCCAGCGGAGCCATGTCGTCACGCTCGTGTTCGCGGGGCTGATCCTAGGCAGCATCTATTTCTTGTACAGCTTCTCCCAGCGTGAACTGGCGCCGACCGAAGATGAAGGTTTCGCGATCGTTTTTTCGACTCCCGCCAGCAACGCCACGCAAGATCAGCGCGCGCTCTGGGGACGCGAGGTTTATGAGATCGCGTCGAAATACGAAGAGATGGCAACCATGTTCCAAATTCAGGCGCCCGGCATGTCCATGTCCGGAATCGTCCTGAAACCATGGGACGAGCGCAATCTGTCGGCGATGCAAGTCCAGACCATGGCGCAAGCCGATATGAACACCATCGCCGGGACGCAGAACGTCGTGTTTCAGCCGCCTACACTGCCGGGCGCGCAGGGCCTGCCTATTCAGTTTTCTATCGGCACAACACAGCCGTTCTCGCGGCTTGATGAAGTCGCACGCCAATTCCATGAGGAAGCCGCGAAGAGCGGGCATTTCATTTTCCTGAACACCGACCTCAAGTTCACACGCCCGCAATCGAACATTGAGATCGACCGCGACAAGGTTGCGCAGCTTGGCTTGACCATGAGCGACGTCGGCAATGCCATGGCGACCATGCTCGGCGGCGGCTATGTCAATTATTTCAGCATCGAGGGACGTTCTTACCGCGTCATACCTCAGGTGCAGCAAAGCGCGCGTTTGAACGCCGATCAGTTGCTCGACTACCATATCCGCACGGCCGACGGGTCGACGGTGCCGCTGTCGACGGTGGCGACGCTCAGCACCAAGACCGTGCCGGAATCGCTGAACCACTTCCAGCAGCTCAATAGCGCTACGATCCAGGGCGTCCAGATGCCTGGCCAGTCGCTTGGCGCTTCGATCGCGTATCTGCAGGAACTGGCCGCGCGCGTATTGCCGTCGGGTTATTTCATCGATTATGGCGGATCGACGCGCCAGTTCGTTCAGGAATCTGCCGGCTTCCTAGTGACCTTCGGTTTTGCGCTCATCATCATCTATCTCGCGCTCGCGGCGCAGTTTGAAAGCTTCCGCGACCCGGCGATCATTCTGGTGTCGGTGCCCATGTCCATCGCCGGCGCGCTGATCTTCATCAGCTTGGGCGTTGGCGGTGCCACCCTCAATATCTATACGCAGGTGGGATTGGTAACGCTGATGGGGCTGATCAGTAAACACGGTATCCTGTTGGTCGAGTTCGCCAACGAGCAACAGAAAGCCGGCAAGACCAAAGCCGAGGCGATCGAAGCAGCGGCCAGTATCCGTCTGCGTCCGATCCTGATGACCACCGCCGCCATGGTGTTCGGTGTGATGCCGCTAATCTTCGCCAGCGGCGCAGGCGCGGCGTCGCGCTTCAGCATCGGATTGGTAATCGCCACCGGCATTTCCATCGGCACGTTGTTCACGCTGTTCGTGGTGCCGGCGGTGTATCTAGTGCTCGCGGCAGATCACCACGCCAGCGTGGCGATTGACGAAGAAGCCTTGGCAGTGAAGTGATTAGGCAGCGGGTGCGGCCGTCTTTGCATCCGTCTGGGCGCGCTGTTCCAGACGGCGGAAAGACAATGCGCTGAACGGAATCGATATCAGATAGACGATTCCAACAATGCTTAAAGTCGCCCAGGGATCGGTCACCAGGAACGCGGCAATGGCGCCAATCACGATCATCAACGGCACCACCCATTGCGGCTTCAATCGCATGTGCTTGCCGGAGTAAACCGGCACCTGGCTGACCATTAACACCGATGACGCCAGTAGGAAGATTCCCGCCACCACAGGCGAAGCAACAAAATCGGATCCGGAATAAAGCCAAATCATCAAGGGTAGGATCGCGATTCCTGCTCCGCCAGGCGACGGTACGCCGGTGAAATAGTTATGAGCCCAAGGCGGCAAGTCGGGCGCGCCAACCATCGTATTAAAGCGCGCCAAGCGGAGCACAGCACAAACCGCATGCAGCAGGCATAGCGCCCAACCGATACCACCGGCGTCATGCATGACCCAGAGATACATCACCATCGCAGGCGCCACACCAAAGCTGACAGCGTCCGCGAGAGAGTCTAATTCAGCGCCGAATTTGGTCGTGCTGCGCAGCATGCGGGCAACGCGCCCATCAACACCATCCAGCATGGCCGCCAGGACCATCGCCACGGCTGCGCGGTCCCATTGGGCGGAAATGCCGTAACGTATGGCAGTAAGTCCAGCGCATAGCGCCAGCAGAGTTAAGATGTTCGGAAAGATGCGGTTGAAGGATAGGCTTTTGAGACGCCGACGCGCGGCACTGCCCATGACCCCGCCAAAACGCCTACGGCGCTGCGTCTCTTCGGGCGTGCCCAGCGGATCGTCATCGATGTCGTTGATGTCGCGGTCGTCGTCACCCATAGGTGGCACCATCACTACCGGACTTCGCCCTGCCGAGGCCCTTCACTGGCATTCATATCTGCGAGCACGGTCTCTCCTGCGACGGCCTTTTGCCCAACTGACACCAACGGCGACACGCCTTTCGGCAGGTAAACATCCAGACGGCTGCCGAAACGGATCATGCCGAAGCGTTGGCCTGTCATAACATGCTGACCTTCACGTACGTCGCAACGGATGCGCCGTGCCACGAGCCCGGCGATCTGGACCACGGCGAAGTCCTTGCCGTCCGCCGTGCGGATGACCAAAGACTGACGTTCATTGTCTTCGCTGGCTTTATCGAGCGTGGCATTAATGAACTTACCCGGCGTGTACTCGTCTTTGATAATCGCGCCGGCGATCGGCGCGCGGTTCACGTGACAATCAAACACACTCATGAAAACGCTGACGCGGACCAAAGGTTCGCTGCCGATGCCAAGTTCAAAAGGCGGCGCGGCGGGCCCGATCATCTGCACGGTACCGTCGGCCGGGCTGACCACGAGGCCCTCACGCACAGGCGTGACGCGGTCGGGATCGCGGAAGAAATAGAAACACCAAGCCGTAAGCGCGAGGCCAATCAGACCGAGCGGCGTCCAAAGCCACCACAGCCCAAGAGCAACAATGGCAAATACGGCGACAAAGCCGGGACCTTCAGGATGCAGGGGCGGCAGAATGTAATCCCGCCAGCCGATATCGGCCGATGCTATGTCGCTTTTACGTTCCGCCACGTCAGATTCCTTCGCGTTCTAGGATGCCGTCCGGCCATACCCTAGCATTACGGGCGGTTTTTGGGAGGCAGGTTAAAGACCTGTCCAGGATAGATCAGATCGGCGTCCTTGATCTGCTCTTTGTTGGCCTCAAATATCAGCGTGTACATGGTGCCCTCACCGTAGGTGTTCCGGGCCAGCCGCCAGAGGCTGTTGCCTTTAACCACCGTGATTGCGCCGGGCGGCATGTTGGCCTGGGCGGGGTCTAGCACAAAGGGCACTTCGACCCGCGCAATGACATTGTTATTAGTGCCGACTTGGTCGACACGGATGCTGTGCTTACCTGCGGCCGCCTTGCTTTTGGGTTCGACCTGCCAGGCGCCCTTATCGTCGGCGGTGGCCCGCCCGATGAAGGCGTTGTCGAGATAGACCTGCACGACGCTGCCGGGATCAGCTTTGCCGCTCAGCGTAAACTTACCGTCAGCCGCGTAATCTACGGCTTCGACCGTCAGCGTGCCGCTGCCGGGTGCATTGGGCCCCTGCAGAACCCGGCTTTTCCCGCCGTCACGGGACTGTTCGACGATCAGGATCTCGCCGTTACGCTCCGGCACCGACATGACCACGATATTCTGCGAGAATAAATCCTTCGCGCCGCCGGTTCCGGGCGTTTTGAGGGAAAACTGGCGCGTGCCTGGTGCGACCGGCGCATCGGGCAGAAATACCCATTCGCCACGGCTGTCGGCGGTCACACGGCCGATTTCTTTGTCGCCGTCGAGAATCACGACCACAGCCCCAGGCTTGGCCCTGCCGGCCATTACCATATTGCCCTTGGGATCGATGCGGACAACATCGAAGGTCGGCGCGCCCGGGCCGGTGTTGACTTGGCGGCTGGCAGACCCGGTCAAACTACTCAGCCCACCGGGGTTCTGCAGCGTGAAATTCAGCACAAGCGCCGCGGCAACAACCACGATTCCAACAATAGCGACGATCAGCGGACGATTCACAGCACTTACCTCACGCGTCATCTTTCGTGTTTACGCAATTAATTCTAAGTCCGCAACCAAGCGTCGCAAAACTTAGGCGCGTACCATCGCATAGGCGATCAATACCGCCAGCGCACAGGGCAAGGCCGCCATGCCCGCAAGTACCAATGGATACAATATGGTGCTGATCCGCGCTTTCGGAAGAGGTATCCGCCGCGCCGTGCCTTCGGCGAAGAAAACCAGGGGAACCAACAGCAATGGCAGGCGGACATCGGGGAAACCGTGTCCCAAAGCCCAGGCCAGCGCCAGAAGCGTGCTGCCGGCACCTAGAACAAGGGCATCACCTATGGGCAGGGTAACCGCCGTCTGCAGCACAGCGTAGGCTACGACCGCCAAAGCCAATACCAGCGCCCCCGTAAATATGCCTGTGGCGCCGGCAATTAAGGCCATGAATGCGATGCTCAGGGCTGCGACCGTGATGAGAACCAGGGCGGTCACGTCACGCGCGCGCATGCTATCGAGGCGGGCGAGGACCAGGAAGGCCACCACGACGAGGATGGCGACCAATACGGCCACATCCCACGTAGGAACAAACGGCATCAGTTGATCGGTGACACTGCTCCAAACTGCACCGATCACAAAAATGCCGGCGAAGATCGCTGCGACAAGACGTTTGGGCGTGAGAAAATCGAGTGCAAAACCCAGCACTGTCGCACCGATTGCGATGTGACCTATGCGGGCAAAATCATCCACCGGCGTCCAAGGCGCCTTCACGACAACAGCCCAGGAAAACAGAAAACTGATCATCACCGCAACGTTAGCGATGCGCGCGCCGCGCTCTTCGCCCGCGCCGATACGCATCGCCACTGCCAACAGCGGCGTAAGCACCGCGGGGATAAGATAGAGGGCGGTTATGAGCACAGCCGCCGCTTTTCCGGTTATCGCTGTTTAGCGACGTCGCCCGCCGTGACCGGCGTGCCTTTGTTGTCCCAGTTATTGCGCACAAACGTAGCGATTGTAGCAACCTCTTCATCGCTCAGTTTCGCACCAAGGGCTTTCATATCTTCCCATGCGCCGAACGGCGTGGGGCCGCCTTTGCCGGTTATCGCGCCGTAGATAATCACGTTGATCAGCGACGCGGAACTCGGCGCCTGGACAATGGCGCTGCCGGCCAGCGGCGGCGCTTTCATGAAACCACCACGACCGGAGTCCAGATGACATTCGTCGCAATGGGTTTTGTAGAGCGCTGCGCCGGCAGTTTTCTGCGCATCGCTCAGCGGGTACTTCACGCCCTCGCCCGCGGCCGGCAGGCTTTTGATGTACGTGGCCATGGCCTTGGCATCTTCGGTGGTCAGATGCTGCAGGCTGTTGATGACGACTTCATTCATCGGACCAAAAATGCCGGCTTTCTGGCTGTGCCCGGTCTTCAGGTACTTGGCGATCTGATCGACATTCCATGCGCCGAGGCCGGTGGTAGCTTGTGTGAGGTTGGCGGCAGCCCAGGTGCGGATCTTGCCTTCTTCGACCAGATCGGGCTGCGTGCCGCCCGTCAGTTTGTCGGAGGATTTTTCGGCAAGCAAAAGATTGCGCGGTGTATGGCAGGCGCCGCAGTGACCGAGCCCCTCCACCAGATATGCGCCGCGATTCCATTCGTCGGGTTTCGACGTGTCCGGCTGATAGCGGCCTTCTTTTAAGAACAGCGCATTCCAAAACATCATCGGCCAGCGCATCGCAAACGCGATGCCGTTGCTGGGAGGCGTATACTTCACCGGGGCCAGCGTTTTGAGATAAGCGTAAATCGCCTTGAGGTCGTCTTGGCTCACCAACGTAAATGCGGTGTAGGGGAAGGCTGGAAAGAGATGTTCGCCTCCCGGTGCGACGCCGGTCTGCATGGCCTTGATGAAGTCCGCTTCAGTCCAGGTGCCGATGCCGGTTTCCGGATCGGGGGTAATATTGGTCGAGTGGATTTCGCCAAGGAAGGTATAAGGCGTCTTGAACGCCAAGCCCCCGGCAAACGGTTCGCCGTTATGGCGGGTATGGCAGCTGATGCAGTTACCCGCGCGCGCAAGATATTGGCCTTTCTCCACCAACGGATCGACAGGCGGCGCAGCTTCGGCGGGCGGCGCAGCTTCGGCGGGCGGCGCAGCTTCAACTGCCGGTGCGGGTGTTTCGCTCGCGGGTGGTGGCGCATTCTGAGCAACGGCAATTGCACCAAAGCCCGTCATGGCGAGAGCGAAAATGGAAAGCGAGAAAGGAGATTTCATGGGAAAGCCGTTTTCAATACCGAGCCGTTAAATGCACAACGCCCGTCACATAGGACGGGCGTTGTCGGAGAAATTACCGCGACTATTACTTCTTGAGGCGATAGACGTCGTGACAGCCTTTGCACGACAGCGCATCGACCATCTGTTCCATGACCACGTTTACACCGCCGGTCTTGGCATCTTTGGCCATTTTATCGGTCCGTGCGACGAAATCCTTCATGCGCTTTTCGAAGTCGGCCCAGTTGGCCCAAACTTCTGGCTTAGCTTCACCGCCCGGCACTTTCGCTTCGAAGCTCTTCAGCGCAGTCTTGGCGATCAGCGCAATGGCTTCGGCGTGTTGCAACAGATTGTCGTCGGGAACCTGGGTGGAAACGATCATGCCGAGCGCTGCAGTCTGTCCATCGAGCGCCTTCATAACGTCCTGACGGTAATCAATCACGTCCTTGTCGTCGGCCAGAGCGGGCAACGCAAAGGCGGTAACCACCAGGGCCACACCGGCGACAAATTTAGCGAGACGGGTCATGTGAGAAACCTCCAATTATAAGTGCCGCATCTGGGCTACCGGATGGGCTCATCTTACGTGAGAACTTTCAGTCGAAAGCGGGCGGGCTAAACAGCTACTTCTTTTCGCGATAAGTGTCGTGGCAGCCCTTGCACGAAAACGCTGCCTGAACCTTGGGGCCGGCCGCGGCGATGCCGCCGGCTTGCGCTGTTTTCGCCAGATCCGCCGTCGCTGCTTGGAATTCCTTCATTTTCTTGGAGAAATCATCCCATTTCGCCCAAACTTCGGGTTTGGCTTCGCCGCCTTCGGCCTTCGGCTCAAAAGCCTTCAAAGCGGTGCTGGCTACCAGAGCCAGAGTTTCGGCGTGCAGGGCAAAGTTATCGCCCGGAACCTTCTGCTGCATGATGAGACCGATCGCACCCGCCTGCGCGCCAATGGTCTTCATGATGTGCTTACGATAATCGACAACATCGGTAGGGTCGGCGGCGCTGGCGACTGTCGGCAAGATCGCAGCCACGGCAAAAGCCACACCGGCAACAACCGGGAGAAAACGGGACATTGGCAGGTCTCCTCTAGATATGTCCAAACTTCAATTATACTCAATGAACCATTACAAATAAGCGCGACGGTAGCAAGAGTGCAAGGCTTACCAAGTATCTATTCTGTAAATTTATTAATCCATTACGGATAGCCACCGCCATGACCTCCGACCTCTTTTCTCTCTGCGTCTTTTGCGGCTCGCAGATTGGCGGCAACCCTGTGTACGCCGAAACTGCGACGGCATTAGGGCGAGCTATGGCCGCCCAAGGGACGACCCTGGTTTTTGGCGGGGGGCGGGTGGGCCTCATGGGTGCCGTCGCCGACGCCGTGCTGGCGGGGGGCGGCAAAGTTGTGGGGGTCATCCCGACCTTCTTGCAGGACCTGGAACTCGCTCATCCCGGAGCCTCGGAGATGGTCGTGGTGCCGGATATGCATACACGCAAGAAAACCATGTTCGACCGCAGCGATGCTTTTTGCATCCTCCCGGGTGGCGTGGGCACGCTCGAGGAGATGTTCGAGATCGTCACATGGCGCCAGCTTCACCTCCACAATAAGCCGATTATTGTGCTCAACACGGCTGGATATTGGTCGCCTCTCGTAAGCTTGTTCGACCGTATCATTACCTCTGGTTTTGCCCACAAAGGCCATGACGCTTTGATTACGGTCGTCGACCGGCCCGAGCAGGTTCTCGCCGCCGTGGCGGCCGAATTGCAGGCGCCGAAAATACCCGTTTCCTTCTGATTTTGGCCGCTAGGATCGGCTAAAGCCGCCGGATTCCCGGCTTGCGTCCCTGTCATGGGATGCTCTACTTTTGCCCCGCACTCGTGGCGATCTGCATTGCACGCGGGAAATAGGATTTGGGGAACGGTGGTCTGCCGGACCCCGTATACAGGGAACGCTCATGGCCAAAATCAAGGTGAAGACTCCCGTTGTCGATCTCGACGGCGACGAGATGACGCGCATTATCTGGCAGTTCATCAAAGATAAGTTGATCCTGCCGTACCTTGATATCGACATTAAGTACTACGATCTGAGCGTCGAATACCGCGATAAGACTGACGATCAGGTCACGATCGACGCCGCCAACGCCATCAAGCAGTACGGCGTCGGCGTGAAGTGCGCCACGATCACCCCCGACGAAGCGCGGGTGAAGGAATTCAATCTTAAAAAGATGTGGAAGTCGCCCAACGGCACGATCCGCAATATTCTCGGCGGCACCATCTTCCGTGAACCGATCATCTGTAAGAACGTGCCGCGCCTGGTGCCCGGCTGGACCCAGCCCATCGTCATCGGCCGTCATGGTTTCGGCGATCAGTACAAAGCCACCGATTTCAGAGTGCCCGGCAAGGGCAAGTTGACCATGACCTTCACGCCCGACGGCGGCGGCGAACCCACGACCTATGACATCTATGACTTCCCCGGCGCGGGCGTCGCAATGGGCATGTACAACCTTGATTCCTCCATCGCCGACTTTGCCATGGCCTGCCTCAACTACGGCCTCGCGCGCGGCTATCCGGTGTACCTGTCGACCAAGAATACCATTCTGAAAGGCTATGACGGCCGCTTCAAAGATATCTTCCAGGAAATCTACGAACGCGACTTCAAGAGCCGTTACGAAGCCAAGCGCCTCACCTACGAACACCGCCTCATCGACGACATGGTGGCCTCGGCGTTGAAGTGGTCCGGCGGTTTCATGTGGGCCTGTAAAAACTACGACGGCGACGTGCAATCCGACACCGTTGCCCAGGGCTTTGGCTCGCTCGGCATGATGACCTCCGTACTACTGACCGCCGACGGCAACACGGTGGAAGCCGAAGCCGCGCATGGCACCATCACCCGCCACTACCGCCTGCACCAGCAAGGCAAGGAAACCTCGTCCAACCCGATCGCGTCGATCTTCGCGTGGTCGCAAGGCCTGAAATACCGCGGCCAGTTCGACAACACGCCAGACGTCGTACACTTTGCGACCACGCTGGAAAAAGTGTGCGTTAAAGCCGTTGAAGCGGGCCACATGACGAAAGATCTCGCGATCCTCGTTGGACCAGAGCAGCCGTGGATGACCACCAGCCAATTCCTCAACAAGCTGGACGAGATGCTCAAACAAGCAATGCGTTAAGAGACCACGCCGTGGAGAAGTTCATTGCCGGCTACCGGCAGTTTCGCGAAACCTATTTCCGCGATAACAAGGCATTCATCGAAGAATTGATGGAGAAGGGCCAAGCTCCGAAGGCCCTGATGATTGCTTGCTCGGATTCTCGCATCGACCCGTCGTTGAAGTTCGGTGTTGAACCGGGCGAGCTTTTCATTGTGCGCAATGTCGCCAACCTCGTCCCGCCCTTCGAGCCCGATGGCAATGCCCACGGCACAAGCGCGGCGCTGGAATTCGCGGTCCTCGCCTTGAAGGTCGAACACGTGATCGTCATGGGTCATGCCCGTTGTGGCGGCATCCGCGCACTCATGAACGAACCGAGGGCGGGCGATTTCGTCGGGGCGTGGATGAAAACCGCACGGCCGGCGCGGGAAAAAGCCCTGCAAACAACCTCAAGCCCCGAAGCGGCCCAGCGCTGCTGCGAGCACGAGGCCGTGAAGATCTCGCTCGACAACCTGCTCACCTTCCCCTGGGTTAAGGAAGCAGTGGATGCCGGCAGTTTGCAAACGCACGGCTGGTACTTCGACCTTGAAACCGCAACGCTGTCGATCCTGAACAAGGAAACAGGCGCGTTCGAGGTCGTTTAACGTCACCGCGCTAACGGCTTAAAAGTTCGGAAAGCCTTTGCGCAATTTCATGAGGTCGGCTTTTTTGGCCGGAATCATTTTGCCCTCGGACTTGGGCAATACCCAGAAATAGCTCCCGTCTCGGCCGATGACCGGAAACTTCTCGCCCTTGCGGGAAAAGACGCGGCGGTGCTGCGCCGACTGGTCGTAATAAGTCTTACGCCAATCGTCGTCTTTCTTGAACAGCAGTTCGTGGCTATCGAGCATTTCATCAAGGAACGGCTTTTCGACGATCATGATGTTCGAGATCACCCAGCACTGACCTTCGAAGCTCCAATAGGTGGCAAGACCCACGAGTTCGCCCGCCGGATTGAAGTAAGGGTAGAAGGGAAACGAGCGGCAGGCCATGGAGCGGTTGTCGCGCTCGCAAAAGGCAGCGCCCTTGCATTCTACCGCGCGGCAGGCCGAGCCTTTAAGATCGGCGATCTCGGCGCGGTCGGCGGCGTTCTTCGGTTTGAACGGCGTCCACATATCCGTGCGGCTGCGGAGCAATACATATTCACTTTTTTCAACGATCGGGATGGCGTTGTCGGTCGTGCAACAGACCGGCATGCCGTTGTTATATGGCGCGCACTTCTTGCCGCAGTCGTAGACCGTGGAGATCGGCGCCTGAAGTTTTTTATAAATTTCGGCGTAGTCTTTGGGTGATGGAGGCATGGACCACACATACAACAAAATACGGATGTCTCGATATAACTTGAGGGCACGGCCTTGCCTAGCGATAACCCGCGCGCTATGGCACATTTCGTCCACAACACGCTCCTAGAGGTGAATTGATGCAAGCATATCTCTGGATCGGCTTAGGCGGCGCGCTGGGCAGCATGGCGCGTCATTGGTCCAACGGCATGGTCGCGCGTTTGGCTGGGGTTGGATTTCCCTGGGGCACACTGGCGATCAACATACTGGGATCATTCATCATCGGCTTCGCGGCCGCCGCGATGAACGCCGAAGGACGCCTCGCTAGCAGCGAATCACCACGGCTGTTTGTGATGGTCGGCCTGTGCGGCGGCTACACCACCTTCTCGGCCTTCAGCCTCCAGACGCTGGGTTTGATCCAAGCCGGCCAATGGGGCGCGGCGGCAGGTAACGCGGCATTGTCCGTGGGGCTGTGCATGATCGCAGTCTGGGCGGGATATGCCTTAGGCCTGGCGATAAGCCCCAAATAGCCCGAACGCAGCTACTCGTGGCGTAATGCCTCGATCGGATTGAGACGCGCGGCGCGGCGGGCGGGCATGAAGCCGAAGACAACGCCAACCGCCGCCGAGAAGGCAAAAGCCTGCACCAATGTCAGCGGCTTGAAGACAAAGGGCACGTTGATGGCCGGCGCAATGCCGGCGGCACCGCCGAGCCCGAGTGTGATGCCGACAAGCCCCCCAAAAGCCGACAGCAGCGCAGCTTCCACCAGGAACTGAAGCATGACTTCGCGGCCCGTCGCGCCGATGGCCAAACGGATGCCGATCTCACGCGTACGCTCGGTGACCGACACCAGCATGATGTTCATAATCCCGATCCCGCCGACCAGCAGGCTTACGGCGGCGATGGCGCTGAGGAAGGTGGTCATCACGCCGATGGTGCTTTGCATGACGTTAGACACCTCGGTCATGTCCATAACATTGAAATCGGAACGCTCATCTTCGGCGATACGGCGACGCTGGCGCATGATCTGAATGACCTGGGCTTTAAGATCCGCCAGGCTGTCTTGCGTATCGCCGGACATGAAAATCTGGGCGGTTTTGTCGCTGCCGCCGAGACGGCGTTGATATGTGCGTAGCGGCAAGACAACCAGCAAATCCTGATCGCCGCCAAACATGACCTGCCCCTTGGCTTCGAGCACGCCAATGATTTCACAGCTTATTTTTCCGACACGGACGGTAGCGCCCAACGGCTCCTGCCCTTCCAGCATTTCCTTACGGATGGTCGCACCGATGATGCATACGGTTTTGCCGGCGCGCTCCTCGGAAAGCGTGAACAGCCGGCCTTCGGTGACCTTCCAATTACGCACCACGCTGATATCGCTCGTTGTACCGACTACAGTCGCGCGGCGATTTTCGTTGCCGATGACGACCTGGGCGGAACGTTGCGTATAGGGCGCGATCGCCGCCACGCCGACGAGCTCACGCTGCAGCGCCTCAACATCGCCCATACCAAACAGCGGCGCTTGCATGGCGGCGCCCCCCATACGCATGTCGCCACCGGGCATCAAGGTCAGCATATTGCTGCCCATTTTTGAGATCTCGCTGCCGACCTGCTGCGTGGTTCCTGCGCCGAGCGTGACAATGATGATCACCGCCGCTACGCCAATGATGATACCGAGCACGGTAAGGCCGGAACGCAGCACGTTCCGGCGAATTTCGCGCACAGCCATGATCAGCGTATTGGCGAACATCTAGGCAGCCCCCGCGCGTGACGCCCGGGTTTCACGCACGATCTTGCCGTCACGGAAATCGATACGGCGCTGGGCGTAGGCGGCGATATCGTCTTCGTGCGTCACCAGCACTACGGTTAACCCGCGCTCCCGATTGAGCGTCGTCAGAAGCTGCATAATTTCGTGGCTGCGCGCGCTGTCCAGATTGCCGGTAGGCTCGTCGGCCAGAAGCAACGACGGATTGGTGACGATAGCGCGCGCGATAGCCACGCGCTGTTGCTGCCCGCCGGAAAGTTCAGCTGGCGTGTGGTTCTCGCGTGCTTCGAGACCGACGACCCTGAGGGCCTCGCGCGCCATGGCGCGGCGTTTGGCCTTCTCGATACGCTGGTAAATAAGCGGTATCTCAAGGTTTTCTAAAGCCGTCGTGCGGGCCAGCAGATTGAACCCCTGAAAAACAAAACCCAGATAGTGTCGGCGCAGCATAGCCAGCTGCTCGCTGTTGAGGCTGGTGACATCGGTGCCTTTGAAAAGATAGCGCCCGGCTGTGGGCTTATCCAAGCATCCGAGGATATTCATCGACGTAGATTTGCCCGAGCCCGACGGCCCCATGACAGCGACGAATTCACCCGCATTGATCTGAAGATCGATGCCGTCGAGGGCGCGCACTTCTGACTCGCCATGGCCGTAGATTTTATAAACCTGTTCGAAAGCAACCAGCGGACCCGTTGCCGGCTCCCTCTGCATGCCCCCGTTCATCACGTTCATGGCTTCGGCGCTTCCATGGCCGTGATGACCTTGTCGCCGGGCTTAAGATCGCCGCTCAGCATTTCGGTTGAGACACCGTTGGTAATACCGACCTTGATCTCGACAGCTTGTGGTTGACGATCTTTGAGAACCCAAACCTTCTGCGTCGATCCGGCTTTGGCTTGCGGCGGTGTTTCGCCGCCACCCAGGTCGGGCGGCCCACCAAACAAGCCGCGCCGGGGCGTATTTTTCTCAGGCATCGGCGGCACGAAGCGCAAGGCCGCATTGGGTATTAGCGTCGCATCGGCGCGCGTCGCCGTGGTGATGGTGGCGTTGGCAGTCATGCCCGGGCGCAACAGCAGTTCGGCGTTATCCACCTCCAACACAGCTTGATAGGTCACGACGTTATCAACGGTTTTGGGCGCGAAGCGCACTTGGGTGATCACGGCCGGAAACTGACGATCCTGAAATGCATCGACAGTAAACGTGGCATGCTGTTTTTCCTGCACGTGGCCGATGTCGGCTTCGTCGACATCTATTTCCAGCTGCATCTTGGTCAGGTCTTCGGCGAGTTTGAAAAGCACCGGCGTCTGGAAGGTCGCGGCCACCACCTGCCCCGGCTCCACCGTGCGCGATAGCACAATGCCATTGATAGGCGCCTTGATCTCGGCCTTGGCGAGCGAGGTTTCATCGGAACTGAGCGTGGCGGCGGCAACAGCAACTTGCGCCTCGGCGCTGCCTAACGCTGCGCGCCCGCGCGCGTCGGTGGCGTCGGCGGAGTCTAATTCCTGTTTCGAGGAATTCCCGCGCTTGAAAAGTTCGCGAATGCGCTCGCCGCGCACGCGCGACTCGTTCGCCGTGGCTTTGGCGTCTTCAACACGCGCCTTAGCGGCTACCAACGAAGCTCGTGACTGCAGGACTTTTGCATTCAAGTTATCCTTATCCATCACGGCCAGAACCTGTCCGGCGGTAACACGGTCGTTGAAGTCGACAAAAACCTTATCGATCTGTCCGGAAATTTCGGGGCCGAGATCGACGGTGTTGACCGGCTGCAGCGTGCCGGTGGCCGTCACGGTTGCGATGATGGCGCCTTTCATGACCTCGGCTTGGCGATAGGTCGCGGACGGCGGACCACCTAAAGCGCGGACGAGAACGAACAGCACAACAATCGCAACAACGCCGCCGCCGACTGTCCAGCGGTTCAGCCAACGGCGCGCATCGGCGGTATGGCCGATCCCCAGTACCGAGGCCATGTCATTGCTGGCCTGATCTGCGCCGGTCTGCGCTTCGTCTTTCATAGCGGTTTTCAACGTCCCATTTTCAATACGCGGCTTGATGGCCACGGATATTATTTCGAAACGAGGAATATTTTATATACTTACCAATATAAGCGAAATAGCCGTTTTGTAAGGCTGTGTAACGTGTTGGCCTCAAAACCATCCGCTAAACGAGAGCCTAGTGGCTTAGCTCCGCCATCGCCGCATCCAGGCCGCCGAGGGTCAATGGATACATGCGGTTGCCCAACAGCTTGCGCATGATACCCGTGGATTGCGTATACGCCCACTGGCTCTGCGGAACGGGGTTCAGCCACACCGCGCGCGGCCACATCTGCAAGAGACGCCACATCCAAACCTCGCCTGTGTCTTCGTTCCAATGCTCGACCGCGCCGCCGGGCTGAATGATCTCATAGGGACTCATGGCCGCATCGCCGACAAGTATGAGTTTGTAGTCCGCTGCGTAGGTATGAAGAATCTGCCACGTGGGAATCTTCTCGGCATGGCGGCGCCGGTTGTCCTTCCACATCGCCTCGTAGACGCAATTATGAAAATAATAGGTCTCAAGATGTTTGAACTCGGTGCGACAGGCCGAGAATAATTCGGCGCAGGACTTGACGTAGTCATCCATCGAGCCGCCGGCATCGAGCAGCAACAGCACCTTCACGGCATTATGGCGCTCGGGTCGCATTTTCAGATCGAGCAGCCCGCCGTGATGGGCGGTTGACTGAATGGTGCCGTCAATATCCAATTCGGTTTCAGCACCTTCGCGCGCAAACCGACGTAAACGCCGCAGCGCCAACTTGATGTTGCGCGTACCGAGTTCAACGATGTCGTCGAGATTCTTGAATTCGCGTCTGTCCCAGACTTTTACCGCGCGGCGATTGCGGCTTTCGTGCTGACCTACGCGCACGCCTTCCGGGTTGTAGCCGTAAGCGCCGAAGGGCGACGTGCCGTTAGTACCGATCCACTTGTTGCCGCCATGGTGCTCACCCTTTTGCTCTTCCATGCGTTGACGCAGCGTCTCCATCAACTTTTCCCAGCCGCCGAGAGCTTCAATTTTGGCCTTGTCCTCCTCGGACAGCATCAGCTGAGTGAGTGTCTTCAACCATTCTTCGGGCACGTTGAGCATAACGTCTTCTAGCGTGCTGGAATCTTCGAGGCCCTTGAACACTTGACCGAAGACGCGGTCGAAGCGGTCGAAATTGCGCTCGTCTTTCACCAAGGCGGCGCGCGACAAATAGTAAAAATCCTCGACGCTCCAGTCCGCCACACCTGCCTGAACCGCCTCAATCAGCGAAAGGTACTCGGTGATCGATAGAGCTGGCCTGGGGAATCTGAACAGGGGGATAAGTGGATTTTCTGCCTGACAGCGGCGAGGATTGCCGCCTAACAGGAGAATGCATGACGAAACGATCACGCCGGAACCACACCCCGGGCTTTAAGGCAAAGGTGGCTTTGGCCGCC
>CANJRA010000012.1 GCA_947476625.1 Fidelibacterota bacterium
CCACATCCGCACCGTTCGAAAACACCTCCGACAAGCCGTCCATCGCCCGGCGCTTCCAGGTGCTCACCTGATTCGGATGCACCTGATGACGGGCCGCGATCTCCTGGACCGTCTTGTCGCCCCGTAGAGCCTCAAGCGCCACACGCGCCACATTAAATTACCGCAAAGCCCTTCTGACGCCGCCGCAGCGGTGTAAGCTTCCGTGACCTGCGTTTGCCAACCTATGTTGCAGCAATTGATTGCTGAGGCTGAAGGGATCTTAAAGATGGCCCATGCTAAAATCGAAATCGAAACGACAGTTTCCGCTTCTCCTCAGAAAGTTTGGGAAGCCTGGACACACCCCGCTCATATCACGAAATGGAATTTTGCTGTTGATGACTGGCATTGCCTTAAGGCAAGCAGTGAATTGCGGGCTGGCGGAAAGTACGTCGCAAGAATGGAAGCAAAAGACGGAAGCTTCGGTTTTGATTTCGAAGCTATCTATGATGAAGTCATCGACCAAAAGAAAGTTACTTACACGATGTCAGATGGTCGCAAAGCAAGCACGAGCTTTGAGAGTCTTGGCGATAAAACCAAAGTGACAACAGTTTTTGATGCCGAAGAACAAAACCCGGAAGAGATGCAACGAAACGGCTAGCAAGCAATTCTGAATAATTTCAAAAAGTACGTTGAGCAAACGCCCGTTTGAAAACCGCTGGCGTAAAATATGTGCTCATAAAGCTCACACCGCTCTGTATTGCCTCATAACCTAGCACACGAATAGCTGCAAGGTAGTCCCCGTATGTCGCGTGAAACCCTCGGCTTAAGCTCAGATCTTCTCGCCTATGTCCGCTCTGTCGGCGTGCGCGAGGACGCGGATTTGCGGCGGCTGCGCGAAGAAACCGCCTCACATCCGCGCGCGCAGATGCAAATCTCGCCGGAACAGGGCCAGTTCCTAGCGCTGCTGCTGGAACTGATCGGCGCGCGCAAATCCTTCGAGGTCGGCACCTTCACCGGCTACAGCGCCATGTGCGCGGCCAAAGCCATGGGGCCTGATGGGCGCGTCGTCGCTTTGGATATCAGCGAGGAGTTTACCTCGATCGCCCGCAAACATTGGGCCGGCGCAGGCATTACTGAGCGTATCGACCTGCGCTTGGCGCCCGCCGCCGCCAGCCTGCAAGCCATGGTCGACGCGGGCGAAGCAGCAACCTACGACTTCGCGTTTATTGATGCGGATAAGACCGGCTACGACACGTATTACGAATATGCGCTGAAACTCCTGCGCACCGGCGGGCTGATCGCTATCGACAACGTCTTGTGGAGCGGTGCCGTAATCGATCCCAAGGATACCACCGCCGATACCGCGGCATTACGCACCCTCAACCAAAAAATCGCCACGGACGACCGCGTCACGGTCAGCCTTGTCCCCATCGGCGACGGCCTCACCTTGGCCCGGAAACGCTAAACCGACATCCGAGCCACCCGCCGCCTGCCCTAAAACCGCCTTCCCTCCACCCTGATATCGCCGTTTCGCGGCGGTAAACAAACAATCGTGCTCGGACCGCTCCTCGACACAAAGTTTCGCGAGGTGCGTGCGCACACGCCCGTCGTAAACGGGAACTAACTAGGAACATAAACCCGAAAACCCTCAAGGAAACCCATGGACTTAGGGGGCAAAAACCCACTCAGTTTCCGTTGACACCCATGAATTCCCATGAGATACCATTAAGGCCCAGCCGCAGGCCTCGTCGGATTTTCCTAAGTCATTGGAATTCCTCAACGAGCGGTAGCAGGGCGCCAGAGGAACGGGCTTCGAGGGTGGCTCGGCGATGAAAGCGTTCTTTGGAACGTTCGTTAATAAGGTCGATGCAAAAGGGCGCATATCTGTGCCCGCGCCTTTCCGCGCCGTCATTCAAGCGCGCGGATTGACGAGCGTTGCTTTGCATCCGTCCCTGTTTGAAGCCTGCCTTGAAGGGGCGGGCTTCGACCGCTTTGAAAACCTGCTCTCCGGCTTTACAGATTCATTTGTAGCTTCGGCGCGCGACGAAGCCGCCGAGTTGATCATGGAAGAACTGCGCGAATTGCCGCTCGATGGCGACGGCCGCATTGTTCTGCCCGACGAATTCATCGCCAAATCCAATCTCAAAGACCAAGCCGCTTTTGTCGGCCGTGGTTGGAAATTCCAGATCTGGGAACCGGCCGCCCTCGCCGGAATTAAAAAAGCCAAATTACAGCGCGTCGCCGACGGTATGAAAAACGGTGACGCGTAATGTGTCCTGCTTTCAGTACCGGCACACCATCGCCCACCAGCCTCGACCACATTCCCGTTCTTTTGACTGAAGTCATCGAAGCCCTCGCGCCCAAAGACGGCGGCGTTTACCTCGACGGCACCTTCGGCGCGGGCGGCTATACCACCGCGATCCTCGAAACCGCGCCCTGCGTCGCGTGGTGCATCGACCGCGACCCCGAAGCTTTGCAACGCGGTGAAGCCTTGGCCGCGCGTTTTCCCGACCGCGTCAATTTCGTGCAAGGCCGCTTCGGCGATATGGCCGAACTGTTGTCGGCGCGCGGCATTACGGGAGTCGACGGCGTGGCGCTCGATCTCGGCGTCAGCTCCATGCAGATCGAAGACCGCGCGCGCGGCTTTTCATTCCTGCGCGACGGCCCCTTGGACATGCGCATGGAAAAAAGCGGCCGCAGCGCTGCCGATGTCGTCAACACGCTGTCCGAAAAAGAACTCGCCGACATTATCTTCACCTACGGCGAGGAACGTCATGCCCGCCGCGTCGCGCGCGCGATTGTCGAAGCCCGCAGCGATCGTCCCTTTTCCCGCACCCTGCATCTGGCCGACGTGATCCGCGCCCGCGTGCGCCGCTCGCAGGACGGCATCGACCCCGCGACCCGCACGTTTCAGGCATTGCGCATCTATGTGAACGACGAACTGGGCGAGCTCGAGCGCGGCCTGATCGGCGCCGAGAAGCTCTTACGCCCGGGCGGCATCCTCGCGGTGGTGGCCTTCCATTCGCTGGAAGATCGCATCGTCAAAACATTCCTCAAGGCGCGCTCCGGCGCGGCCATTCGTCCGTCGCGTCATACGCCCGCGAGTTTAGGCGCGGCACCCGCCACCGCCACCTTCACGCCGCTGACCCGCCGCCCCATCGACGCATCCGAGGCGGAAATCGCGCGCAATCCCCGCGCCAGATCAGCACGCTTGCGCGTTGCCGCGCGCACCGATGCGCCGATGCTCACCGCCGTCGTCGGAGGTGCAGCATGAGATTATCGTATTTCCTCTGGGGCGCGCTCGTCATCGGCGGCGGTGTCTCGCTCTTTCTGCTCAAATATAAAGTCCAGGCGTTAGAGAACGAACTTGTTGCCCGCCAGGAGCAGGTCATCCGCGACCGCGCTGCCATCCGCGTGCTGCAGGCCGAGTGGACCTACTTCAACGACCCGGAACGCTTGCGCCGCTTAAGCGCCGAACATTTGGGCTTTGGCCCGGCGACGATGCAGAACGTGATCGACATCGATTCATTGCCGGTCAAGAAAAACAGCGACCTGCCGGCGCAGGTCTCACAACCAACACCGTCCGCGCCTGCTGTACCGGCCGTGCCGCAAATTCGCACGCAGACTGAAGCAACCGCACAACACGCGCGCGCGACCGGGAATTTTGTTCCGGTTCTTCTGACGCGCATTCAGCGCTTGCTGTTTCCCGCAAGCGCGGGTGCGGCGACGTTCCCGCAGTCCTCTTCGACGCCCCAATCGTCTGCATTGGCGAGGCCGTGATGATGAATGTCAGCCCGCAACGCCGTCAGCTGTTTCTTTATCCCGGCGAGGAAGTGAAACCCAGCAGCTCGCCGAAGCTGCGTCTGCAAGGCACCACCACCCGCGCCGTCGAAACCGGCCGCATGCGTCTGATCGTCACCGCCGGTCTGTTCGGTGCGGCTTTCGTGATGATCGGTCTGCGTCTCATCGATCTGATGGTGCTGAACGACACGTCGGGTGTTATTTCGGCCAAGCGCCCCGGCATCGCGCGTCCCGCGACGGCACGCGCCGATATCGTCGATCGCAACGGCATCATTGTCGCCACTAACCTGCCGACGGTTAATCTGTTCGCCGACACGCGCAAAATTCCCGACGTTAAACTCGCCGCCGAGCAGATCACCGCAACACTGCCCGACCTTAAATTTGCCGAGGTCTACAAACACCTGACCTCGGGCCAGCATTTCATTTATCTTCGCCGCAACCTGACGCCGGCCGAACAGATGGCGGTCAACCGCCTCGGTATTCCCGGAATTTCCTTCGAGGATTCCGAAAGCCGCGCCTACCCGCATAGCTCACTCTTTGCACACGTCGTCGGCGTCACCGATCCCGACAATCACGGCGTTGCCGGTATTGAAAAGTCATTTGAAGACGTTCTGGCAACACGCCAGGAACCCTTGCGGTTATCGCTCGACGTCCGCGTCCAGCATGCCGTGCGCGAAAGCCTCGCGGAATCCGTCACCCGTTTCCACGCCGCCGCCGGCAGCGCCCTTGTGATGGACTCCCGCACCGGTGAAATCCTCGCCATGGTGTCGCTGCCCGACTACGACCCGAAGTCCATGGGCACCGCCTCGAAAGAGGAGCGCTTCAACCGCACGACGCTCGGCGTTTATGAAATGGGTTCGACCTTCAAACTCTTCACCGCCGCCATGGCGCTCGAAGGCGGCACGGCGCAGATCAATAGCCGATACGACGCCTCTGTGCCCATTAAGATCGGACGCTTCACGATCTCCGACTTTCACGGCCTTAATCGCGTTGTGACCGTGCCGGAGATCTTGATTCACTCGTCCAACATCGGCGCGGCTAAAATGGCGCTGGAAGCTGGCACGGAAGCGCAAAAGTCATTCCTGAAAAAAATCGGCCTGCTCGATCCGTTGCGTCTGGAACTGCCTGAAGTCGGTACGCCGCAGTTCCCATCAACCTGGCGCGACATCAACACGATCACGATTTCATACGGCCACGGCATTTCCGTAACGCCGGTGCACGTCGCGTCTGCGATCTCCGCGCTGGTCAACGGCGGCCGACTGTATCCGCCGACGATCATTCACCGTGCGCCGGGCGAGCAGCCCGAAGGCAAACAAGTCCTTTCGGGCAAAACCTCCGAAGCCATGCGCGCGATGATGCGCATGATTGTATTGTACGGCTCGGGCAAACAAGCCGATGCCAAAGGTTATCTCGTCGGCGGCAAGACAGGCTCGGCCGAGAAAGTAACGCAGCGCGGAGGTTATTCGGAAACCGCTGGCCGCACATCTTTCGTCGCCGCATTCCCCATCGATGCACCGCGCTACGTCGTGCTGGCGATGCTCGACGAGCCGCACGGCATCAAAGAAACTTATAATTTCGCCACCGCCGGCTGGAACGCCGCACCGACGGTGGGAAGCATCGTCGGCAAAATCGGTCCCATGCTGGGCGTGTTCCCCATGGGCCATGAAGACAACTTCCAACCGCTGACGGGCCTCATGCAGATCTATGGTCCGACCGAAACCCACAACGAATACGGCGGACGTGCGGCCTCGCCCGTCATGAAGACCAGCGCGCCCGCTGTCGCCGCGGTGCCGGTCGATCCGGAAGAAAGCACAAAAGTGACCGTCGACCGCGTTGCCCCGACTGAGACCGGCGGCAATGCAATCGGCGGACTCATCGACGACTTAGCGGTGCAAGACATCGGCGTCACACGGACGGGGGCGTCCGGTGCGGCTGAGTGATTTGCTTCAGGAACAGGGTATGGATCAACGGGCTTTGAAAGATATGGATATCACCGGACTGACAGCGGATAGTCGCGCTGTGCAGCCGGGATTCCTGTTTGCGGCCCTGCCCGGCACCAAAGCCGACGGCCGCATTTATCTCGACGAAGCCATCAAGCGCGGCGCTACCGCCGTACTCGCGCCGCCGGGCACCGATCTCGCTGGCGGCCGCATCAATGCCAAAGGCGCGCCCGTCCGTTTGATCACCGACAGCAATCCGCGCCGCCGCTTCGCGCTGATGGCCGCGCGCTTCTTCGGCGTGCAGCCGGAAACCATCGCCGCCGTCACCGGCACCAACGGCAAAACCTCCGTCGCGCATTTCACCCAACAACTTTGGGCGCTACTCGGCTTGAAGTCCGGCTACCTCGGCACGCTCGGCACCTTTGGTCCCGGCGTAAAAATCGACGGCAGCCTGACAACACCTGATCCCGCCAAGCTGCACGGCTTGCTGGCCGAGATGGCAAACCAAGGCGTCACACATCTCGCCATGGAAGCCTCCAGCCACGGCCTGCACCAGTTCCGCGTCGACGGCGTCAAGATTGCCGTCGCCGGTTTCACCAACATGACGCGCGACCATCTCGACTATCACGGCTCCATGTCGGCTTACCTCGCCGCCAAGCTGCGCCTGTTCAGCGACGTGCTGGTCGACGGCGGCACAGCTGTATTGAATGCCGACAGCTCCGAATACTTTGCTTTCGAGAGTGCGAGCAAACTGCGCGGCCATCGTGTGCTGAGCTACGGCAAAGCCGGCCGAGACTTACACATCGCCAACGTCGCCATCGAAG
The DNA here is from genome assembly GCA_947476625.1 of Fidelibacterota bacterium. Taxonomy (GTDB): domain Bacteria; phylum Pseudomonadota; class Alphaproteobacteria; order Rhodospirillales; family Rhodospirillaceae; genus SHVO01. The sequence continues at coordinate 6,545 of CANJRA010000012.1, forward strand.
GCGACGCCCAAATCCTCGACCTCGTCGTTCTCGCCAAGGCCATTCGTGTGCGCTTACCGCTCGCGGGCACCTTCCAGGTCAGCAATGCACTTTGCGCGCTGGGCATTGTCATCGCCTCCGGCGCCGATCCTGTGAAAGCCGCCGCCGCGCTCGAACACCTTCACGGCGTCCCCGGCCGCCTCGAACGCGCCGGCATTAAAGACGGCGCACCTATCTATATCGATTACGCCCACACCCCCGACGCGCTCGAAACAGTTCTGAACGCCCTGCGTCCACACGCCACCGGAAAATTAACCGTGGTGTTCGGTTGCGGCGGCGACCGCGACAAAGGCAAGCGCCGCTTGATGGGCGAGATCGCCAATCGCGTCGCCGATGTTGTCTACGTCACCGACGACAATCCCCGCACCGAAGACGCCGCCACCATCCGCGGCGAAGTCATGCAAGGCTGCCCGACCGCCACCGAAATTGCCGACCGCACCGCAGCCATGCGCACCGCCATCGGCAAACTCGTTAAAGGCGATGTTCTGCTGGTCGCCGGTAAAGGTCATGAAACCGGCCAGATCATCGGCACGACCGTTCTGCCCTTCAACGATGCCGACGTTGTCCGCAGCATTCTGGCGGCGCGCACATGAGCGCCTTATGGACCGCCGAAGAAGTTGTGAAAGCCACCGACGGCGTTTGCGCGGGCGCGTGGACGGCAAGCGGCGTTTGCATCGACAGCCGCAAAGTCAAAGCCGGTGATTTATTCATCGCGCTGCAAGGTCCGAACTTCGACGGCCACGCCTTCGCACTGAAAGCCCTGGAGCAAGGTGCCGCTGTTGCAATCGTTCACAGCGCGATACCGGATTCCGGCAGTTACCACAATCGCATGGTAATGGTTAAGGATACGTTTGCAGCGCTGCAGAATATTGCGACCACCTCCCGCGCCCGCACCAAAGCCAAAATCATCGCCGTCACCGGCAGCGTCGGCAAGACCGGAACCAAGGAAGCGCTCAAGCTCGGCCTCAGCATTCTCGGCAAAACCCACGCCACCGAAGGCAATCTCAACAATCACTGGGGCGTGCCGCTCAGCCTTGCGCGCATGCCCGCCGATGCCGCGTTCGGCGTGTTCGAACTCGGCATGAATCACGCAGGCGAAATCGCGCCGCTGTCGAAGATGGTGCGCCCGCATGCGGCTATCATCACCACAGTTGAAGCCGCGCACCTGGAATATTTCAACTCCGTCACCGAGATCGCCGACGAAAAAGGCGCCATCATGGCGGGGTTAGAACCCGGCGGCACCATCGTCCTGCCGCGCGACAATGCGCATTATCCACGTTTGCTGGCCGCCGCCAAAACATACGGCGTCACGAAGACTGTCGGCTTCGGCACCAGCGGCGATTCCATCGCGCGCCTCGTCTCGTGGTCGTTGACGCCCCACGGCACGCAAGTCTGCGCCGAGTTCGACGGCGAACGCATCACCTACGACATGATTGTCAGCGGACGTCACTGGGCCTTGAACAGCGTCGCCGCCATCGCCGCCGCGCGCGCCATCGGCGCCGACTTCCACCGCGCGGCGGGTGCGCTTGCCAAACTTGAAGCCCCCGAAGGCCGCGGCAAGCGCTACCGCGTGCCTGTTGAAGGCGGCACAATCCTCGTCATCGACGAAAGCTACAATGCAAGTCCTGCCGCCGTGCGCGTACTGGCCGAGACACTGGCGCAAATGCATCAACCCGTCGGCGGCACGCGCAGCGGCCGCCTGATGGTGGTGCTGGGCGACATGCTTGAACTGGGCAATGCGGCCGCCATGCTTCATGCCGGTTTAGCCCTGAGCTTAAAGGCCGCGCAAATCGACACCGTCTTCACCGCCGGCCCCTTGATGGAAAACTTGCACACCGCTCTGCCGCAACCCATGCGCGGCGGCCATGCCAAAGATTCGCAGGCGCTCATCCCGCTCGTAACGGCGGCGGTTCGCGCCGGAGACGTCATCGCGATCAAGGGATCGCACAGCAGCCATATGGAGCTCGTCGTCGCGGCACTGCTGGCCCTTGCAAACAACCACGGCAGCGGTCGCGCTGCCAACGGTCACTAGGAAACAGACATATGCTTTATCTGCTATCCGAACTTTCGACCGAGTTTAGCGCGCTCAACGTCTTCCGTTACTTGACGTTCCGCGCCGCCGGAGCCGTCGTTACGGCGCTCATGGTCGGCTTCATCTTCGGACCGGCCATCATCAGTTGGTTGCGCGCGAAACAAAAGCAAGGCCAGCCGATCCGCACCGACGGTCCTAAAAGCCACCTCCTCACCAAGCAAGGCACACCGACCATGGGCGGCGTGATGCTGCTGCTCGGCATCGGCATCGCAACCATTCTCTGGGCCGATCTTTCCAACCGCTACGTCTGGATCGCGCTGTTTGTCACCATGAGCTACGGCTTCATCGGTTTCATGGACGACTACCTCAAAGTCACCAAACGCTCCGTCGGCGGCCTCAAAGGCAAACTCAAGATGCTGCTTGAGATTGGCGTCGCTCTCATCGCCGCCTATTGGATCAGCGTTTCCGGCACGCCCGCACTGGCGGATAAACTGGCGATGCCGTTCTTCAAAGAAGCCCTGTTCGATCTCGGCGTCTTCTACTTGCCGGTTGCGGTGTTCGTCATGGTCGGCGCGGCCAACTCGGTGAACCTTACCGACGGTCTCGATGGCCTCGCCATCGTGCCGGTGATGATCGCCGCTGGCGTGTTCGTGATCATTTCCTACCTCATCGGCAACTTGGTTTTCGCCAATTACCTGCAAGTCAACTACGTGCCCGGCGCGGGTGAACTCGCTGTGTTCTGCGGCGCGGTTGTCGGCGCAGGGTTGGGCTTCCTCTGGTTCAACGCCCCGCCCGCCATGGTGTTCATGGGCGACACCGGCTCGCTCGCCATGGGCGGCGCATTGGGTTCCGTCGCCGTCGTCACTAAACACGAAGTTGTGCTCGCCATCGTCGGCGGATTGTTCGTTCTTGAGACCGTCTCGGTCATCGTTCAAGTCGCGTCGTTCAAACTCACCGGCAAGCGCGTCTTCCGCATGGCGCCGCTGCATCATCACTACGAAGAAAAAGGCTGGGCGGAATCGACCATCGTCATCCGCTTCTGGATCATCGCTTTCATTCTTGCCGTGGCAGGCCTCGCCACACTGAAGCTGAGGTAGTTTGTTTATGGTTCCAACCCCTCGTTATGCTGGCGAGCGCGTTGTCGTGATGGGCCTGGGTAAATCCGGTCTATCGGCGGCGGCGTCTTTGCGTGCTAGCGGCGCGGACGTGCTGGTATGGGACGACAAGCCTGCGTCGATGGCCGAAAGCACCGCGAAGGGCTTCGCCGCGTTCGACGGCAAGAACATGAATCTCTCCGGCGTGCGCACGGTGGTCTGGAGCCCCGGCGTACCCCACTCATTCCCGAAAGCACATGCGCTCGCGGCCAAAGCGCGTGCCGAGAATATACCTTTGGCCTGTGACGTGGACTTGCTGCTGGAAGCCCAAACTGATGCGACCGTCATCGCCATCACGGGCACCAACGGCAAGTCCACCACAACTTCTTTGACCGCGCACCTCTTTCAGCATGCCGGGCGCAAGACCGCCGTCGGCGGCAACCTCGGCATTCCCGCGCTCGACCTTGAACCGCTGGGCCGTGACGGCACGTATGTTCTTGAGCTCTCGTCCTATCAGCTCGAACTCGTGCCGCACTTGGCTTGCGAAACCGCTGTGCTGCTCAACATCACACCCGACCATTTGGACCGTCACGGCGGCATGGACGGCTACATCGCCGCCAAGCGCCGCATTTTCGCCAAGCAGAAGCCGCCGCGCACCGCGATTATCGGTGTCGACGACGCCCATTGCGCCGCGCTTTACGAAACACTTCGCAGCGACGGCTTGCATACTGTTATCCCGATTTCCGTGAAGCAGCCCGTGAACGGCGGTGTCTACGTTACCGATGGTGTTCTTATCGATGCCACAGGCGCTCAACCCGTCGAAGTCCTCGATCTACGCACCGTTGCCCGCCTTCCCGGCGCGCACAATTGGCAGAATGCAGCCGCCGCAACCGCCATCGCCCGCGCGCACGGCATCACGCATGATGTCATTGTCTCCGGCATCAAGACGTTCCCCGGCCTCAAACATCGCCAGGAATTGGTGTCCACGCAGGACAACGTCGCTTTCGTCAACGACAGCAAAGCCACCAACGCCGACGCTACCGAGAAAGCGCTGCTTTGCTATGAGAACATTTACTGGATCGCGGGCGGACAGGCGAAAGAAGGCGGCATCGTCTCACTCGCCCCCCTGTTCCCACGTATCCGCCACGCCTTCCTGATCGGCGAAGCTGCTGAGGCGTTCGCCGAAGTCCTCAAAGGCAAAGTGTCCTTCACGCTACATGCCGATATGCAATCCGCCATTAAAGACGCCGGCGAGATGGCGCTGAAGGCTAAACAGCCCGGCGCGACAGTGCTGATGTCGCCCGCCTGCGCCTCCTTCGACATGTTTAAGAGTTTCGAGCATCGCGGCGATGTCTTCCGCGAAACAGTTTTGGATCTTTGGGCAGCAAAGAGAGCCTCGACATGACCGCACGCACGATTACGCGCACGGATATCAGTACGGTCGGCCGTTGGTGGTGGACCGTAGACAAGTGGATGCTCACGGCCACGGTTCTTCTGGTCGCCATCGGCATCTTGCTGAATTTAGCCGCCGGTCCGCCGGCCGCCGGCCGCATCGGCGCCGACACGTTCCATTTCGTCCGCAAGCAAATGGCTTTCCTGCCGCTGGCTTTGCTTGTGATGTTTTCAATCTCTCTGCTCGCGCCTGTCCAAATCCGCCGCTTTGCCGTCATCGGTTTTGTCGTTACCGGTTTACTGATGCTGTTGACCCTTGCCATTGGCAGCGACGTCAACGGCGCCAAGCGCTGGCTGACGGTCGGCCCGATTGCCCTCGGTCAACCGTCTGAATTTATGAAGCCCTTCCTCGCCGTGGTATCCGCATGGATGTTCGCGGAACATAAGTTGCGCGAAGATTTTCCCGGAAACCTCATTGCGCTTGGCCTCTTGTTCTGTGTCGTCGCCTGTTTGTTAAGTCAACCCGACGTCGGCATGACGCTCGTGGTTTGCGCCGTATGGTGTGCGCAGTTCTTCATCGCCGGCCTGCCGATCATTTACGTGATCGCCATTGTCTGCATAGGCCTTGCAGGCATTGTCGGCGCATATTTCGTTTTCCCGCACGTCGCCTCGCGCGTTGACCGCTTTCTCGATCCTACCAGCGGCGACACCTATCAAGTCAGCCAAGCCATGCGCGCCTTCCAACAAGGCGGATTGTTCGGGCGCGGGCCCGGCGAAGGCCGCGTCAAGGAAGCCCTGCCCGACGCCCATACCGACTTCATCTTCGCCGTGGCCGGTGAAGAGTTCGGGGTGCTGCTGTGCCTCTTGATTGTCGCCCTGTTCGCTTTCCTCGTCATCCGCGCGCTGACCAAGATGACGCGCGAAGAAAATCTGTTCGTGCTGCTCGCCGTCGGCGGCCTCGCCGTACAATTCGGCCTGCAAGCCATGATCAACATGGCGTCGAGCCTACACATGATGCCGACGAAGGGGATGACGCTGCCGTTCATTTCCTACGGCGGTTCGTCATTGGTGGCGCTGGGCGTTGGCATGGGCATGTTGCTGGCGCTCACGCGCCGGCGACGCGATCCGGAGGGACGCTCACTATGATCACACCACGCAACACGGGAAGACTGATCGTTCTGGCCGCGGGCGGCACCGGCGGGCATGTATTTCCCGCCGAAGCATTAGCGCAGGAGCTTCTCGCGCAGGGTCATCGTCTGGCGCTCATCACAGATAAACGCGGCACCGGCTATACCGGCACGCTGGGTCTTGTCGACACGCACCACATCAGCGCCCAGGGCATTGCCGGACAAGGCCTCCTCGGCAAGCTGAAAGGCGTGATCTCCTTAGGCGCGGGCGTGCTGCAAGCGCGCCGCTTGCTCCAAGAACTTTCGCCCGCCGCCGTCGTCGGCTTTGGCGGTTACGCTTCAGCGCCGACCGTTGTCGCCGCGACGCAGCTTGAAATTCCCACCGTCATTCACGAACAAAACGCCGTGCTTGGCCGCGCCAATCGCCTGCTCGCGCGCCGCGTCAATCGCGTCTGCACATCCTTCGATCTCGTCAAGCCCGCGCCGGAAGGCACCACCGTCATCCGTACCGGCATGCCGGTACGCCCCGGTATCGCCGCGCTGCGCGATACGCCCTATATGGCACCCGATATGGATGGCCCGTTCCGCCTTCTCATCCTCGGCGGCAGTCAGGGCGCGAAAATATTCAGCGACGTCATTCCCGCCGCAATGAAGCTGCTGCCTGACTCCTTGCGCAAGCGCATGGAAATCTCGCAGCAATGCCGCGCCGAGGAGTTGGACCGCACACACGCGCTCTATGCCGAAGCCGGCGTTCACGTTCAGCTGCGCGTCTTCTTCGACAACGTGCCGGAGCTTCTGGCCAATGCGCACTTGCTGATCGCACGTTCGGGCGCGTCCACCGTTGCTGAGGCTACGGTCATCGGTCGCCCCAGCATTCTGGTGCCCTACCCTTATGCCGCCGATGATCACCAGACGTTCAACGCGCAAGCCCTCGCCCATGCCGGCGGAACCTGGATGGTGCGTCAGCCGCAATTTACCGCTCAAGCCCTGGCGCAAAATATTACGCAGTTCGCTGCAGCGCCTTATGGATTGGCCAATGCCGCCGAAGCTGCTGCCGCCTTCTGTATCCCCGACGCTGCCGGACGCTTGGCGGATGTCGTGACGACGCTGATTTACGGCGAGAACGCCGCGCGCCTCGCCGCGCGCACCACCATCTCGACACACACTATGAAGCGGGGAATCGTCTGATGCAGTCTATGCCGCTCGATATCGGCATTATCCATTTCGTCGGCATCGGCGGGATCGGCATGTCCGGCATTGCTGAAGTCATGCACAACCTTGGCTATCAGGTGCAGGGCAGCGACATTGCTCAAAATGCGAATGTGGATCGTTTGCGCGCCCTCGGCATTCGCGTCGAAGTCGGCCATCGCGGCGAGAACCTCGGCGATGCGCGCGTCATCGTTATCTCGTCTGCGGTGAAGGCCGACAATCCGGAAGTCCTCGCAGCCCGCAAGACAATGTTGCCGGTCGTGCGCCGCGCCGAAATGCTCGCGGAACTGATGCGCCTGAAGTGGTCGATTGCCGTCGGCGGCACGCACGGCAAAACCACAACAACCTCCCTTGTCGCCAGCGTCCTGGAAGCAGCCGAACTTGATCCGACCGTCATCAACGGCGGCATCATCAATTCCTACGGCACCAACGCACGCCTCGGAACCGGCGAATGGATGGTGGTCGAAGCCGATGAGTCCGACGGCACGTTCAACCGCCTGCCCGCCACCATCGCCATCGTCACAAACATCGATCCCGAGCACTTGGACTTCTACGGCGACTTCTCAAAAGTCAAAGCCGCCTTCCGCACCTTCGTGGAGTCGATCCCGTTCTACGGCTTTGCCGCCATGTGCATCGATCACCCGGAAGTGCAGTCGCTACTGCCGCAGTTGACGGATCGCAAGATCATCACCTACGGCCTCAGCCCCGCCGCCATGGTGCGCGGGCTTAACATCGTCCTCGACATGAACGGCGTGCGCTTCGATGCCGCCATTGCCGACCGCGTGACCGGCGGCGAACGCATCATCGACAACATCCATCTCACCATGTTCGGCCAACACAACGTGCTGAACTCCCTGGCCGCCGTCGCTGTCGCGGCGCAGATGGGTCTTTCGGACAAAGTTATTCGCGACGGCCTGGCCAACTTCAAAGGCGTCAAGCGCCGCTTCACCAAAGTCGGCGAAGTTGACGGCATCACCATCATCGACGATTACGGTCATCACCCGGTTGAAATCGCCGCCGTCCTTAAGGCCGCGCGCACATCCGTCACCGGCCGCGTCGTCGCTGTCGTGCAGCCGCACCGCTACAGCCGCCTGCAATCGCTGTTCTCCGAATTCTGCCAGTGCTTCAACGACGCCGATCACGTCGTCGTCGCCGACGTTTATCCTGCCGGTGAAGCGCCGATCGAAGGTATCGATCGCGATGCCCTGATCAATGGGCTGCATGCGCACGGCCATCCCGCCGTGACGGCGCTGATGTCACCCAAGCATCTCGCCGCCGTCATTGATGATATTGCCAAGCCCGGCGACATGGTTGTCTGCCTCGGCGCGGGCAACATCACCGCCTGGGCGCACGCTTTGCCAAACGACCTCACCGCGATCCGCAAGACCAAGCGCGTGGGAGGCGCCGGATGATGGCTGCCCACCGCGCCATTCCGGGTCTCATGGAACGTCTGCCGCACGTCCGCGGCAGATACGATGCTATGGCTGACCTCGGCAAAATGACGTGGTTCCGCGTCGGTGGACCGGCGGAGGTGTTGTTCACACCCGCCGATGCCGAAGACTTGGCTGCCTTCCTAAAGAACCGCCCGAGCGATGTGCCCCTAAACGTCGTTGGCCTCGGCTCCAACATGCTGGTGCGCGATGGCGGCGTACCGGGCGTTGTTGTTCATCTCGGCAAAGCTTTCAGCACCATCACGACCGACGGCCTTACGGTTCGCTGCGGCGCCGGTGCGGTCGACGCCACCGTCGCTATGTCCGCGCGCGATGCATCCATCGCGGGTTTGGAATTCCTCACCGGCATCCCCGGCACCATCGGCGGCGCGCTGCGCATGAACGCGGGCGCTTATGGCCGCGAGATCAAGGACGTCTTCGTCTCGGCGACAGCCTTGGATGCCCACGGCAATATTCAAAAGATCACCAAGGCCGACATGGGATTCACCTACCGCCATGTGAATATCCCCGAAGACTGGATCTTCATCGGCGGCGAACTCCTCGGCGAAAAAGGTGATCGCCACGAAATCACCTCGCGCATCCGTCAAATCCGCAGCGAGCGCGAACTAAGCCAGCCAATCCAAGCCCGCACCGGCGGCTCGACGTTCGCCAATCCGCCGGGTGTGAAAGCCTGGGCGTTGATCGACGCCGCCGGCTTCCGCGGCAAGTCGGTCGGCGGCGCGCAAGTCTCCGAAAAGCACACCAACTTCCTGATCAACACCGGCACAGCGACAGCGCAGGATCTCGAAACCCTCGGCGAGAATATCCGCGCGCGGGTAAAAGCCGACGCCAACATCGCGCTGACCTGGGAAATCCGTCGTATCGGTTTAGACAAAGACGCGCCCGGCGCATTGACCGGAGGCGCGAAGCCATGATGCGCCCCTCAACCATCCGCAAAGTCGCCGTCATGTGCGGCGGTTTCTCGAAGGAACGCGAAATCTCGCTCGTCTCCGGCGGCGCCGCCGAGCGCGCCCTCAAAACCAAGGGCTTCGACGTCACCATGGTCGATGTCCCACGCGACATGACTGCATTAGTAAGCACATTGAGCGCTGCCAAACCCGATGTCGTGTTCAACGCACTGCACGGCCGCTTCGGTGAAGACGGCTGCATCCAGGGCCTGCTCGACATGATGCAAATTCCCTACACCAACTCCGGTCGTCTCGCTTCCGCCGTCGCCATGGACAAACCCATGGCCAAGCGCATGTTCGCCGCTGCCGGTATTCCGGTCGCCGAAGAACGCGTCGTCACCCGCGCCGAAGCCGAACAGGGCGACGTCATGACGCGGCCTTATGTACTCAAGCCTGTGAATGAAGGCTCCAGCGTCGGCGTCAAGATCGTGCGCGAAGGCGACAATCGTCCGCCGCTTGATGATCTCGGACTTGCTGCCGACGACTTCATTATGGCCGAGCGTTTCATTCCGGGCCGCGAAGTGACTGTTGCCGTCATGGGCGACAAGCCCTTGGCCGTCACCGAAATCACCACCGCGCGCGGCTTTTACGACTACGAAGCGAAATACGCCGCCGGCGGTTCCGCGCATATCCTGCCCGCGAAGCTAGACCGCAAACTCTATGACAAAGCCATGCAGCTCGCCTTGGACGCGCACCGCGTCCTCGGTTGCCGCGGCGTCTCGCGCGCAGACTTCCGGCTTGATGGCAAAACGTTCGTAATCCTCGAAGTCAACACGCAGCCCGGCCTGACGCCGACATCCTTGGTGCCGGAACAAGCCGCACATGTTGGCATGTCTTTCAACGATCTCATCCTCTGGATGGTGGAGCACGCGCAATGCGACGCTTGATCACACCAAAAGCCTTAATCTGGACGCTACTTGGCATCGCTGCCATCGGTGCCGGCGTCGCCGTGAAACTTGCGCCGCCTACCGACGCGAATACCATGAGCCGCCTTCACAACCTCACCATGGACGTGAGTGCAGCGATAGGCATGCGCCTTGAAGCCGTGACGGTCGAAGGCCGCGAGATGTCGTCTGGGCCGGATATTTTGAGCGCGTTGGATACCGAACGCGGCGCGCCTATTCTGTCCATCGATGTCGCTCACGCCCGCACCGCTATCGAAGCCCTGCCGTGGGTCAAAACCGCCAAGGTCGAACGCCGCCTGCCGGGCAACGTTCACATCATGCTGGAAGAACGCACGCCCTACGCGCTGTGGCAGCAAGGCAACCGTTACACCTTGGTCGATCAAACCGGCACCGCGATTGTCGATGTCCCGACCGCCGACCAATCGCTGCCGCTCATCGTCGGCCCCGATGCGCCGCAACATGCCGCCGCTTTGTTCGAAGCGCTTCATGCCGATCCTCAACTGGCAGGACGCGTGCGCGCCGCCGTGCGCGTGGGCGGCCGCCGCTGGAACGTCTATCTGGACGCCTTCGAAGGCGGCATCGCTATTCGCCTGCCGGCAGAGAACGTTGCCGAAGCCTGGACGCGCCTCGTCGCCCTCGAGCGCGATCACAAAATTCTCGAACGCGACCTCGACTTCATCGACCTCCGCATGGAGGACCGTTTGATTGTCCGTGTCCACAAGGACCCGGCGGTCGAGACCGTGAAGCCTGCCAATAAAAAGAATGTGCCGGTTACAACCGGCCCGAAACAGAACATCTGAGGACCGGACGCAACATGACCGCACAGACGGATATTCGGCACAGGAGTTTAGGTTCAGATGTCTAAAACAATGCCTCGCAACAGCACCATCGCCGCGCTCGATGTGGGTACGACCAAGGTAGCTTGCTTGATCGCTCATATGGGCGAGGGCGACGAATTTCATGTCGTCGGCGTCGGCCATCACCGCTCGCGCGGTATGCGCTCGGGCCAAGTGACGAACCTGGACGAAGTCGAAGCCTCGGTACGCGCCGCCGTCGATGCCGCCGAGCAAATGAGCAACAGCCGCATCGACCGCGTGTTCCTCAATATGTCCTGCGGCACGCCGCAATCGACCCGCGTCGACGTCGAACTGGCCGTCTCGGGCCACCAGATCCGCGACACCGATGTGCGCCGCGTGCTCGATCACGGCAGCGCCCAGTACGACATCAACGACCGCGAGCTGATCCATTGCATTCCGACGGGTTATTCCATCGACGGCAGCAACGGCATCCTCGATCCGCGCGGCATGTACGGAGACAAGCTGGGTGTGAACATCCACCTCGTTACCGCCGCCGTCGGCCCGGCGCGCAATCTCAACAGCGTCATCGACCGCTGCGACCTCGACGTCGAGGACCGCGTTGTTTCGCCCTACGCTTCGGGCTTGGCTTGCCTCGTCGATGACGAGAAAGACCTCGGCGTTACCGTCGTCGATATGGGCGGCGGCACGACCTCCATCGCCGTGTTCCTTGAAGGACAAGTGGTTTACGTCGACACCCTGCCCGTCGGCGGCAATCACGTTACGGGCGACATCGCTAAGGGCCTCTCGACACCCGTCGCCAAAGCCGAGCGTCTCAAGACGGTTTACGGCAGCGTCATGCAAGCGCCCGGACATGCGCGCGAACTGATCAAAGTGCCGCTCGTCGGCGAGGAAGACGAAGACAGCGCCAACGAAGTTCCCAAATCGATGTTGGTCCAGATCATCCAGGCGCGCATCGAGGAAACCCTCGAACTCGTGCGCAGCCACCTTGAAACGTCGGGCTTCGCCAAACTGGCAGGCCGCCGCGTCGTGCTCACCGGCGGCGGCAGTCAGCTTGAAGGCGTTCGCGACTTGGCCGAGCTGGTGCTCGACAAACAAGTGCGCCTCGGCCGCCCGAAGATGATCCGCGGACTGCCGGAATCGCTGTCCGGTCCCTCCTTTGCGACCGCTGTCGGCCTTCTGCGCTATGGCCTGCGCGAACATGTGACACGACCCGATCATGCGGCGATGGCAGCCGCCAAGGATAAACGCAACTTTGGCCGCATCGGCCAGTGGTTGCGGGAGAACTTCTAGATGAGGAACCGCCAACCAAAAATATCAGGGGTCGAAGGGCAACCGACCGGTCCACCACCTGCCCTCAAACGATCCCGACGAAGTACGAGAACGAGCCTCAAAATTCAGAAAAATGTTGCAACGAGCTTAGTGAAATCCGGAGAACAAAAATGACCATCAACATCAGCATACCTAAGACGACCATCGAAGCGCAGCTGAAGCCGCGCATCACCGTCGTCGGCGTCGGCGGTGCCGGCGGAAACGCGGTCAACAACATGATCCAGAGCGCCATGGAAGGCGTCGACTTCGTCGTCGCCAACACCGACGCTCAAGCGCTCGCTTCTTCGCGTACCGACCGCCGCATCCAACTGGGCCGCGACACGACCCAGGGCCTCGGCGCCGGCGCCCGTCCCGATATCGGCCGTCACGCTGCTGAAGAAGCGCTGGAAGTCATCAGCCGTGAACTCGAAGGCGCGCATATGTGCTTCATCACCGCCGGCATGGGCGGCGGCACCGGCACAGGCGCCGCTCCCGTCATCGCCCGCATGGCCCGCGAACTGGGCGTGCTGACGGTCGGCGTCGTCACGAAGCCGTTCCAATTCGAAGGCGTGCACCGCATGCGCCTCGCCGAAGCCGGCATCGAAGAGTTGGCAGCGTATGTCGATACCCTCATCGTTATCCCGAACCAAAACCTGTTCCGCGTCGCTAACGAAAAGACCACCTTCGCCGATGCCTTCAAGATGGCCGATGACGTGCTCCACGGCGGTGTCCGTAGCGTCACCGATCTGATGACCATGCCCGGCATGATCAACTTGGACTTCGCAGACGTCCGCACCGTGATGAAGGAAATGGGCCGCGCCATGATGGGCACGGGCGAAGCCTCCGGCGACCGCCGCGCGCTCGACGCCGCCGAAGCCGCTATTGCTAATCCGCTCCTGGAAGAAACCTCCATGCGCGGCGCTAAGGGTGTTCTCATCAACATCACCGGCGGTAACGACATTACGTTGTTCGAAGTAGACGAAGCTGCCAACCGTATCCGCGACGAAGTCGAAAGCGACGCCCACATCATCTTCGGCTCGTGCTTCGACGAAAGCATGGAAGGCAAGATCCGCGTCTCCGTCGTCGCGACCGGCATTGAGTCCGAAGCCGGTGTTCAGCCGCGTCCGATGCCGCAACGCACCGAACCCGCACGTCCGGTTGGCCGTCGCCTGCCGGAAATCCGCTCCGCTGCGCCGACCACCCGTTCGCCTGTGACGGCAGCTGCGCCGGTACAGCCGACCTTCGGCGGTTTCGGTTTCGGCGGTGCGACTTTGGCGCCTGCGACCGGCACCATGAACCTTCAGGCTGAAGAAAAAGCCCTGATGGAAATGGCCGCCGCTGTACGTGACATCGAACAAGTGCCGGAACTGGAAGCCGAACTCGATCATATCGAAGAAGCTCCTGCTCCGATTGCCGCGCCGATGCCCGCGCCGCAAATGGCCGCGCCGTTTACGGCTCCGACACCGATGGCCGCGCAAGCTGCCGCGGTTGCCGAAGCCGTTGCCCGCGCACCGATGGCCGCTCCGCCGCGCGCGCCTTCGATCTCGCCTTTCAGCACCATGGACCGTCCGCGAGAAACCTTCATTCCCAAACCCGCCATGGAGCCGCGTACATACGAGGTGCGTGAACCCCGCATGGAAATGACCATCGAATCGAAAGCGCCTCAAGCCGAACCGATGATGGCCGGTCCTGCGCAAGCGCCTGCCGCCAAAATCGAACCAGGCCGCATTCGCCTGTTCGACCGCTACCGCAGTCTGGCCGCAAAGCCGAAGGTAGAAGAAGCTCCGGCCGCCGCTCCGCAGCCGCAAGCCAAATCCTCCTCCGGTTTGAGCATAAGCGTCGGCCCGCAGGATCGTCCGGTGTCCTCGCACAGCGAAGACGAACTGGAAATCCCAGCCTTCCTGCGTCGCCAAGCTAACTAAGCTTTAGCGTCTCAGTCCTAAACGAGAGGCCCGCATCGCAAGATGCGGGCCTTTTGCTTTTTGTATCGATGCCGACATGGTCACCTCGCCGCCTTCGGGGGTGGTCGGACAGCCTTGTATGAAATCATGTGCTTGGCCTGACCAGTGGTCAGGTTTGCAGGCAAACACATCGGGGACCGCCCCCGAATGTGGCCAGAAATTTCAGCAGATCATTCCGGTGTAAATTTTCGGTGTTTCAAGTCAAGCCGATAGCATTCCCTACCTGGGCACAATGTTCTTGTTTTGTTCTTATTAGCCATTTACACTGCCCACTCAATATATATAGTGAGGGCCATATGTTCAGCGCGCGGGAATGGGTTCGGCAGACGGTGGTGAAGTGTCAGGGTGAGCCGATGGCGACGGAAGCCATCCTGAAGAGCCTGGAAAAGGCGCTCGGCCAGGGGGAAAAGACCCTGGAACGGGTCCAATCCATTGTCAAACATCTGGATAATGAGCTGATTGAGCGCAATGACGGGCCGGTTATGCGGAAATTGTGGGCCGCGGTGACGGATTACCTGGAAAAAGTGCTGGAAAGCCGCGCGGCGGCTTAATCCGCCCCACTATTAACCCTTCCATATGTAGTAGAGCCCGCACCCGCACGTGCGGGCTTTTGCATGTGCCCGCGAACCTGTTACACACTGATTCCATTAAGATGTCGGCACTTAGCAAGCAGTTGGTTTAACCACTACCGCTGGCCGCGCTTGGCCGGGCTATGGAATTGTAATGACCTACGAAAACATCCTTATCGAGACGCGCGGTAATGTCGGGCTGATTACGCTCAACCGCCCCAAGGCCTTGAATGCCTTGTCGGCCGGGCTTGTGTGCGACTTGGGCGCGGCGCTGGACGCCTATGACGCCGACCCCGCGATCCGCTGCATCGTGCTGACCGGCAGCGAGAAAGCCTTTGCCGCCGGCGCCGACATCAAGGAAATGGCCGATTTCGATTATATGGATGTTTTCCTTCAGGATTTTATCACCGTCGGCTGGGAGCGCGTTACCAAGTGCCGCAAGCCGGTGATCGCGGCTGTTGCCGGTTATGCATTGGGCGGCGGCTGCGAACTTGCAATGATGTGTGACTTTATTATTGCCGCAGATACCGCGAAATTCGGCCAGCCGGAAATCAATCTCGGCACCATTCCCGGCGCCGGCGGCACGCAACGCCTAACCCGCTCTGTCGGCAAGTCGAAGGCCATGGAAATGGTCCTGACCGGCCGCCAGATCGACGCCGCCGAGGCCGAACGCGCCGGCCTCGTCAGCCGCGTGGTACCGGCCGCCGATTTGGTTGATGAAGCCGTGAAAACGGCGCAGAAGATCGCCGATCTTTCGATGCCGGTCGTCATGGTGGCAAAGGAAGTCGTTAACCGCGCCTTTGAGACTACGCTTGCCGAGGGCATTCACTACGAACGCCGCGCCTTCCATGCGACGTTCGCAATTGAAGACCGCAAAGAAGGCATGAATGCCTTCGCGGAAAAACGCAAAGCTGTGTTCAAGCACAGATAAGCATTGATCAATAGAATTAGGTAACGCCGTGATGGAGATGAGCCCGATATCGACCATGCAAACCAGCGATAAGAAAGCGCTGATTAAACGCATGGCTTTCATGTTGACCGCGGTCCTGCTGATTGTCGCGGCAATCTCGGCATACAAGATGGTGGGCGGCGGGCAACATCCGCGTCAGGCGCCGGGCCCCGACACGGTTTCGACAACGCCGGTTCAGGTCATCGACTGGGCGCCGGAGATCTCGGCTGTCGGGTCTGTCCGCGCCGTCAACGGCGCCGACCTCGCGTTCGAAGTGTCGGGCATCGTAGAAGAGATCAATTTCCAATCGGGCGACGAAGTTGCCGCCGGCGCCGTGCTGGTGCGCCTGCGCGACGCCGATGAACGCGCGAAACTGTTATCGCTGCAGTCTACGGCGCAACTGGCCGAGATTACGTACAACCGCAATCTGCAACTCTCCAAGACGCAGAACGTCAGCCCCGCGACGCTGGATGCCAACGACGCCAACCTTAAGAACGCGAAAGCCTTACTGGTTCAACAACAGGCGCTGCTCGACAAAAAGACAATTCGCGCGCCTTTCGCCGGTAACCTGGGCCTGCGTGCCGTAGACCGCGGGCAATATGTCAATGCGGGCACGGCCATCGTGACGCTGCAGGCGCTGGACCCGATCTTCGTGGACTTCTATCTGCCGCAGCAGAACCTTGATCAAATCAAGGTCGGTCAGGCGGTCATTGCCAAAGTCGACACCTATCCCGACCTCTCGTTCAAAGGTGAGATTGCTGCCATCAATCCCAAGGTCGATCCGACAAATCGCAACGTGCAAGTGCGCGCAAGCCTGAAAAATCCCGAGCGCAAGATGTTTCCGGGCATGTATGCGACCGTCATCATCGCCGCCGGTAAAGTAACGCGCCCCATCGTCATACCGCAAACAGCCGTCACCTACAGTCCGTACGGCGATGCCGTTTATATTATCGAGAGCAAGGACGACAAGATGATCGCGCGCCATTCCTTCGTCGTGCTGGGCGAAAAACGCGGCGACCTTGTGGTTGTGGAAAGCGGCGTCAAAGAAGGCGACAACATCGTGACCGCGGGACAAATCAAGCTGCGCAACGGTTCAGTCGTACGTATCGACAACAGCGTGCAGCCGATGATGGACCTGCAGCCGAAGACCGCTAACCCTTAAGACGCGAACCCTTAAGTACGTGAACCCCTGAGAGTGGTGAGATAGTGGCCAATTTTACCGATATCTTCATCCGCCGGCCGGTGCTTGCCGTCGTCATCAGCCTCCTGATCATGGCGGTGGGCATACGCGCTTTCCAAACGCTGCCGATCCGCCAGTACCCGCGCATCGTCAACGGCATGGTGATCGTCAGCACGACTTATTACGGCGCCGATCCCGACGTTGTGGCCGGCTTTATCACCGCGCCGCTGGAAAATGCCATCTCGCAGGCCAACGGCATCGACTTCATCACATCGACGAGCGGCACCAGCAGCTCAACCATCAACGCCACGCTGCGTCTGAATTACGATCCGAACACCGCAGCGGCGGAGATCACCTCCAGAATCAGTTCAGTGATGAACCAAATGCCGCCCGGTACGCAACAACCGGTGCTGCGTGTCCAATTGGCGCAGGGGCTTTCGCCGATTATTGTTACCTTCTGGTCAGAATCAATGCCGCTGAACAAGATCACCGATTATTTGAATCGCGTGATCGTGCCGAAGTTCCAGGCGATCCCGGGCGTGCAAACCGCAAACCTGATGGGCGCCAAGAACGTCGCGCTGCGCGCGTGGATCGATCCCAACAAGCTAGCCGCCTACGGAATGACGCAGACCGAAGTCAACCAGGCCATGGCGGGCAATAACTATCTGTCGGGTCTCGGCACCACCAAAGGGCAAATGGTGCAAACCAACCTGAATGCTTCCACCGGCATCAGTACGAAGAAGGACTTCGAGAACCTTGCCATCAAGCAGATCAACGGCGCCACCATTCGCCTGAAGGACGTCGCCGAAGTGTCGCTTGGCGCCGACGATTACGAAAGCGGCATGATGCTCAACGGCCGCATCGCCGTGATGATGCAGTTGGACGTAGTACCAAGCGCAAACATGCTCGATGTGGCGGTCTCCACGCGCAATTTAATGCCGGAGCTCGAGGCGCTGTTGCCGCCGCAATTGACGGCCCAGCTTACTTACGACGCTTCGCTGTTTGTTAATGCGTCGATTGACGAAGTGAACAAGTCGTTCATCGAATCGCTGATCATCGTGGCTATTGTCGTATTCGTATTCCTGGGTTCGGTGCGTTCGGTGGCCGTGCCGCTGGCGGCAATTCCGCTGTCTCTGATCGGAACCTTCTCGGTCATGCTTGCCTTCGGGTTTACGATGAACCTGCTCACCCTGCTCGCGCTGGTTCTCGCCATTGGGCTGGTGGTGGACGATGCGATCATCGTCGTCGAAAACATCAACCGCCACCTTGAGGAAGGCAAAACGCCACTTCAATCGGCGCTGCTGGCGGCGCGCGAACTTGGCGGGCCGGTTATCGCCATGGCCGCGGTTCTGGTGGCGGTTTACGTGCCGGTCGGTTTCCAGAGCGGCCTGACAGGCGCTTTGTTCACCGAGTTCGCCTTCACCCTGGCCGGCTCGGTCGTTATTTCGTCGATCGTCGCGCTAACGCTTTCGCCGATGATGTGTTCACGCCTGCTACAGCCGCATTCGGCCATTGTCGGCTGGCAAGGGCGCTTCATCCATGCCGTCGATGAGATCAGCACGCGCGTATCGAGTTTTTATCGGCGCATGCTGCATGATGTGCTGAACAACGTGTTGGTGGTTGTGGTTTTTGCGCTGATTGTGCTGAGCAGCATCTATTACCTTTACACCACGTCGCGGAGCGAGCTGGCACCGCAGGAAGACCAAGGCATGGTTATGGCGCAGTTGAGCGTGGCGCCCAACGCAACGCTCCAGCAGCGCATGCTTTACAGCAATCAGCTGCGGGAGAAGGCGAAGGACATTCCCGGCGTCAATTACATCTTCCAGATGATGAGCGGTAATGCGACGAACGCCAATCTTCGATTGTTGCCGTGGAAAGAGCGCGACGTGACCGCCGATGAGGTGCAAGTGCTGCTGCAGCGCGCGATCAATTCCGTGCCCGGCCTGCGCGGCGGCGTCTCGCAGCCGCCGGCGTTACCCGGCGGGTTCGGCCAGCCGGTTCAATTCGTCGTCGGATCGACCGAAGGCTTCGACCGTATGCAGCCCGTCATGACCAATTTCGTCGATCAGGCCAGACAAACCGGCCTTTTCAGCTTCATCGACATCGACTTGAAGATCGACCTGCCGCGCGCAACGCTGGAAATCGACCGCGGCAAAGCCGCGCAGATGGGCTTGCGGATGAGCGACATCGGCAGCGCGCTGTCAGCGTTGCTGGGCGGCGGCTACGTCAACTACTTCGTGCTCGAAGGCCGCTCATATAAGGTCATTCCGCAGGTCGAGCAGCAGTTCCGCCTCAACTCCGACCAGTTGCTCAACTATTATATCAAGGCCCCCGACGGCACGTCGGTGCCGCTCTCGACCATCGCCAAGATCGTCACCAAAACCGTGCCGCAATCCTATAACCACTTCCAGATGCAGAACGCTGTTCAGGTGCGCGGCTCATTGGCCCGTGGCGTCACCATGGGTGAAGGTTTGGCCAAACTACGTGAGTTGGCGACGGCGCTGCCTCTGGGCTACACCATCGACTACGGTGGACAGTCCCGGCAGTTCATGCAGGAATCGAGCGGCTTCGCGACGACGTTTGCTTTTGCGCTCGTGATCATTTTCCTGGTGCTGGCGGCGCTGTTTGAAAGCTTCCGCGATCCACTCATCATCCTTGTGTCGGTTCCGATGTCGATTGCCGGGGCGTTGATTTTTATCAATCTCGGGGTCGGCGGCGCTACGCTGAACATCTACACGCAGGTGGGCCTTGTGACGCTCATGGGCCTGGTCAGCAAACACGGCATTCTCATCGTCCGCTTCGCCAACGAACTGCAGGCCCAAGGACATTCGAAGCGCGAAGCCATCGAGATGGCGGCTGAAATCCGGTTGCGTCCTATCCTGATGACAACCTTCGCGATGGCCTTGGGCGTGTTGCCCTTGGTGTTGGCAAGCGGCGCCGGCGCTGCATCGCGGTATAATATGGGTCTGGTGATCTTTACGGGGGTGTCGATCGGGACATTATTCACCCTTTTTGTCGTGCCGGGCGTGTATTTGCTGTTGGGTGCCGACCATGCCAAAAAGGTCACACCACAAGGGTCCGCAATGCCTGCACCTGCGGAATAGCGCTGTTTTTAAAGGTCTTTTAGGCTCTCCCCGACCGCTCAATTCATAGCTTCATGGCCGAAAAAGGGCAGCTAAGCCCTTAAAACGGCACAAAATATTGCGGCGCAAGAATTTTTTTCTTGTCAAAGGAGAACGATTTGCAAAGATAGGCATTGGATACGGTGACGGGGGTTGCTACCGAACCACGGCCTAGAGTTGGGCATGGGTAAGCCTAAGTCGATGCCAGTAGAAAGATCGGTGACGAATGACTTTTGATAGTAATAACCCCCTAGGCGCCCATGGCGCCCCCGTTGGCACTTCTACTTCCAGCGAAATCCGCAGACCCATCTTTCAAAAAACCCTCAAGACTTCCATCGGCTGCACCGGCGTAGGCCTGCATAGCGGCGTGCGCGTCGCCATGAAGTTGCACCCGGTCGCACCGGATACCGGGATCGTTTTCAAGCGCATTGACCTGATCGGCGGCGGCGCGACCATCAAAGCCAGCTGGAACCATGTTGCCGATTCACGGATGTGTACGGTTCTGGCCGATGAAAACGGTATTGGCGTTGCGACCGTTGAACACTTGATGTCGGCCTTCTACGGCATGGAAATCGACAACGTCATCGTTGAAATCAACGGCCCTGAAGTTCCGGCCATGGACGGCAGCGCCGAGCCCTTCATTTTCCTGATCGAATGCGCCGGCGTGGTTGAACAAGACCGCGCCCGTCAGGCGCTGCGGATCTTGAAGCAGCATTCTTATACCAACGGCAACAAAATGGTTGCCCTGACCCCGTGGCACGATGGCCTGAGGGTTGATTTCCATATCGATTTCCACGCTTCGGCGATCGGACGGCAGACTTGTTCTTTTCAGGTCGATCCGGACACGTTCCGCGAAGAACTGAGCCGGGCGCGGACTTTCGGCCTGCTTTCCGAAGTAACGGCGCTGCGCGAAGCGGGTCTTGCCCGCGGCGGCAGCCTGTCTAACGCCATCGTGGTGGACGGCGACCGTGTCCTCAACGACGAAGGCCTGCGCCACGACAACGAATTCGTCCGTCACAAAGCTTTGGATGCCATTGGTGATCTGTATCTGGCCGGACATCCGATCCTTGCGCACTTTGTCGGCCGCTGCTCGAGCCACGCCGATACCGCGCGGCTGATGCGCCAAGTCTATGCCGACCGCTCCTGCTGGGAGATGGTCGATATGTGGCACGAAGCTCCGGCGACGCCGGCCTGGGTCGATATGCCCGGACGCGTGGCATTCGCCTAACGGCCCCTCAGCCTAATTGCTTGTAATCAGGGTATTTTCCCCGCATCAGCGCGGCGTGACACGGCGCGCGCCGGTGATATACTGCGCCCGCTTTCACCCTCCACTTGTCGAAGTATAGAGCACCATGGGCCTGCGCTTCCCGAACATACGCCTTTCTTCTTTCGCCGCCGGTCTGATTGCTCTGACCGCGCTGGCCGGCTGCGGCAGCGACAAGGAACTGGCCTATAAAGAACAGTCGGTTTACGAGATTTACAGCCAAGCCGTCGCCTATGTGGAAGACGACCGCTATACCGACGCGGCCAAATACTTCGATGAAGTCGAGCGCCAGCATCCTTATTCAGTTTGGGCCACCACCGCCAAGCTGATGTCGGCTTATTCCTTCTATCATGCCAATCAGTACGACGAAGCCGTCACGCGCCTGGATCGTTTCATCTCGGTGCATCCGGGTAATCGCGACATTGCTTACGCGTATTATTTGAAGGCGCTGTGCTTCTACGAGCAAATCGCCGACGTGCGCCGCGACCAGGAAGAAACCCGCAAAGCGCTTGAAGCGCTGCAAGACGTGGTGACGCGTTTCCCCACTACACCTTACGGCCGCGACGCGCGCTTGAAACTCGACCTCACGCGCGATCACTTGGCCGGCAAAGAGATGGATATCGGGCGCTTTTACCTGAGCCGGCGTCACTATCTTGCCGCCGTCAACCGCTTCAAGACTGTGATCGATGTTTACGGCAACACAAGCCATGTGCCCGAAGCGTTGCACCGCTTGAATGAAGCCTACACGGCGCTGGGCCTTTACGACCAAGCGCAAAAAGCCGCGGCTGTGCTGGGCTATAATTATACGGCCAGCGACTGGTACAAAGATTCCTACGGCCTCGCGGGCAGTGCGCAAAAGCGCGTCGCCAAGATTGAACCGATCAGCGCGATTACGCCCGTGCCGCCGGAGAGCAGCCCTAAATCGGCCGGCACAGGCGACAATCCGTCCGCAGATAAAGAAAAACTTGCTGCGCCACCTTCGCCGACGGACACCATCACGCCGCCTTCGCCGGTGCCCGCAGAAGGTTCGGCATCCGCTAAAAAGCCCTGGTACAAATTCTGGTAATCCAGCCTTTGAAGGTTGGGGTAGCATGCTGACGCAACTCTCCATCCGCGACGTTGTTATCGTCGACAAGCTCGATGTGGAT
The DNA here is from genome assembly GCA_947476625.1 of Fidelibacterota bacterium. Taxonomy (GTDB): domain Bacteria; phylum Pseudomonadota; class Alphaproteobacteria; order Rhodospirillales; family Rhodospirillaceae; genus SHVO01. The sequence continues at coordinate 29,060 of CANJRA010000012.1, forward strand.
TTTGCCGCGGGCTTGTGCGTTCTGACCGGCGAAACCGGCGCCGGGAAATCCATCGTTCTCGACTCATTGGGACTGGCACTGGGTGGCCGCGCCGAAGCCGGGCTAATCCGCGGCGGCGCCGATAAACTGTCGGTCAGCGCGTCATTTGCCTTGCCGCGCAAACACCCCGCTTTCGCGCTTCTCGCCGAACAAGACATCGCGCTCGAGGATGAAGTTGTGTTGCGGCGCGTGGTCGGCGCAGACGGCCGCAGCCGCGCGTTCATCAACGATCAGCCTGTGAGCATTGGACTGCTCAAGAATATCGGCGCACTACTGGTAGAAGTGCATGGCCAGTTCGAGACCCATGGCCTGCTTGATCCCGCGACGCATATCACCGCGCTCGACGCCTATCGCCGCGTTAAATCCGGCACTGTGACTGATGCTGCTTGCGCTGCGGCCTGGACCGCGTGGCGGGAAGCCGCGAACGCGCTAAAGGCCGCGCAGGATACGCTTTCAAGCGCGCTGGCCGAAGAAGACCTGTTGCGCCATCAGGTGAGTGATCTGTCGATGCTCGCACCTCGGCTGGGCGAGGAGAGGGAACTGTCATCGGCGCGCGCAGTGTTGCGTCACGGCGAGCAGATCATGAAGGCCATGACCGAAGCGCGAGCGGTTATTTCGGAAAACACAGATGTCGAGGCCGCGTTACGCGGCGCGCTGACACGCATTAGCCGCGTCGCCCAGCAGGCCGAAGGCCGCCTTGATACATTATGCCAATCGCTCGACCGCGCCGCCATCGAAGCGGGCGAAGCCTTGCGCGAACTGGACCGGGTCTGGGCCGGTTTCGATGCCGACCCGGCCGCGCTGGAACGCGCCGAGGAACGCCTGTTTGCACTCAAGGCCGCCGCACGCAAACACAATAGCAGCGTCGATGAACTGGCTGGAATTCTGGAAACTCTCAAGACACGCCTTGCCGCCATCGACGGCGGCAGCGATGCAGTGAAGCGTTTAGCCGGTGCCGAAAAATCCGCGCGCATGACTTACGACAAAGCCGCACAAGCCTTGAGCCTCGCCCGGCAGGACGCCGCACGTACGCTCGACAAAGCTGTCGCCAAGGAACTGCCGCCGCTGAAGCTGGACAAAGCTACCTTCCGCACGGTGGTCGCGGCGAAAGCCGAAGCTGCGTGGAACGATAGCGGCATGGATAAAGTGAGCTTCGAGATTTCCACCAACCCAGGCCTGCCGCCGGGCCCGCTCGACAAGATCGCTTCGGGCGGTGAGTTGGCACGCTTCATGCTGGCGTTGAAGGTTGTGCTGGCCGGCTCGCAAGATCGCGCCGCGCTGATTTTTGATGAAGTCGATGCCGGCATCAGCGGTGCTACCGCCAACGCCGTGGGCGAACGCCTCGCGCGGTTGGCGAAGAATGTGCAGGTGATTGTGGTGACTCATGCGCCGCAGGTCGCGGCACGAGGCGATAATCACTGGCGGGTCAGCAAAACAACCCGCGCCGGACAGACCAGCACCAAGGTCGAACTGCTGACGGCCACGGCACGCCGCGAGGAAATCGCGCGCATGCTGGCGGGCGAGAAAATCACCGACGAAGCGCGCGCCGCCGCTGAAAGCCTGCTGAGCGGGCCGCTGTCGTGAGCGCGGAGAAACGCGACATTCCCGTCGAAGAACTGACGGAGAAGCAGGCCAAGTCCGAGCTTAAAATACTGGCGACCAAGATCGCTTTCCATGATGCGGCCTACTATCAGGACGATGCGCCGACTGTCACGGACGCGGAGTACGATGCCCTTAGGCAGCGTAATGATGCCATCGAGGCACGCTTTCCCAAACTCAAGCGTGCCGACAGCCCTTCGAAGAAAGTCGGTTCAACTCCCGCCCGTGGATTCACGAAGATTCAGCATGGCGTTCCTATGTTGTCGTTGGATAACGCTTTCAGCGACTGGGACGTTCAATATTTTGAAGAGCGCATTCGTGCTTTTCTTAAGTTGCCCGAGGAAAATATCGACGTCACTTGCGAACCCAAGATCGACGGGTTGTCATTCTCGGCGCGCTACGAAAATGGCCGGCTTGTGGTGGCCGCAACGCGCGGCGACGGCGCCGAGGGCGAAGACATCACCGCCAATATCCGCACGATTAAGGAACTGCCCGACTTCATTATGGGCGATGTGCCGAAGGTCATAGAAATTCGCGGTGAGGTCTACATGACCAAGCAGGACTTCGCCAAATTGAACACCGCACAGGAAAAGAAGGGCGGCAAGATTTTCGCCAACCCGCGCAATGCTGCCTCCGGGTCGCTGCGTCAGCTTGATCCCAACATTACCGCCGAGCGTCCTTTGAAGGCGTTCACATACGCTTGGGGTGACGTGAAGGGCATGGAATGGAAGACTCAATGGGACTTCCTGCAGACCCTGAAGGAGTGGGGTTTTCCGATCAATCCGCGCACCAAGCTGTGTAAGTCGCTGGAGGAGATGCTGACGGAGTATCGCAAGCTGGGCGAGGATCGCGCATCCCTGCCCTACGACATCGACGGCATGGTCTATAAGGTTAACCGCATCGACTTGCAGCGGCGCTTGGGCTTTGTCTCGCGCGCGCCCCGCTGGGCGACGGCGCATAAGTATTCCGCCGAGAAAGCCGAAACGCAGATAACCGCAATTGATATTCAAGTTGGTCGCACCGGCACATTGACGCCGGTCGCACGCCTTAAGCCGGTCAATGTCGGCGGTGTTGTCGTCAGCAATGCCACGCTGCACAACGAAGACGAGATCATCCGTAAGGACATCCGCGAGCATGACACGGTTATCATTCAGCGCGCGGGCGACGTGATTCCCCAAGTGTTGGAAGTCGTGCTTGCGAAACGCCCCAAAGACAGCAAACCCTACAAGTTCCCTAAAAAATGCCCGGACTGCGGTAGTCAGGCCGTGCGGGAAGACGGCGAAGTCGCGTGGCGGTGTACGGGCGGATTGTTTTGTACGGCGCAGGCGGTCGAACGGCTGAAGCACTTTGCCTCGCGCAATGCGTTCGACATTGAAGGCATGGGTGAGAAGAACATTGAGGCTTTCTTCACCGACAAGCTGATTGAAAGCCCCGCAGACCTGTTCACGCTGGAAAAGCGCGGCGGCCGTGCGAAGTTGAGCGAGCGTGAAGGCTGGGCTGAGAAGTCTATCGATAATCTTTTTGCGGCTATCGATCAGCGGCGCACCATCAGCCTCGAACGGCTGATATATGCCTTGGGCATTCGTCAGGTGGGGCAAGCTACCGCGCGCCTTCTGGCGCATGCTTACGGCTCCTTCGATGCCTGGCGCGTCGCCATGATCGCGGCCAAGGATCGGGAAAGCGATGCTTGGAAAGAACTCAACAGCATCGAGCAGATCGGCGAGTCCATGGCCGACGATTTGGTAGGCTTCTTCGCCGAAAAGCATAACCGCAAAATTTTAGATGCGCTGGCCGAGGAACTAACAATCGAGGATTTTGTCCGGCCCGACACCGCGGTCTCGCCTATCGGCGGCAAGACCGTTGTCTTTACCGGGACGTTGGAGGCCATGAGCCGCGGCGAAGCGAAAGCCAAAGCGCAATCCCTCGGCGCTAAAGTGGCCGGGTCGGTATCCAAGAAAACCGACCTCGTGGTGGCCGGGCCCGGTGCAGGCTCTAAATTGAAAGAGGCCGAGGCTTTGGGCGTAAAAGTGATTACCGAAGCGGAATACCTCAAGCTGATCAACGGATAACGTTAAGTGATTCCGGCCGAGATCAGCCGTTTATGCGTGTGACCAATTGCAGCATACGGCGTTATTTCATACGCACCTGCGCGCTCTAGCGTTAAACTGGCGGCGCGCGGAAAGAACAAGGGAGATATGCCATGGCTACTCGGAAACGCAGCAAGAAAGCCGTTCCCAAGAGAAATCCAAAGGCAAAGAAAAAGACGGCGAATAAAAAAGTTGTCAAGAAAGCCGTCCACCGTAAGGCACCGCGCACAGCACCCCGCAAGGCGCGCAAGGTCGCGCCCGTGCCGAAAGGTTTTCACACTCTGGCGCCTTCGTTGTGTTTCCAGGATTCTGCTTTCGCCATGCAGTTCTATGAAAAGGCTTTCGGCGCAAAAGAGATGTTTCGTTTGACGGAACCCGCGGGCCGCGTGGGCCATGCGGAAATGAAGATCGGCGATTCCCACATTATGCTGTCGGACGAATATCCCGAGATGGCGGTGTTGAGTGCCAAGACGCTTAATGGATCGCCGGTCCGGCTTAATCTGACCGTCAAGAATGCCGATGCGCTTTTCGCCCGCGCCGTAGCCGCAGGCGCGACGGTCGTGCGCCCGGTACAGGACGAGTTTTATGGCTACCGCAGCGGTGTGGTCTTGGACCCGTTCGGCTACACGTGGAATATCATGAGTCAGATCGCTGTGGTCTCGCCGAAGGAAATGCAGAAGCGATGGACCAAAATGCTGGCGGCGCACAAACCCGAAGGCAGTGCGGGTTAGACCTTCACCCGATCTTTTGGACGACCCAGGTATAGCTGGTGACAATCTGCCGATGAAATGCTGATAAGGCCATGCTCTCCCTCACCACCCGTCGCCTCACCTCCACCGATGTCGCAGTATTCCGGGCCATCCGCAGTGAAGGCTTGGTCGATGATGCCGCATCCTTTCGTATCAGCGTCATGGACGACGATAGCGTGAGCCTTGAAGGCTGGCGGTTACGTCTGGAACGCGATTTCGTTGTCGCCGTGGAAACAGAAGGACGTATCCTCGGCATCGGTGGATTCGCGCGCATTGCCGGAACCAAGACCGAGCACAAGGGTCTAATCTGGGGCATGTATGTGCGCCCCGCAGCGCGCGGGACCGGCGCCGCCGATCACATCATGACGACCCTGCTCGCACACGCAGCCACGACTGTGTGGCAGGTACAGCTTACCGTTGTGGCCGCCAACCGCCGCGCCGTACGTTTTTATGAACGACACGGATTTGAATCCTATGGCATTGAGCCTTCGTCCATACGCATGGACGATGGAAGCTTTATTGATGAAGCCTTGATGTGGCGGCGGGTCTAGTTGCCGGGTATACCGGCGCCGATATCGATCCAGCGCATCAGCGGCACGGCGCGCACAAACGATTCGGCCTCACCGGCTATCACCTGCGTTGTCCGATCGATGAGCGAACTGAACGTCAGCAATCCGACCTGACCGGACTTGTCGTTCAAAAAGGGCAATCCAATGCCAATGGCCCTTGTTTCAATGACCACGCGCTGCACATAGCGCGTGACGAAATAGCCGCAAGGCCGGCTTACGGCTAACGAAGCTGTACGCATTGCCTCGGCGCGGGCACTGGGATGAAAATTGGTCAGCACATCCATGCCGGTCCAATCTCTTCCAGCAAGCGACGACAAACCGGTGCCGAACAAGCGAAAGCGCAAATCGCCCTCGCCGCCGACATCAACGATGGCGACTTCGGATTGCAACTTAAACGGTGGAAAATCGAGGAAGTCTTGCAGGCGCGGAATCAAACCCGTCTTGCCGACAACTTGCCAGTGCAGAAAAAACTCCTGCACATCGCCGGGGATTACGCCAACACTGTCAAATCCCATCACGGCCTCAATGGCGCCTTGGGCGCGCCTTCTTGCTGGATACGCATCATATTTATGGGGTTTCAGTATGAAGGCTAGAGTAAAAGTTGAAAAAGGGTGCCGCCCTTGCCTAAAAGACGGTAAAACCGCACGAATTTGTTGGCGCTCGAAACTAGAATTCCCGTGGATAGAAATGAACGTGGCCGATCAGAACCATGAAGCAATAATCGGCGACGCATCGGCGGAGCGCTGTTTCGTATATGTGTTGGGAAGTTTCGAGCCGAATGGTGCACGCACCTATGTCGGCTGGACGAACGATCTCGCGCGCAGACTTAAAGCGCACAACAGCGGCACGGGCGGGCGCTCGACGCGCGGACGGACGTGGGTTTTGCTGTACGCGGAACCACATGCCACACGCAACGAAGCCATGAGCCGCGAGTGGTATTTAAAGCGAGATCGGAAATTCAGGAAGCTGTTGTGCGAAATTTAGTCGCGCACTAGATGGCGGCGGTCGCGCTCGTCAACCACGCCTTCGTCTCCGCATCCACGAGCGGCGTTAGCGTGTCGCATACGGTGGCGTGATAGGCGTTGAGCCACGTTTTTTCCGTATCGGTCAGCAATGACGGTTCGGTCATGTTGAGATCGATCGGCGCGAGAGTCAGTGTCTCGAATTCCAGGAGCGGTTTTTCCTCGCCCGCAGGTTTCGCGGCCTCACGCACCGCGACGAGGTTTTCGATGCGGATGCCGTATTCACCGGTTTTGTAATAGCCGGGCTCGTTCGAGATCACCATGCCGGGTTCGAGCGCTACGGTGTTGCCGACTTTACTGATGCGTTGCGGGCCTTCGTGCACACCGAGGAAGGTGCCGACGCCGTGGCCGGTGCCGTGATCGTAGTCGAGCCCTTCGCGCCACAGCGCGTGACGCGCGAGCACATCGAGCTGGCTGCCGGTGGTGCCTTTGATGAAGCGCGCTTGGGCCAAGGCGATGTGGCCTTTGAGAACCAGCGTGAAACGATGCTTCTGCTCAGGCGTAGCGTTGCCGATGGCGACCGTGCGCGTGACATCGGTGGTGCCGTCGAGATATTGACCGCCGGAATCAAGCAGCAGAACCGTATCGGGGCGAATGCGCGCCGTGGTTTCGGGTTGGGCGCGGTAATGCACAATCGCGCCGTTAGCACCCACGCCGGCGATGGTCGCAAAGCTCGGCCCGCGGAACGTATTACTCTCCGCGCGGAACTGTTCAAGCCGGTCGGCGGCGGTGATTTCGGTGAGTGTGCCTTTCGGCGCTTCCTTGGAGAGCCACGCGAGAAAGCGCGACAGCGCCGCGCCGTCGCGGATATGAGCCTCGCGCACGCCTTGCAGCTCGACGGGGCGCTTGCTCGCTTTCAGGGCTGTGCAAGGATCGGCAGTGATCTTTACTTTGCGCGCGGCTGCGATGACGTCGTGTACCCAACGTGAGCCGGTATCGCGATCAAGACCGATGACGGCAATGGACTTATCGAGCGCGGCGAGCTCGGGCACCAGAGCATCGTAGGCGGCCAAGCGCACATCGGGTCCAAGATGGGCTGTGACCTCGGGGGAGATCTTCGCGGCGTCGATGAACAGCGTTGCCGTGCCGTCGGTAAACAGCATGGCGTAGGCATACGTGAGCGGACTGAATTCAACATCCGCGCCGCGAATATTGAACAGCCAGGCGATAGAATCCAAGGCTGTGAAGACGTAGGCATCCATGCCCTCGCCCTTCAGAACCGCGGCAACCAGTTTGCGCTTCTCGGCCGATGTGCGGCCCGCGAATTTGTCGGGATATACGATGACCGGGGCGCGCGGGCGCGCGGGCTGCGCTGTCCAAACGCTGTCGATGAGATTGTCAGCCAGCGCGATGAGTTTAGCGCCGGCTTTTGCGGCGGCTTCTTCAAGACGCGCGAGACCCGCAGGTGTGTGCAGCCGGGCGTCGAAGCCTATCTTTTGACCTGTGGCCGCATTCTCGGCAATCCAGGCCGCGGCCGGTTCGTCGATCATGTGGCGGTATTGATAGAGCGTGCCGTCGACCTGATCGCGCACCTGGAGTGTGTAGCGGCCGTCGATAAAGATCGCGGCCTTATCGGACAGCACAACAGATGTGCCGGCAGAACCGGAAAAGCCGGTCAGCCATTTCAGCCGTTCGGCGTAGGGCGCGTTGAATTCGCCTTGATGCTCGTCGCCGTGGGGGACGAGATAACCGTCGACACCGGCCGCGCGCATGGCAGCGCGCAAGGCGTTGAGACGTTCGGCGGAAACGGCGGGCGGGGCGAGTGTGTCCATGGGATTAAGGTAATGGGGTCTACCCCCGGATTCAACGCCGCTAACCTGCTGTTATTTCTTCAAAACCAGCGTTGTCCACGGCGCCAGGCGGAAACGGCGGACGAGTTTGAGCCCTTGCGCGCGGTAGGCGTTGAGCACGAAGGCTTCGTCGCGGCGGATGAACCCGGCCAGGATCAGGTGCCCGCCGGGGGTCAGCAGCCGCGAGAGGTCGCGCGCCATGTTATTCAAAGGCCGCGCCAGGATGTTGGCCGTGATGAACCGATACGGCGCGTGGCGGCGAATGGCGCGGTCGCCGCAGCCATCGCTCATGAGCGCCGGGATAAACCGCGTGAGGCTGTTTTTGCGCGCGTTGTAGCGTGTGACACGTACGGCCTCGGGATCGATATCGGCGCAGAGCACGCGGGTCTTGCGGGTTTTGGCCGCCGCCATGCCGAGGATGCCGCTGCCGCAGCCCATATCCAGACCGCCGATGCCGCGCTTTTTCGCAGACTTGTCGGCGCGAAACATGGCGTCCAGCGCCAGCAAACAGCCCATGGTGCTGGCATGCTGGCCGGAGCCAAAAGCCGTGGCGGCGTTAATGGTGAGGCGGATCGCGCTGGCCGGAAACGGGCCTTTTACGTGATCGCCGTGGATGTAATAGCGCCCTGCCCTGATCGGCGGAAAGCTGGCGATGGTTTCCGTCAGCCAATCCTTGGCGGGGACTTTTGCGACAACCAGCTCGGGCACGGCGATGCCCAAGGCGCTTGCTGCCAGGGCGACACGCGCGCTGAGTTCGGCGCGCGGCGGACTGACGTCGAACATACCCTCGACCGCCCAGAGCACAGGTTTTTTGCTGTCGTCGACTTCGTATAAACTGACAACCCCGGCAAGGCTCTCGAACACCCGTTCGAAGGCGTCCATGTGCTCAATTGCCACTATTACTTTAGCGCTCCAGGCGTTGCCGAAGGCCCCGCCGATATCATTCGCCATAAAAATGCTTCTTTTTCATAGTTCTAAAGAGCTATGCACGCGACTCGTGGCAGGAATGCAATACAAGCAATGGTGCTGTAGGTCCTTGGCTCATGTCACCGTTTATAACAATACCAAGAAGACGGCACGATTGGTGCGTTTTTCACTGATCCATCAAGGCCGCGCGATCGTACTTAAGACAGCTCAACATTCATTCGAGGTATCTGAGTTCCCTTCCCGTCCGCACCTTGAGTTATATTGGCGGCAGCGTCTTTCCTCCCCCGGATTGGCTGCTGCCGTTTTATTGAGCGTTTCGGTTTTGTAACCCGGCCGGTGTTTTTTTATGGTACGCGCAGGGTTGCGGGCGGCGGCGGCACAATCCCCCTAAAAGATTTGCCGCCGCCGTTTTATTCACGCAGCGCTTATGAAGGTTCCAGAAAACTATCGAGGACTTTTTTGAGGCCGGCCTTGTCGAAGGCAATCGCAAGTTTCGGGCCGTCGATTTCCTCGACCAGGCCGTAGCCGAATTTCTGATGGAAAACGCGGTCGCCGATTTTAAAGCCGTGCTCGGATTTTCCGCGCGAGGCGGTTTCCCAGGTATCGGCTTCAATCATGCGCACCGGGCGGCGCATGCCCGAGCCCGATCTGGCGCCTCCGCTGTCGGAGAGACCGCCCCATCCGCCGCCGCTGTTGCCGTAGAGACCGGCGTTGGCTTCCTGTTCGACCATCTCTTTGGGCAATTCATCGATGAAGCGCGAGGGAATGCTCGACTGCCATTGATTGTAGACGCGGCGGTTGGCGGCGAACGACACAAACACACGCTTGCGGGCGCGCGTGAGGCCGACGTAAGCAAGGCGGCGCTCTTCCTCTAAGGCCTTCTGACCATTTTCTTCAAGCGAGCGGCGGCTGGGAAAGATGTCTTCTTCCCAGCCCGGCAGGAAGATGCTGTCGAATTCGAGACCCTTGGCGGCGTGCAGCGTCATGAGGGTGAGGCTGTCCTGCCCGGCCTGCGCGTCGTTTTCCATCACCAGACTGACGTGATCGAGGAAGCCGGCGATGTTTTCCCACCCCCCCAGACCCGAGACAAACTCGCGCAAGTTATCGAGACGACCCGACGCTTCGGGCGATTTGTCGGTCTGCCACATGGCGGTGTAACCGGCTTCTTCCAAAACCATGGCCGCCAGTTCCGACGGCGCCATGACGTCTTGCAATGTGCGCCAGCGGTCGAAGTCGGCGATGAGTGTGCGCAGCGCGGTGCGCGCGGCGGCGCGCAGCTCGTCGGTCTCGATCATGCGGCGTCCGGCTTCCACCAGCGGCACATTTTGCGCGCGGGCAAGCTGATGGATTTTCTGGATGGTGGCGTCACCGAGACCGCGCTTGGGTTTGTTGACGATGCGTTCAAACGCCAGATCGTCGTCGGGCTGATGGATCATGCGCAAATACGCAACGGCGTCGCGAATTTCTAAACGCTCGTAGAAGCGCGGACCGCCGACGACGCGATACGGGATGCCGGTCGTGATCAGGCGTTCTTCGAATTCCAGCATCTGGAAACCGGCGCGCACGAGAATGGCGATCTCGGGCAGCTTGTGGCCTTGGCGTTGCAAGACCTCGATCTCTTCCACCAGCCAGCGGGCTTCTTCTGCGCCGTCCCAGACACCGCGCACTTTGACCGGCGCGCCCTTCTCGACGTCGCCTTCGTGGCCGGTGCGCAAGGTTTTGCCGAGGCGGCCCTCGTTGTGGGCAATGAGATGCGACGCCGCCGCGAGAATGGTGGGCGTGGAGCGGTAGTTGCGCTCGAGCCGGACAACCTTGGCATCGGGGAAATCTTTCTCGAACCGCAGGATGTTGCCGACTTCCGCGCCGCGCCAGGAATAGATCGACTGATCGTCGTCGCCGACGCAGCAGAGATTGCGGTGGGTTTGTGTGAGCAGCCGCAGCCATAAATACTGCGCGACGTTGGTGTCCTGATATTCGTCCACCAATACATAGCGGAATTGGTTTTGATATTGCGCCAGCACTTTCGGCTGCTGCTGGAAGATCGTCAGGCAGTGCAGCAGCAAGTCGCCGAAATCGGCGGCGTTGAGCGTCTTCAAGCGGTCCTGATAGCTGCGATACAACGCCAGCGCGCGGCCGGCGGCAAAGTCGGTGCCTTGACCTTGGCCGACTTTATCGGGCGTGAGACCACGGTCTTTCCAGCGTTGGATAATGCCCATGAGCGCCTGGGCGGGCCATTTCTTGGTGTCGATCTCGTCGGCTTCCATGAGCTGCTTCAGCAGACGCATTTGATCGTCGGAATCGAGGATAGTGAAGTTGGAGCGCAAGCCGACGATCTCGCCGTGACGGCGCAGCATACGTACGCCGAGGGCGTGGAAAGTGCCAAGCCAAATCGCCTCGGCGGCGGGGCCGACCAGTTGCGTCACACGCTCGCGCATTTCGCGCGCGGCGCGGTTGGTGAAGGTGACGGCGAGAATTTGCCAGGGCTTGGCGAGGTGCTGCGACAGAATGTAGCCGAGACGCGTCGTCAGCACGCGGGTTTTGCCCGTGCCCGCGCCCGAGAGCACCAGTACCGGGCCATCGGTGGCCAGCACAGCTTCGCGCTGCTCGGGGTTCAGCTTATCGATCCACACGGGTGGTGGTGGCGGAGCAGCGGGCACATACGGTTTCGCCGGTTCGAAAGCAGGTTCATCGTTGAGTTCGAAGGGATCCGACACGTCAGGTTTTCAGCTTAATGCCGAGCAGATGGCAAATCGCATAAGTCAGGTCGGCGCGGTTCAACGTGTAGAAATGAAAATCCGTCACGCCTTCGCGGACCAACGTGCGCACCTGTTCGGCCACCGCGGTCGCCGCGACAAGCTTGCGGGTTTCGACATCGTTTTCCAGTCCGGCGAAAAGCTCGAACATGTACTGCGGCACTTTTGTGCCCATCTTGATGCAGGAGTTCAGCGTGCCGGTATTGGTGGCGACGATAATCCCCGGAATGAGCGGCACTTGCAGACCGGCGGCCTGATCGCGGAAGCGCAGAAATACGCCGGGATCAAAGAACGACTGCGTGATGGCGCGGCTAGCCCCCGCGCCGACCTTGCGCTTAAGGTTCTCTAAGTCGTCGGTCGCGCTTTTTGCTTCCGGATGGACCTCGGGATAGGCCGCGACGCTGATCTCGAAATCAGCAACGCGCTTTAATCCCTCCACCAGATCGGCGGCATAGGCGTAGCCGCCCGGATGCGGCGCGTATTTACTTTGGCCCTCGGGCGGATCGCCGCGCAGGGCGACGATGTGGCGGATGCCCGAGTCCCAATACTGTTTGGCGACGGCGTCGATTTCAGCCCGGGTCGCGCCGACGCATGTCAGATGGGCAGCGGCCAGTAGGCCCTTTTCCTTCTGGATACGCGTAACAGTTTCGTGGGTACGCTCGCGGGTGGACCCGCCGGCCCCATATGTCACCGAAACAAATGCGGGTTTAAGCGGCGCCAGGCGCTCGATGGACGCCCAGAGCTGCTCCTGCATTTTCTCGGTTTTCGGCGGAAAAAACTCGAACGACACCTGAATGCCGGGGGGGACTGTGTCCTTCCCGTCACGCGGTTTAACAAGGTTATCAGGAGGACGCGCCACGCTTGTATTTCCTTGAATCGTTACTGGTTTATTACGCTGCGGTATGGTACCAGTGCCTGTCTGGGTGGGGATGGCCTAAGACGATAGAAAATAGGGATATTTCGGCTGCTTTGTAAGGCAATCCCCCGATGAAAAGAATACCCTAAATCATGACTTTCCATACAGTGAGATTGGCCCTGGCTTTCGGCATCATAGCCTGCCTTTCGGCATGCGCCACCAAGCCACCTGCGAGCGACCCGGTCGCCCTGGCGGCCTATCAGGAAGCCAACGACCCGCTGGAGCCCTTCAACCGCGCGATGTTCAAGGTCGACGCCGGGTTGGACAAGGTGATCATGCGCCCGGTCATCAAAGGCTACCGCGCCGTAGTGCCGGCTGACGCCCGCGACAAGGTCGATAACTTTGTCGACAACCTGCGCTCGCCCATTACCTTCGCCAACGACATCCTGCAGGGCCAGTTCAGCCGCGCCGGAACCACGCTCGGGCGTTTCCTCGTCAACACCGGCATGGGCTTCTTCGGCTTCTTCGATGTCGGCACCAAGCTCGGTATGGAACAGCACGGCGAGGATTTCGGCCAGACGCTGGGCGTGTGGGGATTAGGCGACGGACCTTACGTTTATATACCGCTGCTGGGCCCCTCGACGGTGCGTGACGGCTTCGGCTTTGCGGTCGATTCCTTCGCCATCGATCCGTTGGCCTGGTACAATCGCGGCAACGGCAGCAAGAGTTGGATCCAATGGACCACTTTGGGCGTTACATACATCGACACCAAGGATGTGACGATGGACGTGCTAGATGAACTGCGTAAATCGTCGCTCGATTATTATGCCGCTTTGCGTTCGTCCTTTCGCCAAATCCGTGCGAGTGAAGTTCGTAACGGCGCACCACCACCGCTTGAAGACTTTGGTGAATGAAGACTGTGGTGAGTAACGCCGTACATTTTTGCCGCATAAGTGCCTTATTTAATCGGTAGATGTTTCGCATGACCATTTCAATGTTCCCCCGCCGCTCCGCTACCGCCCTGCTCCTTGCTCTGTTTGCGTTCGCCGCAGCACCCGCGCATGCACAGGCGACGAATGCCGATCCGGCCTTGTTTGTCGGCGACTTCTCGCAGAAGGGCATCAACGACATCCTCGCGGCGCCGATTCCGAACAAAGAGAAGCAGCAGCGCTTCCGCACGATGTTCACGCAGTACTTCGATCTGCCCGCCATCGGCCGCTTTATCCTAGCGCGCTACTGGAAAGCCGCAACACCGGCAGAACAGGAAAAATTCACGACCCTGTTCGAGGACGTGATTGTTTACACGTGGTCGCGCCGCTTCTCCATGTACAACGGACAAACACTGAAAGTCGCCAGCAAGCAGGCCGACGGTGAGAACGGCACACTGGTGAAGTCCACCATCACCAGCACCAGCGGCAACTCCAACTTCGGCGTCGAATGGCGTCTGCGCCAGCGTCCGGAAGGATGGAAGGTGCTCGATATCGTCATCGAAGGCGTGAGTATGGCGATCACCTATCGCCAGGACTACGCCACCATCATCAGCCAAACCGGCAGCTTCGCCGGATTGCTGTCCCAGATGGAAAAACAGGTGGCGAAGTTGAAGGCGCAGCAGGGCGCGTAAGGGCTCGGGCTTTCGAGCACCACACAAAAAAAAACGGCGCCGCAGAGAAATTATGCGGCGCCGTAATCTTTTTAACGCCACCGCGATTTACTTCGCGATGATGTTGCCAGTCGTGGCGTCGACCGCGTGTTTTACTTCTTTGCTGCCGACGAGGACTTCGACGACGTACTGAGCTTTCTTATCGTCGACTTCGATGGAGGCTTCGATGGCTTGGCCGCCGGTTTGTTTTTCGACTTTGGCGACGGCGTCTTTCAGGGACGACTGGGCGGTGGCGGCGGCGATGCGTTCGTCTTTGCCTTCGTGGTCGACGACCTTGGCGACGATGCTCTTGTTCTCCATCGGCATTGAGGCGGTCGAGGTGCCGTCGAGTTTGTAGTGGGTGACGGCGTCGCCCTTCAGCACGGTGACTTCATAGACCGGCGCGTCTTTTTCTTCGTCGAGCTTGATTTCCATGACGGTGCCGCCGGTGGATTTTTCCGACGCGGAAATCGCTTGGTGCAGCGAAACTTTGGATTTATTGAGCGCGGATTCCACGCCCACCTGGGCCAATGCAGGAAGGCACAAGATGCCCGAGCAAAGCAGCGCGGTTGAAACGGTTCGGAATGTGGTCATGTTCTTCTCCATCGGTTTTTAAGCCGCGCGGATATCCCGCGCGCATGCAGACTTAAACGGAGTGTTGAGAGTCAAAGTTCCGTGGCCGCGTGGTAACGAGAGTCGGTCGATCCCTGACGTCACAACCATCGCGCGACAAAATGCGGCGGCGATAGGGCGCGCGATCTGTTATCCTGGGTTCAGGAGGGACTTATGACATCCATCGCATTACTCGGCACCGGCCTCATGGGCGCGCCCATGGCTGTGTGCATTCTTAAAGCTGGGCACACATTGGCGGTTTGGAACCGGTCGATGGACAAAGCCGCTGGGCTTGCCGCGCAAGGTGCGCGCGTCTGCGCAACGCCGGCGGAAGCCGTTGCAGGCGCGGATATCGTCATCACCATGCTGGCCGACGGGCCGACTGTGACCAGCGTGCTGTTCGCGCAAGGAACGGCGGCGGCATTGAAGACGGGCAGCATTGTTGTCGACATGAGTTCGATTCCGCCAGATATAGCGCGGGAGCATGCAGCCACGTTGGCGGCGCAAGGTGTGCTGCATCTCGATGCGCCAGTGTCGGGCGGAACCAAAGGCGCTGCGGCCGGCACGCTGGCGATTATGGCGGGCGGGACCGAGGACGCCTTCGCGCGCGCTAAGCCGGTTTTGGAAAGCATGGGACGGCCGGTGCTGATCGGCCCGAGCGGTACAGGGCAAATCGCCAAGCTGGCCAATCAGGCGATTGTCGGCATCACCATCGGCGCGGTGGCGGAGGCTTTGTTGTTGGCGGCGGCCAACGGTGCGGACCCGGCCAAAGTGCGCGAGGCGCTGACGGGTGGATTTGCCGACAGCATGATTCTGAAACAACACGGTCAGCGCATGTTGGACCGGGCGTGGGCGCCGGGCGCGCCGGTTAAAACGCAGGTGAAAGACCTGCGCACCATCATGGCCGCCGCGAAAAGCGCCGGGCTCGATTTGCCCATCGCCGCGCGCGTCACCGCATTATACGAAGACTTGCTGGCCGAGGGGTACGGCAACTGCGATCACAGCGCGTACCTTTTAGAGCTTGAGCATATCAATCCGGGCAAACGCCTGGGCGATAAGCCGGATCAAATGCCAACTTAGACTGGAGCCTGTAGCCACGCATTTGTGATGAAGCATGCGTGACCTACATATCTAGGCCTTCACCTCCACTATCATCGCGCACCTCGTAAGCCGGCTTCGGGCGTACACTACGCGTGTCCTGTTGATCTCAATCCACCGACATCAAAGGAGTGCGTCATGAAGCTTCAATTGCATCTTCCGGAACAGTGGGCCAATCACTGGGAATTCGTAAATTCCGACGCTTTCACGACCGTGGTCGCCGCCTTGGCGATTACGGGTATCGTGTTCTTATTCGTCGTTTTGTGACCTAATCGGGCGTAAATCGCCTCCGCTACGTAATAAAAGTCCATATAAAGCCCTTGCGGGGGCTGGGGCGATTTGACGGCTTGCTTAATCCGAAAACTGGCCTATCCTGAGGGCAGTCTATTTCTACGCTTGCCTTGTTCAATGCCCCGTAGAGGGCCCAAGATAACGCCGGATTCAGATGAAGAGGCTTTGCGGCAGTCGCAAAGTCACAATATGCGCCATTCGCGCGTTTTCTTAAGGATAGTAACATGGCTGAAGGTACAATTAAGTGGTTCAACGCTCAGAAGGGTTTCGGTTTCATTGAGCCGAGCAGCGGCGGCAAAGACGTGTTCTTGCACATCAGCGCCGTTGAACGCGCTGGCTTGAGCACCGTCAACGAAGGCCAAAAGGTCACGTACGACGTCGTGAACGAGCGCGGCAAAGACGCCGCCGCGAACCTGAAGGTTGCGTAAGCAACCCAACGACTCACGTCGTTGAAAAGTTTAAAGCCCGGAGCTTTCATGCTCCGGGCTTTTTCTTTGTCTACTTTCCGGCGGATTTAAGAACTGCGCCCGTCGTAGGGCTTGATCTCCAAGTCTTTGAATTCGACGTCTTCCAGGCAGCGCACATTGATGGCCGCGGTAGGGTTGCCCTTGGGGTCTTTGGCCTCGGCAAAGGGCGCTGTGCCGCAGCGCAGGCAGAAGTGATGCTGGATCACGTGCTTGTTGAACGTGTACGTGCCCATGTAGTGCTCGTGCGTCTCGTGGCGTAACTGGGCGCGCGGCACAAACCACAAGAGGTAGCCCTTGCGGCGGCAGTGCGAGCAATTGCACTCGAGCACCTGGCCGATGTCGCCGTCGACTTCAAAACTGATATCGCCGCAATGACAGCTGCCTTTATGCGCCACGGCCTTCTCCCTATGAACTCACGTGATGAATGATTAACGCCCTGCTTATTAACGCAGTGTGCGTTGATAGGTTTCCTGGATAACCCAGGCATCGAGGCTGGCGCGGTGGCGGCTTTTATTGACCTCGGCCAGCACCCTGTCCTTCTCGGCGTGCCAGCGTTCCATTTGATCTTCGGACAGAATCATCTCGAGCGCGCTGACGCTGAATTTCATATCCAGACCGGCGGCGTGAAACAGCATGGTGAGCCACGGCTTGTCGACCACCCAACCATCGGAATACAGCGTTTTACCTTCGAAGCGCTGATTGAGCTCCTCGGCGACTTCGCGGGCAGGTTTGCCGTAAGCCTCGAGAATATCGCGCGCGATACGGTGAACGCTCTCGGCACTTTCGTCCCAATGGTTCCAGCCGGAAGCCGGCACGATCAGCGCGCAATATTTCGTATCATCGTCGAGCGCTACGCCAATCTCGATAGGGTAGCTCGTGCCGCCAAAACCCGAGGCTTCGACGTCGATGATGATGGGCTTCTTTTGCGTACTCATGAGCCCCCTTGAGAGCCGACCTTAGCGTGAGATCGGCTTGTACTTGATACGGTGCGGTTCGACGGCGTCGGCACCGAGGCGGCGTTTCTTGTCGGCTTCGTAGTCTTCGAAGTTACCTTCGAACCACTCGACATGGCTATCGCCTTCGAAGGCCATGATGTGCGTGGCGATACGGTCGAGGAACCAGCGATCGTGCGAGATGACCACCGCGCAGCCCGCGAATTCGAGCAGCGCCAATTCCAACGCGCGCAAGGTATCGACGTCCAAATCGTTGGTCGGTTCGTCGAGTAGGATGACGTTGTTGTCGTTCTTCAGCATCTTGGCTAAGTGCACGCGGTTGCGTTCACCGCCCGAGAGCTGACCGACGCGCTTTTGCTGGTCGGAGCCCTTGAAGTTGAAGCGCCCGACATAGGCGCGGCTGGGCACAGCGAACTTGCCGAGCATGATTTCGTCGTTGCCGCCGGAGATTTCCTCCCAGACGGTGGCGTCGGCGCGCAAGCTGTCGCGCGACTGATCGACGTAACCGAGCTTCACGGTTTCGCCCATTTTGAGCGTGCCTTTGTCGGGCTTGTCCTGGCCGGTGATCATACGAAACAGCGTGGTTTTACCGGCGCCGTTAGGACCGATGACGCCGACGATGCCGCCGGGCGGCAGGGCGAAGTTCAAGCCGTCGATCAGCAAGCGGTCGCCGTAGCCTTTGCTCAGATCCTTGGCCTCGATCACCGTGCCGCCGAGACGGATGCTGGTGGGGATGACGATCTGCATGGCCTCGGGCGACTTTTCCTTGGCCGAATTGACCAGGTCTTCGAAGGCCGCGACGCGCGCCTTGCTTTTGGTGCGGCGGGCAGCGGGTGTTTGTCTGATCCACTCCAATTCGCGGTCGATGGTGCGGGCGCGCGATTCTTCTTCGCGCTCTTCCTGCAGCAGGCGCTTTTGCTTCTGTTCCAGCCACGAGGAGTAGTTGCCTTCGTAGGGAATGCCGCGGCCGTGATCGAGTTCAAGAATCCAGCCGGTGACGTTGTCGAGGAAGTAGCGATCGTGGGTGACGGCCACGACGGTGCCTTCGTACTCTTCCAAAAAGCGTTCGAGCCAGGCGACGGATTCAGCGTCCAAATGGTTGGTCGGTTCGTCGAGCAGCAGCATGTCGGGGCGCGAGAGCAGAAGGCGGCACAAAGCCACGCGGCGGCGTTCACCGCCCGAAAGCTTGGTGACTTCGCTGTCGGCGGCTGGGCAGCGCAGCGCATCCATGGCGATCTCGCAGGTCCGTTGCAGATCCCAGCCGTTGGCGGCGTCGATCTTTTCCTGCAGCTCGCCCTGCTCGGCGATGGTGGCGTTCATCTCGTCGTCGGTCATTTCCTCGGCGAATTTGGCGCTGACCACTTCGAAGCGGTCGAGCAGCGCTTTCACCCCGGCGACGCCGTCCATGACGTTCTCGATGACGTTCTTTTCGGGGTCGAGATGGGGCTCCTGCGCCAGATAGCCGACCCGCGCGCCTTCCGAGGCCCAGGCCTCGCCCGTGAAGTCGGTATCCATGCCCGCCATGATCTTGAGCAGGGTCGATTTACCGGAACCGTTAACCCCGAGCACACCGATTTTGGCGCCCGGCAGGAAAGACAGATGGATGTTCTTCAGAACTTCGCGCCCGCCCGGATAGGCCTTATTGAGGCCCTTCATGACGTAGATGTATTGGTAACCAGCCATCTTGTTGAAATCCTTAGTTAAATTCCCTGCTGAGCGTGCACACGCGGTGTACACGCTCCACTGATCGTCCGTGCAGGTTTCCTGGCAATCAGAACGCTCGGGGCGCTCTAAAGAAAAAAGCCGCTGGTTTCAATGGAAACCAGCGGCTTGATTTTAAGCAATGAAGGCTACGGCTTCAGCGGCGGTAAGTCCGCGTCCTGCAGATTTAGCCAGCTTGCGATCAGGGCATTAAACTTCTTGGGATGGACGTGATTCATGAAATGGCCACCCGCCGGGTCGTCATTGGACGGCCATGTGACCAAGGTGAACGAATTGTCCACCCACTGACCCAGGTCATTGTATCCGGCCGGATGCAAGGCCACATCGGCCAGCGCAGCAATCGCCAGCGTCGGGGCTTTGATGTGAGGAAACTCGACCCCACGGCTACCGAACGCATTTGAGCCTACCGTGTAGGGCTTGGCCGGGAAATTGGCGCGGTACCAATCGACCACGCCCTGACGGCCTTCCTCGCCTTGGGCCTTAGCGGACTCTGCGCGCAGCTTCGCGATCGAGGGCGTATCACCCACATACATCGACGCGCGCGCGGCTTGGGGCTCTTTGCTGCCCCTTTGCGTATCCCCGCCCCCGGCGCTCATGCTGGGCATTTTGCCGTTCTCGATCATGGCCTGGATGTACCAGCTCATCTTGGCTTGCTCGCCGGTCGCCAGTTCGCGGATGAAGGCGCGCGGATGAATACAATTCATCTCGATCAGCAGTTTTACTTTTTCCGGGTAATTCATGGCGTACATCCACAACACCATGCCGCCGAGATCATTTCCGATATGAACCGCAGGGCCGTTCGTGAAGTGATTTTGCAGCGCCAGCAAATCTTTTTCATAGACGGCGTTTTTATTGTTCTCGATGCCGGTCACCTTGCCGCTCTTATTGAAGTTGCGCACATCGTAGAGAACGACTTGGTAACGCTGCGACAGCATCTGAAGCTGATTGCCCCAGCCGCCCCAGAAATCACCATTGCCGTGCGAAATGAACAGCAGCGGCCCTTTGCCGACGGTGTAGTAGTGAATTTTAATTCCGCCGGAATCAACATCGCCTTCCTGCAGCTTGATCGTGTTTCCGAAAGTATCGGTGATGACTTCTTCGGCGAACGCCGTGCGTAGCGGCGTCACGGCGACCAGTGCAGCCAATACTAAAAATTGTAACAGTCTTACGAGTTTCATGTGAACCTCCCCACGAGATAAAGCGATACGAACGTTAGCAGAATCAGCGCGCCTTGGCAGACGTAAATTTCCAGACCGATCCATCGGTATTCCCACCGACATAGATTGCGCCGTCGGCAGTAACGGCGAGGCCGTTGGGTACTTGCACGACCGGCCAGTTCGCGAAGATATTCGGATAGATCGGCAGGTTGTCGGCGATCACCGACATCGCGGCATTGTCCGGATTAATCTTCAGCAAGCGCCGGCCCTCGCTATCGAGCACAAGCAGATTGCCGTCCTTATCCATATCAATCGCCGAGGGACGCCCCACGCCGCCGGAAAGAAGGACATCCTGGCGGCCATTTGTCAGGTCGATCACGCTGATGCGCTGGCCCAGCGATTCTGCGACATACAATTTATCGCCCTTCTTTACGATGCCGTTCGGCCCGGACAGATTCGTAGCGACCGTCTTGCGTTTGATCTGATCGTCATTGACCGGAATGGCCTCGATTTTTCCGTCGATGAATTCCGTGGCGTAGATGAATGCGTCCGAATGATTGGCATAAATCGCCGTCGGAAGATGCAAACCCTGAAAGGGATTGCGGGTGATTTTCCTGATGTCGAGCGTGTTGGGATCGACTGTATAGACCGGCAGCGCATTGAGGCTTGCGACCGGAAAGCCAATGCTATTGATGGCATACAAAAGTCCGCCAGGGCCTTCGTGAACATAGCCGACAAGAAACCCGGTATCACCGCTGCCCTTGCCTGTGCT
The DNA here is from genome assembly GCA_947476625.1 of Fidelibacterota bacterium. Lineage (GTDB taxonomy): Bacteria > Pseudomonadota > Alphaproteobacteria > Rhodospirillales > Rhodospirillaceae > SHVO01. Next base: position 50,162 of record CANJRA010000012.1, read on the forward strand.
TAAGCCCACCATGCTGGTGAGTTCGCCGGTCTGAAGATTGATTTTGCGCAGCACGTGCGTATCGGCGAGATAGACATCATTGCCAAGGGCGGCCAGGCTCGAAATGTTCGGCAAACCCTTCGGCGAGAGCATTTGCTTGATCGTGCCGCTGCCGTCGGTCGCGATTTCATAAATGGTCGCGTCGATCATGCTGGCGGCGAACACGCGGCCCTCGGGCGATACGGCGAGATTGTCGAAATACGCCTCACCCTTGAACAGCGTGATGACTTGTTTGCGGTCCGCCGTGACCTTGTAGACGGCGTTGCCGCCGGTCGCGAAGATGTCGCCGTTGCGTCCGACTTTCACGGCGCCAAAACGCGGGATGTCGATGCCGAGCGTGCTGCTTTTTCCGGTGTCGGGATTGATCACCCTGACGCCCGGATTGCCGCCCGAAACAACGACGATCAAATTGTTGTCGAGATCGAAATCCATGGAGTTCGTGAGCGGGAATTCGCTCGACACCAGCCGCGCGGGCTTCTCGCCCTTCGGGTCCAGTTCGTAGATTCCGCCGCCCACGAAAGCCTGGTCGACAAATAAGCGGCCGGTCCGGCGGTTGTATTGGATACCGTTGGTTGCGAGGATACCGGAATAAATCGCGCTGACCTTGCCGTCTTTATCCATCCGAAAAACGGACTCGCCGCCGAGCCCCGTCATATTCGAGGTCCAGATCGTGCCTTTGCCGTCGGTGGTGAGATCGTCGGGGCCTCTGACGCCGCGCTCATGATCGAACAGGATTTCGATCTCGCCCGTATCGACGTTTATGCGCGAGACTTGGGAGGATAAGAGGTGGCCGACCAGCAGCCGCCCCTCGTCGTCGAAGTTCATGCCGTTGCTGCCGCGCAGCCGCGTGCCCTTAACAACGGCGGTGGCTTGATAGCCCTTCGCGACGAGCCGTGGGCTTTTTTGCTGTGCATCTTTGGCGTCCGCAGGCAAACCCAACAGGGCCGCCATGGCCAACACAGCGCCAATCATCGACTTCATGTAGAACCCTCCCCAGAGATCTTATGGGGGTAATCTAGCACGCGGCGGCGCCCTGGAGGTCGGAAAAGGCGAAAAAACTATCTTCTATAAATGCTTAGCCCTGCGTAAAGTGCCTATAAGCCAGGGGGCAGAACGTGTTAGCGCGGCCAGAAGCAACTTTGATTTCAATCGTCATTCCGCTCTTCAATGAAGAGGCCTCGGTCGACGCGCTCATGCCGCGCCTGTTCGGTTTTCTGGAACGCGAGGGCCTGAAGGCCGAAGTCATCTGCGTCGACGACGGCAGCCGCGACGCGACCTGGGATAAGATCGTAGCGTGGCGGGCAACCTATCCGGCGCTGACGCTGGTGGGCTTGTCGCGCAATTTCGGCAAGGAAATCGCCATCGCCGCCGGGCTCGACTTGGCCGACTGCGACGCGGTCGTGCTGATGGACGGCGACTTGCAGCACCCGCCGGAAGTCATCACAGCGTTCCTGGCGCAGTGGCGCGCCGGATACGACATTGCCTACGGCGTGCGGCGCAACCGCGATCAGGACAGTGCGCTCCGCAAGGCTTTCTCCCGGGCCTTTTACCGGGTCTTCAATATTGTCTCGCATACGCCGATCACGCCGGACGCCGGTGATTTCCGGCTGATGGACCGCAAGGTGGTCGACGCCATACGCCGCATGCGCGAGCGCGCGCGGTTCATGAAGGGCATTTATGCCTGGGTGGGTTTCAAAAGCATCAGCGTCGAATTTGACGTGGCCGAGCGCCAGCACGGCAAAAGCTCTTTCTCGCCGCGACGCCTGTTTGGTTTGGCCTTCGACGGCATCATTTCGTTCTCGAGCGCGCCGCTGCGCTTCGCCATGTATGCCGGAGCAATCATCGCGCTCCTGTCGATTGCCGTGGGCGCATACTATCTCGTGCGAACATTGCTGTTCGGCATCGACGTGCCGGGCTTTGCCTCGCTGATCGTTTCGACCCTGGCGCTGAGCGGCTTCACCATGCTGCAGATGGGCGTCATGGGATTATACCTCGGGCGCATCTACGACGAAGTCAAAGCGCGCCCGCTGTATCTGGTGCGCGACGTCATCGGCAAACCCGCCGCGTTCACGGCTGCGACAACGCCCCTGCCCGCCACAAGCGACGCTAAGTGACCGGTGACGCATGAGCCGGGCGATTATTCTCTGCGCGGACGACTACGCGCATTCGCTTCCGATCAGCCGTGCTATTCTGGAACTCGCCGCCAACAAACGCATCTCGGCGCTCAGCTGCATGACCCCCTCGGAACATTGGCGCGCGCACGGACCGTGGCTTAGCGATGTCCGCGATCGTGTGGATATCGGTCTGCATATTACCTTGGTTGACGAAGTGCCTTTGACCAAGATGCCGCACACCGCCCCTGATGGGCGGTTGCCGAACATCAAAACGATGATTCTTAGAAGCTATCTCGGCTTGCTTGATCTGCAGGAAATTGCCGTGGAAATCCGGGCGCAGATAGATGCGTTTGAGTCGGTGCTGGGTTTTTCGCCGGCGCACATCGACGGACACCTGCATACCCACGTTCTGCCGGGTATTCGCGATGTGTTGCTGAACGCAACCGCAAAAATGAACCCGCGACCGTGGTGGCGGAATATCAACGACAATGTCCCCGGCATTTTGAAACGCGGCATTGCGGCGCCGAAGGCGATTTTCTTGTCGGCGCTGGGGCGTCGTTTTGCGCACACGGATGTCGCCATGAATGATGGCTTCAGCGGCATCTACGCTTTCTCACCTGCCAACAGCAATTATAGTGCGCTCTTTGAGCGGTTCGTGATCGCCGCGGGGAAGCAGCACTTGATCATGTGTCATCCCGGCGAGAGTGGCGATGACGCGGCCCATGCGGGCTTACGCGGTGGTGAGTACGCGTTCTTAAAAAGTACGGCCTTCACTGAGTGTCTTGGGCGCCACGACCTGCGCCTCGGACGGTTCGCCGAAACCTGATATGATCACCTCGGGCACCGTCGTCGATTATCATCGCAGGACCGGCGTTCCGGATCACATCATGGCATGGCCGCGCGCAGTGGCGGGCGGCATTTTTATCATTACCGCCCTGGTTATTCTCACCACATTCCGGGACTACGGCATTTCCTGGGATGAACAGCTTCAAAACACATATGGGCAAAAGCTGCTGGCGTTCTATACCAGCGGCTTTCAAGACCGCTCGGCTTTTTCCTACATCAACCTGTTTCTCTACGGCGGCTTCTTCGATCTCCTCGCCGCCGTCGCCAATCTGATCTCGCCCTTTGACGAATATGCGACGCGTCATTTGATCGGCGGCCTGATCTTTCTCGGCGGTCTCTGGGGCGGATGGCGTCTGACGCGATTGCTGGCCGGCGAGCGCGCCGCGCTGCTGGCTTTGATCATGCTTCTAACGACGCCGCTGCTGTATGGACATAGCTTCATCAATCCCAAAGATAGCCCGCTGGCGTGGCTGTTGATCTGGGCGACATATTTTGCCTGCCGCATGCTCGCCGGAGCAGATCGGCCGTCCTGGGGCGTGGTTGCGGGATTTGCCATTAGTTTCGGGCTGGCCGTGGGCACGCGCGTGATCGCGGGCGTATACCTGAATTATCTGGTCGCCGTGATCGTCGTCGCCGCGGTTGCCCGCATGCTGAACGGCGAAACACCCGGCAGGCAGTGGGCGCGTATTAAAACCAATGCCCCGCGCCTGGGCTTCAGCCTCGCAGGCGCTTTCGCGGCCATGGCCTTTGTATGGCCCTGGTCGGTACAACAGCCTTTCAACATCGTCGCAGCCTTACGCGAGTTTTCGCACTTCGCGTTTTATCCAAATGTGTTGTGGAACGGTGAATTGATTCCGGCAGATCAAATGCCGCAAATCTATCTGCCGGGGCTCTTGCTGCTACAGCTGCCGGAATACGTTTTGATCGGGATTTTCGCAGCTGTTGTCGTGGCCGTCGGCGCGCTTTGGCAGCGCGGGCCAGTAAAGCTTTTTGTCAAACCGCGCGCGCAGCAATATCTTTTTCTGGCATTGTCGGTTGTTGTGCCGATTGGCGGCTACATGCTGCTGCATCCCACAGTCTATAATGGGCTGCGGCACTTTCTGTTCATCGTGCCGCCGGCTGTGATCCTCGGCGCCGTCGGGTTGGAAAAGGCCTTGGTCTTTGCCACGCGCCACTATCGATTGGCTGGACCGCTTCTCAGCGTGCCGCTGGTGATATTCTTCGTTCTACAAATCGCGACCATGATCGGCCTGCACCCCTATCAATACGTCTTCTACAACACTGTTGCAGGTGGCGTGCGCGGTGCGGCATACCGGTTCGAACTGGATTATTGGGGAACCTCGCTGGCGGAATCCATGCGCGAGTTGTCGCGTTACCTCGCCGAGCATCCGGAGACCAGACCCGCCAACCGCAATCCGGTGCGCGTATTTTCCTGCGGTGACCGCACATCCGCTGGCCACTTCCTGCCGCCAGGCGTTGTGTTGACAGTAGTACTTACTGAAGCCGATTTCTATTTAGGCATGACCGGCGTGCCGTGCCGCGATGACTACGACCGGGTGGCGCACACGATTTTCCAAGTGGTTCGCCTTGGCGTCACCATCGGCTATGTGCGCAATCTACGTGATGACCAGTCCAACCCTTAACGGCTACGCGAGTGCTGTGCGTATGGCCTGGGTCAGATCCGCATTCGAATAGGGTTTGGAAAGAAGCCGTATGCCGTCGGGAATGATGACCTTCCCGAGCGCCGAAGCCTCGGTATAACCCGACGATCGAAGGCGCGCGCTGATTTGACATTCTTGGGCGGAATCACCGCGGATTCAAAAAACGGCACACCCACATTAGGACGCCCTTGTGCGCCATTAAGCGCATCATGGAAATCGAGGCCGTCGCCCAGGGCGTGCAGCATCGGAAAATCCACCTTCATTCCGCCCCGCTGCGCCGTGGCGTACCATTCATCGCACTTGGCGATAAACGGTTTGAGAAGCGCGGTTTGTGCCGGCGTCAGGCGCATCTTCGCCGACAGCAGAAACAGCGCCGGTTCAACGACCTTGCGCGCCAGTTCCACCGCCAAATTGAAGCCATATGTGCCCCAGCCGCTGGGAACACCCACCTGCCAAGCAATACCGAGTTGCGCAAACTTTTGAGTCATTTGCCAACACTGCCACAACCCGGATCATTCGCACAGCCGCTGGCAAAACTCGCCGCCCTCGGCTAAATCTTTTCCATGAGCACATCTGATCCAGCACCATTTTACGAATGCCATGTTTTCGTCTGCACCAATGTGCGGCCGGGAAAACATCCGCGCGGCTCCTGTGCGCGCAGGGGCGCGGTGGAACTGCGCGACTACATGAAGACCAAGGCCAAGGAGATGGGCCTTAAAGGCGTGCGCATCAATACCGCCGGGTGCCTCGACCGCTGCGAGCTGGGCCCGGATATGGTGATCTACCCAGAGGGCGTTTGGTACCGCTATGACACCACGCAAGACATAGATGAAATTCTAGCGGTTCATATTCAGAACGGTGGGCGCGTGGCCCGGCTGATGCTGAAGCCCGGCGACGACCCGCCCAAGGTCAAAGAATAGCGTCTTACCTTATCGTTACACAAAAGCTTACCCACGACTGGCGGCTTGGTTTACATTTATTTCGCAATTTGAAGTAAATGGAAAAACCATGCCCTACCATCTGACAATCAACGGTACGCTCCATGACGTGGATGTCGAAGGCGAAATGCCTTTGCTGTGGGTATTGCGCGACGTCATTGGATTGACCGGCACGAAGTTCGGCTGCGGCATCGCCGCCTGCGGCGCTTGCACGGTGCATGTGAACGGCGAAGCCGTGCGCAGCTGTACACTGCCCGTAGCGAGCATCACGGGTCCCATAACCACAATCGAAGGATTGTCGGTTGATAGCAGCCACCCGGTACAAAAAGCCTGGATCGAAAAACAAGTGCCGCAATGCGGATACTGCCAGTCGGGCATGATCATGGCCGTGGCAGCACTGGTTGCTCACAACCCGAAACCGAGCGAAGCGGAACTTGCCACGACGGTAACCAACGTCTGTAGGTGCGGTACCTACGATCGTGTCCGCGAGGCCGTGGCCTCGTTGGCCAGCGTATAAGGGGCCGCCACATGACAGTTTCACGCCGCAAAGCCATTCTGGGCACCGTTGCCGCCGGTGGCGCTCTTATTCTGGGCTACAGCCTTTGGCCCTATCCGCAACGCGAGAAGGCCCGCGCCGTGCTTGGACACAGCGCCGACAACGCTTTGATCACGACCTGGCTGAAAGTCGCGCGCGATAATAAAACCACGATCATCGTCAATCATGCGGACATGGGCCAAGGCTCGCAGACCGGCCTCGCGCAGATGCTGGCGGACGAGTTGGATGCCGACTGGAATCTGGTGAGTATTCTGGAAGCACCCGCCGAGGAGCCTTTTGCAAACGGCGATATGATTAAAGGTCTTCTTCTTGGCGGCGAACTTAATATTCCCGCGATCCTGCTGCCGCCGCTGGGATACTTAGCCCCCAAAGTATCGCGTTTGATTGGACTGCAAATCACAGGCGGCAGTTCGTCGATCCGCTATACCGGCGTGGCCGCGATGCGCCCAGCCGGAGCCGCCGCGCGCGAGATGTTCGTGAGCGCCGCCGCGCTTAACTGGAACGTGCCGGCCTCGCAGCTCACCACCAAGCTGAGCCATGTGCACCATGCCGCCAGCGGACGGTCTATTCCTTACGGCGACCTGATCGAGATCGCATCCAAGCTGACGCCGTCTGATTCGCCGCGCCTCAAAACACCGGACCAATTCACGGTGATGGGCCAGCCCATCCCGCGGCCCGACATTCCAGAAAAGGTCAACGGCACGGCGCAGTTCGGCATCGATAAACGCCTTGAAGGCATGAAATATGCCGCCATCAAGCACAGCCCGATTTTTGGCGGTGAAGTGGAAAGCTTCGATGAAGCTGCCATCAAGAACATGCCGGGCGTGGTGCGTGTGGTGAAATTGGACGGCGCTGTTGCCGTGGTGGCCGACAATACCTGGCACGCGATGAACGCCGTGCGCGCGCTGCCGGTGACGTTTAAGGGCGGCGAGAGCACCGGCCTGTCGGCAGACGCGATGTATGCCGGATTTGAAAAGGCTGTCGCTGCCATGCCGGACAGTGACGACCGCAAGCAAGGCGATGTGGAAGCCGCGCTAAAGGGTGCGACTACAGTCGTGGAAGCGACGTATCGCTTACCGTTCCTGGCGCATGCCGCCATGGAGCCATTGAACTGCACGGTCATCGCGCACGAAGACGGCACCGCCGAAGCCTGGGCGGGTTCGCAAGTTCCGCTGGGCGCACGCGGCGCTGTTGCCAAGGCCTTGGGCATATCGGCCAGTAAGGTGACCTATCACAACCTGCGCATGGGTGGAGGGTTCGGGCGGCGTCTCGAAACCGACTCTATTACCCAGGCGGCGCGCATTGCCGGTGAGATGAAGGGCACGCCGATCAAACTGACCTGGAGCCGCGAAGAGGATATGCAGCACGACAAGTTCCGGCCCGCAGGCGTCAGCCGGTTTCGGGGCGGCTTAGACAAAGACGGCAATCCGGTCGCTTGGTTTAATTGCTACAACTGGAAAGATATGCCGGCGGATGCGTGTCTGGTGCCTTACGGCATCGCCCACCAGCATATTGGTTCAGTGGATGCTAAAGCGCCTGTTCCGGCGGGATCGTGGCGCAGCGTCGCCCATTCGCGCCATGGCTTCTTCACGGAATCCTTTGTCGATGAAATGGCGCACGCCGCCAAGATGGACCCTTACGCCTTCCGCAAAAAACTCTTGGCGGATTTGCCGCGTCATCGCGCTGTGCTCGATCGGGCCGCAACGGAAGCTGGGTGGGGACTTGAACTGCAGCCTATCACGGGCCTGCGCCGCGGCCGCGGCATCGCTTTGCAGGAGGCTTTTGGCTCGATCACGGCGCACGTCGCCGAGATCAGTGTCGATGAAGACAACAAGATTCATGTGGACCGTGTGGTGGTCGCGTGTGACTGCGGCGACATCATCAACCCGGACAGCGCGCAGATGCAGCTTCAAGGCGGCACGAACTATGGCCTGTCGGCGGCGCTGTACGGCGCGATCGAACTCAAAGACGGCAAGGTCGCGCAGTCCAACTTCGATAACTATGAAGTTGTACGGCTTGCCGATGCACCGCATATCGAAACCCATATCATTCGCTCGGGAGCGCCGCTCGGCGGCCTCGGGGAGCCGGGCACGCCGGGTATTGCCCCCGCCGTCGCTAATGCGGTTTTTGCCGCCACAGGTCAACGTCTGCGTGCATTGCCGTTAAAGTTGGAAAGCAACAGAGCGCCGCAAACCGCGCGATTGTAAGACCGCGCGGCGTATCTCCCGCCTACAACCAGCCACAAAGCCGCCGCAATTCATACATGCTTGAGGAATAGCATCATGTTCCGTCGAAAGGCGGGCGGATGTGAAAATTTATTTCGAGACCGCCATGCCTGACCGGCGTTCTAGCGGTATGAACACACACCAAACAAAGCCAAAATACCCGCGCATAGCGATCGCCCTCGTCGGCGGCGTAGCGGGGGTTCTCGCGCTGAGCCTCGCGTTTAATATTCATCGTTTGGTATCGCCGAAAGACTCGCCGGTACATCAAGCAGAGACGGCGCTTAAAGAAGCGCCGGCAAGCGAGGCATCCCTAAGCGCGCCGATTAAGGCCGAAGTGGATAAAGCGCCGCAGGAGTCCCGCACCGCACTGAACACTGTGTACGAGGCTTTCTCATTTGCCCCACTGTGGACGTCGAGCAAGAATCAAAGCCGCTTACAATCCCTGACAAAGTCGATGTATGAAGCGCGCGATCAGGGCATCGAACGCGAGAACCTCGTCCGCCTTGTCGCGAAAGTGAAGACGAAGCTTTCGCCGGATGAAGCCGCACAAACCGATGTCGCGTTAACGCGGGAAGCGTTGAGCTTGGCAAACGCCTTGCGGTTGGGTGCGGTATCGACGGCGGAGTTAGGAACAAGCTGGGTGATGCCTGCCGAAACGTTTGATGCAGCGCCGGTATTGATCGACGGATTGAAGCGCGGCGACATTCAGGGCATTTTCGCGAAACTCCCGCCAGCCGATGAGCAATACAAGGGCTTGGTCACGGCTTTGCAGATTTATCGCGATATGGCCACTCAGGGCGGTTGGCCCACGCTGCCGGCGGGCGAAGAGTTGCGCCTAGATACGCAAGATGCACGGATTGCCATCATCAACGCGCGCCTCAAAGCAGAAGGCTATTTGGATGCGCGTGAAACGCCGGATGCCGCGCGCCTTGCGGAAGCCGTTATGACTTTCCAAAAACGGAACGGACTTGAGCCCGACGGCCGTCTCGGCAAGGAGACGCTGGCGACCCTCAATATCTCCGCCGACGACCGCGTGGCCCAGATCGCCGCCAACCTGGAACGCCGCCGTCATACCGTGCGCGATCTCGGCGACGATCATATTGCCGTGAATTCGGCTTCGACGATGTTGACGCTCTATCGCAACGCTAAGCCGGAACTGACGCTAAAAGTGGTCTCCGGCAAGCCGGTCCACGCCACGCCCATTCTGTCGGCCAAAATCACCGCAGTGACGTTGAACCCGCGCTGGGAAATTCCGCCGTCGATTGCCGGCAAAGAAATCCTGCTGAAACTTAAGGCCAATCCGAATTATTTTGCCGACAACAACATGGTCGTTGTGGACGGGCCCGAGGCCGATCCGCATGGGCAGTCTATCGATTGGTCGCAGTATTCCGCCAAGAGCCTTCCTGTACGTTTCCGCCAACGCGCGGGTGATGACAACGCGCTCGGTTATATAAAATTCCAAATGACCAACCCGCAGAATATTTATCTGCACGATACCCCCTCACGCAAAGCCTTCGCTAAATACGAGCGTCACTTAAGTCATGGCTGCATCCGTGTCGATCAACCCGCGACCTTGGCGCAGCAAGTTCTTGCGGACACCACCGGCTGGGATGCCAGCGAGGTCGAGAAAGAAATCGCCACCAACGGTACGCGCTCGATTGTTCTGAAAAAGCCGCTGCCGGTTTACATCTTCTATTGGACGGCTTTGGTCGAGAAAGACGGCGTGTATTTTCCGCAGGATGTATACAGCCGCGATAAAGCGCTGGCAGCGGCGCTCGGCATCAAGCCCGCGTTAGAAGAAAAACAGCACCCGGATCGTCTCGTCGCGCTCGATTAGCTCGCACTTCAAGTTGCAGAGGGTTTAAGTGCGCCCTTTTACCGCGACATGACAGGATATTTTTGACGCAAGGGAACAAGTTTTCTTGAAGGGTTCCAGTTCGGGCTGTTAAACAGTCTGGGCATGGGGACTTCAGATCATTTATCACAGCCGTTGGCGCTTTCGCGTCGCCGTATCATTGGCGTAGGCGCAGCAGCCCTCGGCATGATGGCACTACGTCCGGCCGAAGCGGCCATACAGCGCCCTCGTTTTCTCTCTCTTCAAAATCTGCACACCGGGGAACGGGTCAAATCCGAATACTGGGCGGAAGGCGGTTACATCCCGCAGTCGCTGAGTTCAATCGCCCAGGTGTTGCGTGACCATCGCAACGATGCAGTTCATGCCATCGACACCAAGTGCTGGATCTGTTGAACCGCCTGCAATCCACCCTGGGCGTTACCGGACCGTTACACGTTATTTCCGGTTATCGTTCACCGGAGAGCAATGCAAAGATGGCGGCGGCAAGCAACGGTGTCGCCGCACACAGCCTCCACATGGAGGGTAAAGCCATCGATATCCGCATACCGGGCGTGGACCTGAAACACCTGCAGACGGTCGCTAAGTCCTTGGAAGCCGGGGGCGTGGGCTATTATGCCCAATCCAATTTCGTCCACATGGACGTCGGCCGCGTCAGATATTGGTAAGGCTGGCCGGGTCAAAAGACCGGGTATTTTTCAAGCTTATTCAGGGTCATAAGGCTGGTGTTTTCAGCCGGGCATAAGGGTATGCTGGTCGCCAGATGTCGGCAGACGGGCAGTTCCTATGACTTTTTATGCACCGAGCATGTTGTGGCTACTATTGGCGCTACCTTTGGCGGTGGTGACTTATATCGTCCTGTTGCGCCGGCGGACAAAAACCGCCGTGCGTTTTGCCGATTTTGAATTGGTGAAAAGCGCGATGGGTCCGGGCCAGCGCATTCGCCGCCATGTGCCGCCGGCACTGTTCCTTGTCGCTATCGCGTTTCTGATTTTCTCGCTGGCCCGTCCCTCGTCCCTCCTTATCCTGCCGTCACAGCGCGAGACCATCATCCTTGCCATGGATGTTTCGGGCAGCATGCGCGCGAACGACGTCGACCCTATACGCATGACCGCAGCGCAGGCTGCAGCGCGGGAATTTGTGAAAGACCAGCCGAGTTCCGCCCGCATCGGCTTGGTGGCTTTCTCTTCAAATGCCATGACCGTTCAGCAACCGACTTTCAATCACGACGATGTCATTGCCGCGATCGATAGCCTGAAGCCCCAACGCTTCACGGCTGTGGGAAGCGCCATTCTGGTTGCGCTCGGTAATATTTTTCCCGGCGCGAGTTTTGACCAAGACATCAAGGGCTCTCCGGCGGGCCCCAAAGGCATGCCGCTCGGAGAAGCCTTGCAGCCCGAGCAGGCTCAGCCCATGCCGGTAGCGCCGGGGTCTTATACGTCGGCTGTTGTTGTCCTGCTGTCGGACGGACAAACCAATGTCGGGACTGATCCGGTAGATGCGGCCCACGCCGCGGCAGATCGCGGCGTACGGGTTTTCACCGTTGGCTTCGGATCGGACCAAGGCGGCGTCGTCGATTTCGAGGGCCGGTCGGTTTATGTCAAACTCGACGAAGCGACCTTAAAGAAAGTCGCCGAGATCACCCACGCGTCTTATTTCCGCGCAGGCACCGAAGCCGAGCTGAACCAAATTTATAAATCTCTGACGACGACGTTCGTCATGGAAAAGCAGCTGACCGAGATTACAGCAGGCTTTGCAGGTGCAGGTGCTTTCATGGCAATCCTGGCCGCCATACTGTCTTTCCTGTGGATTGGCCGTTTCACGTAAGCCAATCCGGCTATTCCCTGAGGCTTTTACCGATCTCGGCGAGAAGCTCATAAGACCGCAACCGCGCCTTATGCTCGTAGATGGACGTGACCACCATCAATTCATCGACGCCCGTGCGGTCGATAAAAGATTTCAGCCCCTCGCGGACAGTGTCGGGCGAACCCATGATGGCATACGTCAACATGCGCCCGGCCTGAGCTTGCTCGGCGGGAGTCCAGTAAGCCGCGATATCGTCGATCGGCGGCGGTAGCTGCAGCCGCGTGCCGCGCACGAGATTGGCGAAGGTTTGCTGCACCGACGTAAACAAATAGCGGGCCTCGGCATCGGTATCGGCCACCACGATATTTACGCCCGCCATTGCATAGGGTGCTTGAAGCTGGCGCGACGGCTTGAAACCGGCGCGGTAGGCCTGCAAAGCTTGAAGCAATGAGTCCGGCGCAAAGTGCGATGCGAAGGCATAGGGTAAGCCCAGCATGGCGCCCAGCTGTGCGCCAAAGGTACTGGAGCCCAGAATCCACAGAGGCACTTCGCTGCCTGTACCCGGCACCGCTTGAACGAATTGACCCGCTTGCAGCGGACCCAACAGCGCCTGTAATTCGAGAACGTCTTGCGGGAAAGTGTCGGCGGCGTTGGGATCGCGCCGCAGGGCGCGCAGCGTTCTCTGGTCGGTGCCGGGTGCGCGCCCCAGGCCGAGATCGATACGGCCGGGATAAAGTGCGTCCAAGGTGCCGAACTGCTCGGCGATGACCAACGGCGAATGGTTGGGCAGCATGATGCCGCCCGCGCCTACGCGTATGGTCTTCGTGCCGCCCGCGACATAACCGATAGCGACCGAGGTCGCGGCGCTGGCGATGCCCACCATGTTGTGATGTTCGGCCAGCCAATAACGTGTGTAACCCCAACGCTCGGCATGTTGAGCGAGATCAAGGGTATTGCGCAGCGCATCGGACGGCGTGGAACCCAGTGAAACCTGGGCAAGGTCGAGGATGGAAAGCTGTGTCATGGGCAGAGTGTGACAGCATTGCCTGCCCAGGCAAGGCGGTTCTAGGCCCCACTTTTACGCGACGTTTTTACGCGAAAGCCCGCCGGCTTTCTCGATAAAGGCGGCGATGACGTCGACCCCTTCGCGCTTGCGCATATTAGTAAAAACGTAAGGCTTGGTGCCGCGCATGCGCTTGGTATCGGTATCCATGACTTCGAGCGAAGCACCGACATGGGGCGCCAGATCGATCTTGTTGATCACCAGCAAGTCGGATCGTGTGATGCCGGGGCCGCCTTTGCGGGGGATTTTCTCGCCGCCGGACACATCGATGACGTAGATGGTGATGTCGGCCAGTTCGGGGCTGAACGTAGCCGCGAGATTATCGCCGCCGGATTCAATGAGGATGATGTCGAGCTTCGGAAACTTGCGGCGCATTTGGGATACCGCCGCGAGATTGATGGAAGCATCCTCGCGAATAGCAGTGTGCGGACAGCCGCCGGTTTCAACACCCAGAATGCGTTCTTCCGGCAACGCACCGGCACGCGTGAGGATGAGCGCGTCTTCCTTGGTGTAGATGTCGTTGGTGATGGCGCAGATGTCGTACTGCGAGCGGAAAATATTGCACAGCACTTCCATCAGGGCGGTTTTTCCTGAACCGACCGGGCCGCCAATGCCAACGCGCAACGGGCCGTGAGATGTATCACTCATGAGCGGAACAACCTCGTGTATTGGGTTTCGTGTTTCATGGACGCCATGTCCATCATGAAGGCAGCGCTGCCCAGATCATCAAGGCCGGTAGAGAGCGCGATACCGGCGGTTTCCGTGACGACCGATTCGAGCCGCGCCATGACGATTTGGCCGGACGTATGACCGAGCGGAATAAGGCACACACCCGCCGAGACCAGATTGGCGGCAAAGGCATGCAGATAAGCCGCGAGCGCCGGCGGCAGGTCGATATCATGATCGGCAGCGGCAACGGCGACCGCAACGGGATAGGCCACGGTGGACTCATCATCTGCCAGAAGGTGCGTCAGCGCCGAACTTGTCCAAGCTGTGCGCGTGGTTTCAGCAAAGGCGCGCCCTTGCGAGCAGGTTTCCAAATGGCGCTCGGCGGAGGCTGCAAAAGCGGCCGCAAGTTCGGAAATCTCCGTCAGAGCGCTCATATCTTTCGCTGCCGCCGCGCGGTACGCCTCGGCAAATAGAATTGCATCATTGCGGCCACTGCCGTGCGTGAGGATATGCGTCACCCAAGCAACGAGGCTGTCCGCATTCTTGATGTCGCCGATTTCCACCAACCATTCGATACCGTGCGAATAGCTGAAGGCCCCCACCGGATAGGACGGTGAGAGCCACGCCATGAGGCGGTAAAGACCGCGCTCGTTCATGCCGGCGGTTTCCAGGCGTGGACCTGTTCTTGCACATGATCGTGATCATGGCCGTGATCGTGCGAACAGCCCGGCCCGTGCACATGAGCTTGCTCTTGTTTGCCGTGATCATGTCCATGGTCGTGCGAACAACCGGGGCCATGTACGTGCTCTTGTTCATGCCCGTGGTCGTGATCGTCATGGGCATGGTCGTGACCGTGCCCATGCGTCGCGGCTTCCGAATAGGCGCCGCCTTCGGGATCGAACGGCGCTTGGATTTCGCGGACGTTGGCGCCCAGACCCACGGCCATCTCGCCGATGACATGATCGCTGCGGATGCGCAGCACATTGTCGGCGATCTCGGTGGGTAAGTGGCGATTGCCTAAGTGCCAGGCCAAGCGCGCAAGATGCAAAGGATCGGCGCAGGAGATTTCCATGAGGGCTTCGTTAGCGGCCATAACGGTCACGAGTTTACCGTTAGAGAGCATAAGGCCGTCGCCGTCGCGAAGGTCGGGCACGGCAGCCAAGTTCAACAGAAACTCCGCGCCGCCCTCGGTGATCAGCGCGATGCGGCGGCGGTGGCGATAGTCATAGTCCAGAACGACGCGGTCATCGCCGTCGCCGTCCCACTGGTTTTTCTTTTCGATGCGCGTGACACGTAGCATGAAGGCGTCCTAGTAGAGGAAATACCGTTGCGCCATCGGCAAGATTTTTGCCGGTTCGCAGGTCACGATATCGCCGTTGACGCGGACTTCATAGGTCTCGGGATCGACGTCGACCTTGGGGGCGAAGTTATTGTGAATCATGGAAGCTTTGTTGACGGTGCGGGTGCCGGACACGGGCACCAGCTCCTTAGCCACGTCCAGGCGGTCTTGCAGACCCGACTCTACGGCGGCCTTTGAGACGAAGGTGATGGACGAGGATGTGACCGCGCGGCCGTAAGCCCCGAACATAGGACGATAATGCACCGGCTGCGGCGTGGGGATCGAAGCGTTCGGGTCGCCCATAGGCGCCGCCGCGATGGTACCGCCCAGAATGACAAGATCGGGCTTCACGCCAAAGAAGGCCGGGGACCACAGCACCAAATCGGCGCGCTTGCCCTTTTCGATGGAGCCGACGTGCTTCGATAGACCGTGGGTGAGTGCCGGATTAATCGTGTACTTAGCGATATAGTGCTTCACGCGGAAATTATCGTTACCGCCCTTCTCTTCACTCAACGCGCCGCGCTGGCCTTTCATTTTATCGGCGGTTTGCCAGGTGCGGATCAGCACTTCGCCGACGCGGCCCATGGCCTGACTGTCGGAGGAGATGATCGAGAACGCGCCCATGTCGTGGAGGATGTCCTCGGCGGCAATGGTCTCGCGGCGGATACGGCTTTCGGCGAAGGCCACGTCCTCGGCAATCGACGGATCGAGGTGGTGGCACACCATGAGCATGTCGAGATGCTCATCTAGCGTGTTCACGGTATATGGCCGCGTCGGATTGGTGGAGGACGGAATGACGTTCTGAAAGCCGACGACCTTGATGATGTCCTGGGCGTGACCGCCGCCCGCACCTTCGGTGTGATAGGCGTGGATGGTGCGGCCTTTGAAGGCGGCAATGGTGTCTTCGACGAAACCGCTTTCGTTCAGGGTGTCGCTGTGGAGCATGGCTTGCACGTCATATTCATCAGCGACGGTCAGGCAGCAATCGATAGCGGCGGGCGTTGTGCCCCAATCCTCGTGTAGTTTCAGCGCGCAGGCCCCGCGCGCCATTCCCTCGCGCGCCGTGGCCGGAGGGTTACAGTCTATTGCGGCAAAGAGAATTATCTATATTTTTTCAGTGACTTATAGTCATTTCGCCTTGTCCTTGACGGCTTCCGCTTTCGCCTAATTTCCCTTAACTTCAACCGGTTCGCCGGAAGGCCGATAAGCGGGCTTACGGCTGTATCAACCTCAAGCGGCTAGGGATCTGAAATGAAGGCGATGGTTTGTGAAGGTCAGGGCACCCCTGAGACCCTGAAACTGACTGATTTGCCCGATCCTGTACCGGGGCACGATGAGGTTGCCATCGATGTGAAAGCCGCCGCCGTGAACTTCGGCGATACGCTGATGCTAGGCCGACCCCGGCCAGCCGATGAGAAGGTGATTCCCGGCTACGAATGCGCCGGCATTGTCAGCAAGATCGGTGCGGGCGTAACGGACTTCGCCGTCGGCGATCGCGTCATGGCTTTCATCTGGACCGGCGGCTATGCCGACAAAGCTGTCGCGAAAGCCGTTTTTACTCACCGCTTGCCGCCCGATATGGATTTTGCGCCCGCCGCTGGTTTCATCGCGACCTATGGCACGGCCTATCACGCACTCAAGGATCGCGCGAACATTCAACCGGGCGAAACACTGTTGGTGCTGGGCGCCGCCGGCGGCGCCGGTCTCGCTGCGGTCGAAGTGGGGCGCGCTTTGGGCGCGCGGGTCATTGCCGCGGCCTCCACGCCTGAAAAGATCGCGCTGTGCAAAAGCTACGGCGCCGACGAGACCATCAATTATCTTACGCAAGATATGGTATCGGTCATTGCCGAGCTGACGGACAACAGAGGCGTCGATATTATCTATGATCCCGTGAACGGTCTGCTTGTCGAACAACTTTTGGAAAGAAGCACCGCGCCCGAATGTCGCTTGTTGGTGATCGGCATGGCCGGCGGCGCATTTGTGCCCATTCCCACCAGCACGTTACTTTACCGCCAACTCACCGTTATCGGCCTGATCTACGGTGAAGCCATGCGGAGAAATCCTACCGCCGGCGGCATCAAGGCATTGCTGACGTGGCACACGCAAAAGCGCCTGCGTCCGCTGGTATCGGAGATCTATCCGCTGGCGCAAGCCGGCAAGGCCATGCAGCAACTAAAGTCGCGCGCGGCGAAAGGAAAAATCATTCTGTCGATGGCCTGAAGATTGCAAACGTTACGTTGCGAACCCATCCATGAAACCCCTCATGTGCACCGCAACCTGATCTGGCGCGTAATGGTATTCTGCGCCGACAGGGCAAGCGCGGCGGGCCTGGCAATTATTTTTACGGCAATCTTGTCCGTCGGAGGATTCAAGATAATCGCGGCAATCTCCAGCATTGAAACTGCCGTTCGAAAAAGCCTTCACAGGGCAAGCCGACAGACACGGCTTGGTTGCGCATACCGTACATGGATCGACATGGATCTCAGGCGGCGGTAACGCGATGCGCTCGCTTAACATCAATGCCCCGCGGTAGCTGTGCCAGAGACCCCATTTTGGATGAATGAGCATCCCCAAAGGTGAGGCAAACAACGGCTCACACTTACGTCCCCAACGCAAAAACGAATGCCATGGGGGGGGGGGGCCGTTGAAGGGATAGAGCGCAACCGCGCCGACGCTCACACTCAGATCATCGATGATACGCCGCGACCAGCGGTCGAGAGGGTCGGCTTGTCCATCTTGTGCTTCGTGTGATGCGGCAAACGCGCGCCATCCATCGCTTCCCGTAAACCCGAGAAGGATCATTGTAGCCGTCGGCACGCCAGTGGCGACCGCCGGAACGTTGTCGGCAGGCTCCGGATGGAAGGCCCCGCGCCAAGCGAGGCCCGTCTTTTCCACGGCGGCGCGGAGGTCGCCGAGAGTCATGAGCGGCCAAGCATTAGGCGTTGGCCCAGCCATGGATAATTTTCTGCAACGCTGCGAGGCCGTCGGTCAAAGCCGCCGGTCCCGGCTGCAATATGATGGACGATTTGATTTCATAGAGATGTCCATCGCGCACAGCTGGCACGCGGTCGAAACCCGGACGCGCCGCGACCTTGTCCGGTTTGAACTTCTTGCCGCACCAGGAACCGATAATGATATCGGGTTGACGCGCAATCACATCCTCGGCTTGGACGATGCGTTCTTTGGCGCCTTTGCCCGTGGCCCGTTCTGGGAAGATTTCGGTACCGCCAGCGATCTCCACCAATTCCGACACCCAGGCAATGCCGGAAATCAACGGATCGTCCCATTCTTCGAAAAACACTTTTGGGCGGCGCGGTAATTTCTTGCTTTGCGCGCGGGCGTTTTCAATATCGCGCGCTAATGTGGCGGCGAGGGCATCCGCTTTGTCCCCCGCGCCCACCATGGCGCCCAGCAATCGTATCATGTCCAGAATGTCCGCCACCGTGCGATGGTTGAACGCGTGCACGTTCACGCCTGCTCTCACCAAATCGGCGACGATGTCGGCCTGAATGTCGGAAAAGGTGAGAACGAGATCGGGATTGAGCGCAACAATCTTGGGCGTATCGGCCGAGATAAACGAGCTGACCCTTGGTTTATCGCGACGCACTTCGGGCGGACGTACGGCATAGCCCGACACGGCCACAATCCGGTCCTGCTCACCCAAAAGATAAAGCGTCTCTACAGTCTCTTCTGTGAGACAGACAATGCGCCGGGGAGGAAACATTAGCCCTTCAAGGTGATGGTGAGCGGTGACGCTTACGATAACGCGTGGGCGACTCTCCTGTCCAATCCACAAAAGCGCGGAAGAAGGCCGAAGGCTCGGCATAGCCAAGCTCTAAAGCGATTCCAGCAATGGGAAGGACGGACTTTTCAACCCGCGCCAACGCAATGTCGCGACGGAGCGCCGATTTGATGGCGCGAAAGCTCGAGCCTTCCAGTTCGAGCCGTCGTTGGACCGTACGCAATGAGAGATGTAAGCGCGCAGCCACCTCCTCCAGATCTGGTTGAGCGGTCAAATCTGCCGCGAGGATATCGCGGATTTGGCGCACCATCTCGCGGTCGCGGCGATAAAGCGTGGCTATCTTGCCGGGCGCGCCTTCCAAAAAATTCGGCACATCGTTGTGATCGCGGCGGGCGATGAGCGCGAGAAGATTAGTTTGTAATCGCGCCTCAAGTCGATCACCGGCGAACGCGGCATGCTCTGTGTAGATCAAAGCGTAATCGCTGGCTTGGGGCGGTTTGCTGTAGGGGAACTGGATAGAATCCAACGGGATGCTCCGGCCGACCAGCCAGCAGGCAAGTGCGTGCACCAGGCGCAGCAGCCATTCAAAGGCAAAAATGCGACGCGGATCGTCGCGGTGCGTTCCCAAGACCCCGGTTTCGACGATTTCGATCTTGGCGGAAAGGTGATCCTTCTCAACAGAGAGCGCGAAGTCAGGAAGTACCAGCCTCAGAAATTGCGCGGCGCGGCCCAACGCTTCGGCGAGGTCACGGCTACCGATCATGCTGCGGCAAAGAAATTCGAACATGCCGCCGCGGAGTTTCACCGAGAACAACCCGAACCCTTCATCGTCCAGCACCCTGACGAGGTGATTATAAAGCGCGGCATAAGCGGCCAGCGGCACGCGCGCGCTGGGATCGTCCAAGATGTCTGGTGTGAGCCTGATGACTGTCAGAAACGGTTTGAGGTCCATCCCCTGGGATTTGATTCCGGACAGCATGCCGGACACGAAGCCGATAGCCACGGTCCCACGGGCGGATGGGATATCGACGGCACGATGATTAAGATGCATGGTCATGATGGCGTAATTTGCATGATTTTAGGCATAAAATGCAATGGGGTTGAGGATTTCCCTGGCTTATTGTCCTCAATACGACTTGGCGTAAATTACCCTATTGTCGCAGCGCGCCGCGTTTGAGCCCATCGTTTGATATCGAGTGGTCGGTCCATGAATGAGATGCCTAAACCGGTGAAATTAGCGCCCTATAAGCCGCATCACCGGGTGCGGTTCATAACCGCGGCCGCGCTTTTTGATGGCCATGACGCCTCGATCAATGTCATGCGCCGCATTCTGCAGGCGAGCGGCGCCGAGGTTATTCATTTAGGCCACAACCGATCAGTCGGCGACGTCGTTAATGCCGCCATCTCTGAAGATGTTCAGGGCATCGCCGTCACGTCCTATCAGGGCGGCCATGTCGAGTATTTCAAATACCTGTTGGATCTCTTGAGGCAGAACGGACGCCCCGACATCCAGGTTTTTGGCGGCGGCGGCGGCGTGATTGCCACTCATGAAATCGCCGATCTGCATGACTACGGCGTTGCGCATATTTTTTCGCCGCAGGAAGGAGCCGCGCTCGGCCTTCAAGGCATGATCGACCAGTTGGTGTCGCGCTGCGACATCGACCTTGACGCGCCGGCCGGCAATGTTCTGTCGGCACTCAAGACCGGCGATCGGCTCACTCTCACACGCGTGATTACCACGCTCGACAACCGCACGATCGCCGAAGACGTAGCGCGACAGATTCTAGATGCAGCCGAACCGCTTCGCACGCCTGTTTTCGGCATCACCGGAACAGGCGGCTCGGGAAAATCATCCCTGGTCGATGAATTAGTGCGGCGTTTCCGTTTCGATCAGCACGACAGCTTACGCATCGCCATTATCTCCATCGATCCGTCGCGCAAGCGCACCGGCGGCGCGCTCTTGGGCGACCGCATCCGCATGAATGCCATCGAGCATCCCAACATCTTCATGCGGTCCCTCGCCACGCGTGATTCTGGCGGTGAGATTTCAGCCGCTCTGCCGGAAATCATCGCTACCTGTAAATTATCGGGATTTGATCTCATCATTGTCGAAACCTCGGGCATCGGCCAGGGCAGCACGGCCATCGTTGAACATGCCGATCTGACTTTGTATGTCATGACGCCGGAATTCGGCGCATCCAGCCAGCTCGAGAAGATCGACATGCTGGATTTTGCGGACTTTGTCGCGATCAATAAGTTCGATCGCAAAGGCGCCGAGGATGCCTTGCGCGACGTCAGCAAGCAGGTGCAGCGAAACCGCGGCGAATTTGAAACCGCGCCCGACAAAATGCCGGTATTCGGCACCATAGCATCGCGTTTCAACGACGATGGAACTACGGCACTTTATCAGGCGGTGGCCGCCCGCTTTAAGGAGATCGGCCTTACCTTGCGGCCCGGCAGCCTTCCGGCTGCCACAACACGCAGCTCCACTAACAAGTCACTCATCGTACCAGCGCAAAAAACACGTTATCTGGCCGAGATCGCCGAAAATGTGCGCGACTATCATAGGCATCTGCGCGCGCAGGCCGATATTGCGCGCCGGCGGCAGTCTTTGCATATTGCCAAAGCTGCATTCGCCGACGCGGGAAAATCGACCACAGATTTTGATGACGTGATTGCCGCCGTTGATAACCGGCTGGATGACGAGGCGCGTCAGTTGCTGGCGTCTTGGCCCGGCGTCGTCGCCAGCTATAGCGGTGCCGAATATGTCGCGAAAGTACGAGATCGCGAGCAACGCATAGCTCTCACATATACCAGCCCGTCCGGCACAAGCATTCCGAAAGTCGCCCTGCCGCGCTTCGAGGACGACGGCGAGACACTTAAGTTCCTCATGAAAGAGAACCTCCCCGGCTTTTACCCCTTTACCGCCGGCGTCTTTGCTTTCAAGCGCGAAGATGAAGACCCGACACGGATGTTCGCAGGCGAAGGCGATGCTGTCCGCACGAACGCGCGGTTCAAGAAACTCTCGGAGGGCCTGGCGGCTCACCGTCTCAGCACTGCATTCGATTCCGTGACGCTTTACGGCTGCGATCCCGATGTACGTCCTGATATTTACGGCAAAGTGGGAAATTCGGGCGTGTCGATCGCCACACTCGATGAAATGAAGGTGCTTTTTTCTGGCTTCGACCTGTGCTCACCGAACACCAGCGTTTCGATGACCATTAACGGTCCGGCGCCGACGATCCTCGCTATGTACTTCAATGCCGCCATCGATCAACACGTCGATAAGTTCACGGTTCAAAATGGGCGAGCGCCCACCCAGGATGAGCGCCAGAAGATCGCCGCGGCGGCATTGGCTGCGGTGCGCGGCACTGTCCAGGCCGATATCCTGAAGGAAGATCAGGGCCAAAATACCTGCATCTTCTCGACCGAATTTTCTTTGAAAATGATGGGCGACATCCAAGAGTATTTTGTCGCCAACGCCATTCGCAATTTCTATTCCGTTTCGATCTCGGGCTATCACATCGCTGAGGCCGGCGCGAACCCCATCTCTCAGCTGGCGTTTACGCTCGCCAACGGCTTCACCTTTGTTGAGGCTTATCTGGCGCGCGGCATGAAAATCGATGACTTCGCGCCCAACCTTTCATTTTTCTTCAGCAACGGCATGGACCCGGAATATTCAGTCATCGGCCGGGTAGCGCGGCGCATTTGGGCCATAGCCATGAAGCGCAAGTACGGCGGGTCGGAACGATCGCAGAAGCTTAAGTATCATGTGCAGACGTCGGGACGGTCGCTGCATGCCCAGGAAATGTCTTTCAATGACATCCGCACAACTTTACAGGCGCTGATAGCAGTATATGACAACTGCAACTCTCTGCACACGAACGCCTACAATGAAGCCGTCACAACGCCGACGGAGGAATCCGTGCGGCGCGCCCTGGCAATCCAACTCATCATCAATCGCGAGTGGGGCTTGGCAAAGAACGAGAACCCCAATCAGGGCGCTTTTATCCTCGACGAATTGACTGACTTGGTCGAGGAAGCGGTGCTGAAGGAGTTTGACGCCATTTCCAGCCGCGGCGGCGTGCTGGGAGCCATGGAGACCGGCTATCAACGTAGCCGCATCCAGGAGGAGTCCCTCCATTACGAGAGCCGTAAACATGACGGCTCTTACCCCATCATCGGCGTGAATACGTTCCTCAATCCGAATGGCGACGCGCTGCCCGCTACTCTGGAACTGGCGCGATCTACCGAGGCGGAGAAGCAATCCCAACTTACGCGTCTGGCCGATTTTCAAGATAGCCACGCCGTCGCCGCGCCGGCCATGCTCGACACGTTGCGGCGCGCCGTCATTCGCAATGAAAATGTTTTCGGCGTACTCATGGAAGCCGTGCGTTGCTGCTCCCTCGGGCAGATATCAAATGCCTTGTACGAAGTTGGAGGCCAATACCGCCGGAACATGTAGCCGTACAGTCGCGCCACTAAAGCCAAATTGCGTTGAGGGAGAAACCGGGCCGCTGCTAACATAAACGCCGTTAAGAGGGGAGATTCCGCACATGCTGCAAGGCCTGATGCAAAACGCGCCGCTTCTCATTAGTGGAGTCCTGAGGTATGCGGCTCTCGCGCACGACGACCGGGAGATCGTGTCGCGGCTCGTGGACGAGCCAATTTGGCGCTACACCTATAAAGGCCTACATGCCCGCAGCGCCCAGTGCGCGCACGCGCTCAAGCACCTGGGTATCGGCGAAGGCGACCGCGTAACGTCGTTGGCGTGGAACACCCATCGGCACCTGGAGTTGTTTTATGCCGTTCCGGGTGCGGGCGCGGTCTTGCATACAGCCAATCCGCGGTTTTCAGAGGAGCAGTTGGTTTACACCGTCAACCACGCCGGCAGTCGGGCGCTGTTTTTCGACAGAAGCTTTGTCCCGTTGCTCACGCGCTTGCGCGCCAAAATGCCGGCCGTCGAACATTATGTGCTGCTGGCCGATGAGACATCGGCACCGCCGTCTGAATTTCCGACCCAGAATTACGAGGCGTTAATCGCCAGGGAAGCTGCGACCTTTGCTTGGCCCGCTTTTGACGAAAATGCCGGCGCTTTTCTTTGCTACACCTCGGGCACGACCGGTGATCCGAAGGGCGTGCTCTATAGCAATCGCTCCGTCGTTCTCCATGCCATTGCCGGGGGACTTTCAGGCGCTCTCGACTTCTCTGCCTTCGATTGCATCATGCCCTGCCAATCGATGTATCACGCCACGGCGTGGGGTTTGCCATTCATCGCCGCCATCAACGGCTGCAAGCTGGTGTTGCCGTGTGACAAAATGGACGGCGCAAGCTTGCATGAATTGATCCACAAGGAAGGCGTTACATTCTCGGGCGGCGTGCCTACCATTTGGACGATGTACTTAGACCACGTTTCACGTACCGGCGAGAGCGTCGGCACATTACGCCGCCTCGTCATCGGCGGCTCGGCCGTACCGCGCGCGATGGCAGAAACCTTCGATAAAAAATATGGCGTGTCGGTGCGTCAGCTTTGGGGCATGACCGAGACCAGCCCTATAGGCGTCATAGCAAGTCCGACGCCCGAGATCGCCGCTGCCGGCCCCGACGCGCTTAACGATATTATCTGGACACGCCAAGGACGTATGCAGTTCGGCATTGAACTCAAGATCACGGATGCCGACGGCAACGACCTCCCCCACGACGGCGTCGCATCGGGCAATCTAAAAGTCCGCGGCCCCTGGACCATTGAGCGCTATTTCCGCAGCGAGACAAGCGCCGTCGATGCCGACGGTTGGTTTGACACCAGTGATATCGCCACTATCGATTCCGCCGGTTTCATGCGCATTACCGATCGCAGCAAAGACGTCATTAAATCCGGCGGCGAATGGATCAGTTCTATCGACATCGAAAACACTGCCGCAGCGTGTCCTGGTGTAAAGACTGCCGCGGTGGTCGGCGTCTACCATCCCAAATGGGAGGAGCGCCCGATTCTTATCGTCGAGCTGCACGTCGGCCGAACGGTCACCGAGGAACAACTGCGCGCGCACTTGGCACTAAAAGTCACAAAATGGTGGATGCCCGAAGCGTTTATCATTGCCGACGTACCGCTTACATCTACCGGCAAGATCGATAAGAAGAAGCTGCGGGAAATATACAAGGACCACCTCCGGCATAGTTAAGCGCGCGAAGGAGGGCCGGAACTTCTGAAGCTTTAAAATATGGGCGACTTTCAGAAAGCGTTCGCGTTAATTTAGTCGGACTCGATGCCGGCTTACGCAGGCAGGGTCTTCAAAGGGAGAGTGCGGTGAAAACAATCTTTGCGCTGCTTATTGCAGCCTTAACCGGTTTGGCGTCCCTGCAGCCCGCATCCGCCGAGGAAGTGGTGACCGATTACCAAGGCAACACCGTTCGCCTTCAAGAAGGCGATGTGAGGTCCAACGGCATCAATATCCACTACTATACAGTGGGCGCGGGTCCGCTGGTGTTCATCTCCCATGGCCACACGGCGTTCTGGTTCGACTGGCGCAACCAGATTTCGGCGCTGTCGAAGAAATTCAAGGTCGTGATCTACGACGTGAGAAACCACAACAAAAGCGGTGCGATTTCGGGTGTGGAAAACAACACCAATACGAAACTTCAAGAAGACCTATTGGCCCTGCAAAACCATTTCACCGACGGGCCGGCCATTTATTTGGGCCATGATTTGGGCGGCATGGTGTTATGGGGCTACGCGATGGATCATCCGGATAAGGTCAAACTGCTGATGATCGAGAACGCTATTCATCCGCGCGCCTTTATTCGCGATCTTGCACATAGCCCGGCGCAGCAACAGGCCAGCATTTACATCCAGTCCATGCACGACGACCCGAAAGCGGCTGCCGAACGGGCGAAAGGCAACTTCTCGCCGGACAACCCGCGCAGGACTTTCAAAACACCGGAGGCCCGCAAGCTCTGGACCGATGCCTTTAACCGCACCTCGGACACCGCCTTTCAGGGCAATATCGATTGGTACTGCGCAAACTTCCCGAAGAAACCGTATACTGCGGATGCCGTGGGCTTTGGGCACCAAGACGCCGACTTTCCCCACGTGAAGGCGCCGACACTGTTGATTCATGCGCTCGACGACACGGCCTTGATGCCCGGCGGCGTCGACGGATTGGGACAGTGGATCGACAACGAATTCACGCTGACGACTCTTCCCAGCGGCGGCCACAACATTCTCAGCGACGCGCCGGGCGTGATCAACACCATCCTTCTAAACTGGCTTGGAACGCACGCCAGCAATTAGCAGCGCAGCTTACGCCTTCGCATAGGAAGGATCGCTTTTATCCCGCGCCATCTTCGCCGCGCCGAAAGCGGTTATCCCCTCACCCGCAAGCAGCGCCGAACTATGCCGAACCGTGGTGTAGTCGAAAACAAGGCTGCGCGTTTTGAACTTCCAGATGCCGTCGCGGCGCGCGACGCGGTCAAGATAGCGTCCGCCTACGACAATCTCATAAACATTGCCGTCCACATGCGAGAGCTCGGCTAAACGCCGCGCGCCAATGAGCGGAAGCAGATCATCCGATTTTAGATCGGCCTGGGTCAAATGAAACGCCTGGAAATAGACTTCGGTCTTAGCGTGTTCCTGGTCGATGAAATCGATGAGGATGTTGCAGTTC
Source organism: Fidelibacterota bacterium (assembly GCA_947476625.1). Classification (GTDB taxonomy): domain Bacteria; phylum Pseudomonadota; class Alphaproteobacteria; order Rhodospirillales; family Rhodospirillaceae; genus SHVO01. The sequence goes on from CANJRA010000012.1 coordinate 76,673, forward strand.
AGGTGCTGCGTGCACGAGAAGACCTTGCCCATAAATCCGCCGACACTGGCAATCTTCGCAAGCGGTTCGTCGGCGTAAACCTGGCCATATCCGCCGTCTTCCCAAAACGTAGAGAGGAAGGCGTCATCGTCCACACGATCGGAACCGTGGGCATAGCGATAGCAAAGATCGGTTATGTCCTGCTGCGCGATAACGCGCTCTAGGCCGACGGGTTTAGGCATGGGGATTTTCCCTTATTCGGATGTATCAGTTGACCGCGCACATTGTAACAGCGCCCGTCTACAGATGGCTTGCTGCAATATCGGCTTCTCTATGAGCCTGATAGGCCTCCAAATGGAAAACCGTTTCTCAGGAGGCCTCCCTCACAACACATAAAAAAAGAGCTTCTTTAGTTGAAAATGGTGGAACCAGACCTATTGAGAATGGCGTGAGCTGATCGAACCAAGCGCGAAGCGATCAGTTGCGCTTCTTTAACAGCGTTAAATCGAGGGAATCTCATGCGTACGCTTTCTGTTCTGGCACCTGTTGCCATTGCTTTTTCAGCCGCGAATGCCTTTGCCGCCGATCCGGTCATGGGCAAACGCCAATTCGCGCCGTGCTCGGCTTGCCACACTGTGGAAGCGGGCGGCGCCAATAAAGTGGGACCTAACCTGCACGGCATTTTTGGCGCTAAAGCCGGTTCCAAAGCCGACTACAATTATTCCGACGCGATGAAAAAGTCGGGCATTGTCTGGGATGAAAAGGCGATCGACGCCTACATCACCAAGCCCACAGCCTTTGTGCCCGGCAACAAGATGGCCTTCATGGGCGTCGCCAAGGAAGAGTCTCGCGCCAACGTCATCGCTTACCTAAAGGAAGCGGCGAAGTAAGACCGCTGCGGAACTTTGCGGAACGTAAAAGGCGCCGGACTTTCATCCGGCGCCTTTTGCATATTTCTCACATTTGATCGCGGGGGCCTAGCGGCTCCATCGGCCATCATTGCTTTGGCGATCAATCATCCATGCGGGATATTCCGACGTTAATGCACTGGCTTCATTCAAGGCCGCCAGCTGTTCGGGCGTCAGCACGATATCAGAGGCCGCTATATTGTCATCGATTTGCGCGAGGTTCTTTGCCCCGATGATAACGGTGCTGACCGACTTCTGATGAAGCAGCCATGCAATCGCAATGCGCGCAATGGAAACACCATGCGCCGCGGCAATCGGTTGCATTGCATCGATAATCGAGAACCCACGCTCTTTGTCGATCGGCGGGAAATCAAACGTCGTGCGACGCGCATCGTTGGGTCCACTGCCGTCACGCTTGAATTTTCCACTCAGAAAGCCACCCGCCAGCGGACTCCACACCATGAGCCCGACCGACTGATCGCGCAACAGCGGCACAATTTCGCGCTCCAGGTCGCGCCCGGCAATCGCATAGTAGGCCTGCAACGACTCAAAGCGCGCAAAACCTCTGCGCTCGGAGATTCCCAAGGCCTTCATGATCTGCCAAGCCGCCAAGTTAGAACAGCCGATGTAGCGGACGAGGCCGCGCTTTACCAGATTGTCGAGCGCGCTCAGTGTTTCTTCGATGGGGGTGGCCGCGTCAAAACCATGGATTTGATAAAGGTCGATATAGTCCGTCTGCAGACGCTTGAGGCTCTTTTCAACCTCCGACAAGATATGTGAACGCGTCAAACCCACCGCGTTCACACCGGGCCCTGTGCGCCCCCGGACCTTCGTCGCGACGATAACGTCAGCGCGCGGCACAGCCAGATCGCGCAAGGCCTGTCCCAGCAGGGTCTCCGATAGGCCTTCCGAATAGACATTCGCGGTATCGATGATATTCACGCCGGCCGCCACGGCGCGCGCGACGATTTCGGTTGAAAGCTTCTGGTCCAATCCGCCTATGGCTTTCCAGAACCCCGGCCCGTCCCCGAAGGTCATGGTTCCCAGGCAAATTTCCGAAACCATTAAGCCGGTCTGTCCAAAAGGCCGATATTTCATGTATTTCCGCCCTATTTCAGGTGCATGAATGAAGCCAGGAAGGATGCGCCATCCTTGTTACAAGATTCAACGTTAAAAGGCCTTTGGCGATATATTTTAATAAAAACATCGACCAACGCGATGGATCGGCGATCGTACTGTCGAGATTTGGTTCCTCACGCCCCGCGTCCAGGTTTATGCTTTCACCTTCGGCTGACATTGGAGAAAGATTTCATGGCTCAGGCACACAGCTCACACATCATGCGGCGGCATTTTTTAAGCGGGGGCGGCATTCTGCTGGCGTGCGGACTCTTGCAAATGTCCGGCGCGGGGCTTCGCCCGGCGAAGGCCGCGGAGGCGGCCGTTTCCATACCGGCGCCCGCCGAAGATCTTGCGGACAAAGCAACATCGGCCGTGGCCGTTTTTGCCGGCGGATGTTTTTGGGGTGTGCAGGGTGTTTTCCAGCACGTCACCGGCGTGACGAAAGCCGTGTCGGGCTACGCCGGCGGCACCCAGACGACGGCCAGCTATCATACTGTCGGATCGGGCACGACAGGCCATGCCGAAGCTGTGCAAGTTACTTATGATCCGCAAAAGATCAGCTACGGCAAATTGCTGCAAATCTATTTCTCGGTCGCGCACAACCCGACCCAATTGAATCGGCAGGGTCCGGATTCGGGCACACAATATCGTTCGGCGATTTTCCCTTTAGATGCTGCGCAAGCCGGCGTGGCCAAAGCCTATATCGCACAGCTCAACCGGGCGCGCGTATTCGATGGCGCGATTGTCACCAAAATTGAATCCGAAAAAACGTTCTACCCGGCGGAAGATTATCACCAGGATTTCTTAACGCTGAATCCAACCGATCCATACATTGCTATCAACGATCTTCCGAAGATCGCGGAGCTGAAACGCCATTTCCCGGACGTCTACCGCGCAAATCCCGTGCTTGTCGGCGTCGTGAAAGCCGCTGACTAAGATGATCGCCATCACCGCACCCCAGAACGACTTACAGCCCGCACCTAAAAAGGCCGGGCTGTAAGTAACGATTGGTTGCGGGGGCTGGGCTGTCACAGCAACTGTGACGGATCGCACCTTATACCGTAGGCTTTATGTTCGCGTTCAAACGGAAGAGATTCCCTGGGTCATACTTGTTCTTGACCTCCACTAGGCGCGGGAAATTCTCCAAGTAGTTGGCATCGACAGCCTTGGCGCTCTCATCTCCCTGCATGTCGTTGATATAGAACCCCCCGATAAACGGCTCGAAATTCTTCCACGTTTCCCGGCCCTGGCGGATGTAATCGGCTGAATTTTCCCCAGCATCCCAGCGCACGGAGGACAGTATATAATTGGTCGCATAGCGATGGGCGAAAGCTGTGTCTTTGGTGGGCACGCGCCCTATTGCTCCGCCGCAATGACCGAAAACAACGCCCCGACCGGTGCGCTCTATACTCTCCATGACCGCGGCGACGAGCTCAGGCTTGATCCCTTTGAGATAACCCATCTTCATATAGTAAGCCATGACACGGGCATCCGTGCTGGTCTCTTTTTGATCGCCGGCGCGCTGAACGGCGACGTAATCGGTCGGCTTGATATTATCGACGCTGACGCCACCTAAGGCGCGAAGGGGTTGAATTGCTTTAGAGCTGGCCTGGGGAATCTGAACAGGGGGATAAGTGGATTTTCTGCCTGACAGCGGCGAGGATTGCCGCCTAACAGGAGAATGCATGACGAAACGATCACGCCGGAACCACACCCCGGGCTTTAAGGCAAAGGTGGCTTTGGCCGCC
>CANJRA010000013.1 GCA_947476625.1 Fidelibacterota bacterium
CGGAGGCTTACGTCTCCGGGCGACCTGTGGAGATGTGGGCAAGGCAAGGGCCTTGCCCACATCTCCACAGGCCCAGCAGCAACAGCAAGTAGGCTTCATCATGGATAGGGTTTTGGCAGCGTGATCAACAACCGGAATACACCATAACTTCGCTGCCAACCTGTCCGAAGAAGCGGGACCAGCTCAGATCTCGTTCAAGATTAAATACCGTTACTGTCCTAGAAATTAGCCGCCCCGACGCGCCTACAGAGTATCCGATTTGGCGCATCAAACCAATACTTTGCGGCACACATATATAGCCCAGACTCAACCTCAGGATGGGCCAATAAACGCCTGCTGTTACAGGTGGGGTTGGCCATATACCGCGGCATCTCCCTAATAAGCCCAGGTATCGATAGGACAGCCGCTGGACGTAACAGCGGAAAAAAATCCGACGATATGCGGGGAATTCTTTTGGGGATGGGGCGCTATGGGATTTTTGAACAATTACGAACTCGACGGAAGTCGAGCCGTATCGCGTGTCGCGGCAGATGCCCGCATCCCCTCCAGACCCCAAATGCCGCACCTCGGCGCCGCCCGCTCTTTCCAAGACGCACTTTTCAGTTCTTTTTCTCAGTCGCCATTCCTGATGCTGCTGATTTTAGCGCTCGGCGTGATCTGCATTCGACTGCCATTCTTCGACTACAGCGTCCTCAGCGCCGACGAATCCGTCTATCTGATGATCGGCGCCGGCATGCGCAACGGCCTCACCCCCTACGTCGACATCGTCGACCGCAAGCCCATCGGCATCTTTTTGATTTTCGGCGCCAGCGATTTTTTGTTCAAAGATCCCATCATCGGCGTATTCATTATCGGCGTCCTGAGCACACTGATGGCCAGTTGGCTGCTGGCACGCATTGGTATAACCGCTTCCTGAGACTTGGCCCCGTCCCCGCCGTCCTCTGCGGGCTGTTCTATTCAACCTACTCGTTGCTGTTCTACGGCGATTCCGGCCAAACGCCGGTGTTCTACATGCCCTTCGTCATCGCAGGCGCCGGACTTGTGTTCAGCGAGCTGCGCCGCATGGGTCTGGGAAAAGCACCAAGCGTATGGCGCCTGGGTCTTGCGGGCCTCGCCCTCGGCATATCCCTGCAAATCAAATACAGCACATTTTTTGAATGTCTTCTTTTCGGCGGCCTCGTGCTGTACGCGCTCTGGCAGCACCGCGATCGGCTGGGTGCGCCCGGCATTGCCGCCACACTGAAGGGTGTCGCAGCCATGGTGGTCGGCGGATTGCTTCCGACGGGTGTGGCTTGGGCTGTGTATGCCGCCCTTGGATATAACGACGCCTTCGTTTTCTATAACTTCACCGTCAACCTCACGCGCCAGGCAACCGATTTCCCCGCCAGCCTCATCTTGTTCCGCGCCGTGCTGTTTATTATGGCGCTGCTGCCTCTGACGATCCTCGGCGGCAAATATATCTTGTCCCGCGTTCAAACGAGCAGCCAGCGCACGCGCCTCGCCCGCCAGCGTTGGGTTCACAGCACGATTTTGCTATGGTTTCTAGCCGCACTGATCGGGGCCCTCGCCCAGCAACAGCCTTATGCCACCTACTTCTTTGATACCCTCGCACCGCTCGCTCTGCTGGCCGCCGCCGCCTTGCAATCACGTGGCGCTACGCCGCAATCCGCCAAGACCGTCTTTCGCGCGGCCGGGGTTGTGCTGTCGTTCGGCGTCATCGGCTATGTCGGTCTGCATTTGCAGAAAATCGCCGACAATGGTTTGCCCTATTTGCCCGCGACCATCGCCGCCGACATCAAGAGCGAAGGCGCCACATCGATGTACGTCTTTAACTACTACGGCATCATGTATCCGCTGACCGGCATGGCCTTGCCGACACGCTATCCGCTGCCGGACCATCTTTTGAGAAATCTCGAAGCCGCTTCGTTCCAGTTCGACCCGCTGGTCGAGCTTCAACGTATCCTCGACAACAATCCGTCCGTCATCGTCGTGAAGACGCCTTTTGCCGCGCGTATCCCATCCGACCGCCGCGCCATGCTGCAAAGCAAATTGGGGCGGGACTATTGCCTGGTGCGCAATTATCAAGCCGGCCCGGAGCGGGTCCACGTTTACGGTTACCGCCAGGCCGGCCTGCGGTCGGCGTCATCCACATGCGCCCCGCCGATACAGCTGAATGAATGGGTGAGCGCCGATAACCACTAAGTCGGCCACCCACACGCCTATGGCCGCGAGGGGCACCCCACTAAGCCCACGGCCAAAAGAAAACGCCGGCTTCCTGATCCCGAAGCCGGCGTTTTCAATTTTTCTCTTAGTCTCGCTTAAGCCTTAGAGCCTTTAGGCCTAGTCTCTTTTTTCCGAGCGAGCCCGGCGGCGCTTTTCTTTCGCACCGCGTTTTGCCTTGCGCTTATTGGCGCGGATCTTGGTGCTCGACTTCTTGGTTTTCGTAGCCATCACGGCCTCCTGAAACTATGTAGACGGCGCCCCTATATCACATTTGAATTTTTTGGCGCGCCTCTTTCTCATATGATTTCGCGCAATGGTGCATACTTATTGGTATTGGCGCATCGAGCGCTGAAATTATCCTTTTAAGACAATCAGTTAGCTAAAGCGCTGATTTTTACGAAAGCTGCGGCGGCTTTTGGCAAAGGCTAATTAATGCCTAGGGCCTGCGAAAGCTCGCCATGCGGGCGAACACCCGCCGCGGATCGGGAAGGCTCTTGAGCCGTTCGGCAAGACGCGCCTTCACCTTTGGAAACTCCATGACATCGGCGATACGGCGATCGAGAAACGCCCACGTCGCCGCGCAATCCTCGGACTTATCGTACAGCCAGAATAACACTGTGCTTCCGTACACGGCCGCGAGCAAACCGCGCTTGGTGTAAAAATTAAAGTCGGTGGATGTGTCGCCTGCGGCTTTCCAGATAATGTCTACCGTGCGGTACCAATCACGCAGCACCCCGCCTGCGAAAGGCGGCAGTGGCGTCAACGCCAAGGCCCGGCGCACAGCCTCGCGGTAGGGCGTCCAACGCTCAAGCTTAGCTCTCACGCCAAACGTCACGCGCGCGCGAATCTTCATGGCAGCCAGCTCAGCGGCCTTCAAATCCTCGGCCAACTGCCGATCAGCGAGATCCATGAAATGCGCCACGGCATCTTTGACGCCGCCGGGAAACAAGCGGTCGACAGCCCCGGTTTCAATCCCCGCGCTTTCCGCCGCGGCCAACAGTGTTTTGCGGCTCCAGCCATCGAAGGGCACATGCGGCAACGCCGCGCGTATCAGCGCATCACGCTGCATGGTTTTCTCCGCTCTGTGCGAGATAGGCGCCATTAGCCTTCCTCATCCAGTTCCAAATCTTCGCCTTTTGCATCCGCCTCGGCTTGGAGCACATCGGCGAACGCAAGACTCGTCATATCTACAACCCGCTGCGGGTACAATATGCCATCCAGGTGGTCGCACTCATGCTGTACGACGCGGGCATGGAACCCATGCGCCTCGCGTTCGATCCGCGCGCCGGTGATGTCCTGATAGGAATAACGAATGTTGGTGAAGCGCGGCACCATGCCGGTCAGGCCCGGCACCGAAAGGCAAGCCTCGTAGGCGTCGTTCTTCGCGTCGTCTAACGGCGTGATGATCGGATTGATCATGGCCGTCATGGGAATCTCCTGCCCGGCGTTACGCGCCGCAGGCACAAAGAACACCACAATCCGCACCGGCTTTGATACTTGCGGTGCCGCGAGGCCGACGCCGCGCGCCGCATGCATGGTCTCGACCATGTCCTGCAGAAATGTCTCTAGAGCCGGATCACTAAAGTCCGTGACCTCGGCAGCGCGGTGTTTCAGAACCTCGGCGCCCATGCGGGCAATCGGCAGCGTCGTCATCTGGCGGCAATCCTCGGCGGCAATCCTGGGGCTACGTCCTTGAAACCTATATATAGGTCGCCGGGCGCGGCTGCGAGATGCCTTCGGCGGGACGGCCACCTGTGGCCCTGGTGCTACAGGCTTGTTAAAGAATGGGTTTTTCCGCGCAAACCCGCGGAAAATGGCCGAAAAGCCTGCTTCCCAAGCCCTATAACCCGTGATATATCCCGCCCCCTCAATCAGGCGCTGCCCCTGGTCCTTGGGGTTGAGCGTCTTTTTAATTGAAATGCTTATAGGTCACGAGGAAGCCACCCTTGGTTCAAGTCATCGTTCGCGACAACAACGTCGAACAGGCCATGAAGGCCTTGAAGAAGAAGATGCAGCGCGAAGGCATCTTCCGTGAGATGAAACTGCGCAAATCCTACGAGAAGCCCTCCGAGCGCAAGGCCCGTGAAAAGGCCGAAGCTGTTCGCCGCGCCCGTAAGATGGAACGCAAGCGCGTTGAGCGCGAAGGCTTCTAGTTAAGCCTGCCGCTGGTTTCCAGAGGCTCTCAATCGACGAACGACCTGAACGGAGCGATGCAAATCGCTCCGTTATGCTGTCTGGCCCACGGCCCTTTCTCCTCATTAACGAGGTAGAAACTTCGTCCGTTTACCCTTTGAAGATTCGCGCCCGGAAAAGGGAAAGACCTGTGACTGCTCTGTTGATACGGCCCGCCACCGCTGACGACTCCACGCCCATCGCCGCACTCGTGCGCGAAGCGTGGCTGGCAGCAAATCAAAACATTCTGCCCGGCGATACCGTCACGCGCCTCCAGCGCTCGTCCAAGCACCTAGCGGGCTTCGTCGCCGGTGAATGGACCAGCATCCGCGTTGCCGAATATGAAAATCATATTGTTGGCGCGGTTGGGGTCAATCCAGCCGGGGTGATTTGGATGCTCTATGTGCTGCCCAGCTATCAAGGCTGCGGCGTAGGCTCGGCGCTTTACGACGCCGCTATTGGCACAATGCGCGAAGCCGGCAGCCGCAAGGCGCTTCTTGAAGTGCTCGCGGCCAATGAGAATGCCGTTGCCTTCTATCGTTCGCGTGGCTGGGTGGCCGAAGGTCGCCGCACCGAACACATTCCCGGCTTCCGCTTCACGACTGTCCGCATGGGCCTCGCGCTCGCCTAATTCATTCTGGGGCCGGCGTGGGCTTGTCCGGCTGCGGCATTTTAATCATGTCTGCAAGTTCGCGCATGCTTTGATCGTTGACCATCAACAGACCTCGCTGCGGACGATCCAGGTCTATAATGAACAACGCCACCGCACAGACCAGCACCACCAGTATCAACGTCGGCATGCGGCTGCGTGCGTGGCTATAACCTGCAGCAATGCCTGACAAGGCGAACGCCAGAATCGCGACGCTGATCAAAAGCAGGAAAATAGCGTCGGGAAGGTGATAACTTGACGCGGCTTTGCGCGCGCCGTGCAAATCAATCACCGTATTGACCGCGTCCGCAAAAAGCCCCGCGCCCACGTCGAGCCGATTGCTCGTCAGGGCCTCGGCGGCAATGCGCCACATTTGTTGGCGCATCTCTTCCGAAGCCTTCAAAGCCGCGGCTTGAGCTTCTGTTTCGATACCGGCTTCGAACAAACACACGCGCATATCCACGTACCGTGCGAACAGGGCTTGGCTTTGGGCCGCCAGCGGTTCAGGCAGCAGATTGCCGCGCAGCGCAGCCGTACCGATGGCATTCGCTTCATTGACGATCATCTCCCGCCGGGTCTCAAAGCGGTTTCCGGCGAGCGAGAACGTGAATCCGAGCAGCAGCGCCAGAACGCCCAGCGCCGAAACTTCGTGCGCCTGGAAGGATTTCGTTCCGTCGCTGGAGTGGCGGTCCGATCTCTTGCGACCGTGTCGGTATCCGATCTCGGTGGCAAATACCAAGACAACCGCCAGAACCGTTACAAGCGTCCATTCGCTGATGGCAAAAAGATCGAACAAGGCTCACCCCCCCTACTACGCGCGCCATACGCCTGCATAATAAGGTAAGGCGCGCGCCGGTGAAAAGGGCGGCGCGAGCGAGCCTAAATCTCTATCTGCGTTCCCATCTCCACCACCCGGTTGGGCGGCAGCTTGAAGAAGTCCATCGCGCTCGTCGCCGAGCGCATCATCCAGGCGAAAAGATGCTCGCGCCACAGCGCCATTCCAGGCCTGCGGCTGGGCATGACGGTTTCACGCCCCAGGAAGAACGACGTTTCCATATCGTTGAATTCGAAATTGACGCAGGTCGCGGCTTTTAAGGCCAGCGGCACATCGGTCTCGTCCATATATCCATAGCGCAAGACGAACCGGTAAAAGCGTCGTCCCAGATGTTGCACCTCAAGGCGCTGATCGTCTGCGACATGCGGAACTTCCTCGGTCAGCACAGTCAGAAACACCACGCGCTCGTGCACGACACGGTTATGCTTAAGATTGTGCAATAGCGCGTGCGGAACGCCCTCAACGGCCCCTGAGAGGAATACCGCCGTGCCCGGCACGCGCGTGACGTTGGCGCTGAGCGATTCCAGGAACGCATCCACCGGCATGGCCTCTTCCATACGGCGGTTGAACAGAAGTTCGCGGCCTTTTTTCCACGTCAGCAGGAACACCACGATCGCAAGACCGACGGCGAGCGGAAACCATCCGCCGTGTGTGAGCTTGGTCAAATTGGCGGCAAAGAATGCCAAATCGACGATGCTCAGGGCGATACCAAGGCCGATACTCAACACTTTATTCCAGCGCCACAGCAGCGCCATGACAATGGTGAGTTGGATAGACGCGATCATCATCGTCCCTGTGACCGCGATGCCGTAAGCGGCGGCAAGATTGGTGGACGACTTGAAACCCAGCACCAGCATGACGACCGATATCAGAAGCGTCCAGTTCACAAACGGAATGTAGATCTGGCCCGATTCCGATTCCGAGGTGTGAATCGTCGCTATACGCGGCAGGAAGCCGAGTTGCATGGCTTGGCGTGTAATCGAGAAAGCGCCGGTGATGACTGCTTGCGAGGCGATGACCGTCGCCAACGTCGCCAACCCAACCATCGGCAGAACCGCCCACGCCGGTACCATGAGAAAAAACGGATTGGACGCAGCTTCCGGCGTGGTGAGCAGCAGCGCGCCTTGGCCGAGGTAATTGAGCAACAGCGCGGGCAGCACGAGGAAATACCACGAGCGGCGGATGGCGCGCTTTCCGAAATGCCCCATGTCGGCGTACATCGCCTCGCCGCCGGTCAGCACCAGAACCACCGAACCCAGCGCTAGGAAAGCGTTGAGTTTGTAGTTCATAAAAAACTTCACCGCGTACATTGGGTTGATCGCATTCAGGATGCGCGGCGCTTCAGCAATATTGAGCACACCGACGATGGCCAGCGTCACGAACCAGAGAATCATGACGGGGCCGAACAAACGCCCGACCACCGCCGAACCGCGGCTTTGAAAAAAGAACAGGATGAAAATCACGACCAGCGTGATCGGAATGATGTAGCTCTCGAGGCCCGGCAGCGCGACTTCCAGTCCCTCGACAGCGCTCAACACCGAAATCGCCGGCGTGATCATGCTGTCGCCGTAAAACAATGCGCCCGCAGAAATACCCAACAGAACAACAACCGGCGCAAGCCAGGTTTTGACGGTGCCTTGGCTGGCGAGCGCCAGCAAGGCAAGGCTGCCGCCCTGCCCTTTATTGTCGGCCTTCAACAACAGAAATGCGTATTTGCCCGAGATCACGGCCATGATCGACCAGAAGACCAGCGAGAGCACGCCGAGGATATGCGCCGGGTCAACGGGCAGCGGGTGCGTGCCGCTGAAGACTTCCTTGATCGCGTAAAGCGGGCTGGTGCCGATGTCGCCGTACACCACGCCGATCGCGCCAACGATCAGCACCGCCAAGGACGACGGGGTGCATCCTCCGTTTTGGGACGCGGATGTGGGCTTGTCTGAAATCATTGCCTCTGTGGACAAACGTGACAGCGATGCCGGTCAGGAGCCGGGCGCCCCTTGCTTGTCAGCTAAGTGGCCCCCTTGAAGGGCGCACGGGTGTAGCACCCTGGCTGGGCCTTGCAAAGCCAGGACGTAGAGTTTTTATTGCGACGCAAAATAACTAGTTAACCCAATGATAAACAATTATTTTATTCCACTCGGCCTGCCAGCGTTCGGTTTTCTCGGCATAAATATGGGCCAGCGGCAGGGCCCGATTGGGCTTGGCGACCATATCCCAGACATCGCCCAGCCCGTAGGGCGCGTAGACATCCAGGAACTCATCACCCGTACGCTTTATGCCGATGGCCTGCGCCATGCACGGAAACCGCAGGACGCCCTCGCCCGCCGTCGTCAGCGGCGGATAGGCAATGCCGAATTTTTCGGGATACCAGAGATGCACCCGTGCCCGATTGCGCAGTTGCACATTCACCGGCAAATCCGAGAACAGCAGCTTGGCTTCGCGGATCACCAGATCTTCGGCTTCCCAGGAGGTATCTTCGGAAAAGTAGCAAACGTCGTAGTCGACGATTCCCTGATCCGCCGACCGTCCGCTGCGCAAATTCCATACCGTCTGAAATAAGCAGCCCGACACCAGCCACCAATCGCGTAAGCCCAGCGCCGGCATGCGCTGCAGAATCTCGGCATTATTGCGATTCAGCAGGCAAAGCTCGGCCACGCGCACCGCCAAACGTTCGGCCGGCGTATCGAGCGCATCGTCGTCGACCGGCGCATCAAACAGCGCCAGCGTCGGCGACGATTTCTTGAGACGCGCCGCGCGCTTGTGCGCCGACAGCTTTGCCTTGGGAAACACCCGCAGCCGAAAATCGCGACCGTCGGCGAGAAAAACATGCGCCATGAGAACTCTCAATCGGCTTTCGGGTTATGATAGCACCATCGCTATCACGGTTGCTTAAAAACCTGCGCGGAGTTTCACATGCAACAGCAAATCTCGGTTATCACGCTTGGTGTATCCGATCTCGCACGCTCGCGTAAATTTTACGTCGCGGGTTTCGGCTGGGCGCCGGTCTTTGAAAACGCCGAGGTGGTTTTTTATCAAATGAACGGCCTGATGCTCGGCACTTGGCTGGAAGCGGCTTTGGCGAAGGATTCACAAAGACCCAACCAAACCAAGCCGGGCGCCTTCTCCATCGCGCACAACGTCCCCACACGCGAAGACCTGCAAAAGACCCTGAATACGTTGGCACTGTGCGGCGGGCGGATTTTGCGGATGGCCGATGATCCGCCGCATGGCGGTACACGCGGTTACGTCGCCGATCCCGATGACCATGCCTGGGAAATCGCCTGGAATCCGGCCTGGAAAATCGACGCCCAGGGTCACGTCACCTTCGGAATATAAGCCAATCCCCGTCAGATTTTCTGTCATCCGCGAGGGCGCGGAGAATACTTTCCTATTTCTCTACAAAATCGATCGACAATACGAAAATGGTGCGGAAACCTCCCACATCCCCTGCGACTCTGCCTGCATCACAGACGGAGGCACACATGCTTCAGACCGGCACACAGTTACTTTCCCGTTCCAGCGCGCGCGGCGCACACGCCGCCGCCTCTGTTACATTAATGTCCGACAGTTTTCAGCATGACAAACAATCTATCGGAACATTCGTATCGGACGCCCGTTTGAAACTGGTTCGCGCATTGCTGCGATGTAGCGAATGACAAAATACCTACGGGAAGAGCGTGCCGAGTTTTCTCCCAAACTCATCCCTCTCCCCACGTTCTTCCCGTAGCATCTGTTGTACGTTTTGTTTCATACGAAATACGGAGTGCGTCGCGATGACCGAGAACTCAGGATATGTAATTGAACTCGCCGGCAAGGCCGCGGGTTTGGTCGTGAAGGAAGGCAAGCGTTACAGATTTTATGCGTCGGAATACACGTTCTTCAGCTTGGAGCGCACCGTGTATCAATCGCCCGGTGAAGCCGAGGACGCATGCCGCCGATTGCTGTGGCCTGGACGCGCGCCGCGCCCTTTGACGCAGTTACAAAAGCCCACCCCATTCGTGCCGCACACCGCACTCGCGGGGTCGCCGCGGGGCTTTTTCTAGGTTCTAGTGTCTGTCCAAGCTGGAGCTCCGCATTGCGCCGGCCCACTCAACGCTCCGGGCGTATCCACGTCCGGAGCGTTTTTTGTCGCTTTCGCCAACCAGACATTGGAATTCAGGCCAGTCTCACCTAGTATGCCACCGATAATCGTTTTTCGTCAGTCGACGCGAGGGAGGGGCAATGAAAAAATTTAATGTTCTCTGGGCAGTATTGGCATCGTTAAGCCCGCTATTTGGATCAGCTATGGCCGCCGAGCCTGTGGCTGATCGGGGTGAGTACGTCGCTCGCCTGGGCAACTGCGTTGCCTGCCATTCTATCCCAGACGCACCGCCGTTCTCAGGCGGTCTCAAGATGGCCACGCCGCTCGGGGCTATTTACGTCACGAACATCACGCCGGATAAAGAAACCGGCATCGGCAATTACACCTATGAGGATTTCGACCGCGCCATGCGCCTTGGCATCGCCAAGGACGGTCACAACCTCTATCCCGCCATGCCTTATCCTTCGTACGCAAAAATGAACGAAGAAGATATGAAGGCGCTGTTCGACTTCTTCATGAAGTCCGTGCCGGCGGCGAAAGTGGTCAACAAGCCGAGCGAAATTCCGTCTCCGCTTAATATCCGCTGGCCGTTAAAAATCTGGAACTTTGTCTTCGCCGACGACGATCGCTATGAAGCTGTCGCCGGCAAGGACATGGCATGGAACCGCGGCGCTTACCTCACCCAGGGTCTCGGCCACTGCGGCGCCTGTCACACGCCGCGCGGTATTGCCTGGAATGAAAAAGGCCAAAACGAGAATGACAGCAAATTCCTGATCGGAGCGCCGCTCGACAACTGGTCAGCATCCAACCTGCGTCAGGACGTCAACACCGGCCTAGGCCGTTGGAAAAAAGAAGACCTCACCAGCTTCCTGAAAAACGGCCACAACAAATTCGGCAGCTCTTTCGGCAGCATGACCGAGGTCATCAACAATTCCACCCAGTACATGACAAATGAAGATATCAATGCCATGTCGACATACCTGCTGTCGTTGGAAGGTTCACGTGAGAAGGATGCCAATCCTTACACGTATGTTCCCGCCACTGCCGAGGCCTTGAAGGAGCGTAAGTACGATGCCCCGGGATCCCTCACCTATATGCAGCAGTGCGTGACCTGCCATCTTATGGATGGGGCTGGCTTCGCGCCCTACCTGGCGCCGATTGCTGGTAACCCGATCACTGTTGACCCGAGCCCGGACTCACTCATCAACATCGTGCTCAATGGCACGCAGCCTATAGTTGTCGATGGGATGCCAGATGCTTACCGGATGCCGGTCTATCGCATCTTGCTGTCGGATAAGGAGATCGCCGACGTGGTGACCTTCATCCGCAACGGCTGGGGCAATAAAGCCTCGCCCGTCACAGCTGAGAAAGTCGCCGAGATCCGCAAGCTCACTGATCCGGCCAGCGACCAAGTACATATCCTCAGAATGAAATGAGGGCGTGCTAAAGATAGCGTAACAAAAACGGCCCCCACCTCACGGTGGGGGCCGTTTTCTATTGTCTCGCCCTGAGGGCTTTTGGCCTGCAGCTTATTTAATGCCGGCGCACACTTTCTGATCGCTCGAAACCTTCGTCAGATAAGCGATCAAGTCGGCTCTGTCTTTAGGATCGCGGACGCCCGCGAAACCCATCGCGGTACCCGGCATGAAGGTCAGCGGATCATTGAGGAATTGATCGAGGGTCTTTTCATCCCACGTCAGACCAGAGTTTTTCATCGCGTCCGTGTATTCGAAGCCCGTAAATGTCCCCGCTTTTCGTCCGACCACGTTGCAGTGCGGCGGGCCGATAACAGGCATATCGAGCGCATGGCACGTCCTGCACTCTTCGTAATGATGTTCGCCGTTGTGGAGATCCGCCGCGGCGGCACCAAACGCAAAACCTGCGCTCGCAACAATCCCAGCGAGCACAACGTAGGTAGACTTAATCGAACGAAACATTTTTAGACCTCAAACCCTTTTTAGATTGAAACAATGGACACTCTTAAAGACCGCTGACAATTTCCTCCGTCATCTTCTTGGCATCGCCCAGCAGCATCATCGTGTTGTCGCGGTAGAACAGCTCGTTGTCCACACCCGCATATCCCGTCGCCATGGAACGCTTCACGAACAAAACGGTCTTTGCCTTCTCCACGTCCAGGATCGGCATTCCGTATATAGGACTCTGCGGATCGGTTTTCGCGGCCGGATTAGTAACATCGTTGGCGCCCAGCACATATACCGCGTCGGCGGTCGAGAATTCGTGATTAATCTCTTCTAATTCAAAGACTTCGTCATAGGGCACATTGGCTTCGGCCAACAACACATTCATGTGACCGGGCATGCGCCCCGCCACCGGATGGATGGCGTACTTCACTTCGACGCCTGCGGCTTTCAGTTTATCGGCCATTTCGCGCAGGGCGTGCTGTGCCTGCGCCACCGCCATGCCGTAACCCGGCACGATGATGACCTTGCTGGCGTTCTTCATGATGAAAGATGCATCGTCGGCCGAGCCCGCCTTATGCGGCCGCACTTCTTTCTTGGTGCCGCCGCCCGCAGCGGCCGTATCACCGCCGAAGCCGCCCAGGATGACGTTGAAGATCGAGCGGTTCATGCCCTTACACATAATGTAGGACAAGATCGCGCCCGACGATCCCACCAGCGCCCCGACGATGATCAGAAGACTGTTCTGCAACGTGAAGCCGATGCCCGCCGCTGCCCAGCCCGAGTAGCTGTTCAACATCGACACCACGACCGGCATATCGGCGCCGCCGATGGGCAGGATCAACAGGAAGCCCAGCACGAAGCTGAGCGCCATGATGACAAAGAACAGCCCGTGGCTTTCGCTTTGGCAGAACATCACAATCAACACGACAATGGCGATGCCGAGCAAAGCGTTAAGCGGATGCTGCCCTTTGAACACCAGCGGATTGCCGGTCATCAGCCCTTGCAACTTGGCGAAAGCGATCACCGAGCCTGAGAACGTGATCGCGCCGATGGCCAGACCCAACGACATTTCCACCATACTTCCGGCGGAGATTTCGCCCACAGAGCCGATGCCGTAGCTTTCCGGCGCCAGCAGCGCGCCTGTCGCCACCAGCACCGCCGCCATGCCCACCAGACTGTGGAACGCGGCCACCAGTTCCGGCAGCGATGTCATTTCGATCTTCTTGGCGATGAAATAGCCCACCACGCCGCCGACCGCGATACCGCCGACAATCCAGGTATATTCCTGCACCACCGGCGACGTCAGCGTGGTGATAATGGCAATCGCCATACCGATCATGCCAAGCGTATTGCCCTTACGTGCGCTTTCCGGACTTGAAAGGCCGCGCAGCGTCAGGATGAAGAAAATCCCCGCGACGATATAAGCAAGAAGCGTTGCCCCTGCGATTGTCATGGCGCTACTTGCCCTTCTTTTTGAACATCGCAAGCATGCGCTGGGTCACCAGGAAGCCGCCGAAGATATTCACCGACGCCAGCACCACGGCCAGAAAACCGAGGATCTTCGCAGGGCCAACCATTTCGGGGCCTGCCGCCAAAATCGCGCCGACGATAATCACGCTGGAGACCGCGTTGGTCACCGCCATCAGCGGCGAATGCAGCGCAGGCGTTACGCTCCACACCACATAGAAGCCGACGAAGACCGCCAGCACAAACACCGTCAGCAGATACCAGAAGTCGTTCGGGCCATGAGCTGCATGTCCCGCCAATTCAACTACGTGATCCATGGAAATCTCCCTAACCCGCGAGCGATGGATGGACGACAGCGCCGTCCTTGGTGACGAGCGTGCCCTTCACCAGTTCATCGTCCCAGTTGATTTTCAACGCAGCGGTGCCCTTCTCCAGCATCGGCGTCACGAAATTGAAGATGTTCTTGGCGAACAGCGCGCTGGCATCACGTCCCAACCGCGACGCCATATTAGTGTACCCGAGGATCGTCACACCGTTGGACGTCACAATCGCCTGATCCTTCACCGTCCCCGCAACGTTGCCGCCGGCTTCGGCGGCCAGATCGACGATCACCGAGCCGTTCTTCATGCCGGCCACCATCTCGGCCGTCACCAACGACGGCGCAGGACGGCCCGGAATCAACGCCGTCGTGATCACGATGTCGGCCTTCAACACTTCCGCATGCACGGCTTCGGCTTGTTTCTTCTTGAAGTCGTCGTCCATTTCCTTGGCGTAACCGCCCGCCGTCTGCGCGGCTTTCATTTTTTCTTCATCGACGACAATGAATTTTCCGCCCAGCGATTCTACTTGTTCCTTCGTCGCGTAACGCACGTCGGTGGCATACACTACCGCGCCCATGCGCTTAGCGGTCGCGATGGCTTGCAAGCCAGCAACACCGGCCCCGAAAATCAACACGCGCGCCGGAGCAATCGTCCCGGCGGCGGTCATCATCATCGGCATCGCTTTACCGAACGTTGCCGCGGCATCGACCACGGCCTTGTAGCCCGCCAGGTTCGACTGCGACGACAGAATATCCATCGATTGTGCACGGCTGATGCGCGGCATCAGCTCCAGCGCAAACGATGTCACACCCTGCTGCGCCAACGCCTGCATCAACGGCTTATCGGTCAACGCCGACAGGTGCGCTACGAGAATGCTGCCCGACTTGAGGTAACCAACCTCATCCAATCCCTCGGCAGCGGTCATGGGTTTTTGAATTTTAAACACCATGTCCGCACCGTGCGCGGCATCCGCCGCCGACGGCGCAATCGTCGCGCCGGCGTCGGTAAAGGCACCATCATTGAAAGATGATCCGGCACCCGCGCCGGTCTCGACCGTAATCCGCGCACCGAGTGCACTGAATTTCTTGATGGTGTCGGGTGAAACTGCGACCCGGGATTCCCCAGCGCGTCGCTCTTTTAGAACGGCAATCTGCATCGCTTCGTCCCCTTCTCCCTTGGCCCGCCCGAGAACGACCGCAGCGCACACAAACTCAACAATTGCGCCAAAATCCCTCGCACCGCCCGTAGGTTATACTCTCGCAGGAACATCTCAGCTGTTTCAAGCGTCTTATTCTAGCTTATCGCCGCCAAAACGCTTTAGACTGACAGCGCGGCAGAACCGGGAGGCGCAATGCGCAGTGTTTGGCGTGGTTTTTCAAACATTGCGTGGATCGGCACCGCTTTAGCCGTATACGCAACCTTCCCCCATACGCTCCAAGCAGCGCCCGTCCAATCTGAACGCCTCACCTATGAGCTGATGCTTGGCGGCCTGCACGTCGGCGATGCGATGATTTCACTTGAGCAAACCGACCGCGACTATTCCACCGGCATAAAAGTTACCGCGCGCGGCGTCGCCAAGATGCTGCAGAATTTCCAAGCCGACATGAAGGGCCAGGGCCATTTCATCACTGCGCCCGGCGGCAACAAGCTGGAACCCGTGAGCTACAAACGTCAGTGGTCGACCGACGAGGTCGCCAACGACATGACAATGACCTTCGATCCGCAAACCCGCGTCGCCGTGGTCGAGGAGCGTTTATTCAATCCCACCACCGGCAAAGCCCTCACACGCGACGAATTGCCCTGGAGCAAAGGCAATCAATCCAAACCGGTTCCACCGGATATGCGCACCGGCGCACTCGATCCCATGGCAGCCTTTGTCGCCGCCCGCGCCCAGATCATGGCGCAAGGTGTGACGACCAGCGGACCCAAAAGCTTCCGCGTGCCGATCTATGACGGCAACAAGCGTTACGATGTCGTCGGAAAAACCGCCGCCGTGCGCGTGATCGCCGTCAACGGCGTCGAACGCTCATTGATGCCGCTGGTGGCGCGCATCGAGCCCGTCTTCGGCTTCACCCGTGACGCCGAAGACCGCATGCGCGAAGCCGAAGGCAAATTCCTCTTCACCCCCGACGAACGCTTTATCCCGGTACAGCTGACCGTCACCAACGACCTCGGCAGCGCCGTCATGAACCTCGCCGCCGACTGCAGCACCGACGCCGCCCCTTGCGATAACTTCGGCCGGGACACGCAGTAATCCGTACCTGGTACGGATGACGCAGTTCGCGCTAGTTGTCCCGTTTCCAGTCGTATGATCTGACGACTTCCGCGACGATTAACTCGTACCAATCGCACCACGAGCGCCGCCCCTCATCGCGCACGGCGGCATGAGCCGCATCTGCCTTCCAGGCCAGCGCCGCTTCATTGTCACGCCAGTAGCTGACGGTAATTACAACTCCGTCATCACCGCGCACACTATGAATTCCAACATAGCCGGGAAACCGCGCCGCAGCTTCGCCCATTGCCGCTCCCGCCGCTTCATAACCTTCCGGGTCGGAAGCCGCGCGCTTGGACACGAAAATCACCGCGACGACACCGGGACTTACGTGAACCATCCCTTAGCTCCACTTATGGAACGCAAAGAACCCGGCTGCGATCAAGCATCCGAAAGCAGCCAGATGATTCCAGCGGATCGCATCGCCGAGATAAAACACCGAGAACACCCCGAACACACCAATCGTGATAATCTCCTGCATCGTCTTTAATTGCGCGGCGGAATAGACCTCATACCCAATCCGGTTCGCCGGCACCGCCAAGCAATACTCGAAGAACGCGATGCCCCAACTGACGGGAATCACAACCCATAACGCCGTTCCAGGAAATTTCAACTGCCCGTACCATGCAAACGTCATGAAGACGTTGGAAGCAAGCAACAGCCCGATGGGCGCGATTTAAGTCCAGTTCATTTACATATCTCCACAAACACAGATGACACACGCAAATCCGTACCAGGTACGCAGTTATGTTGGTACCTGGTACGGATTTGCGAGCACGGCGCTTCCAACAAAGTCTAGTGCGTTAAATGGGCTTTCTTCAATGCCGCACTCTGCGCCTTCGTGAGCACATCGACATCAAAGCCGCTGATGGTCTCGCTGAATAAACGGTACCAGTTCACTTTCGCACAGAGATGCATGAACACCGAACCCAAGCCCACGGCGGCGCGGTCCATCAGCACGAACTCGCGCGGCGGCTTCACGCCGCCCAGGCGTTTCAATTCCTTATGCACCTTGCCGACGGTCTCGCGGCCCTGGCCGGCGGCGTTGGTTTCCTCGATCAAACGCGGGCGATCTTCCATCAGCGGCGCATAGATAAACGACGCCCAGATGTTCAGCGTATCGATCATCTCATTGCTGAGGTCTGGAAAGCCCCAAGTCTCATAGGCCGCTACAGCCATCTCGCGCTCACCGCTTTGCACAGCGTGAAACAGATCGATCACGCCCTTGATGAACATCGGCGGGAAGATGCGGATACAGCCAAAATCCATGAGATTAATCGTGGTGTCCGCGCGGACTGTATAATTCCCCAAGTGCGGGTCACCATGAATGACGCCGTATTTGTAAAGCGGCAGGTACCACGCGCGGAACATATTCACCGCGATGGCATCGCGGGTTTCTTGATCGGACTTTGCCGCGACGTCCTTGATAGACTCGCCTTCCATCCAACTCATCGTCAACAGCCGCTTCGTGGAAAGCGCGTCGATCACATCGGGCACATGCACGCCCTTCTCTTTGGCCAACATGTGCCGATAGAGCGCCAGATTGCGCGCCTCATTCTGGTAATCGAGTTCTTCCTTCAGCCGCGCCGCGATCTCAGCGTGAATCTCCGACGGATCAATCGCCGGGTCCATGCGCTTATACGCCGCGAATACCACTTTCAACTGCCGCAGATCGGCTTCAACCACGGAGTCCATGTCCGGATATTGTAGCTTGCACGCCAGCGCCTGCCCGTCATGCGACACGGCCTTATGCACTTGGCCCAGCGAAGCCGCCCGCACCGCTTCGCGCGAAAAAGATTTGAATTTCTCTTTCCAGCCCTCGCCCAGCTCCGTCGTCATGCGACGGTTAACGAAGGGCCAGCCCATATGCGGCGCATTGGCCTGCAACTGCGAAAGCTCTTGCGCATACTCCGGCGGCAGCGCCTCGGGAATGCTCGAAAGAATCTGCGCGACTTTCATCAGCGGCCCTTTAAGACCGCCCAACGCAATCTTCAAACTCTCGGCATTTTTCGACGGATCGCTCTTGCGGCCCAGCACCCGCTCGCCCGCCATGCGCGCGGCAAAGCCGCCAATCGCGCCGCCGACTTGGGCATAGCGTTTCACACGACCGGTCAGCGTATTTTCGTCGGCGGGTTTTTTGGGCATTTAATCCGTACCAGGTACGGATCGACGTTAGCCGACTTTTTCCAGTTCGTCGATGAAGCCCTCAATTGTCTTCATCCCGCGCCGCCAGAAACCGGGATCGGTCGCGTCCAGACCAAAGGGCGCCAGCAATTCCTTGTGACGCAGTTTGCCGCCAGCCGACAGCATGTCGAGGTATTTAGCCTCAAAGTCGGGCACGGCTTTCGTGGCGTATACATTATAAAGCGCGTTCACCAGGCAATCGCCGAAGGCATACGCATAGACATAAAACGGCACATGCAGAAAGTGACTGATGTAGCTCCAGTAATATTTGTACTCATCGTCAAAATGGAAAACCGGTCCCAGGCTTTCCTTCTGCACGCTTATCCAAATATCGCAGATCTCTTCCTGCGACAGCTCGCCGTTTTTGCGCGCGTCGTGCACTTGGCGCTCGAAGTCGTGGAACGCGATCTGGCGCACCACCGTGTTCAGCATGTCCTCGACCTTGCCCGCGAGCAGCGCGCGCCGTTGCACCGGATTCTTTTCCTGTGCGAGCAAAGCCTGGAACGTCAGCATCTCGCCGAATACCGAGGCGGTTTCCGCCAAGGTTAAGGGCGTGCCAGACATGAGCGTGCCTTGCGGCGCGGCCAGCACCTGATGCACTCCGTGGCCCAACTCATGCGCCAGCGTCTGCACGTCGCGCGGACTGCCGAGATAATTGAGCAGGATATAAGGATGCACCGACGGCACCGTCGAATGCGAAAACGCGCCCGAAGACTTGCCGGGGCGCGCCGGGGCATCGATCCAGTTCTTCGCAAAGAAGTCGTCAACGATAGCGGCTAATTTCGGCGAGAAACCCGCATAAGCCCCCCGCACGGTGCTGTGCGCTTCGCTCCACGGAATGTCGCGGTGTTCCGCCGTCGGCAGCGGCGCGTTGCGGTCCCAATACTCCAGCTTGTCCTTACCCAGCCACTTTGCTTTCAATGCATAGTAGCGGTGCGCCGTGTCCTTAAACGCGCCCTTCGCCGCCGACACCAAAGCGTCGACGACTTCATCCTCAACTAAATTTGCGAGGTTGCGCGACGATACCGGGCGCGGGAACTTGCGCCATTCGTCTTCCACACCTTTGTCTTTCGCGAGCACGTTCGTGATCAGCGTGAATAACGACGCTTCGCCGCCGAGCGCCGCACCGATAGCTTTCGCCGCAACTTTACGCTTATCCCCGTTCGGGTCCGACAGGCGGTTCAACGTCGCCGTCAGCGTCAGTTCCTCATCGCCCACTTTGCAACGCATGTTGGCGAGCGTTTCGTCGAACAGCCGCACCCAGGCCGTGCGGCCCGTGGTGGATTTATCGAGAAACAGCTTTTCCAA
Organism: Fidelibacterota bacterium; assembly: GCA_947476625.1. GTDB lineage: Bacteria > Pseudomonadota > Alphaproteobacteria > Rhodospirillales > Rhodospirillaceae > SHVO01. Next base: position 19,434 of record CANJRA010000013.1, read on the forward strand.
ATCGTCGCTGAGTTCGTGTTCACGCATCACACGCAAGTCGCGCACCCAGGGGGCGTAATGTGCGGCAGCGGGTTGTTTCATTTTCTGCGCCAGCGACTCATCGTCCAGCCGGTTGATCTCGAGCGTGAAGAACAACGATTTCCCGCCCAGCACCGTCAATTTCTCGACCACGTCCTGATAAAAGCGCCCACGCTCCGGGTTCGAGACATCGCCCGATTGGTAAAGCTGGGCAAAGCTGCCGATCTTGCCCATGATCTCGCTGATGGCTTCGTATTCCGCGATGGCCGCGCCGAAAGCCGCACCATCCAAGTCCGCAACCTTGCCGCGATAGGCTTCAAAAGCCGTCGCGCGCTTGTCGGCCGCGGCGAAGTCGGCCTTCAGATCGTCGCCCGTGGGCCCGCTGTAAAGATCGCCCAGGTTCCATTCCGGCAACGTGCCAAGATTGACCGCGCCGCCACCGGCCGGATCGTCCTTTTTGGGAATGTTTGTCACACGGGCGTCATGAAGCTGGGTCATGGGTAAAATCTCTTTTTGCCCATATAGGTGGAACCGCCGCGCCCCGCCAACTCTTAATCCGCCCGATTTGCTTCCGGCTGGACAGAGCCCGATATAAATAGAAGAATATGACCGCGAGAGGGATGATTGGCGTGGGAGACGGCGAGCTAACCATCGACACTGCGGTGCAAACCAGCCTGCCTGGCATGTTTTATGCCCAGGCGCGCAAGCTGGGCAGCCGCCCCTTTCTCTGGGCCAAGGTCGATAACATCTATCGCCCGCAAAGCTGGACGGCCGTGGCCGAGCGCGTCACCGCTGTTGCTCACGGTTTAAAAGCCGCCGGCGTTAAAACCGGCGACCGCGTCATGCTGGTATCTGAAAACCGCCCCGAGTGGCTGATCGCCGATCTTGCCATCATGAGCATCGGCGCCATCGCCGTCCCGGCCTACACCACCAACACCGATCACAATCACCTCCACATCATGAACGACAGCGGCTGCAAGGTCGTGATCGTCTCGACAGCGCAGCTCGCCCGCCATGTCGTCGCCGCCGCCGCAGAGGCCGACCACAAGCAAGTCATCTACGTCATCGACGAGCCCGAGAAGACCATGCGCTCGGAAACCGAAGTCCGCGCCTGGAGCGATCTGCTGACGGCGGGCGCACACCAGCCCTCGCCCCCGCCCGATATAGTCACCCTCAAACGCGATGATGTCTGCTGCCTGATTTACACCTCAGGCACCGGCGGCCTACCGCGCGGCGTGATGCAAACGCACGGCAACATCCTCTGCAATTGCATGGGTGCTACCGAAGTTCTGCGCCCCCTTGGCATCGGCGACGAAGTCTTCCTGTCGTTCCTGCCGCTGTCTCACGCCTACGAACATTCCGGCGGGCAGTTTTTCCCGATCTCCCTCGGCGCACAGATTTATTATGCCGAGCGCGTCGAAACCCTGACGACCAACATGATCGAAGCCAAGCCGACGATCATGACCGCTGTGCCACGCCTCTATGAAAGCATGCGCGGGCGCATCCTCGCCGGCCTCAAATCCCAGTCTGCCTTGAAGCGCAACCTGTTCCACCTCGCCCTGGAACTCGGCAAGAAGCGCTACGAATCCCCCGAAACCCTGACGCTGTGGGACAAAGCACGCGACAAAGCGTGCGACCTCCTGGTCCGCACCAAGGTCGCCAATAGATTCGGCGGACGCCTCAAGGCCATGATCTCGGGCGGCGCGCCGCTCAATTACGATGTCGGCGTATTCTTCATAGCGCTTGGCGTCCGCTTGCTGCAGGGCTACGGCCAAACCGAGTCCGGCCCGGTCGTCAGCGCCAACCTTGCCACCAAAATCAAACTCAACACCGTTGGCCCGCCGATGAAGGGCGTCGAAGTCAAGATCGCCGCCGACGGCGAAATCCTCGTGCGCGGCGAGTTGGTGATGAAAGGCTATTGGAACGATCCCGACGGCACCATCGCCACCATCGACGCCGACGGCTGGCTGCATACCGGCGATATCGGCCGCCTCGACGAAGACAACTACATCGAGATCACCGACCGCAAGAAGGACATCATCGTCAACTCGGGCGGCGACAACGTCTCGCCCCAGCGCATTCAAGGCGTGTTGCGTCTCGAGGAATCCATCAGCCAGTCCATGGTCTACGGTGACAAAAAACCCTACATCACCGCCGTCATCGTTCCCGATCCCGATTTCGTCGCCAAATGGGCCGCCGAGAACAACGCCGCGGCCGACACTGCCGCACTCGTCAACAACGCGGCTTTTAAATCGGTGATGGGAAAAGCGGTCGAGAACGCCAACAAACAACTCAACGCCATCGAGAAGGTCCGCAAGTTTACGCTCGTGCCGCAAGCCTTCACCGTCGAGAACGGTATGATGACGCCGACACTCAAAGTCCGCCGCCACGCCATCTTGCGTGAATACCGCGCGGCGCTGGATGCGCTCTATAGCTGATCAACCTTGCACTTCTGGGGAGGAAGCAATGCCGAAGGTAAAGATGCTCCGTAACTTTGCAGCCGCTGCCGTCATGGGCCTGTGCGCGATAGGCAACGCTCATGCCGCCACCGTGCTTATCACCGGGTCCAATCGCGGGATCGGCTTGGAGTTCGTCAAACAATATGCCGACAAGGGATGGACCGTCATCGCCACGACGCGCAATCCCGACGCTGCCGCCGATCTCAAAGAGCTCGCCGCCAAGAATAATAAAATCGTCATCGAACAACTCGATGTGATCGACGACGCCAGCGTCAAAACCCTGGCCGCGAAATACAAGGGCAAGCCGATCGACCTCTTGATCAACAATGCCGGTGCTCTCGGCGATCAGACCGCAGCGCTCGGCACACTTAACATTGCGGATTTCGACTTAGTCATGAAAGCCAATGTATTCGGTCCACTCGCGGTCAGTCAGGCGTTCAGCGAAAACGTCGCCGCCAGTGAGCAAAAGAAAATCGTAGCCCTCACCACCGGCGCCACGTCCGTCACCCGCCCTTACGCGCGGTTCGGCAAAAACACGTCCTACTTTTATGTTGTCTCAAAGGGCGCGCTGAATATGGCGATGAAGATGCTGGCCGCCGACCTGCGCCCGAAAGGCGTCATCGTCGGCATCGTCCAGCCCGGCGGCGTCGATACCGAAATGTTCCGTGCCTTCACGGGCAGCGAGCCCGGAAAAGGCATGTCGCCGCACGACAGCGTCGACGGCATGAGCAAGGTGATCGACACCCTCACCCTCGCCAACAACGATCAGATTTACGGACCCACCGGCAAAGTCGCGCCCTGGTAAAGGCTCACATCATTCTCGGCATGCGCGGAAACGTCAGCGTGCCGAGAATGCGTGGACGCAGACAGTGGCGCACGGCGCTCCGGCGCGCGGCCAGCTTCGCGCGGCCTTGGCGCAATTGCGCGGCCGCCGCGATGATGTCGCGCGGCAGCGGTGGACGCCTCGACGTGTACGGGAAAAAACGCACGTTGAGAGCCTGGCCTACATGCCAATCGCGTCGATATAGACCTGCAGCATGGCTTCCTGCTCCTGACGCTCAGACGGCTCCAGGCGGCGCAGGGCAATCACCTTGCGCATAATCTTGGCATCGAAGCCGCTCGACTTGGCTTCTGAATAAACTTCGCGGATATCCGCGCCCATGGCTTTTTTCTCTTCTTCCAGCCGCTCTATCCGCTGAATGAAGCCTTTAAGCCGCTGCGCCGAAACGCCTTTATCCGCCGCGCCGTCGGGCATGGTCCACTCCTGGAAGGAAATACATCAGAAGCGGACCATAGCAGCGCACGCCTGCCGAACAAGCGCTGCCACCCTGTGGATAACGGGGATACCGGGGATAGACGGCGTTTACTCAACAACCGTGATCTTGGCGTGCAGAGGCTTGGTGTCCTCGAACGCCTTTTCCTGCTCGGGGTTCGCCGGTTTCTGGTGTTTGGCTTTCCATTCGCCGATCGGCATGCCGTAAACCACTTCCTGCGCCTGCTCATAGGTCATGGGCTCACCGTAGTGCTCGGCCGCCGTGCGGTACCACTTCGACAAGCAGTTACGGCAAAACCCCGCCAGATTCATGAGATCGATATTGGCGACGTCGCTGCGCTTTTGCAGATGCTGCACCAGACCCCGGAAAGCGGCCGCGTCGGCTTTCAAACGAGTCATTTCATCCATGGTGCGCTCCGCCGTCAGTGATGTTCGATCCGCTTAAGATCGGGATGCGCCAGTATCGGCGTTAGGATTTCCGCGAGCAAGTCCGCCCAGCGCTGCTGCCCGTCCGGCGTCGCGATCAAGTCTTGCCGAATTTCCAGCTCGGCATGCGGAAGGCCATGGGCAATGCCGTGCACTTTCAGGCCGTATCCGTGCGTGATGCCGGAATAAGGTTCGTTGTCCCCAACCACCAGATCGCCGCGCGCTTTGAAGGCCGCCATCAGCAAGCGCGGCAATCTATTGTCCGCACAGTACAAAATACCGACATGCCACGGGCGGGGTTGTCCGGTAGAACTCAGCGCGGGCGTAAAACTATGCATCGCCAAAACCACCGGCACCTGCCCCATCTGCTGAAGCCGTGCGATCTGCATGTCGATGGTCTGATGGTAGGGCCAGTAAACATCTTTGATGCGCGCCCGTCGCGCGTCGTCGGTTAACCCTTGGTTGCCGGGAATGTCCGTGCCGTCGCTTCTCAAAGGAATCAGATCGGCCTCACCCAGCGGCCGGTTCGGATCGATCAGCAGCCGCGTGTAGCGCGCCAGCACCGCCGTCGCGTTCAAGCGCGCCGACAACCGCCGCGATACTTCTGCGACGCCGATGTCCCATCCGATATGGCGGTTCAGCTCCCCAACCGGCAATCCTAATCCGCCGAGCGCTTTCGGCACGGCATTGCCCGCATGATCCCCGGTAATGAGCACCGGGCAGGTTGCGTTAGGCGCGATGATCTCCACCGGCGGCGCATCTGCGGCTGCCAACAAAATAGACGACGACGACAAAGACGGCAGCATCCCGAAATTCCCACACGATATCCGAGGCAACACCCTCGCCTAATTCCCGCCGTCCGTGTAGTGTTTCCCTATGACCAACGAAAAATCTTTGCATCGCGGACGCCGCGCCAAAATCATCGCCACGCTTGGCCCCGCCAGCCGCGATCCCGAAACCATTGCAGCCCTTTACGAGGCCGGGGCCGATGTCTTCCGCCTAAACTTCAGCCATGGCACCCACGCCGATCACGCTGCGTCGGTCGCTGCCATCCGTGCGCTGGAAAAAACCACCGGCGGCCCGATCACCATCCTGATGGATCTGCAAGGCCCCAAGCTCCGGGTCGGCACCTTCCAAGGCGGCAAAGTCGTCATTCAGACCGGCGCCAGCTTCCGCCTCGACCTCAATGCCGAGCTTGGCAGCGCCGCGCGCGTGTGCCTGCCCCACCCTGAAATCTTCGCCGCCTTGAAACCCGGCGCGAGCTTGCTGGTGGACGATGGACATCTGCGTTTGCGAGTCAAAAGCTGCGGCAAGGATTTCGCCGAAACCGAAGTCATCATCGGCGGCACGATCTCCGACCGCAAAGGCGTCAACGTCCCCGACGTCACCCTGCCGATCCCCGCCTTGACCGAGAAGGACAAAGCCGATTTGCAATTCGGCCTCTCGCAGGGTGTCGACTGGGTTGGGCTGTCGTTCGTCCAGCGTCCCGAAGATGTGGCCGAGGTCCGCGCAGCCGTCGCCGGCCGCGCCGGCATCGTGGCGAAGCTGGAAAAACCGGCGGCGCTTGATCACCTGGACGCAATCGTCGATCTGGCCGATGCGGTCATGGTCGCGCGCGGCGATCTCGGCGTGGAAATGCCTATGGAGCAGGTTCCGGTCCTGCAGAAACGTATCGTCCGCGCCTGTCGCAAGCGCGGCAAGCCCGTGATCGTCGCCACCCAAATGCTCGAGAGCATGATCAAGTCGCCGATGCCGACCCGCGCCGAAGCCTCCGACGTCGCCACCGCTGTCTATGACGGCGTCGATGCCGTCATGCTGTCGGCCGAAACCGCGGCTGGGCTATTTCCGGTGCGCGCCGTCACCACCATGCACCGGATTGCCTGCGAGGTCGAAAGCGACGAGCACTATCTCGACCTCATGCGCGTGGGCCACGGCGAAACCGAACACTCTTCGCCCGCGGCCATCTCCGCCGCCGCCGGGCAGATCGCTCACACCCTGCAGGCCGCCGCGATTGTCACCTTCACGTCATCGGGTTCGACCACCCTGCGCGCGGCCCAGGAACGTCCCGACGTGCCGATTCTTTGCATCACGCCAAGCCTGCATGCCGGACGCCGGTTAGGCTTGGTCTGGGGCGTTCATGCCCTGGTCGGTGATTTCATCCATTCGGTCGACGACATCGGCGACGTTGCCGTTAAGGCCGCACTGCAGATCGGCATCGGCAAGAAGGGTCAGGCGCTGGTCATCACCGCCGGCATGCCCTTCGGCAAAGTCGGCTCAACGAACATGGTGCGTGTCGTTTGGATCGGCGGGGAAACCCAGGCCGCTTAAGACTTAAGCCGCTTAAGACCTTGGCCCATTGAGGCTGACAAGCAGGCAATAAAAAACCGCGGGAAATGCTTGCCCTCGGTTGGAGTCTCCTCCCGAAGCACAGGGTGCTGAGATTACGGCTCAGCCCTGACGGGCTTTAAAGCGCGGATTTTTTTTATTGATGAGATAGACCCGGCCTTTACGGCGGACGATCTGGCAGTTCTTGTCGCGCAGCTTAGCGGACTTGAGGGAATTACGCACTTTCATAGCCGGTATCCTTAGATCGCATGAGGTCCGCAGGTCGTGCGCGGGCCGGAAGGAGGCCGTTCTATACTCAATCGGATCAGGCGGCACAACCCAAGATGCGGCCTCTGCCGACGATGGCGGGCGATTTACCGTCTTTTGGGTAAAAAACAGCGAACGCAACCGTTTGATATAAACCCACCCGCCCCGGGAATGAGAAGGGGGGTTCCGGGGCGGGCGGGGTGTCTTAGACGGCCTTTTTGGAGGGAGCCGGACCTCTCCGTTACGTGTCGGAGAGTGGGAGTACCGGGCCGAAAGGCGCCTAAGAAAGAAGTCAGTGCATCATTTCGCGCGGCGGCGCGGTCTCGGCGGCGCCGGCTGGAACCCCCGCTGGAACCCCCGGGGAAACCAAAGAGCGCAGCGGCAGGACCAAGCCTTCCATAGCGGCCAGAATGGAGAAGGCCGTCAGGCTGCGTAACGCGACCCGAATAGCCGTCGGCGGCAGCCAATTTTTCAGGACCATGGCCGCGTTACAGCTGTAGCCCTCCTGGCAAAGCGACACCGCCCGCAGCAGTCGGGCCTCATCCGCGCCGAGGTCGCGGCGTGCCGTCGACCCGATCTGGGGTCTGACCAGGGCAGCCGACGACAGGATCATGAGGAAGCGTTCGAAGCTGTCATGGGCGCCGCGCGGCAGATTGGCCGCCGTAAAGCCGTTGCGCACCAGCGCCTTTGCGCAGGGTGAACCGCTAGCCTCAGCCGACCACCAAAGGCGGGTATTGCAGAGGATGAATTGCTCGGCCGTGCGCAGGTCAGCGACCTTCGGCGGAAGCCGCGCAATCTCTTCTTCGGCCGCGTTCAGCCAGCTCTCGACCGACTGCGGCCACACACCTTCTTCCATGCCGTCTTCCTTCCCTGCTCGAGACAAGAAAACAGTAATAATATTGATAATGATAATCAATATTAATTATGAGACGTCGAAGACTGTCTATTATCTATATGATAATAAAAAATATTTTTCCTAATGTAAGAAATCACATGAAGCTATTGTCAAGCGACTAAATGATATTCATAATCATTATTATAAGGAGATCGCCATGCATTATGCCTCGTCGCGCCGGTCGTTTTTAGATGAATCGCTAGCTATTCTTGCCGTGGGGAGCGCCTTCCCGGCTTTCGCTGCGGGCACCGCCGGCATCCTCCTGTTAGCGCACGGCCAACATGGGCCAGGCGGTCATGAAGATCATGGCGGCGATCACGCTGCAGGGCACGAGCACGACCACCATCATGATGCCGCAGCACCCCACCGACCCCGCCTTGGAATCGGAACATCGAAGACGTGGTTAAGGAACTCAACAAGACCATCCCCACCGAGGTCGCCTTCGGCATGGCCGACCCCCAAAGCATGCAAGCAGCCATCAGCCGGCTAGAAGCCCGGGGCGTGACGACAATTGCCGCCCTCCCGATGTTCGTCTCCTCCCATAGCCCCATCATCGGCAACTCCCGCTACATCCTCGGCCTGCAGCCGGCGCTCGCCGCCCGGACCAGCTTGAAGACCCTCGACCGGGTGAAGACCAAGTCGAAGATTGTCTTCTCCCCCGCCCTGGACGCCGACCCCCTGATCAGCGAGATCCTATTCGACCGGGCCAAGGCCCTCAGCCCCGACCCAGCGAAAACCAACGTGGTGATCATCGCCCACGGCCCCAACGACGAAGAGGACAACAAGCTCTGGCTGGCCGATATGGCCAAACATGCCGCCCACCTCCGGGCGAAGGGCTTCCGGAGCGTTGAAGTCCTGACCCACAGCAATGACGCCGACGCGGCCGTCAAAGGCGCCGCGCGCGCGGCATTCAGGTTGCGGGTGAAAACGGCGGGCCGGGACGGCATCACTGTCGTTGTCCCCCTGCTGTTATCGGCCGGCGGCATCGAGGAGGAAGTCGAAGGCGACCTCAAGGGGCTCAAATTCACATTCGCCAGCCCCCTGGCCCCTCACCCTAATCTGGCCCGTTGGGCGCAAAAACAGTTCGCGGCGCTTACCGCTTCCGCCCCTTAGGACTTGAGTTAGCCGCATTTTCCGATATGACAGCCGGATACATCAGGGAGGTTCCTCTATGTCTATGCGTTTCACCATGGCGGCGCTGTCTTTGGCCGCAGTTTTAAACTTCACCGGCGTTGCGCCCCTGGCGGCCGCAGAGCCGGCGCCTAAGGGAGCAGCAGCCGTGTCGCAAACCGAATTCCTCGCCGCGAACCTCAAGAAGCCCGGCTGGAAAGCCACGGCCAGCGGCCTGCAGTACAAAGTCATTAAGTCCGTTAAAGAAGGCCCGAAGCCTGCACCCGGCAGCAAGGTCACCGTTCATTACGAAGGCACCTTCAGCGACGGCAAAATCTTCGACAGCTCCATTGAGCGTCAAGAACCCGCTACCTTCCCCCTCGATGGTGTCATCCAGGGCTGGCAGGAAGGCGTTCCGATGATGCGCGAAGGCGAAACCTGGGAATTCGCTATTCCTTCGGACCTCGCTTATGGCCCCACGACCCGTGGACCGATCCCGGGCGGCTCAGCCCTGATCTTCAAGATCCGCCTGTTCTGGGTCGCCACACCGGCTCCGGCCGAAGCCGCCCCCGCTGCGAAGAAGTAGGTCCGGGGAGCAATTCAGTTCTTGACCTGAATTGCTGAAAATATACACCGGAATGATCTAGTGAAAATTTGTGCCCATGTTGCTTCACGCAACATGGGCGCATTGCTTTGGTGATTTGCTCTAAGCGCGGTTTAGCCGAGACTGGCGTAAGTGGCGTCGATCAATTTTTTCTGCAGCGGCGAGGCGAATGTCAGTTCGCTCCGCAGGAACGCGATCGTCAGCCCGGCCTCCGGGTCCGCGAAGCCATTTTGGCCGCCCGCTCCGTTCTTTCCGAACGTTTTTTTGCCGGGACCATATGTAAGGCTATTATTTTGGTTCCCTGGAACTTCGACCCCTTGGACCATGTTTGCCTGGAACCCGCCGAGCATCCAGACAGATTTCCGATTAAAAATGAGTTCCAGCTTGTTAGGGCTCTGAACCGTTAGGAACGTTTTCAACACCTCGGGAGACAGAATCTTCACGCCATCGAGAGTGCCGCCGTTCAAGATCATCACGTAGAGTTTTGCCAGACCTTCGGCAGTCCCGACCATCTCGCCGACCCCAGCGCCGGAGCGCAGAAACACAGGATTCATTCCCCAGGGAGCTAAATCCTGCAGAATCGTCCTACCGTTGACGATGTGAAAGACCTTGTCTCTCAGCGGAGAGGATACAGCTGCCGTCGCCCCCGGCTGGGGGGGCCGATCAGTATAGAGCGTAGCGTAGTGACGACGGATCACGTCCTCGGGCGGTCCCATCCAGAGATCGACCTTCAGCGGCTTCGCGATGTCGTCGTTGAATATGGTTTTGACCTCACGCCCGTCGATGCGTCGGACAAAGCCATTCACGAGATAGCCAAAGCATTGCGCGGGATAGGCCGGCGTTCCCGGCTCGACTATCGGTGCGGTGCCCGCCAAACGCTTCTCGATCTCCTCGATGTTGTCCCAACCGCCACCGTTCGGGACCATGAAGTCTTCGTAGCCGGGCACATACGGAATGCCGCCTTCCATGGCGAGTACCTGACGGACTGTGATCGCACTCTTACCTTTCTGAGCGAACTCCGGCCAATACTTGGCGACGGGGACATCCAATTGCAATTTGCCTTGATCGACCAATCGCATTGCGACCAGCCCAGGCGCAATTTTCGTGGACGAATAGTAACAAGCCATCGTGTTTCGGGTCCAAGGAACGCCAGGGCCTTGCATCCCCGCCCATAAATCGACGACTTTTTTACCCTTCAGATAGGCCGCGAACGATGCGCCTCCCGGACCCACTTCCGATACGTTTGCCGCGAAAGCTTCACGCACTTTCTCAAAACCTTTGGCGGTTTCACCACCAACACTGCCTGCGGCCGCGCCGAAAGCAAAACACCCCGGGACAAAACTGCTCGCCAATCCCCCGGTAATAGCGCCCGCCGCTTGTATGAAAGCGCGGCGCGACGTTGAACGGTGATTAAATGATCCGATGTGTTTTTCTTGTGCCACCTTAGTTCCCTCCGCTGATTGATGAACTCTGTCGCTTCCGACACGCAAAACGAACGCACTCGTTGCAATTAACTGTACAACCGTTCTTATAATTGAACTCTACCGCTATTGCGCACTTTGTCAATTACGCATGCCCTTGGGCATGCGCGGTTGTTCAACCGAAATGCTGCAATATCTGACCACTGGCCAAACCAAGCCGTTGATTTCGCGAGAAATGGCCTGACCACCGGAGATCCGGCGGTCGTGACCAACTACGATCCCAGCCCTTGCCGTTCGCGCACCCGTCGCCGGGCAGCGCCGCGGTCGAAATCGGAAACATACAAAAGGCCCGCGACCTTGCGGATCATGGCGTCCTCGTGCGGATCGAGAACGCCGTCTGCATAGGCGACTTCCCACAGCATCTCGATCACTTCGATACGCTGTGTCTCGTCCATATCTTTTAAGAGTTTGCGGATGAAACCATACAACTCCAACGAGCCCGCTTTAGCGACCTCCGAAGCCTTCATGAGTTCGGCGGTTTCTGCGGGCGCAAGATCGAAGCGGTCGGCCAGCAGGCTTTCAATCGCCTGGCGTTCCGGCGCGCCGAAAACATCGTCGCGCAGCGCCGCTTCCACCAGCAGCGCACCGACAGCGACCTGCAGGTCGTCGTGCTTCATTGTCCCCGGCGCGACGGGCTCGCCGCGCAGCGCCGCAAAGATACGATTGAGCATTAAAAGTCCTATCAGCAAGAAGGCCGGGGCGAACCTAACCCAGGAACGCGCAGACCGCGTAGATGGAAACTGCTGCCGTCCCACGCGCATTTCAGAAATTTTAGGAGCATTTTTCGCGCCGCTTCGGAAAAATCTCTATATTCTTGGTACGGGCGCAATTGGGAGAGCCACAGCATGATATCGCAAGCAAAAATCGGATTGGGCGTATTGGGTTTGAGCCTGCTCTCAGGCCTGGTAGCCGTTGCCGCTGAAAAACATTACATCCCCCAAGTGCCGGTCGACATCAGCTTGGTCGAGGTAGAAGGCGGCGGTTATGGCTTTCAGTCGATCCAGCCCGGATGGTTTTACACTTACGACAAAGACGAGCCCGGCAAATCAAATTGTCTCAATGCCTGCGCCGAAAAATGGGTGCCGGTCTATCCGAGCAACCGACAAGCACAGCCCCTCGGCACGGATTGGACGTTGTACCAGCGTCCCGATGACGGCTTCAGGCAATGGATTTACAAGGGCAAGCCGATCTACACATTCGGCACAATTTACGACAAAAATCCGCAAACACCGACGCCCGAGGATATGGGCACCGAGTGGCACAAACTGGTGCCTTAACGCGTCACGATAACCAGTAGCGAAACACCGCCGTCGTCGCTTCGGGGCGCTCCAGAGGAACGAGGTGGCCGCAATCTTCGACCAAGATCAGCTTGGCGTTCGGAATGCGCTCGCGCATTTCTTCCTGCATCGCCAGCGGACACAGCAAATCCTGACGCCCGGCAATAATCAGCGTCGGCACGCGAATTGCCTCGAGATCGCCGCGCCCGTCTTTGCGGCCCATCATGGCTTCCAACTGGCGCTTGAAGGCGTGCTGCCCGACGCGTTCGGCCATTTCCATCACGACGCCCGCAACCGCCGGATCTTCCATCCGCGACGGGTGAATGAGGTTAGGCAGCAGCCGCGGCGTGACGCCCTTGAAGCTACCGATGTCGGCGAGCTTGATGAGCGCCGCGCGGTTCGTGCGCTGCTCGTCGGTATCGGCACGGGCGTTGGTATTCACCAGCGCCAAACGCTCAACCCGCTCCGGGGCCTGACGCATGATCTCCTGCGCGACGTAGCCGCCCATGGAAAGCCCCGCCAGAGCAAAGCGCGGCGGCGCGTCCGCCAGGACCCGGGCCGCCATGGCGACTATGGAATTGTTCTCAGTTATATCGCCAACGGTGACCTCAATTTGGTCCTTGAGGTGCTCGGTCTGGTGGCGCCAGAGCGCGCTGTCGCAGAGCAAGCCGGGCAGCAGAATAAGGTGGGCTGGGCGGCTCATGGGCGCTTGGGCTCCAAAATCAGGTTAACATCATGAAGAATCCCGCATTTTCAGGGGATTCATGGGGGTTTCGGGCGTTGACACCCGCAAACTAACACCTATTATCCCGCTCCGTGAACTGCCGTCGCCCGCTGCCCGTCATATGACGGACGACTTATGCAGCCTTAACATACGCAACGGCTGAGATTTTCCGACCACATGGATTTTGCAGACCTCGGCTTATCGCCGGACACATTAAAAGCCGTTACTGACGCCGGATATTTGACGCCGACGCCAATTCAGGAACAGGCCATCCCCGTCGTGCTGATGGGCCGTGACGTTTTGGGCGTTGCGCAAACCGGCACCGGCAAGACGGCTGCCTTTACCGTGCCGATGATCGACATCCTCGCGGGTGGGCGCTCGAAAGCGCGCATGCCGCGCTCGCTGATCATTGCGCCGACACGCGAACTGGCGGCACAGATCTCCGAAAGCTTCGTCAAATACGGCAAGTACCAACCCCTCTCGATGGCGCTGCTCATCGGCGGCGAATCCTTCTCCGACCAGGAAAAGGCGCTCGACCGGGGCGTAGACGTTTTGATCGCCACCCCGGGCCGCCTGCTCGACCTGTATGAGCGCGGACGTATCCTTCTGAACGACGCCAAGATCCTGGTGATCGACGAAGCCGACCGTATGCTGGACATGGGCTTTATCCCGGACGTCGAGCGTATCGTCAGCCTGCTGCCCAAGATGCGCCAGACGCTGTTCTTCTCGGCCACCATGGACAAAGAAATCCGCAAGCTGGCGGACAAGTTCCTGATGAACCCGAAGGAAATCTCCGTCACGCCGTCGGCGGCAGCGGCGACCACCATCGAGCAGGGCCTTGCTATGGTCCGCACCCTCGACAAGCGTGAAGCCCTGCGCCGCATTTTGCGCGCTAAGGAAGTTCACAACGCCTTCATCTTCTGCAATCGCAAGAAGGACGTGGATATCCTCTACAAGTCGCTTGAGAAATACGGCTTCAGCGCCGTCGCCATGCACGGCGACATGCCGCAGTCCAAGCGCAACGACATGCTGGCGAAGTTCAAAGCCAACGAAGCCGAATTGCTGGTGTGCTCCGACGTCGCCGCACGCGGCCTCGATGTCTCCAACGTCAGCCACGTCATCAACTTCGACGTCCCGGTCAATGCCGAAGACTATATTCACCGCATCGGCCGTACCGGCCGCGCCGGCAAAGTCGGCCATGCCTATATGCTGGCAACGCCGGGCGACGACCGTTTGCTGAGCGCCGTCGAGAAACTGCTGAAGCAACCCATTCCACCGCTCGTGATTCCTGAACTGGCCGACCTTGTTGTGGTGCCCGGCTCCGCCGACGAAGGCGATACCGGACGTGGCCGCGGACGCGGCGCTAAGCCTGCGCGTGGTCGTGCACGTGGCGCTGCCCCTGCCCGCGAACGCGCGCCGCGCCGGAGCGAGCCTGATGCAGCTATTCCGGCTGCTGCTATTCCGGTTGCAGCTGCAGCCGAAGCCGAAATCCCAGTTCAAGCGCCCGTCGCCGTTCAAGAGTACGTCCCGGCGTCGATCGAAAGCGTTGCCGTCGAAGCCGCGCCCATCGTCGTGGCGGAAGAGACTGTCGCCGTGCGCGAAGACCGTCCGCCGCGCGAACGCAAAGAACGCCCTCGCAAGGACAAGGACCGCGCCCGCGAAGATCGCAACAGCGACGCGCGCGGTACGGAAGACCGCGCCAAGAAAACCCGCCACAATCCGCACGGCATTGCCGAAATGGATATCGCCGACAACGTCATCGCTTTCGGCGGCTTTACGCCCGAATTCATGCTGATAGATCCCTACGGCGGCAAAGGCGCACCGCCGCCGACGCAACTGGTCGAAGAAGACGACGAGTCTTCCGACGAGGAATACGCCGCGCCGGCAGAACGTTCGTCGGCTCCGGAAGAACAGGCAAACCCCGCCCCGGAACCGCAAGCCGCTTCGGACGAAAACCAGTAGATCATTAGAGGCTGGCATTTTCGCGGCTAAAGGCAAGGGATTTCGTTTTCCCTGCGCTCACACTTCATCTCTGTAGAGTTTTGACCTGGGCCAGCTTGATGTTGGCATCACGCATTAACGCGGCCGGAAACCAGACCTCCGGACACGCACCCCGGGCGCCGGGCGGGAAAGGCGCTGGGGAGGAGATTGCGGTTCAGCGTGTGGCGGCGTCGGGCGCGCGCGATGCAAATCCGCGATCGGCGTTATCGCGGCTGGCGATTTCGAGGACGAGCTTGCGCAAGACCGTTTTGTCGAATTCCTCCAGCGTGCGCACCACGAGCGTGAATGAGCCGCGGCCCCCGGCAACATTTTGCGCGTAATATTTATCGAGATCGGGCGGCGCCTGCTCGCGCCATGTCGCACGCTTATTCATCACCGGGAGGCCGTTGATGGTGATGCCCGACTTGATGGCATTGTCGCGCGCCGCGGTGACCGGACGCCCATAGTCGCTATAGCCGTCGCCGGAGATGTCAATCACACGCCGCAGCGGGTTGACCGGGATCGCCGTGAACATCTTGACCGCGTAATCGATGCCCGCGCTGATGGAGGTTGTCGTGCCGTTTTTGTACGGCGCGCCTTCGAGTTCGTCGGAAAAGGCCCGCGCACTGGCGGCATCGGAGACAACGCGCCAATTCACCAGCAGACGCTGATCGGTGGGTCCGGCCCACTCCAAATAAGCCAATGCAATTTGTCCGGTAACGCCGGACTGAATGGCTTCAATCACGTCGGGATTGCGCAAGGCATGGATATAACCAAGACGCTGAATCTCGGCTTCGTTCTGGTTCATGCTGTAGGAGACATCGACAGCGAGGACGAGGGCGACGTCGACGGCCGGAGGTTTCTCGGCGTGCGCGGACGCACAGAGCACGCATGATAGAAAAACCGCATATAAATTTAAGTACCGCATCATCAATTCACCGAAGGTTTTTCTTCTTCCTCGAGGGTTTGCGGATCGATGTTCACAGGTCCGGCTTGGTGATGAACCATAGTCCAGATGGAGCCCGCGCGCACGAAAACATTGGTCGCAGTTAGAAACTCGGACTCGCCTTTGTCGTCGCCGAGTTCTTCGATGCAGGTAACAATCGCGACGTCGCCGTAAATCGATGCGCGTGCACCGCGGCATATCAATTCAGGCGACGTGGGATTGCCGAGGATCGACTTCCAACTCGACATCACTTCCGCATGCCCTACCAAGGGCTGCCAGCCGGGATGTGTGCAGCTGATGGGCTTATCCTTAGCCCAGACTCGTTCCATGGCGGCGGCATCCCTTCCGGAAAAGGCCGCATAAAAAGCGCCGTTAGCGAACAAGACAGCATTCTGCTCGGACATCAATCGCTCGACTAAATAAAGGGATGGAGAGTTTGAAAACGCGACACTAGTATCTCGGCGACATCTTAATGCAAAGGCACGCGAGGTAAATATGGCGATGATCGACATTCTCAAAGGCCCGTCGCTGATGCCGGCCTCCGGGAAGAAGCCGACCTCGGCCGTCATTATGGCGCACGGATACGGGTCCAACGGCGCGGACTTGATCGGACTTGCGCCCTATTTCGCCCACGCGCTGCCGGACACGGTGTTCTATTCGCCCAACGCGCCGCAATCCATGAATGGCTATGCGGGCGCCTATCAATGGTTTGGCCTTGAGGATTTCGACCCCGGCGCGATGGGCCGCGACCCGGCCCGCTTGGTCGAGACTTTCAAGCGTATGCACACAGGCGCTGAAAGCGCTGCCGCGGGGCTCAACACATATATCGATCAGGCACTGGCGGCGCACGGCCTGGAGCCGGGCCGCCTGGCGCTGCTGGGATTCTCGCAAGGCACGATGATGTCTTTGCATGTCGGACTGCGCCGCCCCAAGCAGCTCGCCTGCATTTTGGGATTCTCGGGCGCGCTGACGGGCGCGGAGCTGCTGGCGGCGCAAATCGTCACTAAGCCGCCGGTCGCGCTGGTGCACGGCGACGCCGATCAGGTGCTGCCGGTGCATGCCTTGGCGGAAGCCGTCAAGACCTTGAAGAGCGTCGATGTGCCCGTGGTCTCGCATGTCGTGCGCGGGCTGCAGCACAGCATTGATAATGATGCCGCGCAGTTCGGCGCCGATTTTTTGCGGACGCATTTGGGCTAGGACGCTAGGAGAGATCTTCGTCGTCGTCGTTATCGCCGCTGCGCTTGGTTTCTTTCTCGCGGTCGAGTTTGCGAAAGGCGCCGGGGTCGTGGTGCGCGCGCGCCAACTGGCGGGCTTTGGCTTTCTTCGCCTCCTGGCGGCGCAGCACGATCATCACACCGATGATCGCGACGACCAGCAAGATCCACGGAAAGGTCATCGAGATTTGCTTCTCGAAGTCCATCTGCGCCTTCACGGAAGCCCGGCAATCAGAATGTTCCTCGGCGCAGGCTTCGCGCGCGCGGCGTTCGACGCCGGAGAAGAAAAACGCCGGAACCGCCATGCCGGACTGCTTCATGATCTGCGCCTGGGCCGGAGGCGCGCCCGGCGCGGCAAAGCCGATCAGCAGGACAATGGCCAAAAGCCAGAGCCTGCGCGGTTTTTTTCCAAGCTTATTCATAGCCTTCCATCCCTCCCGTGGCAGATGGGCAGCGGAGTGTAGCAAAACTTGAGGGTCTGCACCTCTTTAAAGCGCGCGCACCGGGCGCTGCACTTCCCCGGCCAAAAGGTCTAAGCTGTCGCCGGACTTCACCCTGGGGAGGGAAAAACATGCAAGGTCTTCGCCAAGACATTATGCCGCTCAGCCGCCGCGACATGCTGCGCACAAGTGTGGCCGCAGCGCTTACCGTGACAGGGTCCACGGTCTATGCCGCCGATCCGCCGCTGGCCGCGTTTCTGCCTGCACCGCCCGTCAGCCAGTTTAAGGTCGGCGATTTTACGGTGACGAAAGTGCTCGACGTTGACGGCATCCGCCTTCCGGCGTCCGACGCTGTGCCGAAGGAATACTTTACCAACAATCTCGATTGGTTGGCGCCGCAGCATTACGACGCCCGCGCGCACTACATCCTGCTGAGCATCCATGTGTACGTCATACAGACGCGGGATAAAATCATCGTCGTCGACCCAGGCCTTGGCGACAACAAGGCGCGCGTTGTCGCCGGCCATCAGGAATTCAATCGGCAAGGCGGACCGTGGCTTTATAACTTCGCCAACGCCGGATTTAAGCCGGATAATGTGAACGCCGTGGTCAGCACGCACTTGCACGGCGATCACATCGGCTACAACACGGTGTTAAAGGACGGCCGCTGGATACCCACCTTCCCCAACGCGCGGTACTATCTCAGTAAAATAGATGCCGAAGCCATGGGCCAACCAAATAAATCCGGCGGCTATTCGCAGGATTTCGTGGAGAGCATCAAGCCGGTGATCGATGCCGGACGTGCCGAACTTGTCGCAGGCGAAGTGACCATCGCCGAGGGCGTAAATCTCGTGCCCATCCCCGGCCACACGCCCGGTCATTATTCCGTGCACATCACATCCAAGGGCAAGCGCGCGATTTTCACCGGCGATCTTTGGCATAGCCCGCTGGAAATCATGTATCCGCGCATGCCGTCCCTGGACCGCGATCCGGTTCCGGCACAGGAAGCGCGCATTAAATTCTTCGATGAATACGCCGACAAGGATGTGCTGATTGTGCCTGCGCACCACAACCATCCGTCTATCGGGCATATCGTGAAGGTGCCGGGGCGTGGCAGGATGTTTAGGATGTTGGGTTAAGCGCAGATAACCCGGTAAGATGAAGCAAATCGCGCTCCGAAATTCTGCTCGCACATCTCAACACCGTTAAGAGAGGAAACACCATGTCAAGCGAAGGCCTGCATGCGCCGCGCGAACGTCTCACGAAAGAAACCATTTCTCATCATCAGGCGGTGACATCGGTCATCGAGGAACTGGAAGCTGTGGATTGGTATCGTCAACGCGCCGACGACTGCGATGACGCGGCGCTGAAGGCCATACTGCTGCACAACATGCGCGAAGAGATCGAACACGCCGCTATGGCGCTGGAATGGCTGAGACGCAACAGCCCTCACTTCGACAAGCAATTACGCAAATATTTGTTTACAGAAAAAGACATTGTCGCCCAAGAACATGGGAAGGAATAATTCGTTCCAGGTACGGTTTCCTCCACACACGGCGCGTAAGTTACGCGCGATTGTCACGCCAAGGAACGTGCTCGCGTTTTATTCTTGACGCTCGCGGGGAGACTCAGCGAGACTCAATATGCTTGAGGAAAAACCCGTCAGATCCCCCGAGCTAATAGTGACCAGCGGTATACCAAGACCTTCTGCGTAAAGTGTGCAGACCGTTCTCGCCCTTGTCTGATATGTCATCAATTCAATAGCGGTACGCATGGGGCGTGACCTACTTAAATCTCCCCCTCACCGCGCAACAATTGCCTCGACGGCATCCTCTATGAATACGATTAACGCAGGATCGAGGCTTTTGATGACGCCTATATCGATGTCAACCAGCCCCTTGTCAGTATCGATGACGCTATGACCATCGAAAAGCACATGTTGATTTGGATTGGCCTTTCGTAGCTCGTCGTATGCGTGGATTAGACCCAGTTGATTATTAGCAATTTTGGCTGCAATTGCTGTCCGAAGAACATTTGAATCGACAACGGCCTGAAGGCCACGTTTTATTAGTTCGCTGGCCTGCGCGTGGAGATGGTCACCATTTCCAAGAACAAACTCGGATACGAGACGTGTTTTACCCACACCGGAAATGCCAAACACGGCAATTGCGACTGTCTTTTTCACAACTCAAAACCGAGATTGAGATTCGCCTTTAGGGTGCTGTATTGCGCTGCCGTGAGTTCAGCGATGGACTGTGGATGGCTTTTTGCGGCGCCAGACTTCACGAGTCTGTCTAAATAAATTGGGCTTTGCAAATGTCCAGCGAGAAAGAAGTCAATCACTTGAACCGGCTTATCACTGGCTCTGAGGATTGCTTCAAGCTCTGACTGTAAAAATACAGACCGCTTCTCAGTGAGCGCCACAAGGTCGGTTAGAGAACCGGCATGGTTAACTTGTTCAACAATACCTATCGTCGTGACGGCTTGTGATAACTGTTAGCGCTCATCCTTCGACATATAGAATAGAAGAATTGAACCGGGCACCAACGATTTGGTTTGAGCGCGGCAAAGATACACTTTTCGTATTGTATTACCCGGAGTACGGCTTTCGCCTGGTTTTCCAGAAGGCACGACTTCGACTTCGGCACCGAAGAGGGGTAGTTCGGCGAGAAACGCTATCTCAGGAAATAGCTTTCGATGATAGTCGGGCTGAATTGGAACATAAAATTTCCGAACGGCTGTCCCGTCAGAAAAGCGTGGATAGTGATACTTATGGAGGGCTAGCGGATTGGCGAAGCCCGCTGGGTCTATTGGACCGTGCCCCAGCGTTTATCAGCGGTTAAACGGACGGCCTTTGCGGTCGCTGCTCGAGATCGCTTGCGGCCCTGGGTATCACGCGCGCGCTTTTGCCAAACACGGTGTTGAAACCGTCGGCCTCGATCTTCGTCCCGAGATGATCGAATTTGCGCGCGACAAAGCCAAGGACGACGGTGTCGATGTCCAATGGATTGCCGCCGATATGCGCGGCTTCGCACTGGCGCATCCGGTCGACGCCATTATCACCATGTACGACAGCATCGACTGCCTGACGGATAACGACGACATCGTCGATTGCTACGGCGACTTTGTGCCGGGCCTGCATATGGATAATTCGCCGGCTTCGCGGCGCATGATCTTCGTTCTGCAAAAACAATCATAACAGCAACACGACATTTTTTATGGACGCACCCAGCGACAACAAACCGACATCGAACCACATGTCGCCTAAATTGACGGTGCGCCTATCCAGCGACAAATCCGGGCAAGGCGTGTTCGCCGTTGAGCCAATAGACCCGGGCGAAGTGGTCGCGGTGTGGGGCGGACGCATTGTCCCGGAAGACATCGCCGCAGCCCTGCCGCCGCAGACACGCCGATACGTCGTGCAGGTCGAGAGCGATCAATATCTGGCGCCGCTTGAACGCATCGATCCGGCCGAACTTGTCAATCATTGCTGCCAGCCTAACTGCGGTCTTTCAGGTCAAATCACACTCGTCGCACTGCGGCATATCGAACCCGGCGAAGAAATCACGTTCGATTATGCGACGACGGATTCCAGCCCATTTCTTGAATTCGAGTGCGCCTGCGTCAAAAAACCATGCCGCAACAAAGTGCGTGCGGATGATTGGCAGCGCAGCGACGTACAAGCGGCCAATCGCGGACATTTTTCGCCGTATCTCCAGCGGCGGATCGATAGCCAAGCGCACGATAGCCAAGTCCAGGAAGAGAATTCTTCAAAAGACGTTTCGCCAGCGAGACGTGGCTGAATTTCGTG
The DNA here is from genome assembly GCA_947476625.1 of Fidelibacterota bacterium. Classification (GTDB taxonomy): domain Bacteria; phylum Pseudomonadota; class Alphaproteobacteria; order Rhodospirillales; family Rhodospirillaceae; genus SHVO01. The sequence continues at coordinate 40,684 of CANJRA010000013.1, forward strand.
CTAGACTCGCCCTACACAACATCTTTGGGCACGATCTGCCGTCAGGACCGTCATGGTTTCCAGGTTTCAGCCCGGCGCACACGCCTACGACAAAGACGGGCGGTCGTACACTGTTGAGGTTGTCGACGGTGGAACGGTCTATTGCAAGGCGTCTAACGGCGTCGAAACAGAATTTCCCGCAAGCTCCTTACTGAACGAAAGCGAATGGACAGCGCGCGGCGATGGACGGCGCGATATTTCTTATACGCGGCTGAAGCAAGCGCGGGCTTATACATCAACAATGGAAAAGCTTGACCGCGCAGCATCCGAACAACTGCTCGCCAAGGCTGAGCGTCTGTCGCCGAGCCTTTTGGACTTCGCCGCCTTCACAGTGGCCGAGCGCGTCCTGATGGAAAACAAGAACGAAGACATGATCGATGGTCTATCGATCATCAAATGCCGCGAAATCTTTGATGAAGCTAAACCCGAAATTCGCGCAGGATTACTTGCCACTCTTATTAGCGCGCGCCCCGATGCGCTGATCGGCGCAGTGAGATTGGGCGACAATCTGCTGCGCGCCATGATCGACAAAGGGCTTGAGGCGCATGCCCAGGCCTTCGAGGATTTCCAGGATCGGCCGCGGCGATAATCCGGCATGAGCGCCTTAGCCTTTCGCGTTTTTCCAGCACGTCTCATGGCCGCAATCACGGTCCTGGCTTGCCTTGCCGGTTGCGATATTTCCAGCGGGACATCCCTCACCGAAGCTAAACTCGCCGCGGACATGGCGACGTACGTCGAAACCGACTACGCACCGGGATTGCTGGAACTCGTGCACGCGCAATATGCCGGGCCACAGTGGATACCGAATTTTGCGCGCGATCACCGCACCGTAGAATATACCGCCGAGCTGCGCTTGAAGCGGGACTACGATTTCGGCGTGTGGGATCAAACCGGCGCCGCGACGCTTGCTCAGATGCTCGGCGCCAAACCTGCGGCGCTGTTAGGGCTAAAAGCCGATGGAAATAAAACCGGAGATATTCTGCGTGTCACAGGCACGTTGATTTACACGCAGGAAAAAGACGGCACGCGCGCGCTTTCCGGCGCAGCGCCGAAGGTGCCATCGGCTAATGTGCTGGCTTGGCGCGACAGGCGTGACCTGTTGCAAGAATGGTGGTTTGCGACAAAGGTTGCGGCACGCGGCATCGCCTCGCCCATAGATGCCATCGATGCGGACTTTGTGTTCGCGGGCGTGAAAGCGACGGCCGCACGCTTGATGCGCGAGCGCGCTGACGGCAAGGCAAGCGTGGCCATCGCCAGCGGAACTTACGGCGAAGATTACTGGACCGTGGCGCAAGCGATTTCGGACAACAGCGCAGCTCAGCGTGGCAAGCCGCTTATCAATCTTGAGACATCCGGTAGCCGCGAGAATTTGCGCTTGCTGCGTGACCGCGCGGTGAGCGCGGCTATCGTGCGCGGCGATGAAGCTGCATTTGCGCTGAGCGGCGAAGGGCCTTTCGCGCGCGACGGCACTTTTCCGGAATTACGCGCACTCGGCGCTTTGTTTCCGGAGCCGATTCATGTCGTTGTCATGAGCAACAGCCCGATTGCTTCCGTCGCCGATCTTTTCAATCGGCGCGTTGCCATTACCGGCAATGGACTGGCGACGGGCATCGGCGCAGGCGATGCTTTGCGGGCGCATCGTGTGCCGCTTGCATCACTCGCCGCGGCGCCGGAGATACGCCCCATTGAACAAACGCTGGCCGCCCTTGAAAAAGGCGAATGCGATGCGGTGATTATCACGACTGCCGCGCCAATGCCGGCGCTGCGGGAATTTGCCTTGGCCCACGCGATACGCCTTCTGCCGCTCGACGCCGATGCGCTGGCCCTCATGACGACCGGTACGTCGAACTATGTCGCCATTACAATCCCGGCCCGTACCTACCCGGGGCAAAACAAGTCCATCGCCACCGTGGCGATCACGACGCTTTTGGTGTCGTCCGCGGCGATTCCCGGGGCTGAGATCGAGACCTTGCTTCAGCAGACATATAACGGTGTGGATTTCATTGGCCACGGCAGCACTTTGGGGGCGCTGATCCGGCGGGGGTCCGCCCGCCGCGGCCTGTCCGTGCCCCTCCATAGCGGCGCGGAGGCTTTTTATGGACTGCCCCCCGCCAAAGACTCAGCCAAGTAGCCCTTCCGGCCGACGTACACGGCGAGAGCAGAGTCTTATCAATCGCTTAGCAAACGAACACGCGATGCTTAATTTATGGGCATGTGTGAATGAAGAATGAAATTTAGGCATTTGAGGCGGGAACAAAATTCAAAGCGCCTACTTTGCCGGGCCCGCGATTCCGCCATTTTTTGACAGTTTTTAGGGATTTTGCGCCGCAGCAACGCTATTCCTTGAAATATTGCGCCGCACAAAGCTGGCACGAGGTTTGCAATAAGTACCTGCGGGCCGGGGTGCCCTATGAAGTTGGCGTGTCTTCAAAGCAGGAGTCCTCCACTCACTGCCGGGCGCGTCAAATTCCAACCTAAAAACTCTCAGAGGAGTATTCACGTGAAGACATCAACGAAACTCGGACTGCTTGCTGCCGCGTTCAGCATTTCTGCTCCTGCAATGGCCGAAAGCCCGCTGCCCGGCACACTGACCGGCAACGTCGCGATCGTCAGCGATTACATGTATCGCGGCCTGTCGCAGACCACGAACAACGCCGCGGTTCAAGGCGGCCTCGACTGGGATACCGGCACGGGCTTCACTTTCGGTACCTGGGTTTCCTCGCTGAACTTCGCTGACGGCAACAATGCCACCACCGAACTCGACCTGTACGGCGGCTACGGCGGCAAGATCGACAACTTCTCCTACGGCGTCGGCGGCATCTTCTACTGGTACCCGGGTTCGACCAAAGCCGCTCAGTACAATTTCTGGGAAGTGTACGGTAAAGTTGGTTACGACTTCGGCGTTGCCGCGGTTTCGGCTGCTGTGAACTACACGCCGAGCAACACCATCACCAACCTCGACTCCACCTACTTTGCAGTTGGCGTCTCGGTTCCGCTCGTTGACATGCTCAGCGTCAGCGCGAACTTCGGCTACTCGTCGCTGCAGGGCCTGAAGGATTACACCGACTACAACATCGGCGCGACCCTGAAGGTGTACGACTGGTTTGATATCGATGCTCGCTTCTACGACTCCAACATCACCACCGGTTGCCCTGTCGGCACCACCAAGATTTGCGACGAACGCTTCGTCGTAAAGGTTTCACGTACATTCTAATCGCAGTTCAATAAGAGCTGATCCTTCCCAAAGGCCACCCATTCAGAACTGGGAGACAACCCAATGAAGTCTATGAGGACCTTGCTAACAATAATGTGGGCAGCAACAGTGATTATGCTGTCCATACCCACGTTCGCTCAGGATGCTGCAGCACCCGCTGCACCGGTGGCCGCACCGGAAGCAACCACAGCAGCTCCGGCAGACGCAGCTGCGCCCGCCGAAGCCGCACCAGCGGACGCCGCCGCAGCACCAGCCGCGCCGGCACTTAACTCGGGCGACACGGCGTGGATGCTCACCTCCACTCTGCTCGTTCTTATGATGACCATCCCGGGCCTCGCGCTCTTCTACGGCGGCATGGTCCGCAAGAAGAACGTCTTGGCCACGGTCATGCAGAGCTTTGCCATCACCTGCTTGGTGACGGTGCTTTGGATGATTGCCGGTTACAGCATGGCGTTCACGGAAGGCAACCCCTACGTCGGTGGCCTTTCACGCGCCTTCTTGAACGGCATGGGACCCGGTGAATTCTCGCCGCTCGCAGGAACGATTCCGGAATCGGTCTTCATGACCTTCCAGATGACCTTCGCCATCATCACCCCAGCACTGATTACGGGCGCGTTCGCGGACCGTATGAAGTTCTCGGCCATGATGCTGTTCATGACGGCCTGGAGCCTCCTCGTGTACTCACCGATCTGTCACGCAGTCTGGGGTCCAGGCGGCTTGATCGGCGGCTGGGGCGTGCTTGATTTCGCCGGCGGTACCGTCGTGCACATCAACGCCGGCGTTGCCGGCTTAGTTTGCGCACTCGTCCTCGGCAAACGCGTTGGTTACGGCACAGAGCCGCTTCCGCCGCATAACCTGGTCTACTCCGTCATCGGCGCCGCCTTACTGTGGGTCGGTTGGTTCGGCTTCAACGCCGGTTCAGCCGTTGCTGCAAACGGAACCGCCGGGATGGCCATGGCTGTCACGCAGATCGCTACGGCGGCTGCTGGTCTGTCGTGGATGTTCACCGAATGGATGCTCAAAGGTAAACCGAGCGTTCTCGGCATCATCTCGGGTGCGGTTGCCGGTCTCGTGGCGATCACTCCTGCCGCGGGCTTTGTCGATCCAATGGGCGGACTGATCATCGGCATCGTTGCCGGTATCGCCTGCTACATCGGCGCCACTGCCCTGAAGCACGCTCTCGGTTACGACGACAGCTTGGACGCCTTCGGCGTTCACGGTGTCGGCGGCATCGTCGGCGCGATCCTGACCGGCGTGTTTGCCCGCGAAGCCATCAGTGGCGCCGCGACAAAGACAGGTCTGATCGAAGGCAACAGCGCTCAGGTCGTCACCCAGCTCTACGGGATTGGCGCCACGATCGTATATTGCGCGGTCGTAACCTTCATCATCCTCAAAGTGGTAGATCTGATTGTCGGTCTCCGTGTCGACCCAGACGTCGAACGCGAAGGTTTGGACATCAACCTGCACGGCGAAGTGGTGAACTAACCGCGTTACCTGACAAGACCGCAGGAAGCAGCCTCGCAAGACGCATGCTTCCTGCGGATCGGGTTCAAGTAACCACGCTGCTTCACACCGGCTATATTCTCTACCGCAGTTCAAAAGCGATTGTGTGTTTCTGATCAGCCCACGCTGCGGCACACCTTAATAGAGAGGAGACCACCCAATGAAAAAGATCGAGGCCATTATTCGGCCTTTCAAGCTCGACGACGTAAAGAAGGCACTCAACGATATCGGCGTGCAGGGATTGACCGTCCTGGAAGTTAAAGGGTTCGGTCGCCAAAAGGGTCACACCGAACTGTATCGTGGGGCCGAATACGTTGTTGATCTGGTACCTAAAGTGAAGATCGACGTTGTCGTTGACGACGCTCAAGTCGAACCCGCTATCGAGGCTATCCGCAAGGCAGCCCAGAGTGGAAAAATCGGCGACGGCAAAATCTTCGTTTCCGATATCTCCGACGTCGTTCGTATCCGTACTGGCGAACGCGGCGCGAGCGCAGTCTAGGGGCTGCCGCGGCGGGTGTTCGTGGGGCTTAGACGGACACCCGCGCTACCCCAAAAATGGGGCCCTCAAAGAGGGATAGCAGCTCTCCTACCTGCCCGGATGCGAATCCGGGCTTTTTTTTCGCCAAAATCCCCGTTTTTGCCGCTCAAAAAGGCACATTCCGCTACCCCAACAAGGGGTTATGGATAAGTCCGGACTAAACCCGCACCGCAGCAAACAATGGTCTAATGGCTGTTCTCTGAAATCCTCAAATCCCCCCCCTTGCATTACCTGGGGGTCTAATGCGAAAGACATGCCGCATTCGAGGACGATGGGACGGGCAGCGGAGGCTTCGGGCATGTACGTAGATCGCGAGCTAGATCATTTATCCTGCGGGAATCACAGAAAAGATGAGCAATAAAGACGTCGTACTCTCCGGCATCCGTAACGCCAAGGTGAAGGCGCTGATCGAGGAAATCTCAGCCCTCTGCAAACCCGATAATATCCACCTGTGCGACGGATCCGACGCTGAGAACCAGGCCCTCTGCGACCTGATGGTCAAAGGCGGCACTTTCATAAAGCTGAACGAGAAAAAGCGCCCGGGCTCTTATCTCTGCCGCTCGCACCCTGGCGACGTCGCCCGCGTGGAGCACCGCACGTTCATCTGCAGCAAGAACAAAGAAGACACCGGCCCGACCAATAACTGGGCCGACCCGGATGAAATGAAGCAGACCTTGAAGGGCCTGTTCGACGGCTGCATGCGCGGTCGCACGATGTATGTCATTCCCTTCAGCATGGGCCCCCTGGGCTCGGATATCGCCCATATCGGCGTGCAGATTACCGACTCAGCGTATGCCGTCGTCAACATGCGCATCATGACGCGCATGGGTAAGAAGGTGCTCGACATTCTCGGCGACGACGACTTCGTGCCCTGCATTCACTCGGTCGGCGCACCGCTCGCACCCGGCCAAAAAGACGTGCCGTGGCCGTGCAACGACAACAAGTACATCGTGCAGTTCCCCGAAGAACATTCGATCTGGTCCTTCGGCAGCGGCTACGGCGGCAACGCCCTGCTCGGGAAGAAGTGTTTCGCGCTGCGCATCGCTTCGGTGATGGCAAAAGACGAAGGCTGGCTGGCTGAACACATGCTGGTCGTGGGTCTGGAATCGCCGAAGGGTGAAAAGACCTACGTGGCGGCAGCCTTCCCCAGCGCCTGCGGCAAAACCAACCTGGCCATGATCATTCCGCCGGCGGGCTTCGAAGGCTGGAAGGCATGGACCGTGGGCGACGACATCGCTTGGGTAAAGCCGGGCGCCGACGGACAGATGCACGCCATCAACCCCGAAGCCGGTTATTTCGGCGTGGCGCCCGGAACGTCTGAAAAGACCAACCCCAATGCCATGCGCCTGACTGAGCGCAATTGCATCTTCACCAACGTCGCGATGACGGATGACGGCGATGTGTGGTGGGAAGGCATGACCGATACGCCGCCCGCGCACCTGATCGACTGGAAAGGTCAGGATTGGACGCCCGCGATCAAGACGCCCGCCGCGCACCCGAACGCGCGCTTTACCGCGCCCGCCACGGGCTGCCCGACGCTGGACCCAGCTTGGGATGATCCGAAGGGCGTGCCGATCAGCGCGTTTATCTTCGGCGGTCGCATGAGCCACACCTTCCCGCTGGTGTTCCAGTCGTTAGATTGGGATCACGGCGTGTACCTGGCTGCCACGATGGGCTCGGAAGCCACAGCCGCCGCCGAGAACCAGGCTGCCGTGCGCCGCGACCCGATGGCGATGCTGCCGTTCTGCGGCTACAACATGGCCGACTATTGGAACCACTGGATTTCGCTGAAAGACAAACTCATAAAGCCGCCTTTGATTTTCCGCGTGAACTGGTTCCGCAAGGATGAGCACGGCAAGTTCATGTGGCCCGGCTACGGCCAGAACATGCGTGCGCTCGCCTGGATCGTGGACCGCGTGCACGACCGTGCCGGTGCGGTGGAAAGCCCGTTCGGCTACATGCCGCGCTTCCAGGACATCATCTGGGACGGCTTGGCCTTCGATAAGAGCAAGTTTGCGGACTTGATGGAAGTCAATCAGACCTCGGCCTTGCGCGAAATTGATGACCAGAAGGAGCTCTTCGCGCGCTTCGGCAGCCGTATGCCTTCGACGCTGTTGCAGCAACAGTCGCAAGTGCGCAAGCGTGTGCAGGATGCCGTTCCGGTGTGGCACCCCAACAGCTAAGGCGTGCCGCGCAGGCTATAAAATAAACGGCGCGTGCTTGAAGCACGCGCCGTTTGCTTTTGGATTAATTGCGATCCGACGGATGACGTTTACGGAACCACGGCCACGGATAAGGCCCATGGCTGGACGGATGCGCCGCCGACTTCGAGAGCCAATGGAACAGGAATGAGGCCAGAGCAATAAGGCCAAGTACCCAATGGACGATGATGGTCCATTCGCGAATGGCGCGGCTGTCGATGTAATAGATGCCAAGACCCGTCAGCGCCAACACCAGCAAAAAAACCGCGAGCGTACTGCCCGACCAGCGCCGCCAGCGCATATTCCAGCCGCGCACAATGTGCGTGATCCAGAGCATGCCAAAAACCCATAACGAGGCATAACCGAAGATGCCGTGCAGCTTCAGCCACCATATTTCGAGCGGATGATTCTTGAAGCCGAAATCGTTTTCGGTGCGCATGAAATAATGAAAGATCAGCCACAGTACGCCGGTGAGGAAAAGGCCGATGGACACGACGTAGAGCGTGTAAAGACGCGATTTTTTCAAGCGCAGCGAACCACGCTCTTCCGATATCGAACTCAAACTCATAACCCGATCCCCCCGATCGTTTTCCAAGCGCCATCATAAAAATAAGCCGTAGCGCCGTAAGCCTGGAGGCACGCAGTCGCGCCCTCCCCCAGGGTAAGAACCACTTTGGTCAGACCGTCCGCATTCATGCAGGATTCCGCCACGACCGAAACAAAACTTTCCACCCCCACACTCGTTCTTCCCCGCCCGTCCAAGTGTGGTCCGACATTCCGGCCATCGAGAGGCTTGCTGTGTTCGTTGCCGCTGCTGCTGGCAATGCTGCCGTTTTCGATTTCCAGAACCGGGACGGTATCGTTTGCGAACGGCACGCGCAATAAAACACGTTCGGTCTCGGCGCCCGAAACACGTAAATCTCCGCCGGCGTTCACGCAGAATTGAAGGCCCGGCCGGGCGCCGATGGCCTCTACGGCGCAGTCGACGGCATAGCCTTTGGCGATGCCGCCTAGGTCGATCCAAAGCGGGCGGTGAAACCGGATATGATTATCGCCCAGGAGTTCAATATCGCGCCAGGAGGCCGCAGGGTCGGGCGCGGGGGCATTCTCCGGGCGGGGCAAGAATCCCCAACCGACCAAGTGGGGCGCGACGGTGATATCGAATACACCTGCCGATAGAGCTGCAAAGTCCAGCGCGCGGCTGACGACCCGATAGGTGTGAGGCGAGACCTTGACCGGGCCAGCGCTGCCGCCGCGATTGAGGGCGCTGACGTCGCTGGCAGCTTCATGAAAACTCATCAGGTCATGAATCGCGGCGATGATGGCGAAGCCCTGGTCGATCAGGAGGTGCGCTTCAGCCTCAGGGAGGCCACCCAGCTTGATGGACACGTATGTGCCCAAAAGCGGACGCGCGCGTTCGACAGGTGTGTGTGAGGCAGCAGGCATGGCGACAATATACACGCACACGCCACATAGCAGAATGGCTGCATAGCAGAACGGCCGCACCTTGCGGTGCGGCCGTTTGCAGACTTTAGCGAGACGTCGTTATTCCGCGGCAGCGCCGTGGAACTGGTCGGTTTCGGTCGACTCACCCATCGCGGTGGTCGAGGACTTGCCGCCGCTGACGACTTCGGTCACGGCATCGAAATAGCCGGTGCCGACTTCGCGCTGGTGACGGGTGGCGGTGTAGCCATCCTTCTCGGATTCGAATTCCGTCGCTTGGAATTCGGCGTAAGCGCCCATGCCGCGGTCCTTATAACCACGGGCGAGTTCGAACATGCCGTGGTTGAGCTGATGGAAGCCAGCCAGGGTCACGAACTGGAACTTGTAGCCCATGGCGCCGATGTCTTTCTGGAAGTTCTCGATGGTCTTCTTATCGAGCTTGGCGTTCCAGTTGAAGGACGGCGAGCAGTTGTAAGCGAGCATCTTGTTCGGATACTTCGCGTGCACGGCATCGGCGAACTTCTTGGCGTCGCCGAGGTGCGGGTGCGACGTTTCCCACCAGATGAGATCGCAATACGGGGCGTAAGCAAGGCCGCGGGCGATACAAGCATCGACGCCGTTATCGATGTGGTAGAAGCCTTCCGCGGTGCGGTCCATTTTCTTGATGAACGGACGGTCACGCTCGTCAACATCGCTGGTGATGAGCTTGGCGCTTTCGGCATCGGTACGCGCGCAGATGATCGTCGGCACGCCCATGACGTCGGCAGCCAAACGCGCGGCGATCAGCGAACGGATGTGCTGGCTGGTCGGGAGCAACACTTTGCCGCCCAAGTGACCGCACTTCTTTTCGGACGAAAGCTGGTCTTCGAAGTGCACGCCGGCGGCGCCCGCTTCGATGAAGGCTTTCATGATTACGAACCCGTTGAGCGGGCCGCCGACGCCGGCTTCGGCGTCGGCAACGATCGGGGCGAACCAATCGCGGCTGATTTTGCCTTCCGAGACTTCGATCTGATCGGCGCGCTGCAGAGTGCGGTTGATCTTGCGGCAGAGTTCCGGCGCGGCGTTGGCCGGGTACAGGCTCTGGTCAGGATACATAGCGCCTGCGGTGTTGGCGTCGGCAGCAACCTGCCAGCCGGACAGATAGATGGCCTGGAGACCAGCGCGGACCATCTGCATGGCCTGGTTGCCCGAGAGGGCGCCAAGCGCATTGACGTAGGGCTGTTCGTGCAGACGCTTCCAAAGCAGGTTTGCGCCGCGTTCAGCGAGAGTCTGCTGAATCACGACCGAGCCGCGCAGACGCTTCACGTCGGCGACAGAGTACGGACGGGTCACGCCGTCGAAGCGGCCCTTGGGAGCATTTGGAACAATGCTGCTGAAATCTTCGGACATCGAGATTTACTCCTTGTTGTTAGAGCTGCTCGTCCTTGAGCAGCCTTTGGTAAGCAGGGATAGTGAGGAAGTCTTCGAATTTGTCGGCCAACGCGATCTGAATGAAGATCTCGGCAGCCTCGTCGATACGCGCGCCGGCCAGATTGGCGGCCTTAAGCGCGGCAATTTCTTCGGCCAGAATTTTCTTCGCCAAATCGGCGGTGATGACTTTGCCGTCAACGGTTTTGGCGCTGTTGCGCACCCATTGCCAAATCTGCGCACGGGAGATCTCGGCCGTGGCCGCGTCTTCCATGAGATTGTGAAGCGGAACGCAGCCAATGCCGCGCAGCCAAGGCTCCACGTACTGCACGCCGACGCTGATGTTAGCGCACAAGCCCGCTTCAGTGATGGTACCGGGCGGCACCGCCAGAAGATCGGCTTGCGTATAAGTCGTGCTGTCGAGCGGCTTGTTGAGCTGGTTTGGCGTCGGCATGAACTTGTTGAAGATTTCCATCGCCACCGGCACGAGATCGGGATGCGCGACCCATGTACCGTCGTGACCATTGGTAGCTTCGCGTTCTTTGTCGGCGCGGACCTTCGCGAAGGCAGCGTCGTTAGCCGCCGGATCGCCCTTAATCGGGATTTGCGCCGCCATGCCGCCCATGGCGAGCGCGCCACGACGATGACAGGTTTTGATCAAGAGCTTGCTGTAAGACATCAGCGCGTGGCTGGCCATCGTCACCTGACCGCGATCGGGCAGGATGAAGTCGCTGCGATTGCGGAACTTCTTGATGATGCTGAAGATATAATCCCAACGGCCGCAGTTAAGCCCGGCGATGTAATCGCGCAGCTCGTACAGGATCTCATCCATCTCGAAAGCGGCGAGGATGGTTTCAATCAGAACCGTCACGCGGATCGAACCGTGCTTCACGCCGAGTTCGGCTTCAGCGAAGGAGAGCACCTCGGCCCACAGGCGGGCTTCGAGATGGCTTTCCAGCTTCGGCAGATAGAAATACGGACCGCTGCCTTTGGCGAGCGATGCCTTGGCGTTGTGGAAGAAGTAGAGCCCGAAATCGAACAGCGACCCGGACATGATGGCACCGTTCACCAGAACATGCGCTTCGTCCAGGTGCCAGCCGCGCGGACGCACGATGAGCACTGCGGTCTTTTCTTTCAGCGCGTAGCTTTTGCCGCGCGCCTTGTCCTCGAAGCTGATGGTGCCGGCGACGGCGTCGCGCAGATTGATCTGGCCGGTGATCTGGTTTTCCCACGTCGGCGCGTTGGAGTCTTCGAAGTCGGCCATGTATTGCGTGGCGCCGGAGTTCAGTCCGTTGATGACCATCTTGCGGTCGACAGGTCCGGTGATCTCGACGCGGCGGTCTTGCAGATCGGCGGGCATGGGCGCGACTTTCCAATCGCCATCGCGCACGGATTTGGTTTCCGGCAGGAAGTCGGGACGCCAGCCGCCGTCGATCTTTGTTTGAATTTCGACACGACGCTGCAAAAGACTCTGACGCGTTGCTTCAAACTTGTTGTGCAATGCAGCGAGGAAAGCGAGCGCTTCGGGCGTGAGAATAGATGCGCCGCCAGCGACGGGCGTTCCGCGCAGCACAACACCAGCACTTCCTGGACCGCTATTTTTTGCTTCGTAGTTCACTGGAAGAATCTCCAATTCATTAGGATGGTTTATTTACAGAATAATGACCGGCACTGCTAACTATTTGATATTAAAATAGTAAATCTGTTCATTTCAGTATGTTGACGTTTGTGAAGTTGTAAATTATGTAAATGCTCATGGTCCGGGATGCGGCACAAAAGATCTTTGCCGGGCCGCGCCTGAGAAGGCTGCGGCGAGACCTTGGCTTGAACCAAGTCCAGATGGCCGAAGGCCTGGATATTTCCCCCAGCTATCTCAACCTATTAGAGCGTAATCAGCGGCCCCTGAGTGCCCAACTTTTACTCAAATTGGCCGATACTTTCGATGTGAATCTGAAGGGTCTGACCGGGGATGAGGGTGGGCGGACTTTATCGGACCTGAAAGAGGTCTTCAGCGACCCGGTTCTGGAGGGTATGTCATTCAGTACCCAGGATCTTTTAGACCTTCACGGCAGCAGCCCCACGGCCTCCCAGGCCCTGATTGCCCTGTATAGAGCGTACAGGCAGACCGGCGAGCGGGCGGCGGGGCTAGCCGAGAACCTGACTGACCTCTCGGCGGTGAACCCCGCCCAAAGGGCAACATTCCCGGTTGAAGAGGTCCGCGACTTCTTCGCGGCACACCGCAATTACTTCCCCGAACTGGAGCTGGCGGCCGAGGCACTGTGGGACGAGTCGCTTTCCAAGAGCGACACCGTGGCTGCAGCGCTCCGCCAGCACCTGAAGACCAAACACAGCATTGCCGTTCAGGTGATGCCGGTGGATTTCATGGAGCAACTGATCCGGCGTTTCGACCGGCACAGCAATCGGCTGTTCCTGTCCGAAGTGCTTTCGCACCCCGCGCACAATTTCCAAATCGCCTATCAGATTTGCCTGCTGGAACACAGCAACCTGATGAACGAGATCATCGCGCGCACCGGCAACCTGCAGGATGAAACGCGGCGACTGCTGCGCATCGCGCTGGCGAACTATTTTGCCGGGGCAGTGTTGATGCCTTACGAACGCTTCCTGCGCGCTGCCGAGAAAAAGCGTTACGACATCGAACTGCTCTGTCAGCGGTTCGATACAAGTTACGAGCAAGTCAGTCATCGCCTGACCACCTTGCAGCGGCCCAACCATCTCGGCGTGCCGTTCTTTTTTATTCGCATCGATCCGGCGGGCAACATTTCAAAGCGCCTGTCCGCCGGCGGTTTTCATTTCGCACGCTTCGGCGGCGCGTGCCCGCGCTGGAACCTGCACGAAGCCTTCCGCAATCCCGGCAAGATCGTCACACAGATGGTCGAGATGCCGGACAAGACGACATATTTTTCGATCGCACGTACAGTAGATGGATTAAACGGCGGATATCACGCGCCCCTCACCCAGCTTGCCATCGGCTTAGGATGCGAAATCTCGCATGCACACAAACTGGTGTATTCAGACGGCTACGATCTGAAGGATTTGAAACTGGTGATGCCGATTGGCCTGACGTGCCGCCTGTGCGAACGCACCGGCTGCAATCACCGCGCGTTCCCGCCGCTGAACCGCGATTTGATTGTGGACGAAGGGCTGAAGACGATCTCGCCGTTCATGTTCCACAGTCACGAGTGACGTTAGCCGTTGATCTCGGGCTCGACCAGCTTGGCCAGATTTCTCAGTGATTCCTGCCAGCCGAGATAGCAACCCTCGGGCGGAATCACGTCCGGAATACCTTCCTGCGTGACATCAATCTCGGTGCCGCAAGAAACTTTCTTGAGCGAGACGGTTAAGATCATTTCGCCCGGCATGTTGGGATCATCAAAAACATCCGTGTAGCGCAGACGCGCGCCGGGCACCAACTCGAGATACATTCCACCGAATGAGTGGCTGTGGCCGGTCGTGAAATTACGAAACGACGCCTTGTGAGAGCCGCCGACTTTTGCTTCGAGCGTGTGTACCGTGCAGACGAAACCATTAGGCGGCAGCCACTTTGCCAAGGCATCGGCTTCGAGGAAGGCGCGATATACTTTCTCGGGCGCGGCGGTAAGAACGCGGTGCAGGCGTATGGTGTTGGGCATGGAAAGCCTCCCTTAGATCATCGTTCTCGGAACGCTTCGGTTTTCAACTTGAGTACCGGCTTCACGAGATAAGAAATGACCGCTTTAGTGCCAGTGTGAATGTCGACCGTAGCACCCATACCGGGGGTGATGATGTAGCCGTCTTTCTCGTCGCCGAGATACGTTTTAGCCGTACGGATGACGACCTTGAAGTAGGGCGCACTGCCTTCGGGAACGGTTGAATCCGGCGCGACGGCGTCGGAGACCGTCACGCTGTTGATCGACAGTGTGGGCAGCGCCAAATCGGCCGGAATGGTAACCGTCGCCGACGCATTGCCCGCGATTGAGGAGCCGGAGCTGGCGCCATCGATCGAGAACGTAAAAGTCTCATCAAGTTCGGTACGACCGACAGCGAAAATCGGAACGATGACCTGCCGCGAGGTTTCACCGGCAGCGAACGTAAGCGTGCCCGAGACAGCACCGAAGTCCGACCCACTGGTCGCGCTGCCGCTGTTGGCGGCGTAATTGACGCTGGCAGAGATCGTTGTATTGCCGCCGCGGGTGATGGTGAACACCATGACATTGGGCGACTGATCCGAGACTGTACCGCCGCCGTCGAGACTGAAGGTGGCCGGTGTAACAACCGGCGTCGTGGTGGTTGTCGTAGTCGTCGTATTTGTCGCTGTGTTCGTGACAGTGACCGTGGTCGTGGTGGGCGGCGCAACCGCCGCACCATCGCCGGTCGCGGGAGCAGCGGCACCGTCGCCGGGTGCCGGTGCGCCGGTGGTGCCGTCTGTCGTGGTGCCGTTGGCGCCTGCATCGGGCGTACCGCCCTGTGCACCGCCTTGCGCGCCGCCTTGATCCTGAGCGCCGCCCGGCTGCGTGTTCTGCTGCTGCTGTTGTTGTTGCTGCGTTTGAAGGTTGCTGACGACGCCTTCAACCCCGGCGATGACGCCGGAGACCTGGGCATCGGTGAGCTGCACAGACTGCGGTACTTGGCCCTGGGTCGGGTTCCATTGCCAGCCACCGTTGCTGGAGGTCATGTTGCCGATGACTTGGCCGTTCGGCAGTGTCAGCACGATCTCGCCGGCGGTGATATTGCCCGCGGTATCGACGCCCGTCGGGCGATTGAGGATGGTGACGTCGCCCGTCACCGGGTCGAAGGAGGCAAAGACCCTCGTGTTGCGGATACCGATGGTGCCCACGGGTGTTTTGAAAGTCATGTGGTCTTGGCCGGATTTTGCGATCGAGCCGCTGACGAATTCAGCCGCGCCGGAAACCAGCTGCAAAACCTGTTTATTGGCGTCTTTGTTGGTGGGGTCGTAAACCAGTTCGTCGAGAACCAGTTCGCCCTTCTCGCCCAGCGCCAGGGTGGTGCCGTCGGCGCGCGTGACTTGCGCGACACCAATCAGCGAACGCACCTGACCGATAGACGCACCTGTTGCGCTGGTTTGGCCGGCGTATTGATCGGGCGCGAGAGAGCCCGCGAAGAGTATTGCTTGATCGCCAGCAATGACCGCTCCGTGACCGTCGGTGAGAACCGGCGGCGTATCGCTGAGGAAGAAGCCCTTAACAACGAACTTGCCGTTCTCGGGCGAATTGAGAACCAGGTCGGCCCCGTTTCGCGCGTACATACTTTGCAGCAGAATGTCGCGACTAGGTATCAATACCGTGCCGGAATCGGCATGTAAGATATGTGGGCCGAGGTCCGAAGAAGAGGAACCTAGGGGTGAATCGCCGGGGCCAAATAATGTGCGCATGTGTAAAAAATTACACGAGTGCACGCTGACAGACCACACAAGAAAGCACTTAAGCGGCGACTAAAATCGCCTTATTTGAACTCTTAGTTGTGTAACCCTATAGGAACTATGCCTATTTATCGCGGAAGGTCGCTGGAGCCCATCAGGAACGCGTCCACCGCCTGGGCGGCCTGACGACCCTCGCGGATGGACCATACCACTAAGCTTTGGCCACGACGCATGTCCCCAGCGGTGAAAACCTTGGGGGTCGAGGTCTGATACTTCAGGGTATCGGCCAGCACGTTGCCGCGCGGATCGAGCTTTACCTGCAGATCCTTGACCAAACCGTCGTGGGTTGGGTGAATGAAGCCCATGGCCAGCAGAACCAGGTCGGCTTTCAGATCAAAATCGGAGCCCGGCACTTCTTTGCCGTTTTCCAGGCGAACGACTTTTTGAGCCGTCACTTTACCGTCTTTGCCACCGAAGGACTTTGTGGCTACAGCGAAGTCGCGCGCAGCACCCTCTTCCTGCGAGGAAGACGTGCGGAACTTAAGCGGCCAGTAGGGCCATACCAGCGGTTTGTTTTCGTGCTCGGGCGGACGCGGCATGATCTCGAGCTGGGTAACCGACTTGGCGCCCTGGCGTATCGACGTGCCGATGCAGTCGGAGCCGGTGTCGCCGCCGCCGATGACGATGACGTCCTTACCCGTCGCGAGAATTTCGTCCTTGGCCGGAATCGTGTCGCCCGCAACGCGCTTATTATTCTGCGTGAGGAAATCCATCGCGAAATAGATCCCCACGAGGTCACGGCCCGGCACGGGAAGATCGCGCGGAACCTGCGCGCCGCCAGTGAGGATCACCGCATCGAAATCCTTGGTCAGCTGCGCGGTAGTGATATCCACACCGACGTTGCAGCTAACACGGAACGTAACGCCTTCGGCTTCCATCTGCTTGACGCGACGGTCGATGGTGTATTTTTCCATCTTGAAGTCGGGGATGCCGTAACGCAGCAAGCCACCGGCCCGGTCGTCTTTTTCAAATAGTGTCACGGCGTGACCCGCGCGCGCCAACTGTTGCGCTGCCGCCATGCCGGCTGGACCGGACCCGACAATCGCGATTTTCTTGTTGGTCTTGCGCAGCGGCAGTTCGGGCTGAATCCAGCCCTCATCCCAGCCGCGATCAACGATCGAGCATTCAATGGATTTAATAGTCACCGCTTCGTCGTTGAAATTCAGCGTACACGCCGCTTCGCAGGGCGCGGGACAAATGCGGCCGGTAAACTCGGGAAAGTTATTGGTGGAATGCAGCACATTCAGCGCATCACGCCAGCGGCCCTTGAAAACCAGATGGTTCCAGTCGGGGATAAGATTATTGACCGGGCACCCGGTGTGACAGAACGGAATGCCGCAATCCATGCAGCGTGCGCCCTGCGCTTTCACTTCGTCTTCAGCGAAAGGCTTTACGAACTCTTTATAATTACCGACGCGCTCGGCAACTTTTTCGTAGCCACGATCATGCCGCGAAATCTCAAAAAAACCTGTTGGCTTACCCATGGGCTTTGGCCCCTGAGATCTTGAACGAAGTGCTCTCATCAGTTTCGCGGTGGCGCGATGCGGCGAGAGTCTTAAGCGACTTGCTGTAGTCGACGGGCATGACTTTCACGAATTTAGGCAGGTAGTAGTCCCAGCGATCGAGAATCTCTTTCGCCCGGATGCTGCCGGTGTAATGGCGATGACGTTCGATGAGGCGATGCAGGCGCAGCGCATCGTGCTCTAGGTGATTGGCGAGAAGCGTGCGCAAAGCGCCGTCTTCGGTCTGGGCAATAGCTTCCGGCTTCACCGGTTCAAGCCCAATCATCGCCATATTGCAGCGCTGCTGGAACCTGCCGTCTTCATCGAGCACATAGGCAATGCCGCCCGACATGCCGGCGGCAAAATTGCGCCCGGTTTGGCCTATAACGACGACGACACCGCCGGTCATATATTCGCAGCCATGGTCGCCCACGCCCTCGACAACCGCCATGGCGCCGGAATTACGAACCGCAAAACGCTCGCCAGCGACACCGGCGAAATAACATTCGCCGGCGATGGCGCCGTACATGACCGTATTGCCGACAACGATATTCTCGGACGGGATCGCGGGACATTCCGCCGGCGGATAAATCGCGATACGGCCGCCGGACAATCCTTTGCCGACATAATCGTTACCTGCGCCCGAAAGCTCGAACGAGATGCCGTGCGCAAGGAACGCACCGAAGCTTTGGCCGGCGATGCCGCTGAATTTCACCGAGATGGTGTCTTCAGGCAGACCGGCATGGCCATACTTCAATGCAACTTGGCCAGCGAGCATAGCGCCGACGGTACGATTGACGTTCTTAATCGGCGACTCAAAGCTCACGGCCTGGCCTTTCGCCAGGGCCAAAGCAGCTTTCGCGATCAACGTATGATCGAGCGCTTTGTCGAGGCCGTGATTTTGTTTCGAACGGTTGCTGGTTGCCACGTCCTTGCCGACGCGCGGCTTGTACAGCAGACGCGAGAAATCCAGCCCATTAGCTTTGTAGTGGCCGACGGCGCGACGCGTATCGATCAATTCGGCGCGGCCAATGAGCTCTTCGATTGTCCGCACACCCATCTGCGCCATGATTTTGCGGGCTTCTTCGGCGATGAAGAACAGATAGTTAATCACGTGCTCGGGTTGGCCTGAGAAGCGCTTGCGCAGAATGGGATCTTGCGTCGCCACGCCTACCGGACAGGTGTTCAGGTGACACTTGCGCATCATGATGCAGCCCATCGCAATCAGGGGTGCCGTAGCAAAGCCGAATTCATCCGCGCCCAACAGTGCGCCGACGATAACGTCGCGGCCCGTACGCAGACCGCCGTCGACCTGTACCGCGACGCGGCCCCGCAGATTGTTCAGCACCAAGGTCTGATGGGTTTCAGCCAAGCCGATTTCCCAAGGGCTACCGGCGTGCGTCAGCGACGTCAGCGGCGATGCGCCGGTGCCACCTTCATAGCCGGAGATCGTCACATGGTCGGCGCGCGCTTTGACAACGCCGGCCGCAACCGTTCCGACACCGATTTCCGAGACCAGCTTCACACTGATACGCGCCTGCGGATTGACGTTCTTCAGGTCGTGGATGAGCTGCGCCAGATCTTCGATCGAATAAATATCGTGATGCGGCGGCGGCGAAATCAAGCCAACGCCGGGTGTCGAATGACGTACCTTGGCTATAGGACCATTGACCTTGTCGCCGGGCAACTGTCCGCCCTCGCCGGGCTTCGCGCCCTGGGCCATTTTGATTTGAATATCGTCGGCATTGACCAAGTACTCGGCGGTGACGCCGAAACGGCCTGACGCGACCTGCTTGATGGCCGAGCGCATGGAATCGCCGTTAGCCAAAGGCTTGAAACGATCCGGCTCCTCGCCGCCTTCGCCGGTATTGGAGCGGCCGCCAATGCGGTTCATGGCAATCGCAAGCGACGTATGCGCTTCACGGCTGATCGAGCCGAATGACATCGCGCCCGACGCAAACCGTTTGACGATCTGGGAGGCCTGCTCAACTTCCTCAAGCGGAACCGGCTTACCGACTGGTTTAAATTCGAACAAACCGCGCAGCGTCATAAGACGCTCGGACTGATCGTTCATCAGTTTGGCGTATTCTTCATACGTCTCGGCGTTGTTGGAACGCGCAGCATGCTGCAGCTTCGCGACGCTGTCAGGCGTCCACATATGGTCTTCACCGCGCAAGCGGTATTGATATTCCCCGCCCGGCTCGAGTGCGTCTTTCAGATGGAAGACATTGCCGAACGCGGGGCGGTGTCGTTCGACGGTTTCCTTGGCGACTTCGGCAAGACCCACACCTTCAATAGGCGTCTGGGTGCCGGTGAAGTACTTGTCGACAAACTTGCTGGACAAGCCGACGGCGTCAAAAATCTGCGCGCCGCAATAGGATTGCAGCGTGGAGATGCCCATCTTCGACATCACCTTCAGCATGCCTTTGCCGACAGCCTTGATGTAGCTCTTCTGCAGTTTGTCATCAGTGTATTCGCTAGCCACCTGCGCACCGCGCATCGCCGACATGCTTTCGAATACGAGATAAGGATTGATCGCTTCGGCGCCGTAACCCGCGAGCGTACAGAAGTGGTGCACCTCACGCGCTTCGCCGGTTTCCAGCACGAGGCCGGTTTCGGTGCGCAGCCCCTTGCGGATCAAATGATGATGCACGGCCGCGGTCGCCAGCAACGTCGGAATGGCAATGCGGTTTCGGCTGACGCGACGGTCCGAGAGAATGAGGATGTTAAAGCCGTCGAGTACCGATTTGTGAGCGTCGGCGCACAAGCTGTCGAGCGCAGGTTCCATACCTTCGACACCGCGCTCGACCGGATACGTCAGATCGAGCGTACACGTGCGAAAAGAGTCACCCAGCAATTTGTTAAGGTGACGGATCTTCTCGAGGTCGCCGTCGGTCAGGATCGGTTGACGCACTTCGAGGCGCACATGGGTGTCCTCGGCATCAATGCCGAGCAGGTTGGGACGCGGGCCGACCAGCGACACCAGCGACATCACAAGTTCTTCGCGGATCGGATCGATCGGCGGATTGGTTACCTGCGCAAAGCATTGCTTGAAGTAGCTGTAGAGCATCTTCGGTCTGCGCGAGAGTACCGACAGTGCGGTGTCCGTACCCATGGAACCTACGGGATCATCGCCGCTGACACCCATCGGAACGAGGAAACGCTCGAGATCTTCCTGCGTGTAGCCGAAGGCCTGCTGGCGATCGAGCAACGTTTCGTTTGCGGCCTGACGCTCGCCGGACGGCGCTTCGTCGAGGTCTTCCAGCACAAACTGGGTCTTCTTCAACCATTCTTTGTAAGGCTTGGCATCGGCGAGCGAGGCTTTGACTTCGGCATCATCGATGATGCGGCCCTGCTCCAGGTCGATCAGGAACATCTTACCCGGCTGCAAGCGCCACTTCTTGACGATCTTCTTCTCGGGGATTTTGAGAACCCCCGCTTCCGACGCCATGACGACAAGATGATCGCTGGTGATGAGATAACGCGCCGGACGTAAGCCATTGCGATCAAGCGTCGCGCCGATCTGGCGGCCGTCGGTGAACGCGAGCGCAGCCGGACCGTCCCACGGCTCCATCAGCGCAGCGTGATATTCGTAAAACGCGCGGCGTTTCTCGTCCATCATCGGGTTGCCGGCCCAGGCTTCGGGCACCAGCATCATGACGGCGTGAGCAAGCGAATAGCCGCCCTGGACCAAAAGTTCGAGCGCGTTATCAAGGCTCGCGGTATCGGATTGGCCTGCGGCAATAAGCGGCCACAGCTTTTCCATATCATCGCCAAACAGCACCGACTTCATGGCGTGGCGGCGCGCTTCCATCCAATTGAGGTTGCCGCGCAACGTGTTGATTTCGCCGTTGTGCGCGACCATGCGGTAAGGATGCGCGAGGCGCCACGACGGGAAAGTGTTGGTCGAGAAGCGCTGGTGAACCAGCGCCAGCGCCGACACCAAACGCGGGTCATGCAGATCAAGAAAGTAGGTGCCGATCTGCGGCGCCAGCAGCATGCCTTTGTAGACCAGCACGCGCGACGAGAAGCTGCAGATATAAAAGTCGTTGGTGGTGCTCGCCTTATGGGCAAGGACGACGTTTTCAATCAGCTTGCGGATAACGAAAAGCTTACGCTCAAAAATATCGCCGGCAGGCGTATTGGCGCTACGGCCGACGATGACCTGGCGAATCCAAGGCTCGCTGGGCTTCACCGATTCACCCAGACCCGAAGCGTCTACCGGAACATCACGCCAACCAAGAACCTGCTGGCCTTCTTCGATGACAATGCGTTCGACCAAGGTGATCGCATCCCGCGCTGCCAACGGCGCCTTCGGCAGGAAGATCATACCGACACCGTAATCGCCGACAGCCGGCAGCGTTATGTTTTGGTCTTTGAAAACGCCGCGCAAAAAGGCGTCCGGTATCTGAATCAGTATGCCCGCACCGTCGCCCACCAAAGGATCGGCGCCGACAGCACCGCGGTGCTCGAGATTGACGAGGATCTGCAGGCCCTGGCGGACAATATCGTGCGATTTTTCGCCCTTACTGTGCGCAACAAAGGCAACGCCGCAGCTATCGTGCTCGTTTCTAGGATCGTAAAGGCCCTGTTTCGGCGGCGTCGTCATTCAGTACTCGCCTCCAACAAACGTCTTGCGTCGCGGTTAGCTTGATTCAAGCCCACGTCAAACCACAAACCAAACTTGGGGGTCACTGTTCATGCGGATTGGTCGAAAAGACCTATACCGCACTGCCAAATCGACGCCGAATACATTGATGCACAATGAAAAACGGCCGTCCCCAAGGCCGGCTATTAAAGTATAAATAAACGACTGGAGGGGGCCGTCAAGTGCTGCGTCCTCAACCCTCGCATGCAATGACGTAAATTATTGGCAGAGTTCGATTTTTTACTCTTAAGGCAGGCAGAAAAATCGGTCGAGGGATTAGCCGGCGGAGGGCGCCAACACCAGAGCATAGGTGGAAAGGATGCGCTTGACGCCGGCCTTCATCTGGCCCGAGGACAAGGTTGCTCCCGAAATCGTGGCAACATTGTCAAAGCCTGCGCCATGTCTTTTGCCGTAAAACTGCGACCGCCAGCCCGGCCGGCCGATGCCGTCATAGTTTTCCAGGCATTCGAGAATTTCGATGCGCTGCACACCGCCCTTATCATCGATGGCGATTGCATAGGTAATCCAGTCGTCCTGGCCACGGACCTGATCCAATACAAACCAGCCGCCGGCTGAAGCTTTCCAGGCCTTTATTTTGCGGGAATAAACGTTCACGCCCGAATCGTCGATGATCGCGTTGAATTGCGATTGATCCAGGGTAACGAAATTAGCCTCGAAGGCAGCGCCCGGGAACATGAGCTGCTGTGCGTCTTCGATACTCATATAGATTTTAGCCTGAGCCGGGGCACTTACGATAATAGCCGCCGGAATCAGTAAAAACTTGGCGTTCATAGCTTCCTCCGTATCGTATATCCGTAAATATATTACATCTTGCAAGCTGGCGCCAATGGCTAAGCGCACTTTTGGGGCCTAAATGGCCCCCCGGTTAGGCTTTTTGCAGGACGGCAAGGTAATACCCATTATGCCAGTCAAAATTGCGGGCTTGGCAGAAATCTACCAGGGGGAGCAAGTGCGCGGGGCTGCCGTTATGCAGCGTTGTCTTTATTTCCGCGGCATATAAAACCCGCACCGGGCACCTTTTAATGGCCGCCAGGGTCCCGGCCGAAAACACTGAGAAGCTTTCCAGACTTTGAAAAGTTAAAGCGGATAACGACAAGAACATCTTTGATTCTGCCGTCGGGGCATTTGATGCGAGCTTCGACTTCGCCGCCCTTGCGCGCAGAGGCTTCAGGATCCCTGATAGTCTCGACTGCCTGTATGTATTCCGGCAGGAAAAATGCACGAACGCCTTCGCTCGTAGGTTTAAAAGATTCAGGATCCTGACCGAAGACGTTGAATAGCCCAGGCGACCACGTGATCTTTTGTGTGACAGCGTCACGGTGCCAGTAGCCCATTTGCGCGGCATTTTCCGTCAGGCGCATATCGGCAGTCAGCGCCCGGAATTCGCTCATGAGACGCAACCGTCGCCCGTAGAGCGTTATACCGGTCCAGGCGGCGGCAATCGTCAGCAACCCACCGCAGATACCCGCGAAAAGGTGAGCGTTGATCATCGCTGAGACTGCTTTTGGCCGGGCAGCTTGCGCATGACGCCTCCCCGAGAGGCGCTATCCTAACCCGTTACAAAAGCGCAGGTGAAGGGGTAGCAGGCTGGGGGGAGGATTTAAGGGCGTTTAAGCCAGCCCCGCTCCCTGACGAATGCTGCGACCGCCTTTCCTAGATCGACGAATGAGAGGCCTTCCAGCTTCCACTGACGACGCGCGGCGGCCATTTCCTCTACCCGCCCGGCCCATTCCGGCCCAAAAACGTGGTTCTCGAGATATTCACGGATATGCCTGGCCAAGCCGGCAGCCGTACCATCGGTGGAAACCGTTACCTGTAAGTGCCCCCGACGGATGCGGGCCGGCATATGGATATCGCAGAGCGGAACACGATCGTGAACGTGGACCAAAGCGCCGACCGCATGAGCTTCGGCGCGCAAAGCAGCCGCGTGCGTATCATCGGTATCGGAAATAAAAACCAGTTTAGGACGGATCTCGTGGAAGTCGCGCGCGTCCGGCCAGCGCATTTGCAGGCGCGGTCCCGCCGACGCAACCAGTTCGTGATCAGGCTCGTTGGCAAAAATGTGCAGAGCCGTCGCACCGTATTCCTCGAGAGCCGCGATCCGCGAGATAATGCCGACGCCGCCAATCAGCATGACCGGCAGCGCTGTGACATTCAGCACAAGCGGAAACATGTAGGGAACGTCATGCGGTGAACCGGCTTCCACCGCCTAAGCCTTGCCCGCCAGCGTGCGGGCGACTTCCATGGCCGCGTAGGTGAAAATCGCCGACGCGCCGGCGCGTTTGAAAGCCAGCAGCGCCTCGTGAAAAGCCGCGGTGCGATCGAGTAAACCGTTCGCAGCTGCAAGGGATAACATCGCGTATTCGCCGCTGACTTGGTACACGACAACCGGCACGTTGATGTGCGCCTTCACGGCGGCGACAACATCGAGATACGGCATCCCCGGTTTGACCATGATCAAATCGGCACCTTCTGCAACATCGAGAGCAGCTTCGCGCAATGCTTCGTCAGCATTGGCTGCATCCATCTGATAGGTATGCTTGCCTTTGGCGCCAAGCGCGCCCTTGGATCCGACGGCATCGCGGAACGGTCCGTAGAATGCCGAGGCATACTTAACCGCATAAGACAAAATCATCGTATTCGTGAAACCATGACTTTCAAGTGCGGTGCGGATCGCGCCGATGCGACCATCCATCATGTCGGACGGCGCCACAACATCGCAGCCGGCTTCAGCCAGCACCAATGCCTGCTTCACGAGCACGGCAACGGTTGCGTCATTGGCAACATCGTCGCCGTCGAAAAGACCGTCATGACCGTGAGTCGTATAGGGGTCGAGGGCAACGTCGCAAATGATCCCGATATCGGGCACCGCTTTTTTGATGGCCGCGATTGCGCGGCAAAGAAGGTTCTTGGGATTAGTTGCTTCGCTGCCCTGATCGTTTTTCAGCGAAGGATCGATAACAGGAAAGAGCGCTAAAGCCGGAATGCCGAGCGCCGCAGCCTCGCGGGCCGTTTCGACGGCAGTGTCGATGGAAAGGCGCGCCACACCCGGTAGGCTGGCGACAGGCTGGCGGACGCCGGTTCCCTCAATGATAAACAACGGCTGGATCAGATCGTCCGGCGACAAAACCGTTTCG
Source organism: Fidelibacterota bacterium (assembly GCA_947476625.1). Classification (GTDB taxonomy): domain Bacteria; phylum Pseudomonadota; class Alphaproteobacteria; order Rhodospirillales; family Rhodospirillaceae; genus SHVO01. Next base: position 65,774 of record CANJRA010000013.1, read on the forward strand.
CGCACAAGCCGGCGCCGCCACGACGCTGCACGCAGACGCCGCATCCGCGTTGCTGGAAATGCGCCGGAAGACGTCATAGCCTGGTTTCCTTAAGCCCCGAAGTTTTCGATCGCTTCGCCGGTTCTGACGACAAGCGCCTCAATGGTCGGCTGGGCGGCGACTGTACGATTTTGCCATGCCGCTCCGCTATCGGTAAACACGTCCTGACTTATACCAATAGTCGCGATGCTCGTATTAGGCCCTACGATGCCCGCGCTTTCAAACAGATTAGCAAAAAAGCGGGCGCTCTGGCGGGAGAAAAGCGGCGCGACAATCGGCGTATTGTTGCGTACGGCCGCTACAAGCTCTTCAGGCAGGGCATTGCGCGATATCATCTCATAAACCGCCCTGCGGACGATCCGCCCGGCGTATTCCCGCTCCAGCTCGGCACTGACTTCGGTGGCGGACGGATAAAGCGCCGAACCGAATGAGTCGTTAGAGAGAAAGTTCCGGAGGTCGTCGACATTTTGGCCGGTCTGAACGACGTCGTGAAAACCGGCGCGTCGGGCGGCGTCCGCAGTCGCCGAGCCGACAGCAAAGACTCGCTTATTGGTCCACTGCGCGTCAGGCAGAAAAATACCGACAGCGATCTGGCTCGTAAAGATGAGACTGTCAAAATCGCGTGACGACGGGATGGTGGCACTGGTCGGCTGCGGCCGTGTCAGCGGACAGTTGAAGATTGCCCAAGGCAGATCGCCGAATGCTTCATGAAATCGATCATGGTAAACGGACGGACGCGTATTGATGATTAATCCAAGAGTCATTGCACGCGCCAAAAATTAAGGTTCGGCCCGCGCGGGCAACTGCCCCACCGGCAAATGAATTCCGCACTCGACTTTATTACTGCCGCGCCAGCGACCGGCGCGCGCATCCTCTCCCGGCTCAACGCGGCTGGTGCATGGCATGCATCCGATGCTGAGGTAGCCATCTGCTTCGAGCGGATGACGCGGCAAGTCATGCTCGACGAAGTAGGCTTCGATATCCGCTTTCGTCCAATGGATGATGGGATTGATTTTAATGCGGCCGACCTCGGCTTCGAACAGCGGCAAACTGGCGCGGGTAACTGCTTGGAAGGCTTTACGTCCTGTAAACCAAGCGTCATAAGGTATCAACGCGCGCTCCAATGGTTCGGTCTTGCGCAAAGCGCAGCAGGCATCGGGATTCTGTGACCACAAGACGCCGCGCGGATCGCGTTCGGCCAATGCCGCAGCATCGGGTGTCACGGACTGAACGCCCGTGAGCCCTAAAAGTTTGATGAGATCGTCACGATATCTTTTGGTCTCGCCAAATAGCTTGCCGGTATCAAGGAAAACGACCGGAGCATTGATATCCACCTGGGCGATCATATGCAGCAGCGCGGCCGATGCCGTGCCAAAGGATGACACCATAGCAACCTTGCTTGGAAATTCTTCTTTGATCATGCCGCGCAGAACGTCCAGCGGCTCAGCCCCGTCATAGCGCTTATTCAGCAGCTCTAGACGACGGGCTGTTGCACTGCTCATGATTTACTGCCGTCAAGCGCACCTTGACGCAGCTCCGCCACACTCGCCGCCCGATCGGTGGCGCGTTGATACCAGACGCTATAGGCCCGCGCCGAACGCTTAAAGGATTCGACCGGGTAACTGTCATCGACCTCAAATGAGGTGAAGCCGCAACGCAGAAGGAACTGAGCTTGGTCGGGAATGAAAGGACCGACTGCGCGCATATCTGCCGCGTAGCCGTAGCGTTCGCGCAGTAAGCGCCCGACCGAGAACACACGGCCATCGCGCATAGTCGCAAAACGCACGACGATGACGCCGAGGCGCGGCAGAAACGGTTCAAGCTCGCCCAGGTTTACGTCACTCGGGATATCGACGCCGACTTTGGTAGCCGCCGAGAACAGGCTGTTATGCTCGTTCTTGAGTCGCGCGAAAGAAACAACGACCGAGCCACCTTTCGGCACCGGCGCGTCATCGGCGAGCCGCGCCCAGCCGTCGGCGATAAGTCCGTTACTATCAACGACGGCCATAGAGGCTCTCCTTGAAGGGCGCTGCGCCGACGCGACGGTAAGCTTCAATGAAGGTTTCCGTCGGCGACGACCGCAGTTCGAGATATGTGTTCACGACCCTCTCGACCGCATCCGTGATTTGATCGCCGGGGAAACCAGGACCCAACAGAGTACCGACACTGGCTTTTTCGTCGCCCGCGCCGCCAAGCGTGATCTGGTAGAATTCCACGCCTGCCTTATCGACGCCCAAAATGCCGATATGCCCAGCATGATGATGGCCGCAAGCATTGATGCAGCCCGAGATCTTGATCTGCAGCGGGCCGACAGTGTGCTGACGGTCGAGGTCGGCGAAACGTTCGCTGATGCGCTGCGAGACCGGAATCGAACGGGCATTAGCCAAGGCGCAATAGTCGAGGCCGGGGCACGCGATGATGTCGGTCACTAACCCAATATTCGCGTCGGCGAAGCCGATCTCGCCCAGGCGCTGCCATACGGCAAATAAGTCCGCCTGCTTGACATTAGGCAGCACCAAATTCTGCACATGCGTTACACGAACTTCGCTGAGGCTGTATGTATCGGCGAGGTCGGCAATAGCATGCATCTGCGTGCTGGAAGCGTCGCCCGGAATACCGCCGATCGGCTTCAGAGAGATCGTCACGGCGCCGTAGCCTTTGACCTTGTGCGGATGCACGTTGGTGGAGACCCAACGATCAAACGCCGGGTATTTCTTCTTGGCTTCAACAAACGCCACGACGGGTTCGGCAATGGTTTCATAAGCGGGCGGTGCGAAGAAGGCGCGGATGCGGGCTTCTTCGCCTGCCGGAATATCGACGCCGGTGTCGCGGATCAGCGGCCATTCTTCTTCGACCTGACGCGTAAACTCCGCCTGGCCCGTCTCGCGCACCAGAATTTTAATGCGCGCCTTGTAGATGTTGTCGCGGCGGCCATAGCGATTGTAAACGCGCAGGATCGCTTCGAGATAAGACAGGATCTGCGCCTTCGGCACGAAGCCGCGAATCAACGGCCCCACAATCGGCGTACGGCCCATACCGCCGCCGACGTAGACGGCATAGCCGACTTCGCCCGCATCGTTTCTGACGATCTGAAGGCCAATATCGTGGAACTGAATAGCAGCACGATCCTTGGGCGCGCCGGTCACGGCGATCTTGAACTTGCGCGGCAAGTACAGGAATTCCGGATGGAACGTCGACCATTGGCGGATGATCTCGGAAATGATGCGCGGATCTTCGACTTCATCGCCGGCCACACCCGCAAACTGATCGGCCGTCACGTTACGAATGCAGTTACCCGAGGTTTGATTGGCGTGCATTTCGACGCTCGCCAAGTCGGCAAGGAGATCAGGCACCTGATCGAGCTTGATCCAGTTGTACTGGAGGTTCTGGCGCGTGGTAAAATGGGCGTAGTCGCGGTCATATTTTTTCGCGATGTCGGCCAGCATGTGTAGCTGCTTGCTCGACAGCGTGCCGTAGGGAATTGCCACGCGCAGCATGTAGGCGTGCAATTGCAAATACAGCCCATTCATCAAGCGCAGTGGACGGAACTGATCTTCCGACAACTCGCCGGTCAAACGGCGTGCGACTTGCTGGCTGAATTCAGCGACGCGCTCGCGGGTGATGGTGTGATCGAATTTATCGTAGATATACACGGGTTATGACCTTTGCGACGGCGCGGCAGGTTTATTGAGATCGGAACGGACCGTCGGGCCGCTCGCGCGGATGATTTCACGGATATGGGATGGTTTCACATCGCCGCCAGGGGTGATGTCGATGACATTGACATCGACCACAAGATTGGCGGCGTAAGCAGCAGCGCCGATCTTCGTAAGCGCATCGATGTCTTCCGGGGTTGCGGCAACCTTGGCCTGACTGACATAGGGCGACCACTCACCGGCGGCGGTGTAGTAAACCGTTTCGCCATTGCGCAGACGATTGGCGGTCAGGATTTTCATTTCTTCTTTAGCTTGCGCCATAACATTACCCTTTAGTGCGCGACGGCCGCATCGGCGGCCTGCATCGGAACATAGGTTCGAACGACATCACCAACGATGAACAGCGCCGGACTGCGCACTGCATGGCGCGCGATCGCCACCGGCAAATCGGTGACAGTGGTGATAATGACGCGCTCGTCCGCGCGCGTGGCGTTCTCGACGATGGCGATGGGCAAGCCCGCACCGACCCCGTCAGCCACCAACGCTTCGCTGAGTTCGCGCGCGCGATTGATACCCATATAAATAACGAGCGTGCGTCCCTGTCCGGCCAGACCGCGCACGTCTCCGATGACGCCGTTGCGCCGCGCCGCCGTCACGAATGTCACTTGCGCGGCATAGTCGCGGTGGGTGAGAGAAATTTGTGTCGACGCCGCAGCACCATTCGCCGAGGTAATTCCCGGGACGATTTCCACTTCAACGCCAGCAGCGCGCAGCGCGTCGATTTCCTCGCCGCTGCGGCCAAACACCATCGGGTCGCCGCCCTTCAGACGGACAACGCGCGCACCTGCGCGGGCGGCAGCGATCAATTGCTGGCAAATATCTGCTTGCGAGATCGAGGCCGACTGATTGGGTTTGCCGACATAAATGCAACGCGTTTGAGCCGGCAGGATGTCGATAATCTCCGGTGCCACCAATTCGTCGAAAAACACGACATCGGCCGCCAGCAGGGCCGCGTAACCCTTACGAGTCAAAAGCTCGGGGTCGCCGGGGCCTGCGCCAACCAGCGTGACTTTGGGCGTGCTACCTTCTTTGACGCCGCGAACGGCGGGGTCAAAAATGAGATCCAAACTGCTCACGGCCTGTCCTTTTTGTTCAGCGATGCCGAGGGGTTTACCGGCCCGATTGAGGGCACGGATACCATCACGAGCGCGGCAGACATAAGCCTAAAGCGGCCGGGAAGAAACCACCCCTTCCCCAACAGCCAACTCCCAGGGGTGTTCTCAACAAGGTTTTCCTATGCCGGGCGCTTAGGAAAGAAGAAATTTCTCTGTTTGGGTAAAGGGGAGCCCGGGCAATGGGTTAGATAGGGGAATTCCAGGCAAATCAGCTCTTGAAGCGGCTGCCGTCCCGGTCTTAGCTTGAGCATGGGGATTTTTCTTCTCTATTACGGCGCTCCTCGCAAATGATGTCCCGTTAATCACCTCGAAAAAGGGGTTTTGACGCAATCGCACCCGTCCATAGGTGTTTTGTGCATCGGGGAATTCGAAGATTGCGCGCGGCAGTGATACTTACGTCACCAACAAAACCGGCAATGCGCGCATCACCTCAGCCGGAATGGACAGACACGTAAAAAAGAAGCGAGATCAGATGCCCACCTTAAATAACCTGCAGCGGTTAGAGGCGGAGAGCATTCACATTATGCGCGAAGTTGTCGCGGAGTGTGAAAACCCGGTGTTTTTGTATTCGGTCGGCAAGGACAGCGCCGTGATGCTGCACTTGGCGATGAAGGCGTTTTATCCGTCGAAGCCGCCGTTCCCGCTCCTGCACGTCGACACGACGTGGAAATTCAAAGAGATGATCAGCTTCCGCGACAAGATGGTGAAAGATCTTGGGCTTGAGCTGCGCGTGCATATCAACCAGGACGGCGTCGCACAGGGTGTCGGCCCTTTTACGCACGGCTCGGCATTACATACCGACATTATGAAGACGCAAGGGCTGAAGCAGGCCTTGGACAAATGGAACTTCGACGCCGCTTTCGGCGGCGCACGCCGCGATGAAGAGAAGTCCCGCGCCAAAGAACGCATTTTCTCGTTCCGCTCGGCCCAGCACCGCTGGGATCCCAAGCAGCAGCGCCCCGAGTTATGGCAGCTCTATAATACCAAGAAGCATAAGGGTGAGAGCATCCGCGCGTTCCCCTTGTCCAACTGGACCGAGCTGGATATCTGGCAATACATCTACCTTGAGAATATTCCGATTGTGCCGCTGTACTTCGCCGCCAAGCGCCCCGTGGTGGAACGCGACGGCACTTTGATCATGGTCGACGACGACCGCATGCCGTTGAAGCCGGGCGAGAAACCGATGATGAAAAGCGTGCGCTTCCGCACACTCGGTTGTTACCCGCTGACCGGCGCGATCGAGAGCGAAGCCGCCACATTGCCCGACATCATTCAAGAAATGCTTCTGACAAAGAGTTCCGAGCGTCAGGGTCGCGTCATCGATCATGACTCGACCGCGTCCATGGAGAAGAAGAAACAAGAAGGATACTTCTAATGGACGTCTCTGATCTGATTGAGAAAGACATTCTAGGTTATCTCAAGGCTCACCAGAACAAGGGCCTATTGCGCTTCGTCACCTGCGGCAGCGTGGATGACGGCAAATCGACTTTGATTGGCCGCCTGCTCTATGACTCCAAGATGATCTTCGAGGATCAGTTGGCCGCGCTGGAGAGCGATTCCAAGAAGGTCGGCACCCAAGGCGGGGATATCGATTTCGCATTGCTGGTAGACGGCTTGGCCGCCGAGCGTGAGCAAGGCATCACCATCGATGTCGCCTACCGCTTCTTCTCGACCGACAAACGCAAATTCATCGTCGCTGATACGCCGGGTCACGAGCAGTACACCCGCAACATGATCACGGGCGCCTCAACAGCCGATCTCGCCGTGATCCTGATGGACGCGCGCAAAGGCGTGTTGGTTCAGACCCGCCGCCATAGTTTCTTAGTATCGCTGATCGGCATCAAGCATGTGGTGCTGGCGATCAACAAAATGGATCTCGTCGGCCACTCCGAGGAAACCTTCAATAAGATTGTCGCGGACTATCGGACCTTTGCCAAACAGATCGGCTTCGAGAACATTCTCGCCATTCCGATCTCCGGCCTTAAAGGGGATAACATCAAGGACCCTTCCACCAGCACGCCTTGGTACAAGGGCCCAACCTTGATGAACCACCTGGAAACTGTCCAGGTCGAGGATAACGCGCAGAGCGGCCCGTTCCGTATGTGGACACAGTGGGTCAATCGGCCGGATCTGGATTTCCGCGGTTTCGCGGGGCAGATCTCGAGCGGCATCATCCGCACCGGCGACCGTATTCGTGCCCTGCCCTCCGGCAAAGATAGCAAGGTCACCCGTATCGTCACGAAGGACGGCGATTTGAGTGAGGCCGTCGCCGGTCAGTCGGTCACCATTACTTTGAAGGACGAGATCGACATTAGCCGCGGCGATTTGATCGCAGGTGTCGACAGCCTTCCCGGGGTGGCCGATCAGTTCAACGCTACTTTGGTATGGATGAGCGAGACGCCGCTGCTGCCGGGAAGACCTTATTGGCTCAAATTGGGTTCACGGGTGATCTCGGCGTCTGTGACCGACATCAAGCACAAGATTCATGTGAACACGCTGGAGCAGCTCGCCGCCAAGACGCTCGAGCTGAACGAGATCGGCAGCGTCAATCTCGGCATCGACCAGGCAATCCCTTTCGATGCTTATACCGAGAACAAGGATACCGGCGGCTTCATCCTGATCGACCGCATGACCAACACCACCGTCGCAGCCGGCATGATTAATTTCGCGCTGCGCCGTTCGCAGAACATTCACTGGCAGGCCGTGGATGTCGACAAGACCGCTCGCGCCAGCGCCAAGCGCCAGAAGCCGGCGCTACTTTGGTTCACGGGACTTTCGGGTTCGGGCAAGTCGACCATTGCCAACTTGGTTGAAAAGCAGCTCTTCGCCTTAGGCCGTCACACCTACATGCTGGACGGCGATAACGTCCGCCATGGATTGAACCGCGATCTGGGCTTTACCGATACCGACCGCGTCGAGAACATCCGACGCGTCGCCGAGGTTTCGAAGCTTATGGTCGATGCGGGATTAATCGTGCTGACGTCGTTCATTTCGCCGTTCAAGGCCGAACGGCAAATGGCGCGCGGCTTGATGGCCGAAGGTGAATTTCTTGAAGTGTTTATAAAAACGTCGCTGGCTGAAGCCGAGCGGCGCGACCCGAAAGGACTCTACAAGCGGGCACGAGCCAGCCAGATCCAAAACTTCACCGGCATCACATCGGCGTATGAAGAGCCCGAAACCGCCGAGATTGTCATCGACACATCCAAACTCTCCGCCGAAGAAGCCGCCACTCACATTATTAAACAAATGCAGGATCGTGGATTGCTCACACCGTAACGGAGAAGCCAAGACCAAAAGTAAACTCGCCCGGCCGCATCAGCAGCCGGGCGATTTTTATATCAAAACAGTTTAGCGAATATGCAGGTTGTTATCGACGTCACGCACGCCGCGCGATTCAACATACCCGGTGAGATGCACGATATTGTTGACGGTCTTTACACGAATTTCCGATCCCTGGAGACTGCGCTCTTCGGTAATTGCGCCGGCAACTTTGTAGGTAATGGCCGAATCTTCAAGAACTTCGCCGCGGTCTGTCAGGTAATCGGCGGCAGCCTGGCGTTCGCTATTCGCGCTGGAAGGTCCGTGTACCGCAATTGGGGGAATTACGGAGGGCTACGCCTTACCGGCTCGGGACGGCGTGGAATTGCACCTATCGTCTAGAACGCAGCGATGGGCGACCTAGTGTTTCAGTCCTCCACCTTGCTTAGCGGGGGTGCTGCCGGTCTCTGATGTGGGACGCTTGTCCTCGTCGTCCAGGGCGATCAAGGCGCTTACGACGGCTCCCAGGTGGCTGGATTCCCCATCCATCATGTTTTCTGCTTCTGCCACCGACAAAAGCCGGGCATCGACTTCCCACTGGCGCAAGATGTCGATTTTGGAGTCACGGCTTAGCTCGGGGTGAAACAGCACTTCCTTCGGCGTCTTGAAGAACTTGCTCGGATTAGTTTTTGCGGCTTTGACGTCGAGTGTATGTGTCATAGGCCACCATTGTTAAAAGTGGTTACGCCCAATGGGAACGCCGCTTTAAAAGGCAAAGTTCCTCTAAATTCATATATATAATTATAGATTGTATATATATAAAACACTCCCATAAAGAGCGAATGCGCCCCGCTTATTTAAAAGAAATAGATTTTTTCCGATTTTTTGGGGAACTAATGCCGGCCGACCCCGTTGGTGAATTGCGGTTTCATCTATAGGAGGGCGTTCTGAGCTGGTCCCAGGAAATCGGACAGGGTGTTAAGGTGTATTCCCTCGGTAACGGAGGGATTGGCTATGACGACACGGCGACGGTTTACGGGCGAGTTCAAGGCGCGTGTGGCGCTTGAGGCTCTACGGGGCGACAAGACGGTCCAGGA
>CANJRA010000014.1 GCA_947476625.1 Fidelibacterota bacterium
AGGCCGAGATTATTCTGGCGCAAGGCGGGACGACGGGGGATGCGTGCCGTCGGATCGCGGTCACCGAGCAAACGTACTATCGCTGGCGCAAGGAATATGGCGGCCTGAAGACTGATCAGGCGCGTCGGATGAAGGACCTGGAGAAGGAGAACCTACGGCTTCGCCGGGCGATCTCCGACCTGACGCTCGATAAGCTGATCCTTCAGGAGGCCGCCCGGGGAAACTTCTAAGCCCCGCGCGGCGGCGGCGCTGCATCGACCACATACGTCATGAGCTCCCGGTGTCCGAGCGACGGATCTGCCGGGTACTTGGCCAGTATCGATCGACGCAGCGCAAGATACCGCGAGAGGCGAATGATGAGCAGGCGTTGACCGAGGACATCATCGCTCTGGCACGGCAATATGGTCGCTATGGCTATCGCCGGGTGACTGCGCTGCTGCGCGATGCGGGGTGGACGGTGAACCGAAAGCGGGTCGAGCGCATCTGGCGCCGCGAAGGGCTGAAGGTACCGCAAAAGCAGCCCCGGCGCGGGCGGCTATGGCTGAACGACGGGTCGTGCATCCGGCTGCGGCCTGAATATCCTGGGCATGTCTGGGCTTATGACTTTGTCGAGGGCCGCACCCATGATGGGCGGAAGTTCCGGATCCTGACGATCATCGACGAGGCTAGCCGTGAATGTCTGGCGCTCGTCGTTGCGCGTCGGTTCCGTCACGAGGATGTTCTGGCAGCCCTGGCGGAGTTATTTATCTCTCGCGGGCCGCCTGCCAACATTAGGTCCGACAATGGCCCGGAATTTATAGCCACCGCCGTACAGAAATGGCTGGCTCAGGTCGGCGTGAAGACGCTTTACATCACCCCGGCATCGCCCTGGGAGAATGGCTACAACGAGAGCTTCAATGGGTCGCTGCGCGACGAGCTGCTCGACGGCGAGATCTTCTACAGCCTCGCCGAAGCCAAGGTGCTGATCGAAGCCTGGCGACGGCACTACAACACGATCCGCCCGCACCGCAGCCTTGGCTACCGACCGCCGGCCCCGGAAACCGCGACGCCGCCATTGCCGCCTTCCGGTTCCGCTACGCTCCACCTTCAGGCGTCAATGGCGAAGGAGGCAATAATGCACTAACATTCAACTTGGACCACTCAGTGGGGGCCGATCATTGACATCCTCAAAAATGATCAAGTCATAAAGAAAATCCTGTTCACTGAAGTCGCCAAGCTTGAGGTTTATAAACAAGATCAAATCACCGTCGATTTGATCTGTTGTGACATTATGTTAGGCCCGAATGACAGCGACCCCATGTGGACCGTGCATGAGGAACTGGAAGGCTTCCAAGCGTTAATGAAGAGTTTTGAGCGCCTGCCTGGCTTCAATAATCTGTGGTTCCCTGCCATCGTTAAGCCGGCCTTCGCGGAAAATCGCACGGTGATATTCGATAGGGCGTCCGGGAAAGACTTCCGGCCTATAGGATGAAACTGGATCTTGGCTAAAATTAAGGCGCAGGTATGTTCCATTGCCGCCGCCCTGACCCTATATTGTCTCTATGACCATTCCTGAAATCCTCACCGATCTTCTGGCCCGCGTGGGCATTGGCTCGCAGCGCGATCCTTTGCCGGCGGTGGTTGTCATTCGTTTGCACGGTGCTATCGGGCAGGCGGGCTTTGGCCGTCGCGGGTTGTCGCTGGCGACGTTGGAGCCGATTATCAAGCGGGCGTTCTCGAAGCGCGTGCGCGCGGTGTGTTTGCTGATCAACTCGCCGGGCGGCTCGCCCGTGCAGTCGGCGCAGATCGCGGGGATGATCCGCCAATATTCGCAAGATAAGAGAATCCCGGTCTTTGCCTTCGCCGAGGATGTCGCGGCGTCGGGCGGCTATTGGCTGGCGCTGGCGGCGGATGAGATTTACGCCGACCCGATGTCGGTGCTGGGGTCCATCGGCGTGATCTCGGCGAGCTTCGGGTTTCAGGAACTGATCGCCAAAATCGGCATCGAGCGCCGCGTTCACACGCAAGGCGAAAACAAAAGCATGCTCGATCCGTTCCGCCCGGAAGATCCGGATGACGTGCGGCGCTTGAAGGAAATTCAGTCCGACATCCATCATCAGTTTAAAAATTATGTGAAGCAGCGGCGCGGCGAACGTTTGGTGGCCAGCGACGAGACGGTTTTCACGGGCGACATCTGGGCCGGTGAGCGTGCGCTCGAAATCGGCTTGGTCGATGGCCTGGGCGACATGCGCACCATTATCCGCCGCAAGTATGGGCCGGATGTACGCTTCTTCACCGTTGAGCGCCCCGCCGGTTGGCTGACGCGTAATTTCGGCCGCTTTATGCCGGGCGGCGCGGGTGGCGACACCTATGCCGCCGGGCCGGGGGCGTGGGCGGGCGATGTGCTGTCGGCCGTCGAAGAGCGCGCGCTTTGGTCGCGTTTCGGTCTATAATCCGCGATGCTCAAAATCCTACTCACGGCCGGTGTCATCTACGCGGTTTGGCTGCTTTACAAGTATCGCAGCCGTATCGCGGCGGTCCATAAAACCGTGATGGAGGAAAACGCGCGCGCGCCGGTAGCGCAAGATTTGGTGCCATGCCCGAAGTGTGGCGCATATGCCGCAGCCGGCACCGTCTGTTCATGCGAAAAAGCCTGAATTTCCACTATATTTCGGGCTGAATCCCCGAGCCTTTCCTTGATTCTCCGCGCCCTGGCCGTTAGCTTCGCCGCTCATTTAACGGATGTGCAGCCATGGCCCGCGCCAAGAAAAAACCTATCAAAAAGATCAAAGCTAAAGTGAAGCCGAAGGCTAAGAAGCCCGCGGTGAAAAAGGCTGCCGTGAAAAAGGTTGTGGCCAAGAAGGGCGCGATCAAGAAACCCGTTAAGAAGCCGGTCGCTAAGAAGCCAGTGGTTAAAAAGCCCGTGGCTAAAAAGAAAGTGGCGAAGAAAGTTGCGCCCGCCGCTAAACGGGCACGCGCGCCTGCAGTCAAAACCTCTACGCCGAAAAAGCCGCTCGACTTTCAATCGCTGATTCTGAAGCTGCAGAAGTTCTGGGCCGACCAAGGCTGCGTCATTCTGCAGCCCTACGATATGGAGATGGGCGCAGGCACATTTCATCCGGCGACGACATTGCGCGCGCTGGGCAAAGATTCGTGGAGCGCTGCCTATGTGCAGCCCTCGCGCCGTCCAACCGATGGCCGTTACGGCGAGAACCCGAACCGCTTGCAGCACTACTATCAGTTTCAAGTGATCATGAAGCCGTCGCCGGCGGACCCGCAGGCGCTGTATCTCGAGAGCTTGAAAGCTATCGGCATCGATGTGAACGCGCACGACATTCGCTTTGTCGAAGACGACTGGGAAAGCCCGACGCTGGGCGCCTGGGGCCTTGGCTGGGAAGTGTGGTGCGACGGCATGGAAGTCACGCAGTTCACGTACTTCCAGCAAGTCGGTGGAATTGAATGCGATCCGGTCGCGGTAGAGTTGACCTACGGCTTGGAACGCTTGGCGATGTATGTGCAGGGCGTCGAGAACGTGTTTGATCTCGATTTCAATGGCCGCGGCGTGACGTATGGCGACGTGTTCCACCGCGCCGAGGTCGATTACTCCGCGCACAACTTCGAGCATGCCGATACCGACATTCTGTTCGAGCGTTTCAAGTCTTGCGAAAAAGAGTGCAACGCGCTTTTGGATAAAAAACTCGCGCAGCCGGCCTACGATCAGTGCATCAAGGCATCGCATACGTTTAATCTTCTCGATGCGCGCGGCGTCATCAGCGTCACCGAACGCGCGGCGTATATCGGCCGCGTGCGTGCGCTGGCCAAATTATGTTGCGAAGCCTGGCTCGCACCTACCAACGCGAAGGCGGGGTAACAGCCATGTCCGAACTTCTCCTCGAAATCTTCTCGGAAGAAATTCCCGCGCGTATGCAAAAGCAGGCGGCGGCGGATCTCGCGCGTCTGGTGGGCGATGCCCTGAAAACAGCGGGCCTTGAAACGAAATCCCTCACTGCATTCGGCGGTCCGCGCCGCCTGACGCTGGTGGCCGACGGCTTGCCCAAAGCGCAGCCCGACACCGCCGAGGAACGCAAAGGCCCGCAGGTCGGCGCGCCCGAACAAGCCGTTCAAGGTTTCTTGCGCGCGGCCGGGCTGACAAGTCTGGATCAAGCCGAACAGCGCGAGATGCCGAAGGGCATGTTCTATTTCGCGGTCACGACCAAAAAAGGCCGTCCGACCGCCGAAGTACTTAAAGACATCATTGAAACTGCGTTGGCGCAGTTGCCGTGGCCGAAGTCGATGCGTTGGGCCGATAAGCCGACGCGTTGGGTGCGCCCACTCCATAGTATTTTGTGCGTGCTCGACGGCAAGGTTGTGCCTGTGTCCTTCGGCGGACTCACGGCCGGCAATGCCACGCGCGGACATCGTTTCCTCGCGCCGGCGGTTTTCGCTGTGAAGAACTTCGCTGATTATAAAGCGCGGCTGAAGACGGCCTATGTGCTGGTTGATCCGGCCGAACGCAGCGCCATCATCGCCGATACGCTGGTCAAGCTGGCCGCGAAAGAAAGCCTGACGGTGCAGGATGATTTAGGCCTGTTGGCCGAAGTCACCGGTCTCGCCGAATGGCCGGTGCCGTTGCTGGGCACGATCGATGCCGCTTTCATGCATGTGCCCGCCGAAGTGCTGACCTCGGCCATGCGCAAGCATCAGAAGTATTTCACGCTCATCACCAAGCAGGGCGCTTTCTCGCCGCGTTTCGGCGTGGTCGCCAATATGGAAACGGCGGACAAGGGCAAAGCCATCATCGCCGGGAACGAGCGCGTACTGCGGGCGCGCTTGTCGGATGCGCGGTTCTTCTGGGATCAGGATAAAAAGCGCACACTCGAAAGCCGTTTGCCGAAATTGGAAGAACGCGTGTTCCAAGCCAAGCTCGGCACCATGCGTGCGAAGGTTGACCGGATTGCGGCGCTTGCGGGATATCTCGCTTCGCCCATCGGCGCCGACGCCGAACAAGCCCGCCGTGCGGCGCTGTTGTGCAAAGCCGATCTCTCGTCCGACATGGTCGGGGAGTTTCCCGACCTGCAGGGCGTCATGGGCCGCTATTACGCGCTGGCCCATAACGAGCAAGAAGATGTGGCCGACGCCATCGCCGAACATTACTCGCCGCTCGGCCCCAACGATTCATGCCCGACCGCGCCGCTGAGTGTTGTGGTTTCGCTGGCGGATAAACTCGACAGCCTCGCCGGCTTCTTCGCCATCAACGAAAAGCCGACGGGCTCGAAAGACCCTTATGCCTTGCGCCGCGCAGCACTCGGCGTGATCCGCATAATTCTCGAAAACAAATTGCGGCTGCCGCTGCTGGCCGCGTTTGAATTCGCCATCGGCGGATACAACGGTCTGGCACAAGACAGCGCGCGTGAAAAAGTCTCCCGCGAGATTCTCGACTTCTTTGCCGACCGCTTGAAAGCGCACTTGCGCGATAAAGGCGTGCGTCATGATCTCGTGTCGGCGGTGTTTGCACTCGGCGATGAAGACGATCTCGTGCGCCTGATCGCGCGCGTCGAAGCGTTAGCCGGCTTTGTCGCCAGCGATGATGGCGCCAATCTGCTGGTTGCTTACCGTCGTGCCGCCAACATCGTGCGCATCGAAGATAAGAAAGACAACGTCACCTATAGCGGCGACATCGCTGACGGTGATCTCGGCGCGCCGGAAGCGTCGGCGTTGTTGTCGGCGATTGGCACTGTCGAGGCCACCGTGACCCCGGCACTGGCGAAGGAAGACTTCACGGCCGCCATGGGCGCGCTCGCGAGTTTGCGTCAGCCGGTCGATACCTTCTTCGACAAGGTGAAGGTCAACGCCGACGACCCCACGCAACGCGTGGCGCGGCTTCGGCTATTGTCCCGGATCGAGGCCGCCATGAATAAGGTCGCGGATTTCTCGAAAATTGAGGGTTAGCTTCGCCCTCAGCCCAAACTACACCGTCATGCCCGGGCTTGACCCGGGCATCCAGGGTGGCCGGGTGCGATGTCGGTGGCGGGGCCGTTTTTTCCGCATGGATTCATGCCGCTAACCCTGGATCCTCGGGTCAAGCCCGAGGATGACATGGGTGCATGAGGCTTGATGACACCCTAAATGTAAGCTCCTCTCGTAAAATTCGGCCTACTTACGCAATTTTTACGTAAGTCCGGTGTTGTAAGCTCCTCATTTTCGTCCTATTTAAGGTCACCTTACCTTACCGGGAAAGTGGAGCTTACATCATGCGGGACAATGCTCTCGAGCGAGCGATCACGGAATCGGGCGGCACAGCCGCTTTAGCCCGCACCATTAATGTAACCCCCCAAGCCATCAGTCAGTGGGACCGCGTTCCCGCCGAACGGACCATCGCGGTCGAGCAGGCCACGGGCGGGAAGGTCACCCGCCACGAGTTACGCCCCGACCTCTATCCGCCTCCGGCCGGCGCAAGTTCAACGCCGTCGTCGACGACGACCGAAACCGCTAAATGGGTCTACACCTTCGGCGCGGGTAAAGCCGAAGGTGCGGCTGTCATGAAGAACCTGCTGGGCGGCAAGGGTGCCAACCTCGCCGAGATGAGCAGCATCGGCGTTGCTGTCCCGCCGGGCTTCACGGTGACGACCGAGGTCTGCACCTACTACTACGCCCACGGCAAACAGTACCCCGGCGACCTGAAAGAACAGGTCGCGCGCGGCATTGCAGAGGTGGAAGCGCACATCGGCTCTAAATTCGGCGATGTGAAGAATCCGCTGCTGGTCTCGGTGCGCTCCGGCGCGCGTGCGTCCATGCCCGGCATGATGGATACGATCCTCAACCTCGGCCTCAATGACGAAACTGTCGAAGGTCTGACGTCGCAGGCGAAAGATGCGCGCTTTGCCTACGACAGCTATCGCCGCTTCATTCAGATGTATTCCAGCGTCGTGCTGGGCATGGATCATTACGACTTCGAGCAAATTCTCGATATCGCCAAGGAAGACAAAGGCATCTCGCTCGACACGCAATTGACCGCCGACGATCTGAAGGCGCTGGTCGATGCCTATAAAAAGAAGATCGAGGAAGAAACCGGCGCGCCGTTCCCGCAGGATGTCCACGCGCAGTTGTGGGGTGCTGTCGGTGCGGTCTTCAGCAGCTGGATGAATCAGCGCGCCATCACCTATCGCAAACTCCATGACATTCCGCATGGTTGGGGTACCGCCGTCAACATCCAGGCGATGGTCTTCGGCAATATGGGCGACGATTGCGCGACGGGTGTGTGTTTCAGCCGCGATCCGTCGACCGGAGCGAATACGTTCTATGGCGAGTATCTGGTGAACGCGCAGGGCGAAGACGTTGTCGCCGGTATTCGCACGCCGCAGCAAATCACCATCGAAGGTAAGAACGCGCAGGGCTCGAATTTGCCGGCGATGGAAGAGGCGATGCCGTCCTTGTTCCAGGAACTCATGGAAACGCGCCATCGCCTCGAGCGCCATTACACCGACATGCAGGACATGGAGTTCACCATCCAGAAGGGCAAGCTCTGGATGCTGCAGACGCGCAACGGCAAACGCACGGTGCAGGCGGGCTTCAAGATCGCGGTGGATATGGCGCGCGAGGGATTGATCTCGGAAGACGAAGCCGTCAGGCGCATCAACCCGTCGCAGCTCGACCAATTACTGCACCCGATGCTGGACCCGAAAGCGCCGCACACATTGTTGTCGCGCGGCCTGCCGGCTTCGCCTGGCGCTGCGTCTGGTAAGATTGTGTTCACCGCCGAGGATGCAGAGGATTGGGTCAAGCGCGGCGAGAAGGTGATTCTCGTGCGCCGTGAAACCAGCCCCGAGGACATCGGCGGCATGCATGTCTCGCAAGGTATTCTGACGACGCGCGGCGGTATGACCAGCCATGCGGCGGTTGTGGCGCGCGGCATGGGTACGCCCTGTATCTGCGGCGCGGGCGATATCAATGTTGATGTTCAAGCCAAAACCGCACGCGTGCGCGATAAGATCCTGCTGGAAGGCGACATCCTGACGCTCGACGGCTCGACGGGTGAAATCTTTCTCGGCAAGGTCGCGACCGTTCAGCCGGAACTCACCGGCGACTTCGCCACGCTCATGGGCTGGGTCGATAAAATCCGCCGCTTGAAAGTGCGCGCCAACGCCGAAACCCCGCTGGATGCTGAAACCGCCCGCAAATTCGGCGCGGAAGGTATCGGCCTTTGCCGCACCGAGCATATGTTCTTCGACCCCGCGCGCATCCTCACCATGCGCCAAATGATTTTGGCCAAGGATGCCGGGGGGCGCAAAGCGTCGCTCGACCGATTGCTGCCGTTCCAGCGCGGCGATTTCATCAAGCTGTTTTCGATCATGGAAGGTCTGCCGGTCAACATCCGCTTGCTCGATCCGCCACTGCACGAATTCCTGCCGCATACCGATGTCGAAATCCGCGAAGTCGCGGCGGGGCTCGGCGTGTCGGAAGAATCGGTGCGCGAAGCCTTGGTGCGCCTGCACGAAACCAACCCCATGCTCGGCCACCGCGGCGTGCGTCTCGGCGTTTCGCATCCCGAGATTTACACCATGCAGGCGCGCGCGATTTTCGAGGCGGCGGTCGCCGTCGCGAAGCTCGGCAAGAAGGTGCTCCCGGAAATTATGATCCCGCTGGTCGGCATGCGTGCCGAACTCGACATGATGAAAACCATCGTCGATGAGACGGCGAAGGCGGTTTTTGCCAATACCGGCACGACCGTGGAATATCTCGTGGGCACGATGATCGAATTGCCGCGCGCCGCATTGCAAGCGGGCGACATCGCCAAGACCGCCGAGTTCTTCTCGTTCGGCACCAACGACCTCACGCAAACCACGCTGGGTTTATCGCGCGACGACTGTGCCAATCTGATCGAAATATATAAGGCGAAAGGTATCTTTGAAAAGGATCCCTTCGCCAGTCTCGATCAAGTAGGTGTCGGCGAACTGGTTGCGATGGCCGCTGAGCGCGGCCGTCTGACACGTAAAGGCATGAAGCTCGGCGTCTGCGGCGAACACGGCGGTGATCCGGATTCCATCGCCTTCTTCCACCGCACCGGCCTCGACTATGTTTCGTGCTCGCCTTACCGCGTGCCGGTCGCTCGCCTCGCGGCGGCGCAGGCGGTTCTGGCCGAGAGAAGTTAGGTAGCCTCGGTCAGTTTTATCCAAGGCGGTGGTGCGGCTTTTACTTTTGCGGAACCTGCGTCCAGCACGCCGCCGGATTTTTTGAGCGCTTCGAGGCGCACGAGCGCGAGGCCCTTGCCGCCGCGGCTGCTCATCATCTCGCCGGCTTCCAGGCCGTCGAACGTGAGCGGTGCGCCGGGCGAGGGCAGCTCACCTTCGCTCGTCACCGGCATCAGGCGTTTTTTGATCAGCGCGCG
Source organism: Fidelibacterota bacterium (assembly GCA_947476625.1). GTDB lineage: Bacteria > Pseudomonadota > Alphaproteobacteria > Rhodospirillales > Rhodospirillaceae > SHVO01. Next base: position 9,365 of record CANJRA010000014.1, read on the forward strand.
ATAGTGGGTGCGGGCGGTCAGCTCTTGGCCGATGTAGCAGCCTTTTTTGAAATCCACGCCATGCAGTTCTTCGAAACCGTTTTCGAGGAGCAAGGCTTTCTCGACTTCCAAGTCGCGGCTGCCATCGGGTAGTCCGAGATCGAAACGCAGGTCGTCATGGTCGGCGGCGGTGGCGCGCGTTAGTCCCAGTTTCTCTAAGCTCTCAATCTGCGCGGCCTCTAAAGCCCAGCGCACGCCTGCTCCGGCAAGCCGCGGGTCGGTATAAATCACGCCCGCGCCGTGGGGCGTCACGTGGCCGGGTTGATCGCTGGTCTTAAGAGCGGCGCTGGCACCTTCGCCCCAGGCGACGCCGCTCGTCAGGGTGTCGTCCGGCGCGAGTGTCACCTTGGCGCGCAATTTATAACGTGAGAGCCGCGTGATCAGGTCGTCGCGGCGCGCGCGCTCACATTCCAGCAGAACGGCATCGCCAAATGGAATAACAAAGAATTCGTGGAGGAATTTGCCCTGCGGCGTCAGAAACGCGGCCCAGATCGCCTGACCGGACTGGACGCGCAGCATGTCGTTGGACACCAAACCCTGCAGGAACCCAATGCGGTCATCGCCGCGCACGGCCACAAGGGCGCGGTGCGGCAGGGTTGTAAAATGGGCTGGGGTTGGCGCCATAAGCTGTCCTTGGGAAGCATCCGGGCTCTATTTAACACTCATTTGCGCTTGAACAAGGGGAGGCGAGATGCGGCGCTTTTTTAACGGCCGCGACATCGCTATAACTTCGCCATGCGTTATGTATTCATCGATGATACTCCCCTGGCCTACGATGGCTATACCCCCATGCGCCGTGCCTTGGGTGGGGCCGAAAAGGCCGTAGGCGGGTTGGCGAGCGCCCTCAGGGAGCGCGGCCACGACGTCAATGTGATCAATAATGTCAGCTATGCGCACATGGCCGAAGGCGCCTATTGGACGCCGTTCGGCGACAGCATGGCGCCGAAGGCTGCCGATGTGCTGATTGCGTTGCGCAAACCCCTGCTGCTGGGTGCGCTGCGCGCTGCCACGCACCGTCTGCTGTGGGTGATGGGCGATCCGGCCTATCTCAATGCCTCGATCAATGAGCCGCTCTGGGATTCATTTCAGGCGTCTTTGCTGTTTATCGGCGAAGCGCAGCGGCGTGCATATGGCGGCAAGGTGCGCAGTGCCGTTGTCACGCCCGGCGTGCGCGCGGCGTTTTATACCCGGCCTCAGGCCGTGGTCGACGCCCCGGTGTATTCCGAGATGCCTAATGCCAATCCGGGCTTTCCCGAGATTATGCAAGAGCAAGCCGTGGCTGCGCAGCCTGTACCGGCCGAGGTTTTGCCCGTGATGCCGCCGCCGCATGCCGTCATCACCACGCACCCGTTGCAAGGCTTGGCCTGGGTCGTGGACGTGTGGACGAAACTCATTCACCCCAAAATGCCCGAAGCCCGTTTGGCGATATATTCGGCCGTGCTGCACAAAGGTCTGCGAGGCGAGGAAATTCCCGCCAACATCATGCCCATACTTGAAGTCGTCAAAGCGGCGGCGTCGGCAAATGTTGTCGTCGTCGAACCGCGCAATGACGAGGGCATGGCCGAAGTGTACCGCGCCAGCCGCGTCCATCTGTATCCCGGCGATGCGCGCGATTATGCGTGTTGGACGCTGACGGAATCACAAGCGGCCGGCTTACCCGCGGTGGCGCGCAATCTGGGCGGCGTGGCTGAGCGCATCGACAATGCGCAAAGCGGTTATATCGTTCCCGATGCCGCCGGGTTTGCCAACGTCACGCTGCAGATCCTGGGCAACGACGCGGTTTACCAGAACCTCAGCACGGCTGCGGCAGATGCCGCGCGTCGCCGTGTCTGGGCCGTGGCGGCGGAAGAACTTGAAAGATTTGTTTCCACGTTGCCGGCGGCGGCCGCTTGAGAATTCTGTTCATAACGCACACGCGCATCGGCGATGCGATTTTATCCTCCGGCCTTTTGCATCAGCTGATTGAGCGTTATCCCGACGCGCGCTTCACCATTGCGTGCGGTCCGCTGGCGGCGCCGGTGTTTGCCGCAACGCCGCGTCTTGAGCGCATGATCGTTGTGGCGAAGCGCCCCTTCGATTTGCATTGGCTTGCGCTGTGGAAGGAACTGCGCGGAACGGTATGGGACATCGCAATCGATTTGCGCCGATCCGCCATGACCTACCTCATCCCCACACGTCGGCGTCATATCATCGGTCCGATTTCACCGGGCGTTCACCACATTGCGCACCTGAGCACTCTGATACCGGGTGCGGGCATCGCGGCGCCTTTTTTATATGTCACCGACCAGCAACGTCTGGCGGCGGCAAAATATCTTCCCGACGGCGCGCCGGTATTGGCCATCGCGCCGGTCGCAGCGACCGCCCCCAAAACGTGGGAGCCCGCGCGGTTCGCGGCACTGATCGCGCGTCTGACGGCCGAAGATGGGCCGTGTGCCGGATGGCGGGTTGCCTTATTTGGCGGTCCCGGCGACGAGACCCGCGCCGCGCCGCTGATCGAGGCGCTGGCGGGACGATGCACCAAAATCTTCGCCGAGCCCGATCTGCTGGTGGTTCACGCGGCTTTAGCCAGGTGCGCGGCCTTTATTGGCAATGATTCAGGGCTTGGGCATTTGGCCGCCGCAGCAGGCATCCCCGCGCTGGCGTTGTTTGGGCCTACGGATCCCGCCCGATACGCGCCTTGGGGCGGCGAGACCATTCGCGCCCCGGACGGCGACTTGCACAATTTAAGCGTCGATGCCGTCGTGACGGCCTTTGGCAACCTGTTGAAATCCCGCTAAAGTCTCAAAGTAACAACCTAGGGTGCGGCGTGAAGATTTTCCATTTGATGTCCGGAATGCCCTACGGAGGGGTCGAACGCCAGGCCGAGCGGCTTGCCGGCGTGCTGCAGCGGAACGGCGTCGAGCAGCGTGCGATGTTCGTCGCCAATGCCGCGCGCGCGGCGCGGTTCAAGGCTCTGAACGTCGATCCGGTGGAAATGGAGTTTCCGAGCCGCTTTGAGTTTCTGGATCGGCGCCGCATCAATGCCGTCATTCGCCGGTTCGAGCCGGACATCGTCATCTCCTGGACGCCCGACGTGGCGGAGATGGTGCAAAAAGGCAACTTCGTTCATCTCGGACGTATGGGCACTCAGTTCAATCACGAAGCGCTGCTGAACAAATGCCACCACGTTTTCACACCCGCGCAATCGCGCGCCGACGCGGCGATGGTCGCCGGCTGGTCCGTCCAGCAGGTGCACGTTGTGCCGCACTTGCCGCTGACTGCGGAAGAGTTGGCGGCGGTCAAACCGCTTAATCGCAAAACGGTTTATACGCCGCCGACCGCAAAGTTGATTTTCACCTCCATGCGCCTGACAAAAAACGCGGGCCTTGAAACGCTGCTGGACGCGGTGGCCCGTATTTCGGGCTATTACCTTTGGATTGCCGGCGACGGCGCGGATCGTGAGGCGTTGGAACAGGCCGCGCACGAACGCGGCGTGAAGCCGCGTGTGCGGTTTTTAGGCTGGCAGGATAATCTTGGGCCCTATCTCGCGGCTTGCGACGTTTTTGTTTATCCGTCGCGTCACGATGATGTCGCAGGATATCCCGCTTGCCAAGCGCTTAAGCGAAGCCGGACGTAAAGCCTTTGATGACACATTCGCAATCGACAAGGTCGCGCCGCAGTATCTCGATTTGCTCGCGCGCATAAAAGCATGAGGTATTCATGAGCGAGACGTTCGACCTTATTATCCATGGCGGCACGGTGTTTACGCCGGGCGGAGCGGTGGTAACGGATGTCGGAGTGCGCGCGGGTAAAATCGCGGCTTTCGGCGATTTGAAATCGGCGGATGCTGCCGAAAAATTTGATGCGCGTCATCTTACCGTGCTGCCGGGATGCATTGACGAGCAGGTTCATTTTCGCGAACCGGGCCCCATTCACAAGGAAGATTTGGAAAGCGGCACGCGCGGCGCGGTGCTGGGCGGCATTACGGCCGTTTTCGAAATGCCCAATACGGACCCCGCCACGACAACCGCAGACGCCATCGCCGACAAAATCCGGCGCGCGACCGGCCGCTGTTGGACGGATTTTGCCTTCTACGTCGGCGCCTCGCCGGAAAATGCCGAGGAGCTTGGCGTTCTGGAGCGATTGCCCGGTTGCTGCGGCATTAAAATGTTTATGGGCTCGTCGACGGGCTCGCTCTTGGTCGCCGACGATGCAAACGTCGCGCGTGTTTTGCGCTCGGGCTCGCGGCGCGTTACGGTTCACAGCGAAGATGATATGCGCTTGCAGGAGCGTTTGACGTTGGTGCGCGACGGTGCGGATGTTTCTATGCATCCCGAATGGCGCGATGTGGAAACGGCCGTGCGTTCGACGCAGCGCCTTCTGCGTCTCGCGCGCGAAAATCACCGCCGCGTTCATGTGCTGCATGTCACGACCGCCGAGGAGATGGAGTTGCTCGCACAGCATAAGGATATCGCGACGGTCGAAGTGCTGCCGCAGCACCTCACGCTCGCCGCACCCGAATGTTATCAGAAGCTCGGCACCCTTGCGCAGATGAACCCGCCGATCCGCGAAGCCCGTCACCGCGACGCCTTGTGGGCGGCCGTGAATAACGGTGTCGTGGATTGCATTGGTTCGGACCACGCGCCGCATACGCTCGAGGAAAAAGCCCGGCCCTATCCGCGCAGCCCTTCGGGTCTCACGGGTGTACAGACAACGGTTCCTTTAATGCTGGACCACGTTGCCAAAGGTCGCCTGACGTTACAGCGTTTCGTCGATCTCATGAGTGCCGGGCCGGCGCGCATTTTTGGCATTGCGGGTAAGGGACGCGTGGCTTTTGGCTACGACGCCGACTTTACAGTGGTCGATCTTGCCGCGCGGCGCACGATTACCAATGACTGGATCGCAAGCCGCACCGGCTGGACGGCTTTCGACGGCATGGAAGTCACGGGCTGGCCTAAGGCGACCATCATTCGCGGGCAGGTCGTGATGCGTGACGACGAGCTTTTGCAAAAGCCAATCGGTGAACCCGTGAGGTTCCAAGAAACATTGTGAATCCTGGCGTAGCACCCCCGGAAAGCAAAACGTTAGCCGAAATCCGCGCCGATGTCGGTAATACGACTCTGGTCTGGTTGTTAGGCGCAGGTCTTCTCGGCGTCACCGTCAGTCTGTCGCGTATTCTGGATGTTGGTTGGAAGCCGGTGATGGCTTTGCACATCGCCGTGGTGGGGGTGCTTGCGGTGCTTGTGTGGTTGCGAAAGCAACTTCCGCCGGTTGTTCGTTCCACCATCATCGTTGTCCTTATGTTTGCCATCGGCATAGGTGGAAACGTTTCCTTCGGACTGCCTGCGGGCATTCTCTTTTTTATCTCCGGCAGCATCATGGCTGCGGTTTTTTTCGGCGAACGTGTGGGGTTCGCTTGCATCGGCCTTACGATTGTCCTGCAGACAATTGTGTTTCTCGCATTCAAGGTCGGGCTGCTGATAAGGCCGGACTATGCCGCATTCGCTCTGGCGCCGACGACCTGGATTTCTAATGCGAGTGCCGCTGTTGTCGCGGCGATTGGTCCGCTTATCGCGGTGTCGCGTTTCACCTATCACCTTGATCTCGAGCGACGCCGGGCCGAAGCGGCCAGCAGCGCCAAATCTGATTTTCTCGCTGTCATGAGCCATGAACTGCGCACGCCCCTCACGGCCATTCTTGGTTTTGCCGACTTGATGATGGTCGACAACCTGACGCAGCAGCAGGCGGACCGCGTATCGAAGATTTCGACATCGGGGAAGTTGTTGCTCGATCTTCTGAACGACGTTCTGGATTTCTCCAAAATTGACGCTCAGCGCCTGCAGTTGGAACAGGTATCTTTTAGTCTGCGCGAAGTCATGGGCGAGGCGCACGATTTAATGCTTCCGCCGGCGCGTCAGAAGAAACTCGATTGCCGCCTCGACTACGCGCAGCGACTGCCGGATACGCTCATCGGTGATCCGGCACGTTTGCGCCAGGTGATGCTGAATCTGGTGAGCAATGCCATTAAGTTTACGGCGCGCGGACGAGTTGCCGTGCACATATCGCAACGTGCGGAAGCGGTTGGAAAACAGGTGCTGCTGGTGCAGGTCGCCGATACCAGCATCGGCATATCGCCGGAACAGCAGGCTAAATTGTTTCAGCCGCTTGTTCAGGTCGATCAAGGAACGGCACGCCGCTATGGCTGCACCGGATTAGGCCTCACGATCTGCCGCCGCTTAGTCGAACTTATGGGCGGCGAGATCAGCATATCATCGAAGGAAGGCGAGGGGGCGACGTTCACATTCACCATGCCGCTGTTGGAAAATCGCGCGATTGCTTTTACGAAGCTTGCCGGGCCGGTTGCCCTGCCGATCCGCACGAATGCGCGGGTCTTGGGTGCGACATTGAAGGCCGGCGAAACCATTGCGTATGCGCTCGGCGCGGCGCGTAAAGGTTACCTCGTGCCCGCCAAAGGCGCTGTCGAGATCAACGGCGTTCGCATTGATACGCGTGACGGCGCTGCGATTGATAACGAAGCAGACTTGAAGATCACAGCGCTTGAAGACGCCGAAGTTGTCATGGTTGACGCGGCGTAAGCGGCGAGATGGAAGGAGAGCGGTGCATGCTACGTGCCGCTCTCCAACCGCGCCACAGCTCTTCCGTATAGAGCAGCGCATTGATCGGGCTCAGCAGTAGCCACGCGACCAGGTACCAAGTCGGCAGCGGGTTCTCTTTCCAGCGCAGCGAAAAAATCCGCCGTTTCCGATCCAAATCCGAAAAGTGCCGCGAACTGCGCCGGATGAATGGCACAGACCATAATCAGGACCGCCAGCGGAATAGCAGTCAGATAATCGTGTACGCGTTGTTCCGTCGGTGAGATGTATCGTTTGGACGCGGCAAAGCTGATGTCCAGGCTCGTGGTTATTTCATGCGCCAGGAACATCGCAATCATCAGCGCTAAGATCAGCGCGTTTACCTGGAAGAACATACCCGCAAGGGCCGCTATGCCTGCCTGACCAACAAGCAACATATGCATGAATGACTCGCGCCATCCGGCCGTGTGCGCGATGTCGGCTTTCCGATGGCACGACCAGTCGGCAAAGCCCAAGACCAGCCACAAAGGCAGTAGAAAACCTAAAAGCAGGACGTTAGCGACGGTTGTTATATCCATGCCAACTGCAACGGTTGGGCCGTTCAACAGTTCCCGGAAAACGTGAAAGCCCTAGCAGGTTGAGCTGTTTAAACAGCTCAATCGCTGATTTGCTTCAACATATAAGAATGTGTGAGAAGCACCTTCTTCACACCCTCGGTCAGATGACGGGCCGACAAGGTTGATCCAGAGACATTGCTGATATCTAGCATTTCATCCCTGGCTCTGTGGCCCGTGAACTGCGCCAGCCATTCGGGCATCGTAATGGTGTCGTAATCCGAGGCGCATTCCAGAATCTCGATCTGCCGGACGACGCCGTCGTGCGTGAGGGCTATGGCATAGGTAATCCAATCGTCCTTGCCGTTGACCTGATCGACGATAAACCAACCGCCGCTGGCGCCGGAAACGCGCCAGGCCTTGAGGCGGCGGTCGTGTACGGGTGCACCGGCCGTGCGTTCTACCGAGGCCGTCTGGGCCGGGTCCAGGGCCATAAATTTCTGTGTAAACGACGCATGCGGAAACATCAGTCGTTGGGCCTCATCGATGTTCATTAACACCTTGGCCTGGACCGGCGCTGCGGCGATGAGAGCCGCTGGAAACAGCATGAAATGGGCACGCATGTGCCCTGTATAACGTCTGAAAAAGGCAGCAGTTTGGACGGTTTTTGCGCGAATCGCCGCCGGCCGGTATTCCTGGCGGGACTATTTAATAAAGTAACCGCCGACCTTCGGCGTGTCCTTGTCCAGGATCATCGTCAGGGTTTCCGTGGCGGTCTTGTTCGCGAACATGGTGTGATATTCGATGATGGTAAACTCGCCGTCCGGCAGGCCAGGCAGAGTATTGGTTCTTGTGACGTTGCCAATTTTACGGTTTATGACCTTTCCGAGACGCTCACGCATCGGCCCTACCGCATCGGCCCAGTTAGCCTGACCGATCAATTTCTGAAACTCGAAACTCGCGGCAAGCCAGCTCTCGGAATATTGCTTGGTATCCACAAGTGCGAGCCAGGATTCGCCGGCTTTCTCGGCAGGCGTGGGCGCTTCGCAGCTCATGGCCGAAAACGGCATGAGTAATGCGATCAGCGCAATCGTCATACATCTCATCGCATCTACCTCTTTAAATACGCGCAGCTTTCGTCGCCGGGTTCGCGTTTGATGATCCGGTCAAACAGTGTGCCTGCACGTTCGATCATGGGATCGACGTCGCTGCCCAGGATGAGTTCCCGTTCAGCCAGGGCAAGCGTCGCCGCAGCATAAGCTTTTGTATAGGCGTCGCGCGTCGGATAGCGCTCGGCGATCGAGACGCGCGGATCGCTGGCCGCGAGACGTTCATTCTCATTGGGTTCAAAAGGAAGGAAGCTGCCTTCATCGCGTGCAAGCCGTTCTGGTGCGCCGGTCGCGGCATTTTGTGGGTTCCATCCCGTGTAAGTGCCCAACGGCACACTGATCTCGGGTAAGCGGATGCCGGCTTTGTCCAGACCGTCAGCATCGGAAATCGGCAACAATGTCGTAAAGGGTTTGCCAATGCGCGGCGGCAAAATGTCGATAATGCCGTCGGTTGTCAGACGCGCGCCGAAGTCTAAACGCGGGACTTCTAAGCTGCGTGTGGGCGCGCGCAAGCCCGAGAACTTCGGGAACGTCTCTAGGTATTGGCTCAACTTTCCGAGCGTGCCGTCGGCAATCGTCGGCATGAAAGAAGGTGGGGGGTCTTTCTTCAGCATCACCCAGCTATCGAGATGCAGTAAGAGCGCGCGCAACAATGGCCGGTAATCAAGCGGGTTACGGCAGTGCGCGAGGAGATTGTCGCGCTCGGGCGCCGGGATCAAATGACGCGCGCCGCCGGCGATAAGATAGATCCGCGCGCGCCGATCGGGCGCGATATCGGCGCTGCCGTCGACGGCGGTGTGGGTGAGGGATGCGCCGCGCGCCCAATATTCCGTGGCGGAATTAACGTAGAACAGCTTAGGCACGGCATTCAAACCATTGGCGCGGTCGAGCATGCTGCCGGTTTTATTGTTGACCGGATCGGTCTGCGTACTTGTGGAAAAAGGAAAACGATCAGTTGCGGAATCCAGATCGACGTCCGGTCCAAAGGCGCGGCCTGGCTGCGCGAAGCGGTGTTTGAAGCCGCCGCGCCCGGCGCCGGGATCGCTGAGCAACGCCCCATCGAATGCCATGCGCCCGCGCCCATCGGCAGCCAATCCGGAGTAGACCATGCTTTGCAGCAGTCGTGCGCTGTGCGCCGTGCCGACCGCGATGACGGCGGTGGGAAGCGCGCCGCCGCCGGTCGTCAACGGATTGGGTGTGCCGTATCGGTCGCTGCGTTCACCGCGGAAAAACAAAAGCGTATCGTGCACGCCGGCCAGTCCGAGACCGCTCACGCGTGGTCCGCGCGCGGTGTAGGTGACGGCGTAAATCGCGCCGGGCTTGAAACCGCCTTCAAGCGTGATAATCGCGGGATCGTAAACCGCGCGTCCGTCGGCGGTGTACCCGAGAACCATTTGTTGCGCGGGATAGCTGTGCGTGCGCCAAGCGCGGTGTCGCGCACTGTCAGCATGTCGTTGGCGTCGTCGGGACCGAGCGGTTCGTAGCCGACCGAGGCAGGCGCAATATGGCGTGCGCTGTTCGTCGGCTGCGTCACGGCGATTTCGCCGCTTACGCGTCCATAGATGGGCTTTCCGCCTTCGCTTGCGATCGGCGCGCAGGCGTGCGTCGCCCGGGGCTACATCCCAACTCCATCCTGTCGAGAGCAATGTGTATCCTTGCTCCATCAGGAAACCATTGCCCGTATCCGCAACACTCAGCGGCAGGTTCGCGGCGCTCGCATCATTGAACCGGGATAATAGTGTCAGGTCACCGCGATGGTTTGCGTCATAGAGCAAACGCCCGTTTGCGCGCGCGGCGTCGAGCGGCTTTAAGAGTATGAAATCAGTCGCGAAGGTCACGCGGCCTTGCGCATCGCGTGGGGCAAGTCTGATGTCCGTGATCGACTGATTTTCTGCGGCACCCGCTTCGATCGCCAAATAGAGGCGTCCGCGAATGCGTTCGTAGGGACCAACATTGCCGAAGGTCTTGCCGCCGGCAAGGATGGTGCGCTCCAACACCTCGATGCGGTCGACGTCTGCCGCCGCGGGCCGCGCGCTCGCAAGCAAACCAATCAGAACCATAAATGGTAGTGCCGCAAAACACCGCAGCATAGAAACGTGCCTCATAAATCAAACCCCTTAGTATCCCCAGCGCAGTATGCCCAATCTTTGGCCATAGTCACGCTTTGGAAGGCGATAGGACGGAAAACGCCGTCCCGGAGGCCGGGAAAAAGGCGGGTTCTACCTCAACCTTGGTTTTTAGGGGGACGTGAGGCCCATAAAAAAACGGCGCCGCCTTTTCGGCGACGCCGTCTTGTATAAAAGCGGGCGGCTTTTACGGGACGATAAGCAGCAAGTCTTCGCCGTTCCGTTTAACGAAAAGCGCCGTCTGGCGATTGGAGCTGGTCATTGCGACGGTGAATTCCTCAACCGAACTCACTTCTTTGCGATTGACCGACACAATAAGGTCGCCCGGCTTCAGGAATTGAGCGGCCTGGCTATCGCGTTCGACGTTGGTGACGCGTACGCCGCGCACTTTATCGCCCGGTTCGGTGTTGCTGAAGGTGGCGCCGGCCAAGGCCGGGCGGCCTTCGGGCCCCTTGGCCGACGCGATGACTTTCTCCTGCGCCGGTTTGCCGATAGTGATCGTGAAGTCTTTCTTCGCGCCGTTGCGCAAGACCGCAAGTTTCACCGAAGTGCCCAACGTCATCATGCCGATACGATTGCGCAAATCGGACATGGTGCGCAGCGGTTTGCCGTCCAGTTCAATGGCGACGTCGCCCGCCTTGAGGCCGGCGGCTTCGGCCGGTGAGCCTTTGACCACCGCGCCGATCAAAGCGCCTTCGGTACGATCGATGCCGAGGTTCTTGGCCAGCTCCGGCGTCATATCTTGAATTTGCACGCCGATTTGTCCGCGGCGCACTTCACCGTATTCGATCAACTGGGCCATAACCGATTTGACCATCGTCGTAGGGATCGCGAAGCCTACGCCAACGTTGCCGCCCGAAGGTCCAATGATCGCGGTATTGATGCCGATCAACTCGCCCTTGAGATTGACCAGCGCACCGCCCGAATTGCCGGGATTAATCGAAGCGTCGGTCTGAATGAAATCTTCGTAGCCCTCGATCGACAGTTGCGAACGCCCGAGCGCCGAGACGATACCGGATGTCACTGTCTGGCCGAGGCCGAACGGATTGCCGACGGCGACGACATAATCGCCGACGCGCATGGCAGTAGCATCGCCTATGGCAAGCGCTGTCAAGTTCGGGGCTTGGATCTGCAGCAAGGCAACATCGGTTTCTTTGTCGCCGCCGATCACCTTGGCTGTGTACACGCGCTTGTCGAGCAGCGTGACCGCGATGTCGCTGGCGTCGTCGATGACGTGGTGGTTGGTGAGGATGTAGCCCTTCTTGGCGTCGATAATGACACCCGAGCCGACGGACGAGCGCTCTTGCGGCGGCAGTTTGTCGGGGAGATCGAAGAAGCGGCGGAATTTGGGATCCTTGAAAAGCGGATTTTCCTCCATATCCATCTTCGACTTGACCGCCACGTTGACAACGGCCGGCGTGACCTTATCCACCAACGGCGCGAGCGTGGGCAGCCCGTCGCGCATGGGAATGGAGATGTCGGCGGCATATAGAGGCGCCGAAAAAGTAAGCGCGAGCGCAACAGCAGTCGCCGCCCGTGGCAAAAGGCGGGAAATCCGTCCGGTCATGTGAATGTGGCCTTTCGTGCCAAAATTTTCGCACCGGGTACAAAGCGCGCTGACGCGCGTTTTCCACCGAAGCCCCCCAGTTCGAGGAATACGCTGATGTTACTCCGGCGGTGGGGCGGATCAATCGCTGATAACAGCTATTTAATGACAATATTTGCTGCGGAATGAGGGTTTTAGCCGGCATAGCCCCAGGTATTGGCCAGGCATTGAAAATGCCGTCTATCGCTGGTTTAGAATGCGTTCTGGGTTAGGTTTTCGGGGCGAAGGGATAAAATCCCACTGGTCCCGTACGAAAAAAGAGAAAAATCTGTCAAAACTCATATCTCTATCGAAATGGTAGGGTATTGCGGCGCGACAAGCTGCCGCAGGCGCAAGATGATGCGTCATCACATTGCAACTACGCTTATGGGGATTTCCGATATGCGCGCCCACCTGATCAATCCACAGCGTCTTGGCGAGAGCCTGGTTTTCGCCGCCTTCGTATTCTTGATTCTGGTACTGGTCGGTTTCGGGCGCCCCGCGCATGCGGCTGACACAACCATCCTCAATGTCTCTTACGATCCGACCCGCGAACTGTATCAAGAGTACAACGCGGCTTTCGCCAAATATTGGAAAGCCAAGACCGGCGACAACTTAACGGTCCAGCAGTCGCACGGCGGCTCGGGCAAGCAGTCGCGCTCGGTTATCGACGGCTTAAAGGCTGATGTGGTGACCCTCGCGCTGGCTTATGACATCGACGTCATCGCCGAGAAAGCCAAGGTGCTGCCGAGCGATTGGCAGAAGCGCTTGGCCAACAACAGCGCGCCCTACACCTCGACGATCGTCTTCGTCGTGAAGAAGGGCAACCCCAAGGGTATTAAAGACTGGGACGATCTGGTGAAGCCGGGCGTCGCGGTTATCACGCCAAATCCCAAGACTTCGGGCGGCGCACGGTGGAACTATCTCGCCGCGTGGGGCTACGCGCTGCAGAAGAATGGCGGCGATGCCGCTAAAGCGCAGGAGTTTGTCGCGAAGCTTTATAAAAATGCACCGGTGCTGGACTCAGGCGCCCGCGGTTCGACCATCACATTTGCGCAGCGCGATCTGGGCGACGTGCTCCTCGCGTGGGAAAACGAAGCTTATCTGGCGCTCAAGGAATTCGGCGCCGACAAATTCGAGATCATTGCGCCCTCAGTCAGCATTCTTGCCGAACCGCCTGTCGCCGCAATCGATAAGATCGTCGATGCGCGCGGCACCAAAGCAGTCGCCACCGAATATCTCAATTACCTTTACTCGCCCGAAGGCCAGAAGATCATTGCGAAGAACTACTATCGCCCGCGTTCGGCTGAAGCCGCCGCTGGGGCGCCTGTGAAACTCGCCGATATCAAATTGTTCACCGTCGATGACGTCTTCGGCGGATGGAAAAAAGCCCAGAGCACGCACTTCGACGACGGCGGCGTGTTCGACAAAATCTACCAACCCTAATTTTATAACGTTCAGCCGCTACATCAAATTTTCGCCTAAATCTCCAGTAAATAGATATACAATAAGGAGTCTATGTTATGTCCACACACTTCGCCGCCACGCGCACTTTGCACACCAGCCTCCGTCGCCTCTCCACCAAGTAGGTGCTGTGCAGCTCCGTGGCTATGTTGGCTTTGTGGACGGTTCCGGCGTTAGCCGACGAAGCGCCCGACGCACAGCTCGCCGCCGCTGCTCCGCGCAATACAATTGAAGAAGTGACGGTCACCGCGCGCCGCCGCGAAGAAAACGTACAGGAAGTTCCGGTGGCTATTTCTGTCATCGGCGGCGAAGCGCTTGAGTCGCAGGGTGCCTACAACCTCAATCGTTTGACACAGCTTCAACCGACGCTGCAGTTCTACTCGACGAACCCGCGTAATACGTTCGTCAACATCCGCGGCATCGGCGCGCCGTTCGGCCTGACCAACGACGGCTTCGAGCAGGGCGTCGGCATTTATGTCGACCAAGTTTATTACAACCGCATCGCCTCAGCGACGCTGGACTTCGTCGATGTCGAGCAGATTGAAACACTACGCGGCCCGCAGGGTGCGCTCTACGGCAAAAACACCACTGCCGGCGCGATCAACATTACGACCCGCCCGCCGTCCTTCGATTTCGAAGGCAAAGCGGAAGTCTCGCTCGGCAACTACGGCTTCAAGCAGGCCAAAGCTTCGATCTCCGGCCCGTTAGCTGAAAACGTCGCAGCGCGCTTGAGTATCTCGAACACCGACCGCCACGGTACCGTTTACAACACCGCGACCAATCAGTACCAAAACAGTCAGGACAACCTTGGTATTCGAGGTTCTATCCTTTGGCGCGCAAGCGATACGTTGAAGGTCACGATTTCGGGCGACCAAAACCTCCAGAACCCGATTTGCTGCGTGCAGCCCTACGCGCTTGTCGGCACGACCCAGCGCGCTTTGAACCGCCAGTATGCTGCTTTGATCGCGCGTTTCCCCGGCTATGCGGTGCCCAGCACCAATCCGTTCGACCGCCTGACCAACAACGATGCGCCGATTGCCGTACGTAACGAAATCGGCGGCGCTTCGGCGGTGGTTGAGTGGGAAGTCGGCCCCGGCAAGCTGACGTCGGTCAGCTCGTGGCGTTATTGGGATTGGGGTCCGAAGAACGACCGCGACTTTACCGGCCTCCCGATTACCACCAAGTCCGAGAACCCGACCAAGCAGCAGCAGGCTGCGCAGGAGTTCCGCTACAACTACGAAGGCGAAGGCTTCAACTTCGTGGTTGGCACCTTCGGCTTCTACCAGAAAATCCGCACTAAGGATGTCCAGGATTCGGGCACGGCGGCAAGCGCCTGGTTCCTCGCTCCGTCGAGCGCGTTGTCGAATAATCCGGCGGTGCTCGCGAATCAAACCGCCAAGAACGACATCCGCCTGGACAACAACAGCTGGGCGACGTTCAGCAAGGTGAACTGGGACGTGACCGACAAGTTTACGCTCTCGCCCGGTGTGCGCGTCAACTACGACAGCAAGAAGGGTCTCTACAACTCGGTCGTGACCGGCACCGCATCGAACGGTACGCGTCAGATTGTCAGCAGCGATCCTACCAGCCCGTCTTACAATGATCCGTGGACGGCAGCGCAGCGCGGCGTGCAGGCGTCGCAGTTCTTTAACGTCAAGTACAACGACTGGAATCTGACCTACGACATCAACCTTGCTTACGAAGTCGCGCCGGACATCAACACTTTTGCCACCTAAGCTAAATCCTTCAAGACCGGTGGTATCAACCTCAACGGCGTGCCTGCTCAAGCCAACGGCGCTCCGCAGTTGGACGTCGCGCTTATTAAGCCGGAAAACGTCGATCACTTCGAATTAGGCGTGAAAACCCAGTTCCTCGACCACCGCGCGACATGGAACCTGACAGCTTTCTGGACCGAGATTGGTAACTTCCAGGCAAGCGTGATCAGCAACGTCGCCGGCAGCACGACGCTGCGTGGCTACTTGGCCAATGCCGATAAGGCGCGCGTGCGTGGTCTCGAATCTGACTTCTCGGTTCGTCCGACCGACAACTTCAGTGCTTACTTCAATACGGCCTTTACCGACCACGAGTGGGTGAGTTTCACCAACGCGCCTTGCCCGCCGGAATTGGCTGGCGGCGGTACCGGCACGCCTGCCGGCCCCGCTGCGACGCCTGGCGCTAACAGCACGGCAAACTGCAATGTCTCCGGACAATGGATGCTCGGCATCTCGAAGTGGGCTTTCTCCTGGGGCGGCGAGTACGACTTGCCGACCGAATTCCTGGGTCAAGAAGGCGCGGCTTATATCGGTTACGACGCAAACTATCGCTCGAAGTTCTCGTCTAACGCCTCGCGGTCCATCTACACGGATGTCAGCGGCTATGCGTTGCACAACTTCCGCGTCGGGTTCCGCACCGATCAGTTCGAGATCTTCGGCTGGCTGCGTAATGCCTTTAACCAAAACTACTTCGAGTCACTGGCCGTCGGATCTAACAGCACCGGGTTGATTTCGGCCCAGTTGGGCGATCCGCGCACGGTAGGCATCACGCTCCGCGCAAAGTTCTAAGCTTACGCTCTCGATCATCGTCCTGAAGGCCGCCGTGGCATCTGCCGCGGCGGCCTTTATACTGGCGGCGCCTCAATCAAAGGACGCGCCGCCATGAAATCATTCAAATTGCTGCTTTTTGCTTCGGTTGCTCTCAGCCAGCCCGTTCTGGCCGCCGACGCCGACATCGAGCGCCGGTTCAAAGCGCTGGAAGATCGCATCCAGCAGCTTGAACAGGAAAATAAGACGCTCAACGAACGTCTGAATACCGACGGCAAGAAGATTGAAGCCACCGAGAAGCGCGCGGCGGCCATCGTTAAGCCGGATATTGCCCCGACCCTTGGCGACCCCGAGGGTAATTTCACCTTCAAGGCGCGCGGGCTGATGAACGCCGATGCGGTGATGTTCGATGAGCGAGCGGGTGGCTACAACTTCAACAACGGCACTGCCCTTCGCAACGTGCGCATCGGATTTGACGGCACGGCTTTCAAAACTTTTGCGTGGCGCGTAGAAACTGATTTGGCGGGCAACGCCGTTCAGCTCTTAGATGCTTACATCGCCTATACCGGCGTGCCGTCATGGACCTTTACCGCCGGGCAATCGAAAGTACCGTTCGATCTGGAATCCAACACCAACACCGCGTTGTTGTCGTTCATGGAGCGCGGCATTGCCAATACCGCTATCGGCAATCTCGTTGGTGAGCGCCGATTGGGTGTTGTGGCAAATTATGCAAAAGGTCCGTTCACTTTAGGCGTGGCCCTCACGGGCGACAATGAATCCGGCGTGCGCGCCGACACGGCGCCCTATGAAAGTGTTGGGTTCACTGCGCGCGGCACTTATGCGTTTATCGACAATCCTGCAGACCACCAGTTTCTCACCGTTGGCGCGGCTACGGCCTACCGAACCGACCTCAAACAGGCGAGCGGCACGACAACGATCAGCAATGCCATGCGTCTTTCCGATCGCCCCAATGTTCGCGTCGACAACGGCAACATCGCTGATACCGGCGTCATTCCCAATGTAAAAGATGTTTTGTATCTCGGCGCCGAGTTTGTCGGGGTTTACGAGAATCTTTCCCTGCAAGGTGAATACAATCGCTTGCATGTGTATCGTAATAGTCCCGGTCTTCCCGGGCTGGATTTCGACGGCGGCTATGTCTTTGGAAGCTGGTTCTTGACGGGCGAGTCGCGCGTTGTGCGCAATGGCCTGATCGAGCGCATGCGTCCGATCCACAACTTCAGTCCAGCAAATGGCGATTGGGGGGCTCTCGAACTCTTGTTCCGCTACGACTGGTTCGATTTCTCCGAAACACCTGTCGTGGCGCGTCTGGGAAACAAAGGTCACAGCTTCACCACCGGCCTTAACTGGCACCTCAATCCATATATGAGGTTGATGTTCAACTGGGTGCGCTTCAACGGCACAAACACCCCCTTGGACCCCGTCGGTAACAGAACCGCTGGCGATGCTTACGGGGCCCGGGCCCATCTAGACTTCTAAAATCGTCATAGGATGGATTTCTACAAGGGCCCAGCCTGATGGGATAAGATTCTCCAGAAGGCCCTGGTTATAGAAATCTTGTGAACCAGACGTCGAAGTCTAGTGAAAAGGTAGAGATAAAGACACGGCCAAACGGGGAATAGTCAGCAGGTTCAAGGGGATAAACTTTTTTCACTCAGCCCCCGTCGTAATCCGGGTATAACCCTGCCGACCATTTTCTTTAGCTTTCGACCAGGATCTGATGAGTCCCTCCACAGCCAACAGTACTCTCGCGGGCTACGACGACGCCCCACCGCCGCCCCGCGCGTGGGGTGGTTCATGGCGCCAGCCCAGCGTGCTGCCCGGCTTCGGCATCACCATGGGCTTCACGTTGTTCTATCTGGGCCTGCTCGTGCTCCTGCCGCTGATGGCGCTCATTTTCAAGGCGATGGAGTTCAGCTGGGAACAGATTTGGGCGGCGGCGACCGCGCCGCGTGCGCTCGCGGCCTACCGTCTCAGTTTCGGCGCGGCGTTCATTGCCGCGGTCATTAATCTGTTCTTCGGTGGTTTGGTTTCCTGGGTGCTGGTGCGCTACCAGTTTCCTTTCAAGCGCATCGTCGATGGTTTGGTCGATCTGCCCTTCGCGCTGCCTACCGCGGTGGCCGGTATTGCCCTCGCGACGCTGTATGCGCCGAACGGCTGGATCGGCAAACTGCTTGACCCCATCGGTATCAAAGTCGCTTACACACCGCTCGGCGTCGTCGTCGCGCTGGTGTTCATCGGGCTGCCCTTTGTCGTGCGCACGGTTCAGCCGGTGCTGCAGGATCTCAATAAGGATGTCGAAGAAGCCGCCGCCAGTCTCGGCGCCAGCCGTTGGCAGACGTTCCGCCGCGTTATAGCACCTTCGGTCATGCCGGCGGCGTTGACCGGCTTCGCGCTGGCCTTTGCGCGTGCGTTGGGCGAATACGGTTCGGTGATCTTCATCGCCGGCAATCTGCCGATGAAATCCGAAATCGCGCCGCTCCTGATTATTATAAAACTCGAGCAGTACGACTACGCTGGTGCGGCCACCATCGGCAGCACCATGCTGATCGTGTCGTTCCTGCTGCTGCTGCCTATCAACGTCCTCCAGCGCTGGAGCCGCTTGCGCTCCGCCGAGGTGTAAAGCCATGGCCGCTGGCAAAACTCACAAGGACCGCAAAGTGTCGCCATTAACCGAGAGCGTGGCCGTGCGGGCCTGTCTCATCGGGCTGGCGCTGCTGTTTATAGGCGCCTTTCTGGTGCTGCCTCTCGTGGCCGTATTCACTGAAGCCTTTGCTAAGGGGGTTGGCGCTTATGTCGACGCCATCAAAGACCCGATTGCTTTGGCGTCCGTGAAGCTGACGTTTATCGCCGCCGCGATTGCGGTGCCGCTCAATCTGGTTTTCGGCGTCGCTGCGTCGTGGGCGATTACTAAATTCGAGTTCCGCGGCAAAAGTCTGCTGATCACGCTGATCGATTTGCCGTTCTCGGTCTCTCCC
This sequence comes from Fidelibacterota bacterium, assembly GCA_947476625.1. Taxonomy (GTDB): domain Bacteria; phylum Pseudomonadota; class Alphaproteobacteria; order Rhodospirillales; family Rhodospirillaceae; genus SHVO01. The sequence goes on from CANJRA010000014.1 coordinate 28,350, forward strand.
GTTATCGCTGGATTGATCTATGTGCTGCTGTTCGGCGCCCAAGGGCTGCTGGGGCCCTGGCTGCATTCGATGGACGTGCAGATCATCTTCGCCGTGCCCGGCATCGTCCTCGCGACAATGTTTGTGACCTTCCCCTTTGTCGCACGCGAGCTGATCCCTTTGATGCAGGAGCAGGGCACCGAAGAAGAAGAGGCCGCGCGCTCGCTGGGTGCCGACGGCTGGCAGACCTTCCGCCGCGTCACTTTGCCCAATATTAAATGGGGCCTTCTCTACGGCGTCCTGCTTTGCAACGCGCGCGCCATGGGCGAATTCGGCGCGGTGTCGGTGGTGTCAGGCCATATTCGCGGCTTGACCAACACCATGCCGTTGCATGTTGAAATTCTTTATAACGAGTACAACTTCGCGGCATCTTTCGCCGTCGCGTCGCTGCTGGCCTCCTTGGCTGTTGTGACGCTGCTCGCCAAAGGCGGGCTGGAGTGGCGCTACGGCCATGAGTTGGCCGGGTCACGGGGATAGGGCGAACGCTATGGTTATCGAAGTCAACCGCATCACGAAACGCTTTGAGGCATTCACTGCCTTGAAGAATTTAGATCTCGAGGTGCGTCCTGGAGAGCTCGTCGCGTTGCTGGGGCCATCGGGCTCGGGCAAGACGACGCTGCTGCGTATCATCGCCGGTCTCGAGTTTGCCGACGAGGGCCGCATTCTGTTCGACGGCACCAACGCCGGCGACCGCCAGGTAGGCGAGCGTCGTGTCGGTTTCGTCTTTCAGCACTATGCGCTGTTCCGCCATATGACCGTGATGGAGAATGTCGCATTCGGTCTGCGTGTCGTGCCGCGCGACAAGCGCATGGCCAACGCCGATATCGAAAAGCGTGTCATGAAGCTTTTGTCGCTGGTCCAATTGGACCGGCTGGCGGGCCGCTATCCGTCACAGCTGTCGGGTGGACAGCGCCAACGCGTTGCACTGGCGCGTGCGCTGGCAATCGAACCGCGCGTGCTGTTGCTGGACGAGCCCTTCGGCGCTCTCGATGCCAAGGTCAGAAAAGAGCTGCGCCGCTGGCTGCGCCGTCTGCACGACGAAATGAGCCTGACCAGCATCTTCGTCACGCACGATCAAGAAGAAGCGTTGGAGCTCGCCGACCGCGTGGTGGTGATGAATAACGGCGCCATCGAGCAGATTGGAACGCCGGAAGAAGTTTACAATATGCCAGCAACGCCGTTTGTTTACGAATTTCTCGGCAACATCAATCGCATCGATTGCGAAATCTCCCACGGCAAGGCGCGCCTGTGGGGCGTGGAAGTAACTGCCGAAACGCACGACGGCACGCCGGTTCCGTCCGGCACGCTGAAGGGGCATGCCTATATTCGCCCTCACGACATCACATTCATTGATCCGAGCAAGCAAGAAGGCGCGCCGGCCGTTGTGCGCCATGTGGCGGCAGCAGGCCCCACCGCGCGGATCGAATTGGCGGTCGAAGGTATTCCTCATCTCATCGAGGCCGAACTCCCGCGCCAGCAATATCTGGAACTGGGTCTGCGCACCGGTCAGTCCGTCACCATCGCTGCCCGCGCCGCGCGCGTTTTCCCACCCGCCGCCGAATAGAACGTCCTTAGCCGAAGCCGTTGTTTTGCTGTGACATTTTAAATCGCGTCCCGCGCGCAGAACATTCTAGTGGCTTTTGCCCGGCAGCGAGGTATATGTCGACTAAACTGATCGGGATTCAACATGTTGTCGCAACGCTCCAAGTACGCACTCCGCGCGATGACAATGCTGGCAGCCGGCAAGCCCGGTGAATTAGTCCTGGTCGCCGATATCGCCAAACATCGCAAGGTGCCGCGCAAGTTCCTCGAATTGATTTTGCTCGATTTGAAGAAACGCGGTTTGCTTCACAGCAAACGCGGCAAGAACGGCGGTTATTGCCTCGCGCGTCCGGCCAGTAAAATCACGTTCGGCGAGATTGTCCGTATCACCGACGGCCCGCTTGCGCCGCTCGCCTGTGCCAGCCTTACGGCCTACCGTAAATGCGACGATTGCGAGGATGAAAAAACCTGCTCGATCCGTCGCGTCATGAGAAATGTCCGCGACTCCGCCGCAGCCATTCTCGACAAAGTTTCCCTCGCCGATACCGCCAGTAAAACGCGCTGATTGCTGCTTTGATATTGCGTAAAAGGAAATGCCGTGCCCGCAACAATCCGCGTGATGCTTCTGGCTTTAGTGGCGATGGTTGCCGGGGTGGTCTATGCGCAAGACACCACCGAGCCGCCGCCGCCTGTAAAATCGCCCGTGAAACCGGTCGTTGAGGAATTTCTGCCGCGCGCCGGCGGCATCATGGTGTTCGGCGGCACACAAGGCGTGGGTCTTGAGATTGTCAAAAACCTTGTCGCCCGTCACGAAGTCGTCACCGTCATGGCGCGCGGCACTTCCGATACCACCGCCCTCAAGGCTTTAGGGGTAAATATTGTCGTTGGCGATGCCCTGGATGCTGAAAGTGTAAAGCAGGCTTTCACGTCGGCGCCGTTTCGCTCGGCTATTTCCACGCTTGGCGGCCGCAAAGGCGATTACAGGGTTGATGTCGAAGGCAACAAGAATGCCGTCGATACTGCGAAAAATGCAGGGGTGTCGCGGTTCATTCTGGTGACGTCCATCGGCGCCGGGGACAGTGCCGACAAAACGCCGTGGTATGTGCGGCTGCCGATGAAGTGGTTCATGGAAGGCTATGTCGAGGCCAAAACTACGGCCGAGGATTATCTGCGCGCCAGCGATCTCGACTACACAATCGTGCGTCCCGGCGCGCTCATCGATAGCGACAAGGCAGGCGAGGCCACACTCATCGCAGGTAACGCGCCGTTCAGCTGGATAACCCGCGCCGAACTGGGCAAGCTGATCGCGCCTATGGTCGAGGACAAGGCGACATTCAAACGGGTCTTTACCGCCTACGACCCAAAGCGCGGCGACATCTGGGCCTATCTGACTTACTGAGAATCTGCCGGCTAATTCAAATTCTCGATCATGGCGGCGATGCCCTGGCCACCGCCGATACATAGCGTGATAAGCCCGTATTTCTTATTGATGCGCTTTAGCTCATAGAGCGCTTTCACGGTGATGATTGCGCCGCTGGCGCCCACCGGATTTCCCAAAGCAATCGCGCCGCCGTTGTGGTTGGTCTTGGCGGGATCGAAGCCCAAACTTTTGGCGACGGTCAACGCCTGCGCAGCAAAGGCTTCGTTGGATTCGATCACGTCCATATCGCCCACCTTCATCCCGATGCGCTTCATCAGGTTTTGTACGGCGGGCACCGGGCCGAATCCCATTTCGCTCGGTTCGACAGCGGCGACACCGTAGCCGACGAGCCGGGCGAGGGGCTTTAAACCCTTTTTGGCGGCAGTCGCGGCGTCCATCATGACAAGTGCTGCTGCACCGTCGTTGATGCCCGAGGCATTGCCCGGCGTCACAGTGCCGTCTTTCTTGAAGACTGGCTTCAGGCTACGCAAGTTCTCGGCGGTTACATCGGCGCAGATATGCTCATCGCGATCAAACACGACCTTGCCCTTTTTGCCGTCGATTTCAAACGGCAGGATCTGATCCTTGAAGTATCCGGCCTCGCGCGTCCGCGCGGCCCGCAAATGACTTTCGGCCGCAAAGGCATCTTGCTCTTCGCGGCTGATCTTAAACTTCGCCGACAAATTCTCGGCCGTGATGCCCATATGTCCGTGGCTGAACGGATCGCTCAACGCGCCCACCAGCATATCGACGACCTTGGCATCGCCCATTTTCTGGCCCCAGCGTTCGGAGGGAATGTTGTATGGCGCGCGGCTCATGCTTTCAGCGCCGCCGGCAATCGCGACATCCACATCGCCCAGCAGAATCTGTTACGCGGCTGAAACCACAGCCTGAAGGCCAGAGCCGCAAAGGCGATTAACGGTAAGCGCGGGTGTCTCAATCGGCAAACCACCATCGATACCGGCCACGCGCGCCATATACATATCGCGCGGTTCGGTGTTGATGATGTGCCCCATGACGATGCTGCCGACCTCGCGGCTATCGATGCCCGCGCGCTTAAAGGCTTCACGCACCACGTCTGCGCCAAGCTTGGTCGGCGGCACATCCTTCAAGCTGCCGCCGTTAGTCCCTATGGCGGTCCGCACGGCGGATACGAAGACAACGTCGCGTGATTGAGACATGGAAGATCTCCTCGTTCGCGTGATCGGCTTACAATGTAAGGCTGGCGCCAGATTTCAGCTATGCGCGGCGCTAGTATCTAACCTGCGAAAATGACTTTAGTAAAGAAGTGGCGCGAGCGGAGGGACTCGAAGGTGTGACCTTCGGCACGGCAGGCCTACCGCCATGGAGAAAGCGCCGTATTGAAATTAGTGCGCCGCATATTTACTGTAGAGTCCTGTGATTACGCAGCATCCCGACGTGCCGTTTAATTTTTTCATCCTCGATTCTCATAAGTCGATAGGTAATTACGCGCGGGCGTACGGCGACGAGATTGCGCGTCGTTACGAGAATTATGATGCGATTTATTTCCCGCACTTTCCCCTGAATTTCGATCTGGAATTCTTTCAAAACCTGCGCATGCCTGCAGATGTTGCGAAAATAGGCACCACAAACGGAATCGAGAACAGCCTTTACAAGCGCGGCCCCGACAGCATTTCACACGACCCCGAGCACGTTCTTTTCAAGCTCTACGGAATGAACCCGCTGGCGGGTTACGCGCAGCACCAGATTCAGTCCGTCAACGGGCAAATCTCAGAAGCGCTTCGCGCCTTGTTCCCCCGATATTTCTCTCTGGCACGCGCGAACATCACCTACCGTTTGACGGAGACGAAGGACGGCGGTCTTCACTTCGACGTGTTCAAGGGCGGCCGGTCGTTCGGTGACGCCAATAACATGATTCACAGGATCAAGCTTTTCATCAACGTGGACACCAAGCCAAGGCATTGGCATACGTCGTTCACTTTGCGAGACGCGCTTGTTAAGTAGCGCGACCGGCTTTCGTCGGAGCTGCCGCTTGATCGCAACGTCATCGCTAAGATGATGGAAGATGCCGGTGTTTTAAAAGACGCCCCGGCTCACAGTATACAGTGGCCCACGATGTCGGCGCTTCTGGTGAACGCCGAGGCCGTGGCGCACGAGGTGATCTACGGCCGTCGCATGATAGCGGCCGAATACTTATGCAGTCATACGGATATGCTCGATCCTTCGAAACTGACGCACGCGCAATTACCCAATTGGCTGGCTTCTACCGGGTTCACGGCGGTGCAACCTAGCGTCTCATCGCCGGTGGCGTAAACGCGCACGCCGACGGTTGCCGCGCGCGCTTGCGCGAAACCGAAGATATTTCAAAGAAAAGAAATGGCGGGAGCGACGGGACTCGAACCCGCGACCTTCGGCGTGACAGGCCGACGTTCTAACCAACTGAACTACGCCCCCGCGTGGGGATGGAACCGCTTCGCGACGTCTCTATCTACGAGGCACAGTTCCATGTGAGGGCGGGGTTTTAACAGGTGTTCCCCCGGCACGCAAGGGTTGGCCATCGCGGAAAATTCTTTGAAAACGCACTATTTTTGAAGGACTTGACCGAATGAAGTAGCGCTTTCTTTGAAACTAAGCACGGCTATAATTAATTTTGACTAAAAACTATTATGATAACATGCCGCAAAGCGCCTCTTTCGACAGCCGTTCGGAACGAGCAGCCGCGTTGAAAAGCGCGGCTGAGGGCTTCGTTAGGCCGCGGTCGCTCTTGCGCCTCGGGTCAGCAAGTGCCGAGAAGCAAGGCTTGGCGCACGCGGCCGAAAATGCCGGCTATATGGGGCACTGGCATGTCGACTTGTTGACGCATGTCGTCACATGGTCGCCGGAAACCTACCGCATTTTCGGTGTCACGCCCGACGCGTTTGCCCCCAATTGGCAAAGCATCGTCAATCTCACGCATGCCGAGGACCGCGCGCTCTTCGAGAAAAAATTCCGGGAAGTCATTGAGACCGGCAGAACGCCTTATGAATTCGACTTTCGCGTAACCCGGCCCGACGGCGCGCATCGCAACGTCATTAGTAGCGGTCAAACGGAAGTCGATAACCTTGGACGCGCCGTCGCTCTATTCGGTGTCATTACCGACGTTACGGAAGCGTTCGATACGATCCGCTCTATTCAAGATCAAAATGAAATGCTCGATCTCGCGGCGCAGTTGGCTCAGCTTGGTCACCGGGTGTGGAGTCGTGATGCGGACCGGCTGCGGTTCTGCTCCGAGGAAATGCCGCATTTGCACGAGATGCGCCCCGATGCGTTTCTGCGCCGGTTTACACATCCCAACCTCCTGGCCGCTGCGGTGGCGCTGGCGGGTGCCCGCCCCTATGAGATCGAATACTGTCTGCAGACATATTCGGTTGCGCTGAGAAACATCCACGAGATTGGACAGCCAATTCTGGACCGCGACGGGAAGCTCACGCGCTTCATTGCCACGGTGCAAGACGTTACGATTTCCAAACGCCGCGAGAACGCGCTTGAAAAAGCGCAAAGTGAACTCGTGCGACACGCGGAAGAATTGCGCAAATCTGAAGCCAAGCTGCGTGAGATCATCGAGGGCTCACTGCAAGGCAGCATTGTCATTCGTGGCTTCAAGCCGGTTCTTGCCAATCAGGCTTTCGCGCGCATCATGGGGGTGAAAAGCCCGCAAGAGCTGCTTGACTTGGATGATATTCGCACGCCCATGCGGCCCGACCGCGCGAAATACGTCACGGATTTATGGCAAGACGTTATGGAGACTGGGCAAGCGATCGCTCCCCGATTGGTGCAAGGTTGTGCGTTTGATGGCCGTGCCATATGGACGGAATCGACGGCGCGCCGGATCGATTGGGAGGGTGAGCCCGCATTATTGATAAACGTCATCGATGTGACGGATCGTCTTTGCGCGGAAGAGGAACTCAAGAAAAAAACCCGTGAACTCGAGTCCATCAATTTTCAGAAAGATAAATTATTCTCAATCATCGCGCATGATCTGCGCAATCCGTTTAACAGCATTATCGGTTTCGCCGACCGGCTCGTGACCAACGCACGCAATCTGTCGCACGGCAAAACCGTCAGTTATGCCCAAATTGTCCGGGAGGCAGCCACGGGCGTGCATAACTTGCTCGACAATCTGCTGGCGTGGGCTTCGTTCCAGATGCGCGACAGCTCGCTCAACTTCTCGACATTGGATTTGGCAGCCGTGGCGGCCGCCAGCCTTGAGCCGCTGACGTATATGGCTGAAGCGAAGAGAGTCACAATCGCAAACGGCATCGGACCCGACAGTGTGAATGGCGATGAGGCTTTGGTGCGCATTCTCATTCGCAATCTCGTCTCGAATACGATTAAGTTCTTGCGCAACGGCGGCGTCATCCAATTGACGGCGTCGCGGCTTCCGCATGGTCAGGGCTGCGCGGTCGACGCCGCCATTCAGGTGCCCATGATCCGCGTTACCGTTCGTGATGACGGTATCGGCATGTCGGCAACTGCGATCAGCACGCTTTTTACATTGGAGCGCACTGTTTCCACCCCGGGTACGCGCGGCGAGAAGGGGCCCGGACTGGGGCTTTATCTGTGCCGCGATATTGTGGCGCGCCATAGCGGCGTCATTACCGTTGAATCCTCACCGAGTACCGGAACCGCGTTCCATTTCACGTTGCCCGCCGCGCCGTAATTTCCTTTCGTTAATTCTCGTAAATACCGAAGCATTGGCATTGCGGGGCCGATGGCGTTAAACCTATGGCGAGAGTCATAGGGGTGAATGCGTGTCTAAAGACGAGGCATCGATCATGCCGCCGTCCTCCCTCATTTGGGAAGATGCGGACATATCCAATGCGCAATCATGGTGGTTGGCACGCTCACGGTCCGAAGCCACCGACGATGCCCGCGACTTTGTCAGCGCCGAAGATCCGATCTGCAACTACCTCGTTGGCATGGTGCGATCGGGGAGTGGCGGAACTTACCTGGTGATTGCCGCTGCACCGCTCAGCGAGGCGGTTCACCTCGGCGACGTTGTCCTCACGATCAAAGATCAAATCACCGGCTGGCTGGTAACGCCGCTTGATTCGGCGACGCGTGGTTATGTGCGCCGCTGGCGCCGCGGACGTGACTGGGTTCTCGTCCGCCGCAATTTCCCGTTGGCCATAGCGGCGCTGCTTGTCGGCGGATTTCTGGGGTTCCTGGTGACGATGTTCGCCGTGACCTGGGGGCTGGTTGGTTGGTCCATGCTGGGCGCGGGCCTGGTGCTTAAATACATTGCCGACCGCAAGAAATCCGAGGCGCTGCTCGGTCCCTGGGAGCGCTTCGTCGTCATTACCATCGCTGCGGTCGTGGGTGTCATCGCCGCTTCAATCAGCGTGCTGACGTTGTTCTGGAACTGATTGTTACGCTGCGGCGACTTGTGAGGGATCGTAGTTAAGGCTCGATGCCAACCAGCGCTCGACCTCGGCTACGCTCATGCCCTTACGCTTCGCATAATCTTCCACTTGATCGCGTTCGATTTTGCCGACGCCGAAATAGGAAACTTTTGGGTGCGCAAAATAGAAGCCGCTCACCGACGCCGCCGGCCACATGGCAAAGCTGTCGGTCAGCGTAATGTTGGCATTCTCCTCGGCGTTCAGCAGTTTCCAGAGCAAAGCTTTTTCGGTGTGGTCCGGGCACGCAGGGTAGCCGGGAGCGGGACGGATGCCGCGATACTTCTCGGCGATCAGATCTTCGTTAGAGAGCGCTTCGTCGGAGGCGTAGGCCCAGAATTCTTTGCGCACGCGCTGATGCATGCGCTCGGCAAAGGATTCCGCCAAGCGGTCCGCCAGCGCTTTGACGAGAATAGAATTATAGTCGTCGTGGTCTCGCTCGAATTCAGCGACTTTCTTTTCGAGTTCCAGTCCGGAGGTGACAGCAAAAGCGCCGATGTAGTCGGCGACCCCGCTGTCTTTCGGCGCGATGAAATCGGCCAGGGCGATGTTGGCGCGCTCGGCGCCGCTCTCGCGGAACATCTGCTGGCGCAAGCTATGAAGCGTTGTCACAACTTTGGTTCGGTCGGCATCGGCATAGAGTTCGATGTCGTCGCCAACGCTATTAGCCGGCCAGAATCCTATCACGGCCTTGGCGGTCAGCCATTTTTCGCCGATCAACCGCTGCAGCATGGCCTGCGCATCGTTATAAAGGCCGCGCGCAGCTTTGCCGACGGCGCTGTCATTCAAAATGTCCGGATATTTCCCAGCCAGCTCCCACGTCTGGAAGAAGGGCGTCCAGTCGATGGTGCGCGTCAGTTCGGCTAAATCGTAATCGTCAAATATGGTCAGCCCCATGGTGCGGGGCTTTTCGGGCGTATGCGCTTTCCAGTCGATTTTCACGCGGTTGGCGCGGGCGGCTTCCAAAGTCTGCCGCTTCTTGTTTTGCTGCTGGCGTGCGTGTAACTCGCGCATTTTGGCGTAGTCGGCCTTGACCTCGGCAGCATAGGCATCGCGGTTCTGCGCGGACATCAGGCTGCCGGCCACGCCCACGGCCCGCGACGCATCGGGCACGTAGACCGTGGTGTTGTTATAGCCCGGCGCAATCTTTACGGCGGTGTGAACTTTCGAGGTTGTCGCACCTCCGATCAGCAGCGGGACGGTGAAGCCTTCGCGCTGCATTTCGCGCGCGACATAGGCCATTTCGTCGAGGCTCGGTGTAATTAGTCCGGACAGACCAATGATGTCCGCCTTCACTTCGCGCGCGGCTTCCAGAATTTTAGCGCACGACACCATGACGCCAAGATCAACGACTTCGTAGTTGTTGCACTGGAGCACAACGCCGACGATGTTCTTGCCGATGTCATGCACATCGCCCTTCACCGTCGCCATCAGGATCTTGCCGTTGTTTTTAGCGGCGTCGACAATGCCGAGCTTGGCGTTGCGCGCCTTTTCCTCTTCGATAAAGGGAATAAGGTAAGCCACCGATTTCTTCATGACGCGGGCGCTTTTGACGACCTGCGGCAAAAACATCTTTCCGGCGCCGAACAGATCGCCGACCACGTTCATGCCGTCCATGAGCGGGCCTTCGATGACGTCCAGCGGACGCCCGCCGCTTTTCTCGGCGATGGCCCGCGCTTCTTCAGTGTCGGCGTCGATATAGTCGGTAATGCCGTTGACGAGCGCATGGCTCAAGCGCTTGTTCACATCGGCATTGCGCCATGTGAGATCCTGCACCTTCGCCGCACCGGCGCCGGCTTTGTACTTCTCGGCGATTTCCAGCAATCGGTCGGTGGCATCGGGACGGCGATTGAGGATCACGTCTTCCGCGCGCTCTTTCAGCTCGGCGGGGATGTCCTCGTACACCGCCAACTGGCCAGCATTGACGATACCCATGTCCATGCCTGCCTTTATGGCATGATACAGAAACACCGAGTGCATCGCTTCGCGCAATTGCTCGTTCCCACGGAATGAGAACGAGATGTTGGAGACGCCGCCCGAAATGTGACAATGCGGCAGTGTCTGCTTGATGCGCCGCGTCGCATTGATGAAGTCCATGGCGTAGTTGTTGTGCTCTTCAATCCCGGTCGCAACCGCGAAGATGTTGGGATCGAAAATAATGTCTTCGGGCGCGATACCGACTTTCTCGGTCAGAATTTTATACGACTTGGTGCAAATCTCGACCTTGCGCTCTTCCGTATCGGCCTGGCCTTTTTCGTCGAAAGCCATCACGACCACCGCCGCGCCGTAACGCTTTACCTTTTTGGCCTGCGCGATGAAGGCCTCTTCGCCTTCCTTCATGCTGATGGAATTGACGATAGGTTTGCCCTGCACGCACTTCAGGCCGGCTTCGATCACCGTCCACTTCGAGCTGTCGATCATCACCGGCACGCGGCTGATGTCGGGCTCGGCGGCGATCAGGTTCAGGAACTTCACCATCGATGCTTCGGAATCCAACATGGCTTCGTCCATGTTGATGTCGATGATCTGAGCGCCGCTCTCGACCTGCTGGCGCGCGACATCCAGCGCCGCCTCGAAGTCTCCGGCCAAGATCAGCTTCTTGAACTTGGCTGATCCGGTGACGTTGGTGCGTTCGCCGATGTTGACGAAAATTGCGGTAGACCGTTCGGCGTCGCTCATGATGCAAGCTGGAACTGTTCGAGGCCGGAGAGGCGCATGCTGATGGGAACCTTGGGTGGTTTACGCGGCGCGACGCCAGTCACGCTTTCGCAAATGGCTTTGATGTGATCGGGCGTTGTGCCGCAGCAGCCGCCCACAATATTGACGAGGCCGTCCTTCGCCCAGCTGCCGATGTGTCCGGCGGTGGCGTGGGGCAGTTCATCGTACTCGCCGAACTCATTCGGCAATCCGGCATTGGGATAAACACTCACGAGGACATCGGCGATGCGCGACAGTTCGGCGACGTAGGGCCGCAATTGCGCAGCGCCTAAAGCACAGTTGAATCCGATCGATATCGGCTTCACATGGCGCAGCGAATTCCAGAATGCTTCCGGTGTCTGACCAGAAAGGATGCGCCCCGACTGATCGGTAATGGTGCCCGAGATCATCACCGGCAAACGCATGCCGCTTTCTTCGAAATATTCGTCGATGGCAAACATGCAGGCTTTGGCATTGAGAGTATCGATGATGGTCTCGACCAGCAGCAGGTCCACCCCGCCGGCGACCAGGGCTTCGGCCTGCGCGCGGAAAGCCTTTACCAACTCGTCGAAGGTGACGTTGCGGTACGCCGGGTCGTTCACATCCGGCGAAATCGACGCGGTGCGGTTGGTGGGGCCGATGGAGCCTGCCACGAAGCGCGGCTTGTCAGGTGTTTTCGCGGTGTATACGTCACAGGCCTGGCGCGCCAATTTCGCACCTTCGAAATTCAGCTCGTAGACCAGCGCTTCCATGCCGTAGTCGGCTTGCGCAATGCTGGTCGATGAAAAGGTATTGGTTTCAATGATGTCGGCTCCGGCTTCCAGATAAGCACGGTGGATATCGAGGATGATCTGCGGCTCGCTCAGGGTCAAAAGGTCGTTATTGCCCTTCACATCCTTCGGATGGGCCTTAAAGCGCGCGCCGCGGTATCCCGCTTCATTAAGCTTATGGCGCTGAATCATGGTTCCCATGGCGCCGTCCAGCACAAGAATGCGGCTCTCCAGCGCGGCACTTAGCGCCGCCAAACGATGTGTGCGGTCGGTCATGGGGGAACATCCTCGAAGCTCCGGATTGCCGGGCCTACAAGGCCCCATGCCCTGCGGTGTCCTGATATCCGGGATATAAGTAGTACTTAATGAAAAGGGGTCGCTGATGCAAACGGGGTCACTTAACATGCCGTCAGTCGTCAAAAAGCATCGGCGACTCGGGGCTGCGGTGAACCTCAAAAAAAGAGAAAACTCGAGCATTAATCGGTGGTGTACGGTCGATTGGTTTCGAGCCGCCCACGCCCATGCCGCCGCCGCGAGCAAAAAACTGGCTGAAACCATCAAGACGGTGACCGCCTAACTTCTCCACGCTTCTCTCCGACGACAGGCTGGAACGCGGTTCCGGCTTTTTTTATGTCTGCGCGGCTTATACCCGCCCCACTTTATCGCCCGCATGTGGCTAACGGTTATTTTGACCGGATACGTTATCCGCGCTAAGCCATGGCCATGAGGCAACTTTCCACGACTATCGAACAAGCCGACCCCGCAAAAAAGCGCAGCGATTGGCAGGTCATCAAATCTCTGCTGCCGTTTCTGTGGCCTCAGGCCAGTGTGCCGGATGCGGTTGAGATTCGCGTGCGTGTATCGCTCGCGCTGGTCTTCATTGTGCTGGCCAAGATCTCGACGGTCTTTGCCCCGATCTATCTCAAGCAAGCGGTTGATGCGCTGGCGCCGGCCGACGCTAACGAAGCTGTTATTGCGATTCCTTTGGCGTTGATCATCGCTTATGGCGCGGCGCGCTTTTTGGGGCAGGCCTTTGCTCAGTTTCGCGATGCGATTTTCGCAAAGGTCGGTGTGCGGGCCGTGCGGCGTTCTTCGGCGATGGTGTTGGCGCACTTGCACCGTTTGTCGCTGCGCTTCCATCTTGATCGCCGTACAGGCGCGCTGTCGCGCTCCATCGAACGCGGACGTAACGCCATCGAAAGTTTGGTATCGATTTCGCTGTTCAACGTGCTGCCGACGATTCTGGAAGTCGCCTTGGTGTTCGGAGTTTTGTGGCAGGCTTTCAATATCTGGTTTGGTATCGTCGCGCTGGTCGTGGTGATTATTTATGTCATCTTCACAAGCTTCACGACCGAATGGCGATTGAAGTTCCGCCGCGACAGCAATGCGCTCGACAACAAAGCAAACACGCGCGCCATCGACAGCCTCTTGAACTACGAAACGGTCAAAACATTCGGAAACGAAGATCTGGAAGTGCGTGAATACGACCGCGTGATGGGAGACTACGAAACTGCGTCGGTCAAAACCCAAAGCACCCTCGCGCTCCTGAACATTGGCCAAGCATTGATTATATCGCTGGGTCTTGCGGTGCTGATGGCCATGGCGGCCTCGGGCAAGATCGCGGGCAAAATGACGGTCGGCGATTTTACGCTGGTGAATCTCTACATGATCCAACTGGCGCAGCCGCTCAATTTCTTCGGCTTTGTCTACCGCAACATCAAGCAGGCCTTGGTCGATATCGAAAAAATGTTCGACCTCATGGAGGTTGAGCCTGAGATCACAGACAAGCCTGGTGCGAAGCCTCTGCATGTTACGGGCGGCGAGGTGCGGTTCGAAAACGTCACGTTCGCCTACGACCCGCGTCGCCCGATCCTCAAAGGCATCTCTTTCACGCTGCCACCGGGCAAATTAACCGCCTTCGTCGGCGCGACCGGCTCGGGCAAATCCACGATTGGCCGGCTGTTGTTCCGGTACTACGACGTTTCCGGCGGAAGCATTTCCATCGACGGCCAGGATATTCGCGATGTTACGCAAGCCAGTGTGCGCGCCGCGCTCGGCGTCGTGCCGCAGGATACCGTGCTGTTCAACGACACCATTCGCTATAACGTGTCCTGCGCACGGCCCGACGCAGGCGACGACGAACTTCACCGTGCCGCCAAGCTTGCCCACATTCACACGTTCATCGCAGCGCTTCCCGACGGCTATCAAACGCTTGTCGGAGAACGCGGCCTGAAACTGTCCGGCGGCGAGAAGCAGCGGGTCGCCATCGCCCGCGTCATCCTAAAAGGCGCGCCGATTTTGGTGTTCGATGAAGCGACCTCGGCGCTCGATACCCATACCGAGAAAGAAATCCAAGCCAACCTCAAGGAACTCAGCGTCGGCCGCACGACGTTGGTCATCGCGCATCGTCTCTCCACCATCGTCGATGCCGATCAAATCCTGGTTTTGGATGACGGCGCGATTATCGAGCGCGGCACACACGACGAGCTTTTGCGGCTGGGCGGCTCCTACGCCTCGGCCTGGGCCAAGCAGCAGAAATCCATGGCTATCGCCTTGGAAATAAAGGACGATTTCTCAGCCGCCATGTCCTCCGGGGAATAGCCACCGCGCCCTGACCCGCCCCACGTCGGAACACATTCTTAATCATCCTGCCGTAGCTTTGAAGCGGATGAGTCGGGACTCACGCTGCCTTCAGCGGAGTACCGGCCAACAAATATATGCCCAATAAACGGGACAACGGGGACGCGGGACCATGTCTCAAGAGACGCATGATCAAACGCAAGACGATGGATCGGTAACGAACAGCGACGCTCTGAACGAAGCGCCCAAGATTACGCTGAAATCGGGTGCTCGCGGCGCCGCGCGCATCAAAAAGCCGCCCTTCGGCGGAGCAGCCCGCTCATTGATCCAAACCTCGCCGGACGGCACGCCTCAATTTGAAGTACCCAACGCGGGCGCGATGCTTGATGCCGATGAAACACGGTTCGAACGTTGGTGGCGGGAATCCGGTGCCGTTATGGCCGGTGGTCTGATCCTCTCCGCCGTCTGGACGCTCGGATTCACAATTTACATCACCGCGGCGATTGGTTGGGGACAACTTTATGCCCTGCTGCCGGATCAATTCGGCAGCTTCATGGCGACCTTCATGCTGCCGTTGGCATTCTTGTGGCTGGCGATCGCCTATATTGATCGCGGCCGCGAGCTGCGCCGTGAAAGCGCGGCCTTGCGCCATCATTTGGCGCTGTTGACGTATCCTGCAAGCCACGCCGAAGGCCAAATCGCGACGATTTCGGAATCTCTCAAGGCGCAGACGCGCATGTTGGTCGAGGCGTCTGATGCCGCCGTCAAGAACATGCAGAAACTGCAGACGGGTTTTCTGCGCGACACGGAAAAACTCGCCAGTGTTACCGGGCAGCTCGAAGCAGGCGCCGCGTCAGCCGCGGGTGCGGTGACGGATCAAGTCGCGAAGCTTCAGTCGGTGATTGATTCTGCCGCCGACGTCAATCTCAAGATTGAAGACGCACTACGCCGTCAGCACGAGTTTGTCCGCACCGCGAGCCAAAAGACCCTGAGCGAAGTCACCAATATGGGTCAGAGCCTTGCGGGTCATGTGAACACACTCTCGAGCGCCACCGAGCGCGCGCGCGGCATGAGCGCCGCAATTGCGCAGCAGCGTGGCGAACAGGAGAAAGCATTGGCGAAGGCTGGCGAAACAGCCAAGTCCTATGCCGATGAAATGGGCAAGGCCGTTGCCGCGAATACCGAACAGGTTGAAGACGCGGTCAAGCGCGCCGAGATCACGATTTCCGACATGGCCGACAGCCTCATGGGCAAAGCCCATAATCTCGAAGCCGTGTTTGATAAGCAGCGTTCAGAACTCGCCGCCGCCGGTGACCGCATCGAAGATCAGACCACCAAGGTCACGATGCGTTTGGGTCAGCAGACCGCCAATCTCGATCAGGTCATGGAACGCGTGCTCAGCCGCGTGAAGATCGTCGAAGAAGCCTTGGCCATTCAGACCAAAGAACTTAGCGCCGCCTCCGATGGAGCCGTTGCCAAACTTCGTCTCGTCGAGAATATGGTCAAGAAACAGGCTGAAGGCGTAAGCGAAGCGGCGACGCGCGTTGAAGCCCGTCTTGCCGTTGCCGCCGACGAATTCGGTCTGCGTTCGCGCGTTGTGACCGAGAAGTTTGACCGCGCGACGGCCGATCTGGAGAAAGCCTCCAATATCGCCATCGGCCGCGCCGAAGCCATGGGCACCATTTCCGACACCGTCATCCAGAAGATCGATACGGTCGGTGTACGTGTGCGCGAACATGCCGAGCAGCTCGCCAACTCGGCAAGCCGCGCCGCCAACCAGGCCGATACCATCCGCGACATCTTGCGCCGCCAGAACGATGAACTGGAAATGGCCGCCAATACGCTCACCACACACGTTAAGCTCAGCGAAACCGCGCTTGCCCAGCAGGCCCGTCAGATGGGCTCGACCTCCGAGCAAGTCTTGGCGCATGTGCGTTCCATGTCCGACATTCTCAGTCAGAACTCCTCGGAACTCATGCAGCTCTCTGCACGTGTGACGAAGGAATTGGAATCCATCCGCGAGTCCCTCGAAGCGACGTCACAAAAAGTCACCGACACGGTTTCCTACTCTGTCGCCAAAACCAAGGACGTCAGCCGCGAGATCGGCCAAGAAGTCTCCGCGCTCTCAAGCGTTGCTTCGCAGGTGTCGAAAGATATGCAGACGGTTCTGGGCACGCTTGACGAAAGCAAGGACGCGCTGCGTTCCGCCGCCGATGCTGCAGGCGCCAAACTTAAGGACGCGTCGGTCTCCTTCACCGATCAAGCCGCATCTATCGACAAAGCCGCCGCGCATGCCACCGATACCATGGCGGTGGTGGGCGATGGTCTGCGCCAGCGTTCAGCCGGGATCGCTACCGCCGCCGACGATGCGCAAATGCGCCTCAACGGCTTCCGCGATTCCTTGCAGAAACTCATGCTCGATTTCGAAGACTCCACCGACCGCGGCGCGGCGCAGGTCAGCGTCGCCGGCGAGAAGATGCGCCAAAGCTTGGGCGAGTTCTCCGATACGTCCGAAAAGATCGCTGGCGGCACGCGCGCCACGGGCGAAGCCTTCCGTCAGCAGTTGCTCACGCTTGGTAAGTCGGCCGACGAAGCCGTCAATCGCGTCGAAGTCTTTCTCAAGACCTTGCGTAAACATGCCGAAAGCTTGGTCGAAGCCAGCAACGGCATCACCGAGCAGACCGGCAAGGCCGGGCAGACGTTTGCCAAACAGGTCGATTACCTCATGTCCAGCGCCACCAAGGCGGCCGAGACGGCCAAACAGCTGGAAGAGGCTCACGACAAGGCCCACACTGGCAAGTTCCTGGAAAACACCACCTACGTCATCGAACATTTGCACAGTATGGCGGTGGATATCGCCCGCATCTTCCAGCCGTCGGTCGAGGAAGAGCTGTGGAAGCGTTACTACAAGGGAGAGATCAGGGCGTATTCTTGCGTCACATCACTAAGACGCTCAGCCGCCAGAAGTTCGAAGCCATTCAGCGCAAGTATCAGACCGACGAGAAGTTCCGTGGGTATGTCATGCGCTACCTGAAAGAATACTCGGCGCTCGTCAAACACGCGCGCGCCACAGATCGCTCCGAAGTCCTGACCACGACGTTCAGCACCTCCGACATGGGCAAGCTCTACATGCTGCTGTCGAAGGCCATGGAAGGCGCAGCGGAATAATCAATTCGATCCGAAGAAACGGGTCAACTGCAGAGAGGCGCTCAAACCATCGGGCGCCTTTTTGCTATTACAACCAGCCCGATTTCTTGAAGCGCCAATACAGAATGATGCACGCCCCGGCGATCGTGAAGAGCGCTAACGGATAACCGTAGTACCAATCCAACTCGGGCATGTATTTGAAGTTCATGCCCCAGAGACCGGCAAAGGCCGTCGGCACGGCGAACATACCGGCCCAGGCGGCCAGGCTTTTTATGACTTCGTTGTCTTCAATCGTCACCATGGCAAGATTCACTTGCATGGCCGAACCGATGGTATCGCGAATGGTATCGATCGAGGAATTGATGCGCGTCAGGTGATAGTAGACGTCGCGGAAATATTCCTGCGAGTTGATACAAACCTGCGGCACGCGGCCGCCGTAAAGCTTGCCGACCGCTTCCATGAGCGGAAACACGGCATGCTTCATCACCATCACCTTTTGCTTGAGGTCGTAAAGCCGCTCGGTGTTGGCGCGCGCAGATCCCTTTGTGAAAATCTGGCCCTCAATGGTTTCCAGCTCGGATTCCATTGAATCGACGATCGGGAAGTAACGGTCGACGACCGTGTCCATAAGCGCATAAAGCACGAAACCCGCGCCCTGTTTCAGAAGGTGCGGTTCGCTCTCGCAGCGGTCGCGCACACCGACAAAGCGCTGCTGGCTGCGGCTGCGGACCGACAGCACATAATTGCGCCCGACGAATACGTCGATCTCGCCGATGTTCAATTCATTCTCGATCGCTTCGACAAGCTGAATGACCGCAAAAATAGAGTCGCCGTATTCCTCGATCTTCGGGCGCTGATGGCCGACTTGGGCGTCTTCGACGGCCAATTCGTGCAGACTGAACTCGGCCTTCATTTCGGCGAGTTCTTCCGGTGTCGGGTCTTTCAGCGCAACCCACACAAAACAATCGGGTTTGTCGAGATAGTTACTGATTTCCAGAATAGGAATATCCGCGAGTCTTTTCCCGTCCTGGTAGGCAATGCAATTGATCAGCATGAAAAAGGCTCCTGCGGCGTATCCCGATAGCCGAGAGATTACGGCGCTTTACGGCCTTTCTGCCAGCAACAAAGCGCATGAACTCGTTATGCCTCGCGACCTGTAATGTAACGGTCATAGTCCCGTCCGTCTTGGGGTTAGGCCGCCTGGGACTGGGGCGATTTAACAGTCCGTTGATACTTCCCGGGCACTCTTCTTTCACATTTGAGGAGAGTCGCCTTTGAGTCTTCCTGCGTCCCGCCATCGTATTCCGCCCGAGATTACGCTCGAACTGGGTTCGAGTAAGAGCGACTTCATGCCTAAAATCAGCCAGGTCATCGGCAAGGCTGTCGCCGCCAGCGTCAACGACGACGGCGACCCGGCGGAATGGCTGAAAAACCTGCAATGGTATCTGGCTGAAGGCGATCCCATGATCGTGAATGCCCGGATGGGACGCACACTCGTGGGCTTCCTGGTCCTGGATTACTCCAACGCCGCGTCCCCCTTTTCGTGGGTCGATGAGCGCTATCGCAACAAGGGCCTCGGCCCCCGAATTCCGTTTCCCGCAGGATATGCTTGGCGAATATGGGTACGTTTTGAAGCAAACCGGCGTGACGCCGGTGCTGCAGAATGCCTTCTACGTCCTGCATGAACGGGTCGCCGACAAAGCCAATCAGAACGATCCAGAAATGGAAGCCGCGTCATCCGCCGCGCAGGCTCGCGAAAGCGTCGAGCGCGCGGGCCCGCGCCGCCTTGTGATCGACGATGGGCAGTGGGTAGGTTTCTCCCATCACGATTCCCGCCGCCTTAAGCTGCCCGTCGGTTGCCTCCCACGGCTTGTGCAGGACTGAATCCGGCAAGCCTGCGATCTCCGGCACCCAGCGCCGTACATAGACGCCGTCGGCATCGAACTTCTCACCCTGCAAGACCGGATTAAAGATGCGGAAATAGGGCGCCGCGTCCGCCCCGCAGCCTGCCACCCATTGCCAGTTGGCGGCATTATTGGCGAGATCGGCATCCACTAGCGTGTCCCAAAACCAGTCCTCGCCCGCGCGCCACGGCAGCAGAAGGTGTTTCACCAGAAATGATGCCACCACCATGCGCACGCGGTTGTGCATCCAGCCTGTGTGCCAAAGCTCGCGCATGCCGGCATCGACGATGGGGTAACCCGTCTGACCACGCTGCCAGCCTTTTAATGCCTTTGAGTCGCTGCGCCAGGGAAAAGCACTAAACTCCGCGCGCAAAGGTTCTTCGGGGATATTTGGAAAGTGGTACAAAAGTTGGGCGCAGAATTCCCGCCAGATGATCTGACGCTTGAAGCTGTCCGCGCCTGTGCCGGGTTCGAGCTGCTGCGCAAGATGCCACAGTTGATGTGGGCTGACGTCGCCAAAGGCAAGATAGGGCGACAGGCGTGATGTGCCGGTCTCTCCGGGAATATCGCGCAGCACCTTGTACGAGGAAACGTTCTCGCGGAATTCATCCCAACAGGCCAGCGCGCCGGTTTCGCCCGGCGTCCACATCTCCCGAAATCCGCCCGCCCAATCAGGCGAGGTTGGTTGCAGTTTCCACGATGCCAGCGTGTCACTTTTAAGGCCCGTCATGCCCGTGAGCTTCTGAGGCGCCGGATACGGTGCGCGTGGCGGCCGCTGCATGGCCGCGCGCGAGAACGGCGTGAAAACTTTAAAGGGATTTCCGGTCTGCGTTTTTAGATCCCAAGGTTCATGCAAAAGCGTGGCGTTGAAGCTCTCTGCCGCAATCCCAGCTTCCTGCATATCCGCTTTGATGGTTTTGTCGCGCGCGATGGTCGCGGGCTCATAACAGCGATTCCATACGATGCTCTCACTGCCGGTCTCTTCGGCGAGCGCACGCAGAATTTCCCCGGACGCGCCGTGGCGCAATATCAATGGCGCGCCCAAACGGCTTAGTTGCTCACTAAGCACTTTAAGGGATTCATGCAGCCACCAGCGGCTTGCGCCGCCAAGCGGCCAGGGGCCGTCATTGTCCAGGATGTAAATCGGCACAACGCCGCCGCGGGCGGCTGCGGCGTGCAGGGCAGGATTATCGGCAACGCGAAGGTCGCGGCGAAACCATACGATCGTTGATGACGGCAAGAACTTGAGCCCCCTCGCAGTAAGAGGGCATGATGATCTACGCCAGCTCTTCCGCCAATCCTAATAGCGGATCATTACTATTATTGGCGGTTGCCGCGTCGCTGCCCGTTTCCGGATTGGACAGATAATCCAGCAGCGTCCTGCCGCCGGGCGTGGCGCGCCGCCTACCACGTGTATTTGGAGAAATGGGGCGAATAATCCGCCGTTATTTCAACGTTTGGTATGCCAGCTTGTCGTTATTGTGCGTGCCGATCCACAGGTCGTTGCCGACCTTCCACGCGAAGGTTGCTCCGCCGTAGGCTGGCGTGCCCGGTCCGCGCGCAACTTCCGTAACCACCATGGTCTTAGGATCGATCGTCGCGGCGATGAACCCGCGCGGGCACTGCTGCCTTTCCGGCGAGCCGACCGGCGCCGTGCAGGACGCATCCGAATCGGCTGTGCCCGCGGTGATCAGTTTGTTATCGGGTGTAAAGCGCACGTTGTCGGGCGTGAAACCTTCGAGCTGCGCCTCACGCAGCGGCTTCGAGGGATCTTTGCGCGAGAAGGCCATGATCTTGCGCGGGGCGAGGGCCACGACAAAGAACTCATCATCATTCGGCGATGTATCGATGCCGTTGTTCACAGGCAGTTCGGTTCCGGGCAGAAGTTTCAAGCCGCTCGATCCCGGCGTCCATTGGTAAACACCACCCGTATTGCGTCCCGCGCGCCCGTCCGCGAAGGTCGTGCCGGGGGACAGCATCACAGTGACGAGAAGCGTGCCGTCCTTGAACGCCGCCAAGCTATTGCCCGGGAAGTTGCCCGGCATCATCAGGCATCCAACCCAGGCGAGCTTGGGCAAGTCACCGTCCATCGCCACGTCAAACACCTCAACCGATTCACGTGCATAAGGTACTTGCGACGGCTCACCCGGTCCGCCGCCGCCGTGCAGCACGGCGTACAGCGTATAGTGTCCACCCGCCGCCGGACGCAGGCTCAGGCCGTGGATCACCGCAGTCGTGGGATCAGGCGCGGTGCATGAACCGTACTTGGCTTTGTCGGGGCGCATGGTGGCCTCGGCCGGGTACAAACTTTTCACAAGCTTTTTTGCGCCCGCGTCTATGAGGTTGATCCCGCCGCCCGGCACAAAGGAGCTGGTGATCAGAAGCTTCGTGCCGGGAACCTGGACGATATCTTCCGAGTGCCTGACGCCGCAGATGAAGTTGAGCCCGCCCGCCGGAGCGCAATCGCTTGTCTCCGCAGCCTGCGCATGCGCGCCGAGACCCAGCAGTACGCTCATTGCAATCGTGGCAACGACAAACCAATGCTTGTTCATGATGTTCCCCCTCCCATGGTTATGCCTCTCGGGACATCAAATCCGCTTACGGGCGAGACGTCAAATCGTGCGTGAGAGCGCAACCGTCGCCACACCGCGCGGCGGAGAAATATACGCCACCATAAGTATATGAATTAACGCGAGAAAATGGCGGATAGCCGCGCAAGCGTTACATCACACGAACATCGACGCGCGCGAAACCGACCGTGGGGCTCCGCTGTCTGCGCGGCATCGATAAGACGGGAGAAGGCGTCATCGCCTTCAAGGTGGCTAAGCAGATCGGCCGTAGGCGTGCTCCATGGCTTCCATTTGCTGAATTAATTCATCAAAGAACTTTTCAAGCTGATGTTTGTGTCGGAGCGTCCGATAAAGCATGGCGGCTGCGAAGACACACAACGTAATGTGATCGTCATCGTTAAGCGGCAGATGTTTACTAATCGTGTTGCGAAAAACGCTGGCGTACCGGCCTTCAAGCGTGCTCAGCGCTTCTTCAATTGAGTAGTCCTTCTTTCCATCGATTTTTAATGTGTAAAGATCGGTTTCGGTAAAGCTATTCGAAGGGGCTCTTTTTTTGCCCTTCTTTTCGCCCTTTTTGAAAATCCATAAATAAGGATCTTGGTCAGGCGGTGTGTTTGGGTCCACCCATTCACGCAGATAGCACGCCGGAACGTAGTGCTGCTTGGTCGGACCTTTTGCCATTCTATTTAGAGTCCCCAAGCAATAGCTTCTTGCGGCAATTTAATCATGCTGGATAATGTTTTGGGAGGCATCGGCGCCATACTGGTTGCAATATATGCAGCCGACGGGGATAGCTGGCTTGGCTAACAGGGTAAGACGTAGGGCGGGCCTGGAGGAAATGGTGGACGGTGCAGGGATTGAACCTGCGACCTCTCCCGTGTGAAGGGAACGCACTACCGCTGTGCTAACCGTCCATTTATCTCAAACATCGTCCAAGCTTAATTCGGACAAGCGTAACGCGGACCTGTCAATTCGGAGGGCCAATAGGGCGAACCGAAGGAGACTCGGTTCTTAAAGTCCGCCCCAGGGCCTGTCAACCGGGCCGGGCGGGGGGATTTCCCCGATATCCTCCGGTTTATTCCCCGTTCTTTTGATAAAAGGGCGAGACCTGTTGGAAACAGGCACGTTTTGAGGGCCTGTAACTTGGCCTTTATCCCGCCCCCTTTATCCTGATAATCGGGCGTGTCATTTTCGGCATGTCACGCCCCGCGAAAATCCTGGAAACGCCACACCTTATGAGCCAAGCCCCCACCGTCGCCGCGGCGCCCACTGCAGCTATTGTCCTGGCCGCCGGGATCGGCAGCCGCATGAAATCGGCGCTCCCGAAAGTGATGCACCGCATTGCCGGGCGGCCCATGGTGAACCACGTTCTCGCCACCCTGGCGTCCGAGCGCATCACGCCCGTCGTTGTCGTGGTCGGGCCGGACATGGACATCGTGACCAAGGCTGTCGAGCCGCACCAGGCCGTCATTCAAAAAGATCGTCTCGGTACGGGTCACGCGGTGCTTCAGGCCAAGAATGCGCTGGCGGCTTTTACCGGCGACATCCTGATCGTCTACGGCGACACACCTTTTGTCGCGGCGGCGACGATTGCCAAAATGCGCACCGCGCGGCTGGCCGGCGATAAGCCCTCGGTCGTTGTGCTCGGTTTCTCGCCGTCCGATCCGGGCGCTTACGGACGCCTGATCATGAAAGGCGACAGTCTCGAACGCATTGTCGAAGCCAAGGATGCGACGCCCGAGGAATTGAAATGCGGGCTGTGTAATTCCGGCATCATACTGGCCGATGCGAACGTGCTTTGGAAACTGCTGGCCGACGTCACGCCTAACAATTCCAAGAATGAATACTACCTCACCGACATCGTCGGCCTCGCGCGCAAAGCGGGTCTGGCGTGTGGTGTTGTCGAAGGTGCCGCCGACGAGTTGATGGGCATTAACAGCCGCGTCGAACTCGCCGCAGCCGAAGCCATCTTCCAAAACAATCTCCGCCGCCGCGCGCTGGAAAACGGCGCGACCATGACTGCGCCCGAGACAGTCTATTTATCCGCCGACACTAAAATTGGCCGCGACGTCGAGATCGGCCCGTTCACTGTCTTCGGCCCCGGCGTCGTCATCGACGACAATGTTTCGATCAAGGGCTTCTGCCATTTCGAGGGCGCGCACCTTGCCGCCGGATCTGTCGTCGGTCCCTATGCGCGGCTGCGGCCCGGCGCTGATATCGGCCCCGATGCCCATGTCGGCAATTTCGTCGAGGTCAAGAACGCGACGCTGGAATCCGGCGCCAAGGTTAATCACCTTTCATATATCGGCGATGCGCGCGTCGGCGCGAAAGCCAATGTCGGCGCGGGAACCATCACCGCTAACTACGACGGCTTCAACAAATCTCATACCGACATCGGGGCAGGGGCTTCCATTGGCTCCAACACGGTTCTCGTCGCACCTGTGAAGGTCGGCGACGGCGCCATGACCGGTGCAGGCTCGGTTGTGCGCAAGAACGTGCCCGCCGATGCTTTGGCGCTGAACGAAGGCCGCCAGGAAACACGCGAAGGTTTCGCCGCTAAATATCGCAAAACCAAACAGGCGCAAAAAGACGCCGCAAAGAAGAAGTAAAACTGATGTGTGGAATCGTCGGAGTCATCGGGCGCGCGCAAGCCGCCGCGTGTTTGCTGGACGGGCTGACGCGCTTGGAATATCGCGGCTACGATTCCGCCGGGATTGCGACGCTGGTGGACGGCGTCATCGAACGCCGCCGTTCCCCCGGCAAGATCGTCAATCTCGCCGCACGAATTAAAGCCGAACCGCTGGGCGGCACACTCGGCATCGGTCACACGCGCTGGGCGACGCACGGCATTCCCAATGAAGCCAACGCCCATCCGCATTCCAACGGCAAAGTGGCCGTTGTTCACAACGGCATCATCGAGAACTTCCAGGACTTGCGTGCCGATCTCGAAAAGAAAGGCCACCGATTTGATAGCGATACCGACACCGAAGTCGTTGTCCATCTCATCAGCGATTATCTCGACCAAGGCTTGAAAGCCGAAGACGCGGTCTATGCCGCATTGCGCCGTTTGCAGGGCGCTTTTGCGCTGGCGATTATTATTGCCGCCCGCCCCGACACGCTGTTCGGCGCGCGCAAGGGCAGTCCGTTGGCCACTGGTTACGGCGACGGCGAAATGTTCCTAGGCTCCGATGCCATGGCATTGGCGCCCATGACTCAGCAGATTTCATATCTGGAAGACGACGACTGGGTCGTCATCACCAAAGATTCCGTCACCGTGCGCGATGCTACCGGCGCGGTGATCGAACGTCCCATCGTTACGACCGCGCTCTCGGGCGCGCTGCTCGGTAAGGGCAACTACCCGCACTTCATGCTGAAAGAAATTTACGAGCAGCCGCAGGTGCTGGGCGACACATTGCGGGCGCTGTTTAATCCCGCCGCGCGTTCCATCACCTTGCCGCCGATGCCGTTTGAACTGAAAAACGTCGAGCGCATCACCGCCATCGCCTGCGGCACGGCTTATTATGCCTGCCTTGTCGCCAAATATTGGATCGAGATGCTGGCGCGCGTTCCTGTCGATGCCGATATCGGTTCCGAATATCGCTACCGCACGCCGCCTTTAACCAAGGGCGGCCTCGCGATATTTGTATCGCAGTCGGGCGAAACCGCCGACACCATCGCGCCACTCAAGTATTGTAAAGCGCAAGGCCAGCATATTCTCTCCGTCGTCAACGTGCCGGAAAGCGCCATCGCGCGTGAATCCGATGTTGTTCTGCCGACGCTGGCAGGGCCGGAGATCGGCGTCGCCTCGACCAAAGCGTTCACAACCCAGCTCATGGCGCTTGCCTGTTTTGCCATCAATCTCGCTAAAGCGCGCGGCGCGATCGACGCGGCGACCGAGGCGCGGCTCTCGACCTCGCTGGTCGAGGTGCCGTCGCGTGCCGCCGACATACTGCACCTGGATGAATCGATCCGCGCCATCGCCGCCGATCTGCAGCACGCGCGCGACGTTCTCTACTTAGGGCGCGGCTCGCTGTTTCCCATCGCGCTCGAAGGGGCTTTAAAACTCAAAGAAATTTCCTATATCCATGCCGAGGGCTATGCCGCCGGTGAGTTAAAGCACGGCCCCATCGCGTTGATCGACGGGAATACGCCGGTCGTTGTTATCGCCCTGAGTGATGCGTTGTTCGACAAATCCCTGTCCAACATCGAGCAGGTTGTGGCGCGCGGCGGTAAGGTTATTTTGATCAGTGACAAAGAAGGCATTCGTCGCGCCGGAAAAAATGCAGCTCATACCATCTGTTTGCCTAATCTGGACCCCTTCGTCATGCCGATCCTCGCGTCAATACCGGTGCAATTGCTGGCCTATCATACCGCCGTCCTGAAAGGCACCGACGTCGATCAGCCGCGCAACCTCGCCAAGAGCGTGACGGTGGAGTAAAACAGTTCCATGGCAAAATACGATTACGATCTCATCACCATTGGGGCCGGTTCCGGCGGCGTGCGCGCCTCGCGGCTTTCAAGCAAATACGGTGCGAGAGTCGCCGTGATCGAGGAAAGCCGCTACGGCGGCACCTGCGTTATGCGCGGCTGCGTGCCTAAAAAGCTTCTCGTCATGGGCTCGCATTTCGCACAGCATTTCGAGGATGCAGTCGGCTTCGGCTGGACGGTTCAGGGCGCGACCCACGACTGGGGCGCGATGATTGCCGCCAAGAACAAAGAGCTCGACCGCCTCGAAGGCGTCTATCAGCGCATGCTGCGCGATGCCGGCACGACACTCATCGATGGTCGCGGCGTACTGGCCGATGCGCATACGGTCGAAGTGAACGGCAAACGCGTGACCGCCGATAAAATTCTCGTCGCCGTCGGCGGCTGGCCGGTGATCCCGGAATTCCCCGGCCACGAGCACGTCATCAGTTCCAACGAGGCCCTCGATCTGCCCCAGCGCCCGAAACGCGTCGTCATCGTCGGCGGCGGCTATATCGCCGTCGAGTTCGCCGGGATCTTCAATGCGCTCGGCTCTGATGTGACCATCATCATCCGTTCTGGCCACCTTCTGCGCGGCTTCGATCATGACGTCAGCGCCACCCTGGCCGAGGAACTTGAAAAAAACGGCATCAAAATCCGCCGCGATTGTCTGCTGCGCTCCATCGAAAAACATAACGACGGTTATTCCGTCATGTTCGATATGGGCGAGGAGGTCGTGGCCGACTGCGTCATGTACGCGACCGGCCGTGCGCCCAACACCAAGAACCTCGGCCTCACGGAACTCGGCGTTACATTGAACAAGAAGGGCGCGGTCCAGGTCGACGAGTGGAACCGCAGCAGCGTCGAGAACATCTTCGCCATCGGCGATGTCACCGACCGCGTCAACCTCACGCCCGTTGCCATCAACGAAGGCCGCGTCTTCGCCGAAAGCTTCTTCAATAAAAATCCGATGACGCTGGACTACACCAACATCGCCTCGGCCGTGTTCAGCCAGCCGACCGTCTCAGTCGTCGGCATGACCGAAGAAGAGGCGCGCAAGAATCATAAAGTGCGCGTGTTCATCTCGCGCTTCCGCCTCATGAAGCACACGCTCTCCGGCCGCAATGAGCGCACGATGATGAAACTGGTGGTCGACAAAGCTACCGACAAAGTCCTCGGTGTCCACATGGTCGGCGACGACGCGCCCGAGATCATTCAGGGCTTCGCCGTCGCCCTCAAATGCGGCGCCACCAAAGCCCAGTTCGACGCCACCGTCGGCATCCACCCCACGGCCGCCGAAGAATTTGTCACCATGCGCGACCCCGTGCCGGAGAAAGTGGAGGTCTAATCCGTACCAGGTACCGATTAACTGGCGGTTTTCCGCCACTTTTGACTGGTTTCCGGCTTTTTCCCTGGAAAAGCCACCCTTGAGTTATTATAGGGTGCGTTCCTTTTTAACGATCCGGGCCCATATAAGGCCCACCATTCATTCAGACATAAGAGACGTGCCATGGCGGCGGCGAAATGGAGCAGAGAGAGCTGGCGGACCAAGCCCATCGTCCAGGTTCCGGATTATCCGGACCAGGCGGTGCTGACGTCTGTCGAAAAGCAACTCCGCAGCTATCCGCCGCTGGTGTTCGCCGGTGAGGCGCGCCGTCTCAAAGCCGCGCTCGCCAATGTGAGCGAAGGCCATGCTTTCCTGCTTCAGGGCGGCGACTGCGCCGAAAGCTTCGCCGAATTCCATCCCGATAATATCCGCGACACCTTCCGCGTCATGTTGCAGATGGCCGTGGTGCTGACCTTCGGTGCCGCGCTGCCGATCGTTAAAGTCGGCCGCATGGCCGGTCAGTTCGCTAAGCCGCGTTCGGAGGGCAACGAGACCATCGGCGGCGTCACGCTGCCGTCTTACCGCGGCGACAATATCAACGGTTCCGCGTTCACGCCGGAAGCGCGCATTCCCGATCCGCAGCGCATGGTGCAGGCTTACAATCAGTCCGCCGCCACGCTCAATCTGCTGCGCGCTTTTGCCCAGGGTGGATACGCCGATCTGCACAAGGTTCATCAGTGGACGCTCGGCTTCATGGCCGATGCCGCCACGGCGGAAAAGTACAGCCGCTTCGCCGACCGCATCCAGGAAACGCTCGAGTTC
This sequence comes from Fidelibacterota bacterium, assembly GCA_947476625.1. GTDB lineage: Bacteria > Pseudomonadota > Alphaproteobacteria > Rhodospirillales > Rhodospirillaceae > SHVO01. The sequence goes on from CANJRA010000014.1 coordinate 57,052, forward strand.
ATGGAAGCCTGTGGTCTGACCGGCGAGACCGTGCCGCAAATCCGCGAGACCGAATTCTACACCTCGCACGAAGCGCTGCTGCTGCCCTACGAAGAAGCGCTGTGTCGTAACGATTCCACGACCGGCCAATGGTACGGCTGCTCGGCCCACATGCTGTGGCTGGGTGAACGCACGCGTCAGCCCGATCACGCGCATGTCGAATTCATGCGCGGCATCCAAAATCCTATCGGTGTGAAGATCGGTCCTAAGACCACGCCCGAAGATTTGCTCACGCTGTGCGATGCGCTCAATCCCCAGAACGAAGCCGGCCGTCTGACACTCATCAGCCGCATGGGCGCCGATCGCGTCACCGAACATCTGCCGACGCTGCTGCGCGCCATCACCCGCGAAGGCCGCAAGGTCGTGTGGGTATGCGATCCGATGCACGCCAATACGGTCAAAAGCTCAACCGGCTATAAGACGCGTCAGTTCGACCGCATCCTGGCCGAAGTGAAAGCCTTCTTCGCCGTGCACCGCGCCGAGGGGACACACCCCGGCGGCGTGCACTTCGAAATGACCGGCCAGAACGTGACGGAATGCGTCGGCGGCACGTCGGCGATTACCGAAGCCACCTTGGCCGACCGCTATCACACCCATTGTGATCCGCGCCTCAATGCATCGCAGTCTCTGGAACTCGCATTCCTGATCGCCGAAGCTTTAAAAGACGAGCGTGTGCAGCTCGGTAAGGACGCGCGCGTCGCCGTCGCGCAATAAGCGACGGCGATGACCGATAGCCTTAAAATTGCGCTAGCCCAGATCAACCCAACTGTCGGCGACGTTGCCGGCAACGTGGCGTTGATCAAGGCCGCCCACGCCGAAGCAGCCAAACAGGGCGCCGACCTCGTCGTCTTTTCGGAACTCGTTGTCAGCGGTTATCCGCCGGAAGATCTGGTGTACCGCGAAGCTTTTCTCGAAGCATGCCTCCGCGCGATAGAGAATCTGAAGACCATCACGGCCGATGGCGCGCCGGGCCTGCTGGTTGGCGCGCCCTGGGTCGAGAAGGATAACACCACGCAAAACGCCGCATTTCTGATGGACGGCGGCAAGCTCATTGCTGTGCGGTCCAAGCATCATCTGCCCAACTATGGCGTCTTTGACGAGCAACGCATCTTTGCCGCGGGTCCTGCGCCGGGCCCCATGGTGTTTCGCGGTGTACGCCTCGGTGTGATGATCTGCGAGGACATGTGGTTCGAGGATGTCGCCGAAACGCTGGCTGAGTCCGGCGCCGAATTGCTGATCGTTCCGAACGGCTCACCCTTTGAACTCGATAAACCCGACGTGCGCATCACGCGGGCTGTTGCGCGTGTCACTGAAAACGGTCTTCCGCTGATTTACGTCAACCAGGTCGGTGGGCAGGATGATCTGGTATTCGACGGTGGTTCCTTCGTGCTTAACCGCGACCGCTCGCTGGCGGCACAGTTGCCTTGGTGGCAATCGCGCGTAGCGCTGACGGAATGGAAACGCGAGAATAATGCCTGGACCTGCGCGCCGCAAGCGCTGACGCCGCCGCCCGCTCGCTTGGAGAATGTTTACCAAGCCATGGTCATGGGCTTGCGCGACTACGTGACCAAAAACAAATTCCCCGGCGTGGTGCTGGGCCTCTCGGGCGGGATCGATAGTGCGCTTGCCGCCGCCGTCGCGGCCGATGCGCTTGGCCCCCAAAAAGTCCACTGCGTCATGATGCCGTCGCCCTATACCTCGAACGAGAGTCTCGAGGATGCCGATGCCGTGGCGAAGTTACTAGGTGTCCGTCTCGACGACATCGACATTGGCCCCGCCATGCAGGCTTACGCCAACATGCTTATGCCGCTGTTTGTCGGCACCAAGCCGGATATCACAGAAGAAAATCTCCAGTCACGCGCGCGCGGCATGACGCTGATGGCGATCTCCAATAAGTTCGGCAAGATGGTGCTGTCCACCGGCAACAAGAGCGAGATGAGCACCGGCTACGCCACCCTCTACGGCGATATGTGCGGCGGCTACGCCGTCCTGAAGGACGTCTACAAAACCACCGTTTTTGCCGTCTGCCGCTGGCGCAATGAACACAAGCCCGACGGCGCGCTGGGACCGACCGGCCCCGTCATGCCCGAACGCGTCATCACCAAGCCGCCGACCGCCGAGCTAAAACACGATCAAAAAGACCAGGACACGTTGCCGCCCTATGAAGTGCTGGACGGCATCCTGAAAGGCCTCATCGAAGGCGAGATGGGCGTCGAGGCCGTCGCCGCCAAAGGTTTCGACGTTGCCGTCGTGCGCCGGGTCTACCGCATGTTGAAAACGGCCGAATACAAACGCCGCCAAGCCCCGCCGGGCGTCAAAATCACCCACATCGCTTTCGGCCGCGATTATCGCTATCCCATCACCAATGGTTTTCAGGATGACGGCGGCGTGGCATAAGCGCATGCCCGTTTGCCTTAGGAATTCGCATGTCTGACACCGCCGCGCCCGCACCTGCAGCTACCGGGAACTTTCTCTGGACCCTCATCGAGGAAGATCTGGCGTCGGGCAAACACAAAAGCCCGGTGACGCGGTTTCCGCCGGAGCCCAACGGCTATCTGCACATCGGCCACGCGAAGGCCATCTGCATCAACTTCGGCATCGCTCAGGAATTCGGTGGCCGCTGTCACCTGCGTTTCGATGACACCAACCCCGTCAAAGAAGAACAAGAGTTCATCGATTCCATTCAGGCCGACGTCAAATGGCTCGGTTTCAGCTGGGGTGAACACCTTTATTACGCCTCCGACTATTTCGACCAGCTCTACACTTGGGCCGAACATCTCATTCAAAACGGCAAAGCCTATATCGACGATCAGAGCGCCGACGACATCCGCGCTAATCGCGGCACGTTGACCGAGCCCGGCAAGAACAGCCCGTTCCGCGACCGCAGCGTCGACGAAAATCTCGATCTCTTCCGCCGCATGAAGGCCGGTGAATTCCCTAACGGCACACGCGTGTTGCGCGCCAAGATCGACATGTCGGCGGGCAATATTAATCTGCGCGATCCCGTGCTGTACCGGATTCTGCACGCGCATCACCCGCGCACCGGCGATACCTGGAAAATCTATCCCAACTACGACTTCGCGCACGGCCAGTCCGACGCCATCGAACACGTGACGCACTCGCTGTGCTCGCTTGAGTTCGAGGACCACAAGCCGCTCTACAACTGGCTGCTCGAAAATATGCCGGTGCCCTCGAAGCCCGCGCAGACCGAGTTCGCGCGCCTCAACATCACTTACATCATTCTCTCCAAGCGCCATCTCACGCAATTCGTGCGCGACGGTCATGTCACGGGTTGGGACGATCCGCGTATGCCCACGCTGGCCGGCTTGCGTCGCCGCGGTGTGCCGCCGGAAGCGTTAAAAGATTTCGTGAAGCGGGCAGGGATCGCACGCGCCAACAGCGTCGTCGACATCGCCATGTTCGACGCCTGCGTGCGTGAATACCTCAACAAAGCCGCGTCGCGTTATATGGCGGTACTGCGCCCGCTCAAGGTCGTCATCGAGAATTATCCCGAGGGCCAGGCCGAGGAACTCGACGCCGTCAACAATCCGGAAGATCCCGCTGCCGGGGCGCGCAAAGTGCCGTTCGGCCGCGAGCTTTATATCGAGCAGGACGACTTCATGGAAAATCCGCCCAAGAAGTTCTTCCGTCTCACACTCGGCGCTGAAGTGCGCTTGCGCTACGCCTATTTCATCACCTGCCGCGAAGTCGTCAAAGACGCCGCCGGTAATGTCGTCGAACTCCGCTGCACGTATGATCCTGCCACCAAAGGCGGCAACGCGCCCGATGGCCGCAAAGTCAAAGCCACCATCCACTGGGTCTCCGCGCAGCATGCCAAGACCGCGGAAGTACGCATGTACAACCCGCTGTTCAATCGCCCCGATCCCGGCGCCGACGGTGATCCGGTAAAGGATCTCAATCCCAATTCGCTCGAACTGATCACGGACGCAAAACTCGAACCGGCGCTGGCTGAGGCAAAGCAGGGCGTCACACTCCAGTTCGAACGTCTCGGTTATTTCTGCCGCGATCGCGACGCGGGGCTGGTGTTCAATCGCACCATCGGTCTGCGCGACACCTACGCCAAGGCGCAATAAGCCCGCCTTATTCCCGCCGAGGATGAACGCGCCAGAAACACGCGCGTGAGGTGTTGGATTTGTTCAAAAAATCCCACATTTGTCCCAACACGCCGCAACCGTCCCCCTTTTATAATCGTTGTTATCAGGGGATAGGATTTGGGCTCTGTCAGGGAAGGGCAATGACCCAGAATATACAAAAGATGCATACACAAGACACTGCAGCCGACGTCGCGCAACCAGCCGATGCCGATTCCAAGCAAGACGCTCTCTATTACAACACGCTGACGCTGTCGCGTTTCATACGCGCGAACTACGGCGATAGCGCGGTGCAGTAAGCGAAGCGGCACGTCGAGATGTATAAGCGGATCAAAGAGCCCGAGATCGCCAATATCTGGCAGCGCGTCGTCGCGCACATTACAGGTGTTGAAATCGTCGAAGATCCGCGCCGGGTGGTTAAGTCGAACACCGCGAAGGAGGAGGAGCTGGCGTCTCTGCGCTTGCTTTCGCGGCGCACTTCCCGCTAGGTCAGGACACTCCGCTTTCAAAGAGGTCCGGCCATGTCTTCGCTCTATGTCGCCTATAGCCCCGCCATGCAGGAATGGGGCTCGGATGTCGGCGTCAGCAAGCTTCTCTATAAGGTAGGTTTCACCGACGACGATCCGGCTGCGGCCATCAAAGAGCTGACCGCCGAAGGCTACGGCGGTCAGAATGACTGGATTTTAGCGGGCGCCAAGGAGGTCGAAGGCCTCGACCAGACCGCCGCCCTGACCCGGCTGGGCGAGCGTCAAAAGGTTCTCGACCCGCTCTATTACCCCAAGATCAAAGGCGCCAAGGACATCGTCAAACTGGACCCGCGCCGGGTCGAAGCCAGCCTGGTGATTAAGCGCACCATGGAGGGCCGGGATTCGAAGGTTCCCAAGTTGAAGCCCATCGACATGGCCGACTACATCATAGACAGCCTGATTTAGCCCCATATCTGACTGAAGAATTCGCAGAACGCCCAAAAAATAGGCGTTTTCCCGGCGCAGATCTACAAATGTGCAGAATCTATATCGCCCTAAAGTTGGCACGGGATATGCTTCTATAGCTGAGTAAGATTCACGAGAGCACGCGGGTGGCTTTCGATGAAATGTACGCTGCCGATGGCAGCGTTCGCCCGCCCTACGCAGGGGTAGCAAAATGGCTGGCAGGGGTTAATCCTGAGCAGCTGGAGCTCCGGCGCTTAGAGGCCGAACTGTTTTACCGCCGCGGCGGCATAACCTTTGCCGTCTATGGTGATACCCAGGGCGAAGAGCGGATCATTCCGTTCGACATCATTCCGCGCATCCTTTCCTCTGCCGAATGGACCAAGCTGTCCAAGGGTCTCGAGCAGCGCGTACGTGCGCTCAATCTGTATCTGGCCGACATCTACGGCAAACAGAGCATCCTCAAGGCGGGCATCGTTCCCGAGGATTTGGTCATGGGCAATCCCGCCTATCGCCCCGAGATGGCCGGCGTCGCCGTGCCGCACAATGTGTATATGCATATCGCGGGCGTCGATATCGTGCGCATTGATGCCGACGATTTTTATGTCTTGGAAGACAACGTGCGCACGCCGTCGGGTGTGTCCTACATGCTCGGCGGACGCGAGATTTGCTTCCGCCTCATGGCCGACCTCTACCGCGCCCACCGCGTCATGCCGGTCGATAACTATCCCGACGAGCTCGTCGCGACGCTGCGCTCGGTTGCGCCGTCCCATACCGATAACGATCCTACGGTCGCGTTGCTCACGCCCGGCCAGTTCAATTCCGCCTACTACGAACATTCGTTTCTGGCCGACAAGATGGGCATCGAATTGGTGGAAGGCCGCGACCTGTTTGTCAAAGACGACTTTGTCTACAAGCGCACGACGCAAGGTCCGAAAAGAGTCGATGTGCTCTACCGCCGCATCGACGACGAATTCATCGATCCCTTGGCCTTCCGCGGCGATTCCATGCTCGGCGTGCCTGGCCTGTTCAATGCCTACACAGCAGGCAATGTTACGCTCGCCAACGCCGTCGGCACGGGTGCGGCCGACGATAAGGCGATCTACACCTACATGCCGGAGATCGTGAAGTTCTTCCTGGACGAAGAACCGATCCTGAAGAATGTGCCGACCTGGCGCTGCCGCGAGCCCAAAGATCTCAGTTATGTGCTCGATCACCTGGCTGAACTCGTGGTGAAGGAAGTGCACGGCTCCGGCGGTTACGGCATGTTGGTCGGCCCGCAGTCGACCAAAAGCGAAATCGAAGATTTCCGCGCGCGTCTCAAGGCCAGCCCCGAGACCTATATCGCGCAGCCGACATTGGCGTTGTCGACCTGCCAGTCCTTCGTGCAAAGCGGGGTTGCGCCGCGCCACGTCGATCTGCGGCCGTTTGTGCTGACTGGTGCGAATGGCGTGACCAAAATTGTGCCGGGCGGTCTGACCCGCGTCGCTATGCGCGAAGGTTCGCTGGTGGTGAACTCCAGTCAGGGCGGCGGCACAAAAGATACCTGGGTGGTGGAGCTTTAGATGTTAAGCCGCACCGCAGACAATCTGTTCTGGCTGTCACGCTACGTCGAGCGCGCCGACTATCTCGCGCGCATTCTCGAAACCACATCGCGTCTGTCTGTATTGCCGGCTGCCTACACCGGCGATACCAACGAATGGACCAGCGCGCTGGCGACCGCCGGCTGTCTCAACGCGTTTCTCGCCATCTACGACAAGCCTACCGCCGAGACGGTCACTGAATTCCTGGCTTTCTCCGATCAAAACCCGTCGTCTATCCGCCGTTGCCTGGAAACCGCGCGCTTCAATGCGCGTGCTGTGCGTACGGCGCTGACGCAGGAAATGTGGGAAACCATCAACGGCGCCTTGCTCGATCTGCAGAAGATGGACGAGCGCCAATTTACCACCGGCAACATCTCGCGTTTTACCGAGTGGGCGAAAGACGTCTCTTTACGTATCTACGGCTCCGGCTACCGCACCATGCTGCGCAACGACGCTTACTGGTTCTCGCGTCTCGGCTTCTTCATCGAACGCGCCGATAACACCGCGCGTATTCTCGACGTCAAATATCATATCCTGCTGCCGGAAAGTTCTTCCGTGGGTGGCGGGCTCGACTATTCGCAATGGGCGGCGATCTTGCGGTCCGTCAACGCACTAACCGCCTACAGATGGGTCTGTCGTGAAAGTTTGCGGCCCTGGCTCATTGCGGATCTTTTGATCCTGAACGAGGAACTGCCGCGCTCGCTCGCGGCTTGTTATAAGAATATTGCCGATTGTCCGGACAGCATCGGCAGCGCTTACGGTACGCACGGCAAAGCGCAGCGTCAGGCGCGCACGGTGCTCACGGCCCTCGAAAACAGCTTGATCGACCAGGTTTTCCACGCCGGCCTGCACGAATTCCTCACCAACTTCATCGCCGACAACAACCGCCTCGGCGCGGCCATCGTCGAACAATACCTCTAAAACCGCTCATTTGAAGGTTTCGCGTGGCTGATATATAAGCCATGGTTCCTTGAATGCGGGAATGAACGAGAGCGCGGCATGACTTATTGCGTCGGACTGATGTTAAAAGACGGGCTGGTGATGATCTGCGATACGCGGACCAATGCCGGCGTCGATAATGTGGCCAGCTTCCGCAAGCTGCATATCATCGAAGAGCCGGGCGAGCGCGTTTTGGCGCTGGCCAGTTCCGGTAATCTCTCGATCACCCAGTCCATCGTCAGCCTGTTGACCGAAGGTGTGCCTGACCCCGAGACCGGCGAGCTGGAAACGCTTCACAACACGCCCAGCATGTTCAAAGCCGCCCAGCTGGTAGGCCGCGCCGTGCGCGAAATCTACCGCATCGATGGTCCCGCGCTGGAACAACACAACGCACGCTTCGACGTCTCCCTCCTTCTGGGCGGACAGATTAAAGGTCGCCGCTTACGGTTGTTCATGATCTATGCCGCCGGCAATTTCATCGAGGCCTCGCCCGATACGCCGTTCCTGCAAATCGGCGAGCACAAATACGGTAAGCCGATTTTGGACCGCGCCGTAAAGTACAACACCGATGTTTACGACGCGCTCAAAGTTGGTTTGATCTCGGTCGATTCCACCATGTGCTCGAACCTCGCGGTCGGCCTGCCGATCGATCTCATGATCCTGCGCCGCGACGCCCTGGAAACCGAGCTCACGTATCGCATCGAACAAGGCGAGCCCTATTTCGAAGACCTGCGTCAACGCTGGTCCGAAGCCTTGAGCGCGACCCACCAAGCCATTCCCAAGCCGCCTTACGTCAAGAAGGTCTAATCCTTGCTGGGGCGCACGCAGGCCACTTCATATGCGGATAAGGCGCGGCTGACAGCTAAGCCCGGCGCCAATCCACCGTCCGTCATTCTGGTCGAACCCCAACTCGGCGAGAACATCGGCACCGCTGCGCGGGCCATGATGAACTGCGGCCTTGTCGATTTGCGTCTCATCGATCCCAAGGAAGATTGGCTCAGCGAAAAAGCCCTCGCTGCATGCTCCGGCGCCGATGACATCCTGCGAAATGCCCGGCGCTTCGTGACCACCGAAGAAGCCGTCGCCGATCTCGAGACCGTTTACGCCACCACCGCCCGCCGCCGCGAGATGGTCAAAACCGTCATGACCGCCCGCGCCGCCGCCACCGACATCCGCGCGCGTACCACCGCGGGTCAACGCATCGGTCTTCTGTTCGGCCGCGAACGCATCGGCCTCACCAATCACGAACTTGGTCTCGCCAATACCATCATCGAAGTCCCGCTGAACCCCGCGCACTCCTCGCTCAATCTGGCGCAAGCTGTTCTGATTGTCGGCTACGAATGGTTCCAGGCGGGCTACGACGGCCCGGACGCGGTGACCAGCTACAACAACTCCACACCGGTCACGAAGGAACTGCTGCAGGAGCTGTTCGACCACTTCGAAAAGGAACTCATCCTGTGCGGCTTCCTGCGCAACGACGAGAAGCGCCCCAGCATGATTGTGAACCTGCGCAACCTGCTCCAGCGCGCCGAACTGACTGTCCAGGAGGTCCGCACCCTCCATGGGATTATCAAGGAATTGCGCTACGGCCGCCGCGAAGATCGCCCTCAACGCCAGCCAGGCTACAAGATCGATAAGGTCTAAGGCCGAAATTCCAGCAAGTCACCTGGTTGGCATTCTAGAATCGCACATACCTTTTCCAAGGTCTCGAAGCGAACGCCTTTGACCTTGCCCGACTTCAACAGTGAGAGGTTGGCTTCGGTAATACCGATACGTTCGGCCAATTCCTTCGAACGCATCTTGCGTTTCGCCAGCATGACATCGAGTTGAACGACGACCATTACACGATGCTCGCGTTGTCATCGGCGATGCGTAGCGCTTCGGCCATCACGTACGCCGCAACATAGGTACAGACGCCGAAGAATAGCAGCGGAAAATCACCCATGGTTAACCCCGGGAAATCAGGAGCGCGCTCAAGCGGATATGAGCGACGGTCGCGGTCGAAAACACTTCGCCGTGCGCGAAGTGTATAAACACCCGCTGTCCATAATGGAGAGCGACAACAACCGGGCCTATACTCAGAAAATACGCGAAAGGGAGGCCGAGGTGAACACCGGGAGACATCGCACCGATGGCCGCCTCGTGCGGCCAGAGCGCAACGCCACACAGGAATGCGAGTACGAGCAGCATGGACCAGAAGGCAATGGCGAGCAAAATCGAGATAATACGGCTGATCCTGCGCGCTCGCTCGAAACCCGGCGAGAGCTGAGGATTGGTGGGGGATAGTGACGGCTTCAACATAGACAGTTCCTCCTGGGCGGCAATAAAAATATCATAAAGTCATAAAAAAATATTGCAATACAATAATTAATTTCTGTATTAATAAATTTACCGGCCTCTCTAAAGTGTGGGCTGGCCACAGTAATCTCGGTTGATTTCATGCTTTTCGCCCCTATACTCCGCCGGCTTATTTCCGGGAACGTATGTGGCGGCTACGGCTGATCAATCAGCGGGGCTTCCTCATCGCCAAGCGGGACTTTTTCGCTAGGCCTACCGGGACAACATTGAAAAAACAGGACGACCATGACCAAACGTACAGAGTCTAAGTACAAGATCGATCGCCGTCTCCAGGTCAATCTCTGGGGCCGCGCCAAATCTCCCATCAACAAGCGCGAATACGGTCCCGGCCAGCACGGCCAGCGCCGCAAGAAGCCGTCCGACTACGGCGTGCAGTTGATGGCGAAGCAGAAATTGAAGGGCTACTACGGCAACATCTCCGAGCGTCAGTTCCGCAAGTACTACGCCGAAGCGCTGCGCCGCAAAGGCGACAACAGCGAGAACCTGATCGGCATTTTGGAAAGCCGCTTGGACGCCATCGTCTATCGCATGAAATTTGTGCCGACCGTGTTCGCCGCGCGCCAGTTCGTCAGCCACGGCCACGTCAGCGTCAACGGCCAGCGCGTCACCGTGCCGTCCTACATGATCAAAGTCGGCGACAAGATCGAAGTGCGCACCAAGTCGAAGCAGCTGGCGACCTTGAAGGAAGCCTCTGAATCCGCTGAGCGCGACGTGCCCGAATACATCGACGTCGATCACTCCAAGTATGCCGGTGAACTGAAGCGCGTTCCGGGCCTGAAGGACGTTCCGTACCCCGTCCAGATGGAACCGAACCTCGTCATCGAATTCTACTCGCGCTAATCGCTGCAGCGCGGCTCTCATGCAAAACGGGGCTTCCGCAAGGAGGCCCCGTTTTCATTTAGGCTTAGCCGCAAATACGCGGCGGTATCGCTTAAGCAACCTGCAGCTTATTGGCGCTCAGCTTGTAATAGTTGGTGCGGTTGAGCGGAAAGGTGCGGCGGCTCGCGACGAAGGCGATATCCGCGGATGCCACGCCGGACATCAATATGACGCACATGTCCGGGCGGAAATTCCGGGCCGCGGTCGTGGTGCGAATTTGATAAAGCAGTTCCAGGCCGTTCCCCTCGGCCATGCAAACATCCGAGATGACATAATCAAAACGCTCGCTGTTCTCGGCAAGGATCGCAAAGGCCTCAAAGCCTGAGCGCGCGACAGAGATATGGTCCGGTAATCCCCCCATTTTTAGGGGATCTTGATTGTAGAATTCACGCGGCTGTTTTCTGTTTCAATTTCTGGACGGGAGTGATCCCGCCAAGCCCCATGTTGGGGCGGTCGTTATTGTAAGTCCAGAGCCAGCTTGTTGCGTAATCTTGC
>CANJRA010000015.1 GCA_947476625.1 Fidelibacterota bacterium
GAACGACAACATCATTTACATCGGCGATTTGGTCCAAAAGACCGAAGCCGAAATGCTCCGCACCCCGAACTTCGGCCGCAAGTCCTTAAACGAGATCAAGGAAGTGCTGGCGCAGATGGGTCTGCACCTGGGCATGGAAATCACCAATTGGCCGCCTGAGAACATCGAAGACCTGGCCAAGAAGCTCGAAGAGCCGTTCTAATACCCTCAGCGCCCCAGACGGGGCGTTGAGATTTTAAGGACCAGTGTGGTCCGTGCTTCCAGTACCATTTTGGGCTTGGGAATTTCGCAATCGGTTTCGCCCGCCGGCTTTTGCCGGTATCGCAAGATGCGAAGCCAGGATGATGAAGGGATAATGTCATGCGTCACGGTTATGCCGGCCGCCAATTAAGCCGCACCAAGGGCCATCGCCGCGCCTTGTTTGCCAACCTTGCCAACGCGCTTTTGAAGCACGAGCAGATCAAAACGACGGTCCCGAAGGCGAAGGATTTGCGTCCTTACGTCGAAAAGCTCATCACTCTGGGCAAGCGCGGCGATCTGCATGCTCGCCGTCAGGCTGCCGCCAAGCTGCGTGACGATGCCGTCGTTGCCAAGCTGTTCAGCGTTATCGGCCCACGTTACAAAAGCCGCTCGGGTGGTTATACCCGCATCATCAAAGCCGGCCTGCGCTATGGCGACGCCGCCCCGATGGCGATCATCGAACTGGTCGACCGCGATGTCGACGCCAAGGGCAAGGACGCAGGTCCGGTGCAGGAAACAGTCGTTGCGGACGGCGCCGCGCAATAAGCACGGCTCTAAGACTTGAAGCTGGGGGCAGTCACCTTAATTGGGGCTGCCCCCATTGCTTTTGGGGCCTATTTAAATATGGACCGGCTTGAATCTGATAACTGAGGATCTAAATCTACCATATTGAAAATAAAACAATATTTACAAGATTTACCGAAAGTATAATTCCGGACCTTGTGCCAAGTCCGCAAGAATGGAATGACAAGGATATGATCAGTCGTTTTCTCACTGTTGCACTGGGGTTGACCCTCGGTCTTGGCCTCACCGTAGCGGCCGCCGCGGAGCGGCAAACGCCGGTATCGCGCCAGCAAGTGACGCTGACCTTTGCGGCGACTGTCAAGCAGGCCGCCCCGGCGGTTGTTAACATTTACACGCGCAAGGTCGTCCAGAGCCAAGCCTCGCCACTTTTCAACGATCCGATCTTCCGCCAGTTTTTTGGCGACCAAGCCGGCGGCCCCTTCGCGCGCGAGGGAGTCCAGAATTCGCTGGGTACCGGCGTGATCGTCCGCTCCTCCGGGATCGTCATTACCAACAACCATGTCGCCGGCGATGCCGACCAGATTAACGTCGTGCTCGCGGACCGGCGCGAATATGCCGCAAAGATCGTCGGCAAGGATCCCAGGTCGGACTTGGCGGTCTTGCAGCTTCAGGGAGTCACGGACCCTTTGCCGGTTCTGGAACTCGCGGAGTCCGACGATGTTGAAGTCGGCGATATGGTCCTGGCCATCGGCAATCCTTTTGGCGTTGGTCAGACAGTCACCTCCGGCATCGTCTCGGCGTTGGCGCGGACGACGGTGGGTGTGTCGGATTTTCGGTCTTTTATCCAGACCGATGCCGCCATCAATCCGGGCAATTCGGGCGGCGCGCTGATCACCTCCGATGGGCGCCTGATCGGAATTAACACCGCTATTTATTCCGGCAACGGCGGCAGCGTCGGCATCGGTTTTGCTATTCCGGCCAACATGGTACGGACGGTTCTTGCCAGTATTTTGAAAGAAGGCCGCGCGGTCCGGGCTTGGCTTGGGGCGAGCGGCAAAAGCATGACGGCGGACCTGGCTAAAAGCCTGTCGTTGCCGCGTCCTACCGGAATCATCATCGATCGCGTGGCGACGGGCGGACCGGCGGATCGGGGCGGATTGCTCGTGGGCGACATCGTCCGCAGCGTGAATGGCCATGAAGTCAACGACATCGAAGAATTGCGCTATCGCTTCGCCTCCATGGAGATCGGCGGTCGCACCTCGATCGACATTGTGCGCCAGGGCGTAAGCAGGACTCTCCAGATAGGGCTTTTGGCGCCCCCCGATAAGCCGGCCCGTGATGTCAGGCAATTATTTGGCTCGCATCCTTTCGCCGGGGCGACGATTGCCAACCTTAACCCTGCGGTCGCCGAGGAGATGGGGCACGATTTTTCCGAACCCGGGGTCGTCATTACTGGCACTCAGCCGGGTGAAGCCGCCGCTCGTCTTGGTATTAAAGTGGGTGACATCGTCCTGGCGGTGAACGAGCAGCCCGTCAAAACCGTCGCCGACGTCGTCGCATATACCACAAACCCCCTGCGGCGCTGGTTGATCTCCATCATGCGCGATGGAAAGGTCTATCAGTTCCAGGTCAACGGGTGAGCGACCTTTTCGAGACATCCGGTGGCCTGCCGGACGATGATACCGGCTCCAAAGCGGGCCAGCCGCTCGCCGACCGGCTCCGGCCACGCACTCTGGCCGATGTGGTTGGGCAGGAGCACTTGCTTGGTCCGGAAGGTCCGATCGGGCGTATGCTGACCGGTAAACGCCTGACCTCCATGATCCTCTGGGGTCCGCCGGGCTGCGGCAAGACCACCATCGCCCGGCTGCTGGCAAAGGGCACGGACCTGTTTTTCCAGCCGATCTCGGCCGTGTTCTCGGGTGTGGCCGATCTTCGGAAGATCTTCGATGCCGCCGCCAAGCGCCGCACAATGGGGCAGGGCACGCTCCTGTTCGTCGACGAAATTCACCGCTTCAACCGTGCCCAGCAGGACGGGTTTCTGCCTTACGTCGAGGATGGAACCGTGGTGCTGGTCGGAGCAACGACCGAGAACCCATCCTTCGAACTCAATGCGGCGCTCATGTCGCGCTGTCAGGTCATGGTTCTGCGCCGTCTCGATGACTCAGCCCTCGACAAACTCCTGACCAAGGCAGAGGAAGATGCTGGCCGCCCTATGCCCCTGACCCTTGATGCCAGGGCGGCTTTACGCGCTATGGCTGACGGCGACGGACGCTATATGCTTGTATTGGCGGACGACATCCTCGCTCTGAGGAAAGATTCTCAACCCCTTGATCCTGCAGCGTTAGCGCAGGTCATTCAGCGACGTGCGCCGGTCTATGATAAGGACCGGGAAGGCCACTACAATCTGATCAGCGCAGTCCACAAATCCCTGCGCGGGTCCGACCCGGATGCGGCGCTTTATTGGGTCAGCCGCATGTTCGACGGCGGCGAGGACAAGGCCTATCTGCTGCGCCGGCTTACCCGGTTTGCTTCGGAAGATATCGGCCTCGCCGACCCCCAAGCGCTGCAGATGGCGATTGCGACATGGGAGACTTACGACCGTTTAGGCTCGCCGGAGGGTGACTTGGCGATAGCGAATTTGGTCATCTACCTGGGTACGGCACCAAAATCCAACGCCAGCTATGTAGCTGCCGGCGAGGCTCTAGGTGCTGCCCGGAAAACCGGCTCGCTGACGCCGCCCGCCCATATCCTGAATGCGCCCACCAAGCTGATGAAGGAATTGGGTTACGGCAAAGGCTACGCCTACGACCACGACGATCCAGACGCTTTCTCGGGGAAAAACTACTTCCCCGACGGCATGCCCCGGACGCAGTTCTATCGGCCGCCCGAACGCGGTTTCGAACGCGAAATCAATAAGCGGCTGGCCTATTGGCAGAAGCTGCGCGACAAGAAGGCCGCTGGCGGTAAAGCCGGCCCGGATGAGGATTCCCCATGAGTGCCGTACAGCAGATCACCGTTTCGGCGGAGGAGAGCGAAACCCGCCTTGATCGCTGGTTCAAGCGCCGTTTCCCCAACATCAACCATGGCCGCCTGGAAAAGCTCCTGCGCACAGGCCAAGTGCGGGTAGATGGCGGTCGCGCCAAAGCCAACCAGCGCCTTCAGGCCGGACAGATCGTCCGTGTCCCGCCGCTTGATGGCAGTGAGCAGTCGGCAACTTCGGCAAAGGCAAAGCCTACCGTCCGCCCGGTCTCGGATCAGGATGCCGCCATGCTTCAGCGCATGGTGATCTATAAGGACGACGAGATTATCGCCCTTAACAAGCCGCACGGCCTCGCGGTCCAGGGCGGCACCAAGACCACCAAGCACATCGACGGCATGCTCGATGCCCTGCGGTTTGGCTCCGAAGAGCGGCCGCGGCTGGTGCATCGTCTCGACCGCGACACCTCGGGCGTGATGGTAATCGCCCGCACGCCCAAGTCGGCGGCGGTGCTGGCAAAAGCCTTTCAAAGCCGGGATATGCAGAAAATTTACTGGGCGCTTGTCATGGGCCATCCCGAGCATTCCGCCGGGACGATCACCGCTGCGTTGGCCAAGTCCGCTTCGTCGGGCCGAGAACGCATGGAATGGGACAAAGAGGACGGTAAATACGCCGTCACCGATTACCGCGTCGTCGACACTGCCGCGCGCAGGTTCACATGGCTCGAGTTGATGCCGCGCACCGGCCGCACGCATCAGCTCCGCGCCCACTGCACACTTATCGAAACGCCGATTATCGGCGATGCCAAGTACGCACTACGCCAGTACCATGCGGATCAAGTGGTCGACCTTCATGAAGGCCTGCTTGCCGACATTGCCGACCGCATGTGCCTCCACGCCCGGTCCTTGGTGGTCGAGCGTCCTGGAAAGAAGCCTCTGACAATCACGGCGCCATTGCCTAAGCATATGAAAGACGCTTTCAAGGATCTTGGTTTCAGCGAAGGTGAGGCGGGTACATGAGCGCACCCCACCGCTTGGTGGTCTTCGATCTCGACGGTACGCTGGTCGATAGCCAGGCCAATATCGCCCGTGCCGTTGTCGACAGCGCTCAGCTTCTCGGTCTCGACGCGCCGCCCGCAGCCGAGGTTTCGCGGGTTATTGGATTGTCCCTGGGCGAGGCGCTGGCGCGGCTGTTTCCTCATATCGACGCCGAAACCCATCGCCGCCTCGATCATGAATACCGCGAATGTTTCGTCCGCTATCGGACCATGCCCGATTACAAAGAGCCGCTCTTCGATGGCACCCATGAAATTTTGGAGGCGCTCGACAAGGCCGGATACCTTCTTGGCATCGCTACCGGAAAGGCCATGCGCGGGGTCAATTACCTCCTGAGCACACAAGGCTGGCACGGTCGGTTCGTTACTATTCAGACCCCCGACATAGCCCCTGGAAAACCTCACCCTGGCATGGTCTTACAGGCGATGGCTGAGACGGGAGTTGAGCCACAAAACACAGTCATGATCGGCGATACGTCGTTCGATATTGAAATGGCGCGCGCGGCCGGCGTGGGGGCTGTCGGCGTGTCTTGGGGCAATCATTCTGTCAGCGAATTACGCGCTGCCGGCGCTCACCGTGTGATTGATCGGTTGAGTGATCTGCTGCACGCTGTTGATGCCCTTACGGTTCCCATTCCCGTCGCAATGGAGAAGCAGCCATGAAGATCGTGAAGATTGCCGCCGGCGTTCTGGCCGTGCTGATCCTAGGCGTGGTTGTCGTCCTCCTGACGTTCGACGTGAGTAAATATAAAGGGCTGATCCAGGATCAGGCCAAGGCTGCCAACGGCCGCGAGGTCACGATTGGCGATATCAAGCTCTCCCTGTCGCTGTCGCCCGCGATCGTAGTCAGCGACGTCAAAGTCGCCAACGCGCCTTGGGGCAGCCGGCCAGAGATGCTCACGCTTAAGAAGCTAGAAGCCAGCACTCAGCTCATTCCGCTTCTGTTCGGCACCGTCAACATCAGCGGCCTGAAGCTGGCCGACCCTGACGTGGTGCTGGAGACCAATGCGGCAGGAAAGGGTAATTGGGAGTTCGAGACTGCGTCCGCCGGTTCGGCCGGAGCTTCTTCGAGCGCGCCCCTGCCGCTCAATGTCAGCGGTGTTTCAGTCGAGAACCTGCAGCTGACTTATCGGGACGGCAAGACTAAGGGTGGCGCTAATGTCTCAGCCAAGTCCGTTGAGGCGAAAATCGCCGGGGCGCTGATGGACCTCAACCTTCCCTCCGTGACCCTTACCGAAACCGTCGCCTCTTATAAGCAAGGTGCTACGTCCGCCGAAGGCTCCGTCGCCAAATTCGATATGACGGCCGTCGGTCCGATCACCGATTTCAATATCACCAAGCTTTCAGCCGCCGACGCCAAGGGCTCCTACAAGGATGGTCCGACGGCCTATCAGGGTGCCTTCGCCAGTCTTGCCATGGAAGGCGAAGCCCGCGCCGCGACCGAGAAAGATCTCGTCGCCGCCATCAAAGCCATGCATGTGACCAAGATCGCGGTTGAGAAGGCGAACGGCTCTTTGAAGGACGCCAAAACCACTGCCAGTGCCGAGATCGGGAAAATCATTGCCGAAGCCAAAGGCAAAATCGGCGACCTCGGCATCATCAACCTCGCCGTCACCGATACGAAAGCCAGCTACAAGGGTGAGGGCGCGCCGGTCGAGCTCGTGGTCGATAAGGCGTCCCTCGATGACAAGGGCGCCTTGGACTTCGCTGCCAAGATCAATGGCCAGGACGTGAAAGCCGCCGGTACGCTGGCGCCGGTCGCATCGCTGGCGGCGATGAACAAGTCCTTTCCGGCCAAAGTGAAGCTTGAAGGTTTCGGCATTAAGGCCGACAGCGACATCATGGTCGATCTGTCCAAGAGCCGCCCCTTTGCCAAGGGCGTGTTAACCATTCCGGAACTCGATCTCGCGGCCTACAGCAAGCCCGCAAGCGGTGGTGCGCCTGGTCCAGCCGCAAAGTCGAGCGCCGCCGGTCCGTTGTTTTCGAACGATCCGTTGCCCTGGGACAGCCTGACGTCGACCGATGCCAATGTGAAAGTCTCGATCGGCAAGCTGATGCTGCCCAATGGCCTCAAGCTCAAGGACGTGGTGCTGCCGGTTGATCTTGTCGCCGGCAAGCTTGGACTGAAACCGGCGTCCTTCGGAATCGCGGGCGGAACGCTCACCGCCAATGTCGATGCCAATGCGAATGCGAATGACAAGTCGGTCACGCTGAAAGCCGAGGCCAAAGGAATCTCCGCCGAGGGCTTGGCCAAGGAACTCAAGAAGTCCGATGTCATCACGCAAGGACCCTTGGACCTGGATATGAATGTGCGCGGCGTGGGCGCTTCCATGCATGCCATTGCCGGCAGTCTGAACGGCTCGGTGATCGCGGGCATGGGCGAAAGCAAGATCCGCAATGATGCGCTCAATATGATTGGGGCCGATGTCATCATGCAGGTTCTGAGCGCGCTGAATCCGCTCGGCAATAAGGATCCTTATACGGTGGCGCGCTGCGGCGTGGTCAACCTGCAGGTAGCTAACGGCGTCGCAACGACCAATAACGGCATTGCCCTGGTCACCGACAAGATACAGATCACCTCCAGCGGTAAAATCGACTTCGGCAGCGAGCAGCTTGATCTCAGTGTTCGACCAAAGGCCACGGGCGGCATCGGCGCGGGTCTCGGGTCGCTGGTCAGCGCTGTCAAAGTGCAGGGGCCCATTGCAAGCCCGGGTATCGGGATTGATAAGGCTGGAGCTGTAAAAGCGTTGAGTACCTTGGGTGCGGCTTTTGCCACCGGCGGCGCATCGCTCGTGGCGCAAAGTGTGAAAGACAAAGCCGACGCGGCTGCCGGCGGGGATCCCTGCCAGACCGCACGGACCTGGCACCTAAAAAAATAATGGTAGCCGACCTCGCAAAACTCGCCGGGCGCGAACCGCCGCGGCCGAAGATTAAACGCGTTTATAAGACCGTGACGGTCGGCGAAGCCGCGGGAGTATTCCGCGTGCTTCTAGACGGGAAGCCGGTCCTCACACCGCTGCGCAAGCCGATATCCACCGCCCACCGCGCGCTGGCCGATGCGCTGGCAGCCGAGTGGGATGCCCAGGATCCAAACATTGATCCCGAGGCCATGCCGCTTACGCGTCTGGTGTCCACGGCGCTTGATAGGGTGACGCCGCAGCGCGATGTGCTTATCGGAGAACTCATGGATTACGTGGATGCGGACCTGCTGTGCTACCGCGCGGCTTATCCCGCCGATCTCAAAGCACGCCAGCATGTGGTTTGGCAGCCGGTTTTGGACTGGCTCAATGCCACCCATGGCATTGGCTTTACGACGGCCGAGGGACTTCTCCCGCACAGCCAGCCTGACGCGACGGCAGTGGCTTTGCGCAAAGCCATATCGGCTTTGGACGACGAGCATTTGAACGCCCTACAGGCCAGCGCCGCGATCACAAATTCGCTCGCGCTATCGCTCGCTATCGTGCATCGGCATATCAGCGCCGCCGAAACGTTTGCGGCGGCGGCCTTGGATGAAACCTACCAGATGGAGAAGTGGGGCGAAGACGAACTCGCACTCACACGCCGCCGCCATATCGCGGCGGACCTCAATGCCATCGGACGTTATCTGGATTTAGTGAAGGCTTAGCGACCGCGCGCCTGCATGCCGCGCGGTGTTGCGCCTCGGCCGCCTGTCGGCCGCGCATGTTGCGGCGGCGTCTTGGATTTCACTTTTTTCGCCTTAACGAACTTCGCGATTGGTTTGTCTTTGTTGGTGGCCACGACCATACCCCACATAAAGTTGCCCGCCGGGCCTCCGCCAACCGGTGCAAGTATTACATGCCTTCTTTTAGGCTTTGTCTACATCACTTTTCGCATCTGCGTCCGCCGGTTGAATTGAATACCTCAGGATGATCGGCAGCATCGCGAAGCTGAAAAGCAGCGTCAGCGGCATGATACCGAAGGCTTTGAAATTCACCCATGTGTCGGTTGAGACATTGCGCCAGACAATTTCATTGAGTCCGGCCAGCAGCAGGAAGAATCCGATCCACGCCCGCGTCAACAAAATCCAGCCGCGCTCGGTCAGCTGAAAAGCGGCCTCGAGAACCAGCTTGATGAACAATCGGCCCGTGACGAGCCCGGCAAACAAAATCGCCGCGAACATCAAATTGACGATGGTCGGCTTCAGCTTGATGAAGGTCTCGTCCGCCAAGTAGAGCGTCAGCCCGCCAAAGATCACCACGAAAACCGCCGTCACCAACGGCATGACGGGAACGGTCCGGGCAATCGCGTAGGACAGTCCCAAGGCCACGATTGTCGCGGCCATAAAGGCTGCGGTGCCGGGGAAGATTCCGAAATAGGCATTGGCTCCGAAGAACACCGCCAGCGGGCCCATTTCCAAGGCAAGTTTCAGCATCGGGGGCAACTTGGCGGGGGCGGCCATGGGCTATGTTCCTGAACCATAAAGGCAGGCCGGTTTATAGCGGTTGAGCAAGGCCCGCTCTATTGCTTTTTGTGGCAGGCCGGAGTTCCATTTATGCTAGGTCTGTTACGGGAGCGGCTCATCCACTGGCCGCGTGCGGGAGCGGCTTTCTAGGTCATTGGAGCAATGAGACAGATCATTCAAAGGCTTGAGGAAAAACGCGCTGCGGCGCGCCTCGGCGGCGGCCAGCCGCGTATTAACGTCCAGCACGGCAAGGCCAAGCTCACGGCCCGGGAGCGCATCGAGCTTTTGTTCGATGAAGGCTCCTTCGAGGAGTGGGACATGTTCGTCGAGCATAGCTGCGAAGACTTCGGCATGGGCGATAGCCGCGTGCCGGGCGATGGCGTGGTCACCGGTTACGGCACGATCAACGGCCGCCCGATGTTTGTCTTTAGCCAAGACTTTACAGTCTTTGGTGGTTCTCTCTCTGAGTCGCACGCCAAGAAAATTCTCAAGATCATGGAAAAGGCCGTGCAGGTCGGCGCGCCTGTGATCGGCCTCAATGACTCCGGCGGAGCGCGTATTCAAGAAGGCGTGGCGTCGCTCGCGGGCTATGCCGACGTATTCCTGCAGAACGTCCTCGCCTCGGGTGTTGTGCCGCAGATATCAATGGTGATGGGCCCCTGCGCCGGTGGGGCGGTTTATTCGCCGGCTATGACTGACTTCATCTTCATGGTGAAGGATACATCCTACATGTTCGTGACCGGCCCCGATGTGGTCAAGACCGTCACGCATGAAACCGTGACGCAGGAGCAGCTCGGCGGGGCCATGACGCATGCCGGTAAATCCGGCGTTGCGGACTGCGCTTTCGAGAATGACGTCGAAGCGTTAATTCAGTTACGCCGATTCATGGACTTCATGCCGCTCAGCAACAAAGAGAAACCTCCGGTCATCGCCTGTACGGACTCGCCGGATCGGAAAGATCTTTCCCTCGACACATTGATCCCGGACAATCCCAACAAGCCCTACGACATGAAAGAGCTGATTCATAAAGTCGTGGACGAGGGTGACTTCTTCGAGATCGGCGAACACTTCGCCAAGAATATGATCATCGGCTTCGGCCGCATGGAAGGGCAGACCGTCGGCGTTGTCGCCAATCAGCCGATGGTGCTGGCCGGGTGCCTCGATATCGACTCAAGCCGGAAGGCCGCGCGCTTTGTACGTTTCTGCGACTGCTTCAATATCCCGATTATTACCTTTGTCGATGTGCCGGGTTTCCTGCCTGGAACCAACCAGGAGTACGGCGCGATCATCAAGCACGGCGCCAAGCTGCTGTTCGCTTTCGCCGAAGCCACTGTGCCGAAGGTGACAGTGATCACCCGCAAGGCTTACGGTGGTGCTTACGATGTTATGAGTTCCAAACATATTCGCGGCGATGTCAACTTCGCCTGGCCGACAGCGGAAATAGCTGTGATGGGTGCCAAAGGCGCGGTCGAGATTATTTTCCGTCAGGACATCGGTGACGCTAAGAAGATCGCCGACCGGACGAAGGAATACGAGGAACGCTTCGCCAATCCATTCCGTGCAGCCAATCTTGGATTCATTGACGATGTAATTATGCCGCACAGCACCCGCCGCCGCATTTGCCGCTCACTCGCCATGCTGAAAACCAAGGACGTCAAAAATCCCTGGAAGAAGCACGACAATATTCCGCTGTAGGGCCCGGCACTCATCATGTTCAAGAAAATCCTGATCGCTAACCGCGGTGAAATTGCCTGCCGGGTTATCAAGACCTGCAAGCAGATGGGCATCGCCACGGTCGCGGTCTATTCCGATGCCGACCGCAATGCCCTGCATGTCGAAATGGCCGACGAGGCCGTGCACATTGGCGAAAGCCCCGCGGCAAAAAGTTATCTTCTCATCGATCGTATTGTGAAGGCCTGCAAGCAGACCAAAGCTGAAGCCGTGCATCCGGGTTACGGGTTCCTGTCTGAGAATAAGGAATTTCAGAAGGCGCTGGCGAAAGAGAAAGTCGTTTTCATCGGTCCCGATGCCCACGCCATCGAAGCCATGGGCGACAAGATCGCGTCCAAGAAGTTAGCCGATAAAGCCGGCGTCTCTACAGTGCCCGGCTACATGGGCATTGTTAAGGACGTCGCCGAGGCCAAGAAAATTGCCAAGCAGGTCGGCTATCCGGTCATGCTCAAAGCATCGGCCGGCGGCGGCGGTAAGGGCATGCGCATTGCCCGCAATGAATCTGAAGTGCAGGAAGGCTTCGAGCGCTCGCAATCCGAAGCTAAATCGTCGTTCGGCGATGATCGCATGTTCATCGAAAAATACATCGAGCAGCCGCGACACATCGAAATCCAGGTCATCGCCGACCGGCATGGCAATACGTTGTATCTGAACGAGCGCGAATGTTCGATCCAGCGCCGCCATCAAAAAGTTATCGAAGAAGCGCCCAGTCCCTTCCTCGATGCGAAGACCCGCAAAGCCATGGGCGAGCAGGCGGCACAGCTTGCCAAGGCCGTGCAGTACGTCAGCGCCGGCACGGTCGAGTTTATTGTCGATACCAAGCGTAACTTCTACTTCCTGGAAATGAATACGCGCCTTCAAGTCGAGCATCCGGTAACGGAACTCGTCACCGGCCTCGACTTGGTCGAACTGATGATCCGCATTGCAGCCGGCGAAAAACTTCCGCTGAAGCAGAAGGACGTCAAGATCAACGGCTGGGCGATTGAATCGCGGGTCTATGCCGAAGACCCGTATCGCAACTTCCTGCCGTCCATCGGTCGTTTAGTGCGGTATCTCCCACCCGCTGAGAATAAGAACGTGCGCGTCGATACTGGCGTGCAGGAGGGCGGCGAGATCAGCGTGTTTTATGACCCAATGATCGCCAAGCTGTGTACGTGGGGCAAAGACCGCAAGGAAGCCACCGCGCATATGCGCGCAGCGCTCGACGCCTATTATATCCGCGGCGTCCTGCATAACATTCCGTTCTTAGCCTCGGTGTTGGGCAAAAAGAAATTCGAAGACGGTAAATTGTCGACCAATTTTATCGCCGAAGAATATCCCGATGGCTTTTCGGACAAGGATCTGCCCGCGAAAGACCCGACAACGCTGGTCGCTGTGGCCGCGATTGTCCATGACGCCTATGTGCGCCGCGCGGCCGGTATTTCCGGACAGATCCCGGGACACGGCCGCAACGTGCCCGAGAATTGGGTCGTGGCGTCTTACGGGGCTAATGGTAGGGAAAACGAATATCCGGTCTGTGTGTCGCCGCATAAAACCATGCTTGGCGGCGGGATCGTCGGTTCGACCGTGAATGTCGGCAAAAAAACCGTCCACGTCAAAAGCGCGTGGATTTTCGGTGCGCCGCTGTTTGTTGCCGACGTCAACGGCAAGTCAGTCACTATTCAAATCGACAACCGCGTCGTGGGCTATCGCTTGTTTCATGCCGGCAGTCAGATGGATGTCGGCGTCTATACCGTGCGCGCCGCTGAACTCGCGCGTTTAATGCCGCACAAAGAGCCGCCGGACTTGTCGAAATATCTGTTGTCGCCAATGCCTGGCTTGTTGGTGTCCCTGGCTGTGACAGAAGGGCAGGAGGTCAAAGCCGGCGAGACCTTGGCGGTTGTCGAAGCGATGAAAATGGAAAACATACTCAAGGCCGAACGCGACGGAACAGTTAAGAAAATCTACGAGCAGAGCGGCGCCTCTTTGGCTGTGGATCAAATGATCCTGGAATTCCGCTGAGGGGCCATGTCCGCGGCATCGGAAACGAACGTTACGCTCCGCGTGCTGATTGAAGGCCGCGTACAAGGCGTCGGTTACCGCGCCTGGGTGGTGAACGCGGCGCGCAAGGTAAGCTTGTTTGGTTGGGTGCGTAATCTGACCGACGGATCTGTGGAAGCGTTGGTGCATGGACCGTTCGAAGCCGTCGAGCAATTTGTCGCGGACTGTCAGGCCGGGCCTTACATGGCCAAAGTTACAGCGGTGATAAAAGAGTCCGTCGATGAGAAAGTCCCCGAAGGACCATTTCAACAACGTCCGACGGCAGATCGGCAAGGCTGATCGCCACGTCTAAGCTGTCGCCGCCAGCTTCCTTTTGAAGACGGATTCAAACGTCGCTTGCAATGCCGCGTCAACCGCAGCCATTGGCGCGTTCTTGCCAAGATCGGCGAGGGAGGTCACGCCATGGGCTACGATCCCGCAGGGCACGATACCTGTGAAGTGTGACAGGTCCGGTGCGACGTTTAGTGAAATGCCGTGGAAAGTCACCCAGTGGCGCACGCGCACGCCCAAGGCCCCGATTTTATCCTCGCGGCCACTTCCACGATTAACCCAAATTCCCACGCGACCTTCGCGACGCTCGCCCGTGACGTCGAATTCGGCGAGGGTCCGAATCATCCAGTTTTCCAGGTCGCGCACAAAACAGCGCACGTCTTCACCCCGGTGTTTCAAGTCGAGCAACACGTAAACCACGCGCTGGCCGGGGCCATGATACGTGTATTGGCCGCCTCGGCCGGTTTTGAAGACCGGAAAGCGATCCGGCGCCAATAAGTCGTGGCTTTGCGCGCTGGTTCCCGCCGTGTAAAGCGGGGGGTGTTCCAGAAACCACAGTAATTCCGGTGCGGTTCCATCTCTAATGGCGCCCACCCGCGCGTCCATAGCGGCCTCGGCCTCTGGGAAGGGCACAAGGTCGTGGGAAATGCGCAATTCGACAGGCGGTTGGGTCATGTCCGTCACGGTGGGTGTTTCCTTGCCAACCCATACCCGATTTGCTATTGGACCGCACGCCCGGTGCTTTGGCGCCGGGACATCTACCTAATATCGTGCGGTCGTGGCGGAATTGGTAGACGCGCAGCGTTGAGGTCGCTGTGGGGCAACCCGTGAAAGTTCGAGTCTTTTCGACCGCACCACTACTTTTGTCTGTCCTCCCTTTTTTCCGGGGTTAGCCTTCAGGGCCACCACATTTACAGACAGGGGCCGCCATGGCCGAGACACCAAGCCCGACCCCGGTGACCGTCCCCCGCGCCCGCCGCGCCCCCATAGAGGCGCTTGACGAAAATTTCGAGCTGGATTCTGAGTTCGTTGAGGAAGTTGCCACAACTCTGCGGACCAACGACAAGGAACAGGTTCGTACGCTGGTGGGCGAACTCCATTACGCCGACATGGCCGATCTTCTCGAGCGCCTCGATAGCGAGGACCGCAGGCTTCTGATCGATGCCATCCGCGACGACTTCAATGCCGACGTTCTGCCCGAGTTGGCCGCCGAAGTCCGCGACGAGATCATGGATGCTTTAGGCTTTGAAGACTTGGCCGTGGCGTTGACGGAACTGGATTCCGACGACGCCGTCTACATCGCTGGAAAACTCGATTCCGACGAGCAGGCCCAGATTATCGGCCGCTTGCCCCAGGAGACGCGCACACTCATCGAGCAGGGACTAGCTTATGGCGAGCACACCGCCGGGCGTCTTATGCAGCGCGAACTGGTAGCTGTTCCCAATTATTGGACCGTCGGCGAAACCATCGACTATCTGCGCACCACCCGAAACACGCCGGAAAAATTCTATGTGATTTTCGTGGTCGATCATCGGCACCGCCCGCAAGGCATGATCGAACTGCACCATGTCGTAAAAGCCCGGCGCCCGACTCAGATGCGCGACCTTATCGACGATCCCGAACTTGATGTGATTCCGACTGACATGGACCGTGAGGAAGTAGCTTTTCTGTTTCGTCAGCGCGATTTAACGGCGGCGCCGGTTGTTGATAAGTCGGGCCGTCTGATCGGTCAGATCACCATCGATGACGTGGTCGACGTCATGGATGAGGTCGCGGGCGACGACATCTTGAAACTCGCCGGTGTGCGTCCGCAGGAAGACTCCAGCCTCTATCGCACAGTTATGTCCACCGCCCAGTCACGGTTCATCTGGCTGGTGCTAAATCTCGGCACGGCTTTTTTAGCATCGGCGGTCATCGGCGCGTTTGAAGGCTCGATTGAAAAGCTTTCGGCCCTCGCGGTGCTTATGCCGATTTGTGCATCTATGGGCGGAAACGCCGGAACGCAAACCCTCGCTACAGTCATCCGCTCAATGGCAACGCGCGAACTCAATGCCAGCAATGTGGTTCGCGTGGTGTGGAAGGAAATTTTCGTTGGCTCGATCAATGGACTTTTGTTCGCGGTGATCACCGGGCTTATTGCCTATCTTTGGTTTAAGGATGGTCTGCTTGGCGTCGTGATTGGTTCGTCCATGGTTGCCAACATGATTGCGGCGGGATTCGCCGGAATCACTATCCCATTGCTTCTTGAAAAATGGGGTGCCGATCCGGCGGATTCGGCAGCGGTTTTCCTCACAACTATTACCGATTGTGTAGGGTTCTTCACCTTTTTGGGACTGGCAACCTGGATTTTACTCTAATTTACCGCGAGCCCGTCCACGCGTTGTAATGGGTGTGGTCAATCTGGGGGTGGGCAGGTACAATTAGGTCCATGTCCGAGAAAGAAGGTCAGTAAATCTATCCGCCTAATAATCTGCGCCAAAAACAAAAACTGGCCGGAGTCACTGGCACCATCGATGCTGTATGGATTAACGCAGCAGAACGTTCCATCGGGGCGGCAAAATTCGACTATCTGGAAGCTGCCGTCGAAGACATGGCGGCGCTCGCCACAGCCTACGACAAGGCGATCAAAGACCCCGCCAACCGGCCCGCACATATCGCT
The DNA here is from genome assembly GCA_947476625.1 of Fidelibacterota bacterium. GTDB lineage: Bacteria > Pseudomonadota > Alphaproteobacteria > Rhodospirillales > Rhodospirillaceae > SHVO01. The sequence continues at coordinate 15,920 of CANJRA010000015.1, forward strand.
GAACTTTATGCCGTCGTGCAGTCCATCAAAGGGCAGGGCACCAGCTTTGGTTACCCGCTGATGACGGCTGTCGGCACGCAGCTCGCACGTTTCATCGAAGACGCCGGCGAAAATCTTACCGATGCTCAGATGGATGCGGTGAAAGTTCACCAGGAAGCTCTGCGGCTCATCATGCAGCAGAAGATGGAAGGCGACGGCGGACCGATAGGTCAAAAGCTCGTCGCCGGCCTCGCGATGGTCATCAAGAAAATTAAGGGCGAGTAGTCGGCACCGCTGCCGTGCTCGGCTTGATTTTTGTCTGGGCGAGGCTCTGCGTCGGGTCCAGCGGCGTCATGAACTCCCAGCGCCGATAAGCTTCCACACCGTCCAGTACGACGCCGTCAAAGCCCAAGTCCATCAGTCCGGCAAAATACTTTCCGAGGATGGCTTTCCATGCGGTGTTCCAATACTCGATCGCGTATTGGCCGGGACGATCCGGGCCGAAGGCTTGATCCAACTCGGTTCGCCAATGCCCCACTCGCGCTTCCAGTAGTAACGTTCGTCCTCGGCATAGCCCACGCTCATCCGCGCCAGCACTAAACGGCGCGCGCCCATTTCCTTGAACTTGAGACTATGTATTTCATCCTTCGTCAGGTTTTGTTTGCCTTTGAAGAATGCGTCCGTGACGAGGACGTCGTAATTGGTCGATTGCAGGGCTGCGAGCCATTCACCGTGCGAGGCGTATTGGGTGTTGTCCAGCATCACCAGCATGTTTTTGGCGACGCCTAAGACTTCAACATTGCGTGGGTTTTCGGGCGAGGGGCGGTTTTTGGGAACGTTTGTAAAGACATCTGTTGTATCTGAGTCCGTATGCGCAACCACGCCGGCTTGAATCGCGGCTTGCAGCGCACTTTGCGCCGTAGCGGGGGTTTTGCAGTGCTCAATCGAAAGCAGCTTCAAACCCTGCTTTGCCATGTCGTGCAGGTTGTCGCGCGGAACGCGCAAGGGCGCGCAGAATTGACCGTTGAGAACAATACCGTTGAGCTGCTGGATATAAAGCCGCAAGGGCATGCCGATCTGCATAATAGCGTCGGCAGGAATCTTCGCGTCGGGATCGCGTTTGATTTCGGTCAGGTCGAACTCACGGCGGCTCCAGGCCAAAAGGTCAAAACCCCCGCGCGTGGTAACGATGAATTTCGGATCACGCCCGCGCGCATAAATCGCAAGTTCCTCGACGATACTGCGCATGGCCGTGCGGTAATTAGGAATTTCGGCCAGCGGAATATCGAGCACTTCGACCTCACCCAGCAACATGCGGGTGCGGTCGGGCACGTTCGTGCCCTGCGTTGACGGTTTGGCTTGCGGCGGAGCAACAGGAATGAGTGGTTTTTCTACTTCCGGCGGCGGGGGTGCCGGATCGCCCGATCCTTCGAGCCCTGCGCCCGGCGGCGGACCAAGCTGGCGTCCGGCAGCCGGAGCAGGCGTATTGGGTTGCTCGGCGGCAATAACTGCGCCCCAGCTCAAAGCGGCTGCTGCGGCGGCTGCGAGAAGTACGTTGCGTCTTTTAGAAGTGATCACGGCACCCGTTCCGCCACGTAATCGGCAATGGCCAAGCTGGAGGTCAGTCCTGGTGATTCTATGCCGTAAAGGGCAATTAAACCGTTAACGCCGGTTTGTGCCGGGGTTTGGATGTCGAAGTCCTTCGCGGGATCGTTAGGCCCTTGGATTTTCGGGCGAATTCCGCTGTATCCGGGCCTGAGAGCGCCGTCGGGCAGCCCCGGCCAATATTTACGAATGGCCGCATAGAAAGACGGCTCGCGCCCTTCATCGACGACGTAATCAAGCTTATCGGTCCATTCCAGATCCGGGCCAAACCTGCCCTGATTGGAGAGATCCAAGGTGTAATGCAGGCCGAGGCTGGCATGGCCCGGCAGGGGATAGACAAGGCGCGTGAACGGCGGCTTTCCCGAAAGATAGAAGTAATTGCCCTTGGCGTAGTGCTGCGGCGGGACCGAGCCTGCTTTGACCCCCGTGATCTTGCGGCCGATATCTTGCGCACCCAGTCCGGCGCAGTTGATGACCGTGCGCGCCTTCAAGCTTATCGCGCCGTCGCCGCCGACCGTAATGACGATTCCGTCATCCGCGGCGCTTCCACCGACAACCGGGCTATTATAAGCGATGACCGCGCCGTTCTGTTCGGCGTCGCCAAGCAGCGCCAGCATATATCCGTGACTATCGAGAATCCCGGTCATCGGCGAGTGCAAGGCGGCCGCGCATTCCAAGTTCGGTTCGATGCGCTTTGTGTCCGCGCGGCTCATCCAGGTCATGTAGACGCCGCTCTCGTTGGCGTGCGTCTGAAGCTTTTTGAGGCCGGCGATTTCGCTTTCATCCGCGGCGTAGACCAGCTTGGTGGTCCGCTTATACGTTACACCGTAGGCATCACAAAATGCATAGAGCTTGTCGCGGCCTTCGATGCAAAGCCGCTCCTTCAGGCTGCCATGCGTATAGAAAATACCTGCATGTATGACTTCGCTGTTACGAGAACTGGTGGCGGTGCCAAACGCGTCTTCAGATTCCAGAATCAGCACTTCGCGGCCTTTGCGGGCCATGGCACGGGCGACCGCTAAGCCCACAACCCCGGCGCCAATGACGATACAATCCGCTGCTTCCATGCTTATCCCCGTTTTCATCATAAGTGTGAGGCGCGCGGCTCTGTTGGTCAAGTTGCGCTGACATATGGCGGGCTATAATGTCTGCCGTATGATCTCGACAAACCCACAAAAACCTCCGCGCATTGTTGTCTTCGGTAATGAGAAGGGCGGCACGGGCAAATCGACGCTGGCGATGCACCTGACAGTCGCGCTGCTCAATCGCGGCCTCTCAGTCGCAACCATCGATCTCGATGCCCGCCAAGGCACAATCTCGCGCTATGTCGCCAATCGCCGCCAGTACGCCTTGCGCCAGTCGGTGCCGATGCCGGAGCATGCGGCGTTGGATACGCAAGACAACATGGAAGCCGAACTCGCGGCGATATTGGACCGGACGCAACATTGCGCGATGGTGATTATCGATACCCCCGGCCATGACGGCGCTCTATCGCAAATCGGCCATTCTTACGCCGACGTGCTGGTCACGCCTATCAACGACAGCCTGATCGACTTAGACGTGCTGGCGCATGTGGATCCGCACAAACAAACCATCCAACGCCCGAGCCATTATTCCGAGCGCGTCTGGAAGGCTAAACAAATTCGCGCCAAGCGTGATGGCGGGTCGATGGACTGGGTCGTGGTGCGCAACCGCCTCGGCCAGTTGGAAGCACGCAACAAAAAGCTGATGGGCAAGTTGGTGAATGATCTGGCCAAGCGCATCGGCTTTCGGGTCGCGGACGGGATTCATGAGCGTGTTGTCTATCGTGAACTCTTCCTCGACGGACTAACGGCGGAAGACTTGGCGGCGCTTGCAAATACGCGGGACGTAGCTATGTCACACGTCGCAGCGCGACAGGAAATTCGCAATCTCATGCACGTCCTCGGATTGGACACATAAAGCCATGGTAGCTTTGCTCTTCGGATTACTGGTGCTGATTGGCGCTGTGACGTTTCTCAGTTGGCTTGGCCGCGCCGATCCAAAAGCCGTCCGCAAGAGTATCAATTGGGGCGTGCTGGGACTTATTGCGCTGGTCATTGTCGGGCTCGTCCTCACGGGGCGTGTCGGCGCGGCCATGGCGGGTGTGGTGGCGCTTGCGGCATGGATCGGACGCATTCTGAGTTTCGTGCAAATGGGAAAACAATTCCGCGACATGTTCACCGGCAAGCGTTCCAAAGCCGATGAGGGAGCATCGGCAAGCGGTGCTCCGCGCGGTGTTATGACGGTGGAAGAGGCGGCGCGTATCTTGGGCGTTGCGCCCAATGCCGACGAAAGCGAAGTAAAAGCAGCCTATCGCCGCCTCATGGGGCAGATTCATCCGGATCATGGCGGCAACGATTATCTCGCCGCGCAGGTAAATCAGGCGAAAGATACCCTTCTCAAAAAAGGCTGACTTTTAAGGTGTCGGCGGCACAACCTTCGGCATGCGATGCTCGCCGGTAGTAGGCGGCATGTTCGGTTTTAGCAGCGGATCTGTATTGGTCGATTTGTCGGGCATCGTCAATGGTGCCTTCGTCGAGGTGCCGAGAATTTCCGGTGGCGCGACAGGCGCTTTGGACCCGAATTTTGTGCGAATGGCCGTGCGTTCCGCCTCCGTCTTGGCGGTTGTCCATTCCGTCCGGCAGTCGGCCAGATCTTTGCCGGTCAAACCCCATTCGGAGCAGGCATCGGCGCTGGCCGCTAGGGTAGCTGCCGCAAAACCGTAATGGGCGGCAAAAACACTCGTGATGACGGCAAGTACAAAAATGGTTTTCACTGCTTCCTCCCGGCAAAAAGGGGCGGCGCTCGCAATTTAAACGTCGATGGAAATTCTTTAGTTCCCGCCAGACGTCTTGGCGGTCTGGGCGGCATCCTCGGCGGTTGCAAGCCCGCGCCGGGCATGGCACATATTTGTTAGACATCCGTCCGAAAAGACGGGGTTTGCCTGCTGATTCAATAACTTTGATCCAATATTTCTAAGGGACGTTCCATGACGCAACGCGTGCGTAAGGCGGTGCTTCCCGTCGCCGGGCTAGGCACCAGATTTCTGCCCGCGACGAAAGTCATTCCCAAGGAAATGATCCCGGTGATCGACAAGCCGGTGGTGCAGTACGCCATCGAGGAAGCGCGTGCTGCCGGTATCGAAGAATTCATTTTTGTCACGGCCGACGGCAAGGAATCCATCGCCACGCATTTCTATCCTCATCCCGTGCTCGAGCGCGCGCTTGAGGAGAAGGGTAAGCTGGCCGAACTGAAGATTGTGCGCGATTCCACATTGCCGCCGGGTGCGGTGCACATCGTAAAGCAGCACGATCCGTTGGGCTTAGGTCATGCCGTGTGGTGCGCGTGGCAGCTGATCGGCAACGAACCCTTTGCCGTCATCCTGCCGGACGACATGGTTCTGTCGCAAACACCCTGCCTGAAACAATTGATCGACGCTCACAGCAAGGTGGGCGGCCACGTCGTGGCGGTCGAAGATGTGCCGCGCGACCAGACAAACAGATACGGCATTCTCGACATCCTGTCTGATGACGGTAAACTCGCCAAGGCTAAGGGGCTTGTCGAAAAACCAGCACCCGATAAAGCACCATCAACGTTGGCAATCATAGGTCGTTACATCCTCGATCCCGCCGTGTTTACCGAACTCGACAAACACACCAAGGGTGCTGGCAATGAAATCCAACTCACTGACGCGTTGAACCGGACAATCGCTAGCGTGCCGTTTCACGGCCTGCGCTTCGAAGGCCGCCGTTACGACTGCGGCACGCGCGTTGGTTTTGTCGAGGCAAACCTAGCTTTTGGTTTGGCGCACCCCGAGATGGGCGATCGTTTGCGACCGCTCGTACAAAAGCTGCTTGATACAAAGTAACCGCCAGGAGTTAGCCCGATGCGTGTAGCTATGATCGGAACCGGCTATGTCGGTTTAGTGTCAGGGGCGTGCTTCTCCGAATTCGGCATCGACGTGGTCTGCGTCGACCGTGACGCGTCCAAAATCGAACGGCTGAAAAAGGGCGAGATCCCGATTTACGAACCGGGCCTGGATACGCTCGTCAAAACCAATGCCGAAGCCGGCCGGTTGACCTTCACGACTGATCTCAAATCGGCCATTGCCGGCGCGGAGGCGGTATTTATCGCTGTCGGCACGCCTAGCCGACGCGGCGACGGTCACGCCGATTTATCTTATGTTTACGGCGCCGCCATGGATATCGCCGGTCATCTCACCGGGTATGCGGTTGTCGTCACCAAATCCACCGTGCCTGTCGGCACCGGCCGCCAGGTCGAACGCATTATCCGCGCGGCGCGCCCCGAGTTGGAGTTCGACGTCGCCTCGAACCCGGAATTCCTGCGCGAAGGTTCCGCCATCAACGATTTCATGCGGCCTGACCGCGTCGTCATCGGTACCGAAAGCGAACGCGCCCAGCAGGTCATGCGCCAACTTTATCGCGCGCTCTTCCTGATCGAAACGCCGATCCTCTTCACCAAGCTTGAAACCGCCGAGATCATCAAGTACGCCGCCAATACCTTTTTGGCGACCAAGATCACCTTCATCAATGAGATGGCCGATCTGTGCGAAAAAGTCGGAGCAGATGTGCACGACGTCGCGAAGGGCATTGGTCTTGACGGCCGCATCGGTAAGAAATTTCTGCATCCGGGCCCAGGATACGGCGGCTCATGCTTCCCGAAAGATACGATGGCTTTGGTGAAAACCGCGCAAGATTACGGTACGCCTTTGCGCATCATCGAGACTGTTGTCGACGTTAACGAGAAGCGTAAACGCCGTATGGCCGATAAGATCGCGGCTGCTTGCGGCGGCGACGTCCGCGGCAAGACGATCGCCGTTCTCGGGCTGACATTCAAACCCAACACCGATGATATGCGCGATTCGCCCAGCCTCGCGATTATTCCGGCTTTGCAGCAGGCAGGCGCGACCATCCGCGCGTATGACCCTGAAGGCATGCATGAAGCCAAAAAGCTACTACCGGATATCACGTATTGTGTCGATGCCTACGACGCCATGAAGGATGCAGATGCGGCAGTATTGTTGACGGAATGGAATCAGTTCCGCAATTTGGACACAAAGCGGATGAAGACTCTCCTCAAGTCTCCTATCGTTGTGGATCTGCGCAATGTCTATAATCCGGCAGATATGAAGGTTGCGGGTTTTAGCTACACCTGCGTCGGGCGTCCCAATCCTTAAGTGCCCCCTCCAAAAGTATAAAAGAAGTTTTTAATATTATGACCGCCAGCCATAAATTCCATTCAACGATCCTGCGCGAATACGACATCCGCGGCATTATCGGAGAAACTTTATACACGGCTGACGCTACGTGGGTCGGTAAGACCTTTGGCACAATCGTCAAACGCAATGGCGGGTCGCGGGTCTGTGTGGGGTATGACGGTCGTATCAGCTCTCCGAGTATGGAAGCGGCGCTGGTGGATGGGCTCAAATCGGTCGGCATTCACGTCGAGCGCGTCGGGCGTGGTCCTACGCCCATGCTGTATTTCGCGACGGTAGAAACCAAAGCCGACGGCGGCATCATGGTGACAGGCTCGCACAATCCGCCGACGCATAACGGATTCAAGATGATGCTGGGCAAAAAACCGTTCTTCGGCGCCGATATCAAACAACTCGGCGAGATGGCGGAAACCAGCGACATTGATGCGGGCTTGGGCGTGGTAACGGATATTCCGGCTTTCACGCGCTATATCGAGCGTCTGCAAAAAGATTTCTACGGCAATCATCCCATTACAGCTGTTTGGGATCCGGGCAACGGCGCCGGCGCCGAAGCGGTGGTCGCGCTTGTGAAACATCTGCCAGGCAAACACAAGGTTATCAACGGTACCATCGACGGCACATTTCCGGCCCATCACCCGGACCCGACGGTGCCTAAAAACCTCGAGCAACTCATCGCCGCCGTGAAGAAGGAAAAAGCCCACGTCGGCTTTGCCTTCGATGGCGATGCCGACCGTATCGGGATTGTCGATGGCGCAGGCCGCATTCTTTGGGGCGACCAAATTATGCAAATTCTGGCCGAGGATGTGCTGAAGCAGCATCCCGGCGCGCCGATCATTGCTGATGTGAAAGCCAGCCAGGCTCTGTTTGACGAAGTCGCGCGCATGGGCGGTAAGCCCATCGTCTGGAAAACCGGCCACTCGCTGATCAAAAACAAAATGGCCGAGACCAAGTCGCCGTTGGCGGGCGAGATGAGCGGCCACATTTTCTTCGCCGACCGCTATTACGGCTTCGACGATGCTGTTTATGCGGCCGTGCGCTTCCTCAGCATTATGGCCAGCGACGAGAAATTCGATCTCATCAAGCGCTACGACCGCATGCCGGCGTTGATCAACACACCCGAGCTGCGGTTTCCCTGCGCCGACGAACGCAAGTTCACCGTCATCGATGAAGTCAAAGCGCGGCTGGTGAAGTCCGGCGCAAAGCTCTCGGATATCGATGGCGTGCGTGTGACGGGCAAGGGCGGCTGGTGGCTGCTCCGGCCCTCAAATACCCAAGCCGTGCTGGTGGCGCGCGCCGAAGCCGATACGGAAGCGCATCTCGATGGGCTTAAGGCCGAATTGGCCTCACAGCTCCAGCAAAGCGGTCTGGAACTGCCGACAGTGTCGGTCGATCACTAAAACTTAGAAGATTACCGCGCAGCGACCTGAGCGGGCGGGATGGCCTGACAGCCGGCTTTGCTTTGAATTAGCGCGCAGGCACGCATCAGGTCGGCTTTTTCCATGCCGACAATGCGTGCACGGTACATCTTGCGGCCATTGACGGTCGCTTCAATCACCGACGGGCCGGCGGAAGCAAACGTGGTGTTGAGTTTCAAGGCCGCTGCGGCTGCCTGTGTCTCGGCGGTCGCGCGGTTGGCATAGGCCCCAATCTGAATTCCCCACGTCGCTACGCCCGCGGCATTCACAGCCGGAGCGGCAGCGCGCGATTTCGGGATGGTATTTGGTACGAGGGCCGCGACAACGCGCGGCTTGCTGCGCGCGGGTGAGGCGGTAGACGGGGCTGGCGGCGCAAGGCTTTCGGTTTCGATAGCGCCAGTGCGGGTGACCGGTTCAAAGGGCTCATCCGTATCGCCTTGCTCGGCGGTGCTTTCCGCTTGGTCTTCGGTGTCCGACAGGGCGATTTGGGAGCCGATGCGATCGGCGACCGGCGGATCGTTACGCGCGATCAAAGGTGCTGCGGGGGTGCCGGACAGCGCGCTGAAGCCGCCGTCCATAAGGGAGGCAAGGCGCTGGTCGCGGACGCGGGCGGTCGAGCCGCCGAACATCACCCCAATAACCCGGTAACCGTTGCGGGTGGCCGAGGCCACGAGATTAAAGCCCGAAGCTGCCGTAAAGCCGGTTTTGATGCCGTCGGCGCCTTCGTAGAACTCCAGCAGCCGGTTATGGGTGCGGATGGTCTGGCCCTGATACGTGTATTCCATGCGCGAGAAATTGGCGTAGTGCTGGGGGAAGTCTTTGATGAGGTGACTGGCGAGGGTCGCCATATCGCGGGCGGTCGAGAATTGTTCAGGGTTCGGCAGACCGGAGGCGTTACGGAAGGTTGTTTGCGTCATGCCGAGGGCGCGAGCCTTCGCGGTCATTTTTTGCGCAAACACGTCTTCGCTACCGCCAAGGCGCTCGCCGGTGGCAACCGCGACGTCGTTCGCCGATTTAGTGATCAACGCGCCAATCGCTTGCTGGACGGTAATGGTCGATTTCGGGCTCAGATAAAGTTTCGATGGCGCGGCAGCCGCAGCGCGCTTCGACACGGGAATTTGGGTGGCCATGTTCACGTCGCCGCGCTCAAGCGCTTCGAACAGCATGTACAGCGTCATCATCTTGGTGAGCGACGCAGGGTAGCTTTTGACGTCGGCGTTGACTTCGTTCAGCACCTGACCGGTGGCGTAATCGACGACAATGGCGGAATAGACGGGGGGATTATATTTCGCGGCCGGAGTCTTACGGGCTTTTCTGTCGCTTTTAGAGATGCTGGCTTTCGAGGCGCTGGCCTTGGTCGATTTAGCCTGAGCATCCGACGCCGCCGATACCGAGATCAGGGCCGGCGTGCAGATCAGCAGAAAGGCGGCAAACAACCGAACCAGACCGAAGCGCATCCCCATTCTCTACATCCCGCACAAGGTTTTATCGCTCTACCGGAATGTAAAAAACACGGCAGGGCTGTGGATAACTAATCGCCTCTTCGATCCCCTCGCAGTGGGCCGTCATTATGCGACCGTCCCGGTTAACCCGGCGTTATCTGGAGAAAATACTTTGTTTGAGTTGCGCTGTCTACCCGTCTCTTATTCATGTCCTTGAATCCAATGATTTTTCACCCATTTAAGGGTAACAGACCGATCATGAGATGCTAAAAGCCCCAGATACGAGTGTGAGTTGGCGCGACTTAAAGGGGCTGGAATACGTTGGCGCGCAAGAAAAACATTAAATTTAACCGCCCCCCCCCCTGGCGGGGAGAAATTTTTGACACATACTTAAGGCCAGCTTTGGTATTCTTGGTACACCGCAACCGCTACCGGCAGAGTTAAGTTTCCGACGCAAATGAATGCCATTTTAAGCACTATTAACGCCCCCGGATCGGTCACGCGTATGACCGATGAACGTAAGGGCAACGACGACGGTCGGACGACGACCGGCGTGGTGGTTAAGCCGCGCCCGAAGGTCAAAAAACCGTCGATGTACAAAGTGCTGATGCTGAACGACGATTATACTCCCATGGAGTTCGTCGTGCATGTGTTGGAAAAGTATTTTGCCAAAACGCCGGAAGAGGCGACGCGCGTGATGCTGCATGTCCATCAGAAGGGTGTCGGGATCTGCGGTGTATTTACTTTTGAGGTCGCGGAAACCAAAGTGAACCAGACCATGGAGCTGGCGCGTAAGAATCAGCATCCGCTCCAGTGCACGCTTGAGAAGGAGTGACGGCGTTGCGAGATACGTTCGGGGAGGGCGATTGAGGCTTTCGAGGAGTTCATAAGGGCCGTGAGTTGCGTGTTGTGCAATACTCCAGGTCGTAATTGGAAAGGATCGTAATTCCCTTGTCTATGTTGTCTCAAAACTTGGAAAAGACCCTTCACCTTGCGCTTGCCGCCGCTGCCGAGCGCCGGCATGAATACGCGACCCTCGAACATCTGCTCGTCGCACTATGCGATGACACCGACGCCATCGCCGTGATGCGGGCGTGTAATGTCGATATCGAACACCTGCGCACTGGCGTGCGTCAATTTCTGAATGAAGATTTAAACGATCTGGTGTCGCTTACCGGCGACGATCCGAAGCCGACCGCCGGTTTTCAGCGTGTGGTCCAGCGCGCGGCGATTCATGTGCAGTCGTCAGGCCGCGAGGAAGTTACCGGCGCCAATGTGCTGGTCGCATTATTCTCTGAACGCGAAAGCCACGCGGTTTATTTCCTGCAGCTGCAGGACATGACCCGTTTGGATGCGGTCAATTATATCTCTCACGGCATCGCCAAACGCGCGGCGACCGCCGAACGCAAACCCGTGAATGGCGCCGAGCCGGAAGCTAAATCGGAAGAAGTGGTCAAGAAGGGCCGCGAGGCGCTGACGGCCTATTGCGTCGATCTCAATGAAAAGGCCAAGGCGGGCAAAATTGATCCGCTGATCGGCCGCGAGAAAGAGGTCGAGCGCACTATTCAAATTCTCTGCCGTCGCACGAAGAACAATCCGCTGTATGTCGGTGACGCCGGTGTCGGCAAGACCGCCATTGCTGAAGGGCTTGCGCGCCGCATCATAAACAAGGAAGTGCCGGAAGTTCTGTATGACGCCATCATCTTCTCGCTCGACATGGGTGCGTTGTTGGCGGGCACGCGCTATCGCGGCGACTTCGAGGAACGCTTGAAGGCCGTGGTCTCTGAGTTGGAAGCCATGAAGGGCGCGGTGCTGTTCATTGACGAAATCCATACCGTTATTGGTGCCGGTGCGACGTCCGGCGGCGCGATGGATGCGTCCAATCTGCTTAAGCCTGCTTTGGCCTCAGGCAGCCTCAAGTGCATTGGCTCTACGACCTATAAGGAATACCGCAATCATTTCGAGAAGGACCGCGCGCTGGTGCGGCGCTTCCAGAAGATCGACGTGCCGGAGCCGTCCATCGAAGATACGGTCAAGATTTTGAAGGGTCTCAAGCCTTACTACGAAGAGCATCACAAAGTGCGCTACACGGCGGAAGCTATCCGTACAGCCGTGGAGCTGTCGGTGAAATACATTCACGACCGTAAGTTGCCGGACAAAGCTATCGACGTCATCGATGAAGTCGGCGCTTCGCGCATGCTGTTGCCCGAAAGCAAACGTCGCAAGGTTGTCTCGGTGAAGGACGTCGAAGAGGTGATTGCGAAAATCGCCCGCGTTCCATCCAAAACCGTTTCACGCGACGACAGAAAATCGCTTCAGAATCTCGAGCGCGATCTCAAGACCATGGTCTTCGGCCAGAACGATGCCATCGTCGCGCTGTCGAGCGCCATCAAACTATCGCGCGCCGGCTTACGCGAGCCGGAAAAGCCGGTGGGCAGCTATCTGTTTGCCGGGCCCACAGGTGTCGGCAAAACCGAAGTCGCGCGCCAGCTGGCGTCGTCGCTCGGTATCGAGCTGCATCGCTTCGATATGTCCGAGTATATGGAACGGCATTCGGTTTCGCGCTTGATCGGCGCACCGCCGGGTTATGTCGGCTTCGACCAGGGTGGCCTGTTGACCGACGCGGTCGATCAGCATCCACATTGCGTGTTGCTGCTCGACGAAATCGAGAAAGCACATCCGGACCTGTTCAATATTTTGTTGCAGGTCATGGATCACGGCAAACTGACAGACCACAACGGCAAAAGCGTCAATTTCAGGAACGCCATCCTGATTATGACGACCAATGCTGGTGCGGCCGATCTTGCCAAGAACGCGATTGGTTTCGAGCGCGACACACGCGAAGGCGACGACAAGGAAGCCATCGAGCGGATGTTTACGCCCGAGTTCCGCAACCGCCTCGACTCCATCATTACCTTCGCCAATCTGTCGCCCGACGTGGTGCATAAGGTGGTGGATAAGTTCGTCATGCAGCTCGAGGGTCAGTTGTCCGACCGCAATGTCACCATTGAGTTGTCGCAGGCTGCGAGGGATTGGCTTGCTGTTCGCGGTTACGACAATCGCATGGGCGCTCGCCCACTGGCGCGGGTCATCCAGCAAGAGATCAAGAAGCCTTTGGCCGATCACCTTCTGTTCGGCGACCTTATTACCGGCGGCCATGTGAAAGTGGATGCTGCGGACGGCAAGCTGACGTTCGTCATCACGCCGTCAAAGGTCGCGCCGAAAAAAGAGACCGAGGTTGAGGACGAAGAACTAGCTTCGGAAAAGCCGCCCGTACCTGTGAAATAGACAGGCTGGGTTTTCGCGATGCTGTCTAGTTGCGCCGGCTGATGATTTCGATCATCGGCCCGGCAGCACCTTCGGCCGTACGTGCTTCGATGCCGTAGGTCTGAGCGAGAATCTCAGGCGATAGCGCGTCACGCGGCGCGCCGTCCGCCAGCACACGGCCTCCGGCCAGCACCAGCACGCGGTCCGCCATGCGCAGCGCCATGTGCAGGTCATGCAGCGTGACGATGACGCCGTGCCCTTGCTCGGCGGCCATGCGGCGGAACAGATCGCCGGCATCCAATTGATGACCGGGATCGAGCCCCGCCAGCGGTTCGTCCGCCAGCAGCCACTCCGGTTCACCGGCCAACGCGCGCGCCAATAGAACACGGGCACGTTCGCCGCCGGAGAGGGTCGCGACCGTGCGGTCGGCGAGGTCGGCCACACCGGCGAGGTTGATGGCTCTATCAACGGCTTCGTCATCGGCTGTGCTCAGGCCGCGCGCACCGATGAAAGGCGTGCGTCCCAGGCCTACAAGCGTGCGCGCATCTATGGCCCAGGCCACTTCAGGAATTTGCGGCAGGTAGGCGAGGCGTTGCGCGCGGGTACGTGCGGGAATGTCGTTAATGTCCGTGCTGTCCAACAGCACCTGTCCGCGGTCCAGTTTTCGCAAACCCGCCAGACACGTGAGCAGCGTCGACTTGCCGGCGCCGTTAGGCCCCACAATCGCGGTCACTTGACCCGTGGCGAACGTAGCGCTAACGCCGCCCAAAACCTGCTTATCGCCCAACCGCACATGCGCGTCCGTCACTGAAAGGCTCATGCCGCCCTCCGCCGCATATGGATCAACAGCAGCAGGAAAAAAGGCCCGCCCAAAATCGACATCGCCACCCCGAGTTTCAGTTCAGCGGGCGAGGGCGTCAGGCGCACAATAATATCCGCGGCAAGCACCAAGACTGCGCCTGCCAGAGCGCTTGGAATGAGAAGCGCGCCCGGACGTGCGCCGACTAGCGGGCGCAGAAGGTGTGGTGTGACCAATCCGACAAATCCGATCACGCCTGTCACTGCGACGCTGGCGCCGGTGGCAAGGCCGATGCCGATTGCCAGCAAGATCCGGGTCCGGTCGATACGAATGCCCAAAGAACGCGCCGTAGATTCACCCAAGGTCAATGCATCCAGGGCGCGGCTCAATGTGAATAGGATGCCGCAACCAACAGCGATAAACGGCACCGCAAAACGCACCTCATCTACGCTGCGGTCGGCCAGCGCGCCCATCAGCCAGTTGATGATTTCGTTCACGGCCCACGGTGTCGGCGCGAGGTTCATCGCCAGAGCGACACCGGCCGACGCGACGGTATTGAGGATAACGCCTGCCAGAATGAAGGTCAGAATACTGCTGGCCGAGCCCGATAATGTCAGCAGTATCCATATGCCCGCGAACGCGCCAATCATCGCGCCGGTTGGCAGTAACCACGGAACTTGTGTCGCGAGATCGAAATAGAGAGTCACAACGGCCCCGAATGCCGCCATGGGCGACACCCCCAGCACGCCCGGATCGGCGAGGGGGTTGCGCGTGTAACCTTGTAGCGCCGCACCCGAGACGCCCAACGCCGCGCCGACAAAAATACCCAGTATCGTGCGCGGCAAGCGCAGTTCCAGAATGATCGTCCAACGCGGATCGTCCGACACGCCTGACCAGACGTGCCACGGAATCCAAATCTGCCCCGCGCTCAGGCTGACAATGCTGAGCACGATAAGCGCAACAATCAGCGCACCGTACAAGACTGGCCGGGGCATGTTTTTCATGGGCGCATCTCGGGCGATACGCTTTCACGCGCTGCTTTGAGCGCCGCCGCGGTTTTAATCAGCACGGGGCCGGCGCAGTAGAACAGGCGATCGGGAAAAGTCGCCCGACCCATGCGCGGACCAACGGCCTTCAACGCCGGATGACGCACCACGCGATCGGCCCATGTCGGCGTGTTGGGCCGGACCTCGCCAGCCAGCAACATTTGCGGCGGGTCGGCGACGACGCGCTCCAGTGAAATATTGCCCCACCACACCAGACCATAGCGACCGGCGGCATTCGTGAAGCCGGTACGCGCCAGCATTTCATTGAGCACCGAACCGGAGCCGGTAGAAAAGCCGTTACGTTGATAGATCAAGGCCGACAGCGGCGGCGTACCAGGCGCAGGTTCTGCGGCTTTAATCGCCGCCTCAATCTCAGCAATCAGCGCCTCGCCGCGTTCAGCGCGGTTGAGCAATCCGGCGATACGGCGCAGTTGCTCCATACTTTCGGCGATGTTTTGCGGCTCGGCGAATAATTCGGTTCTGATGTTGACGCGCCGTAACGCATTGCGTGTTGCGAGCGAGGAGTGACGGCTGGTCAGCACCATATCCGGGTTGAACGACATCACTTCTTCGGCGGACTCATGCGTCATCGGAAAAGTTTCGGCGATATCGGCGATGGTAGATGTATCGTAGTCGCGCGCGAAATGACTAAGCGCCGCGATCTGTTCGCGGTCGGCAAGATTGACGAGCATGGTATCAAGGCAGGGATTGAGCGAAACGATCCTTCGCGGTTCGTCTGCTGCGTCGGCGGTTCCATGTAAGAACGCGATCGCCAAAGCCGCGCAAGCAGCGCGGCTGAAATGGCGACGGAGGGAGCCTTTCCGGCCCCCTCCGTGCCAAGAGACGTTAGAATTTAGCGCGGACACCAGCAAATGCCCCACGGCCGGGCGTGCCGTAGTTGTTGGTGGTGACGTAGGCTTTATCGAACAGGTTTTCAATGCGGCCATAGAGTTCAACGGTTTCATTGATCTGCCAGGAAGCGCGCAGATCCACCAATGTATAGTCTTGCAGCGTAATTGTGTTGCCGGCGCTGTCGAAGGTGTCGCCAACGTAGCGCACGCCGACGCCGGTTGAAACATCCACGGGCCACGTGTACGTCGCCGTAAAATTGGCGGCATTTTTCGGGCGCCGCGCTAACTGCTTGCCCAAGTTGGCGCCGGGCGTACGGTTTTCAGCGTCGGTATAGGTGTAGTTGGCCTGGAGCGACAATGCGTCGAATTCGGCCGATGCGGTCAATTCCACGCCTTTAGCTCTGGAGGCGGCGGTGTTGTCGTAGACGCCGAACTTGCCGGGTGTGCACAGCGGGTGCGTACCGGGACAGTTGACGAAGTCGATTTGGTTTTTTGTCTTGCGATAGAACCCAATGGCCGAAACGATAATCTTGTCGGTCAAATGCTGCTCAATACCGCCATCCCAGCTGTCGGCCGTTTCCGGCGTCAATCCAGGATTCCCGTAGTCGCTATAGAGCTGATACAGCGTCGGCGCTTTGAAACCTTGGCTGAAGCTCGCGCGCAGGATCGTGCTGCCTTCGTTCAACGACCAAGCAGCGGCGGCTTGACCGACGAGGTGATCGCCGAAGGTGCTGTGGCTGTCGTAGCGCAGGCCGCCTGTGAGCGTCAGGCCCGTGACCACTTCGGCCTGCAATTGCGCAAAGCCGCTGGCGATGTTGGTCTTGCCGATTGTCGGGATGGGATTGGGGTCAAAGGACGATGCAAACGCCGAATTGAATGATGACTTTTCATACTCTGCGCCGAAAACCGCATCCCAACCTTCCGCGAGCGCGAACGAGCCTTGATACTCCCAACGCTTGTTGCGTCCGAGTGAGTTGAACGTCCTATCCGTGACGACCTGATCTGGGTCGAAGTTATCGCGATCAAGATCCGTATATCCAAACGCGAAGCGGTTCTTGAATCGGCCATCCATCAGATCGAGGTTCACGCCGGAATAACCCAAGAACTGCCTGTAAACGCCGTACTCGCGTGTATCGCCAAATGCATAAAGCGGGGCAGGGAAGCCGTCGAATTCGCTGCGGCCGCGGATATAGAGTCCGCGCAGATCGACCGAAAGCGCATCGCTGAGGACGACGCCGAGACGGGCGCTGGCGCCGGCATTTCTGTGGCCGTCCTTCTCCGTTCCGTTGACGTAACTTGAGATACCGTCGGTGGTGTAATACCCGCCGGCGACACGCCATGTGAATTTATCGTCGGTGCCGCCGAGGCCCACGCGGCCATAACCCGTTGCGCGTGATCCGCCTTCAGCTTCCGCAGATGCTTGGAAAGGTTGTGTCGGCACGTCCGTCACGATGTTGACGACGCCGCCGATGGCCTGGCTGCCCCAAAGGATCGACTGAGATCCGCGTAGGATTTCTATGCGTTTAATGTCGCCGATGAGAAGGCTGCTGAAATCATAGCCGCCGCCGGTCACCGCTGGGTCGTTGATTTTCACGCCGTCGATAACCACGGTTGTTTGATCTGTTTCGGCGCCGCGGATACGCACCGCCGTAATGCCGCCGATGCCGCCGTTGCGCGAGTAGCTTACGCCCGGCGTTTGCGACAGAAGGTCGGAAACGGCAACGGCTTGGCTTTCTTTAATGACGGCTTCGGTCAGCACGGTGATCGACGAGCCGATTTTATAAAGCGGCTGCGGCGTGCGTGTTGCGGTGACGACGATCTCATCGGAAATGTGGCCTGCAACATCGGGCGCGGCTGTTGGCGCTTCTGCGAACGCAGGCATGGCGGCGAGGATGGCGACAAAGCTCGTGGAAGCGATCAGCATATGTTTCAAGGCGGCACCTATTTTAATAATTGGCGCTCGCACAGGTCTGCTGCAGCTAGGAAAAATCATAAAGCCCCCGGTCAACAACAGCCCCACGCAAGCGCGCGGTTAAGACAACTGCCGTCTCTCCGAGGCGAACCCCGTTCGTGCAGCACACCCCGACTGACCGATGGACGACTACGACAGGCAGGTCTCCTGGCTCACGGGTAATGGTCCAGCGCAACGCCTTCCCGGAATAATCCAGTGGCTCTTTGGTGCGTGAACTAACCGCTTACAGTTGCGGGGGCAGCCCAGGTCTTACACCTGAGTTCCCTTTTCATCCTCAATCTGAGGAACCTATCGCGAGGACGGTTTTATAGGCCGCAATGCACCCGGTCAATACGGGCCCTATGCGTTAAGCCGTGAAGAGGGATGCAAATTTGTGGGATCTACCGGGCGGCTGAACAAATAGCCCTGTAAAAGCTCGCACTGGCTGGCTTTCAGGATATCCGCCTGTTCATCGTTTTCTACGCCCTCGGCCACGACATTGAACCCCAGGCGGTCGGCGAGTGTGATGATAGCGCCGACGATCTGGCTATCGGCGGGGCTATTGCCGAGATCCTTAACGAAAGACCGGTCTATCTTGACCACATCGATCGGCAGGCGCTTGAGGTAGGCGAGGGACGAATACCCCGTGCCGACGTCGTCGATCGACAATTTAACGCCCAGCGCACGCAGGTTGCCCAGTGTCGTAATGGCCCGCTCGATGTCTACCGACATGGCGCCTTCAGTCAGTTCCAGTTCCAGGCATTTAGGATCGATTTTGGTTTCGGTAAGAATGCGTTGCACGACATCCACCAGGCCGCGATCCAGAAACTGCGTTGGTGACAGGTTTACGGACACGCTTTTGATAGGGATGTTATTTGCGCGCCATTTCACAAACTGGGCGCAGGCTTCGCGCAAGGTCCACTCGCCGATCTGCATGATCAAGCCGCACTCTTCCGCCAGCGAGATGAAAGAGCCAGGCGGCACAAAACCCTTTTCCGGATGCTGCCAGCGTATCAGTGCCTCGGCGCCCAGGATTTCGTGCGTGGTAGAATCTACCTTTGGCTGGTAGTGCAAAATAAATTCCTGACGCGCGAGCACGCGGCGCAGATCATTCTCGATATCCAAGCGCTCGGCAGCCACCGACAACATGTGGGATTCGAACACCACCACCGGCCGGGTTTTGTTTTGCTTGGCGGCATACATCGCCATATCGGCGTTACGGATCAGAAGGTCGGCCGTGTTGCCGTCGGCGGAGAAATGCGCGACGCCGATGGATTGTAGACAGTAAATTTCTCGACCGTTGATCGTGAACGGATCGCCGAAATTATAAAGCACCTTATGCACCAAAGCTGCGCCGCCCTTTATGTCGGTCAGATCGGAGGCGCCAATCACGAACTCGTCGCCGCCCAATCGCCCGACGACATCGGAGAAGCGCGTGGATGTTTTAAGGCGCTTCGCGACCAGGCGCAGCAGTTCGTCACCGGCCTGGTGACCCATACCGCCGTTGACCTGCTTAAAGCCGTTGAGATCGATGTAAAGCACGGCAAGGCTCGACTTCTGGCGCTGTGCATGAAGGATGGCTTGCTCCAAACGCTCCGTCGCCAGCCATCGGTTGGGAAGCTACGTGAGCAAGTCGTAATTCGCTTGATGGCGAATGCGTTGCTCCTGATTCTTACGAAAGCTGATATCCGAGCATGTGATAACGAAATGACTCGAGGCTTCGTCTCTGCCATCGACGGCGGCCATGGACAGCGCGGCAACAAAGGGCGCGCCGTTAAGGCGTCAACAGGTTGCTTCGCCCGACCAGTGACCGCGCGCGCTCAACTCGGCCCAGACCGAGGGCAGAAATGTTTTCTCGTGATAGCCGGGCGCCAGCAGATCGAGTTTGGTGTTGATCAGCTCGCTCGCGGTGAACGATGTAACGGCTTCGTATGCGGGATTAACCGCTTTGAACGTCAAGCTGCGATCGACGATGAGAATACCGTCGCCCACGCTGTCGAAAACTTTTGCCAGCAGACGGATCTGTTCTTCGTCGGATTTGCAGCGGGTGATGTCTTCGACGGTGCCTTCATAAAACATGATGCCGCCGTCGGAACCGCGCACGCAGCGCGCGTTCTCGGTAATCCAAATGATGGAATGGTCGGCGCGGTAAACTTGCGCTTCGAAATCGAGGACGACACCGTCGTCCGACATGATGCCCTTGAAATCGTCGCGGCGTGTGGGGTCTACATAGAGCTGGCCCGCGATGTCCGTCAGACCTTTAATGAGGTCTTCGGTTGTGTCGAAGCCATAAACTTTTGCAAGGGCGGGATTAACCCGGAGATAGCGGCCTTCAACAGTGGTTTGATAGATGCCTTCGACCGCGTTTTCGAAGATGCTTCGATATTGGCTTTCGATGTCGGCGGTCACGTTTTTACTGACTTTCAATCTAACCCCTTTATCTGGCTCAGCCTCCCCGACAGCCCGGATTGTGTTTCACGCTATGGTATGTCTCTCGGCCTTATAATTAAATCCTCAGTAGAAACTAGCATCGCAGACCTATGAGTGCGAGACTATACTACGTGGGAAAAACCCATACGCAAGCCTCACATACGAGGGTCGCAAAAACCAGTTGGATCGTGCTGAAACCGTTATAAATGGGGCAATTCAACGATAGAAGTTTGGGCTTGTACGGCATGCAAACCAAGTATTCGAAATCCAAATCTAAATAGCCGGCGGGACGAGGGGAAACGCCGTGAAAAGCTGTTGTGGATTCGTGCTGGGGTTTCTCGGTGCGCCTTTATCTTTCAAGCGATTTCTCAGCCTTCACGGGGTTTCTCCAGCACCTCGTCACGAATATCAAAGCCGGTGTCTCGACCGACATGACGACGGTTTGCAAGGTCAACTAGACCGGCACATCTCACACGCTGAAAAAAGAAACGCCCTGCGGCACGTTACCGCAGGGCGTAAGTCTCAGCGTTAGAAAGCGAACGAAAAAGAACTTAGACGCTGTAGTACATTTCGAACTCGATCGGGTGCGGCGTGGTTTCAATACGCATCACTTCCGGCATTTTCAGATCGATCCAGGACTGGATGAAGTCCTTGTTGAACACGTCGCCTTCCGTCAGGAAGTCGTGATCGGCCTGAAGGCTTTCGAGTGCTTCGCGCAAGGAGCCGCAAACCTGCGGAACCTGAGCGAGTTCTTCCGGCGGCAGTTCGTAGAGGTTCTTATCCATCGGGTCGCCCGGGTGGATTTTATTCTTGATACCGTCCAGACCGGCCATGAGCATGGCGGCGTAGGCGAGGTAGGGGTTCGCGCCCGGATCGGGGAAGCGCACTTCGACGCGCTTGCCCTTGGGGCTCGACACGTACGGAATACGGCACGAGGCCGAACGGTTACGCGACGAGTACGCGAGCAGCACCGGCGCTTCGTAACCCGGCACCAGACGCTTGTAGCTGTTGGTGAGCGGGTTGGTGAAAGCGTTCAGCGCTTTGGCGTGCTTGATGATGCCGCCGATGTAGTACAGGCAGGTTTCCGACAGATCGGCGTAGCCCGAACCGGCGAAGGTGTTCTTGCCTTTTTTCCAGATCGACTGGTGCACATGCATGCCCGAACCGTTGTCGCCGAACATCGGCTTCGGCATGAAGGTCGCCGATTTGCCGTAAGAGTGCGCTACCATGTGCACGACATATTTGTAGATCTGCATGTTGTCGGCGGTTTTGACGAGCGTGTCGAACTTGACGCCGAGTTCGTGCTGCGCGGGCGCTACTTCATGGTGATGCTTTTCCATGGTGACGCCCATTTCGGCCATGACCGAGACCATTTCGCCGCGCAGATCGGTTTCCTGATCGACGGGGGCGACCGGGAAGTAGCCGCCTTTGGTGCGCGGACGGTGGCCCGGGTTGCCTTCGTCATATTTGCGGCTGTCGTTGACAGGCATTTCCGTGCTGTCGATCGAGAAGAACATGTGGTTCGGCGCGGTCGAGTAACGCACGTCGTCGAACACGAAGAATTCGGCTTCCGGACCGAAGTAGGCAGTGTCGCCGACGCCGGCGGATTCCATGTAGGCCAGTGCCTTCTTGGCGATGGCACGCGGGCAGCGGTTATAAAGCTGGCCGGTCGCGGGCTCGATCGTGTCGCAGAACAACACCAAGGTAGGCTGCGCCGTGAACGGATCCATGACGGCGGTGGAGAGATCCGGCTTCAACTGCATGTCGGATTCGGCAATGTCTTTCCAACCGGCAATCGAAGAGCCGTCGAACATAATGCCTTCCGTCAGCATCTCTTCATCGACGGTGTCGATGTATTGCGCGGTGTGCTGCCACTTGCCTGCGGGACTGGTAAAACGGAAGTCGACGTATTTGACTTCCTTTTCTTTCATGAGTTCTTGGATTTTTTTGACGTCGGACATGGCTCTCTTTCCTGTTCCTACCGTTATCGGTTGTTGTCTAGTCGTGTTGTGCGAATTTTCGGAAGCAGGCAGGGTTTTAAAAGCCTGCGTCCGGATCGCCGTTTTTTGGAAATCGTCCTTATTGGTATTGGCCGTTTGTTATTATTATTTTGTCCGGCCGCCGTGAAGGTAGATCAAAGTGTATTGCAGTTAAACCGCGTCGACGCCGCGTTCTCCCGTTCTGATGCGGATTGCGTCTTCCACGCTGTATACGAAAATCTTGCCGTCCCCAATGCGTCCCGTGTGGGCCGCTTTCTGAATTGCTTCGATAGCACGGTCGAGCATGTTGTCGTCCATGACAATCTCGATTTTTACTTTGGGCAGAAAATCCACAACGTATTCCGCCCCGCGGTAAAGTTCCGTGTGGCCCTTTTGACGACCAAAGCCCTTGGCTTCAGTGACGGTGATGCCCTGCAATCCGACTTCGTGCAAAGCTTCCTTCACTTCGTCGAGCTTGAATGGCTTGATGATGGCTTCGATTTTTTTCATTCCTGTGCGCGCCTCTCCGATATGCCAGGGCGCGTGAAAACCGGAACGGCGTTCACCCTGGCTCCGCAAGTACTTTCAAAAGCCGTGCCAACTTCGGGAACAGAATGATTTCTATAAGAATCAGGGTTTCCTAGCTGTGACAGCGGCATTTCCCGCCAAGTATGCTCAAGAACGGGTCAAGCTGTGCATTTCTTGGGCAAGCCCACCATGGCTAGGCGTGGCCGGACGTTGCTTGACGCCCGCCAGGAGAGGAGGTACCAACCGCGTTCTACGGAAATGGCTCGATAATAAAGGCGGCGATCGCGAAGCCTTTGTTGTGGCGGGTGTAGCTCAGTTGGTTAGAGCATCGGTTTGTGGTACCGAGGGTCGCGGGTTCGAGTCCCGTCACTCGCCCCATCTTCCGCCTCGTTTTCCCGCGTTCAGGAAGCGAGTTTAGGAATGTAGCGGCCGCGCGAAGCCGCCGCTCTCGGCGCAATCACCACCAAATTCCGCCCAATTGCTCCTTAAAGATGCAGTTGCTGTCTTGGCGGCCGCAACTTCGGCAGGCCCCAGGATTTATATATGTATGGATATGAGCACCTATCCGGTGTGGGCTAGGCAGAGGATTTTATCATGAAGAAATGCGCGATAACGGTTTTTGCGATCCTGTTCGGTATGGGGTCTGCCATGGCTGGTGTTGAGGACAATGAAGCGCCCGATCCGGCCCTGACGCCGGGAACCGTCAATAAGAAGGTCACCCAAGACAACATCGCCACGACTATTTGCGACGCCCGTTGGATCAAGAAGATGCGCCCCTCGCGCAGTTACATGCAAACGCTTATGAAGCATCAGCTTAAAGCCTGAAATTATAAAGAACGTAACCCGAAGAAATATGCCGCTGAACAGCTGATCCCCATCGAAGTCGGTGGCGACCCCAGTGATCCCGGTAATCTATGGCCCCAGCGTCTGGGCGCTGGCTGGAGCGCGCCGGAAAAAGATAAGTTGGAAACTTACGTTCACAGCGAAGTCTGTGCCGGCCGCATGACGCTGGCGGGTGGCCAAGCCGTTTTCCAGAAAAATTGGGTGGAGGTCTTCCACCTTTACTGCGGCTCTCATCCGGACTCTCCATGTAATCCGCCCGGCACGCCAGTGCAGTTGGAAAACCCCAAATAATATCTAGCGATACCGAACTTTCCGCTACAATTTCATCTGTGGTGGAGAAGGGGCTTATGTCGCAGCTTTTTCAAATTGTATATTTGAGTGCGGCGGCAAAGGGGCTTGCCCCCGCCGAGGTCGATGACATCCTCATTGTGGCGCGTGCCCGCAATGCAAGTGCCGATGTTACCGGCATGCTCCTATATGCAGATAAAAGCTTTGTTCAAGTCCTTGAGGGTGAGCGCACAAATGTGGAAGCAACCTTCGCTCGTATCGCACGCGATTCCCGTCATACCGGCATTTTAGTGTTGCTCAAGCAACCGATCTCCGCGCGAAACTTTCGCGACTGGTCGATGGGGTTCGAGCGCCTTCAGCCCGGCCAGTCTGCCGACTTCGATGCGGTATTTCATATCGATCGCGCAGTTATCGAAGAACGCATGACGGCGCCACAGGCTGATAAGGTGATGGTGTTTTTGCGATCATTTTACAGCGCCGCTACACGCGAACAGCTTTAAGGCGGGCAAAAATGTACCGACGCATTCTACGCACGCTTTTGTTGGCTTGTTGCGCGGGACGCGGCGTCATCGGCCCGGATCGCCCGCATTCCAACCCGCGCCCAAGCCCGAACCGGCACCTTGGACTCTCAGGCAAACCGGCTGTATTGAGCCGTTCCCACCGAGGGAAATCAGCCCGCGGCCATCTGGGTCTATAGCGTAAGATAGCAATATCAATCAGATAGCTTGCCCCACGGTATTATAATACCGTATATGGAACCCACTGATTTTCTTATCTTTTAGCGTTGACTTCGGGTCCGCGCCGAAGATAATGCGCGCTCATTCGAGACCAGACTTAATACAAGGCATTTCGGGAATAAAAACATGCGCACGCATTCGGCAAAACCCTCAGAAGTGCAGAAGAAATGGTTCCTGATCGACGCTGAAGGCATCGTCCTTGGACGTATGGCGGCGATCGTGGCCGGACTTTTGCGCGGCAAGCACAAGACCATGTTCACGCCCCACATCGATACGGGCGATCATGTCATCATCATCAACGCCGAAAAGGTGAAGCTGACCGGCCGCAAGGCGGAACAGCGGGTTTTCTATTGGCACTCCGGTTATGCCGGCGGCCTGAAGGAACACACCGCGAAGCGTACCCTCACGGGCAAGTTCCCCGAGCGCGTTGTCGAGCGTGCCATCGAGCGCATGATGCCCAAGGACAGCCCCTTGGCGCGCGGCCAGATGAAGAATTTGAAGGTCTATGCCGGCGCGGAACATCCGCACGTAGCGCAGACCCCGGCGGTGCTGGATCTCGGCGCCCGTAACCGCAAGAACAAGCCGTAAGGGATCAGAAAATGTCCGAACAGAAACAAACCCTCGCGGATCTCAAGACGGCGACCACGGCCGCTGCGCCGAAGGTTGAGCCGAAGCGCGACAAACAAGGCCGCTCCTACGCCACCGGCAAGCGCAAAAACGCCGTTGCCCGCGTTTGGATTAAGCCCGGCAAAGGCAAGATCACTGTTAACGATCGCACGTTCGAAGGCTACTTCGTTCGCCCGGTTCTGCGCATGATGATCAATCAGCCATTCACCGTTACCAACCGCGCCAACGAATTCGATGTCGTCTGCACGGTCTCCGGTGGCGGCATGTCGGGTCAGGCGGGCGCCGTGCGTCATGGCATCTCGAAGGCCCTGACCTATTACGAACCCAGCTTGCGCCCGCCCTTGAAGGCCGCTGGCTTCCTGACGCGCGATCCGCGCGTCGTGGAACGCAAAAAGTACGGCCGCAAGAAGGCGCGCCGCAGCTTCCAGTTCTCGAAGCGTTAAAAGTTCCGCGCGCAAGCGCGAGACAAAAGAGCGCTTCGGTTTCCCCGAAGCGCTCTTTTTATTTGTGGTTTGGTTCGGAAAGCTAGGTTCGGAAAGAACGTGTGATGAAGCCAAAGATTTTTATCGACGGCGAGGCTGGCACCACTGGCTTGCAGATCAGGCAGCGCCTGGAAACGCGCGGCGATATCGCGTTGGTGTCCATCGACCCGGCGAAGCGCAAGGACGCTGCTGCGCGCGCGGCGATGCTGAACGGCAGCGACATTGTCGTGCTGTGCCTGCCCGATGACGCGGCAAAGGAAGCGGTCGCACTCATCACAAATCCCGCAGCGAAGGTGATCGATGCGTCTACCGCGCATCGTGTTGCCGACGGTTGGACATTCGGCTTTCCTGAAATGACCGCGTCGCAGAAGGACGCGATTGCTGCATCCACGCGTGTCTCGAACCCCGGCTGCTGGTCGACCGGCGCCATTGCGCTGTTGCGCCCGCTGGTCTCTAGCGGCGTGCTTAATGCAGATTATCCCGTCACGATCGGCGGCGTGTCCGGCTATTCCGGCGGCGGCAAGGCTATGATCGCGGAATTCGAAAACACCAGCGATCCGACTTTCACAAATGTTCCGTACCGGATTTACGGCTTGGACTTGAAGCACAAGCATCTGCCGGAGATCCAAAAATTCGGCGGCTTGGGCATCACGCCGGTCATGTCGCCCTCTGTCGGTCGTTATGCGCAGGGCATGATCGTTGAAGTGCCGCTGCATCTTGACCTGCTATCGCACAATCTGAAACCCGCCGACATTCACGCCGTTCTGGCGAAGGCTTATCAGGGCGCTCATTTCGTCGAAGTGATTTCGCGCGAGCAAAGCAACGCCATCAAGACGCTGCCGCCTGAAGAACTCAACGGCACCAACAAAATGCGCTTATTCGTCTTTGGTCATGACGGCGCGCGCCAAGTGCGGTTGGTCGCGCAACTCGACAACCTCGGCAAGGGTGCGTCCGGTCAAGCCTTGCAGAATATGAATATCATGCTGGGTTTCGCGGAAACCACAGGGCTGCAATAGGAGAACGAAGATGGCGCTGATCCTTCCTTGGAACGGCATCATGCCTAGAATCGCCGCCGATGCTTTCATCGCACCGAACGCGACGATCATCGGTGATGTGGAGATCGGTTCGCGCGCCAGCATTTGGTTCGGCTGCATCGTGCGCGGCGATACCAGCTACATTCGCATTGGTGCCGGCACAAACATTCAGGACGGCAGCATCGTTCATGTCAGCAGCGCCAACGGCCCGCGAAAAGAAAAGCCCACGATCATTGGTGCGAACGTGCTGATCGGCCACCAGGTTATGGTGCACGGCGCAACCATCGAAGATCATGCGTTCATCGGCATGAGCTGCCTATTGCTCGACGCGTGTGTGGTAGAAACCGACGCCATGCTGGGTGCGGGCTCTTTGCTCAGCGCCAACAAGCGCATTCCGCGCGGCCAAATCTGGGCCGGTCGCCCCGCCAAATACTTCTGCGATCTCACGCCGGATCAAATCACCCGCATGCGTGAAGATACCGAAGGCTACGCCGAGCGGGGGCAGCAGTATCTCAGGCAGTTGAGTTAAACCGCTGCGTTAAACAGCGCGCGCCTTCACATAACTACCCGGCGCGTCTTCAATCGCTTTGAATTTCGGGTTGCTGCCCGGCTTGCGTGCCGGCACCATGCCGCCGGACTGCGCCGCCAGCCATTTTTCCCAGTCATGCCACCACGAACCCGCATGTTCCTTGGCGCCAGTCAGCCAAGCTTCGGCCGACGGGGATTTTTTGTCGTTCGTCCAGTAGCCGTATTTCTTCGCCGCCGGCGGATTGACGATGCCGGCGATATGTCCCGAGCCCGAAAGCACAAAGCGCGTCGGGCCGCTGAAGAGTTTCGTAGCTTCGAACGTCGATGCCCACGGCGCGATGTGATCCTCGCGCGCGCTCAACATGTATGTCGGCACAGTGATGCCGCGCAGGTCGATGGGCGTGCCCGCGAGCGTTACGCCGCCGGGTTTCGCGAAGTTGTTCTCCAAGTACATGTTGCGTAAGTAGAAGCTATGCATGGCTTTCGGCATACGCGTCGCATCCGAATTCCAGTAGAGCAGGTCGAAGGGGAACGGCTCTTTGCCCAGCAGGTAATTATTCACCACAAACGACCAGATCAGGTCGTTGGAGCGCAGCAGGTTGAAGGTGTTGGCCATGTCGGACGCATCAAGGTACCCGGTTTCCGCCATGCGCTTTTCGAGACTTTCCACCTGCTCTTCGTCGATGAACACGGAGAGGTCGCCGGATTCCTTAAAATCCGTCAGGGTCACGAAATAGGTGGCCGAAAGAACGCTGTCGTCCTTCTTGGCCTTAAGATAGGCGAGGGTGGCCGACAGCAATGTGCCACCCAGGCAATAGCCCGCCATGTGAATTTTATCGACACCGGTGATCGCGCGCACGACGTCCTTCGCGGCAACGGCACCCTCGATCATGTAGTCTTCGAAGCTCACCTGGCTCATGTCCGCCTCGGGGTTGACCCAGGAGACGACGAACGTGGTGTAGCCCTGATCCGTCAGCCACTTCAGCAGCGAGTTCTTCTCGCGCAGGTCGAGGATGTAAAATTTGTTGATCCACGGCGGCGTGATGACGATCGGCACTTCCTTTACCGTTTCCGTCGTCGGCGCATATTGGATGAGCTGGAACATCCGGTTTTGGAAGACCACCTTGCCCGGCGTCGAGGCGATGTTAACACCCATCTTGAAGTCGGACTCGTTGATCATGGAGATGCGCAAATTGCCTTTGCCTTTCTCCAGATCGGCCAGCAGGTGTTCGAGGCCTTTCACCAAATTCTCGCCCTTGGTTTCGGCCACGGCGCGGAGCACTTCCGGGTTGGTGATGGCAAAGTTCGTCGGTGAGACGGCATTGATGAACTGCTTGGTGAAAAACTCCACCTTGCGCTGGGTACGGGCGTCGAGCCCGTCGACTTCATGAACCGTCGCTTGCAGCCACCGGGAGGTCAGCAGGTACGACTGCTTAATAAAGTCGAAAATCTGGTTCTGCTGCCAGGCTTCATCCTTGAAGCGTTTGTCGTCCGGGGCGGGCTGGATCGTGGATGCTTCCTGCCCGTTGAAGGCCCGCATCGCCGCCGAGCGCCAAAGATCCATTGTGTCGCGCCACAGGTTCATCTGGGCGTCCACCAGCTTGCCCGGATCGGCCAGCATCTTGGTGGTCATTTCCATAAAAGCTGCGCCGATATTGACGCTGTCGGCCATACCCATATGGGCCGCCTGGGCGGGGTTGGCGGCGTTACGGGCAACGAAATCCGACACGAGCCGCTGTGCACGCTCGGCGATCCCGGTCATGATGCCGGCCCATTCCTCAGGGCTGCCGGAGACGGGTATCTGGGGCTGTTCACCCATGATGATGCTCTTGTGTCGCGCCGTGGGGGTCAGTAAGCAGGCGCATTGAGGTGTGGAACTGAGTGCTGGTACAGCATTTTTTTGATTTTTTTGCGGTGTCACTCAGAGTATGGATTAGCGGCAAGCGGAGGTCACGTCTAACATAGACTTAAGTGCGCCACCCTAACATACGTGGGTGCCGCCCGTGACCCGCGGCTATATTATGTTATTACTTTAAGACTGCCTTATAACTACCTGAAAGAATGGTGATTATGGTGAGAGACAGGAAGCAAACGATGGGTTTTCGCAGAGGCATGCTGTTCGCCGCCGCCGCGGCCGTCACCTTCACGCTCGCCGCCTGTTCATCCCAGCGCGACGTCTTGCCACCCCCCGATACGGAGCAAGCGGGTCAGGTCAGCGTCCCGAGCGAACCCGCTCAGGGCAGTGGCGGTGGTCTTGTCGCTGGTGGCGCACAGCCTAAGTTCAGGAACCCGACCAGCACGCCAAAGAGCGCGCCTAATATTAATACTGTGCCGACCGAGGCGCCGAAGCCTTCCAGCAAGGAAGAGCGCGCCAAGACCATTGAAGGCCTCGTGGCCGATCGTACCAACGCTCAATATTCCGAGCAGAGCGGCCGCACGCAGCCGGTCGCCGTGCGCCCATTAGTGGACACGCCCGCAGGGGCCGAAAGCGAGGTCGCGCGCCTTGATGCACAGCCGCCGGCACGCCCGGCGGAAACCGAAGCCCCTCTCGAACTGCCACCTTCAAAGGGTGTCAGCCAGAATGTTGGCCCGCGCGCGCCCGGTTCGGCGCCGCGGCGGGCTACCAATGCTGACGATGCTGAAGGAAGCGCACCATCCGGAAGTTTGGGCGGCTTTCGCCCTCTCAGCGATTTGAGCGGCGGGGGTTTCGGTAAATCCACGCTGACGGGTACGCTGTCCTTGTCGGGCGGTAACCTGACGTCGAGCGACCGCACTGTTCTCAATACCGCCGCCCGCGCGCTCATTGATTCCCGTGGTAAAAGCGTGCTCCGCGTTGTTGGGCACGGCACCGGCGGACAGGACCGGGCGGTGTTTGCCGCCAACGAACTGGTCCGCGTAGGTGTCGCCAAGAGCAGCATCTACGTCGGGGCCGATAACATTACCGGTCCGACCGAAGTGTTTTTAGATCGCGCGAAATAAAAATCAAAGAAAGGCGGCGAAGCCTCACGGTCTCCACATCTTCGCCAAAATGGGCGTGTAGTCGTCAAACTTCCCGCCCACGTTTAACCAAGGCTTACCCATGAATACCGAGTTCCACCGTATTAAGCGCCTGCCACCCTATGTCTTCGCCGAACTCAACGCGATGAAGGCAAAAGCACGTGCAGCCGGTGAGGACATCATCGACCTTGGCATGGGCAATCCTGATCTGCCGACGCCGCCGCACATTATTGCCAAGCTGTGCGAAGTGGCCCAAGACCCCAAGGCCCACCGTTACTCGGCCTCACAGGGCATCAAGGGGCTGCGCAAGGCGTTTGTTGGGTATTACGAACGCCGCTTTGGCGTGGAACTCGATATGAACAAAGAGGTCTGCGTCACCTTGGGCTCCAAGGAAGGCCTTGCCAATCTGGCGTCGGCTATTACCAGCCCGGGCGACATTATCCTCTCGCCGAACCCCGCTTATCCCATTCATCCGTTCGGCTTCATCATTGCAGACGGTTCCGTGCGCTATCTGCCCTATGAGCCCAACGACGAGTTCCTGAAAGCGTTGGAGCGGGCGGTGGTATCTTCCCAGCCCAAGCCGAAGGCGCTGATCCTCAACTATCCATCGAACCCGACGGCCATGGTCGCCAGCCTCGACTTCTATGGTCAGGTTGTCGATTTCTGCCGCCATCACGAAATCTGGATCTTGTCGGATCTGGCCTATGCCGAGATCTACTTCGACATCGAACCGCCGCCGTCGGTTCTGCAGATTCCCGGCGCGAAGGACATCGCCATCGAGTTCACCTCGATGAGCAAGACCTACAACATGGCCGGTTGGCGCGTCGGCTTCGCGGCCGGCAATCCACAGCTCATGAACGCTCTCATTCGCATTAAGTCCTACCTCGATTACGGTGCTTATACGCCGATCCAGGTCGCCGCCGCTGCCGCCCTGAACGGTCCGCAGGATTGCGTCGCCGAGATGCGCCAGATTTATAAAGAACGCCGCGATGTGCTGATCGAAGGTCTTGCACAGGCGCAGTGGCATATTCCGACGCCGCAAGCCTCCATGTTTGCGTGGGCGCCGATCCCGGAACCGTTCAAGCATTTGGGTTCGATGGAATTCTCGAAGCTGTTGTTGACCGAGGCCGGCGTCGCCGTCGCACCAGGGCCGGGCTTCGGCGAGAACGGCGAGGGCTTTGTGCGTATCGCCGTCGTCGAGAATAAGCACCGCATCCGCCAGGCCGTGCGCAATATCCGCAATTTCATGAGCAACGCCGGGGCCGCCTTGGCCGAAGCCGAGAAGACGCGCGCGGTAAACGCGTGCGATACAAACGATAGCGGCCTTCCGCCGCGGGCCGCCGCGCTATGACCCAGCCCTTAAAGATCGCTATCGCCGGCCTCGGCACTGTCGGGACCGGAGCCGTCAAAATATTGCAGACTAACAAGGATGCGATTACCGCGCGCAGCGGCCGTCCGGTTGTCGTGACAGCTGTTGCCGATCTCGACAAGAAGCGTGATCGCGGCATCGACCTCAGCGGCATCACCTGGTTCGATGACGCTGCGGCAATGGTCGCGACCGCCGATATCGATGTGTATGTCGAACTGATCGGTGGTGCCGAAGGCATCGCCCGTAAAACTGTCGAAGCAGCACTTGCCCGCAAGATTCACGTCGTCACGGCCAACAAGGCCCTGCTGGCCCATCACGGCGTGGCCTTGGCGAAAACCGCCGAGGCGGTGGGCATCACGCTGGCTTTTGAAGCCGCCGTCGGCGGCGGCATCCCGATCATCAAGGCCCTGCGCGAAGGGCTTGCCGCTAATACGATTAGCCGCATCACCGGTATTTTGAACGGCACGTGCAATTATATCCTCACAACCATGCGCAACACCGGCCGCGATTTCGCCGACGTGCTGAAGGAAGCGCAGGAACTTGGTTACGCCGAATCTGACCCGACCTTCGATATCGACGGCATCGATACCGCTCATAAACTCGCCATTCTCACCAGCCTCGCATTCGGCACGCAGGTCGATATCAAGTCCGTGCACGCCGAAGGCATCCGTCATATCTCGGCTTTGGATATCCAGTACGCCGAGGAATTCGGCTACCGCATCCGTCTTTTGGGATTGGCCGAGCGCGACAAGAAAACCGGCGGCATCGTGCAGCGTGTTTATCCGTGCCTGATTACGTCCGATCAGCCTTTGGCGGGTGTCGAAGGTGTGTTCAACGCTATTGTCGCCGAAGGCGATTTCGTCGGGCGTTCGGTTTACGAAGGTCGCGGTGCGGGCGCTGGCCCGGCGGCCTCCGCAGTTATCGCCGATGTCGTCGACATCGCCGCTGGCCGCCGCACGCCGACCTTCGGTATCCCGGCAACCCAGTTGAAAGCATTGCCGTCCGTATCGCTCGATCAACACGTCGGCGAATACTATGTGCGCCTGCTGGTCGTCGATCGCCCCGGTGTGTTGGCTGATATTGCCGGTGCGTTCCGCGACGAGGCCGTGTCGATGGAATCCGTCCTGCAGCGCGGCAAGACGGAAAATGCGAACGTAAATATTGTCATCATCACGCACGAAACGCAGGAGTCTAACCTTCTGCGCGCCTTGAAGCGTTTGAAAGCTAACGCGGCGCTGGTCGAGCCACCGCATATGATGCGGATCGAAAACCTTGGTTAACGCTGTCGCTTAACGATAAGAAGACGTCCCAAAAATATTTGACGAGGCTAAGCCATGTCGCTGCAACTTGATTCCGACTTCAACAACGTCCTCGAACGCAATCTTGCGCTGGAAGCGGTGCGCGTGACCGAGGCGGCGGCGCTGTCGGCCTCGCGGCTGATGGGACGCGGCGATGAAAAGGCAGCGGATCAGGCGGCGGTAGACGCCATGCGTAAGGCGCTTAACAGCCTCAATATCGAAGGCACCGTGGTCATCGGCGAAGGCGAACGCGACGAAGCCCCGATGCTCTACATCGGCGAGAAAGTCGGCACCGGTAGCGGCCCCAAGGTCGATATCGCGCTGGACCCGCTGGAAGGCACCACCATCACCGCTAAGGGTGGCTCCAACGCCTGCGCGGTTATCGCGATGGCCGAATCCGGAAACTTCCTCAATGCGCCCGATGTCTACATGGACAAGCTGGCGGTTGGCCCCGGCCTTCCTGAAGGTGTTGTCGACATGGACAATACGCCCGAGCAGAATCTGAAGAATCTCGCCAAGGCCAAAAAGTGCGACCTGGAAGATTTGCTGGTGTGCATTCTCGATCGTCCGCGCCACGCTGAACTGATCGCGAAAGTGCGCGCCTCGGGCGCGCGTATTATGCTTATCACCGACGGCGACGTATCCGGTGTCATCGCCACGGCGCAGCCAGATTCCGGCGTCGATATCTACATGGGCTCGGGCGGTGCGCCTGAAGGCGTTCTGGCGGCGGCGGCGTTGCGTTGTACCGGCGGCCAGATGCAGGGCAGACTGCTGTTCCGCAATGACGACGAGATCGCGCGCGCGCGCAAGTGGGGTATCAAAGACCTCAATCGCAAATACGAAATCCTGGACCTCGCCAAGGGTAACGTGATGTTCGCTGCGACCGGCGTCACGACAGGGCCATTCCTGAAGGGTGTGCGCCGTTTTCATAGTGGCGCCGTTACGCATTCGTTGGTGATGCGCTCGAAGTCCAATACCGTGCGCTATATCGAAGCTCACCACAGTTTCGAACACGACGGAAAGTGACCTCAGCTTCTTCTGTCTCGACATTTCTCGGCGTCGCCAAATCGGCGCTCGGCCGCCGTTGGGACTTGCGTCGGGCGGACGACGCGTCGGTCACCACGCTGGTGCGCGAGGCGGGTGTATCCGATGCCGTCGCCCGCGTTCTGGCTGCGCGCGGCGTGGATGCCATGGCCGCCGCCGATTTCCTGCATCCGACACTGAAGGTTCTGTTGCCCGATCCCAGTCAGCTCACGGATATGGATCAGGCCGCCGCGCGCATTCTCGCCGCCGTCAAAAGCGGTGAGAAAATCGCGGTGTTCGGCGACTATGACGTCGACGGTGCCACGTCCTCGGCGCTGCTGATGCGTTTCTTTCGCAGTATTGGCGTCACTGTCACGGTCTATATCCCCGACCGCCGCATCGAAGGCTACGGGCCAAACGCGCCGGCGCTTTTAAAGCTGCGTCAACAGGGTGCGAAAATCGTCATCACGGTCGACTGCGGCATTGTCGCATTCGAGGCGCTGTCGGCAGCAAAAGAATCCGGCCTGGATGTGATCGTTGTCGATCACCATAAGGCCGAACCCATGATGCCCGCCGCGGCGGCAGTGGTAAATCCGAACCGGCTCGATGACGCCAGCTTGCAGGGGCATCTCGCGGCCGTTGGCGTGGCGTTCTTATTAGCGGTGGCCGTCAATCGCGCACTGCGGGCCGATGGCTGGTACGCCGCGCAAGGCGTGGCCGAACCCGATTTGCGTTTGCTGCTCGATCTGGTGGCGCTTGGTACAGTCTGTGATGTCGTGCCGCTGAAGGGACTCAACCGCGCCTTTGTCGTGCGGGGCCTTCAGGTCATGGCGCGCGGCGGCAATGTCGGACTGACCGCGCTCAGCCGTGTTGCGCGCATTGATACCAAGCCCACGGCCTACCACCTCGGTTATTTACTGGGACCGCGCGTCAACGCCGGTGGCCGCATCGGCCAGGCAGACTTGGGCACGCGGCTTTTATCCACAGAAGATCCCGATGAAGCGGCGGCTCTGGCCCTGCGCTTGGATGAATACAATGCCGCCCGCAAAGAAATCGAGGCGGCGGTTCTACGCGAAGCTATCGAGCAAGTTGAGTCGAAAGCCTCCGACGATCCCGTGATATTTGCGGTCGGCAAGGATTGGCACCCCGGCGTTATCGGCATCATCGCCGGGCGCTTGCGAGAACGTTATGACCGGCCAGCATGCGTCGTCGCGCTCGATGGCGGCATGGCGAAGGGTTCCGGGCGTTCTATCGCAGGCGTGGATCTGGGCCGCGCTATTCTTGGCGCGCGTGAAGCCGGGCATCTGTTTACTGGCGGCGGCCACGCCATGGCCGCGGGTTTCAGCGTAACCGAGGACAAGATCGATGCACTTGTCGGCTTTGTGCAGGACGAAGTGCGACGTCAGTTGCAGGGCGAAGCTTTCGCGCCGTCGATGAGTTTGGACGGTGCACTTGCCGTATCCGCCGTCACCGCCGATCTGGTCGCGGAACTCGATTGCGTTTCACCGTTCGGTGCTGGTAACGACGAACCGCGCTTCGCCATCGTCGATGCCAATCTGGTCAAAGTCGACATCGTAGGGTCGGGTCATGTGCGTTGCATTCTTTCGGGCCGCAGCGGCGGGCGCTTGAAAGCCATTGCTTTCAACTGTGTCGATTCCGATCTTGGGCAGTTACTGCTGACGGGGGCGGGAAAGCGTTTACATCTCGCGGGCACGATCCGCGCCGATACGTGGCAGGGCCGTACCGAGGCTCAATTGATTATCGAAGACGGCGCGCCCAGTTTTTGAGCCTTCGCGGTTGCGTAAACGACTGAATTTATTGAAGAGTAAGTCAGCAATGGGTTGTCACCTGCGGTTGACGGTTTCGATGAAAACTGTCACCGTGCATGTGTCTTCCAAGAGACATCAAATTAAAGGGGAGAGATAGTGTCATTATTTCGGAAATTGATTTGCTTGGCTGCGGGTGTCGGCGCAATGGCGCTCGTGTCTGGCGCGAACGCGGCTGACGAAGGGTTCGTGGGCGGTAAGTTTACCTGCCTTCAGTTCACATCAGGTCTGGGCGGAAGTTCGTCTGGTAAACTGCCGTCCGACCTCGCGCGGTTGTGGGTCGTTGGTTACCTGTCTGGGTACTACAAAGCACAAGGCAGCCTCGCGTTCAGCGAAGACGCCGCAGACCGTCAGAGTTTCAACGAAGCGCTTAATGCTAAGTGCAAGGAATTCGGCAAAAGCAGCATTTTGGGTGTTTCCATGAATGCGTTGTCGAAAGAAGCGCGCAAGATCCCCAGCGTCGCTGGTGCTGACTTTACGCCGACCACTTATAAATGTGGCCAGCATGTCGACGCCAAGGCGGGCCCGGCGGCCGACGCCAACAAGGCCGACCTCGCCGAGCTTTGGGCCTTTGCGTTCATCCAGGGCTATAAAAACGTTGCCTCGCCCAACATGGAAATCGGCAATGAAAATATGCCGCCGCTTCTCGGCGCTATTAACAACAACTGCGCCAAAAACCGCGATACGTTGTTTATGGACCTGACGGCCCTCGTGGCGGAAAAGGTCAAGATCGCCGAATAAGCGGTCAACAATTCCGGATATAAAAACGGGCCCTGTATTGGGCCCGTTTTTATTTCTTCGTGCTGCGTTGCTTACGTTTGCCTGGGTTCTTGGGCGGCAACGAGTTGTCGCCGTCGCCGAGGATGCGTTGCATCAGAACCGCGTCCACCCAGCGGCCGAATTTAAAACAGGTGGAACTGAGCGAGCCGACGACAAAAAATCCGTGCCGGCTATGAAGCGCCAACGATGAGGCATTGGTGCTGTCACCGATGACCGCAATCATCTGCCGGAAGCCAAGCACCGTGCAGCGCTCTATCAGTTCGTTCATCAGCGCATTGCCGACATTGCGGCCCAGAAAATCCTCGGCCACATAGACCGAATCTTCAATGGTGTACCGATAGCCCGAGCGCTCACGGAACGGGCCGGCGTAGGCATAACCCACAACGCGCTTGCCCTTCATGGCGACCAAGTAGGGCAGGCCGCGTGACGTTACCCGCTGCCAGCGCGCAGTCATCTCCGCGACCGTCGGCGGTTCTTCCTCGAACGACGCCGTCGTCGATGAAACGTAGTGGGCGTATATTTCCTGAACCACCGCCATGTCCTGCTCGGTCGCAAGACGGATGCGGACTTTGATCGGCGACGTGGATGGCTTTTGGTGTTGTGTGCTCATGCTACTGTCGTCTCTATCGCGGTTGGGACCGCCCTGCAACCCCGATTGGGCTTCGTGACAGAATCATTTCAGCCGGGTTCTTTTAGCCAGGTCTTTTCGCGCAGGGCCAATAGATCCTGTTTGCGCGCCACCAGCCGTTTGCTGAGAAAAGAATAGAAATACCAGTCCTTGAGCGCGAAGGGCAAAATGCCATACAGCCGCTTCTCGAGCGTTGTCCAGTCGACCTTGCTGCGGTCGGCGCGCCGCTTCGATGGGATGCGCCACAGGTCGAAATCGTACCGCGAGCGGGCGATTTTAAGCACCCGATGCATGACCTCGTGATCTTCCAGCACAAAGGGCCAGTGTTTGGTCGAGAAGCCGCCCGCCGCCCGCAGCGTCGCCGTGCGGAAGGTCTGGCCGAATCCGCCGGTCAGGCATTGATTGGTATAAATCCGCGACTTGGTCATCTTGCGGATCTGGCGTCGGCGTGTCGCGCCGCTCACGGGCGGGGCAGCGAGATCGACGGCCATCACCGAGCTTACATTGGGCGGGGCGGCGGCGAAGACTTCCGCGCAGCGCCGTAGATAGTGTGTTGGATAGAATGTGTCGGCATCGCAGAACACGACAAATTCGGTGTCGACGTGGGCGAGGCCGCACTCCAAAGCGTCCTATGGCCCGCTGGTGCTGCTCGTGGCCGCGGCGACAGTGACGATTATCGGCTTCCCAATGGACGCGGCTTTGTTCGCCATGGGCCACGCCGGCATTCCCTTGCGCATTGGTGTCGGCGTCGTTTTAGTTGTCCAGTTGCCGCTGCTTTATTTTCTGACCCTGAACTTCGGTTCACTCGGTGCCGGCTTTGCCACGCTTATTGCTTCTGTCGTCACTGTCGCAGCAATGACGATCTTTACGCTGCGTGAACTGCGCCTTCGCACGTCGAGCGTAGTGGTGACCGCATGAACCCGTTGCAATCTCTCCTGCGCCGCATGGGCTTTGAGCTGAGTTGCACGCCGAGCGCGGTCGATTTCCTGACGTCGCGTCACGTCGAGTTGGTTTTAGACGTCGGCGCCAACAAGGGCCAATACGCGCGCGGCCTGCGGGCACAGGGCTACCAGGGGCGCATCCACTCCTTCGAACCTATAATAGCGGTCTACGCGCAGCTGACCCGCGCGGCGGCGGGTGACCCGCTTTGGACTACAACCAACTGCGCTGTTGGCGCATTTGCCGGTTCCGCCGATATCAACGTCTCGGACTCAACTGTCTACAGCTCCATCCGTTCCGCCACACCCATGAGCGCCGCATTTTCGCGCAAGTCCGCCGTCGTCCGGATAGAAACTGTGCCGGTGGTAACGCTGGACAGCCAGGTTGAAGGTGCGTCCGGACCAGTCTTTCTCAAGATCGACACACAAGGCTTCGAGCGCGAAGTCCTTCTGGGGGCGGGCGCACTCATGAGCCGCATCGTTGGCTTGCAACTCGAACTGCCGGTCGAGCACCTTTATCAGGGCGTGTGGTCTTTCAACGAGGCCTTCGTCGACTCCCTAGGATTCGCCCCGGCGCAATTCCGCATGGTGAATGCGCTCCACGACGATGCCGCCTCGGGCAACGAATTCTACTGTATTTTCCGCTGTAAACGCTAGCTCCCAGCGCGTGGGTCGGCCTTCTACCGCTTGAAATGCCTGAAAAATCCCGATTTTCGGCACCCTCGGCCTTTTGTTCCGCCAGGCCCTTCGCTGGGCTTGATTTATGAGGCATCACCCGTTATCACCGCCCCTCCAACGGCCCACGCGAAGCCCCTTTGGCTCCCTGCGTCCCCATCGTCTAGAGGCCTAGGACATCGCCCTTTCACGGCGGTAACCGGGGTTCGAATCCCCGTGGGGACGCCAATCTTTTCAAGCACTTAGCATGAGATAATACCCCTAAAAGGGGCCGCGGGTCCAATCCGGGTCTAATATACGGCCACGAACGGCGGCGGACTCCGGTGGTGGTTACCAGTGACATTGGGGGCTTAAGAGCCGCTGATTTGGCTCTCAGGATGATGGACTGCTGTGGTCTGGGTACCCCCGCCACTTTCCGACCCCCATCCCCCCAAAACCGGCAGGGGGGGGGTATGCTCAATGCGGGGGGCCCCAGCCATGCATGGCGCGTAGGTATTTTTACGCTGCAGGCGGGTTGAAAACCCGGACGCGCAAGCGGCGATGATGCGCGGGCGAACTGCAAGGTTGTGACTGCGGCTTGGGCATCTATAGTGTCTGACTTACCCGTCAGCGGAGACTTCTAACGAACTCAACGGACAGAGAATCCATAAATGCGCCTTGAAGAGATCAAACCCAGAGCCTCCCTAAACGGCCTCGAACCCGCGGCGAGGACTCAGGTTCAAGCGATCCTGACCATCGAGAGCCGCGGCCAGTTCGCCGCATGAGCATTACCCTTTCACAACTCGAATCCCACCTCTGGGAATCAGCGAACATCTTGCGCGGGCCAGTCGATGCCGCCGACTTCAAGTCGTATGTATTCCCTTTGTTATTCTTCAAACGTCTATCGGATGTTCATGACGAAGAGCACACAGCGGCGCTGAAGGAATTTGATGGGGATGAGGAGTCGGCGCTGTTTCCGGAGAACTACAGCTTCCAGATTCCTGAGGACTGCCACTGGGCGGATGTACGCAAAGTAGCTTCAAATGTCGGCCAGGCCCTGCAAACCGCCATGCGGGGAATCGAGCAGGCCAACCCACACACGCTTTACGGCATCTTTGGAGATGCGCAGTGGACAAACAAAGACCGGCTCTCGGATTCCTTACTGCGCGATCTCATCGAGCACTTCTCCCGACTCTCGCTCGGTAATTCAGCGGCCAAGGCGGATGTGCTGGGGCAGTCATACGAATACCTGATCAAGAAATTCGCCGACGCCACAAATAAGAAAGCAGGGGAGTTCTACACCCCGCGCTCCGTCGTGCGACTGATGGTGAACATTCTCGATCCCCGCGAGGGCGAGTCCATCTATGACCCCACCTGCGGTACCGGCGGCATGTTGTTAGAAGCCATCCACCATGTGCAAGAAACGCGGGGCGATGTTCGCACTCTATGGGGCAAGCTGTACGGCCAAGAGAAAAACCTCACCACCTCAGCCATCGCACGGATGAATCTTTTCCTGCACGGCGCGGCGGACTTTCAGATCGTGCGTGGCGACACTCTGCGTAGCCCCGCGTTCTTCCTTGGCGACAGTCTCGCAACTTTTGACTGCGTCATTGCTAACCCGCCCTTCTCCTTAGAGAAGTGGGGAGATGAGGTCTGGGCCAGTGATCCTTATGGCCGCAACTTCGCTGGCATGCCGCCCGCAAAAAGTGGCGACTACGCATTCGTCCAGCACATGATTAAGTCAATGGCACCCAAGACCGGGCGCATGGCCGTCGTCCTGCCGCATGGCGCACTGTTTCGTATGGGCAAAGAAGGCGAAATTCGTAAGAAGCTCCTTGGCATGGACCTTCTGGACGCTGTGATCGGCCTCGGTGCAAATCTCTTTTATGGAGCTGGTCTCGCCGCCTGCATCCTCATCTTTCGGCAAAAGAAGGTAAAGGACCGAAAGAACAAAGTGCTGATAGTCGATGCCTCGAAAGAGTTCAAAACGGGACGCGCCCAGAACGAACTTCTCCCCGAGCATGTTGAGCGCATTTACGGCTGGGTGCGCGACTACACAGATGTCGAAGGCATCGCCCGCGTCGTGACGCTCGAAGAAATCGCTGCCAACGACCATAACCTCAATATCTCGCGCTACGTCGAGCCAAAAGTCACAACCGAAGTTCTAACCGTAGAGGAGGCGAAGCAACGGTTGCGCAATAGCGCAGAGGCAGCATTTGCGGCGGAAGCAAGCCTCGTTGAGCTACTTAAGACCGAAGGCTTACTGAAATGACCCGCATCACCCAACAACAACTCGAGTCCTACCTATGGGGAGCCGCCGTACTCCTTCGAGGCACGATTGATGCTGGCGACTATAAGCAGTTCATCTTTCCACTGCTGTTCTTCAAGCGGCTATCCGATGTCTACGATGAGGAGACTGTCACCGCCCTACGGGAGTCCGACGGGGATCAGGACTTTGCGCTTTTCCCGGAGAACCACCGCTTCCAGGTTCCGGCGGACACGCATTGGCGGGAGCTTCGCAAGGTTAATCGCGATGTCGGTCGCACCTTGCAGCAGGCGATGCGATCCATTGAAGTGGCCAATCAAGACAAGCTGATGGGGATCTTTGGCGATGCGCAGTGGACAAACAAAGACCGCCTAGCCGATGCCATGCTGTGCGACCTCATCGAGCACTTCTCCACGCTGGAACTCACCGTTGCAAACCTGCCCGAAGATGAGTTAGGCCAGGGCTATGAATACCTGATCAAGAAGTTCGCCGACGACTCCGGCCACACCGCCGCCGAGTTCTATACCAATCGCACCGTCGTCCACCTCATGACCGGGATGCTCGATGTGCAGCCCGGCGAGTCGGTGTATGAC
Source organism: Fidelibacterota bacterium (assembly GCA_947476625.1). GTDB lineage: Bacteria > Pseudomonadota > Alphaproteobacteria > Rhodospirillales > Rhodospirillaceae > SHVO01. The sequence continues at coordinate 57,380 of CANJRA010000015.1, forward strand.
CCCACCTGTGGCTCGGGCGGCATGCTGCTCTCCTGCATCACGTATTTACGGCGTGCGGGGAAGGAATGGCGGAATGTGAAGCTCTATGGTCAGGAGCGGAATCTCATGACCTCCTCCATCGCTCGGATGAACTGCTTCCTCCACGGCATCGAAGACTTCCGCATTGAGCGAGGCGATACTCTGGCGGAACCAAAGTTCGTCGAGGGGGATCGTCTCCGGCGCTTCGATGTTGTGCTCGCCAATCCGCCCTACTCGATCAAGCAGTGGAACCGGGAAGCCTTCGCCGCTGATCCCTGGGGGCGCAATCTTTTCGGCGTCCCGCCGCAGGGTCGTGCCGATTACGCCTTTCAGCAGCATATTCTGCAAAGTCTCAAGCCAAAGACGGGACGCTGCGCAGTCCTCTGGCCCCACGGCGTGCTTTTTCGAAATGATGAAGCAGAAATACGCCGCAAGCTCATTGAGGCCGACCTCATCGAGTGCGTCCTCGGCCTCGGCCCAAACCTTTTCTACAATTCGCCGATGGAAGCCTGCGTCGTCATCTGTCGCACGCAGAAGCCCAAGGCCAGGCGCGGTAAAATTCTCTTCATCAACGCGGTCAACGAAGTCAATCGCGAACGCGCCCAGAGCTTCCTTAGTGAGGATAACTTGCAGCGGGTCGTCCACGCCTATCAGGATTTCAAAGACGAACCCGGCTTCACTCGCGTCGTTAATGCGGATGACATTCGGGAGAAGGAGTGGAGCCTGAACATCTCGTTATTCGTCGTGAATGGCGAGCACAGGCGAACTGGAATGCGATCCTCCGGTGGTTCACTGGACCATGCATTTACCCAGTGGCTGGCGAGTGCCGAAAGAACCCGCGCATCTCTAGCTGCGATTACTGGGGCCGCCGCCACCAGCGGTGTGCTCGCCGATATGCAGAAGATGAAGGTTTACTTGCCGACCTGGGTGGATCGCTCCAAGTGGAGACGCTTCCCATTTGGAGATATCGCCGATTGCGTTCGTGAGCCCGGACAACCAACGCCCGCTGATTCTGAACGCTACATTGGTTTGGAACACATGGATACCGGTTCGCTGCATGTCCGGCGATGGGGCAGTGAAGCCGACTTGAAGGGGCGGAAGCTGAAGATGCGCAAAGGCGACATTCTCTTCGCCAAGCGCAATGCCTATCTCCGCCGCGTCGCTATCGCACCGCATGACGGATTCTTCTCGGCTCACGGAATGATTCTGCGAGCGAAGCCAGACAAAGTCCTGCCGGAGTTTTTACCCTTCCTCATGATGAGCGACCGCTTCATGAACCGCGCCGTCGAGATTTCGGTAGGTTCGCTCTCGCCCACCATCAACTGGACCACGCTCAAGCAGGAGACCTTCGACCTCCCTCCACTCGACCAGCAGCGTCGCATCGCGGAAATCCTCTGGGCAGTGGATGACCAAATAAATGCATATCAAGAGGTGCGAATTCAGCTGGAAGCGTTCCGAATGTCGTTGTTTGGCGGTCACCTTGCCCACTTTCCAAGAAAACCATTGTCCGAGGTTGCAGAATTTCTTGATGGGAAGCGCATCCCCTTGAGTGAAGTTGAACGCGCAAAGCGAAAGGGCCCCTATCCGTACTACGGCGCTTCAGGGGTGATCGATTATGTTGACGACTTTATTTTCGATGAACCGCTGATACTGTTGAGCGAAGATGGTTTTAATCTTGTAAATCGTAACGCACGGATTGCTTTCAAGGCCGAGGGGAAGGTGTGGGTTAATAACCATGCTCATGTTTTACGCCCGAAGGCGGGGATTAATATCGACTTCCTCGTCGATTACCTCGAGTCCATTTCACTTGAGCCCTTTATCACAGGCACCTACCAAAGGAAGCTCAATAAGTCTGAGTGCGAGCGTATCCCAGTAGTGGTTCCACCCATTAAAACTCAAAGCGACATTGCTGAAACAATCGGATGTGTAGTTGAAGCGTTAAACTCCACGGATTGTCATATTGCGGCGAGCAAAAACCTTATTTCGTTATTGCTTTCAATTTTCTCAGAAGTCTCCTCATGAGCTTTAACGAAGCCAACACCGTCGAGCAGATGATCATCGATGCCGCGACCAGCCTCAAGAGCGGTGCGGGTAGCTCTGCCGTGCGCGAGGACGCGTCCTCGCGCTGGACCTACGTGGAGGGGACGGCGCTACCCCGTCAGCCGGGCGAGGTGATGGTGGAGCCGTGGGTGCGGGATGCGCTCATTGCTCTAAATCCCGAGATCGCTGAACAGCCGGATCGGGCGGACGAGGTGATCTATGCGCTGCGTGCAATCCTGCTCTCCGTGCAGGGCGACGGGCTGGTGCGGGCAAACGAGAACTTTATGGCCTGGCTGCGCGGCGAGAAGACGATGCCCTTTGGCCCGAACGGCGAGCATGTAGCGGTGCGGCTGGTGGATTTTACCGATCCGGGCAAGAACCGGCTGACGGTGGTGAACCAGTGGACCTATCAGACGGGTAGCGTGACCAAACGCTTCGACGTGGTCTTTGCGGTCAACGGTCTGCCCCTAGTAATTTGCGAGGCGAAGACCCCGACGCGCAGCGCGGTGACGTGGTTCGACGGGGCGTATCAGGTTAACGAGATATATGAGAAGGAGATACCGGCCATGTTTGTGCCTAACGTTTTCTCCTTCGCCACCGATGGCCGCCTCCTGCGTTACGGCAGCATCCGCATGCCCATCGACCTCTGGGGGCCGTGGCGTGATGACGACAATCAGGACGAAGGTGAGCTGCGCCACGTGCGGGCCACAGTTGAGAGCCTGATGAGGCCCGCCGTTGTGCTCGACATCCTGCAAAACTTTACCCTCTTCGCCACAGATAAGAAGCACCGACGCATCAAGGTGATCTGCCGCTACCAGCAATACGAGACGACGAACAAAATCGTGGCCCGCGTGATTGCCGGGTATCCGAAGAAGGGCCTCATCTGGCATTTCCAGGGCAGCGGCAAGAGCCTGCTGATGGTCTTCGCCGCCCAAAAGCTGCGGATGCATCCAAAGCTAGGCAATCCTACGGTGCTCATCGTCGTGGACCGCATCGACCTCGACACTCAGATTACCGCCACATTCAATGCAGCGGATGTGGCGAACATGGTGGGCGTGAGCGACCGCAAGGAACTGCAAACGCTCTTAGGACAGGACGTGCGCAAGGTCCTGATCACGACCATTCACAAGTTCGGCGAGGCTGGCGGTGTTCTGAACGACCGCAAGAATATCATCGTGATGGTAGATGAGGCGCACCGCACGCAGGAGGGAGACCTGGGCCGCAAAATGCGCGAGGCGTTGCCCAATGCCTTCCTCTTCGGCCTGACCGGGACGCCGATAAATAGAGCGGACCGCAACACCTTCTGGGCTTTCGGCGCGGACGAAGATACCGCTGGCTACATGAGCCGCTACTCCTTCCAGGACAGCATTCGTGACAAGGCCACGCTGCCGCTTCACTTCGAAGCGCCGACCGTGAAGCTCAAAATTGATCAGGCAGCGATTGATGAAGCCTACAAGGTGATCACCGACGACCTGAGCGAGCAGGACCGCGATGATCTCGCCAAACGCGCCGCCAAGATGGCCGTGCTGGTGAAGAACCCCGAGCGGGTACGTGCCGTGGTGGAGCACATCGTGCAGCACTACCAGACCAAGGTGGAGCCGAATGGCTTCAAGGCGCAGGTGGTGTGTTTTGATCGTGAATGTTGTGTGCTCTACAAGAAAGCCATGGACGAGTTCATCGACCCCGAGGCGAGCGCAATCGTGATGAGCGCCGGTCAGAAAGACCCGCCGGAATGGAAGGTTCATCTTCGGGATAAGGACTCTGAGGAAAAACTGCTCGACCGCTTCCGTTCGCCAGCCGATCCGCTGAAATTTGTAATCGTCACTAGCAAGTTGCTCACGGGCTTCGACGCTCCAATCCTTCAGGCAATGTATCTCGATAAACCGATGAAGGATCACAACCTCCTTCAAGCCATATGCCGCGTGAACCGTACTTACGGCCAAGCCAAGACCCACGGCTTGATTGTCGATTACATCGGCATCTTCGACGATGTGGCTAAGGCGCTAGATTTCGACGAGAAGGCCGTTCAGCAGGTGGTGAGCAACATTGATGAATTGCGCCAGGTCTTGCCGCTGCAGATGCAGAAGTGCCTAGCGTTTTTCCCAAATGTGGACCGCAGTGTTGGCGGTTACGAAGGTCTGTTGGCCGCTCAGCAATGCCTGCCAAACAACGAGGTGCGTGATAAATTTGCCGGTGAGTACACCGTGCTGGGCACTATCTGGGAAGCCCTATCACCTGATCCCTGCCTGGGTGCCTACGCCAAGGATTATAAGTGGCTAACCCAGGTCTATGAATCCGTGAAGCCCGTGAGCGGCAACGGCAAGCTGCTTTGGCATCGCCTGGGCGCGAAAACTATCGAACTGATCAATGAGAACGTTCATGTCGAAGCGGTGCGCGATGACATCGAGGCGCTGGTGCTCGATGCTGATGTGCTGGAGGGCATTCTAAAGGACGCCAATCCCGGTAAGAAGGCACGAGAGGTAGAAATCAAGCTTATTGCTCGGTTGCGCAAGCATGCCGGAAATCCGAAGTTTAAGGAACTCGGCGAGCGATTGGAGAAAATCCGCGAGAAGCATGAACAAGGTCTGCTCAATAGCTTGGAATTCCTCAAAGCCATACTCGAAATTGCCAAGGACACCGTAGAAGCCGAGAAGCAGACCGACCCCAAAGAGGAACGGGACCACGCTTTCGCCGCCCTGACTGACCTCTTTAATGAAGTGAAGGACAAGAACACTCACGTCATTGTGGAGCGTATCGTCGCCGACATTGACGCCATTGTACGGCAGGTGCGCTTCGACGGCTGGCAGACAACCACTCAAGGTGAACGGGAAGTGCAGCAAGCACTCCGACGCACTCTGCTCAAATACAAGTTACACACTGACCAGGAGCTGTTCGACAAGTCTTATGGCTATATTCGGCAGTATTACTGATTTTGGGGTAGAAAATTGATTAAGAAGATTTATTGCGGACAGTATTCTTTAGTAATTTCATTCTGGGTATTTTTCTTCTTTGGGAATTGGCTCGCTTTCGGGCTGTTCGGAACTGTAGATACGATTTTCTTAAGTGGTTGGGGTTTCAACTTACTTGGTTGGATGGGCGCTCAGTACTCTCACGTCGTATCAAGCGGGATATTCTGGCTAGAGATAATTGCTTACTTCTATCTCTCTGCTCGGGGTGTCTGGAGGAGTGCAGATGCTTATCCACTCACGCGATGGTGGCCAAATATAGCAAAGCTGGGTGTCATCTTCTTTAGTTTGACCTGGGCTGTAAATTTCTACACCCGTTTCCTCGCGCCACTCTATCTGGCGCTTTCGCAGGGTAGCTAATATGCTCCCGATTGAAGCAATCTGAATACTTCACACAACACCGGGTCCCAATGAAGCGATGGCGCATGCCACTTTGTATTACTGTGAATAAGAACGGTGGCGTTATTGGTGATGACCCCACAGCCCAAGGAACGTCGCCGTTGACCAATCAGCACAGTGGTCGGAGGAGCAAGTGAGAGGGCCCGAGAAGCCAATCGACCCGTCGGAAATAGACCCGGATCCAGATAGAGAAATTAGTAGCTATCGTGGATATTTGGGCGATTATTTCGACGGCAGCCTATCCGTCGAAGATTTACTAAAACCACTCGCGGCGTTTCCGTGGGATGAATACCGCGATTTTGAGCCCACTCACAAACAACCTTCCGAACGTACCATCGAGTTTCTCGTTGGGCCGCGAAAAATCAAAATGTCATTCGACAGAGACATGATTGATCTCGTTCAGTTTCTCGAGGACTTCCCAACAATAGTTGTTCGGGATCTTGCAGAGTTTCAAACTCTTGAAGAACAATTGGATATGGGGCCAGGTTCGGGCGGAGTTACCTTCTTTTTCGAGAACGAAGATTATGAAACTAAGGATATTGAGGAGAGCATACGAAACTGTGCAGCTAGCCTTCGGACCGACTTTGATTTTCTAATGAAGTGCTCGATATAAAAGGCGCCAGCAGAGGTTAGCCTTTCTGCCTATCAAACTCTCGAACGAGGGCGATCAGATGCGGCACAAACAATACCCTGGCCTTCGCCCAGGTAATTAGAAGATCCGTATAGTGTGGTAATTGTCTAGGCCAACCAACCTCCTTCGTTCAGACGGATTGTGGTCTGAACCGAGTAAAACGGTACGCTCTCGACTACTTTGACTTTTTTTTCGGTTCTTCCTCGGCCAGATACTGCTGGTACTTCATTTCCGCCAGCTCGTTGAACATTGCCAAAACCTCCGGGTCGTGGATACCCAATCGCCGCCCTGGACGCTTTGGAGAAGTTTTGGCTTTTGCAGTCATGACTTATCTCCACTGTCCTTAATTTGCTCGGTCAACCGCCGGGTGGAATCCCGTAAGTGACTTAGAAAATCCGGGAGTCTTCTCAGCCGGTGACTCATTTTCTCCATCTCACGCATCATCTCCAACCGAAACAATTCGCGGGCCAGGGACCCATCAATCACTCGCGCAAGCGTGTGGCCGTGACGCCCTATTTCA
>CANJRA010000016.1 GCA_947476625.1 Fidelibacterota bacterium
ATGCCCTTTTCGTGGGTAAAAGGCTCTTCAAAGCCTTCCTTTTTGCCGTCGAGGTCAAAGCCCAGCGCGTACTTTCCCGTCACCTGATGCAACATCGGATCGGCGACCGACGTTGGGTTTTCGTAAACCGTCACAGGTTTGCCGTTGACCCGGCCACGATAGATAAACTGGGAATTAGTCTCGCAGCTGGAACCAGCGCACGTTGTGCCAGCGTTGAAGCCTTCCATGATCTTGGAGGCCTCTTCGGGCGTGCGTTTATATTGGTTCACCAGGATTTTGGCGTACTGCTCGTTGGGACCGGGTTCGATTCCGTCGGCGCAATCGCCGTCTTGAGAATACGTGGCTTGCGTCAGCCAGCTAATCACATAGCTGCGCTGCTCGGCCATCGCCGATCCGCCGATGAAATTTGAGATCAACATTGCGCTTACAAACGCTAATGGATGGCCAAGAGCTAAACGACGGCGGCTCGGGGCTTTGACTTGGATGCCAAAATGCACTGCTTTATCCTCCCTCGGATAACTGAATACTTTGGCCCGCATCTCTCCCAAGACAATCGCGCGCCAAATTTTAAGCGCACGTCTCCGTGTCGCTTGTTACAGAGTGTAGCGTCTCATAGGGGTTTCGTATAGCTACTGCCATCTTTAGGGCTTACCAAATCAGTTGTCGGCCGCTTGCCCGCAAAGCTCCTAATAGCGATGCAGAATCAGGGGCTTGGGGTTTCCCCCATCCCTACTCGGCGGCCGCGGCGGCGGCTGCCCGTGCGCGTTCTTGCGCAGGTGAGGAGTTGCGCAACGGCAGCACCGGAATAAAGCAAGCGAGCCCGGCAGCGGCAATGATGATCCACAGGGCCGTGCCAAACATGCCGGTGATCGACAACGCAAAAGCGGCTTTCATGCCACCCGAAATGGTCGCGATAAGCTGTTCGCCTTGCTTGCTCAAAGCCTCCCTCATCGCGGGCAGACTTCCGGCGCCGTCGGCCATCAGGTTCTTGATCGCCTCGGGTGTCGCAGGATCTTTCAGCACTTCGTCTTTCGTCGCGGGATCTGCGACGGCGCGTTCGAGGCGTTGATATTGTCGATCCATCGCACCTTCTATGTCGCGGCGAAGCTGTCCCGGGTCCATCGCTTGCGACTGCATTTGCCCCAGATCCACGCTGTGCCGCGCAATGCCGGGCATTGGCGGCACATGCTTCGGAATTTCGGTCATCAAGTTGTGCGTGAGCAACGTGCCGAAGATGGATAACCCTACGACCGATCCCATCTGGCGAAAGAATTGGCTGGAGCTGGTCGCGATGCCGATTTGCGTGATAGGGACCGCATTCTGAACGGCGATATTCAGCAGACTCTGGGATGGCCCCAGCCCTAGCCCAACCATGAACATGCGCAGGCTGAGTTCAAGCGGTGTCGTCGCCGTGCCAATATCCCAAAGCCATACCAGCCCGGCAATCAACACAACCATGCCGATCAGCAGAAACGACTTATAGTGTCCGGTGCGCGAGGCGAGGAAACCACATCCGCTCGCCGACATCAGAAGACCCATCATGAGCGGAAGCATTGTCAGCCCGCTCTGCGTCGCGTTGATGCCCTGCACGATCTGTGTGAACAGCGGCAAGAACATCACCACGCCCAAGAACGCCATACTGGTCAGAAAGCCGGTAAGATTTGCGAACGAAAAGACCTTGTTGCGAAACAGGCTCAGCGGCAGCAAAGGATTACTCGCTTTCACCTCCGCTACCAGGAACAGCGCGAGCGCCACTGCGGAGATAACAAAGAGGCCGACGATGCGTGCCGAGTCCCACGCATAAGCATTGCCGCCCCACGTCAACGCCAGCAGCAACGGCACGACCGCAACGATGAATAACGCCGCGCCCAGATAATCCACACGGCCTGACTCTTTGTGCGAAAGCTCCGGCATTTTAGTCAGAATGAGGAATATCGAGAATAGGCCGAGCGGCAGGTTGACGTAAAACACCCAGCGCCAACCGGCAATCACCGTCCCCGCAATGGTCATCGTTCCGTGATCCGTGAAGAACCCGCCGACAAGCGGACCTACGACACCGGCGACGGCGAAAATGCCGCTGAACAAGCCCATGAACTTGCCGCGTTCGCGCGGCGTGAAAAGGTCGGCAATGATAGTGAACGACGAACTGAAGAGCGCCGCGCCCCCAAGACCCTGCAATGCGCGAAAGACCACAAGCTGGACAATGCCCGATCCCAGCAGCGGCAGATCACCGAACTCGCCGCTCAATCCGCACAGCACCGAGCCCAGGAGAAAAATGCCAATGCCGATGAGCAGGATGGGCTTGCGGCCGTAAAGATCACTGAGCTTGCCGTAAATGGGCACCATGACCGTAGAGGTCAGCATGTACGTCGTCGTGACCCAGGAATAAAGCTCGATACCGTGAAGCTGCTCGATAATACGCGGCATAGCCGTCGAGACGATCGTTTGGTCGAGCGCCCCCAATAGAAACACCACCATCAGCGCCACTAATGTGAGCTTCTTATCCTGATCGGTGACCACGTGCTTCGTCATGATGAAATCGCCTTATATGTTCGCAAACGCAATTATTCCATTTGGGAACTAAATACAAGTCTTTTGATGAAGCACTTGCAGGCGTGCGCGCGCTAAAAAAAATGTGCGGCAGTGGGCGCATCGAACTGCTGGGTTTTAATGTGCGATGACCCGAGGGCGATGGCGGAGAGAGAGGGATTCGAACCCTCGGTATCGGTTTCCCAATACACCGGTTTAGCAAACCGGCGCCTTAAGCCACTCGGCCATCTCTCCCGCGCCTGTACGGTAGCCGAAAAGCGCATAAAACGCGCGAGGTCGGGCCGCGGAGGGGCGGAAGATGGCGGCTCTCCGCTGGGTTGTCAACCCGGCGGCTTTTGCCGCGGAATGGCCTGCTTTTCGCACGAAATATCGAGGCCGCGGACCATACAAGTCGTCCGGAACTTCAGCCGTTGGTCACCGTTTTACGGATAGGTCACACGGCGGAGCACCCCCATGAGCGCCATCAAATACGGCGAAAAGAACGTCTCTAAAAAGGCTGCGCCGCAAGCGCGTCCCGAACACGCCGGACAATTGGGCGCGGATTGGGAAAAGAAGAATCAAGGCGACAGCCGCCAAGGCCCCGGACATCAAGGCAACCAGGCACCCAAAGATGAAACAGTCATCAAAACCCGTGAAGGCGATAAGCGCTACCTGCAGCGGGACTAACACGCCCTGCTGGCTGCGCTATTCGTGCTTGTTCCCGCGCATCATGCGTTGAGCAGGTTTACGCCCTGGGCGGCACGTTCATACCTTTTTGCACCGCCGGGCGGGCGCCGAGCATATCGGCCCAGCGCTTCACATGGGGCCAAGGGTCGAGACCTTCTAAATACGTTTCGGCGGAACGCACCCAGCCATAGCAGGCGATGTCGGCGATGGAATAATCCGGGCCGGCGAGATGAGCGTTTGTCGCCAGCTGTTTATCCATAACACCCAGGATGCGTTTGCTTTCGTCGGTGTAGCGCTTGATACCGTAGGGGATTTTATCCGGCGCGAAACGGCCGAAATGATTCATCTGCCCAAACATCGGCCCGACGCTGGCCATCTGGAAAAACAGCCATTGCATAACGTTCGAGAAACCGCGCGGATCGGAAGGCAGCAGCGGGCTTTTGGTTTTCTGCGCGAGGTAGACCAGGATCGCACCTGACTCGAACACCGAGATCGGTTTGCCGTCGGGGCCGTCGCTATCGACGATGGCGGGGATTTTGTTGTTCGGGCTGATCTTCAAGAACTCAGGCTTGAACTGTTCGTCCTTAACGATGTTCACGGCGTGGACCGTGTAAGGCAGTCCAAGTTCCTCGAGCAGGATCGAGACTTTGAAGCCGTTGGGCGTCATAAACGTATAAAGGTCTATCATGTGCGCTCCTACTTGCAGGCATCCGGTGGAACGTCGGTCGCGGCCGATACAACATAGACACCGCCCTGACTGGCGGCGGTAAAGATCGCTTCTTCGCGCGCAAATCCTTCCGGCCGCGCGATGCCGTCCAGTTTAGCCCAGAAGGTATAGAAAAGCTGAGCGTCGATGACGGTATTATCCTTGATCAGCACCAACAACTGATAACGCTGATCGCGCGTCAGCTGCGCGGTGAGATCATCCAAATTCTTATCGGGCCACGTCGCCTGGGAGAGGACCGGATGCGTACGCAAGCTTTCTGGATTGGTTACCGCGACAATGCGGTCCCAGGGCATATCGACGATTTTTCCGACGCATATATAAGGTGAATCCGCGAGGCCATGCGGCGTGGCCTGTCGCATATCTTCCGGTGCGGGGGCATTAGGCTCCGCGCTTGCGCGCAAGGCAATGTCGGATGCGAAGTCATGCAGCCAGACCGGCGGAATGTAGGGGCGATAGGCAAACCAGCCGATCAGCAGAACGGCGAAAAGACCTACGACAACCAGCGTGCCGGTTTTGATAACCCGTGGGCGCCCGGCAGCCGGACCCGTGATCTGGGTCATACCTCGAGCTTCTTTTTGAGAAGTTCCTGGCATAGCGCCGGAGCCGCCTGACCTTGCGTGGCTTTCATAACCTGCCCTGTGAACCAACCGATGAGTTGTACTTTTCCGGCGCGGTATTGCTCAACTTTATCGGCATTAGCCGCAATGATCTGATCGATCGCTGCGTCGATAGCGCCGGTATCGGTGATTTGTTTCATGCCGCGCTCAGTGACCACCGTGTCCGCGTCCTTGCCTGTCTCGACCATAATCTCGAAAGCCTCCTTAGCAAGGCGCGTCGAGAGTGTGTTATCGGCAATCAGATCGAGCAAACGGCCAAGGTTCTTAGCACTAACCGGACTTTCGGTAATGGGAACGTTGCGCGCATTCAGCACGCCAAACAGATTGGAGGTCACCCAGTTGTTCGCGAGCTTGGCGTCGCGGCCATTGGCGACTTCTTCAAAATACAGCGCGTTGTCCTGCTCGGCCACCAGCACGCCGGCATCGTAGGCCGACAGACCGTAAGCGCTGATAAAACGCGCCTTTTTATCGTCCGGTAGTTCCGGCAGCGTCGATTTGATCTTCGCGACAAAAGCGTCGTCGAATTCCAGCGGCAACAGATCGGGGTCCGGAAAATAACGGTAATCGTGCGCCATTTCCTTCGATCGCATCGTACGGGTTTCGTTCTTGTTGGAATCGTACAGGCGGGTTTCCTGATCGATCTTGCCGCCGCTCTCGTAAACATCAACATGACGCATGGCTTCGTGTTCGATCGCCATCATCACGAAGCGCACGGAGTTGACGTTCTTGATCTCGCAGCGCGTGCGCAGATCTGTGGAACCGACAGGCCGCACCGAGACGTTGGCGTCGCAGCGCATCGAGCCTTCTTCCATGTTGCCGTCGCAAGTGCCGAGATAGCGCAGGATGGAACGCAGTTTTTTAAGATAGAGGCCTGCTTCTTCCGGCGACCGCAGGTCGGGTTTGGAAACGATCTCCATCAAAGGCACGCCCGAGCGATTCAAATCGATCATGGTTTTTGTCGGGCTCAAATCGTGCACGGATTTTCCGGCGTCTTGTTCCAGATGCAGCCTCTCGATGCCGATGGCGCGCGTAGCACCGTCAGGCATGTCGAGGATCAGCGTCCCCTCGCCCACAATCGGCTGATCGTACTGGCTGATCTGATAGCCTTGCGGCATGTCGGCATAGAAATAGTTTTTCCGCGCAAACACACTGCGCTGATTGATCTTGGCTTTCAGACCAAGGCCGGTGCGCACAGCCTGTTCGACACAGCGTTCATTGATGACCGGCAGCATTCCCGGCATGCCTGCATCGATGAATGAGACATGTTCGTTGGGACTTGCGCCGAATTCCGCCGACGCGCCCGAGAACAACTTGGATTTAGAGATAACCTGGGCGTGGACTTCCAGGCCGATCACCACTTCCCAATCGCCGGTTTCGCCCTTGATGATGTAACTCATGCGGGCACCTTGAGGAACGGAAACTGCGCGGCGTCCTCGATCACCTGACACACGCGGAACAAGGTTTCTTCGTCCCAACGCTTGGTCAGCACCTGCAAGCCCAGCGGCAAACCGTCGCTGTTCAAACCGGCAGGCACCGATGCGCCGGGAATACCGGCCAACGATGCGGGCACGGTGAACACGTCGTTTAGGTACATCGCGACAGGATCGTCTTGCTTATCGTTCAACCCGAACGCGGCCGTCGGCGCGGTCGGCGTCAGGATCGCGTCGACCTTTTCAAAGGCATCGGTGAAATCCTTGGCGATCAGCGCGCGCACTTTCTGCGCCTTCAAATAATAGGCGTCGTAGTACCCCGCCGAGAGCACATAGGTGCCAATAAGAATGCGGCGTTTGACTTCGGTACCGAAACCGGCGGCGCGGGTTTTGCCGTACATCTCATCGAGCGACTTACCCTCGACACGCTGGCCATAACGCACACCGTCATAACGCGCGAGGTTCGATGACGCTTCGGCGGGCGCGACAATATAATACGTCGGCAGCGCCGAGCTGGTATGCGGCAAGCTGATATCGACGATGGTGGCACCGGCATCCTTCATCCACTGGATGCCCTTATCCCACAGCGCCGCAACTTCGCCGTTGAGCCCGTCGGGGCGGTATTCTTTGGGAATGCCGATGCGCAAGCCCTTCACGCCTTTGCCCAATGCCGCTTCAAAGTCGGGCACCGGCAACAGCGCGGAGGTAGAGTCTTTCGCATCATGGCCGCACATGACTTTGAGCATAATCGCGGCATCGCGCACGGTCCGCGTCATCGGACCCGCCTGGTCGAGCGAGCTTGCGAACGCCACGACACCCCAGCGCGAACAACGCCCATATGTCGGCTTCACGCCGACGATGCCGCAGAACGCCGCTGGCTGGCGAATGGAGCCGCCTGTGTCTGTGCCGGTCGCACCCATGGCGAGGTAACCGGACACAGCCGCCGCCGACCCGCCGGAGGAACCGCCAGGCACGAGATCATCGGCGAGGCTTTTGGCTTTCCACGGACTTTTCACCGGACCGAAATAGCTGGTCTGGTTGGATGAACCCATGGCGAATTCATCGAGGTTCAGTTTGCCGAGCATCACCGAACCGGCATCGCGCAGCTTTTGACTGACGGTGCTTTCGTATTGCGGCACGAAGCCTTCCAGAATGTGCGAGGCCGCCGTGGTCTGCACGCCTTCGGTGCAAAACAAATCCTTGATGCCGAGCGGAATACCCTCGAGCGCACCCGCCTTACCCGCTTGCAGCCGCGCGTCGGACTCCTTCGCGCGGGCGCGGGCGATATCCGGCGTCGGGGTGATGAATGCGTTCAACGCTTTCGCCTTCTCCATCGCCGCGATGTGGGCGTTGGTGAGCTCAAGCGCGGTGAACTCTTTTTTCGCGAGCTTGTCGCGCGCGTCCGCAATGGTGAATGACGTAAGGTTGGTCACGACGATGACTTACTCCACCACTTTCGGCACGGAGAAGAAACCGTCCTGCGCCTCGGGCGCATTGGCGAGCACCTTATCGACGATGCCCCCGTCGTTGATCACGTCGGCGCGCCAGGGCAGTTTGAGATCGGTCCCGCCGCTCATGGGGAGGACGTCGTCGGTGTTGACCTCGGAGAGCTGCGCGATCCAGCTTAAGATTCCCGACAGCTTCGTGGCTGTGGCCTCAAGCTCGGCGTCGGGCACCTCGATCCGTGCCAGGGTCGCAACGCGCCGAATGGTGGCTTTATCCAACGACATCCGCTAAAGCTCTCCAAAATGCGGCCAAAAGCCACAGGTTCAGGAAGTCCGTAACATCCACTATGGCGATCTGCAAGCCCAGCGAACTTAAAGCGAAACTGAGCCGGAATCAGACCATTTTAGGCCTGGACCTGGGCACCAAAACCATCGGCCTCGCGCTCTCGGACGTCTCTTATATAGTGGCCTCGCCGCTCTCCACCATTGCCCGGCGTAAATTCAGCCAGGATGCCGTCGAACTCGAGGCGATGATCGACAAGCATAATGTCGGCGCGCTGGTGTTGGGCATGCCCATGCAGATGGACGGTACCGAGGGCCCCCGCGCCCAGGCCACCCGCTCTTTCGTCGCCGAGTTCCTGAAACGCCGCGACCTGCCGGTAGTCTTTTGGGACGAGCGCCTGTCGACGGCAGCCGTCGAGCGCATGCTGACCGACGAAGCCGATTTATCCCGTAAACGCCGCGCCGCGGTGGTTGATAAAACCGCCGCCGCCTACATACTGCAAGGCGTATTGGAGGCCATCCGTAATGCACCGTTTTAACCAGCCTTCCGGCTTGCCCTATGGGGCATCGCCCCCTATAGTCCGCGCTCATGCGTGACCCGTCATTCCCGCACCGTCATCTCCTCGGCATCGAGGGGCTCAATTCCGCAGAAATCAATTATTTATTGGACCTATCCGAGCGCTACGTGGATTTGAACCGCGGCGCCCAGAAGACCAGCACGATTTTGAGCGGACGCACCATCGTCAATTTGTTCTTCGAGAACTCCACCCGCACCCGCACGTCGTTCGAGCTGGCCGCCAAACGCCTTGGCGCCAATGTCATCAACATGCAGGTCGAGACCAGTTCGGTCTCCAAGGGCGAGACGCTGATCGATACCGCCGTAACGCTGAACGCCATGCACCCCGATGTGCTGGCCGTGCGGCACCCTGACTCGGGCGCGGTCAAACTGCTGGCCGACAAGGTCAACTGCGGCGTCGTCAACGGCGGCGACGGCAGCCACGAACATCCGACACAGGCGCTGCTGGACGCGCTCACCATCCGCCGCCGCAAGGGCAAGCTGAACGGCCTCTTGGTAGCGATCTGCGGCGACGTCCTGCATAGCCGCGTCGCGCGTTCCAACTTTCTCCTGCTGCTGACCATGGGCGCGCGCGTGCGCATCATCGCGCCGCGCACGCTGATCCCCAGCAATGTCGATCGGATGGGCGTGGAAGTCTTCACGGACATGGCGGCCGGATTGAAAGACGCGGACATTGTGATGATGCTGCGCGTACAGAACGAGCGTATGCGCGGCAGCTTCATTCCGTCGATCCGCGAATACTTCCACTTCTTCGGCCTGGACCACGAGAAACTAAAGCAGGCCAAACCCGACGCCTTGATCATGCACCCCGGCCCTATGAATCGCGGCGTGGAAATCGACTCAGATGTGGCCGACGACGTCGAGCGCAGCGCCATCCGCGAGCAAGTGGAAATGGGCGTGGCCGTGCGCATGGCGGTGCTGGAAGTTCTGGCAAAAAACTCCATGAGCCATAACGCAGACGATACTCTGGGAAGGACTGGCACATGAGCGTGGCAAAGCCCGGACGGGTCGCCTACATCAACGCGCGGGTGCTAGATCCCGCAACCAACCGCGACGCGCCCGGTGAAGTTCTCACCAGCGGCGAAGAGATCGTCGAGATCAGCACGAAGCTGTTCGACGGCAAGCTGCCGGCGGACGTCGAGGTGGTAGACTGCGACGGCATGTGCTTGGCGCCCGGTCTGGTCGACATGCGCGTGCAGCTCCGCGAGCCTGGAGAAGAACATAAAGAAAGTCTCAAGAGCGCTGGCGAGGCCGCTGTTGCGAGTGGTGTCACCACCATGGTGTGCCTGCCTAATACCAATCCCATCATGGACGACGAACCGACCTTGGAATTCGTTGCCCGCCGCGCACGCCTTCTGGCGCTGACAAAAGTGTATTGTTACGGCGCGATCACCAAAGGCCTGCAAGGCAAAGAGCTGGCGGAAATGGGCTTGCTGGCGGAAGCCGGCGCACTGGCTTTCACCGATGCGACCCGCGCCGTTGCCGATGCCCAAGTCATGCGCCGCGCGCTGCAATACGGCGCAACCTTCGGCTTGATGATTGTGCAGCACCCCGAAGAACCAACGTTGGCGACCGGCGTCATGAACGCGGGCGAAATCGCCACACGCATGGGCCTTTCCGGCATCCCGCGCGAAGCCGAGATCATCATGCTGGAACGCGACATCAGGCTAGTCGCCATGACCGGCGGGCGTTATCACGCGGCGCATATCTCCACGGCCGACAGCGTTGAAATCATCGCGAAAGCGAAAGCAGATGGGCTGAAAGTGACCTGCGACACAGCGCCGTTCTATTTCGCACTGAACGAGTTGTCGGTCAGCGACTACCGCACCTTTGCCAAGCTGTCGCCGCCGCTGCGCGCCGACGAGGATCGCCGCGCCATTGTCGAAGGCCTCAAGAGCGGCGTGATCGACGCCATCGCCAGCGACCATGCGCCACAAGACTCCGACAGCAAGCGCCTGCCCTTCCCGCAAGCAGCCTTCGGCGGCAGCGGGTTGGAAACATTGCTGGCCGTGTCACTCGACCTCTATCACAACGGTGACATGACCTTGCTTGATGTGATCCGTCGTCTGACCTCGGCTCCAGCTGCGCTTCTGGGCCTAGAAGCCGGACGCCTCGCCAAAGGCAGCAAGGCCGACCTGATCATCTTCGACCCCAATCAGGGTTGGAAGGTAATCGCCGACAAGTTCAAATCCAAATCCAAGAACTCGCCTTTCGACGGGCGTCCGGTTCAGGGTCGTGTGCTGCGCACCGTCATCGACGGACGCACTGTGTTTGACGCTCTGCCAAATCAACCGGCACAACCTGCCGCAAAACGCGCCGCCAAAGCGTGATGATCGCGGACTTTCCCATCTGGGCGTATGCCGTCGGCATTGTTGCGGGCTATCTGCTTGGTTCCATTCCTTTTGGACTGGTGCTGACCCGCGCCGCCGGCCTTGGCGACATCCGCGCCATCGGCTCGGGCAATATCGGCGCAACCAACGTGCTGCGCACGGGCCACAAAGGATTGGCCCTCGCGACACTTATATTGGACGGCGGCAAAGGTGCTATCGCCGTTCTGTTGGTGAAGGCGCTTGTCGGCACAGACGCAACCGCATTAGCCCTTGTGACCGGCACTGCAGCCGTCATCGGTCACAACTTTCCGGTATGGCTCAAGTTCAAAGGCGGCAAAGGCGTTGCCACGACGATCGGCTTGATGATTGCCGCCGCCCCGATTGTCGGCCTGATGGTGATCTTCACGTGGCTGGCCATCGCGTTCATTTTCCGCATGTCTTCATTGGCGGCCTTGATCGCCTTGGCGCTCGCGCCGGCTTTTGCGTTGTTACTGGCGCGTCCCGAGGCTGCGATTGCTTTTCTGATCCTCGGCATACTGGGTTGGATCAGACACAGCGCCAATCTGCGACGCCTGCTGAAAGGCGAAGAACCCCGCATCGGCGCAAAGTGAGGGCGCGTAATGACGGCGCTCTCACACGATGAACTCATCGACTGGATTAGATTAGCGCGCACGCCCGGCGTCGGGCCGAAGACATTCCGCAATTTGATCACGCGGTTCGGCGCTGCCAGCGAAGCCATCTTCCGGGCGGCCGAGTTAAGCGGAAAAATTCCAGCCCCGGCCGTCGCGGAAAAAGAATTTGCCGCCGCGCAAAAAGCCGGGCTGACATACCTGCCCTATTCAGACCCGCGCACGCCGCAGCCACTCGCCGCATTAGACGATCCGCCGCCGTTGCTGCTCGTCAAAGGCAATCCCGATGTCCTGACGGCGCCGCTGATTGCCATCGTCGGCGCACGTAACGCTACCCTCAATGGCCGCAAGTTCGCGAAGATGCTCGCCGCAGATTTGGCCAAAGCGGGTTATGGCGTGATCTCGGGCATGGCGCGCGGTATCGACGGCGCGGCGCACGAGGGCGCGTTAACACAGGGACTCACCGTCGCAGTTCTGGCCGGCGGGACCGATGTGATTTATCCCCCCGAGCATGACGGCCTTTATCGCCGCATTGCCGAGAGCGGCGCTGTCGTTTCGGAAATGCCGCCGGGAACCGAACCGCAGGCCGCGCTCTTCCCCCGCCGCAACCGCATTATCTCAGGGGTAAGCTGCGGGGTTGTTGTTGTGGAAGCCACACCGCGGTCGGGCTCGCTCATTACAGCCCGTTTCGCGGCCGATCAGGGGCGCGATGTTTTTGCAGTTCCCGGCTCGCCTTTAGATCCCCGCTGCCAGGGTCCGAACGGCTTGATTCGGGATGGAGCGGTTCTCATACAATCTGCAGACGATATTATTACTCATTTGCCCCCTATAAGGGTATTGGCGCCTAAATTTTCTTCGGCGCCCACCGCTTCTTCACAACATACTGATAATATTGATGAAAATACCGGCCTCACCCTGCGCCGAAAGATCGAGACCGCCCTGGGTACCTCCTCGGCTGCTGTTGACGAACTGGTACGTCAATGCCAAGTGTCAGCCGCTGTTTTGGCCCCGGTTCTGCTTGAACTGGAGCTGGACGGCAGACTTGAGCAGTTACCTGGCAACCGCGTGGCGTTAATCGGAACGGTTTGAATTTTTTAACTTTTTCGCGTTAACAGCCAGAATTCACACGCCAAAAGAAGCCCCAAAAAGCGGCATGACGCCGCCACGGGTATGGGCGCGGAATGAGTGGAATAGGACGCTAAAATGAAGGTTGTGATCGTCGAATCACCAGCTAAGGCGAAGACCATCAACAAGTATCTTGGGGATGGGTTTAAGGTCCTAGCGTCCTACGGCCATATCCGCGATCTGCCGCCGAAAGACGGCTCCGTCCGCCCTGACGAAGACTTCGCCATGGACTGGGAAGTCGACAGCGGCTCGCAGAAACATATTAAAGAGATCCTCGATGCCCTGAAGGGCGCCGACGGCGTCATCCTCGCAACCGATCCGGATCGCGAGGGCGAAGCCATCTCCTGGCACGTCCAGGACGAATTGACCCGCCGCAAGGCGCTGCAGGGCATGACCGTCAAGCGCGTCACCTTTAATGCCATCACCAAGAACGCCGTGCTGGAAGCCATGGAGCATCCGCGCGACGTAGATCAGCAGTTGGTAGACGCCTACCTCGCCCGCCGCGCTCTCGACTATCTTGTGGGTTTCACGCTCTCGCCGGTTCTGTGGCGCAAACTTCCTGGCAGCAAATCCGCCGGCCGCGTGCAATCGGTTGCGCTGCGCCTGATTTGCGAACGCGAATTGGAGATCGAGAAGTTTAAGGCCGAGGAATATTGGACCGTCGGCGCGGATATGAAGACCGCGAAAGCCGAATCCTTTGTCGCGCGCCTGACCCACTTCGAAGGCAAGAAACTCGACAAGTTTGACCTCGCCAATGGCGAGATCGCCGAACGCGCCGCGACCGCCGTCCGCAACGGCAAGTTTACGGTCACATCTGTCGAGAAGAAAACCAAGCAGCGCCGCCCCTATGCGCCGTTCACCACTTCGACCCTGCAGCAAGATGCCTCGCGCCGTCTTTACTTCTCGGCGCGCCAGACCATGGATATCGCGCAGAAGCTCTATGAAGGCTTCGAGATCGACGGTGAAACCACCGGCCTCATCACTTACATGCGTACCGACGGCGTGCAGATGGACGGTGAAGCCATCAACACCTTGCGTGCGTTAATTGGCGAACGTTACGGCAAGAAATTCGTGCCGGATACGGCGCGTGTTTATAAGTCGAAGGCCAAGAACGCACAGGAAGCGCACGAAGCTATTCGCCCAACGGATCCAAACCGCACGCCTGAAAGCGTCGCGAAGTATCTTTCGCCCGATCAGCTCAAACTCTACGAGCTGGTTTGGAAGCGCACCATGGCGAGCCAGATGGAAGCCGCTGTGTTTGATCAAGTGTCCGTGATTTCCGCGACCGCCGATCAGCAGAAGCTATTGCGTTCGAGCGGCTCGACCATCGTCTTTAAAGGCTACATGGAAGTGTACGACGACGTGTCGGCCACAACCGCTGCCGCCGCCGAAGGCGAAGCGCCCGATGAAGACGCCGTCGGCAATCTCTTGCCCGTCATGACCGAAGGCCAGTCGCTGGATGTCGCGCAAGTCACGCCCGAGCAACACTTCACACAGCCGCCGCCGCGCTTCTCCGAAGCCAGCCTCGTCAAGTCGCTGGAAGAAAAAGGCATCGGCCGCCCGTCGACCTATGCCTCGATCATCCAGGTACTGCAGGACCGCAAGTATGTCCGCATGGATAACCGCCGCTTCATTCCCGAAGATCGCGGCCGTGTGGTCATCGCCTTCTTGGAAAGCTTCTTCGGCCGTTACGTCGAATACAATTTCACCGCCGATCTCGAAAACCAGCTCGATGAAATCTCGAGCGGCAATCTCGATTGGAAAAAGGTCCTCGCCGATTTCTGGCGCGATTTCATTATCGCTATCGACGGCACGAAGGATCTGACACGTACCGCCGTGATCGATACGCTGGATAATCTGTTAGAGCCGCACTTGTTCCCCGTGCGCGTCGACGGCACCAATCCGCGTAAATGCCCGGCCTGCGCCGATGGCCGTATCGGCCTGAAATTCGGCAAGTTCGGCGCCTTCATCGGCTGCAGCAAATATCCCGAATGCCGTTACACCCGCCCGCTCGGTGCGCCGGAGCCCGGCGAAGGCCAGGTCCTCGATGGTCCGAAGGAATTGGGTCTCGATCCTAAAACCGGCCTCAAGATCACACTGCGCCTTGGTCCTTATGGTCCTTACGTCCAGCTTGGCGGCGAGGAAGTAGCACCGGCACCTGCTCCGCCACCCGAGCCTGTGGTCGAAGAAGTCAGCGCCGACGGCAAGAAGAAGCGAAAGAAAAAAGCCCCCAAAGCCGATAAGCCCAAGCGGGCTTCGCTGCCCAAGGGGACCGACATCAACGACGTCGATCTCGAACGCGCACTGAAACTGCTGTCGCTGCCGCGCGAAGTCGGCCCCGAACCCACCACCGGCGAGATGATTCTCGCAGGCCTTGGGCGCTTTGGGCCTTACCTGAAAATCGGTGCGCGCTATCAGTCGCTGCCCAAGGATGACGACGTTCTGGAGATCGGCCTCAATCGCGCCGTTGTCGTGCTGGCCGAAGGTGCAGAACGCGCGGCCAAACGCGGCGGCGCTGGTGCGAAGAGCATCGGCAACCATCCGGAAGACGGCAAAGCCATTACAGTGCGTTCAGGTCGCTTCGGCGCCTATGTGCAGCATGGCCAGATCCGTGCTACGTTGCCGAAAGATATGGATGCAGCCACTGTCAGTGTCGATTCAGCCGTAGCCCTTCTTATGGCCAAAGCCGCCAAGGGTGGCGCGGCCGTGAAAGCACCGAAAAGCAAAATCGCCAAAGCAGGCGCGCCCATTGCCAAGGCCGCGAAAGCCGCCAAGGCCAGCAAAGCTAAAGCGCCTGCGAAAAAAGCCAAAGCCCGCGCAACGGCACGCAAGGCCGCGGAGTAACGGTTGGCGCGTCCCTCTCACCCGCGCGGCGGCAAGGCACACAAGCCCAGCAAAGCCGCGCGGCTCAAACCTCCTTTTAAAAAGACCAATAACAATATGACACTTCCCAGCAAGGACGAGATCCTTGCGTTTATTCGCGATTCCAAAACTCAAGTCGGCAAGCGCGAGATCGCACGCGCATTTAATCTTCACGGCGCCCAGAAAATCGGCCTGAAGGCCCTCCTCAAAACCCTCGCCATCGACGACGACGTCGAACGCGGCCCCAAAAAGCATGTCGGCAAGCCAGGTGCATTGCCGCCGGTCGACGTCATCGAAATCACACATACCGACAAAGACGGCGACTTGTTCGCAAAGCCCGTGAAGTGGGACTCGAAAGTTCCGCCGCCGGTCATCCTCGTCATGCAGCCCAAGGTGCGCGGCAAGTTTAAAGGCAAATATCACCCCGTCACAGTCGGCGTCGGCGACCGGGTGTTGGCGAAAATCTTCCCTGCCGGCGACGATACTTACGAAGCGCGGGCCATAAAAAAAGTCGCCGCGGCGCCTGCAAGGCTGCTCGGCGTTTATGAACGCGACGGCGAAGTCGGCCGTTTCCGCCCCGCCGATAAAAAATACCGCCACGAAGTCATGATCGCGCGCGGCCACGAAGGCCCTGCCCTGCACGGCGATCTGGTTGCCGTGGAAGTCATCGACGTACCGCACTACGGCCCGCAAAGGGCTAAGGTCGTCGAGCGCTTTGGCCCGATGAACGCCAGCAAGAACCTCAGCCTCATCGCTATCCACGCGCAAGGCATTCCGCATGCGTTTAGCGACGACGCTGTCGCGCAAGCTGCGGCGGCCACAGGTGCGGCATTGGGTGACCGCGTCGATCTGCGTCAGATCCCGCTTGTGACCATCGACGGCGAAGACGCGCGCGATTTCGACGATGCGGTGTTCGCCGAACCCGACACCGATCCCACCAATGAAGGCGGCTGGCATCTGCTGGTCGCCATCGCCGATGTGGCTTGGTATGTGCGCATGGGCGATGCGCTGGACCGCGACGCCTATGCGCGCGGCAATTCGGTATATTTTCCCGACCGCGCCGTACCCATGCTGCCCGAGGAGCTATCCAACGGTTGGTGTTCGCTGAAACCTCACGAAGATCGACCGGTCCTCGCCGCTCATATGTGGATCGACGGCAAAGGCAAACTCCTGCGCCACAAGATCATTCGCGGGCTGATGCGCTCGGAAGCGCGGCTGACCTATAATCAAGTTCAAGCCGCCCGCGATGGCACGCCCGACGAGATCACCGGACCGCTGATGGATAAGGTCATCGGACCGCTGTACGGCGCATATAAAGTACTCGACGGGGCCCGTGCGAAGCGCGGCGCGCTGGAACTGGACCTGGTTGAACGCAAAATCATTGTCGATCGTGAAAGCGGCGCCGTCCTCGGCGTTGAACCGCGCGCGCGCTACGACAGCCATAAATTGATCGAAGAATTCATGATCGCCGCGAACGTGGCAGCGGCAGAGACATTGGCGACGTCCGCCTACCCGTGCGTCTACCGCGTCCACGACAAACCCGATCCGGAACGCATCGATGGTTTGCGCGAAGCGCTGCAATCCATCGACATCGCCTTCCCTAATGCCGGCGAAGCACGGCCCGCGGATTTCAATCGTGTGCTGGCGACTGTCCGCAACGGACCCAACATGCATATGGTCAATACGTTGGTGCTGCGGACTCAGGCGCAGGCCGTGTACAGCCCGGACAACCTTGGACACTTCGGACTAGGCTTGAAGAAATACGCTCACTTTACGTCGCCCATCCGGCGTTATTCCGATCTGCTGGTGCACCGCGCCTTGATCGCGGCCAATAAGCTGGGCGACGGCGGCTGGGACACAAAACAAGACCCCGACCTCGTCGCGACCTGCGAATTTATTTCGATGACCGAACGGCGCGCATCCCTGGCCGAGCGTCAGACAGTCGACCGCTTTACCGCGTCCTTCTTGTCCGAGCGGACCGGAGCGGTTTTCAAGGGACGCGTCAGTGGTGTCAGTCGTTTCGGGGTGTTCGTCAATCTGGATGAAACCGGGGCCGACGGTATTTTGCCCATGCGCAATCTCCCGCAAGACTTTTATGACCTGGACGAGCGCCAGCACCGCATCGTCGGACGACGTAACGGACTACAACTGAGGGTCGGCGATGTGCTCGATGTCAAATTGCTCGAAACTGATGAGGTGACGGGCGGTATTGTTTTTGAATATTGTGGACGCGATACTGCCGCGAACGGCAAGCGCGAGACCGTCAGGGATAAACCGCGCCCAAATCCAAATAAGGCACGGCACATCCCCAAAAAAGGCCACCGTCGCAAGCGATAAGGTACCTATGCAGAGAACAGCGGCAATTCGGTTTAAAAGCTGGGCCTCGATTGCCGTCGCGGTGATGGGACTGTCCGCGTGTGCGGAAAACGGCCCGCATGTCGAACGTCACATGATCGTTGACGGTCTCGACGCCACGATGATTAACACTGTTCTCATCAAAGGCTTCGGCGACACCCAAGACCGCGCTTACCAAACCCCGGATATCGATACGTTGTTCACCGCGGCCCTGCGCAATCTCAAGGCCATAGATCCCGCCATCAGAACTAGCCGCGCCAACGGCCAAATCAGTATCGACTACAATGAACAGCACATCGGTGATCTGCGTGCGCCGACCGACAGTATTGAAGCCTGGAGCCTGCTGGCGATTAAAGCCATCGTCATTGCGCGCAAAACCTCGCCGCTGTTACGCAAAGCCGACGAAGAGCTGTTGTACAAAGCTATATTCGACGGGGCACTTGGCACCCTTGACGGGTTCTCGCGCTATGCCAGCTTTCAAGAAGCTTCGCGCAACCGCTTGCTGCGCGACGGCGTGATCGGTTTAGGTGTGCGGGTCGAAACACATCCCGAAGGTGTGCAAATTCAATCCATCGTCGTAAACGGACCCGCCGAATCCGCCGGCCTGAAAATCAACGACATCATAACGCACGCCAATGGCGAGTTGCTCGTATACAAGCCGTTGAGTGAGGTGCGGCGCATACTCGACGGCAGCGCCGGCGATATTACGTTGACCGTACAACGCCCCGAAACATCTGAATTGCTGACCATTACGGCGACACGCGACCTTGTGACGCCCGATACCGTGACCAGCAGCGTCAACGGCGGCGTTTTGGAAATAGGCGTGCGAAGTTTCAATCAACGCACGGCCGCGGGCGTCGAGAAAGCGGTCAACGCCGCGCGCCGCGAACACGACAGCAAGATTAAGGGCATTGTGCTCGATCTGCGCGGCGATCCCGGCGGCTTGCTCGACCAGGCCATCGACATCGCCGATCTTTTTATTAACGACGGCACCATCGCGACCTTGGAAGGACGTCATTCCGGCGCGCACCAATACTACGCCGCCCGGCGCGGCGATATCGCCGCCGGTATTCCTATGGCGGTCATCATTGACGGCAAGTCGGCCTCGGCCGCTGAAGTTGTTGCCGCGGCGCTTCAAGATAATCGTCGCGCGGTCGTTGTCGGCACGAGCAGTTGGGGCAAAGGATCGGTACAGACACTTCTGCGCCTGCCCAACGGCGGCGAGATTGCCCTGACCTGGGCACATGTCGCGACCCCGCGCGGCGCGGCCTTGCACGGCTTGGGCTTGTTGCCCGACGTGTGCCTGAGCGGCACCCCCGTCTCGGTCGGCGATGTCGTGGGGCAGGTCTATGCCTCGCCTAGCCTCAGCAAGGACAACCGGCGCCTATGGCGGACCCCGGCTGACAACCCCGCCACCCATGAAGCCTTGCGGGCTCTCTGCCCCGCGGAGCCCCACCCCGACCGGGCTGTGGACCTGGAAGTCGCCCGCCGCATTGTCAGCGATCCGGTCCTGCGCGCCATAGCGTTGAGGGAAGACAGCCCGCAACTGGACACAACCCCCTGATTTATATAGATTTTCCTTTGGCGCCGGGCCGCTTCCGGCGCTTGACACCTATTTGAAGCAGTGTATTGTGCGCCGCTCATTGACCGGGCTGCCTTTACTGGCGCCGCTCAGCACGCATTATCGCTTTAGGGACAGGACACCACCATGGCAAAGCCAGCCACCATCCAGATCAAATTGGAAAGCACGGCGGGCACGGGTTATTACTACGTGACCACCAAAAACCCGCGCAACATCACCGAAAAAATGGTGATGAAGAAATACGATCCAGTGGTACGCAAGCACGTCGACTTCAAAGAAGGCAAGATCAAGTAAGATTGCCTGATCGCACGACTCAAAAAGCCCGCTGTCATAGCGGGCTTTTTTGTTTGTGCACGCATGTTGCCGCGTCACAACGGCGTGGGCGGACCTTCCAGAAAGCGCGAAACCGTTTGCAGAAAACTCGCCACCGAAATCGGCTTTGCGATATAGCCGTCGCAACCGCCGCTGCGGATTTTCTGTTCGTCGCCCTTCATGGCGAAGGCCGTGACAGCGACGACGGGAATACTGCAAAGATCGTCGTCGGCTTTAAGCATTTTTATGATTTCGAGGCCCGATATTTCGGGCAACTGAATATCCATCAGAATCAAATCTGGACGGTTCTTGCGCGTCATTTTAATAACGACACGCCCATCTTTGGCCTGCAAGGTATTGTAGCCGTGCGCTTGTAGAAGATCGTTGAACAACTTCATGTTCAACTCGTTGTCTTCTACGATCAAGATGGTCTTCGGCATTCAGACTTTCTCACTCACCATGACCGCACGAACGATGCTGCCGTGCGGGTGGCGGGCTGTTTCGAGTCAAATTAATATAGATGTGCGCAAGATACGCCACAAGTAATCCTTAAAGGCACATTCCATCACCGTTGTTATGCGGCGGAAATTACTAAGTTTTTGCCCGCGCATAAGACCATTGTCACCATATGCCATTAGCCATCCCAGCCGCCCATAATAAAACCGCCCCGCTCATATGAACGGGGCGGCGTTGAGCAGATGTTAGGCCCGCTTTAGGTCAGAGCCAGTCGCGGCAATGCCTTAGACGCAGCGGCTTCGAGCGCTTTAGCGGCCGAAATAACCGACTTTTGCAACTTGGCAAAAGCGCGGTTTTCGATCTGGCGCACACGTTCGCGGCTGATGCCGTATTCGACACCAATTTCTTCGAGCGTGCGCGGGTTATCCACCAGGCGGCGTTCCTCGATGATCCGGCGCTCGCGGTCGCTGAGCGTCGTCAGCGCCTGACGCAACAAGCTGGCGCCCAACACGCGTTCTTGCTTGTCACCCAGCGCGGATTCCTGGCTGGGCTTGTCGTCGACAAGAAGATCCTGACGTTCAGTATCGCCGTCTTCGGCCACCGTCTGGTTGAGCGACGAGTCCGCGCGCGACAAGCGCCGGTTCATGTCGATTACTTCCTTCGTGGTGACGTCGAGACGTTTCGCGATTGTCGCCGCGGCATCAAGCGGAATATCGCCTTCTTCATAAAGGCCCAATTTGGCCTTTATCTTACGCAGATTGAAAAACAGTTTTTTCTGCGCCGCTACAGTGCCGACTTTCACGAGCGACCACGAATTCAAAACGTATTCGTTGATCGCCGCTTTGATCCACCACATGGCGTAGGTCGCCAAACGGAAACCGCGATCCGGTTCAAACTTCTTCACCGCGCGCATCAGCCCGACGTTGCCTTCGGAAATGAGATCCGACACCGGCAATCCATAGAAGCGATAGCCCATGGCGATTTTGGCCACGAGACGCAAGTGACTGGTGACAAGCTTGTGCGCGGCTTCCGTATCGCCGTGATCGGCGAAACGGTGGGCGAGCATGTATTCTTCTTCAGGCTCCAGCAGCGGGAATTTTTTGATTTCTGCCATATACGCGGAAAGACCGCTTTCGGCTGCGAGCACGGGAACACGAGATGATGACGCCATAACAACTCTCCTTCGGGCCTAAGCCCCCAACATCGCCTTCGCAGAAGCGACAGGCATATAACGCACCGATCAGCCGCATAGGTCCTGACACACGTCCTGGCCTGTGAAACGCGCGGAATGCTGCTGTTGGTTGGAGATGCTAAAGCGCTGTGTGCGCATTGGGTCATATCCTACTTAAGCAACATGACACGTCGGTGGCCCACCACATGGTCGGACCGTTTTTACCGAGAAACCCCTCATGGGCATTTCCCGATGCGTGAATATTAGCCCAAAAACCAACGCAGCGTAAAGCGGAACCGGCACCCCTGCCTTGCAGAATTGCATAAAACATTTCAAATACTTAATGAACGGCTCTCGGGCGGCAGGAAGAGCCATTCTACAAACGCCCGTCAGAGGGGAATTTTATGCCATGCGTTAAATAAAAAAGCGGCGGACGCAGGTTTGCTGCATCCGCCGCTTAAAAGAATCCACGCTCAGCGTGATTTATTTAGCTAATGGGTCGGGGCGAAACTGCACCTTTACGACTTTACTGGTATCGCCTTCACCATCTTCCTGGTGGCCGATCGTGACGGTGCCGAATTCCGTCCAGAGCCCGCGACCTTTCCAACCCGTCTTAGGATCATCGATGCGCACATCCATGCCGCGCGC
The DNA here is from genome assembly GCA_947476625.1 of Fidelibacterota bacterium. Taxonomy (GTDB): domain Bacteria; phylum Pseudomonadota; class Alphaproteobacteria; order Rhodospirillales; family Rhodospirillaceae; genus SHVO01. The sequence continues at coordinate 21,765 of CANJRA010000016.1, forward strand.
GTACATGCCAAGCGGATAGGGCACACGGATCGTCATGAACTTATCAGCGCCCGGCGGCAATGCCGCCAGCGAGTCAGAGTAGTCGGCCGGAACCAGCACCGTATCTTTGCCCAGTCCGGTCACATTGTGATGATCGATAAAGACATTGTACGCATGATCCGCGACGGTTTTTCCATCGGACATTTTCGGGCCGGGCATGTCGTAGAATTTCCAGCCTTCTTTGCAATGCTGGCCCGTCGCCGTCGGACCGTTCAGGACTTTGCATTTGCGCCGATCGAATGCGCCGATCTGGCCGCTCGCGAAAGCTACCCAAACGACGCCGTTTGAATCAATGTCACCCGCACGTGAAACATAAGCCGGATAGGTGCCGTCGGCTTGCTGGGGCGTCTCATAGAATTCTGTGCGGCATGTTTCCGGCAGGTTCGCGCCCTTGACCAGACGGAAGAGACCACCCGGATAGTAAGGAAGGTACTTAAAGAACCACACGCTATCGTCGGCAGGGCTAACGTTCATACCGTAGGTGTAGCCGTTTATTTTTGTGTCCTTCGTTGGATCCGGCGCTTTCCAATCGGCGGGCACCGGCCCCATCAGGGGCGGCGCGGGATTCCAATTCTTGCTGTTCAGCTCCATCTTCCCGTCACCGTTGGTGTCGAGCACCATGGGACACCAACCTTGCGCTTTGTTGATGTCTTTTGTCGCTTCATAGACCTTGGTATCGATCCAACCCATGACATCTATTTCGCCGCTGAAGTAGGCGGTGTTGTTGGCATCAAACCCGAGCGCGACGTGGTGAGAGCCGAAGCAGACAGCCTCGCCTTTAATCTTGTCGGTCTTGGTATCCACAATATGCACGATACGACCGCCCGGCATCGGGTAGACCGCTGCGAATTTATTTGTCGGGTCCGAGCATATGCCTTTCGGCGCGTCGGCGATCGGCGCCTGTAAATTCGCAACCCAAATGTTGCCCTTCTGGTCGCGTACCATGTGGTGCGGATTGGTGCTCGCATCATGCGGCGAGGACGGAAAAGTTCCTGGGAAGGGAATTGTCTTATTTTCGCCGGTGTTCGGATCCAATTTAATCAACTGACCGGTCCATTGCGTCATGCCGTAGATAGGACCGTTGGCGTTCTCTGTCGGATTACGGCGATCGGTTGAAACGACGTCGTGAGCAAACGTCGCATTCCCCCAGTCCCGAATCGTAAAGACGGCATTGCGCTCTTGGCCCGTGGGGCGCGGCGGCGCTTGCGGCGGCATAGCGCCTTTGCGGATCTTATCGGTCCAATCCGAGAACATCTTCAAACCCGGCGCGCCGAGACGCGACATACTGTTAATCATGACGCCGGCATTTTCTTTGCCGTGATCGCCGTATGTTATGTCGCCGGGCTCACGGGCTATCTTGATGCGCTCGCTCCACGCCGCAACGCTGTTGCCTGTATCAGGCAGCGTTCTGGTCGCAAGGTCGCCGATTTGATGACAGTGGCGGCATCCTTCCTGCAACTGCGCCATCCACTGCTGCTGATTCTTCCATTTCCGCGGCATGCCGTTGCCGTCCGGACCGGTACCCGGGAACATGCTCGGCTTGGGAATGTCCAGCATCGCGTACCAATAGTTGGCCGGATAATATTGCGCCGCCGCCATCGCGTTTGGCGCGGCCGTCGCCTTGAGATTCAGAATAGTCCCCGGCTTCGCGGCAACGGCCTTCGAATCAACCAGGCCATACCCTCTGACGAAAATCGTGTAATTCGCGGCCGGAAGGTCCGGAATGACATATCGGCCCTGATCATCGGTCGCGACGACTTTGATGAATCTTGTTTTCAGATCCTTCGTTTCAGCGATCACCCACACGCCGGCTTCAGGCCCCTTTGCACCGGTGACCTGACCGCCAATATCGTCGCTATCAATCTGAACACTGCTCTCCGCCGCGAGCGCCGCATTGAGCATGCTCGCCGACAAACACGTTGTGGCAGCTAAAAGAAAATTCCGAACTTGGTCGCGCATATATCTCTTCCCAGGAGCGCCAAAAGGAGGTGCTCCCTCATATTGGTCCGCAGCACATACTATAATAGTCGGCGGCACACATTAACTTATATGATGATAAATACATGAGGATTGCTGCAACGCGTGTTGCGTTTCGTTACATACGCGGCGTTATACGCACGCTGTGATACACGCCGTTACACACGCATCGCGTCGCGTCTTAAAACCCACCCATGCGGATTCCAGATCATTTCAGACTCTGGCGAACATCACCGGCTCCACCGAGTTGAACACGTGAATGGGTGACGACCATTTGTTCAATCTGTATTGCCGCGCAACATCTTTAAATTAACAATTAAATCAATGGATTAGATGTCAGGATTGTGGCAAACACCGCCATACGGCTGCCACAGGTCGGCGCCATCCTCATGCTCAAGAATTTTTGGAGGACATGTTTATGTTGAACGTTCGCACATCACTGAAATCCACCATCGCCGCCGCGTTCGCTGCGCTGATGATAGCAGGCACGATGACGCCGAGCGTTGCATCCGCGCAAGACCGCGGCAGGAACGAACGTGATCGCGGCGATCGAGACCGCGGTGGAGACCGCGATCGCGGCCGCCACGACGGCAACCACGACCGCCGTCCGTCCTGGGGCGGCGACCGTCACTGGGGCGGCCCGCCGCGTTACGTCGTCGTGAATCCGCGACCGCGCTACTATCGCCCCTACTATGTGCCGCGCCAGCGTTACTACAACAGCGTGCGGGTTTACCGCCCATATGGACCGGTATATCCCGGCTTTGGCTTCTATTATCGCGACAACGATGCCGCGCGCTTCCTGGGTTTAACTGCGCTCATCATTGTCGCCTTCAATCAGTTTAACGAAGCGCAGCAACGCGCGCACGAAGAAGCGATGATCCAAGCAACGAATGCGCAGATCGGCGAAGAGATAATTTGGGATGAAGGCGGGCGCCGCGGCAGCGTGACTCCCACCCGCGAAGGCACCACCGACGACGGTCGTCAATGCCGCGAGTTCCAGCAGAACGTGACCATCGGCGGCAAGGAAACCGAAGCTTACGGCACAGCGTGCATGCAACGTGACGGAAGCTGGCAAGTCGTCGACAACTAAATTTGAACTAGCCGTTAGGCTTTACCAACCTTCAGGCGCCGGATTTTCATCCGGGTCCTGAATCATTGGTGCAGACCCCGGCACGATATCAAGCGCCAGCGCCTCGGCCACGCGTATGCCGTCGACAGCCGCCGACAGAATGCCGCCGGCATAACCCGCACCTTCTCCCGCCGGATAAAGTCCGCGCGTATTCACACTCTGCAAATCGTCGCCGCGTTTGATACGGATCGGCGCCGATGTGCGGGTTTCGACGCCCGTGATAATCGCGTCGTCCATGGCATAGCCTTTGATCTGGCGCGCAAAGGCCGGCAATGCCTCGCGGATGGCCGCGATAGCGTAATCCGGCAAGCACGACGACAAATCGGTCAGGTGAACGCCCGGCTTATAAGATGGCAATACATCGCCAAAATCGGTCGAAGGACGGCCCGCGAGGAAATCGCCGACGCGCTGGCCCGGCGCTTCATAGGTGCCGCCGCCGGCCGCAAAGGCCGCAGACTCCCAGCGGCGCTGAAAATCGATACCGGCTAACGGATGCCCCGGATAATCCACCTCCGGTGTGATGCCGACGACAAGGCCGCTATTGGCATTACGTTCGGCGCGCGAATATTGGCTCATGCCGTTCGTGACCACGCGCCCCGGTTCGGACGCAGCCGCCACCACTTGCCCCCCCGGACACATGCAGAAGCTATAAACTGCGCGGCCGTTGGCGCAGTGATGCACGAGTTTGTAGTCGGCAGCCCCGAGAATAGGGTGACCGGCGTATTTACCAAAACGCGCTTTATCGATCATGGCCTGCGGATGCTCGATGCGCACACCGATGGAAAAGGGCTTCGCTTCGACATACACGCCGCGGTCATAGAGCATCTGAAACGTATCGCGCGCGCTATGGCCAATGGCCAGCACGACATGATCAGTTTCGATACGCTCGCCATTCGCCAGCACAACGCCGCGCACATGACGTTCGCCGTTTTCGCCAACGTCAACCTCGATGTCCTCGACCCGGCTTTCAAACCTGAACTCCGCGCCGCGTTCCACCATGGTCGCGCGCATGTTCTCGACCATCGACACCAACCGGAATGTGCCGATATGCGGTTTGCTGACATAAAGTATTTCATCGGGCGCGCCGGCCTTCACAAACTCCGTCAGCACCTTTCGTCCGCGATACGCCGGATCTTTGATCTGGCTGTGCAACTTGCCGTCCGAGAACGTGCCTGCCCCGCCCTCGCCGAACTGCACATTGGATTCCGGGTTCAAAACACGCTTGCGCCATAAGGCAAACGTATCCTTTGTGCGTTCTCGCACAATTTTGCCGCGCTCGAGAATGATCGGACAAAATCCCATTTCAGCCAGGATAAAGCCCGCGAATAATCCGCAAGGGCCGGTGCCGATCACAACGGGACGGAATTTAAGATCGCGCGGCGCTGCGGCGACAAGCTTGTAAGACATGTCGGGCGTGATGTTGACGTGGCGGTCGTCACGCAAACGTTCCAGCACCGCCGGTTCGTTTTGAACATCGACGTCCACTGTATAGATCAAAAGAATCTGGCTGAGTTTGCGCGCGTCATAACCGCGGCGGAAGACCGTGAAACCCACAACATCCGCCGCGCCGATGTCGAGCTTTTTGAGGATCGCGCTTTTAAGGGCGGCCTCAGGATGGTCGAGCGGGAGCTTTATCTCGGTGAGTCGTATCAAGTCGCAATCCAGAAAAAGTCAGCCAGCGCGCACCATAGGGCGGTTTTCACACCCCTTAAAGAGCGGTTTTGGCGAGTCTTCGGAGAACTTCCCGGTCTATTGGGCGTTCTACCTGCAAGCCGCGCCCGGTACCGGGTGGCTCCACTTACTTTAAGGAGGTTCTGATGTCACTCGTTTCGATCGTTCTCACCCTGATTGTTGTCGGTGTGCTGCTATGGCTGATTAACAGCTATATTCCCATGGACAGCAAGATTAAGGGCATTCTCAATGGTGTTGTCGTGATCGTCGTCGTTTTGTGGCTGCTCCAGGCCTTCGGCGTCCTCGGCGCCCTTAACGGCATCCACGTCAGCTAATCATTCGTTTTGAGTAAGGCCGCCGCAAGCCTATGATTGGCTTCGGCGGCCTTATCTTTGTCTAAGAGACGAAACCCGTGAAGCGACTGCTTATTCTCACAGCACTTGTATGCGGCGGCATCACCTCGGTGCGCGCCGAGGAGGTCGGCTGCGTCTCGACCGTTTTCCGCTGGGTCAGCCCAACGATAAAATCTGCGTTCAGTCCTTCAAGGACCCGGAAGTTGAAGGCGTGGTTTGCCACGTCAGCCGCGCCGAGACCGGCGGATTCAAAGGCGCAATCGGCGTCGCCGAGGACACCTCCGATGCCGCGATTGCCTGCCGTCAGGTGGGCCCCATCGTGATCAAAGACAAACTGAAAGACGGCGACACGGTCTTCAAGGAAAGCCGCTCACTGATCTTCAAGAAGCTGCAGGTCGTGCGCTTCCACGACAAATCCAACAACACCCTGGTCTATCTCAGCTACTCCGACCGGATCATCGAAGGCTCACCCAAGAACTCCATCTCGACGGTGCCGATCATGCCCTGGGGCACGAAGGACGCGATAACCCCGCCATGAACAAAGCCTTCACGAAGGAACGCGACGACCAGGACGATGATCTCGAAGCAGCGGAAGACACCATTCCGGGCGGCAAGAATTATGTGACCCAGGAAGGCTATCGACGTATCGAGGAAGAATTGCATAACCTTCGGCGCGTTGAACGCCCGAATATCGTTGAGATTGTATCCTGGGCCGCCGGCAACGGCGATAGGTCGGAAAACGGCGACTACATTTATGGCAAAAAGCGCCTGCGCGAAATCGACCGACGCATCCGCTATCTCATTAAGCGCCACGAAAGCGCCGAGGTGGTCGACCCCACGCTGCAGAAAAACCACGACCAAGTATTCTTCGGCGCGACCGTCACTTACGCCGACCAAGACGATAACGAGCATACAGTAAAAATCGTCGGCATAGACGAAGCCGATCTCGATACCGGCAAGGTCAGCTGGATTTCACCGATCGCAAAGGCATTGTTGAAAGCCGGTGTTGGCGACACGGTAAAACTGCGCCCGCCGGGCGGCGATCAAAGCATCGATGTGATTGATATCAAGTACGATAACAATTAGCCCTGCGGCCTTGCACGTCTGTTGCGTTCGAATTCTAAACCGAATGCGAGACTCTGGCCGATGCGCTCGGCTCTTTCCTGAAGCACCGCGGCTTCAGCAGGCGCAAATATCTCTTCCGTAGTTTCACGCCACAGCACCAGCCAGCGCGCGAACATGGGCGGCGAAATGTCCGCCACATGTTTGGCGTGGGTCGCCATCGGATTACCGCTGTAATCGCCGGTACGCAGCATGACGCCTGACCAGAACGCACTTAATGTCTTCAAGTGCGCAGGCCAATCATCGATGGCGTTATTGAAGACCGGCCCGATGAAATCATCTTCCCGCACCTTGGCGTAAAAGGCGTTCACCAGCACAGCGAGGGCTGATTCCGTAATGTTCTGTCGTAAAACCATGGACTTACTTTAAGCGAGCTTTCAGGCCATGCAAGGCGGCCCGGCATACCGCCTCCAGGTTACAAAACGGCAATATTTTCACGTCTCGCACAGGAAAAGCCCCAGCCTTCCGTCTTAAAGCCGTCAGCGCCTTGTGGTCATCGCGTGACATCTGCCCGTGCGAGCTTTCGACAGAACCGGGAGAATCCGGTTTATCTCAGGCACATGCGGTTGTTTTTAGTATGTCCCAACAGGAGATGACCCATGCCTATCGACGCTATTTCGTCGACCACGGCGGCTGGCGCCCCGCCCGTCCGCAACGACTTCCAAACCCTCGCGACGGCTTTGAAGAACGGCAACCTTACAGCCGCGCAGAAGGCCTATGATTCCATCCAAGAAGCACAGCAAAATGCGCAAGCTACCGGCGCTTCGCAGCCACCTCCCGACAATCCCATCGCTAAAGATTTTGCCGCGCTCGGCGATGCGCTTTCCAATGGCGATTTGAAAAGCGCGCAAACCGCTTTCTCGACGCTCCAAAGCGACTTCCAGGCCCTGCGCACACAACGTGGCGGTGGCCATCATCATGGCGGCGGTAAACCGCAGGATGACTCCAGCGACACGACCGATGATTCTCAAAAGACGATTGAAAGCCAAGTCTCGTCCACTAACGCCAACGGGACAATTACGATGACAATCACCTATACCGATGGCTCGACCTCGACCCGCAACGATCCCAACCCTAATCCGGTCGTGTCGCAAAGACCGCTGACCAACAACAGCGATCAACTGGCCACCTTATTGTCGGCACAAGAACAAGCCGCGCTGGCAGGTTAGCCGTAAATAAAAAAACCCGCGGGAGGTCTGCGCATCCCGCGGGTTTTTTTTGATCGATCGATAGTTACTTGGCAGCGATGACCGCCACTTCGACCAGATATTCAGGCGCCGCCAGCTTAGCTTCCAGCGTCGTGCGCGCCGGGCAGTTACCCGCCGAGACCCACGCGTCCCAGGCTTTGTTCATGTCGGCGAAGCTCTTAACGTCGGCGAGATAGATGGTTGCCGACAAAATCTTTTCCTTCGATGAGCCGGCGCGCGCCAGCAGATCGTCAATCTGCTTCAACACCGCCGCCGTCTGGCCCGTGACATCCGCGACGTCCTTGTTCACCTGACCGGCCAGATAGACCGTTTCGCCGCAAACGACGGCTTGGCTCATACGAGGACCGATATCGAGGCGCTGAATGGCAGTCATGGAATTTTCCTTGGTTTGTGTGCGAACGAACTACTGAACCAGCTCGCGGGTTTTCAAGAATGTGATCTCAGGGTTGTCTTCGACCGTGCGATTCAAATGCCAGGCATTGCGCGCGAGGAAGACCGGCGCGTTGTCGTGATCATCGGCAACGGCGACACGATTGCCGTCCATGAATTTCTTCAATGTGTTGTGATCGGCCGCAGCGAGCCAGCGGGCGGTATAAAGCTCCGCCTGCTCGAACTTTACAGCAACGTCGTATTCCGTGCGGATGCGGTCGGCGAGCACGTCGAATTGCAGGCTGCCGACCACGCCGACAATCCAGTCCGTGCCAAATCTTGGTTTAAACACACTGGCAGCGCCTTCTTCCGCGAGCTGCTGCAACGCGCGGCCCAAGTGTTTGGCCTTGAGTGGATCGATCGGGCGCACGGTTTGCAGAAGTTCCGGCGCGAATACTGGAATGCCGGTGAAGTGCAGTTCCTCACCTTCCGTCAACGTATCGCCAATCCGAAGATTGCCGTGGTTGGGAATACCGATGATATCGCCGGGCCACGCGTCCTCGGCGGTCTGGCGGTCCTGAGCCATGAACAACTGCGGTGCGGCAATGCTCATGATCTTACCCGAACGCACATGCAGAAGTTTAGCGCCACGCTTAAAGTGACCCGACGACAGCCGCACGAAGGCAATACGGTCGCGGTGCTTGGGGTCCATATTCGCCTGGATCTTGAACACAAAGCCCGAGACTTTGCTTTCCTCCGGATCGACCTTGCGCTCCAACGCCGCTTGCGGCCGCGGCGACGGCGCGATTTCTGCCACGCCCTGCAGCAACTCGCGCACGCCGAAGTTATTCACCGCGCTGCCAAAGTAGACCGGCGTCATGTGGCCTTCGAGATAAGCGTCACGATCAAAGGGTTTGCACAGCCCACGCACCATGCCGATATCATCGCGCAGCTTCTTGACCGCCTCGGGCGGCAGTAATTCTTCGAGCTTGGGGTCATCAAGGCCGTTGCACTCAACACCCTCGCCCACCTTCTCGCCCTTGGTGCGCGCCATCAGGATCAGGCGGTCGTGAACCAGATCGTAGCAACCAAGAAAATCGCGCCCCATGCCAATGGGCCAGCTAACCGGCGAGACATCCAATGCGAGACGAGTTTCAATTTCTTCCAGCAGCGAGAACGGATCTTGCCCTTCGCGGTCGAGCTTATTGATAAACGTGGCAATCGGCATGTCGCGCAGGCGGCACACCTCGAACAGCTTCAAGGTCTGCGTTTCAATACCCTTGGCGCAGTCCAGCACCATCACCGCGGAATCCACCGCGGTCAGCGTGCGATAGGTATCCTCACTGAAATCTTCGTGGCCGGGCGTATCGAGCAGATTGAAAGTGTGTTCGCCGTAATCATAGGTCATCACGGCAGAGGTGACCGAAATGCCGCGCTCCTGTTCGACCTTCATCCAGTCGGAGCGTGCACGCCGCCGTTCACCTTTGGCTTTGACCGCGCCCGCAAGCTGAATGGCGCCGCCGAACAGCAGCAGCTTTTCCGTCAGCGTGGTTTTGCCGGCGTCGGGATGCGAGATGATAGCAAAGGTCCGCCGCCGCGCGACCTGCTGGTTGAGAACCGCGTTCACCGTTATCCCTCGAACGCATCAAGCGTGATGGCCACGGGCAGCCCGTCGAGCGCGTCCGTCAGTTTCACCTGACACGCCAAACGCGAAGTGTCGGTGCGATAATTCGACATATCCAACAAATCCGCTTCCTCGCCGTCCGCTTGCCCGACCTTATTCATCCAGGCCGGGTCCACAATGACGTGACAGGTAGCGCACGCCATAGCCCCACCGCACTCGGCGCGGATCGGCAGACCAGCCGTGCGTATGGCTTCCATCACGGAGCCTCCGGACCTGGGCGTCACTTCATGGACGGTTTCGTCCGGGAGCGTTACGAGGATTTTCATGCTGGGGCCTTGCATAATGGATAGGCCCCAGCCCTATCAAGCCGATTCAGGCCCTTTCCCCCGGTTGGCCGGAAATACCGCCAACTATGGCATGCAAAGCCCTGTTAGGAGGGCACACCCAGCTTCGCCTGAATCGCCGAGCTGGAGGTCGTGTGTTCGAAGCGCAGCTTTTGATTAGGGCGCGCGTAGTGGAAGCAGGCATGCGCCATCAGCGCGGATTCGTGGAAGCCCGAGAGGATCAATTTCAGCTTGCCGGGGTAGGTGCACATGTCGCCGATGCAGAAGATGCCGGGCGTGCTGGTCTCGAATGTCTCGGTCGACACAGCCACACGGTTGTTGTCCATGTTCAGGCCCCAGTCGGCGATGGGCCCAAGTTTCATGGTGAGGCCGTAAAACGCCAGCATGGTATCGCAAGCCACATCGAACTCACCCTTCTCGGCGCTCTTTAATGTCACCGACGTCAGCTGCCCGTTTTCGCCGTTAAGCCGCAGGATATCGCCGATGGCGAGGTTGACCTTGCCGCCTTTCACCAGCGCGTACATCTGATCGACCGTCGCTTGCGCGCCGCGAAACTCATCGCGGCGATGCACCAGCGACATACCGCTGACGATGGGATTGAGGTTCACGGTCCAATCGAGCGCGGAATCGCCGCCGCCCGCAATCAGCACATTCTTGCCGCGAAACTGCTCCATCTTGCGCACGGCATAAAACAGCGATGTGCCTTCAAACTCATCCAGCCGTTCGAGCTTAGGTTTCTTCGGCATAAAACTGCCGCCCCCGCCCGCGACAACAATGACCGGCGCTTCGATTACCGTTCCCTGATCGGTCACCAATCGCCAATGGTCGTTGTCGAGCTTCTCCAGCGTCTCGGCCATCTGCTGAAAATGAAACGTCGGATGGAAGGGCGCGATCTGCGCCATGAGGTCGTCGGAAAGTTCCTGGCCGCTGATTTTCAGCCGGCTCGGAATATCGAGAATAACTTTTTCGGGATAAAGTTCGGCGCATTGGCCGCCCGGACGATCGAGAATATCGACGACGTGCGCCGACAATCCCAACAGTCCTAATTCAAACACCGCGAACAGGCCCACGGGCCCCGCGCCGATAATGATCGCATCCGTTTTATGCGATTGGCCACCAGCGTCAGGCATGATTCCTCCCTCCCAGGAGCACCACAAGACCGCGAAGCAAAAACGCTTTAGGACCGCGACAGATACTCAGACCACTGCTGCGGCGTATCAAGATCCGTCAGAACCGCAGTGTCCCCAAATTCAACTTCGTACACAAGCGCCTCGTTAGCCCCGATCAAGTGGCGCGCGCCCACGTCGCCAGCGACCCCGCGCATCTCCTCGAAAAAATACCGGTCCCACAGCACAGGATTGCCGCGTTTGCCGTTATGCACCGGCACGCCAATGGCCTTACCGCCGTCGGGATCAAAGCCGGCAATCAGTTTATCGACATGGGCCGCCGTAATCCCGGGCATGTCGCCAAGGCCGACGAGCGCGGCGGAAACATCCGGGCTCAACGCTTCGATGCCCGCTTTCAAAGATGTGGAGAGCCCCTCGGCATAGCGCGGATTGTGAACGATTGTGATGTCGAGCCCCTGAAGGGCCGCGCGCACCTCTGCGTCCTGGTGGCCCGTTACCACCACGACTTTGCTGACGCGCGCGCCGCTCATGGCTTCGACCGTGCGGCGCACCAGCGGTTTGCCTTCGATCTCCATCAGCAATTTGTTCGACGCGCCCATGCGGCTGGATTGGCCGGCAGCCAAAACAAGAGCCGCCACGCGCGGCCGGGACGGCGCTTGGTCCCGCACGGCGCTTTCACGCGGCAGCGGACGGCTCGGCACATCGACAAGTAAACCGCCGACGCCCAGCGCCATGATATCGGCGGGCGCGACAGGAATATCCGCAGCCAAGCGCTGCATAATCCAATCTACGCCGTTCAATTTCGGCGAGCGCGCGCAGCCAGGCAGAACAAGCACGGGCACTTTTCCAACGTGAGCCAGCACCAAAAGATTTCCGGGATCGACCGGCATACCGAAGTGATCGATGACACCGCCTGCCGCGACAATACCCGCCGGCACCACATCGTTACGGTCGACAGTCGCGGAGGCCCCGGCAATCAGCACAATATCTGCGCCATCGCTCAGCGCTTGCACAACTTCGCGGGTAACGTCGGCGGCGGCGTGGCCGGTGCGTGTGACGCTCCCGACAACCCCTCCCAAAACCGCGACTCGTTGGCGCGTAATATCCTCCGTCGAGGCAATCACCGACGGCTTGAGCCCGGGAGAAACCGTGCTGATCAGCGCAAAGCGCTTCTGCCGATAGGGTGCTAGCATCACCGACGCGGTCTGCGACGCCGCCTCAACGCGTGCCATGACGTCGGAAGAAACCGCGAAAGGTATAATCTTGATGGTCGCCACGATCTGACCCGCCTTCGCGGGCTGAAGATCGCCCAGCGTGGCAATCGTCACGGCTTCACTGATAAGATTTGCGGCGGTAATGGCGGCGGTATTGATCCGCACAACGCCGTCGCTTGCTGCCTCGACGTTGCAGCGCCCGGTGTGCGCCGTCGATACCGTGACATGCGCGCCCGCTAGATACTTTGCTATGCGCGACGCGGCGGCGTCCTCGGGCACATCGCCGGGTTCGAGCCGCGCGCCGATGATCTCGCCGACACCCGCAGCGCGCAGAGCCGCGATATCTTCCGCCGTGATAACGCGCCCTTTCTTCAATACGACTCCGCCAGCACGAAAGGTATGTGCGAGCACGATCCCGGCAGAATCATCGAGCGGAAATGAACCAAAGATCATGCGGCCTCGGCGCGTAAAACATCGATGATTTGCGCCATGATCGACACCGCGATTTCGGCCGGCGTCAGCGCGTTGATATCAATCCCGACAGGTCCGTGAATGCGTGCGATATCCGCAGGCGTGAACCCCATCTCTTGCAAGCGGTCCAGGCGCTTGGCGTGCGTCTTCCGGCTGCCGAGCGCACCGATGTAAAAAGCCTTTGAGCGCAGCGCCGCCGCCAGCGCCGGATCGTCGAGTTTCGGATCATGCGTCAGCGTGACCACCGCTGTGCGCGCGTCGGGCTGGACTTGCTTCATGCCGTCGTCGGGCCATTCCACAATCGCGTGAATGTCGGCCAACTGGCCGGAGCGGACAAAGGCCTCACGCGGATCGATAATGGTGACATCGAATCCGGCGAGCTTCGCCATCGGCCCCAAAGCCTGGGCGATATGCACGGCACCAACAATCACCATACGTACCGGAGGGCTATAGACGCGGACAAAGCACCCGCTTTCCATGATGCCAGACTGATCAGCGGTAATACGGCGGCGCACTTCGGCAAGCTCGGTTTCTGCCAATAGCAGTTCACCTTGCTGCGACGTTTGATCGACCAGTGATTGCTTGCCTGTTGCCGTGTCGCTCACCGTCGCGAAGGATTGCTTTTGCGCGCGGCGCGCTTCGATCTCGCGCAGAATATCCGGCGATGCGTGTCCGACAAAAACCTGCACGCGTCCGCCACACGCAAGGCCGACTTCCCACGCCGTTTCGTTGCTGACGCCGAATTCTAAAAGCTTGGAATGCCCGGTTTGTATGGCTTCTTGCGCAGCATCAACAACAGCGCCTTCGATGCATCCGCCGGAGACCGAGCCCGCGAAATCGCCGCTTTCCAACACAGCCATATGACTGCCGACCGGACGCGGACTGGAACCCCATGTCGCAACAACAGTCGCGAGCGCGGCGCGCTTGCCGGCGCCAACCCAAAGACCAAGTTGCTGTAGTGGATCGGAGGCGATGTTGCTCATGTCGGACTATCTATACACAGACCCGCGCACGGGAACCAACCACGGAACCGAGAGGCCGTCATGGGGGTTTTGAACAAGCTGTGGCGGGTGTCATCGCACTGCCACACAAAATAGCGTGACAAACCTCAGATTCTTTGAGATGATTCGCTCAGAACTCTGGGGACTACTGCACAACATCCCATGCAGCCGGCACGCACTCACGGCCAACCCACCAAGGACTTCGGCCAAGATCAGGCTTCGAATAGTTCAGGGCATGCGTCGCCAGGATTTGCTGAGTCCCCCCTTCCTGATTTTCTGAAAACGCCTCCCCACACGGGAGGCGTTGCTGTTTCACCAACCACCAACATGAGCGAAGGAGGTCCCCAAGATCCGGTTTTATACCCGGCGTCCGGCACCCGTCGGCGCGGGTCGTTGAGCGAGAACACTTTTCAGGAGCAAAAGACTCAGATGGGCAAACGTTCAGCTCGTTTTAATAAGCCATCACGCGAAACCAAAGCAGAATTCAAGCTCCATGCCCTTCCGACTGGTTGGGACCCAATCGAGGAACGGCGCGACCAAAGCTTTATCCGCCACGTTAAACCTCGCAGCGACGGCCAACAGCTTCTCATGGAAGCCATAGACAGCCAGGCGCTTACACTGGCCTTGGGTCCAGCAGGTACCGGAAAAACCTATCTCGCCATCGCCGCCGCGGTGAAAGCCCTGGATGAAGGGCGCATCGACCGCATCATCCTCTCTCGCCCTGCCATCGAAGCCGGCGAAACCCTTGGCTACCTGCCCGGCTCAATGGAAGAAAAGATGTCGCCTTACTTGCGGCCATTGTACGACGCCCTTGCCGATCGTTTAGGCGGCAAGCGCTTGCGACAATACATGGCCGACGGCACGATTGAGATCGCCCCCATCGGCTACATGCGCGGGCGTACACTCAATAACTCTTTCGTGGTGATCGACGAGGCCCAGAACTGCACATACGTCCAGATCAAGATGCTACTGACGCGCCTTGGCTGGCATTCGACTATGGTGATCACGGGCGATCCCGATCAGACCGACCTGCTTCCTGGTATGTCGGGCTTATCGGACATCGCAGGTAAACTATCGACTGTGGCTGATATCGCGGTGGTGCGGCTGTCAAAGGTGGATGTCGTCAGACATCCGCTTGTGGCCTGCATGCTCGCCGCGCTCTAAAGGAATTTAACCGGCTCGCATGGGCCTGTTATACGAGGTGCGTCCCTGAAACTTGGGGCGGTACGCAAGTACCGCCCCTTTTTTTGGGTCTGCGAAACGACCGCCAATACTGCAGGGTCCATAAATGCGAAACCGGCCCCAACAAGGTTGGAGCCGGTCACGATGCGTCCCTGAAACTTGGGGATTAAGCTTCCCGGTTCTGTGCATCTGCGGATAAGTCCACCACATAAACGGGAGCCGACCAAGCCACGTTTTGGTGACGCTTTTGGGGCAAAAAGCTACCAAATGTAGTGACTTGCCCTCGTAACGAGACCACGTCTAGGACAGGCATCGGGGGTACCCCGCGCCGCCCAGTTTGGTGCAGCACGGCAAAGACCGACTCGCCGCCCCCCACATTTATTTGCGTTTTTAAACGGGTGGCAGTTGCCCGGCACCATGTCCACATGTTACGGCAGCGCCCCGGCGTGGCTTTCGCTACGCCTCCCATTCACTTGCGAGGGAGTTTTCGACTGCATGGCTAAGATGGGTACGGACTTCCGCGATCGATTAGACGCCGCGGCAAAAGCAAGAGAAGAGCTGCTTGCCAAGATTAAGGCCAAAGCACCACAAAACACACCCGGCTTTGCCGAACGCCAAGCCGCGCGTGTCGAGGCAAGCATCGCACGCGACGGACGTCGCGCTGAAGCTGCCGTGCGCAAAGCCGCTGAAGCCGCGCGCCGCGCTGAAGAAAAACTCGCCGCCGACATAGCCGCGCTGGAAGCCGCAGAGGCCGCGCGCGAAGCCAAAGAAGCTGAAATGAACCGGCCCGACCTTGAAAAGAAAGAGCGTCGCGCGAAGGCCAAAGCAGACCGGGATGCAAAATTCCAGGAACGCGAAGCCAAACGCCTTAAGCGCCAAAAGCAAAGCGGCGGAAAACGGGCCTCTTAAAGCACGTCACAGCAATGAAAAAAACGGCGCCCCTCGCAAGCCTGCGGAGGGCGCCGTTTTACGTTGTGCTATGGAACGCGCTATACCGGCTAACGCCCACGAGTAAAGACTGACGCACAAAGATTGGCGAGTGACGACATGAAAACGATCCTCAAGATTCTGGCCGCTGCCGTGATTATTGCGGGCATAGCGGTGGCCGGCTTTGCCGTTGATGCGCAGATTCGCATCGCCGCCGAGGAAACCTATGCCGCCGACGCCGGCGCGCCCGGTCGGTTCGTGACCATCGATGGCCACAGGCTGCATATCGCAACGATCGGTGACATCGCCGCCGACCCCACAGGCGCGCCCTTACTGCTGATTCATGGATATGCCGCCCAGGGCCATGTGACGTGGCTGCCGTGGGCAAGCAAGCTCGCCGCCTCACGCGCACTGATCATGCCGGACCTTCTGGGTTTCGGCCATTCGGCCCGCGTGACCGCGCCCGAAGCGGCGCTGACACTCAAGGGACGCGCTGCGACCATGGCCGCGGTCCTGGATTCGATGGGTGTCACACAGGTAGATATCGTCGGCGAGTCTTACGGCGGCGCAGTAGCTGCGCAATTCGCGCTGGACTATCCCGCGCGTGTACGCCGGATCATTTTCATGGACGCAATCATCGACCCGCGCGCGGATATGAATGGGCAAGGCGATTTACCCCTGGGGATTGGTCGTGCGCTAACCTGGCACGTCCACGGCGGCGGGCCTTTTGGATATGCCAAAAGCGCCTGCAATGGTCAGCCCGACTGCCGGTGGCTGCGTCTTGCCCGCGTCAAAGGCACGACCGACGCCCATCGCACAATGTCCATTGTCCATCGCACGTCTGCCGAAGATGCGACGCTATTAAACGAAATCGCGCGCATTAAGGTACCCTCGCTGGTTATCTGGGGCAGCGAAGACCGCGTCGTGCCGGTGGCCGAGGGCGATCGACTGGCGCAGAGCTTGAAAACACGGTTGGCGGTCGTCGCCAACGCCGGTCACGCGCCCTATGTGGCACAGCCGGAAAAAGTCGCGGAACGGGTTCTGGAATTTCTGGCCGCGACGCCGTAGCGTTTATTTCCCCACGGGCGGAATGGCCGGAATACCGAAGCCGATATCAAGCCATGTCCGCTGAACCTCGGGATGCGTCTCCGCGTGGGTGTAGTCAAATTTGGCGGCGTCTGCCTTGAAGAAATTTACCATGCGGCGCGGAAGGCCGGGGTCGTTCGCAACGGGAAGAGTCACGGTCTCTATTTGAATTTCCGAGCCCGGCTCGCCGGCATAGTCGGTGATGGAATGCATGCCACAGGGATGCTCCAGCGCCGTTTTATAATTTCGACGCATAATCATTGCCAGTGATCGTTCGAAAAACTGTAAGCCGTCTTTGCCGGTAACGTCTGCGCCCCAGGGTTCGAAACGTTCGGTACCCATAAAGCGAACAATGTATTGATCGTTCGTTCCCTCTTCCATAATCACAAGCCTGGGGATCATTGAACTGGGAAGATGTTGAAAGATCGCGCGGAAATGAGGGAACTGCGAATCACTCCGCAATGCCTGCCAGGCTGCGAAAAACGCCGCAGCGTCAGCTGTCGTAAACATTCAACACCGGAGCCGTAAAGACCCACACTTTGAAGGGGATTGCACCCTTCTCGCAAGAAGAATTTGCTCAAGCGGCCTACGCGCCGAAAATAGCCGTGAGAATGCGCATAACGTGGGCCTGACCAAGCGGATCGAGTTTGATGCCGGTCGCCGTGAAATAAACCGTCAGATTATTGAGCGCATCATCCTTCTGTTCCGCCGGGGCGCGGGCAATACCTTCATCATTGCCGCCCGTCACGAGAGAATAGAACGTCAGGGTTTGAAGCTGCTCCATATCGACTTCGCATTGCTTTATGCGATCGCGCAAAGCCCCGGCGGTTGCGCGGCTGCTGCCGACCAAGTCCGACGCTTCAATGACATCTTTCAAATTCTCACGCGCACTGCGCAACGGCTCGACCAAATTACGCTGCCATTCGCGGGAGAGTTTCAAAGCCGCCGCCAGAAACCTCGCGAGATGAGCCGTACCGGTTCCGCGGTACGCCAGCCAAGCGCAAAACAACACCATATTGACGTCGGCGCCCAACCTGTTCTGTAACGCGAGGCAGGGTTTTTCCACGCCGGGCTCGGCGTACGCCCAGGACACAAAATCCCACAGCGGATTGCCTTTGCCGATGGAAGGTGCCGTGACAGCGTTCATGAGCGTCGGCCCCGCGGGGTTTTAGATTTCAACTGAGGTTCGCCCCATCGCCGCACAAGGCCGGCATCGATATCGAACAGGTCCAGCACACGCCCGACCGTGTGGTCGATCATATCGGCAATCGTTTCGGGTTTGGCGTAAAAGCCCGGCAGCGGCGGCGCAATGATGGCGCCGATTTCAGATGCCTGGGTCAAAGTACGTAAATGCCCCGTATGCAACGGGGTTTCGCGCACCATAAGAACAAGCCTGCGGCGTTCCTTCAGAACAACATCGGCCGCGCGCGATAAAAGCGAAGACGTCACGCCCGTGGCGATTTCAGACACCGTGCGGATGGAACAGGGCGCGACAATCATACCCCGCGTCTTAAAAGAGCCGGAAGAAATGGCCGCCGCCATATCCGTGGGGGCGTAAACCGTGTGCGCCAGGGCTTTCACTGTCGCGACTTTGAAATCGGTTTCGTGTGCCAATGTCACTTCCGCCGACTTCGACATCACAAGATGCGTATCGATGCCGACCGCGCGCAGCACTTCGAGCAAACGGATGCCATAAACAATGCCGGACGCACCGCTGATACCGACGATCAGCCGGTTGGACGCATGACCAGATGTGGATGTTTTTGTGACGGATCGGGACGCAGCAGCCATAGGGTACCTTGAAGCGGAAAATGCGGACTCGTTTATATATAAGCTCTATACACATACCATAGACTAGCCATGCCAGACGAATCTTCCTAAAACAAAGGAAGAATGCGCGCGTAGGGGGGAAAAATGACGGGCAATAACTTCACGGTCGCCGGCAAAGGCACCTCCTCCTCGGATATTTGGCCGCACCGGCCGACCGCAGAGAGCTGGAGCTGAATATCGGCCTCTGCGAAAAAACCTTAGCCTAGGACAGAGATCATGGACATTTACGGCGTTATTTACTCACCCTTCGCGGCCCGCGTGGCCTTCGCTGCCAGCTTCAAAGGTTTCAAATACAAAATCGTTGCGCCGAAGGACGGTACAAAAACGCCTGCGTTCCTGAAGCTCAATCCGCTCGGCAAAGTTCCCGTCCTGAAAGACGGTAAAGTTGTCCTGTTTGAATCCAGCGTGATCATCGAATACCTGGAAGCCAAGTCCAAAAAGAAGCGGCTTGTACCGACCCCTGCAAAAGCCGGCGCTGAGGCCCGCTTGCTTGGCGCACTATTCGCTGAATACCTTCAGCCGAGCGTACTGGGGCTTTGGCAGCAGATCGACCCGGCAAAACGCGATCAAGCCGTCGTCGACGCCAAGCTTACTGATGTCGCCCGCTACCTCGACATCATTGAAAAGCGCATGAGCGCAAAACCCTATTGCGCCGGCGCCAAGCCGACGATCGCGGATTGTTATGCCCTGCCGGTCATGTTCTTTCTGACGAACTTCATGCCGCGTTTTGGCGCGACAAACCTTCTCAAAGGCCGCAAGAAACTGACAAAATACATCGCCTTTGCACGCAAGAACAAACTTACGAGCGGCGTGCTTGCGCAAATGGATGCAGCGCTGCAACAGGTAATGGGCGGCTAACGCCCAGATAAGAAGGAGCTTACGCGATACATGGAGAGCATTAGCCTCATCAACGGCCTGCTGCTGTTTGGCGCGTTGCTGGTCATGCTCGGCATTTTGTCGAGCCTGATCGCAACGCGCTTCGGCGCACCGTTGTTGCTGGTGTTTGTAGGCCTCGGCATGCTGGCGGGCGAGGATGGTCCGGGCGGAATTGTTTTCAATAATTACCGCTCGACGTACCTGATCGGCTCGCTGGCACTTGCTGTTATTTTGTTTGACGGCGGCTTGCGTACGCATCTTAAAACACTGCGCGGCGCCATCGGCCCGGCCACGCTTTTGGCAAGCGTCGGCGTCATCCTGACGGCCTGCAAATGAAGCAGCGGATCGGCGCGACCCTCGAAATGGAGTCCGCCACGAACGATCCGGTGGCTGTATTTCTGACGATGGTTTTGGCCGAGATCATTCTGACAACCGTCGACGGCGTCGTTCCTCACCCGGATGCCGTCGCACTCTTGGGAACATTGTCGCTGCATGCGGTAATTGGCGCCTTTGGCGGCATCTTGGGAGGTTTGGGCGCGTCGTGGCTTCTGAACCGCGTCAATCTGCCGGGCGGACTTCATCCGTTGCTGGCGATTGCGATCGCCGTCGTTATCTATTCTCTGACCTCGGTCTTTGAGGGCAGCGGATTCCTCGCGGTCTATCTCGCGGGCATGATCCTCGGCAATCGGCCGCTGCGCGCGTCCGCCAGCATTGTCACCGTCAACGACGCCGCTACTTGGCTCGCACAGATCGTCATGTTCCTGGTGCTGGGACTGTTGGTAACCCCGACCAAGGTGCTGACGTATCTCTGGCCTGCCGTTGGTATCGCCCTTTTCCTGATGCTGATCGCGCGCCCCCTGGCCGTGTGGCTTTGCCTGACGCCGTTTGGTTTCTCGTGGCGAGAGAAGGTGTTCGTATCCTGGGTGGGCCATTCCAACGCTCTCGGACGTTGTGCACGCCGAGCTTTATTTCAACGTCGCCTTCGTTGTCGTGGTTTTCTCGCTGTTGATTCAGGGATGGACGCTGACCCCCGCGGCGCGTCTGTTGAAACTCGCCTTGCCCAAAACCGCGGCACCTGTGCAACGCTTCGAACTCGACCTTCCCGGCCAGTTGGCGCTCGAGATGGTCGGCTACCCTGTTCTGGCCGATAGCGCCGTCATGAACGGCGCGGCGGTGCCGGCGTGGGCCCGCCCGGCATTCGTCATCCGCAACCAGAACATTCTGACGCCGGGTCAGGCGGGGGCCTTAAAAACCGGCGACTTCGGATATTTCCTGGCGGCGCCCGATCGCGTCACCCGCTTGGATCAATTGTTCGCCGCCCACGCCGAGCTGCTGGTCTCGGATGAACCCTTCTTCGGTGAGTTCGCCTTTACCGGCGATATCAAGCTCAAGGAAGTCGTCGCGTTTTACGGCCTGCCGATCGATCCGGAAATCGGCAACTTCACGATTGCCGATCTATTCGCCTTACACTTTGACGGCAAACCCGATGTCGGCGATCACCTGCCCATCGGCGGTGCGGTTGTGATGGCGCGCGAAGTCGATGAAGACCGCGTCACCAGCGCCGGTCTGCAGCTCGACGCACTATCCGGGCCGGTCGTTAAATCTGCCATACGCGGCAAGCTGAAAATGGTCTTCGCACGCGCTTTCAGGCGAAAAACCTCCTGACGCCGATAAGTGGTTGAAATGGGGCTCACCCAGCCTCACATTTACAGCGATCCAATTCATTTCCGAAAGTTAAGAACGTAGTGGAAGAGTCCTTACACTCCACGCCGCTGATCGCCACCATTGTGATGGGCTTATGCCTGGCCTTTGTGTTGGGCGCGGTTGCCACCCGCCTGCGGCTATCGCCGTTGGTGGGCTACCTGCTTGCCGGTGTTCTCGTTGGCCCTTTCACACCCGGTTTTGTCGCCGACCAGGCCCTTGCCCCCGAGCTCGCCGAAATCGGGGTCATTCTGCTGATGTTCGGCGTCGGCATGCATTTTTCGCTGAAAGATCTGCTATCGGTCAAAAATATCGCGATTCCGGGCGCGCTCGTGCAGATCGCCGTTGCGACGCTGCTCGGCATGGGGCTCGCCTGGATTCTCGGGTGGAACTTCGCCGCCGGCTTCGTGTTCGGCTTGGCGCTATCGGTCGCCAGTACCGTCGTCCTCATTCGCGCCCTGCAAGAACGCCGCCTGATCGACACACAGCGCGGGCGCATCGCCGTCGGCTGGTTGATCGTCGAAGATTTAGCGATGGTGCTGGCGCTCGTTTTACTGCCGGCTCTCGCCAGCATTATGAAGGATACCAGTGAGGCTATCGCCATCGGCGATATTCTCACGACACTCGGCATCACGCTTGGCAAGGTGGCAATCTTTATCGCGCTGATGCTGATCGTGGGCCGGCGCGTCATTCCCTGGATTTTGCATCACATCGCGCATATGGGCTCGCGCGAGTTATTTCGCCTCGCGGTTCTGGCGATTGCCTTGGGCGTGGCTTATGGCGCCGCCCAGCTCTTCGGCGTGTCGTTTGCGCTGGGTGCCTTCTTCGCGGGCATGATGATGGGCGAATCCGAACTCAGCCAGCGCGCCGCCGAGGAAACCTTGCCGCTGCGTGATGCGTTCGCTGTGCTGTTCTTTGTCTCGGTCGGCATGCTGTTCGATCCGTCTATTCTTGTCCACGCGCCATTGGAAGTTCTGGCGACCCTCGCCATCATCCTTTTCGGAAAATCCATCGCCGCGTTTCTAATCGTGCGGGTCTTCGGCCACTCTAATTCCATGGCCTTGACCATTTCCGCCAGCCTCGCGCAGATCGGCGAGTTTTCCTTCATCCTGGCGGCGTTAGGCGTACAACTCGAATTGCTGCCTCCGCACGGACGCGATCTCATCATCACCGGCGCGTTGTTTTCGATTTTGATCAACCCGTTTTTCTTTGTCGTTCTAGGGCGATGGAAAGCGCGGTTTGAGAGCGTCGCCACCCCGGTTCCCCCAACCGAGATTGAACCACTGGCCGTTCTGCCGGTCACAGCCTTGCAGGATCATGCCGTTGTCGTCGGGTTTGGGCGTGTCGGAAGTTTGGTGGCCGCCGATTTCCGCGCGCGCAATACGCCGGTCCTCGTGATCGAAGATCACGAAAAGAATATCTCCGCCGCGCGCGACGGCATATTTGAAATAATCCCCGGTAACGCCGCGAAGTCCGAAGTGATCCGCGCCGCAAATCTGGCCGGTGCGCGCTGGCTGGTCGTTACTATCCTCAATGCCTTTGAGGCCGGTCAGATTGTGCAGCAAGCCCGCAAAAGCAACCGCTCTCTTAAGATCATCGCCCTGGCACACTTTGATGCCGTGGTCATTCACCTCACCAAGTGCGGCGCAGACATCACGATCATGGGCGAACGCGAAATCGCCCGCAGCATGATCGAGCATGCTTTCGTAGAATCTACTTAACCGAACGTCCGCAGCGTACCGCCGTGAAATAGCAGCGGCGTCTTACCGATATTGAAGATGCGCCGCACGCGGCCAACAATGATGTCGTGGTCGCCGCCGGGATAGCGCGCTTCCACTGTACATTCGAAGTACACCACACAGCCTTCGATCAGCGGAACGCCGCCAAGTCCGGTATGGAGGCTGACGCACTGGAACTTGTCGCCGCCGGCGCGGGCGAACCCCACAGCAATATGTTCCTGCTCGGCCGACAACACGTTGACGGCGAAAGGGTCACCTACCTGGAAGTGCACAAAGGTCGCAGCGATCTTGGCGATGCTCCACAGAATGAGCGGCGGATCGAGTGAGAGTGAATTAAAGGAACTGACGGTGATTCCTATCGGCGCGCCGGTCGGCGACAGCGTCGTCATACATGTCACACCCGTCGCGAAATGGCCGAGCGTCTCACGGAAGTGCTTGCGCGCGACTTCACTGCCTGCGGGATCGGTGCCGGTCCGACCCTCTATCAGCAACTTAACGCCAACGAGAATGGGCTGATCTTCCTTCATCGCCGTCATGCCGATTCCAACGTTGCTTTTACCGCCGCTCGTCGAGGCCATGGACCGACGCTTCCATGGGGCCCGGCAATGAGGAATCGTCGAGAATGTCCAAGCCCTTCGCCAAACGCGAGTTGGGCAGTCCGTAGAACAGATAGATCGCGGCGCCTAGTATAAGATAACCGCCGAGAATGAAGGCCGGGATGCGATCATCTGCGAGCGCCTTCTGAATGATGTCCTCGATCAACGGCCCCGCCATGATCGCAGCGAACAAGATACCGAGCATGGGTGCCGTGCCGAGCCAATAGCGGCCCGTGTCTTTCCAGCACCGCGCGAGCCACACCAGCGCCGCAAGCACAACAACCACTGCGCCGTAATCCGTCCAGGGCGATTGCATCAGGAATCTGAAAACCGCCAGTCCCACAAAGGCCAACACTACGACCAGCAATACGCGGACTTTGGCGGACACAAAGACGCCGCCGAGCGGCACGCGAAACGGCCGGTGCAGATCAGCGCGGTTTGTGCGGAGGTACATAACGGTCAGACAGACGATCCCAAAGGCGAACGCCGTGCCGAGACTGACGAGGTCGCCAAGAATGGTGATCGGCAACAACGAAGATGCCACCGCAATCAAAACACCGAGCACGATGGTTCCAATCCAGGGCGTGCGGAACTTCGGATGAATCACCGCGAAGGCTTTCGGCAACAGCCCGTCGCGCGCCATCGAGAAAAACACACGCGTCTGGCCGTAAGTAAGAATGAGCATCACGGACGTTAGACCAGCGACCGCGCCAACTTTAATGAGGAACGAGAACCAAGGCATGCCCATGCGGTCCACCGCTACGGCAATCGGCTCCGGCACGCCCAATTCTTTGTACGACACGACGCCGGTCAGAACAGCGGCGACCGCCATATAAATAATCGTGCAAACAAACAACGAGCCGAGAATACCAATCGGCATATCACGGCTGGGGTTCTTTGATTCCGCTGCCGCTGTGGATACGGCCTCGAAGCCGACATAGGCGAAGAAGATCACCGACGCCGCACGGAACACACCCTGCACGCCGTAAACAAAACCACCCTGATTTTCCGGAATGAACGGCGTCCAATTTTCGGGCTGTATGAAGCCGATGCCCATGGCAATGAAAGCAATCAAAACGCCGACTTTGATGAACACGATGACATTGTTCACTTTCGCCGATTCCGACACCCCGAGTACCAACAAGCCCGTAACCGCCAAAATGCCCGCGGTGGCGACAAGGTTGAAGTTGCTTGTGATGTTAAAGATCAGATGCCCGGTGGAATCCGCGGTCGATTGAATCATCGACTTCGCGAACTCAGGCGGAATCACAACGCCAAAATCCCTGAGCAAGCTGGTGACATACCCCGACCACCCCGCTGCGACAGTGGCTGCCGCCACGCCGTACTCCAGCACCAGCAGCCATCCCATGGTCCAGGCGACCAATTCGCCCATCGTGGCGTAGGAATATGTATAAGCCGAACCGGCCACCGGCATGGTCGATGCCAGTTCCGCGTAACACAGCCCGGCAAACGCGCAAGCGGTACCGGCGATGATGAACGACAGCAGCACACTGGGTCCGGCGAAATTGGCGGCAGCGTTGCCGGTCATGACATAGATGCCCGCACCGATGATGCAGCCGATACCCAGGAACACGAGATTGACGGGACCGAGCGTGCGTTTGAGGTGGTGCGATGTGGCTTCGCGCTGGATCTGGTCGATGGACTTCTTGATGAAGAACCGGTTTCCGCCTGGCGCGCCTGCCGTCATCTCGATAACCCCTTATTGGTCTCGTTGCCCCTCTGAAGTCTGACGTTAAAGGACAGTTGTCCCCTCCCGCAACCAGCGCCGTCATTTACAGGCATTTCTCCCCGCCGTTCGCTCGGCAGAGGTTTCCTAGTAACCGGCCTCAAAGCAGGAAGCTTTGTGCCGGTTCGTCCGCCAAAGTGCCATTCCAGCCTCCACGAACTCCACATAACTCATTGAAATAATGATAAATATACCCAATCCCCAGGCTTGGCACAGATGTTGCTTTATGTAAGCCGAAGAGCCGCAAGAGCGGCCAAAGGCCATAAGGAAACAGACCCATGTCCGTGATCGATTTTATCGCAGTTCGCAGACGCCAGGATGAACCGAAGTCGGAAGAGATTCCGTCGTTCTTCCAGCCCAAGCCCGGCAAACCTCCCGCGCCGCTGACCGCGAGCCAGTTTACCCGTCACGTGACTCAGATCATCGAGGATGAGATGCGCCGCCCTTTGAAGCGCCATGTGGACGTCATCGACCCTCGGGAGATGATCGACCTGGCCAAAATGCTTGCCGAGCTGAAAGCCAAATACATCGGCATGACGCTCACGATCGCTTCCAACCGCACGCCGATGACGGACGCGGAATTGGAGCAACTGCGCGGTATGCGCGTGAAAATTCAGGAACTCGAAGCCGCCTACAACGAACTGAACGAAGCCATTGCTTCGCAGCTCGTTGAAGTGCGCGGCGTCATGAAGGAATAAACCTGCGCGGGGCCAAACCCCGCGCAGGTTCATAGAGGTGACCACACCCCCGGGACTTGGCCAGAAAGGCCTGCCCGGGGTTTCTACTTTTAGGCTTTGCGGTTCACCGCGCTGATCACCGCCTTGAGCGATGCAACGACCGTGTTTTCATCTATGCCGATCCCGAAATATATCGCGCCGTCGATCTTGGCTTCGACATAAGCCGCCGCCTGCGCGGCTGAGCCCGCGCCTAACGCGTGTTCGCGGAAGTCGGCAATCTCAATGTTCACGCCCAAGGATTTAGACAGCGCATCCACCAGAGCGTCGATAGGACCGTTGCCCTCACCCACCAGGGTGCGTTGTTTGCCGTCCACCGTGACCACCGCTTCGATACGCCGGGCGTCTTGGGGCGGATATTGCGGCAACGTCACATGGCTCACAAAGCCGAGACGCCCCGGCTTCAGATAGGCGCTCTCGAAGGCCGACCAGATCATCGCCGGCGAGATTTCCTTACCCGTACTTTCGGCGATACCTTGAATGACACGCGCGAAATCCGCTTGGAATTTCTTGGGCAAATCCAGGCCGTGGTCCGCCTCAAGAATGTAGGCAACACCGCCCTTCCCCGACTGGCTGTTGACGCGGATAACCGCTTCGTAGTCGCGCCCCACGTCCTTTGGGTCGATGGGCAGATAGGGCACTTCCCACAGGCCGCTGTTGGATTTCGCCATGACCGCGAAACCTTTTTTGATGGCGTCCTGGTGCGAGCCCGAAAAAGCCGTGAACACCAGTTCGCCGCCGTAGGGATGACGCGGATGAACCGGCAACTGGTTGCAATACTCGACCGTTTGCACAATTTCGCTCACGTTGCTCATATCAAGCGTAGGGTCGATGCCTTGGCTAAACATATTCAAAGCCAAGGTGACGATATCGACATTGCCGGTCCGCTCGCCGTTGCCGAACAGCGTGCCTTCTACGCGGTCGATGCCCGCCATGATCGCCAACTCGGCGGCGGCCACGCCCGTACCGCGGTCGTTATGCGGATGCGAACTTAAACACACACAATCGCGGTTCTTGATATTGCGGTCGAACCATTCGATCTGATCGGCGTAAACATTGGGCGTCGCCATTTCGACGGTCGCCGGTAGGTTGAAGATGATTTTATTAGCGGGCGTCGGCTGCCACACATCCATCACGGCTTCACAGACTTCTTTTGCGAACGGTAATTCCGTTCCCGTGAAACTCTCCGGCGAATACTGCAGTTGGATTTCGGTACCAGGTACGGAGGGCACCAGGCTTTTGACGATGCGCGTACCGTTAACGGCGATCTCGCGGATTCCGGCCTGATCCAGGCCAAACACCACGCGGCGCTGCAATGTCGATGTCGAATTATACAAATGCACAATCGCGCGGCGCGCGCCGCGAATGGATTCGAAGGTGCGCCGGATGAGATCCTC
The DNA here is from genome assembly GCA_947476625.1 of Fidelibacterota bacterium. GTDB lineage: Bacteria > Pseudomonadota > Alphaproteobacteria > Rhodospirillales > Rhodospirillaceae > SHVO01. The sequence goes on from CANJRA010000016.1 coordinate 49,229, forward strand.
ACGCGCCTGCGTCAGCACCTGGATCGTCACGTCCGCAGGAATCATGTCCTGTTCGATCAACTGCCGAACGAAATCGAAATCGGTTTGCGATGCAGACGGGAAACCAACTTCAATTTCCTTGAAACCCAACTTCAGCAGCAAAGCAAACATACGGTTCTTGCGCTCAGGCCCCATCGGCTCGACAAGCGCTTGATTGCCGTCGCGCAAATCTACGCTGCACCATTGCGGCGCCTGTGTGATGACGCGGCTAGGCCAGCGTCGGTCGGGCAAATTGATCGGCGGAAAAGCTGTGTATTTCTGTACCGGCATTTTGGCCGGGATAACGGGTGACGGCGGCATGGAAGACCTCACGAAAATAATATGCCCGCGACGGGCGAGATGACGGTTTTTCGGGGGACGGACGCTCAACGCATCCAAGACGGCCGGTGGTGTCGGCGCGCAAAGGCGATTACCGACCGGCGGTAAGTCGCAGGTCGGAGGTCAGATCAGCGGTGACGTGTGCATGTCGCACGGTAAACATCCGCAACGGTTGGAACGCCTTTTATTTAGGTTACAATGACGAAAGTGTCAATTCTCGCACGTCGCGGCTTACACTCCCCGCCCGCTAAACCCTTCCGCCGACGATAGAAACAGGCCTGTTATGACACTGACCATTTACCACAATCCGCGCTGCACCAAGTCGCGCGAAACCCTGGCACTACTTGAAAAAAAGGGGCTTAAACCACGCGTCGTTGAGTATTTGAAAACCCCGCCCAGCGCGATGGAGCTGAAGAATATCGCCCGCATGCTGGGCCTGTCGGTGCGTGATCTGGTGCGTAAGACCGAGGCCGTCGATGCCGGCATCGATCCGGTCGAGATGGAGGAAAAAGAATTGCTGGCGAAGATTGTGCGCAACCCCATCGTGATCGAACGGCCGATTGTTGTGAACAACGGCAAAGCGGCTATTGGCCGACCACCGGAAAATGTTTTGAAAATACTCTAACGCTAGATATCGAGTTTCGCGCTCTTGATCAGCTCGGCGTTATCCGAGATGACCCACAGATTGTGATACACTGTATCTTTGAAGAAGTTGTAACGCTGCTCGAGCGTTGAATCGCGGCGGCGGGCCAGCCGCACGCAGCAACCGGTCGCGTTCGCCATGGTCGACATCGACCATTTCAAATCCGTGAATGATACCTACGGCCACGTCGTCGGCGATCAGGTAATCATGCGTATGACGCACTTGATCCGCAATCGCCTGCGGCGCGTTGACTATGTGGGCCGCTATGGCGGTGAAGAGTTCGCCGTCGTTATGCCCAACACCGATGCTGCCGCCGCCAAGGAAGTCATGGATAAATTGCGTGAGGCGGCGCAGGAATTAGAACACACGTCCGACAAAATCGCGTTCCACGTTACCTTCAGCTGCGGCATCGCCACCTATCCGCAGTTCAAAAGCGTGCTCGAAATCGCCGAAGCCGCCGACGACGCGCTCTACAAGGCCAAACACGCCGGCCGCAATCAGGTGATGACGACTTAAGTCAAAGACGTCCTGACTTTGATTTCTCCGGTCAGCGTTTTGTGCACCGGGCACTTATTGGCGATTTCCAACAGCTTCTGGCGCGTAGCGGCGTCCAGATCACCCACCAGCGTAATCTCACGCGTCATCTCTTCGACCTCGCCTTCCGTTGTCGTGCAGTCGGGACAATCGGCGGCTTTGATCTTGCGGCGCGAGAGGTGCACCCGCACCTCCTCCAGCGGAATCCCTTTGCGCTCGGCGTACATTTTCAGCGTCATTGATGTGCACGCACCCAATCCTGCCAGCAGAAAATCGTGCGGCTGCGGCCCGCAATCGTTACCACCGACCTCGGCTGTCTCGTCGGCGATCATGGCGTGGGGGCCGATGGAAATATCCACCGCGAATTTACCGCGTCCGTTTGAGACGACTTCTACAGTTGCCATGATTTTCCCTTTTGAAGACTTTGCGATCCCGCAATCATAGCCTTACAGTGCGCCCCTCGGCATTACGGTATTTGCACATGTCTCAGCCCGGCCCTCACGACGTCGACATTGTGAAAAAGGAAACAGTCTTCCAAGGCTATTTCCGCATCGACGCCTATACGCTGCGGCACGCACGCCCCGACGGCGGCTGGAGCGGCACCATGCGGCGTGAAGTCTTCGAACGCGGCCACGCCGCCGCGCTGCTGTACGATCCCGACGCCCGCGCCTTCGTCATGTGCAAACAATTTCGTATCGGCGCCTACGCGGGCGGTATGGACCCGTGGCTTCTCAAAGTCGTCGCCGGCATTATTGAAGACGGCGAGACGCCCGAAAGCATGTGTTACCGCGAAGCCGTCGAAGAAGCCGGCCGCCAGATAACCGATCTCTGGCCGATCCAGCGCTATCTCGCGAGCCCCGGCGGAACGTCGGAGACAATCCACTTGTACCTCGGCCGGGTTTCGGCGGAAGGCGCTGCCGGTATCTTCGGCCTAGCGGAAGAAAACGAATACATCCGGGTCAGCGTCGTCCCCGAAGCCGACCTGTGCGCCATGTTGGACGCCGGCAAACTGACCAACGGCGCGACCTTGATCGCGGTGCAATGGTTTTTCCTCAACCGCGACCGCGTGTTGGCAAAATGGAGCACGTCATGAGTTACGCCAATCCCGATGCCCTGGTCACGACCGATTGGCTCGCACATCATCTGAGTAATCCGAACTTGCGCATCGTCGATGCCAGCTACTTTGTTCCGGGCGGCGTTGAGCCGGCGCGCCAGCAATATGCCGAAGGTCACATCCCCGGCGCGCAATTCTTCGATGTCAACGCGGCGGCGGATCTGTCGAAACCCAAAGACCATGCGTTCCCGACCGCCGCAATCTTCGCGGACTATGTCGGAAAGCTCGGTATCGGCAACGGGCATCACGTCATCGCCTATGATCATCTTGACGGGACGTTGGCGGCGCGGGTTTGGTTCATGTTCCGGGCGTTCAATCATCGCAATGTCGCGGTTCTGGACGGCGGGCGCACAAAATGGGCGGCGGAAGGCCAGCCGTTTACCCAAGACGTACCGCAGTTTCCGCCCGCTAGTTTCAACGCTGTCGCCCAGCCCAATCTCCTCAAATCGCAGAACGACATTTTTGTGAATATCTCGGCGCAGGCTTTCCAAGTCTTGGATGCCCGCGCCAAAGGCCGTTTTGAAGGCACCGCGCCCGAACCGCGTGCGGGTTTGCGCAGCGGCCATATCCCCGCGAGCTGCAGCCTGCCCTCAGCCGATTTGATCGACCCGGCGACCAAAACCTGGCGCGATGCCGCTGCCCTCCGCCAAGCCTTTACGCACGCACATATCGATCTTTCACAGCCGCTGACAACCACTTGCGGGTCGGGCATTACGGCCTGCGCGTTGGCGCTGGGGGCCTACCTGCTGGGCAAAACCGACACCGCGATTTATGACGGAAGCTGGATGGAGTGGGGTGCCGACCGCGCGCTTCCCCTCGCCACGGGCCCCTAGCTACCGGCCCTATACGCGCCATATTGTGAAGCTACACCGGTAGCGTGACGGCAAAGCCACACCGGTAATAATTCGGGATTTGCCCGGGTGACGTGTTGTGGCGGCCCTACCGGACGAAATTGAACACATGATAGGCTTTGCCCTGCGACTGGCGCTGTCGTCCAGTTCGCATATTATCATGAACCCGAGTATTTTAACGCGCGCCCTCAGGGCTTTTTCCTTCCGCCTCCTCATCGCAGGTGTGGCGGCAATCATGTTGCTTGAACCCGCCGCCGCGGCTGATGACGGCGCCGCCGAATTGCAAAGCACCTTCGAGGAAGCCGCTCACGATTCCAAAACCGCCGACGATCTTGGGCCCGCTTACGTGCTGCTCGGTGTGGCCGAAACCGCGCAGAAGCAAAACTATCCGCAAATCGCCGCCAAAGCCGCGACGGCATTCGCCGAGCTGGTCAAACACATCACCGCGACGGCTTTAAAACCTGGAAGTCCCATCGCCGAGGACATCCTCGCGCAATTTGTCGATCTGCGCTTTGTCGCCCGCACATCCAATCTTCCCTTGCCGCAAGCCGCCTTGGACGAAGCCATGGCGAGCCTTTTCCCGATTGTTTCCGCAAGCCTGCAAAGCAAGCTCGACGATGCCGCAACCTGGGCCGACAAACTTAACTACGCCATGGAGCTGGGCGATCTGCAGGCATCGGCCACGCAAATCATGAAAGACGATGTCGCGTCCAACATCGAGGCCGCCTTCGAAGTCAAAGTCGCGCAGCTCGAAAAATCCGCCAATGCCGAGACCAATGAGGCCGAACGCGCCAGCATGATCGAGGGCGTGGCCCGCACCCGCAAGATGCGCGACGACCGCATCATCGATGCGCACGCCAACAACATCAATATTGTCGCGGCGCTGATGGAACGTCAGGCCAACCAGCCGTCGGGTGCGTCCACAGCGCGCCCGATCAGCGAAGTCGAAGTGCCCGAAGAGCTCGCGGCCGGCACAAGCTCGTGCATCGAAACCGGCCTGATGCAGCAGAACGCCGTCTTGCTGCGCGGCACACAACTCGATTGCATCAACTCCGGACGCGTACCGAAGCAGGATCGCTGCGCCAAAACCAATCTCGCGTTCTTGTGCTATGACGAAGCACCCGGCGGCGAGAAAATCACTTACGTTTATCGCGGCACGCCGGAAGAGCTTTATTTCCAGCACAGATGCCCGGCCGAGAATATCGTTAGAGCCGACAAAATTCCCGCGACCGGCGTCACGTTCCGTTCATCGAACGCAGCCCTCAGCCTGACCTGCGCGCCGCCCGGCGCGGAGTAATGACGGCCGATCCCAATCCACTTGTTCTCGGTCACGCGGCATTAGCGTTTCCACCCTTCCATCCGCGCTGGCCTTGGATCGGCGGCGATCTCCAGACCGCGCGCAACACGCTGCATTACCGTGCGCCGGATTTTTCGCCCTACCCACAAGAACGTCTGACGCTTCTCATGCGCGATGGCTCCGGCGATACGTTATGGGCGCTCTTGAACCATCCCACGCACACAAGCACGAAGCCGCTGATGGTCCTGGTGCACGGCCTGACCGGTTCTGAAGACAGCCGCAACATCATGACCAGCGCCGCCTATCATTTGCGCCGAGGCCACCCTGTGCTGCGGCTTAATCTGCGCAATGCCGGTCCGGGACGCGGAACATGCAGCGGTCATTATCACGCCGGACGCAGCGCCGATCTTCGCGATGCGCTGGCGGCCCTCGCCCCAGAGCTGACATCGCGCGGCATTATTTTGGTCGGTGTCTCATTGGGCGGCAACGCCGTGCTGAAATTTCTCGGCGAACGCGACGGCACCGAAAACATCCGCGCCGCGGCTTCGGTCTGCGCGCCCATCGATCTAAAGATGTCGCAACAACGCATCGCCGCGCCGCGCAATGCTTTCTATCAGTGGCATCTGCTGAAATCCATGCGCGAAGACGCGCGTCTATTTGGAATTCCGAATGTCGAAGCTGCACTGGCAAACGTTCACAGCGTCTATGATTTCGACGACCTGATCGTCGCCCCGAACAACGGCTTCGACGGCGCCGAGGATTATTATCGCCGCAGCTCGGCGGCGCAGTTTCTGGATAACATTGAGATCCCCACGCTTCTCATACACCCGCGCAATGATCCCTGGGTTCCGGCCCGCATGTATCTCGACCGTGTATGGAAAACAGACGGCGCGCTCACACTACTCATGCCGCCAAGTGGGGGCCACGTCGGCTTTCACGCCGCCGACAGCCCCTCACCTTGGCATGATCGCTGTATCGGAATGTTTTCTGAACGCGTTTAAGCCAAGCCTTTAGTGGTCTTTTGCTTTAGCTGCTTCGAGCGCTTTCTGGTCTTCGATCGAAAGCCTCTCTTCTTCGGTGCGCTGCTGGCGAATCTCGAGCGGCGGCGCGCCATCGAGATCGCGCACGGCGCCAATATTGGCCACCGGTTCCATCTCGACTTTTACCAGGCGACACACCGGCTCAAGCACTTGCTTCCAACGGTCGTTAGGTTCGGCGGTAATTTTAACGCGGCTGTTTTGATGCGCTGCCTGTTCGATCGTATTCAGATTCTCTTTGAAGTTGGCCTGCGTCGGGCGCATCCAAACGCCTTTTTCACAACCGACCGCATTTTTTTCCATGAACACAGTGGTATCGCCACTGTACGTATCAATGGACGTGATCTTTGTATAATCGCCGGTGACGGGCGCAGCCATGGCCGTGCCCGCGAATGCCACAACAGCGGCGCCAAACAAATATGGGGTGATGCGTTTCATAAAAACCTCCTGTGATTCCATGGAGGCAAAACGCAGCGTGCGAAGCGAGGTTCCTGCACCACCTGATTATGGCGTGCGCCCGCACATGCGTGTGGGGAGAGCAAAAACCCGAATAAAACTTTAAATGGCGACCCCGGCAGGAGTCGAACCTGCGACATCTCGCTTAGAAGGCGAGTGCTCTATCCAGCTGAGCTACGGGGTCGCAAAAAGCGGTGCGTGATAACTTACGAGACCCGCTTGAAGGAAAAGTTATCGGCGTAGGATTTTGGTCTAATGACGCGCTCGTTCGGTTTTTCGACTTTATAGTCGAGCCCCTTACGCACGGCGAAACCCACCGCCTCTTCCTTGGTGTCGAACCACAGCTTCAGTTGGCGGTTTGTATCGTCCGAGCCGGCCCAGCCCATGAGCGCATCGGCTTCCTGCGCGGCGGCGGGGTCGTATTCCAAAAGCCAGCGCTGGCAATTGGCCCGGCCCGACTGCATCGCGTTCTTGGTGGGTTTTAGAATTCTGACTGATCCCGACATCTTTGCCCGCTTTGCGTAATTTGAATGCCCACGCTCACGGGCATGATAAATGCGAAGGGCTGGTCGGAGCGAGAGGATTCGAACCCCCGACATCTAGCTCCCAAAGCTAGCGCTCTACCAGGCTGAGCTACGCTCCGACACCCCTGGAAGCAAGGGTTTTCTAAGGGGTTCGGCCTTCCACCGCAACACCCGAATGGGGAGAAAACGGGAACAAAAAGTCTCGTGTGGGGCATTTCGTGGCACAAATTTGACACAGCCGTTGAAAGGGCTGGTCCATGGTGCCTGATCCACAAATCCAGGCCCATGCTGACTACCTGAACATCTCGATTCCCTATCTCGAATCAGGCGGCTTTCAGGATGAGGTGTTAGCGGCCATAGGCATGGCGCGGCCCCATCCCCGCCCCGGATGCCCTGGCCTCTACGATATTGGGCTCATTGGGCGTCAAATTGGCACGCTTAAGTTTGTCCGGCGTGGCGAGGTCTTTGTCGTGAGCCTGTCCGGCACCGCGCTGATGTTCCTACGTGCCAATGACTGTTTTTCGGATTTCCTCTGGTGCTTTGCTGAACGCCCCCACCGCGTGACCCATTTGGACGCTGCTTATGATCGCCGTGAGGTCGAAGCCTCCCCAGTTATTTTAGAACTGTACCGGCGCGGCATAGACCGTGGTTTTCGGCTATCGCAGCGCAAGGCACCGGTAAGCTGCCATTTCGCCCTCAACGATGCCGGGGAGGAGACAGGAACGGTTTATGTTGGTGCCAAAAACGCGCGCGTCAGCCTCGCGGTATACGACAAACGCCAAGAGCAAATCGTGAAGGGCCGCCCTGACCCCGGCCCGATGGTCCGCTATGAATTGCGCTTCCGTGGCGGGGAGGATGCAGCTCCTCTCACACTGCGCGATGCGGCTGATCCAACCGCATTATTTTGGCACTACATGCCTGATGACATCCTGACACCAACTAGGGGCGTGACCGTTCCGAAATGGGTAAAAACTGATGTGGCTGGTTACTACTTACCTCCCCGCATTCCGCGCACTGACGAAGAGCAATTTCGGCGCTGGGCTGAACGGATTGGAATGGATGGGGTTGCAATCGCTGACCGCTTAGGCCCGCACGGCCGTTCACTGCTTTCTCACCTCATGGGATTTGGCGTGATGTCCTCCGGCTGACGTGTGGCGTGCGGCCCAGTGGCGAAAGTGGGAGCAAATTGATTCCACTTTAGCTCAGCCGTCATCCGCTGCTCGGATTGGTGCAATAAGGAGCCCCACTGCCGACGCACTGCTTGGGCTTAAACATCACTAAATGAGTTTATCGGTGTCAATTCGCTTCCAACCGCGACCCCTCTTTCGCGTCCAATAATGACCCCTCTGTAGTGAACGATTGGGCTTGTCCACGTAGTGCATAGGAGGGTCCCGCGGCCGACGCCGCGCGGCTCACCGCGCGCAAGCGGTGGCGGCCGTGG
>CANJRA010000017.1 GCA_947476625.1 Fidelibacterota bacterium
AGAACATCAATGCCGGTGAAGTTGTCGGCAAAAATACGCCGGCTACCGCCAAGTAATCATTCGCCGTCGCTGATGGTAATGTGATCCGGCGCTAGACCGAATTGGTGGCGGTCCCAGATGCGCGCATAAGCGCTTTCAATATGGCGCGTGGTACGCGCCGTATCGAAGAGACGGGCTTGCGGCAGGTTGGCGGTGAGTTTTGCGCGTAATTCCGCGCGGCGCGCGGGCTGCGTGCCGATGGCGACGGCCAGCGCTTCATAGTCATCAGGTGTCGCCGTGATCAATTCAGGCAATCCAACCGCGTGCGGAAGGCTGGTAGCGACGCGTCCGGCTTAGCTTACGCCGGTGCAGGTCAGTGCCGGCGGGCAGGAATTGACATTGCAGGAAAATTACTTCATTTGGCATAAACAAACTCACCAGTGACGCTCGAGGCCAAGTTTCATTTTGGGAACCTCACATAATTAGGTTTGCGAAGAGAAAATGAATTTTAACATAAAGATTAGGATGGTCTGCGGGGTAGCCACAGCTTTAGCTGCGGGAACCGTGACCGATGCAAAGGCGCAGCGAGCCTCGGAAAACGCCGTGACCAAGGCGGAAGACGCTTTCGGCACGCAGATCGGCCAGGACAGCGTCGGTCTCTACGGCACGCAAAGCGCCCGCGGTTTCAGCCCGGAGCAGGCGGGCAATGTGCGCATCGATGGTTTGTATTTTGACCAGCAAGCCCGCTTCGGCCCCCGCCTGAGCAAAGGGACGGTGATGCGCGTCGGTCTCAGCGCTATGTCTTACCCGTTCCCCGCACCCACCGGCATCAGCGACATCCAGCTGCGCCTTCCCGGCGCCGGAACCCAGGTGAGCGGCGCCCTCAACTACGGCGGCCCTACGGGAATTGCCTCCGCAGGCCTCGACGCGGAGATTGCGCTGGTTCCGGATAAGCTCGGCGCGGGCGTCGGCGCGGGCCTATTCCGGCGCACGTCCGAATGGCAGGGCAGCAACCTCGGCATTAATATCGGTGGGCTGTTGCGCTGGACGCCTAACGATAGCCTCGAGATCATCCCATTCATGACCTACTTCAATACCAAGGATGAGGTAACTCGACCCCTGATCCTGATGGGGGGCGCCTACCTGCCGCCGAACATCGACCGTGGCGTCTTCACCAGCCAGAACTGGGCCGTTCATGAAGCCCGAGACCTCAACCTCGGCGTCATCACCCGCGCCGCCCTGATGGGTGATTGGCGGCTGCAGGTTGCGCTCTTTCGCTCCTCCCACACGGACCCAAAGAACGTCAACGTGTTTTACCGCAACGTACAGCTGAGCGGAACGTCGACCCTCGATGTGTTCGCCGATCCTGCCTCGAGCCGGGCGTCGTACTCCGGCGAGGCTCGTTTGTCCCACGTCTTCGCCGAGAGGGTGCGGCGGCATACCCTGCATATTTCCGTCAAAGGCCGCGACGTGGAACGCGTGTTCGGCGGCGGCTCCGGCACCACCTTGGGGCCGGCAACATTCGGCATCTACGTGCCGCTGCCGGAGCCCAGGTTCACCTTCGGCTCGAGCAGCCGCGACAAAGCCCGGCAGATCTCACCGGGGGTGTCCTATGTCGGTTCGTGGCCCGGTGTCGGTGAGGTGAGTTTCGGGCTGCAGAAAGCATTCTATAAAAGGGATGTAACACAGCCCAATCTGCCGCTGGCCAGAGCCAGCAGCAGCCCTTGGATCTCTAACGGCACTATCATATTAAATGTGACCGATGCGCTTACGTTCTACAGCAGCTTCACCGGCGGGCTCGAGGAATCCGGGATCGCGCCCGAAAACGCCAGCAACCGCGGCGAGGCCTTGCCCGCGAGCCTGACGCGCCAGATAGATGCCGGCATCCGCTACAAGATCATGCCGCGCCTGAACTTGCTCGCCGGTGTATTCGAGGTCAGCAAGCCCTACTTTGGCTCCAACATCGCCAATCTTTTCACCACCGTGGGCAACATCCGTCACCGCGGCGTCGAAATCTCCCTGGCCGGCCAACCGGTGTCTAATCTGACGGTGGTCGCGGGCGTCATGCTGCTTCAGCCGCGCATTTCAGGCTCGATGGTGGACAGTGGGCTGATCGGGCCGGTGCCGCCCGGGCGTACGCCCCGCCTTGTGCGATTCAATGCCAACTATGCGCCGCCGGGCTGGCATGGCCTGTCTCTCGAAACTGAGGTCGACCACAAGGGTGCCAACCTCGCGAATCGCGCCAACACCTTCAATGTGCCTTCAGCCACCACCATCGACTTCGGCAGCCGTTACAAATTTAACGCTTTCGGTTTGTCCGCAACCTTCCGGCTGCAAGTCCTGAACGTGACGAACGCCTATGGTTGGTCTGTGTCCAGCTCCTCGGGCTCTTTCGCCTACGAAGGCGGGCGCCGCTATTCCACCCGCCTCGCGGTCGATTTCTAAGAGGGGGCCGCTGGATTTTCCTGAGACAGATAGGTCAGCCAGAAGGCTGGAGTGACCTGACGGCTTTTTCTGTACCGGTCGTGTCAACGCCGGAGTAAAAATGCATCAGTGAGGCGCGCAGGAAGGCCTTCCTGCGTTTCGCGATCAGGCTTGGGCGGCGCCGGCCGGCTGATTGTCGGCGGTGGCGTTGCGAGCGCGCCGCTTGCTCTGCTTGAGCCTGTAGCTGTCGCCGTTCATCTCGAGGATGTGGACGTGGCGCTAGCGGTCGCGGTTGCGCGCTACGACCAAGCCAACGCCTATTCCTCTCAGGCCGCACCTTCATTATAGCGGGTAAGCGCCAGCTGGTTGGTGCGGGCTGCCGCGATCACGGCATTCTCGCGGTCGGCGGCTTCTTCGGCGTAGCCGTTGACTTGAGACAGCTGATCCTCGACATCGCGGAAGGCCGTCAGCACGGTCATGCGGTAGTTGGCGGCAGCTTCGTCGAAAGCCGCGCGTGCTGCGTCGACGCCGGCACGGCGCTTGCCGCCGTCAAAGATCGACATGGCGGCTGCTGCGGGGCCCAGCGCCCAGAAGCTCGCGGGTTTTGTGAACAGCCCGTCGCCGGCCGTTTGATAGCCGCCGGAGGCGTTCAGGCTGATGGATGGGAAGAACGCCGCGCGAGCGACGCCGATGCGGGTGTTGGCGGCGTACATGCGGCGCTCGGCGCTGGCTATGTCGGGGCGGCGCTGCAAAAGCACGGCCGGGGTAGAGACCGGCACAGCGGGTGGTGAGATGTCCAGGATCTTCGTGGGCAGCGAGAATTCGCTCGGTAGTGCGCCTACCAATGCGGCCAGGGCATGTTCGGTGAGCGCGCGGCTTGTCGCCAATGAGGAACGCTGCGCTTTGGCGTTAAAAAGCTGCGTGCGGGCGCGTCCGACGTCAACACCCGACGATGCGCCGCCGCTATGGCGATCATCGGTCAGCTGCAGCGCGCGACCATAAGCTTCGACTGTGCCGTCCAGCAGCGCGATCTGTTCATCGTAGCCGCGCAGCTGCAGATAGAGATCGGCGCATTGGGCTTGCAGACTAAGGCACACGGACTGCAGATCGGATGCGCTGGCGTCGCGCACGGCATTGCCTGCGCACACAAGATTACGCACCCGGCCCCAAAGATCGAGTTCGTAGGCGGCGGACAGACCGACGGTATAGTTATTATAAGCGACTGGCGCCGTGCCTTGCGGGCGTTCGCCGGAGAGGCGCTGGCGCACGGCGCTGCCGTTGGCCCCAATCGACGGCCAGCTATCTCGAAGTCGTCACCGCCCAAGCCGCCGAGCTCGATGCCCGCCGCGCCGCCTGCAAGCCTCGGTCGATCTGGTGCGCGCCCTAGGCGGCGGCTGGTTAGAAGCGACCAACGTCGCGCAATCGACCCCTTAGCGCATATTCGCTATACCTCTTTGATGTCCGCGCCCGTCATCGAGATCGACAACCTCTCCTTAGCCTTCGTGAGCCATGACGAAACCGTCACGGCGCTGCGCGGCATTTCACTGCATATCGATGCCGGTGAGATTGTCGGCCTGGTGGGCGAGTCCGGCTCCGGCAAATCCGCCACCGCCATGAGCGTGCTCCGCCTCCTACCCGCCGCCAAAGCCCAATACCCGTCGGGTCGTATCGCTGTCCTCGGCCGCGACATATTGAAAGCGCCCGAGCGCGAACTGCAGAAGATGCGCGGCAGCGACGTCTCGATGATCTTTCAAGAGCCCATGACCGCGCTCAATCCGGTCTTGCGTGTGCGCGAACAAATCACCGACGTCATCCTACGCCACCGCGATATGACCCGCGCTGCCGCCGATGCCCTGGCGCTCGGCCTCTTACGCGACATGCAGATCGCCGATCCCGAACGCACGCTCGCATCCTACCCACACGAACTTTCCGGCGGCATGCGTCAACGCGTCATGATCGCCATGGCGTTCTCATGCCATCCCAAACTGATCATCGCCGATGAACCGACGACCGCGCTCGACGTCACGGTACAGGCGCAAATTCTGAGCCTTTTGAAAGAACGCGCCGCCGCCACCGGCACATCGGTCTTGCTGATCAGCCACGACCTCGGCGTCATCCGCAGGCTCTGCGACCGCGTGTATGTCATGTATCACGGCAAAATCGTCGAGCACGGCGCCGCCGCTGCGGTTATCCGCAATCCACAGCACGCTTATACCCGTGCGCTGCTCAATGCTTTGCCCGAAGGCAAAACACCGAAGACACGCCTGGAAACCGTCGCCGCCGTCATGAGCGGCGAAAAATCGCGACAATCCGCACCGGCATTACGTCCACATACGCACGAAACGCTGGCGGAAGCGGTCGATGTCACCGTGCGGTATCCTAAGCATTATAATCTGCTCGGCCGTGCGACCGACATGCATACCGCCGTCGATCGCGTCTCTCTGTCCATCACCAGCGGTGAGACGTTCGCCATCGTCGGCGAATCCGGTTCGGGCAAAACGTCCTTTGCCAACACGCTTGTCGGCCTAGCGCCTCTGGCCGACGGAAGCCTGACATACAAAGGCACGGAATTAAAAGACGCTGACGCCGCAACGCGCCGCGAAATTCAGATCGTGTTTCAAGACCCGCAAAGCTCGCTCGATCCGCGCTGGCCGGCGTGGCGCATCATCACGGAACCCTTGACGGTCGGCGCCAATCCCGGACGCCCGGCGCTGCGCGAGCAAGCCGCCGCGCTTTGCAAATTGGTCGGCCTCGATCCCGCGTCGCTCGACCGCTTGCCGCATGAATTTTCCGGCGGCCAGCGGCAACGCTTGGCTATCGCGCGCGCGCTGTCGGTGCAACCGCGCCTGCTGGTGCTCGACGAACCGACATCTGCCCTCGATGTATCCGTGCAGGCGCAGATTCTAAACTTGCTGCTCGACCTGCAGGACCAGAACGGCCTCAGCTACCTCTTTATCTCGCATAATGTGAGTGTCGTGCGGCACATCGCCGATCACGTGGCGGTGATGCATCAGGGCCGCATCGTTGAGCAAGGCCGCGCCGCGGACGTTCTGAACCGCCCATCCCATCCCTACACGCGCAGCCTGATGGACGCAGTTCCTAAAATTACGGAATAACGTGTGCGCGGCTGATGGATGCAATGTCCGCGCAGCCAAGCAGCGCCATGTCGCGTTCGATTTCGGTGCGCAGTAACGTCAGCGCGCGCGTCACACCAGCTTCGCCCGCCGCTGCCAACCCGTACAGATAACCGCGTCCAATCGAGCAGGCGTCCGCGCCCAGCGCTAATGCCTTGATGACATGCGTGCCGCGCCGGATGCCGCCGTCGACAATCAGCTCCAAGCCCGTTCCGACCGCATCGCGAATCGGCGCCACGCAATCGATCGGCGCGGGAACCGAATCGAGCTGTCGGCCACCGTGGTTGGAAATCATCACCGCCGTCGCACCCGCCTCGCGCGCCAGCTTGGCGTCTTCCGGCGACAGGATGCCTTTGACCACAAACGGCCCATCCCATTGCTTGGCGAGCCACGCCACGTCTTTCCACGTCACGGAGCGGTCGAACTGGCTATTGGCATAGGCAATCAGCGGCATCGCACCGCCCGCCAGCGCATCGACGCGGTGCGCGACGTTGGCCAGCTTAAAATCGGGATTGCGCAGGAAATTGAGCGACCATTCCGGATGCAGCGCGAAGCTCATCAGACTTCCCAAGCCGAAACGCGGCGGCATCGTCATGCCTGTCAGATGATCGCGCTCGCGGTTTCCCGCCAGCGGCATATCGACCGTCAGGCAGAGCGCTTTGTAACCAGCGGCTTTGCAACGCTGCACGAATTCCGACGTCAGACCGCGATCTTTCAGGATGTAGATCTGAAACATCTTCGCGCCGGTAGTTTCCTTGGCGACATCTTCCAAACTCGTCGTCGCAAGCGTCGACAATGTATAGAGCGTCCCGGCCTTGGCCGCCGCGCGCGCCGCCGCCAATTCCTTGCCGTGATGAAACAACCGCGACATACCCGTCGGCGCCAGGAAAACCGGCCATTCCAGCGTTGTCTCCAAAACCTTCGTGCGCGTATTGATGGCGGTGACGTCCACCAGCATGCGCGGCATCAGGTCGAACCGCTCGAACGCCGTCGTATTGCGGTGCAATGTAACTTCATCGTCGGCGCCGCCGTCGATGTAATGAAACATCGGCGCCGGCAGCTTTTTCTGCGCCAGCGTCCGGATATGGCCGATATTATGGCATTTCTTGATGGTCATGCTGCGTTAGCATCGTGAAAATGGCGATTCAATTCAATAGTTTATAATTGATCTCTGAGGATTTGATTCAAAATTACCCACAGGGTGCGCCGGTTGCGCAAACACGCGAATTGCATCTAAAGCAGACAAACCGGCCGTTACTTGCACCCTCCGAGCGCAGTGCAAAAGCCGCTTCATGCAAGAAATGTCGAAAAACTGGAGATTAAATGCATTTTTCGCTTTTCAGGCGTGCGCGGTTGTGATTCTCTCGCGAGCGCAGTTGACACTTTCATTCTTCGAAAAGGATCGAGAAAATGGCTACTAAAGACGCCACGAAACAAGCGGTCGTCACCCTGAAGCACCTCGCCACCGAAATCGGCGAGAAGCACGAATTGTCCAAGAAGGTCGCCAACGAGATCCTGACGGATCTGGTCGCCCTGATCGCCAAGAACCTGAAGAAAGGCAACAAGCTCCGCCTCTCGGGTTTCGGCATCCTGCAGGTGCGCAAGCGCCCGGCGCGCATGGGTCGTAACCCCGCCACCGGCGAAGCGATCAAGATCAAAGCGAGCAAGAAGGTTGCCTTCCGCGCTGCGAAAGATCTGAAGGAAGCCGTCTAAGCTTTCTGATATATACGTTTCTGAGAGACACGCCGGGAATTGCGCAAGCGATTCCCGGCGTTGCTTTTTCCGGCAGGCGCTATTGCATAAACCAGCCGTGACTGACGACCAGCGACTGGCCGGTCAGCGCATTGGTCTCAAAATCGGCGAAGAACAACGTCGCCGCGGCGACATCTTCAATCGTCGTGAATTCCCCATCGACTGTATTCTTCAGCATGACGTTCTTGATGACGTCGGCTTCTGAAATGCCCAGGGTCTTGGCCTGTTCGGGGATTTGTTTGTCTACCAAGGGCGTGCGCACAAAGCCCGGGCACACCACGTTGGCGCGCACGCCGTGCGCCGCACCTTCTTTGGCCACGACTTTACAGAGTCCGATCAGGCCGTGCTTGGCGGCGACATAAGGCGCCTTCAGGACCGACGCCTCTTTCGAGTGCACCGAGCCCATGTAAACAATGCTGCCGCCTTTGCCGCGCTTATACATGTCGCGCACGGCCGCGCGCGTCGTCAGGAAGGCGCCGTCCAAATGGATGGCCATCATCTTCTTCCACTGCGCGAACTCGAACTGATCGATGGGGGCGACAATCTGGATACCGGCATTGCAGACCATGATGTCGACACCGCCGTAAGCCGCGATCACTTTGGCGAATCCGCCGTCGACCTGCGCTTCATCGGACACATCCATGCCGACGCCCATGGCCATCTTGCCGCTGGGATCGAGTTCCTTCGCGGTAGCTTCCGCGCCCACAAGGTTGAGATCGGCAATAGCGACTTTGGCGCCGGCTTTGATGAAAGCCGCCGCGATGCCTTTTCCGATGCCGCTGGCTGCGCCGGTGACAACGGCGACTTTGTCCTTCACGCTCATAATCCGTCTCCCCTTATGGCGTCAGAATTCGGCGGCGACCTCTTCAAGCTCGTCCGGCTCGGCCTTCGCGGCTTCGATCCATTCAAGCATGGCCGGCCATTTCATAATGGCTTTGCAATACGCCTTACTGACATCGTCGAGCATGACACCATAGGTGTGAAAGCGCGTACAGACCGGCGCGTACATCGCATCCGCCATTGTCAGCTTTTTGCCGAAAAGATAGGGCCCGCCGTAGGCATCCAGGCAATCCTGCCAAATCGCGAAAACCCGGGCGATATCAGGTTTAGCCCCGGCCCAGGTTTTGAAATCCGGGTGGTGGGCTTTCAAGTTCATCGGCAGAGCCGAGCGAAGATTATAGAATCCGGCATGCATTTCGCCGCAGATCGAGCGGCAATGGGCGCGCAAGATTCGGTCTTTCGGTAAGAGACCGGCTTCGGGCTTCAATTCGGCCAGATACTCCCCGATTGAAAGCGTGTCCCAGATTTTCGCGCCTTCATGCTCCAGACGCGGCACCAGTACCGAGGGCGAGAGCAGCAAGAGCTCGGCCCTGTTCGTAGGATCGTCAATGGAAACGGGCTTAACCGCCACCTCCAGCCCCGCCATCTTGCACAGGAGCCAGGCCCTTAGGGACCACGAGGAATAGTTCCTACTCGAAATCGTGAGTACGGCAGCCGCCATGCCTTGAACCCCTTCTAGGGCGTAAACCACGCCAGCCCACACCCCCAGGAGGTTATCCACAGGGGTTACAGGGCCATGCAAAAATGATCATCTCGCAATGCAGCATAAATTGCACTAGGCTTTCTGTATCGGGTGCTATTTTGTTGGCCCGAAACATTTTGGAGTGTGTGTGCTGTATTCCGCATACCAATGGCAGACTGACCTGATGAAGCCCCTGCGCCGTGCCGCGGCGGGGGTTCAGGGCGCTCTCAAACCCTTTACGGGTATCCCAGGCTTTGGCGGGCTGGCTTATGTCGGTGCCATAGCGGAAATGGTATCGCGCTCGGCCCTGACGCATCATCGCCCTGACTTCGGAATCGAGCGCGTGCTCGTCGGCAACGAAGAGGTCGCGGTAATTGAACAAGTCGCGCACCGCACACCGTTCTGCACGTTGCTGCATTTCCGGAAAGATATTGTGACGGCGCAGCCAAAAGTACTCGTGGTCGCACCGCTGTCGGGACATTTCGCGACGCTTCTGCGCAGCACGTTTCGTACGTTGTTGCCCGAGCACGATGTCTACATGACCGACTGGCATAATGCGCGTGACATTCCCGTCGAAGCCGGCGAATTCGGTTTTGACGATTACGTCGAGCACGTCATTACGTTTCTGGAAGTCTTAGGCCCCGACTCGCATGTTATCGCGGTGTGTCAGCCTTGCGTGCACGCACTGGCCGCTGTAGCCGTCATGGCGCAGACCAAAAATCCCGCACAGCCGAGCAGCATGACGTTGATGGCCGGCCCCGTGGATACGCGCGTTAATCCCACCAATGTCAACAAGCTCGCGAGCGAAAAACCGATTTCGTGGTTCGAGAAGAATCTTATTTCTAAGGTACCCGCGTGCCACAAGGGCCGCGGTCGGCGCGTTTATCCCGGCTTCCTGCAGCTCTTCGCCTTCATGTCCATGAACAGCGCGCGTCATCGCAAGGCGCACCAGGACCTGTTCATGCATCTGGCCGCTGGCGAAGTTGAGAAAGCCGAAGAGATTAAAGATTTCTACGACGAATATTTCGCCGTGCTCGATCTCACCGCCGAGTTTTATCTCGAGACGGTCGAGCGCGTGTTTCAAAACGCGGCCCTCGCCGAAGGCACGCTCACGTATCGCGGCATGCCGGTCGATCCCGGCGCCATTCGCCGCACAGCCCTTCTGACCATTGAAGGCGAGCGCGACGATATCTGCGCGCCCGGCCAAACCGTGGCCGCCCACGACATCTGTACGGGTATCAAGCCCTACATGAAACGCCATCATTATCAGGCCGGTGTCGGCCATTACGGCGTCTTCAGCGGGCGGCGTTGGGAGAATCAGATCTACCCAATGGTCCGCAGCATGATCCTCTCTATGGCCTGACCCGCCTTATAATATTAGAGTTTAACCGTGACCCCCCGATCGAACATCAAGGCCGCCGTTGCGGCGGCCTTCGGCGCTGCCGTCGATACTTACGACGACAAAGCCGATGTCCAACGCGAAGCCGCCGAGCGATTGTTTGGCCGGCTTCCCGGCCTAGCCTTGCCCACGAATCCCCGCATCCTCGAAATCGGCTGCGGCACAGGCTTTCTGAGCCGCATGCTCGCCGACATGAACACCGAAGAACTGGTCGTCTCTGACATTTCCGACGCCATGCTGGCGCGCTGCCGCCAGACGTTGGGCGCTGTCGCGAGCCACGCGCGTTTTCTCGTCATGGACGGCGAAGAGCCCAGCGAAAGCGCCGGCAGCGGATTCGATCTGATCTGCTCGAGCATGGCTTTCCAGTGGTTCAACAACATGTCGCAGTCGTTGGAACGTCTCGCATCCTTGTTGGCCCCGGGCGGGCATCTGGTGTTCGCGACACTGGCGGCGGAAAGTTTTCACGAGTGGACACAAGCCCACGCCGATTTGAACATGACATCGTCGGTGCGTAGTTATCCAACCGCCGACGCCCTCGCGCGCATGTTGCCGAAGCGCGGTGAAGGCCGGGTCGAGGAAGAACACATCGTGCGGCATTATCCCGATGGTCACGACTTCCTTGGCCATCTGAAACGCATCGGCGCGCACCTGCCGGAAAGCAGCCATCGCCCGGTCGCCCCCGGCGCGCTGCGGCGTGTGCTGCGTCAGTTCGAAGGCGGCATTTCAGTGACCTATCACATGGCCTACGGCCTGTGGCGGCGCGCCTAAATCTTTTTGAGAACTTCGACCACTGTTGTGGTGAGCATGTCTAAGTCTTCCGCGCCGATAGAGAACGCGGGCGTGAGATAGACGATCTTGTTAAAGGGCCGCACCCAAACGCCGGCCTCGATAAAACGGCGTTTCAGATCATTCAAATCGTCGATGTGCTTAAGTTCGACAACACCAATTGCGCCTTTAACGCGCACATCCTTCACGCCTTTGATATCGCGGCACGGCGCCAACCCGGTTTCAAGCGCAGCAGCTATATCAGCGATTTGCGCGAGCCGCGGTTCGTGTTCAAACATATCCAACGACGCATTGGCCGCCGCGCACGCGAGCGGATTGGCCATATATGTCGGACCGTGCATCAGCGCATGCGACGCGGCATCGGACCAGAAAGCTTCAAAGACTTTCCGGCGCGCGACTGTTGCGGCTAACGGCAGCGTGCCGCCGGTCAACGCTTTCGACAACGTGATGATGTCCGGCACAACACCGGCAGCCTCGCAGGCAAACATGGTGCCGGTACGCCCGAAGCCCGTGAAAATCTCATCGAAGATCAATAACAGATCGTAACGGTCCGCCGCCGCGCGCAAATGCCGCAGCGCGTTGATATCATAAAACAACATACCGCCCGCGCCCTGCACCAAAGGCTCGACAATAATGCCGGCCAGCGTGTCGGCGTGTTTAGCTAAAAACGCATCGAACGCCTTGATGCTGCTTTCATCGCGCGGCAAATCGATCACGTGATGCTTCGGCAGCAATCCGCCGAACAGCGTGTGCATGCCTTCCTCGGGATCGCTCACCGCCATGGTTGCGATGGTATCGCCGTGGTAGCCGCCTTTAAAGGCGACGAAGGTATGGCGCGTGCGCACGCCCTGGTTCAGCCAGTACTGCGTCGCCATCTTGAGCGCGACTTCGACGGCGACCGAACCTGAGTCGGTAAAGAACACACGATCCAAATCGCCCGGCAACATCGCTGCCAAACGCTTCGCCAGCGTCAGCGCCGGTTTATGCGCCAGTCCGCCGAACATCACATGCGGCATGAGTTCCAATTGGGTCGCCACGGCGGCGCGGATATGCGGATGATTGTAGCCGTGACAGGCGGTCCACCACGACGCGATGCCGTCCACCAGTTCGCGCCCATCATCGAGAACAATGCGCGTGTCATGCGTGTGCGACACCGCAAGCGGCGGTGTGACAGTTTTCATCTGCGTATAAGGCAGCCAGATATGCGGAAAGCCGGACTCGTACCAATCTGGTTTGGTCACGGGCGCTATCCCGCTAGCCGGGCATCGGTACCATGCCGAGGCGTGCGAACAACGCCATGTCCTGGTCTTCATCGGGGTTGGACGTCGTCAGCAATTTCGATCCGTAGAAGATCGAATTGGCACCCGCCATGAAGCACATGGCCTGCACTTCATCGGACATTTTCTCGCGGCCCGCCGACAGGCGCACCATCGATTGCGGCATGGTGATGCGGGCCACGGCAATCGTGCGAATGAAATCGAAATGATCGAGCTTCTTCACGTTCTTCAACGGCGTGCCTTCGATCGGCACCAGCATGTTGATCGGCACGCTTTGCGGATGCTCCGGCAAGGTCGCGAGCGCCGTAATCATGCCGACACGGTCCTCGGCTTCTTCGCCCATGCCGACGATACCACCGGCGCAAACATTGATTCCTGCGTCGCGCACATTGGCCAGCGTATCCAAGCGGTCGCCAAAGGTGCGCGTCGTAATCACCTTCTCGTAATACTCGGGCGAGGTATCGAGGTTGTGATTGTAGTAATCGAGGCCGGAACGTTTCAGGCGGATGGCCTGCGCGGGCGACAGCATGCCGAGCGTGACGCACGATTCCATGCCCAGCGCCTTGACGCCTTCGATCATGGCGCAAACCGTTTCCAGATCGCGGTCCTTGGGCGAGCGCCAGGCCGCACCCATACAGAATCTTGTCGCACCCGTCGACTTGGCGGCGCGGGCCTCGGCCAGCACCTTCTCGACTTCCATCAGCTTCGACGCTTGAAGGCCGCTGTCGTGATGGGCGCTTTGCGAGCAATAGCCGCAATCCTCGGGGCAGCCGCCGGTCTTGATCGACAGCAGCGTCGAAACCTGGACTTCGCGCGGGTCGAAATGCATCCGGTGAACGGTCTGGGCCTGGAACATCAGCTCCGGCAGCGGCAGGGCAAACAGCCCCCGCACCTCGTCCCGCGACCAATCGTGTCGCATGGCGCCTAATTGGGGTAGTTTTACAACCGGTCGGGCCTCGACGGTCACGGACATATTAAGTATGCCTTCCTGGAAATCACACGAGAAGCTGTTGGGGTAAATCTACATCCCCCGGACGTCAACGAGAATAGCCGGTTATGACCAGTCTCGATACCTTTGCCGCCGAGAAATTAGCCTCGCTTGAGGCCAAAAATCTGCGCCGTGAGCTGATTGAAACCGGCCGCAAAGACAGCATTTGGATGACCCGGAACGGCCGCCGGTTGCTGTCGTTTTCCTGCAACGACTACCTCAACCTCAGCCAGCATCCGGCCATTGAAAAGGCCGCCATCGCCGCTATTGAGCAACACGGCGTGGGCGCAGGGGCCTCGCGGCTGGTGACGGGCAATCATCCATTATTCGCCCAGCTTGAGCAGCGCCTCGCCCGGCTGAAAGGCACCGACGCCGCCTGTGTGTTCGGTTCGGGCTATCTCGCCAACCTCGGCATTATCTCGGCCGTCGTCGGCGGCAACGATCTGGTGCTGGTCGATGAACTCTCGCACTCATGCATTCTGTCGGGTGCCGATCTCAGCGGCGCGACGGTTGTGACTTTCCGCCACAACGACGTCGCCCACGCCGAGGAACTCCTCAAACAACACCGCCCCAAGCATCGCCACGCGCTGATTGCCACCGACGGCGTGTTCTCCATGGACGGCGACCTTGCGCCGCTGCACGACCTCGCCGCGCTCTCGCAAATATACGACGCCTGGCTTCTGTCTGATGACGCGCATGGCATCGGCGTGGTCGGCGGCGGACGCGGCTCCAGCTTCGTCGGCGGCAAAAAGGCCGCGGTCGATCTGCAAATGGGCACGCTCTCGAAAGCCATCGGCGGCTACGGCGGTTATCTCTGCGCCTCGCAGAACGTGATCGATCTCATGAAATCGCGCGCACGCACGCTGGTGTATTCCACCGGCCTGCCGCCCGCCTCGGTTGCTGGGGCCATTGCGGCGATTGATTTGATCGAACGCGATCCCAACTACGCCATTAAACCTTTGCGCAAAGCCAAGGCTTTCACCGCGCGCCTTAATCTGCCCGAGGCTCAAAGCCCCATTGTCCCCATTGTCATCGGCAGCACCGAGGCCGCGCTGAACGCCTCGCGCATGCTGGAAGACGAAGGCTTTCTCGTCACTGCCATTCGTCCGCCGACGGTGCCTGCGAACACCGCGCGTCTGCGCCTCACGTTTACCGCCGCTCATCCCAATGCCGAGATCGAACGCCTTGCCGCGATCATCGGCGAACGCATCCTGGGGCACTGATCATGACTGCTTTCTTCGTCACCGCGACCGGCACCGACATTGGCAAAACCTTCGTCACATCGGGCTTAATCCGCGCGTTCAAGGCGCGTGGGCAGAACGTCACGGCCCTCAAGCCCGTCGTCAGCGGCTACGACTTCGGCCAGGTGCAAGGCAGCGATCCCGGTGCGCTGTTAGAAGCATTAGGGCAGCCGTTGACGGAAGAAAACGTCGCGCGCATTTCACCCTGGCGTTTTGGCGCGGCCTTATCACCCGATATGGCCGCCGCGCGTGAAGGCCGCGTCATCGACTTTGGCGCCATTGTTGATTTTACCGCACAGGCCGACGCGGATCACACCGGAATTCTATTCGTTGAAGGCGTCGGCGGCATCATGGTGCCGCTCGCCCCGCCGCTGACGACACTCGATTGGATGATCGCACTCGGCCTGCCCGTCATCCTGGTCACCGGCAACTATCTCGGCGCGATGAGCCATACGCTCAGCGCCGTCGATGTCCTCACCCGCAGCAATCTGAAATGCGCCGCGTTGATCGTGAATGAAAGCGCTGCCAGCACCGTACCGCTGACCAAGACGGCCGAAACGCTCAGCCGCTGTCTACCCGAGATGCCGATTATCTGCGTCCCGCGCTTAAACGAACCCTCGCATCCGGTCTTCGGCCTGATCGCTGACGTGCTTGAAACATAATATACGCGAGACGTAGTTACTCCACGTCCTCACACGAAAGATCAAACTCGCTGAGGCCCTCTTCCAGCTCATCGGCCAGCAGCGGCTGACTCAGCAGATATTTGCCGACGCGCTTGGGATGCTCTTCGCGGGCAACTTCAACAGCCTCGTCCCAATCTTCGGCCGTATACGTCCCGCGACCGACCCAGGCCAGCGCCACCAGCTCGGCCTGCTCGTCGTCGCTCAGGCTGTCGATGTAGGCCTTAAGGTCGTCGATTTCCAGATTATCGCCGCCGCCGGCGTCATCATTCTCGGGCAAATCATCGGCCAGGTCATCGCCGCTATGGCCGCCCGGCTCGTCGTCGATCGGGTCCATATCGGCCATCACCTCGCGCGCGCGGTTGATGACGTAGCAAACAGTTTCAAGAGCAATATCCATCTCAGTCTCCTGATCGGCGTTCAGACTTTAAGAATGTGCCGGTATTGGACAGGATTCGGCGCGCGCTTTCAACTCCGGGGCCTGTGAATTCCGGAAGTATGCCAACCTGAATGCGCCAAATCAGAAAAAGGTCCATCTCGGTAAAAGACGGCAGCAAAAAGGCCGCACCCTTTTGGAGCGCGGCCTTTAGCTCAACGATCAGCATATCTTAGGCGGCGGCGACGTCGTCCGCGGTAGCCTTGCGCGCGTCTTTCACCTTGTCGAAGTGCGCCCACACGCCTTCAACGCCGTGCCACTGGCCGCGCGTCGCGGCTTTGGAGTATTCGGTGGAGCGGGCTTCGAAGAAGTTGGCGTGCTCGACGCCGTTCAGAATCTGCTGCAGCCAAGGCAGCGGATGTTCCTTGATGTTGTAAACCGACGGCAGACCGAGCTGGCTCAAGCGCCAATCGGCGACATAACGGATGTACTTCTGGATGTCTTCCCGCGTCATGCCGTTGACCGGGCCCATGCTGAAAGCCAAGTCGATGAAGTTGTCTTCCAGGCCCACCACGGTTTTGCAGCAATCGACGATATCGTCTTTCACAGACTGCGTCAGGCAGCCGGTTTCGTGCGCGAATGTGTGGAACAACTTGATGATGGCTTCGCAGTGCAGGCTTTCGTCGCGCACCGACCACGAAACGATCTGGCCCATGCCCTTCATTTTGTTCTGACGCGGGAAGTTGAGCAGCATCGCGAAGCTGGCGAACAACTGCAGGCCTTCCGTGAAGCCGCCGAACATGGCCAGCGTACGCGCGATGTCGGCGGGCGTGTCGACGCCGAACTTCTGCATGTAGCTGTGTTTGTCGGCCATCTCTTTGTATTGCATGAAGGCGCCGAATTCGGCTTCCGGCATGCCGATGGTTTCAAGCAATAACGCATAAGCCGCGATATGGATGGTTTCCATATTCGAGAACGCGGCCAGCATCATTTTAATTTCGGTCGGCTTAAAGACGCGCGAATAGCGCTCCATGTAGTTGTCGTTCACTTCGATGTCCGACTGCGTGAAGAAGCGGAAAATCTGGCTGAGCAGATTACGCTCGGTGTCGGTCAGGCGCGTCGCCCAATCCTTACAGTCTTCGCCGAGCGGAACTTCTTCGGGCATCCAGTGCACTTGCTGCTGGCGCTTCCAGTAGTCGTGCGCCCACGGATAGCGGAACGGCTTATAGCCTTGGCTCGGAATCATGAGGCCGGGGAGAGCTTTTGGAACAATCAGATTCATAGCGTGTATCCTGATGAGAGCTGCAACGGTCGTAGGCGGTTAGACGCTTACTGACAGGCCCCTATTGGCAGGCGAGACATTCTTCATAGTCGGTGCGGTTGCCGCCCAGGGCCTTTTCCGGCCACTGGCGCGTGTTGTCGGCCTCGACACCGGCGAAGGCGGCGCGCTGCACCGACTTGGAACGCAGGTAGTAAAGGCTCTTCACGCCCGACTCCCAGGCGCGCCAATGCAGCATCATCAGATCCCACTTATCGATATCCGACGGCAGGAACAGGTTGATGGACTGGCCTTGGCAGATATACGGCGAACGGTCGGCGGAGAATTCCACCACCCAACGCTGATCGATCTCGAAGGCGGTCTTGTAGGTATCTTTCTCGGCCTGGGTCAGGCCGTTCAAGTGCTGCACCGAACCTTCGTGCTCAAGGATCGAGTTCCAGGTGGCGGGGTTATCAAGGCCCTTCGCCGCCAGCACTTTGGTCAGGTACGGGTTCTTGACGGTGAACGAACCCGAGAGGGTCTTGTGCGTGTAGATGTTGGCCGGGATCGGCTCGACGCAAGGTGACGTACCACCGCAGATGATGCTGATCGAAGCGGTCGGGGCAATCGCCAGCTTGTGCGAGAAGCGCGCCATGACGCCCGACTCAGCGGCATCCGGGCACGGACCGCGTTCGACCGCGAGGTCGACCGAAGCCGCATCGGCGGCGCGGCGGATGTGCTTGAACATTTTGATGTTCCAGGATTTAGCCATGGCGGATTCAAACGGCACGCCCTTGGCCTGCAGGAACGAGTGATAGCCCATGATGCCCAGGCCCACGGAACGCTCGCGCATCGCCGAGTACTTGGCGCGGTCCATCGAAGCGGGCGCACGGTTGATGAAGTCCTGCAGCACGTTGTCGAGGAAGCGCATCACGTCGGGGATGAATTGTTCGTCGGCGTTCCATTCGTCCCAGGTCTCGACGTTCAGCGACGACAGGCAGCACACGGCGGTGCGGTCGACGCCCAAGTGATCGGGGCCGGTGTGCAGCATGATTTCGCTGCAGAGGTTGGAGGTCGTGACTTTCAGGCCGAGATCGCGCTGATGTTTCGGCATCTGGCGGTTCACGGTGTCGGCGAAAATCAGGTACGGCTCGCCGGTGTTGAGGCGGGTTTCCAGAATCTTCTGCCACAGCTCGCGCGCGTTGACGGTCTTCAACACTTCGTCGGTCTTCGGGCTGCGCAGGCCGAACGGCGCGTCGTCGCGCACGGCTTCCATGAACTCGTCGGTGATGTTGAGGCCGTGGTGCAGGTTCAAGCTCTTGCGATTGAAATCGCCGGAGGGCTTGCGGATTTCCAGGAACTCTTCGATTTCCGGATGATGCACGTCGAGATACACCGCCGCCGAACCACGGCGCAGCGAACCTTGCGAAATGGCGAGCGTGAGAGAATCCATCACGCGCACGAACGGAATGATGCCCGACGTCTGGCCGCAGTTCTTCACTTTCTCGCCGATCGAGCGCACCTTGCCCCAGTACGTGCCGATGCCGCCGCCGTTAGAAGCCAGCCAGACGTTTTCGGTCCAGGTGCCGACGATCCCGCTCAGGTCATCGTTCACCGTGTTGAGAAAGCACGAGATCGGCAGACCGCGTTCGGCGCCGCCGTTGGACAGTACCGGCGTCGCCGGCATGAACCACAGCTTCGACATGTAGTCGTAAATCCGCTGGGCGTGTTCGATGTCGTCGCTGTAGACCCGGGCGACCCGCGCGAACATGTCCTGGTAGGACTCTTTCGGCAGCAGATAGCGGTCTTCCAGCGTGGCTTTGCCGAAATCGGTCAGCAGGGAATCGCGGCTACGGTCGATACGGATCGACGGCACCACCTCAAGCGAGGCATCTCGCGAGGTCTGCGGTTTAGGCGAGGGTGTTGGCTGGGTTGTTAGCGGAACGGCGATGGCGGCGTTAGCGTCTACAGCGTAATTCATTAGTATTCCTCTTCCCCTCGAACCAAAAATCCCCCGCATCAGCCCACGGCCGCCGGCAAAACAGGTTCAAAGGGTGAATCGGGCTCTTGCTCCAAGACGATATCCCTTAAGTATCACAGGGTTACCTTCACTTGAGTTACGGCGGGTGTAGCTCGCCGCGGCCTTTTTCTTGATGCTATCGGTCGCAGGGAAACCCTGCAGATCTCTTCAGCCCCTCGTCCCGCTTCGCCCCAGATTGTGTAGATCCGGTACAACCGCGATACGAGATATGGTGTTCTTGTGTCGGGCGTGCGTCAACAAAACTAACTATCCGTAACGCGCTTAATCACAACATTTAGCGCTTGACGCAGAAACCGAAACTATATCTAGCGGGTCTTTAGTGTGTTTCTGAAAGACGGTCCTCAAGGGATTGAAAACGCTGGCAAAAGAAAACATGACCACCGCGTTACAACGGGGTGGTTTTCCCCGTTTTCCCCATAAATCACAGGTTTCGCCCCCGTTATCCCCGGTAGCTCTCTATGCAGCCCAAACAGTGCTGCTTTGCTGAAAACACCTTTGCCGTGCCGTAATCCATCGGTCATAAACCGGCCACTTCGCGCTTCCCTTTAGGCCCCGCGACCATCGGGGCGCTGATCGTTGGATGCGCATCAACGCTCAGGCAAGGTAAGGACGTACAATGCTCAATCTCTCGCAAGATCAACGTGGCTTATTGGATTTCCTCGCGGACCGCGTCCGCGAACTCGTCGCCTCCGCCAACCAGACCGCCGGCGTTGATGCCGCGACTCTGCTGGCCGAAGCCGAAGAATTGACCGCGATTCGCGGCGCCATCGTCGACCGCTACAGCGCCGACTGCGCGACGCAACTGCATTTGCCGCTCGACGTAAAGCAGGCGGCCTAACGAAAGAGGGCTAAAACCTCGAAGCTAGCGACCTTAAAACCCGGCCTAACCCGCCGGGTTTTTTATTGCCACACCGCTCATGGGGAATCAGCCTCTAGGTGAAAAGGGTCTAACGCGCTGCTGGATCTTAATTAAGATTCATGAATCGTTAAGAGCTCCCGGAGAAGATGCGAGCACAGACATCGCACCCTTTTTCAGAGCGTCTCATGCGCCAGAACGACACACCAAAAACGTCCGCCAGCTGGGTCAGCACGCAAACCGCGCAGCGCCTCGTGGCGTATTTTCAAGAACTCGAGGATTTGGCGCAGGCCTACGGCCCGCACAATCCGGCGACGTTCATGCCGCTTTCCCGCGACGACAGCTTTCAGCACGCGCCCGCCTTGGCTGCGCGCAGCACACAGACTTAACGCTAGGGCTATTCTTCCCCTCCCCACCCCACAACCCTAGCAAACTTGGCGGCAGATCCTTTAAGGGTCTGCCGCTTTTTCTTTTCCCCACATGTGTTGTAAGAGTCGCCATGCTCTATTTCGCTTACGGCGCAAATTTGAATCAGCGCGGCTTTAAACGCCGCTGCCCCAAGGCAACGCCGCTCAGCGCCGCGGTGCTGCCCGGCTATCGCCTTGAGTTCCGCACCTACGCCACCATCGTCGCCGATAAAAGTACGTCGGTTCAGGGCGCGCTCTATACGCTGACATCCGCATGCTTCCATGCGCTCGATAAATACGAGGGCAATGAATACGGCAAAGTCACCGTCACCGTAGACACCGCCGCAGGACCGCGCGAAGCGGTGGCCTACATCATGCACGCAGGTACACGCGCGCCGCCGTCGGTTGCGTACTACGGCGATATTCAGCGCGGATATACGGATTGGAAACTCGACACGGTCGCATTGCGCCGCGCACGTCTAGCGACGCTGCATCCTGAAAAAGCGCAGAAAGTGGTTAGGCCTGCGTTTTAAGACCAACCCGGCGACGCAACTGAGTCACCGCGAAGAACGTCATACCGAACAGGCTCGCAATTGCCGCCGCTAGCGAAGCGATCGCCGCACCCATTGGTCCGTAACGCTGCGTCAGCAGCACCAGCATCGGCAAATAGATCGCCAGGATCACCACGGTATCGATACGCAGCGGAATACTCGGGCGGCCCATGGCGTAAAGGGCAGGGTCCATCGGGAAGGCGCACAGCGTCACGCCCGCCGTCGCCACCAGCAAAATCAGCGGTAAGTAGGCGCTGACAAAATCGGGGCCGAAGAACGCACTGATAAAAAGATGCCCGCCGAAGAACGCCGCCGCCAGCACAACCAAACCACCCGTGCCCGCCACCGATACGCCGCGCAGGATCAGACCTTTGAAGTCGTGCCATTCGTTGCGGCTGCCGAGGCGCGCGAATTCCGGATAGATCGACTGATTGAGAAGTTCCGCCGGTTTCGAGATGGCGGTCGCGACGTCGCGTCCAATTTTAAACAAGCCCGCCGCCGACGGTCCCGCCAGCATGCCGACCAGCAGCGTGCTCATCTGCCCCGTCACGATTTGCAGCGATGCGTGCAGGTTCGAGAAAATCGAGAACCGCCAGATGCCGCCATGAGGCGCGGTGATGCCGTGCAGAGAGAATGTCATGCCGGTCAGCACGCCGTGACGCGCGGCTTCGCGCAAGCCGGCGAAAACCAGCACCGCGCCGCCGACGACGCTGGCGATAAACCACGCCACCAGATAAACCCAGAAAGGTGCTGCGAACAGCACCGCGAGCCCAATGCCGATCAGGCGAAACAGCGGCGTCACCACCGCCTGCCAGGCCAGCACATCGAAGCGGTTGTAAAGCCGCAACAGGCCCGTCGGCGTCGCCAGCACGGTAAACAGAATCAACAGACTGAAAGGCTGCGCATACGCGATCGCCTGATAGCTCCAGCCGAGATAAGGCCCCAGCAGCGGCGCGCCGAAGTAGCCGATGGTCGCGCCGACCACCACACCCGCGATATCCAAAAGCGTCGTGAACTTCAGCAGCGCTTGAAAGGCAGCGGTGTTTTTATTCTCGATACAAATCGCGCCGTAGCGGATCACCGCCTGCCACGACTGAAAGGTCGCCAGCGCCATGATGACGTTTACATATGTCTGCAGCAGCACAAAGACGCCGAATTGCTCAAGCCCTAGTCCACGCGCGGATAGGCTCAACGTCGCAAGGCCCAACAGACCGTTGGTCGCCCGGCCCGTCAGCAATAACGCAGCGTTCCTGAAGATACGCCGGAAGACGCCGTCGGCGAACCAATGGCGAACGGTTTTAACCACGTTCATTACGACAGCTTGTCTCTTGAGACGGCAATAAGAAGCAGTACATACGGCCCTAGGACCGGTGAAAACAACGGTTAAGTGCAACCGCGTGGTCCAGACAGGCGTTCTTGCATAGAATTACGGCTGCGACGCGGCCTTTCCCGCCTTATTTAAGAGTCCTCATGTCCACAGAGATTTTTTATCGGCTTCTTACCCTCCTCTCGATGGTCATCTTCGCCGGGCTGGGATGGTTTTTGGCTAACAGGCGCAATCGCAACGGCATTCTCTGGGCCGTGGGCGGCGCTTTACTGCCGCTGGTTCTGCTGGTGCTTTTGTTTCTGAAACCCGTCGCAGACGAACCCGAGGACGACGCGGGCGAACTCAGCGAGGGCTAAGCCCAGATGAGATTGGGCCCTAACGCACAACACTGAGATAGCGGCTCAGATGCATATCGATAGCGTTGGCACGCCAGCCGATCACGCGCTGCGACACCAGACTTTTCGTCACGCCGCAATACAGCGGGATCACCGGCTGATCGGTCATTAACAATTCCTCCGCCTGACTAAGAAGATGCGCACGCGCGCCTGAGTTCTCCATGGCGGCGGCCTTGGCCAGCAAGGCATCGTAAGCGGGATTGCGATAGCGGCTGTAATTGGAATGCGCGCGGGTTGACTCCAACACACCCAGAAACGCCGACGCATCGTTGAAATCCGCCGACCACCCGGCGAAGGCAACCTCATAGTTACCTTGGCGCATATTGGCGAAGTGCACTTTGCCTTCGGTATTGAGCGTCGACGTCTCAACACCAATCCGCCGCCACATGCCTGCGATAATCACAGCGATCCGCCTGAGATCGAGGTTGGATGAATGGCTGTAAGTGAGCTTCAGCGGAGTACTTTCGCTGTAGCCCACCGCCGCCAACATATCCTTGGCCGTCTTTAAGCGAGCTTCCTGCGGCGTCTCGGCGAAGTCCATGCGCGGCGGCGCGTAGGCGGCGATGTCCGGCGGTACAAAGCTATACGCCGGCTGCTCGCCCGCGCGCAGCACCTTCGTCGTCACCGTCTCGCGGTCGATGGCCATGGACAGCGCCCGGCGCACACGCGCATCGGCCAGCTTGGGAAGACTGGTGTTGAGCGCGAGATAATACGTCAGCAGCGACGGCGTCAGGCGTGTCTCTACTGCAAGCTCTTTGCGCAAGGCATCGACCTGACTCACCGGGAAATCCAACTGCGTGTCGAGGTCTCCGGCTTTAAAGCGCGTCAGCGCGGCGGACACATCGGTCGTCGGCACATAGATCACATGCGCGAGTTTCACATTGGCGGCGTCATAGAATGTCGGATTGCGCGCCAGCACAATCCGGCTCTGGGTTTCCCACGCTTCGAGCGTAAAGGCGCCGCTGGTGGCCATGACACCGGCCTTCACCCAGCCGTCGCCCGCTTTCGCGATGACATGACGCGGCACCAGCGCCGCGAACCCGCCCGCCAAAAGCTCCGGCAGATACGGCGCCGGCGATACCAGATCGATCACCACCGTCAGCGCATCCGGCGCACTCACGCCGAGACTGTCCACCGGCATCTTGCCCGTGTTCACCGCGCGCGCGTTCTGCACCACATACAACAGCGCGGCATAGTTAGCGGCGGTCTTCGGATCGATGAGACGGCGCAGCGAAAACACCGCATCCTCCGCCGTCAACGGCGCACCGTCGGACCACTGCAGACCGGGCCGCAAACGAAACGTGTAACGCTTGCCGTCCGGACTCGTGACCCACGACGACGCCAAGCCCGGCACCGGATGCCCCTCGGCATCATAGGTCACAAGCCCCTCAAACAAATCGCGCACTATATTGCGCTCGTAGTCGGTATTGATCTTCTGCGGATCGAGCGTTGCAGGTTCATAGCGATTGCCGCGCGTCAGCGTGCCGTCAGCCGCGTAGGCAAAGCGCGACAGCAGCGGCAATGAAAGCGCGGATGCGATCGCGGCGCGGCGGGAAAGGCGATACATCACGTTGTATAGAGCGTTATCGGCAGAAGAATAAATCGATAGATCATGAAAATCCCGACCACCGCTGTCGTCAGAATGAGCGTCTGCGCGATCCTCGCCACACCCCGCGTTCCGTAGACCGGCGCAATCGCCAGATAAAGGTAAGCCGCGCACGACAGCAGCAGTCCGATCGACATGGCGTCGTAGGCGGTGTCCTTCAGGTCCGGCGGCCCGCCGAGCAGTGTGTTGATGGCTATCGCGATCAGGGGAACGCAAAACAGTATCAGCAGAAAAGTATAGAAGTGCAGCGAGAACACGACATGCACCGCCAGCGGACGATGCCGCCGCCAGAACACCAGCGGCAGCAACAATGCGAGCAGCGGCACCATGAGTCCGATCAGCGATTTAGCGTTCGTCGCCACCGCCTGATCGAATACCGGCGCATACTCCGCAAGCGTTTTGCCGGTCGCGGCAAGGCGCGCATCTACAAGCGTCTGACCGAACTCACTCCCCGGCTGACCATGCAGGCGATAGGTCAGCGGCTGCGTGAAAATCCGCAGCGTGCTCACCGACTGCACGGCGAAAAACAGCACGTTGGTCATCAGAAAAAGCTGGAAGGGTCCAACGAAGGGTTTGCGCAAGCCTTGCTGAAACGCAGCCGTCAAACGGCCCGGCGCGGCAATGAGTGCGAGAAAGCTACGCAGCAGGCGGCCATCAACCGGACTGAAGGCTTTATAAACCAGAGTCGTTAAACCATGCACGGTGAGTTCGCGCGCGCCCACCGGCCGCTCGCCGCAGCTGGAACAGAAGGCTGTCGCGACGGCGACGTTGCAGGTTGGGCAGGTCCAGTTCTCGGGTGCGGCGATTATTTTATCCGACATTTAGCCGACCGCTTTCATCGCGTGCTTTGCAACCTTCGCCATGATACTCGGCAACCCGGCCTCACCAACATCCATGAGCGGCGTCCACATAATGTCGCGACCCAGCGCCTTCGCCTGCGCCGCCGATATATCGGCAACGTGCACGACAACGTCGAGACGGAAATGCGTGAACACATGCGTCACGACGCCGGGCAAAGCCCGCCACTTGGTTTTTACAGGCGCAGCAACAACAGCTTCTTGCTCGCTCCACACATCGCCGCGCCATTCGCTGCCCGGCACTTCGGTCATGCCGCCGAGCAAGCCTTTGGGCGGCCGCCGTCTCAGCGCCACGCAGCCGTCGGCGCGCACCATCCAATAGGCGATGCCGTAACGCTGCGGCACATCGGCTTTCTTCACTTTACGCGGCAGCGTGTCGGCGATGCCTTGCGCGCGCGCTATGCACACATCCGACCACGGACAGATCACGCACGCCGGCGATGTCGGTGTGCAAACCGTGGCCCCTAAATCCATCACGCCTTGCGCGTAGTCGCCCGCGCGTTTTTGCGGCGTGAGGGTCGCAGCTAATTCGCGCAAGCGTCCTTTGCTGTGCGGCAACGGCTCTTCTACCGCGAACAGCCGCGCCATAACGCGCTCGACGTTGCCGTCCACCACCACCGCATGATGATCGAATGCAATCGCCGCGATGGCCGCCGCCGTGTACGGGCCAATGCCCGGCAGCGCGAGCAAGCCTTCCTCGGTGTCGGGGAAAATACCGCCGTGGTTTTCAGCAACGGCGATAGCGCACTTATGCAGGTTGCGCGCGCGGGCGTAGTAGCCGAGGCCCGCCCACGCCGTCATCACCGCGGCGACGTCGGCGCTTGCTAGGTCACCGACCGTCGGCCAGCGCGCGAGGAATTTCTCGTAATAAGGCTTCACCGCCGTCACGGTGGTCTGCTGCAACATGATCTCCGACAGCCACACGGCATAAGGATCGGCTATCTCGCCCGGCAGGGCGCGCCAGGGCAAACGGCGGCGGTGACGGTCGTACCAGGCCAAAAGCGCCGCTGGATTAGGCTGCGACAACTTTGGGACCTGAGTTTTGCGGGCGGGTTTGGCCATGGCAGCGCACCTTACACGCTGACGTTCTTCGGCTAAACTCCCACCATGGTCCCACGTACCCCGTCAAAAACCGCCGAGCCCGCACCGGTCGCGAAATACAATCGCTTCCGGCAAGGCCCGGTGAATATCGGCAATATCACCGGACGCCTGACGCGCCCGGCGCTGGGCAAGCGCGGCTTCGCGGGCGCCGAGATCCTGACCCATTGGCCGAATATCGTCGGGCCGGAACTGGCGGCCTTCGCCTGTCCGCTGCAAGTCAAATACCCCAAGGGCCGCAACGCCGGGGCGACCTTGCATTTGCGGGTCTCGCACGGCGCGGCAGCGGCCATGCTGCAAATGAAACTGCCCGCCGTCATGGAGCGCATTAACCGCTTTTTCGGCTACGAAGCCATCAGCAAAATCGAGGCGGCGCAAGGCCCGCTGCCGCCCCGCCCCAAGGCTCCCGCGCCGTTGCCGCCCCTCAGCGAAACCGCGCTCGCCGCTGTGGAAAGCCGGATTTCCGGGGTCTCGCCCGGCCCGCTGCGGGATGCGCTGATGAAACTCGGTAAAACGCTGCAACAACGAGGACGGTAGCGGCGTTGTAATGTGAGGCAATATCGCGCCAAACGACTTCCTTTGGGGTACAATCGCGTCATGAAACAGACCACCACCTTCCGGCCCGCCTCCCTTTATGTGTCCGCTGCCGCCTTCATCCTGGCCGCGGCCCTTCCCGCCGCAGGCGCCCGCGCGCAGAACTTCGAGCGCGTCGCCACCGGCATCACCGACTCACTCCAAACCGCGATCGATTTCCTGCCCGAGGATGTGACCAACGTCCGCCTGGGCTTAGGCCCCGACTACGAAGGCAGCAACAACTACAACATCGATCCGGTGCCGGTGGTGTCGCTGCGCTATAAGAATTTCCTCGAAGTCGATAACAACGAAGTCAAACTCACCGCCTTCAAGCGCCTGTTCGACTCCACCACGGGCAACCCGAACGGCAACGGCCTGCACTTTGGCGCCGCTGTGACCGCCGATGACATCCTGGCGCGCACGCAGGCGGGCGCGTGTTTACCAATCGTGTAGCTGACGAAACCGCCGAGTTCCAAGCTGGTGCCGACGCTGCCCATGCCCACCAGGTCGGGATTGTCCTCGCCGCGACCGAAGTCGAGACTGACCAAGGGGCCGATGTGTCGCGAACTTTTATCCGCGCGCCCAAATACACTTTAGGCGGTTCCGTCAGCGGTACCTGGGTGACCGGGGCTTATATGCGCTCATACTTCGGCGTTACACCCACCCAAGCCGCCGCGACCGGTTATCCGATCTATCGGCCCGGCTCGGGCTTCAAGGATGTATGCTTAAGCTTGAACGCCAACTATCTTCTGTCTGAACAATGGTCTGTGGTAACCGCCGTCGGCTCACCCAACCAGATGCCTGCTAGCTCGTTCCTCGTGTATTCATTCTAGGTCACTTCGGTCTAAGCTTATTTATTCTTTGGGGGATTCGATGAAACTTACGCGCCGCGCAGCGGCTATGGCCGCGCTGGTGGGCTTTACGTTCACCGCTGTTCCGTTCACCGGCGCCTCCGCAGCCGAACCCGTGACCTACCGCGAGATCGTGCTGGGCAACGCGAAGGCCAAAGTCACGGTGATCGAATATGCGTCGCTCACCTGCCCGCACTGCGCGCACTTCACCGAGAACGACTTTCCGAAGCTCAAAGCCGCTTACATCGATACCGGCAAGATCAAGTTCATCTACCGCGACTTCCCGCTCGATAACCTCGCTGCCGGCGCGGCTTTGATCGTGCGCTGCGCCCCGACCGACCGCGCCATGCCGTTGGTCGAAGCGTTGTTCAAGAACCAGGATAAGTGGGCACGCGTCCCGAACCCCTTGGAAGAAGTGACCAATTTCGCGCAGCTCGCCGCCGGTATGAGCAAAGCCGATGTCGAGGCTTGCCTTAACAACACCGCCGTCTTCGACCAGATCCGCGACGTCGCGCAAAAAGCCGTGTCGCTCTACAAAATCGGCGGCACGCCGACGTTCTTCGTCGATGAAGAGAAAATCGAAGGCATCGACTTCGAAGCGCTGCAGAGCGCAATCGATAAGCGCCACAAGTAAGCCGGCCCCATAAGCGGCGCGGCGCCCTCCGAGAATAATCTCCGAGGGCGACGCCGCGATTTTCCCGCCTTTCCGCCACCCTCCCCCGAGTCTCTAAAAACCGCGCCAGAAAACTATCCACAGGCTGCCGCCGACAGCGAAAAGCGCTGATATTTCAGGGCTTAGCGAGGTGCGTCTAAAATTCTCCACAAATGGTATGGATGTTGGTATGCAACCCCATCATCTAGTTGAATCGTCCAGGGAGGACTTCGTGAACACCATCAGACGCAGAACGGCTACGGCGCTGGCGGGATTGGCTTTCGCGGGCTTGGTTCTGGGCGCTGCGGCGCCGGCCTTCGCCGCCGATCCGGTCTACCGCGAATTCGTTCAGGGCGACCCGAAAGCCAAGGTGACCGTGATCGAATACGCCTCGCTCACCTGCCCGCACTGCGCGCACTTTGCCGAGAACGATTTTCCGAAGCTGAAGGCGGAATACATCGACACCGGCAAGATCAAGTTCATCTTCCGTGACTTCCCGCTCGACGGCATTGCCACCGCCGGCGCGCTGCTCGCACGTTGCGCGCCCGCCGACCGCGGCAAGATCCTGATCGAAGTCATGTTCAAGAATCAGACCGAATGGCTGCGTTCGGATCGCCCGCCGATTGAACGTCTGCGCGATTATTCGAAGCTCGCCGGCATGACCGACAAAGACGTCGACGCCTGCCTCAAGAACCAAAAAATCCTGGCCACGATCACCGAGGTCAAGGACACGGCGGTGACGCTGTACAAGGTTGAATCCACACCGACGTTCTTCGTCGGCGAGACCAAGATTCCCGGCGCCGACTACGAAGCGGTGAAGAAAGCTATCGATAAGCAGCTGTAAGGCCGGCTGCGCTGCATCATGCCTGAGGGGTCCGCGCGGACATCAACGCCCGCGCGGCGGGAAACGGAGAAGTTCTTTTGGTTGCCTTTTCAAAGCTGCGTCTCTCGGGGTTCAAATCCTTTGTCGATGCCACGGAACTGCTGATCGAGCCGGGTTTAACCGGCATCGTCGGCCCCAACGGCTGCGGCAAATCCAACCTCGTCGAAGCACTGCGCTGGGCCATGGGCGAAACCTCGGCCAAGCAATTGCGCGGCGGCGACATGGACGAAGTGATCTTCGGCGGCACCCGCGATAGGCCCGCCCGCAACATCGCCGAAGTCTCGATCTTCCTCGACAACTCCACGCGCAAGGCCACCTCGCAGTTCAACGAAACCGACGACCTCGAAATCACGCGCCGCATCGAGCGCGACAAGGGTTCGCAGTACAAGGTCAACGGCCGCGACGTGCGCGCCAAAGACGTGCAACTGCTGTTCGCCGACGTCGCGACCGGCGCGCGCTCTACCGCCATCGTCAGCCAGGGCCGCATCGGCGCGATCATCAACTCAAAGCCCGCCCAGCGCCGCAACCTGTTGGAAGAAGCGGCTGGTATCACCGGCCTGCACACGCGCCGCCACGAAGCCGAGCTGCGTCTGCAAGCCGCCGAGACCAACCTCAACCGCTTGAACGACGTCATCCTGGCGCTCGAAGGCCAGCTCGAAGGCTTGAAGAAGCAAGCGCGCCAAGCTGTACGGTACCGTACAATTTCTGAGAGCATCCGCGCCGCCGATGCCCTGGTGCTGCTGATCAAGCGCCTTGAGTCCCTGGCGCAATTGGAAGCCGCCAAAGCTGCGTTCGCTGAATCCGAAACCGATGTCGCGACGCGTACCGGCGAAGCCGCACATGCCTCGACGGTCCAAGTCGATGCCGCCTCGGCCATGCCTGCTCTGCGCCGCACCGAAGCCGAGGAAGCCGCGCGCTTGCAGCACCTCGTCATCGCGCGCGACAAACTCGACGAAGAACTGGAACGCATCGCCCGTGCGCGCGAAGCGGTTGAGATGCGCCTCAACCAGATCCGCGACGACGTCAGCCGCGAAACCGGCCGCTTGCAGGATGCCGACACCGCGCTGACCCGCGTCACCACCGAGCAGGACGAACTGAACGCGGCCGCCGCCGCCGAAGTATCCGAGCGCGAAGCCACCCGCGAAGCGCTTATGAATGCCGCCAAGGCCGTCGAAGTGGTCGAAGAAGAACTCGCCATCCTCGGCAAGGAACTCTCGCGCACCGACAGTGCGCGCGCCGCCGCCCGTCAGCAGCTGAACGAAGCCGACATGCGCAAGCAGCGCGCCGAGCGCCGCCTCGCGGAAATTCTCAGCCAGCTGGAAACCGTGCGCTCCAACGCACTGCCCGCCGAAGTGCTGGAAGCCGAAGAAGCCAAAGCCGAAGAAGCCGAAGCCGCTTTAGCCGCCGCACGCGCCGATTGGGAAACCGCCGAAGCCGCGCGCCTCACGGCGCAGACCGCCTACGAAGCCACCCGCGACGTCGCCCAAACCAAAGCCGCCGAACACACCAAGCTGCAGGCCGAAGCCCAGGCGCTCGAAGAACTGCTCGCCGAACCGAAAGCTGCCGGTGCCTGGAGCCCGATCATCGATTCCGTCAGCGTCGACCCCGGCTTTGAAGCCGCATTGGGCGCAGCGGTGGGTGACGATCTCTCCGCCGCCGGTGACGACACCTCGCCCATGCGCTGGCAGATGCTGCCCGCCTTCCTCGAAACCGGCGCGCTGCCCGATGGTGCGCGTCCCTTGTCCGATGTCGTGCGCGCGCCCGATCGTCTGACGCGCCGCCTGTCGCAAGTCGGCATCGTCGCCGACGCCGAGACCGCGCAGTCGCTCCTCAGCCAGTTGAAACCCGGCCAGCGTCTGGTCACGGTCACCGGCGATCTGTGGCGCTGGGATGGTTTTGTCTCCGCCGCCGGTTCCGCCAACGCCGCCGCCACGCGCTTGAAGCAGCGCAACCGTTTGAAAGAACTGCGCGCGCTGCTCGACACTTCCAGCGCCGTGCTCACCGAAGCCGAAGACGCCGTCGCCGCCGCCAAGGCCGCCATCGGTGATGCGCAGGCCCGCGAGCAAGCCACCCGCGCCGCCGTGCGCGAGCAAGAGAGCAACACCGCCCGCGCCCGCGACGCCCTCGGCGTCATGCGCCAGCGCTCCGCCACCTCGCAAAGCCGCATCGCCGGCCTCGAAGACACACGCGGCCAGCTGCAAACCGAAGTCGACGAATCCCACGCGCAAATCGAAGAAGCCACCGCGCGCCTGGAAGACCTCGGCGACGGCGCCGACTTGCGCGCTGAAGTCGAAAGCAAACAAGGCGGCATCGGCACCTTGCGTCAGGATTTGATGGAAGCCCGCGCGGTCTATGACAGCCTCGCCCGCCAAGCCGAAGAACGCAGCCGCCGTCTCACAGCGCTGGCCAACGAAGCCACCTCCTGGCAGAACCGCAAAGACGAAGCCGTCCGCCAGATCGAAGAGCTCGAGCTGCGCCAACGCCGCGCCAATGAAGAACTCGAAGGCCTCGCCGCACGCCCGCAGGAAATCGCCGCGCTGCGCATCGCGCTCATGGATCAGCTCGAAATCGCCGAAGCCTCGCGCCGCGAAGCCGCCGATGCGCTGGCCGAGGGCGAGAACCTCCTCGCCGCCGCCGACAAAGCCTTGCGCGAAGCCGAACACGCGCTCTCCGAAGCCCGCGAACAACGCGTGCGCCGCGAAGCCGCCGTCTCCCAAAACGAGCAGGCCCTCGCCGTCATCGACGGCAACATCCGCGAGCGCATCTCCTGCGAGCCGGAAGAGATCCGTAATCACACCAAGTTTGAAGGCGACGATAACACCGACGAACTGCCGCCCTTAGAGAAAGCCGAAAAGAGCCTGCAGCGCCTCGTCAGCGAGCGCGACAACCTCGGCGCCATCAACCTGCGCGCCGAGCAGGAAAGCGAAGAGATGGCCGCGCAGATCCTGGGCCTGACCACCGAGCGCGACGATCTCGTCAACGCCATCGCGCGCCTGCGCGCCGGCATCAACCTTCTCAACAAGGAAGGCCGCGAGCGCCTGTTGAAGTCGTTCAAAGAAGTCGACGGCCACTTCCGCAACCTGTTCACCAAACTCTTCGGCGGCGGCCGCGCGCACCTTGAACTCACCGAAGCCGAAGACCCGCTCGACGCCGGGCTTGAGATCATGGCGAGCCCGCCCGGCAAGCGCATCGGCAACATGGCGCTGATGTCCGGCGGCGAGCAGGCCCTGACCGCGCTCTCGCTGCTGTTCGCCGTGTTCATGGTCAACCCAGCCCCGATCTGCGTGCTGGACGAAGTGGACGCACCGCTCGACGACGCCAACGTCGACCGCTTCTGCGGCCTGGTGGCGGAGATCATCAAAGTCACCGGCACCCGCGTGCTGTGCGTCACCCACCACCGCATGACCATGGCCCGCATGGACAGATTGTTCGGCGTGACGATGGCGGAACGTGGCGTGAGCCGGTTGGTGAGCGTGGACTTGAAAGTGGCTGAGCAGATGAGGGATGTGGCTTGAGGGACGAGCAGTAAAACTCATGAAGGTAACAGAAAAGATTCAACTAATTGACAGAATCTCTTCTGACCTGCAGCAGCGATATACCTTTTCCGACATTAAACTATTTCCTGTCTGGCTCTAACGAAGCCCAAAGCGCAGGGTTCCGCGCGCCGGGGCGATTTTGCCGCCGTTCCACGGCGCTAATCTCAGTACTTTATCGATATATTTCAGTGTTTTACTAAGCAAGCCATTGATCCTTGACACCCCCCGTGCCCGTCCCTATGGTGCGCGCGTTTTCGCGCCGCAAACGGTGGTTTTCCGGGGATTTCCACCGGAAAACGGGGCAAAAACGGGGGCCGGAGCCGACATGACCGACCACGAACAGCGCCCTAACCTCGCGGATGTGGGCGCACGCATAAAAGCCATGCAAGATGCCGTGGCTGATAAAAAAGAGACGGAACGGGAAACAGGGGAATCTGCGCAAGGCCTTGGGGTCGGCTTCAGAATCGGAATCGAGTTGTTGGCCGGCGTGCTTGTCGGTGCGGGGCTCGGCTGGTTCATCGACAGCAAACTCGAAACCAAGCCTATTTTCATGCTGGCCTTCATCGCGCTGGGTTTTGCCGCGAGTGTGCTGAGCGTGATCCGCGTCCTCAAAAACCTGGACCAGGCGGTCGGATTGGGCCGCGCGGTACGTGAAAAGACCGAGCGCGATAAGAAGTGCGACCCGAAGCCCGGCGCTTTTGACGATGACGATGAATAGAGTTTTTGAGCTAACGGTTCTTTAGAAGGCGATACAATCGATGGCGACGGAGCACGCGGGCGGTCACAGCCCCATGGCGCAGTTCGAGATTCACCCGCTGATCAACATCAAGATCGGCGACGTCGACATCTCCTACACCAATTCCGCCCTCTTCATGACCTTCGCGGTCGCTCTCACAGCGCTGTTGTTCTGGGGCGCTACGCGTCACCGCACCATGGTGCCGGGCCGCCTGCAGTCGACCGCCGAAATCTTGTACGAATTCGTCGCCGGCATGGTGAAGGAAAATACCGGCACCGCCGGCATGAAGTACTTCCCGTTCGTGTTCTCGATTTTCCTGTTCATCCTGTTCGGTAACTTTCTGGGCCTCATGCCCTACGCCTTCACCTTCACCTCGCACATCATCGTGACGGCGGCCTTGGCGGTGTTCATCTTCCTCGGCGTCACCATCATCGGTTTCGCCCGCCACGGTCTGCACTTCTTCTCGCTGTTCGTGCCGCCGGGCGCGCCGCTCGGCATTGCCATCGTTCTGGCGCCGCTGGAGCTGTTCTCCTACCTCATCCGTCCGGTCTCCATGAGCCTTCGTCTGTTCGCCAACATGCTGGCCGGACACGTGCTGCTCAAGGTGCTCGCGGGCTTCATCATTTCGCTGGGCGTGATCTTCGGCATCGTGCCGTTCGCCGCGGTGTTCGCCGTGACCTTGCTCGAGATCATGGTGGCCGCCATTCAGGCCTACGTCTTTGCCCTCTTGACCTGCATCTACCTCAACGACGCCATTCACCTGCACTAGTACGCAGCGCCAAGAAAACTAAACAACCCATAACTCGAACCAACTCAACCTCACGAAAAAGGATAAGGACTATGGAAACAGAAGCAGCAAAAATGATCGGTGCCGGTCTGGCCGCTATCGGCGTGCTCGGTGGTGGTATCGGCGTGGGTCAAGTTTGGGCCCAGTACATGAACGCGGTTGCGCGTAACCCGTCCATGGAAGGCAAGCTGCGTACCCCGGCGTTCCTGGGCTTCGCCCTCTCTGAAGCGACGTCGCTGTTCGCGCTCGTTATCGCGCTCATCATCCTGTTCGGCTAAACCGAACAGACACTTTGCTCCGCCCGCTTATCAGATAAGGCGATCCAGTTATGCCGCAGTTCGACCCATCAAGCTTTGCCTCCCAGGTGTTCTGGCTGGCGGTGATGTTCGTGGCGCTCTACTGGATCGTCTCGAAGATCGCGATCCCGCGTATCGGTGAAGTCTTGGAACAACGCGCCCGCGTCATCCAAGACGACCTCGACCGCGCGACGCAGTTGAAGGCGGAGACCGATGCCGCCATCGCCGCTTACGAAAAGGCGATGGCCGATGCCCGCGGCCAGGCTTACGAGCACATGAAGGTCATGCAGGCGGACATGAAAGCGGTTGCCGATAAAAAGACCGCCGAAGTGACCGAACAGATGACCAAGCAAATCTCCGAAGCCGAAGCCCGTATCACCGCCGCCAAGCAGGCGGCGCTGGACAGCATCAAAGGTGTGGCGGCCGATACCGCCCGCAACGTCGTTTCCAAGCTGGCCGGGCTTTCGCCCGACGCTGGTTCGGTTGACGCCGCCGTCTCGACGGCTCTGAAGGAAGCGCGCTAATGGAAGAGTTCTCGAATCCAGAGTTTTGGGTAGCGCTTGCTATCCTCCTGGTGATTGCACTCGCGTTCAAACCGGTGGCGAAAGCCATTACCGGCGGCCTCGATGAACGCTCCGGCAAAATCCGTCAGCAGATCGAAGAAGCCCGCAAGCTGCGTGAAGACGCGCAAGCCCTGCTGGCCGAGTATCAGCGCAAGCAGCGCGACGCGATGGCCGAAGCCGAAAAGATCATCGCCCAAGCCCGCACCGAAGCCGCGCGCATGAAGATCGACGCCGAGAAGGATCTGGAACACGCCATCGAGCGCCGCAAGCAGCAGGCCCTCGAGCGCATCGCCCAGACCGAAGCCCAGGCGATTGCGCAAGTTCGCAACACCGCCGTCGACGTCGCCCTCGCCGCCGCCCAGGCGCTGATCCAATCCAGCCTCGACCCGGCCAAGCAACAAGCCCTCGCCGACAAAGCCATCAGCGAACTGCCGGCCCGCTTGAACTAAGTTTTGATCCATATGATCGATACAAAAACCCCGCAGGAAACTTCGGGGTTTTTTGTTGAACCTCCCGTCGTCCTCGGGCTTGACCGAGATTATTGTTGCCGGAAAATTCCACGCCCCTTGCGTCTAATCTTCGTATCCGGCGTTATGAGCTCTATGGAACACATCCTGCACCCCGGACGCGGCCGTAATACGCTCATCGCCGTCGACACGATGGTGGCCGCGTCGGTGGCCGGCCAATTCGCCACCTTCCCCAATCTCGCGCCCTGGTACGAAGGCCTCGCCATGCCGTCTTTCAATCCGCCTAACGGCCTGTTCGGGCCGGTCTGGACAACGCTTTATATCCTGATGGCTATCGCCGTTTGGCGCATCTTGCAGATGAACCCGGCAACGCCCGGGCGGCGCGCGGCGCTGATCGCCTTCTTCCTTCAACTGGCGTTGAATGCGGCGTGGTCGTGGATGTTCTTCGCCGCGCACAGCCCGG
This sequence comes from Fidelibacterota bacterium, assembly GCA_947476625.1. Classification (GTDB taxonomy): domain Bacteria; phylum Pseudomonadota; class Alphaproteobacteria; order Rhodospirillales; family Rhodospirillaceae; genus SHVO01. The sequence goes on from CANJRA010000017.1 coordinate 35,762, forward strand.
TGCTAGGCCTCATCAATATTTTTCCGCAGTTGGGCGTCATCCTCGCGAGCATCATTTTGTTCTTTCGCCTGGATCGGCTGGCCGCCCTCTGCCTCGTGCCGCTGGCCGCCTGGGTCAGCTTCGCCAGCCTTCTGAACGTCGCCATCTGGCGTTTGAACGGCTAGCGCTTCGCAGCGATCAATCTCTCTAAACTCGCCATGTCGAAGCCCTGATAGAGCGACAGGAAGCGGTAGGGATTTGGCGCATACTGCGCATACATCCAGTTGTTGATATCGGTGTCCTGGAAGGTGCCGACACGCGCGCCGCTCAGACTGCGCAGATAATGCCGCGCCAGCAGCAACCCGATCTGATCTATCCAGCGAATCACCTCCGGCTTTCGCAAATACCTTTCCAGATAACTGCGCAGGAACCGCAAGAACATCGCCGCGTTGGCGCTCGGATAGACCAGCAGCAGATTGGCCGTCACATGATCGGCGTGCGACAGCCCTTGCGGGTTCTGATTGAACACCACATCCATATCCGCATTGGCGCTCAAAAGATCGGCAACACCGCGCTGAAGGATGGTGTCGATGTCCGACACCAAGACCGGCAGGTTTAGCTGGCGCATCAGCGCACCCAGCACGATGAAACGCATCGATTGAAAGTGCGCCACCGGCAACGTCATCACCTTATCGAGTGGCGAATCGACGGCGCGCGCCGTGGCCGTCGCCGCATCGAAATGATCGCCCGCGAAGATCAGCAGTTTGTCGGTGATGCCAAGTTCACCGGCAAGCGCTGCAAGCGCCGGTGCACCACCAATCACATGCACAATGACCAGACACGGAACGCCCGCGCACATTAAGACCGAACGCGCATACCATGTTGCATAACGTTTCACATAATTGATATCCGCGGCCACAAAGAACACCGCCCGCGCGCCAAGCCGCGCCGCTGTTGCGCGCACGCCTTGCCAATCGAGCGGCGCGCCGGTCGATGTCGCGAATACCAACGCGGGGTCTGGACCGTCCGGCGGCGTCGGCGCTTGCAAGGCTGCCAAGTCAATTGCGTCCAGTTTCAGGCGATAGAATTTCTCCCACCGCGCACCCTCTGAAGCCGCGGCGTCTTTAAGCTTGATGTCGGCCGCAAGCGCCAGAATCTTCGTCAGCTGCATGAAGCGGTAGCGGTCGAACGTGGCGCAAAGAACCGCGCTGGCCGCGCGATCTCGATCTCGGCCGTCTTCGGTGTGCTGCGCAAGTCGGAGATGAACGACGATGCCTGCGTATTCATGGGGTCGAGGTTGAGAATCGTGATGGCGTGGTCGGCCGCCGTCGCGGTGCGCCCCAGCCTGCGCGCGCAGTCAAACGCCGCCTCCAGCACCGGTATATGATGGAGCAACAGCGCCGCGAGGCTTGAGATATACAACAAGGCCTGCTGCAGTTCACCCGCAGCGCAGTGCGCATTATAAAGCGCGAACGCCCGCAGCTTCAGCGTACGGGTCTCTTCCGAGACATCGGCCTTGCCGCCGCCGCTTCTATACGCCGTCAGCAGGCGCATGGCTTCAATGGTCCGCCCGGCGCTATCGAGCGCGCGCACCAGGCGGCGCAACGTGGCGACATCGGCGGGATCGAGGCTGTGCAAATGTTCGAGCACCACAATGGCGTCTTTAGGGAATGCGTTTTCCTGAAACGACGCCGCGAGCTTGCGCAAGGCGTCCACCTGCAAGACGGCCCGCGGCTTCGGCTGTTCCAAAACCGCGAGCGTATCGAACGGACCGGCCGTGAGCTGGTAACCGCGCGCCTGCAAAAGCTGCACAGCAGCGATGCGGTCGGCATGAGACAGATGCTGATGCTCGTAATGCACGATCCCCGGCCGGAAACGGTCGAAGTCGAACAATCTCAGGATATGAAGATCGTAGCCCTCGGTGTCGATTTGCAGGATATCGACCGTACTCACACCGAATTCCGCCAGCAGGCTGTCGATCGTGTGGCACTGAACCGTCACAGCCTGCACCAAGGATTCCAGCACGGCGGTGGTTTCCGCATTCGGGCTTGAGCGGCCGAGCACGCCGGTCGCGCTTAAAAGGTCGCCCATCACGAACGAACTGATGCCGGCGAAATGCGGCTCCAGCAGGCCGCGTGCCACCGCTTCCGGATTAATCCGCCACATCGTGCGCGCGCCGTCTTGTTCCGAGACGGCATAATTGGCGGTCATGACGTTTTCGGAGCCGGCATACAGCGCTTTGAGCTTCTCGAAATAATGCCCCACCGGCTCGACGATCAGGCCCGCGAGGTCGCGCGCGACGATATACGGGCGCAGCGGATCGAAGCTGACGCCGTCAAACCCGCCGATCTGCAGAAAGAACGGCCTCGCGCCCAACCTGCAAGTCGGGCGCATTGATGCCGGCGACTATGCCGTCAGCGCCCGCGGCTTCAACAGCGGCACCGCCAACAAGCTTCTGGTGCTGATCGATGGCCGCACGGTGTATTCGCCGCTCTATTCAGGCGTCTTCTGGGACATGCAAAACGTCGTCTCCTCGGACATCGAGCGCATCGAAGTCGTCAGCGGTCCCGGCGGCGCGCTGTGGGGCTCCAACGCCGTCAACGGCGTCATCAATGTCGTCAGCCGCAGTTCCGCCGACACCCCCGGCGGCATGGTGCGCTTCAGCGGCGGCAATGCCGACTGGAGCGGCATGGCCAAGGTCGGCGGCGCGCTCAGCGAGCGCGGCACCTACCGCGTCTATGGTCAAGCCTCGCGCCAGGGCCACACCGACACGCCGCTTGGCCTCAGCGGCGCGGATTATCTGACGCTCTATCAAGGCGGTGCCCGCACCGATTGGAACTTCGAGAACGCCAGCCTGATGGTGCAAGGCGATTACTATGAAGGCGTGAACAGACCCTCCAGCGTGGCCAAGGTCGATCTGCGCGGCGGCAATGTTTTAGGACGCTGGCACGGCGAGATCAGCGACACGTCGAATGTCGAAATCCAGGCCTATTACGATCACGCCGCCCGCGCCATCGACAACGGCATACACGACGGCATCAACACATACGACATCTCCGCGCAGCACAGTTTCATGCTCGGCGATCGTCAGCACATCACCTGGGGCGGCGGCTACCGCATCACCGACGATATCTTTGTGGGCGGCCCGCTGACGTCAGTCCTCTCGCCGGCTCAGCGCACGCTCCAGCTCGCCAACGTTTTTGCGCACGACACCATTGCACTGACATCCGCCCTAAAGCTGGCTTTGGGCCTGAAACTGGAACGCAACGCCTATACCGGCTGGGAGTACATGCCCGATGCGCGTCTGTCGTGGCAGGTCGCGCCGTCGACCATGCTGTGGGCCGCGGTCTCGCGCGCCGCGCGCACACCGTCGCGCTTCGACCGCGATCTCTTCAACACCGTGCTTGCGGGCGGGCCGACGTTCCACTCCGAAGAACTCATTGCCTACGAAGCCGGATATCGCGGCCGCCTGGCCGACAACGCCACGCTGTCGGTATCGCTGTTCTATAACGACTACGAAGACCTGCGCACGGTCGAGCCGCCGTTTCCGCTGACGATTCAAAACCTGATGGATGGTTATACCTACGGCATCGAATCATGGGCGACGTATGAACCGCTGTCGTGGTGGCGCTTGAAAGCAGGCGTGACGGCCATCGGTAAACACCTGCGTCTGAAGCCGGGCAGCGCCAGCTTCTTCGGCACGCAGAACGAGGGCAATGACCCCGACCATCAATTCTCGCTCCGCTCCGAGATGAGCCTCACGCAAGAAGTAGAACTCGATCTCGCCATGCGCGCGATTGGCGCCCTGCCCAGCCCTGCGGTTCCCTCTTATATCGCGCTCGACGCCCGCCTCGGCTGGAACGTCACCGAGCACGTCCAACTTTCCCTCAGCGGCTATAACTTGCTGGACGCGCACCATACCGAGTTCATTGTCGCCTCGCCGCCGCAGCGCGCGGTCCGCCGCAGCGTATACGCCACAGCGCGCTGGAGCTTTTAATGAGGCGCACCGTCCGCCTTCTGACGGCGCTGATCGTTTTCACCTGTGGCGCGGCGTCGATGGCCGCCGAGATTTCGCTCGAATACGCGGTGAAGGCCAACTTCCTCTATAAATTCGGCGCGTATATCACGTGGCCGGACAATGCGACGGGCGCGCCCGAGGACGCCATGAAGCTCTGCATCGTCGGCGCCGATCCGTTTGGCGCGGCGCTGGATGAAGCCGCCAAGGGCGAGAAGATCGGCACCCACCCCATCGCCATTGTCCGCCTCGCGACGCTCGCGCCCGACAGCGGCTGCCATATCCTTTTTATCCAAGGCGCCAAACGCGACGAGATCGCGGCCGCCCTCAAGGCCGTCGCCGGCAAGCCCATCCTGACAATTACCGAAACGCCCGGCGAAACTATCGACGGCAATACCGACATCATCAATTTCGTCTTGAAAGACAACCGCGTCCGCTTCGTCATCGACGAACACGCTGCCGCCGCCAGCGCCATCGAGATCAGTTCGAAACTCCTGAATCTGGCTGTCGCTGTAAGGCCGCGCTCATGAAGTGGAACAGCATGCTTCCCGACCGCTCCAAAGCCGCCCTGATTGCCGGGATGACCGCCGCACTCATGCTGCTGGCCGCCGGGCTCAGCCTCGCGGTCTACGACAGTGCGAATTACAAAACCCAGAAGCTGCGCGAAGTGACGGTCGAGGCCAACATCTTGGCGGCCAGCGTCGGCGCGCCGCTGGTGTTCGAAGACACCGATACGACGCGCGACTACCTCAATGCTTTCCTGGCCAACCCTGAAACCGACGGCGCCGCGGGCTACAACAAATCCGGCGATCTGGTCGCGACATTCTCGCGCGATGAAGCGCGCACCAGCCCCGACCGCGCGCCGCCGGAAGGGTATAACTTCGACGCGCCCTATCTCACCGTCGTTACGGCGGTCGTTGAGAACGAACACACGGTCGGTGCGGTCTATATCCGCGCCACCACCGAACCGGCCATCCGCCGCGTCGCGCGTTACGGCGGCATTTTACTGCTGATCATCATGGCTTCGCTGGCGGTCGCGGTGATGGTCTATGCCCAAAAGGCCCTCAGCCTGGCCAACGCCCAACTGAAGATGCGCGCCGCGCAGTTGGCCGAAAGCAACGACAAGCTGCGGGTAGAAATTAGTGAGCGCGAAAAAGCCGAAGCCGCGCTGCGCCAGGCACAGAAAATGGAAGACGTCGGGCAACTCACCGGCGGCATCGCCCACGACTTCAACAACATGCTGGCGGTGATCGTCGGCAATCTCAGTTTGCTGCTGCGCCGCGCCGCGCAAGGCCATACCGATCTCACACGCTATGCCGAAGGCGCCATGGAAGGCACAAACCGTGGCGCCCGTCTGACCCAACAACTTCTGGCATTCTCACGTCAACAGCCGCTGGCGCCTGTTCCGCTCGACGCCGACAATCTGATCGCCGGCATGTCGGAGCTATTGCGCCGCTCACTCGGCGATCACATCCGCCTGGAGACTATCGTCACCGGCGGCTTGTGGACCACCTATGCCGACAAAACCCAGCTTGAAACCGCCGTCCTCAATCTCGCCGTCAACGCGCGCGACGCCATGCCCGACGGCGGCAAGCTGACCATCGAAGCCGCCAACGCCCATGTAACGCAGAAAATGGCCGGGCCAGAAGATATTCCGCCGGGCGATTACGTCGTGATATTTGTACGCGACACCGGCACCGGAATGACTCCGGAAACCATCGCCAAAGCCTTCGATCCCTTCTTCACCACCAAACCCGTCGGTCAGGGCACGGGCCCGGGCCTCAGTCAGGTCTACGGCTTCGTGAAACAATCGCGCGGCCATGTGAAGATCGAAACCGAGTTGGGACGCGGCACGACGATCAAACTCTATCTCTCGCGCTTCATGGGTCCGGTCCGCCGCGACGGCACCAGCCCCGCGGCCCAGCCCTTGCCGACCGGAAGCACCAACTAAGTTCTGCTCGTGGTCGAGGACGACACCAACGTGCGGCGCGTGACCGTCGATTCCTTACGCGATCTTGGCTACACCGTGCTCAACGCCGACGGCGCGGCCAGTGCGCTCGCTATTCTCGAAAAGCACACCACGACATCGTGATGCCCGACGGCAACGGCCGCAAACTCGCGGATGAGGCCCTGATCATGCGGCCCAATCTCAAAGTGCTGTTCACCACCGGCTACACCCGCGACGCCATCGTGCATGACGGTGTGCTCGACAGCGGCGTCGAAGCGCTTCTCAAACCTTACGCCATCGAGCAACTCGCCGCGAAGGTGCGCGAAATCCTAGGCACGAAACCTAAAACCTAGCGCTACTCCGCCGCCTGCTTCGCAGCATCGCCAGCACCCGGCGTCCACCGCAGGATCGGTTTACGCGCAGCCTTGGTCTCATCCAGACGCCGGCGCGGCGAAAGCATCGGCGCGTTTTTGAACTCGGCCTCCGCCGTACCGCTTTTGGCCTTGCGCGCCAGATGCAGCATCGAGGCGATGAACTGATCAAGCGTCGCTTTGCTTTCGGTTTCGGTCGGCTCCATCAGCAGTGCCCCGTGCACCACCAGCGGGAAGTACATCGTCGGCGGATGCACGCCCTCATCGATCAACGCCTTGGCGATGTCGAGTGTGGTGATGTTGGTGCCCTTTAGAAAACGGTCGTCGAACACGGCTTCGTGCATGCACGGGCCTTCAAAGGCGGGGGTCATTTCTTCCGACAATCTAGCCAGCAAGTAGTTAGCATTCAGCACCGCATCGCCCGAGGCCTGTTTCAAGCCGTCGCCGCCCATGGCCATCATGTAGGACACGGCGCGCACGAACACACCGAATTGCCCGTGATACCCTTTCATGCGGCCATAGCTTTGTTTGGCCGCGCCATGACCGGCATGTTCCTCGGCCTCGAATTTTTCGCCGACTTTTACCACCATCGGAACCGGCGCAAACGGCGCGAGTTTATCCGACAGCACCGTCGGACCCGCACCCGGACCGCCGCCGCCGTGCGGCGTCGAGAAGGTCTTGTGCAAGTTGATGTGCATGGCGTCGACGCCCAGATCGGCGATGCGCAAACGTCCGACGATGGCGTTGTAGTTGGCGCCGTCCATATAGAAATACGCACCCGCGTCATGCACCACCTTGGCGATCTCGATGCAATCGCGCTCGAAAAGACCGCAGGTATTGGGATTGGTAATCATCACCGCCGCGATCTCGGGGCGTAAGTGCGCCTTCAGCGCGGCGACGTCGACACGGCCCTCTGCATTGGCGGGAATCGATTCCACAGCGTAACCGCACAGCGCCGCCGTCGCCGGATTGGTGCCGTGCGCGGATTCCGGCACGAGAATGGTTTTGCGATGGCCTTGTCCGTTGGCTTCATGCGCCGACTTGATGCACATCAGCCCGCACAGCTCGCCGTGTGCGCCCGCCGCCGGTGACATAGCAACCGCCGCCATGCCGGTGAGTTCCTTCAACCAGCTTGCGCAGGTGTCGATCAGCTCCAACGCGCCCTGCACGGTCGAGATCGGCTGGAACGGATGGACATCGGCGAAACCGGGCAGACGCGCCATCTTTTCGTTCAGGCGCGGGTTGTGCTTCATGGTGCACGAGCCCAGCGGATAGAAACCGCTGTCGATCGAGTAATTCTTCTGCGACAGGCGCGTGTAGTGGCGCACCACTTCGGGCTCGGACAAACCGGGCAAACCAATCGGCTTGCTGTTCTTCATCTCACCCAGACGCTCCGACACCTTCGGCGCGGCGGGCAGATCGACCGCCGTCATGCCGGGTGTGTCTTGTTCGAAGATCAGGTTCTGTTCGAGTTGCAGGCCGCGGTTACCGCTGGCGGTGGTCGGAATAGTCATCACAGCACCTCCTTCAAAGCGCCGACAAGTGCATCGATATCGGCGGCGGTATTGGTTTCCGTGGCGGTCAGCAGCAACAGGTTCTTCAATTCCGGATAGGTCGGATAGAACCGCGACGCCGGCACACCGCCCAGGATTTTGCGCGCGGCCAGCGCCTCGACAACCTCAGCCGCCGGTTTCGGCAGCATCACCGCGAATTCATTGAAGAACGCTGTAGGCAAAAGCTTCACGCCCGGCAGCTTTTCGATTTTCTCGGCGAGCGACACAGCCATGGCGTGATTGACCTGCGCCAGGCGCGTGAACCCGGCTTCGCCCAGCAGCGTCATATGCGTCGAGAACGCCAGCGCGATCAGGCCCGAGTTGGTACAGATGTTGGAGGTCGCCTTCTCACGGCGGATGTGCTGCTCGCGTGTGGACAATGTCAGCACCCAGCCGCGCCGCCCGTCTTCATCGGTGGTTTCGCCGCACAGACGTCCCGGCATCTGGCGCAGGAATTTCTCGCGTGTCGCAAACAAACCAACGCCGGGACCGCCGAAGCTCATGGGGCCCGCCAGCGATTGGCCTTCGCCGACGACGATGTCCGCGCCGATACGCCCCGGCGGCGTAATCAGCCCCAGCGATACCGGCTCCGTCACGCACACAATCAATAACGCACCGGCTTTGTGAACGGCTTCGGCCAGCACCGTGTAATCCTTGAGATGACCGAAGAACCCCGGCGTCTGCACAACCACGCAGGCATGCTCGGGCTCAATGCGGCCAATCAGGTCTTCAATGCCATACGGATCGGGTGCCAGACATTCGACGCCCACATCCAGGAATTTCATCGTCGTTTCGGTGACGTCGCGGTAATGCGGATGCACATTGCCCGAGACGAGGGCCTTGCTGCGTTTGGTCAGACGGCACGCCATGGCCACGGCTTCGGCGCAGGCTGTCGCGCCGTCGTACATGGAGGCATTGGCGATCTCCATGCCGGTGATCAGCGCCACCTGCGTTTGGAATTCAAAAATCGCCTGCAGCGTGCCTTGGCTGATTTCCGGCTGATAGGGCGTATAGGCCGTCAGGAATTCGCCGCGCTGGATAATGTAATCCATCGATGCCGGTGTGTGATGACGATAGTTGCCCGCCCCCAGAAACGACGGCCCCGCGCCGCAGTTCAGGTTCTTCGCCGCCATGGTGCCCAGCGCACGCTCGACTTCGATTTCGCTCGCCGTGTTCGGCAAGCTGAACTTCGCCGAGGCCAGCGCGGCTTTCGGCAGATCACGGAACAACGCATCGACAGACGACACACCAATCGCGCCCAGCATCTCGCGACGTTGGGTGTCATTGAGCGGCAGATAACGCATGACGAATCCCTTTATTCTTGGTCTTAGGCCAGTTCGGCGCAAAATTTCTCGTAAGCGGCTTGATCCATCAGGCCGTCGAGCTCCTTCAAATCGCTCAGCTCGATCTTGAAGAACCAGCCTTTGCCCTCAGGGTCTGAATTGACGGTTTCCGGCGCATCGGGAAGAGCGGCGTTGCCTTCCTTCACGGTGCCCGACACCGGCGAATAAACTTCGCTGGCGGCTTTCACGGATTCTACAACCGCGGCCTCGCCGCCGGCTTTGATCGTCTTCCCCGCCGCCGGCACTTCGACGAACACGATGTCGCCGAGTTGGCCTTGCGCGAACTGCGTAATACCGACGGTGCCGATGTTGCCGTCGATTTTGATCCACTCGTGGTCTTTGGTGAAACGTGTCTGGCTCATAGCAATCCCCTGCTCTCTTATGGTTTGAAGTAGCGATGCGGCGTGAACGGCATCGCCGTAATTTCCGCCGGCAACGGTTGGCCGCGCACGATCAACGCAACCTTTGTTCCGGCTTTGGCAAAAGCACTGTCGACATAACCCATGGCAACCGGCCCGTTATAACTGGGCCCGAAACCGCCCGAAGTGATTTCGCCGATCTTGTTGCCGTTGCCGTCTTGAATTTCCGTGTGTCCGCGCGCGGGCGCTTTGCCCAGCGGCTTGATGCCGACGCGTTTTTTGCCCGCGCCGTTCTTTACCTGATCGAGGATTTTCGCAGCCCCCGGAAACCCGCCCTCAGCGCGGCGGCGCGCACCGATCACCCAGTTCAGCGCCGCTTCGGTCGGCGTCGTGGTGGTGTCGATGTCGCTACCATACAGACACAAGCCCGCTTCAAGCCGCAGCGAGTCACGTGCCCCTAATCCAATCGGCTGCACGCCGGGTTGCGCGAGCAAAGCTTTCGCCACTTTCTCGGCCGACGCGGCAGGAATGGAAATCTCGTAACCGTCTTCACCGGTATAACCCGACCGAAACAAGCGCACGGGAACGCCGTCAAACATATCCACGCGGCTGGTCATGAACGGCATCGCCGCAGCGGCGGGAATAAAATGCGCCAGTGTCTTGGCCGCCGTCGGACCTTGCAGCGCCAGAAGGGCTGCGGTTTCAAAACGTGTCAGCGTCGCGCGGCCTTGCAGCTTCGAGGCGATATGCGCGAAGTCGCCGTCTTTGCAGGCGGCGTTGACGACCAGATAGAGCGTGTTTTCTTTGCCGGGCTCCGCGGGGCGCGTCACCATCAAGTCATCGATGATGCCGCCGTCTTCATTCAGCAGCAGCGTGTAGCGGATCTGGCCGGGCTTCAGACCTTTAAGATCGCCCGGCACCAGCGCTTCCAAGGCCGCGTCAACATCCGTCCCCGTCAGCTCGCCCTGGCCCATATGCGAGACATCGAACAAACCCGCATGCTCGCGCGTATGCAGATGTTCCTTCAGCACGCCCAAGGGATACTGCACCGGCATGTTGTAGCTGGCGAAGGGCACCATCTTCGCGCCCAAAGAAACATGGAGCGCATCGAGCGGCGTGGTTTTCAGATTTTCGGCGGTGATGTCGGTACCCGGCACACTGGTTCTCCATTAGAGGTCTGGTCGCTCATAGCCGGAATCAGAGTCCCGGTATCTGAGCGCCCCCCTCTGTCGGAAAACCTGAAAGATTCACCGGACACGCCTACGTTTGGAGCGTGTACGGCTTACATCTTCGGTGAGGCGGCTATGATTATCCGCCTGCTTTCCAGAGTACCAATCCCACGCGGTCCTGTGTGCCTGAGAGGTTCCGAGGGCGGTTGCTCCTTCGGCGTCGGTACCAAATCTAGCGGCACCGAACTCTTCCACGTGGGTATACGGTATGAGCGGAGTGTGGGCTGATTCGGCTCACGCGGTCAACGACCGCAATGCGGCAGGAATCCTCGCGGTATCACACGCAAAACTTATCCACAGGGCGTGGTGTGAGACTCAGCGCGGATTGGCGCGGTTATATTCCAGCTGCGCGTTGTCGACCTGGAACCCGACGTAGATATCAAACGCCGCGCCCGCCTGGTCCTTTGTCAGAGGAATCCGCAGACGCACGTTGGACTCCGTGAAGTGCTCCTGCTTGCCGCTCGCGGGCACATCGCGCTTCACTTGGATGATGTGTTTGCCCGCCGGGTCCGGGAAAAACTGCGGAATGGCTACGAAATAATACAAGTCCACCGCGCCGCCTTTCGCCGCTGCGCCCCCGGCAATGGTCAGATCCAGGTCAAACTGAACCTCAACGTTGTCGTCTTCATGAACGCATTTGCCTTTATAGCCCACGATCTCGGCCTGATATTCGATATCGGTCACATCCCGTCCCGGACCGTCTTTGAACTTGGTCAGGCTGGCCGTGCTGCTGTCCACGCGTATGGGCGGGCATGGCGGCACCGGCTTTTGGGTTGTGCAGCCGGCAAGGGCGGCCAACAGGATCACGGGAACGATCAGCGCGGCGCGGCGCGCGAAGGACGGGCGGGAGATCGGCATGGGGCTTTCAGTGCGAGATGGTTAACAATCCTGGGGTCTATATAGTCCAGGCCGGGTGCAAAGCTTTCACGCCGGGGCCGGATTTGCTATCAGAGCGCCCGAAACGGTGTTAGCCGGTGTAGTCTATAGACTGCCCGATGACCAGACTAGGCCCTATAGCCGGGCTCCCTTTTTAGTTCTTTGGATCCCCGAATGCCCGATGGCGACCTGAAAATCCTCTTGGCGGCGCCGCGCGGTTTCTGCGCCGGGGTCGACCGTGCCATTTTAGTGGTCGAGCGCGCCTTGGAGAAATACGGCGCGCCGGTCTATGTGCGCCATGAGATCGTTCACAATACCCACGTTGTCAAAACCCTGCGCAGCAAGGGGGCGATCTTTGTCGAGGAATTGGACGAAGTCCCCGAAGGCCGTCTGGTCGTGTTTTCGGCCCACGGCGTCCCCAAGTCGGTGCCGGCCGCCGCCGAGACCCGCAAACTGCTGTATGTCGACGCCACCTGTCCGCTGGTCAGCAAGGTCCACGTCGAAGCCGAGCGCCATTACAGCCAGGGTCATGAGATTCTGCTGATCGGGCACGCCAATCATCCCGAAGTCATCGGCACCATGGGCCAGCTTCCGCCCGGCTCCATGACGCTGGTGCAGTCGGTGCAGGACGCCGAAACCATCCAGCCGACCAATCCCGACAACCTCGCCTATGTCACGCAGACCACGCTGTCGGTCGATGACACAGCCGACATCGTCAACGCCCTCCGGCGCCGCTTTCCGAAAATCGCGCTGCCGCGCAAAGAAGACATTTGCTACGCCACGACGAATCGCCAAGCGGCGGTGAAAGCCATCGCCGCGCGCTGCGATACGATCTTGGTCGTCGGCTCGCCCAGTTCCTCCAATTCCAGCCGTCTTGTCGAAGTCGCCCAGAAATCCGGCTGCCGCCGCGCCTTCCTGGTCGAAGACGAAAGCATGATCGATTGGAGCACCATCGCGCCGGGCAGCACCATTGGCGTCACGGCGGGGGCCTCCGCCCCGGAAGTGCTGGTCAGCGGTGTTATTGCCGCCGCCCGCGCGCGGTTCAACGTCACGGTCGAAGAAATTCCCGTCACCACCGAGACCGTGAAGTTCAGCTTGCCCCGTATTCTGAGCGCGTAAGTAAGCCCATGGCCGTTTACACCGAAGTTTCCGACGAGGATTTGAAGGCGTTTGTCGCCGCCTACGATATTGGCGACGTCGTCAGCTTCAAGGGCATCGCCGAAGGCGTCGAGAACTCCAACTACATGCTGCAGACCGACAAGGGCCCCTACATCCTCACGCTCTACGAAAAGCGCGTGAACCCGGCGGAGCTGCCGTTCTTCCTCGGCCTCATGGAACACCTCGCGCGCGCGGGCGTACAGTGTCCGGTGCCGCTCAAAGCACGCGACGGCGCAGCGCTCCGCACACTGTGCGGACGCCCTGCCGCCATCATCACGTTCCTCTCGGGCATGTGGCCGCGGCGCATTGCCGTCGAACATTGCGCCGAATTAGGCAAAGCGCTGGCGGGTTTGCATCGCGCGGGGCTGAGCTTTGACTCCAGCCGCGCCAACAGCCTGTCGGTAGACGGATGGGTTTCCTTATTTGCACGGACCGATCGTCAGGCCGCCGACGATATTGAAGCGGGCTTAAACACCCTGATTACGGAAGAACTCGGCGCCCTCAAAAAAGCATGGCCCGCGCCCGGTACTTTGCCCAGCGGCGTCATTCACGCCGACTTGTTTCCCGACAACGTTTTCTTCCGCGACGGCAAATGCTCGGGCCTAATCGACTTCTATTTCGCCTGCAACGATTTCCTCGCCTACGATCTGGTCATCTGCCTTAACGCGTGGTGCTTCGAACAGGACGGCGCCTTCAATATTACCAAGGCCAACCGTTTGCTGTCGTCCTACGAGGCTGTGCGCCCACTCACGCCCGCCGAGAAGGCTGCGCTGCCCTTACTCGCGCGCGGCGCAGCCATCCGCTTTTTGCTGACACGCCTCTATGACTGGGTCAACACGCCCGCGGGCGCCATGGTCAAACCGAAGAACCCGCGCGAGTACTTACAAAAATTGAATTTCCATCGCACCGTCACAGACATCACGGCCTATGGATTCAACTGAAGAAGACATCGTCGAACTGTTCGCCGATGGCGCTTGCCTTGGCAATCCCGGCCCCGGCGGCTGGGCGGCGCTGTTACGTTTCAAAGGCGCCGACAAGGAAATCGCCGGCGGCGAACCCCACACCACCAACAACCGCATGGAATTGATGGCCGTGATCGCAGGCCTCAACTCTCTTACCCGCCCGTGCCGTATTGCTGTCACAACCGACAGCCAGTACGTGCAAAAAGGTATCACCAAGTGGATTCACAGCTGGAAGAAACGCGGCTGGCGCACCGCCGACAAGAAGCCGGTCAAGAATGTCGATTTGTGGCAGGCCCTCGATGCCGCGCGCGCGCAGCACCGTGTTACATGGCACTGGGTCAAGGGCCATTCCGGTCACGTCGAGAACGAACGCGTCGATGAACTGGCGCGCGCCGAGGCCGAAAAGTTCCGCGACGGCGCTAAATTATAGCGCGTAATTATGGCAGCTGCAGCCGCCATAATTTAATCCGCGCGCATATTTGTAATTTTTTCCCGACTTGTTTTTGCACAGACTTCGGACCATCTTATTTGCATGAGGACGCAATAGGCATGAGCGCGTTGCGCAGCAAACCCGCCACGGGTTATCTCACCGGACAATTGCTGGTCGCAATGCCCGGCATGACCGATCCACGTTTCGAGAAAGCCGTCATTTACATGTGCGTGCATTCCCTCGAGGAAGGCGCCATGGGCCTTATCGTCAACAAACCCCTGCCGGAAGTGCGCTTCGGCGACATTCTCGAAAACCTAAAAATCACGCCGCGCTCTAACAGCTGTTCGCAGATCCAGGTCCATCGCGGCGGCCCGGTGCAAACCCAACTCGGCTTCATTCTGCATTCCGGCGACTACCAGAAAGACGGCACGCTGGTGGTCGACAGCGAGATCAGCCTCTCGACCACCACCGATATTTTGCGCGCGATTGCCGAAGGTACAGGCCCGCATCGCAACCTGATGGCGCTGGGATATGCGGGCTGGGATTCACGCCAGCTCGATGACGAAATCAAGCGCAACGCCTGGCTCAATGTCCCGGCCGATGCCGACTTGCTGTTCTCTGCGGATTATGACGGCAAATGGACCCGCGCCCTGGCCAAAATCGGTATCGCTGCACACCAATTATCGTCTGTCGCGGGGCACGCTTAATTATAAGCCCACGCTTAGACAGATGCGCGCAATACGCTGAGATCATCCAGGCTTTTCGCTTCACCCAGCGCCGCCAGCGTCGGTACGCTTGAGAAAATGCGCTGCGCCACGCGTGTGATGCCTTCGGCGTTCACAGCCTCGACCTTGGCGATAATTTCCGGCGTCGTCAGCGGGCGGCCATAGACCATGATCTGACGTGCACTTTGCGCGCAGCGGCTGCTGGGGCTTTCCATCGACATCAGCAACCCGGCTTTGATCTGCGCACGGGCGCGCTTTACTTCATCCTCGGAAACGCGCTCGGCGACCTTTTTGATTTCATCGCGCAGCACCGGCACCAGCTTCTTCACATCGTCCTGCCCGGTCCCGAGATAAATCGAGAACAGACCGGTATCGGAAAAAGACTGCGTCGTGGAGAACACTGAATAGGCCAAGCCGCGCTTCTCGCGGATCTCCTGGAACAACCGCGACGACATGCCTTCGCCCAGCAGCGTCGACAACGCACCCAGATTATAAAAATCCGGATCGCTGTGCACCAAGCCGCTATACCCAAGCACGATGTGAATTTGCTCGAGGTCGCGCGCCTGACGCAGATCGCCGCCGACATAACGCCCCGCGACTTCCGAGACCGCAGACTTGCGCGGTAGCGCGGCGAACGCACGCTCGACCAGCGCAACGAAAGCGCCGTGATCAACCGCACCCGAAGCCGCCGCAACCATATTGTCGGCGGCATAGTTGCCCGCCATATAGGTGCGTAAGGTTTGCGGCGTCACCGCGCGCACAATTTCTTCGCGCCCCAGCACAGGCCAGCCCATAGGCTGATCAGGGAAAGCCGCCGCCTGGAAATGATCGAAAATGATATCGTCCGGCGTGTCGTCGGCCTGGTTGATTTCCTGCACCACCACGTGCTGTTCGCGCGTCAGCTCTTCGCCGTCCATGGTGGAATTGAGCAAAATGTCGGACAGGATATCGACCGCCAGCCCCATGTCTTCTTTCAGCACCTTGGCGTAGTACGCGGTGTGATCGCGGCTGGTATAGGCGTTGAGCTGACCGCCGACATTATCCATTTCCTCGGCAATGGCCTGCGCGCTGCGCCGGGCCGTGCCCTTGAAGGCCATGTGTTCAAGCAGATGCGAGATGCCGTTGATGTCGGCGGTCTCGTGGCGCGTCCCCGCCGCCACCCACACACCCGCGGCCACGGTCTCGACCGAATTCATGGTGTCTGTGACCACCCGTAAGCCGTTGGAAAGCGTCGTGACCTGAACCGACATTAATGCCCTTTGTGTTTAGCGGCGCGCGTTCTGACGGACGAAAGCCTTCACTTGATCTAGGTCATTTGGCAGCGAAGTAAAGCGTTCCTTGCGGGCGAACAAATCCGCCAGAAATGCGGGCAACGCGGGCTTTACGCCGGTCGCGGCTTCTACCGCCGCCGGGAATTTCGCCGGATGCGCCGTCGCCAGCGTCAGGCGCGGGATCGCCGGATCGATCGCAACGCTGCGCGCGCCATGCACACCCACCGCCGTATGCGGATCAATCAACTCGCCGGTGGTTTTATAAATCTCGCCGATCACCCGTGTCGTGCCTGCGTCATCGAGGCGGCAGCCCGCGAACAAATTCAGCATCTCGCGGTGCGCCGCATCGCTCACGGTGTACGCGCCGCTCTGCTTCAGGCCGTCCATGAGACGCGTCACGGCAGCACCGTCGCGGCCCAGCGATTCAAACAGCAGACGCTCGAAGTTCGACGAAATCTGAATATCCATCGAGGGGCTCAACGTCGGCACCACGCCCGCCATCGTCATCGCGCCGGTTTCAAAATAGCGCGTCAGGATGTCGTTGCTGTTGGAGCCGACAATGAATTTCGCAATCGGCAGGCCCATCTTCTTGGCGACAAACCCTGCGAACACATTGCCGAAGTTACCTGTCGGCACCGAGAACACGACCGGCCGATGCGGCGGGCCCACATGTACCGCCGCCCAGAAGTAATAGACCACCTGCGCCATAATGCGCGCCCAGTTGATGGAATTCACCGCCGAGAGATTCATATCGGTACGGAACGTCACGTCCGCGAACATGGCTTTCACCATGTCCTGGCAATCGTCGAAGGTGCCTTTAACAGCGATGTTATGCACATTGTTCGCCGTCACCGTCGTCATCTGCTTGCGCTGCACGTCCGAGGTGCGGCCTTCCGGATGCAGGATGAAGATGTCCACAGCCTCGCGATTCTTGGTGGCTTCGATAGCCGCCGAACCGGTGTCGCCCGAGGTCGCGCCGACGATGGTGATGCGATTGCCGCGCGCTTTCAGCACGCCGTCGAACATCAGGCCCACGGCCTGCAGCGCATAATCTTTGAACGCCAGCGTCGGCCCGTGGAACAGCTCCACCAGCCAATCGTTCGCCGCCAGCTGTTTCAGCGGCGCAACGGCGGTGTGCGTGAAAGTGGAATAGGCCTCACGTGTCAACGTGCCGAGATCTTTTTCCAGCACCGAGCCCACCACGAAGGGCGCCATGATCTTGGCCGCCAGCGTCGGGTAGTCGAGCCCGGCCAACCCCGCGATTTGATCCTTGGACAATTGCGGCCACGTCGCGGGCACATACAGTCCGCCATCCGCCGCGAGGCCGGTCAGCAGGACGTCGTCAAAACCAAGTTCTGGGGCCCGGCCCCGGGTACTCACATAACGCAAAAAAACAGCTCCATCGGATAGCGCCGCGAAAGGGGCCGGATACTACCCGCCTCCGGCCGACTTGGGCACGGATATGACTTCCGAAAGCCTTTTGCGACACTTTTTTGAAATCTTAAGTTGTTGTCAATGCATCACAATACACCCAGCGCGCGTATCGCTATCGTTTCGACTAGATGATGTGCAGTGCAGCAAAGGCCCGCGAGAAACAAGGGGCCGCTCATCAGGGGTCCGCAAATGAACCAACTCACAGTGCCGCCACTTAATCCCACCAGCGCAGGGCTCGATCTGTCGACCTCCACCATGATGGGGCTGTTTCGCTATGCCGGCGTGCTCGACATCGCCTTTCAGCCGATTGTCGATATCCATACCGGGCGGGTCTTTGGGTTCGAAGCACTGACACGCAACGTACAGGCGCTCGGCTTCAACTCACCGACCGAGTTTTTCGACCGCTGCAGCGACGACGGCCAATTAGCCGCGGTCGAGGAACACCTCATCACCCAAGCCTTCGATAAGTTTGTGAAAATCGAAGGCCACAAAACCCTCAAGCTGTTCGTGAACCTCGACGGCCGCAATATCATGGCCGGTCCGAAGCTCGGTGTGGTGCTTGCGGCCTTACGCGACCGTTACGGCCTGACCAACGCCAACCTCGCGCTTGAAGTCTCGGAGCGTCACGAACTCAGCGAAACCGAGGGCGGCCTTCCGGCGCTGATCAGTTTACGCACCCAATTCGGCAGTCTGACGCTGGACGACTTCGGTTCGGGCCACACCAATCTGCAACTGTTTTATCACGTCGAACCGGCCATCCTGAAACTCGACCGCTTCATCATCTCCTCCATCGGCTCAGACCCGAAGAAGGTTGTGTTCTTGCAATACATCGTTCACATGGCGCACCTCTTGGGCAGCCTCGTGGTTGCTGAAGGCGTCGAGACGCCGCAGGAATATTATGTCTGCCGCGAGCTTGGGTGCGATCTGGTGCAAGGCTACGCCGTGGCGCGGCCGACGACGCCGGTTTTAGCGGAAATGCGCAGGCCCGTGATATCCACAGGGCCGTAACAGGCCGAACACGCCAGGGTCTCGCCGTTGTCGGCGAGCAGGAAAAGCGATACAGCCTCAGCGCCGATATATTTGGTAATCCGCTCCAAAGCCGAGTGGACGATGATTTTGTAGTCATGCGATGCCGTGAACTCGCGCGTCATCTCCGCGATGAGGCGGAGATGATCCTTAATTTCGCGGCTCTGACGGGGTTTTGAATCCGGCGACGATACCGCGAGAGGAGAGGCCTGCGCTTGAGACATGATGTAACTATGCCCTGTCTCGCGTATGAGGACAATCAAAGGGCATGACCAAAAGAGATGTCAAGAGACTGCAACTTCCAGGCTAAAATCCGTCCATGACCGAAACCACCGTTGGACCGCCTCCGCTTTTGAAGCACCCCTTCCGCCACCGGCTGGAGGCTGCGGCTGCGTATGTCGTTTTCGGCGCTCTGAAATATCTACCTATAGGTGTGGCCTCGGGTTTCGGCGCGTGGCTGGGCCGGGCCGTGGGTCCGTGGACAGGGGCGCACCGCACGGCCGCGCGCAATCTCGCCCGCGCCTTGCCGGAGCGCACGGCGGAAGAGCAAGTGCACATCCTGCGCCAAGCCTGGGACAACTTCGGGCGCACGATGATGGAATACGCCGTCCTGCCGCGCTTGGCGCGGGAAAGCATCGCGGGCACGGCGGAGCACATTATTGTCGAAGGCTATGAAGCCGTGGCGGCGCTGACGGCTCAAGGTAAGCCCGCGATCCTTTTCGGCGCCCACCTCGGCAACTGGGAAACCGTGCCGCCGGCGCTGGCGCGCACCGTCAAGCCGATGACAATCGTGTATCGCCCGCCCAACAATCCGCTGGTCGACAAGCTGATCGGCGATATTCGCGGCGGGTATACAGCGGGCATGGCCGCTAAAGGTTCCTCGGGCACGCGCCAGCTTGTCAAAGCGATGAACGACGGCGCGCTCGTCTTCATGGTGGTTGATCAAAAGAACAACACCGGCATGGAAATTCCTTTCTTCGGACGCGGCGCATTTACCGGACCGGGCGTTGTGCGGATCGCCATGCGTTTTAATTGCCCGGTGTTTCCGGTGCGCACCGAGCGTCTGGACGGCGCCAAGTTCAAAGTCACGATCGAAGCGCCTTGGACATTTCCGCCGGACGGCAGCGACGATGATGTGCGCGCTGCCCTTACGCGCATCAACCAGCGCCTTGAAGACTGGATTCGCGCCCGTCCCGGTCAGTGGCTGTGGATGCACAAACGCTGGCCGAAAGAGAGTTAATTATTCCGCCGGTGCGATCGTTACTTTGAGGCCGTCCAGCGCATCGCTGAAAGCGATTTGGCAGGACAGCCGCGAATTGTTCGGGCGGTAGTCGCTGGTTTGCTCGACCAATTCAGTTTCGTCCGGTCCACGCGGCGGAAGTTTGCCGATCCAGGCGTCGTCGATAAAAACGTGGCACGTCGCGCAGGAGCAGCTGCCGCCGCAGATCGCTTCGACCTCCAAATTATTGTCGCGCAGCAGTTCCATGAGGGTGTAGCCGCCTTTGCTGCCAACCGTCAGGTCTTGCTGCTGGCCGTTGCGGGTCGTTACGTGAATCACAGCCATGTGCGTCGTTAATCCCTACTGAATGAAGGCCGAAGCCTCAAAAATGAGCCCGCTGCCTAACGCACCTGACCCAAACCAAGCAAGCCCTTATCCGCCTTGACCACATTCACATCCCGATAATTGTTTTATTTCAAAATGTTAGCAAAGCCCGCGCGACGAGCGCGCTTTGGCTGGGCATCATGTCGGCGGGCAGCGCATCGGGGGCGGCGAACATGCCGCGAACGATTTCATGACTGGGCCTACCATGACCGCTTCCTCCAACGCGCCATATTGAAAGCGCTTATGCGCGCATCTGGGACCGCCACCAATTCGGTCTAGCGCCGGATCACATTACCATCAGCGACGGCGAATGATTACTTGGCGGTAGCCGGCGTATTTTTGCCGACAACTTCACCGGCATTGATGTTCT
>CANJRA010000018.1 GCA_947476625.1 Fidelibacterota bacterium
ATGATGACGGTGGCCGCGCCGAAGAGTGTGCGGGAGATGAGCGACGGGGAGTTGATGGCGATGATTGAGAAAAGGACGGGTCTGGGTGGGTGATGGCCGCTTTAGTGAGGGATTATTGCTCCGGCGCTTACACACGAGGACGCCAAAAACCTGTCCCTTTGGACATCTATAAATCGCCCGCCGTCCTGGCTAAAAAGACAATGTAGTCGGTTTTCCCCGTCCCCTCCCCGAGAATCACCGGCTACACGAAGACTTAGCCCCCTCAGCCAGTCTCCTCCCTGGCCTTGGGGGCTTTTTATTTGTTGGGGCAGTCGGCTAGTGAAAAAACTTGAGATGGTGTTTCCGTGCAGCGGTAAGCCGCTGCGTCAGCAGCCTTATTAGCCTTCGGCCAGAGCCGGTCTACCAGCCACGATGTCGGATTGCGCATGATGCCACCATATCCCCAGGGCGCATGTTAGCACAGCCGGGTAAGGGTGCAGCCCCACACAACCCCATGGATTCAATTAGGACTCTGCTGAATCATGCCTAGGCCTATCCGCTGGGTTGGGCGCGGTGCGCTAGGTGTGAGTCCCGGGGCTTCTGGACGAATCTATGGGGGGGGGCTGCGATACAGGGTCTACAGTCCGGCCATAAGCTTTTTGGCATGCAACATCGCAGTGTAGTGTGAGATTTCGTATCTCCAACAACAGGGTGCTTAATATGAGTTCTGGTATATTCAGATTTACAGGTGTTGCCGCGCTTGCATGGCTCCTTCTGGCATTCTCGGTTCGCCCATTATTAGCCGCCGAAAAGAATCCCAGTCTGCAGCCGCAGCTTACTTCACCAGTGGAAAATAATTCGCCTGACAACAGAGCAAGCCTTGAAAAGGCTGTCACTGTCTCAAACGTGTTAAATGCAGAAGACGGGAAAGCTGAAGCCGAGGGGAGGCTTCAGAAGAATAATGAAGATGCGCCGAATGATGCCACAGATTGGCCAGTGTCTTTGCCGGAAAGATTTATTGTCTCCAAGGCACCCCCGGGGCTGAGAGAGGCCCCCCCAACGCCGAAGCTAACTATAACGGAAAGAAACAGCACCATAGAAAAATCACAGGCTGTTGCTAATGGACAATTTTATACTGTGATATCCCCGATTTATATAGGTGGGGGGTTTGATGGCGGCAATACCAGCTATGTGCGCCTATTGAATCGTGAAACGAATACCGTTGTTTTCACCATTTCAATAGTTGGATACAAAGCGGGGGACAGCAATATCGGCAATACGCAATCAGCCGTTCTTGGCACAGCGACTGCGACCGTGCCAAAGTTTGCTTCGCGGCAGTATTCCGTACCTGATATCTTGTCGGCTGCTGGTGTCAGCCTTTGCTTATCTGGAGATTGCACTAACCAATATAGCGGGCTTGCCTTATATGTAAAAACCAACAGCACAAGCACAACTCTTAAGCCCGGATTCCAGCATGTTATGTATAATTCAAATAGCTTCTTTTTTGAAAACATGACGATTTGTGGTGACCTCTCCCTTTCAGATGGGAACGGTACAAATAATTATACAGCTGACCTCATAAATGTTCACACATCGATTGTGGCATCGCTCGGCTATCCCTCTACAATTTTCCTCCACAACTATGCTTCCAGCAGTGATGTTTATAAATTCTACATAAGTGATTCGGATTCAGGACTTACTTTGGGGATCCAAAACGTAACTTTAGAAGCCAACGCGTCCTACGCCATCCCCATGAGTTGGTTTGAGGACAAAGCGGGGGTGACCCCATACATGCAGCATGGCCACTATAATATATCGGTGTACAAATTAAATGCTGTCGGCTCACTGACCCCTCTCAATATCACGATGGGGACAGGTGTTTATAACAAGCAATTGCGGGCATATCTGAATATGTCAGCGGTGTGTCAGATTTCGCATTAGTCAGAAACCGATTGCGTTACGCGATGGACTCCTGATTTGCGCCTAATACTGGAAGCCATGTAGCACTTACGCGACGCTGATACTGTTCAAGGCCCCGTCACACCGGCGGGGCCTTTTGCTTTCAGCCCGCCGCCATTGATATCAATGCCGCCGCCCAATGATAGCTCTGGGCGCTGATCCGGAATTTTGTAAAATTTTGCGCCCCTCGGGCGCGGGTGCGTGAAGCTGAACACCCAGGGCGGGGTCGCTGGGGCGAAGTGCCTGGGTGGGGGTCTATCGCGCACCGGAACTGGCTCAAGGCCGGACTGACAGAACTGACAAAAGGGGTTCTGGCGGTTTTGTCAGTTGTGGGTTGGTGGGCGTGAGTACGCGCTGCAGCTTTGGATACTCGGCTGATTACGGTTGCGGCACTTAGCTATGCGCAGGAAGTGGGTTTCTTAAGTTCCTAGGGCGTCGATCTGACGATGCCCCCATATTCCCAACGTTGGCTAGGGATTACCCAAGAAATCGCGCTTTCCGATCTCGATGCCATTGTGACGTAGGATGTTGTAGGCGGTGGTGACATGAAAATAGAAATTAGGCACTGCATGGCCAAGCAAGAATTGCATACCTTTGTAATGGGTTTCTTTGTCGCCGCGTTTAATCACAATTTCCTTGTCTTCGGTACCATCGATCTGCGTTGGCACAACCGCCTGGATGAAGGCGATGGTTTTGGCGATGCGCGCCTTTAGATCAACCAAGGTCTTGTCGTTATCTTCGTCCACCGGGATCTCTATCCCGGCCAGGCGTGCCACCACGCCCTGAGCGGCATCGCAAGCGATGCGCACCTGCGTGGTCATGGGCAACATGTCAGGGAATAAGCGATAGGTCGTCAGCGTCGCAGGGTCGATCTTTTTGGCGTCGACGTGAGCCTGCGCCTTGTCGATGATATTCATCAGATTACTGAGAATGTTGACGAAGCGCGGCACGCTCGCTTGGTACATGGAAATGTTCATGGAAAATCCTACAAGATAAAACGAGACGTCGGCAGGTGGCTCTCAATGCGTATCGTTGTCAACAATGGCGAGGTTAGGAGGCGATCTGATTTAGCTTCCAGCCCCAGCCGAAAAACGCACCGAATTGGAACTAACAGAACTGAGAAAAGGAGTTCCGCCGGTTTTGTCAGTTGGGGCTGATGCGTCTTATCGCGATGCTGGATCAAGCATAATGGATCAGCAGTACGGGAGGCTGGCCCGTCGCGGCGAAGTTGCGCCTACTGGGTGCACAGTGGGTGCATGGCTAACTTTTCGCCCACAACCTTAAGGGCGCGATCATCACTAAGTCATTGATTTAGGTTGGTGAGCCCGGGTGGGTTCGAACCACCGACCCCCTGATTAAAAGTCAGATGCTCTACCACTGAGCTACGGGCCCGACCTAAGAGGGGCGCACCATATTCGCCGCGTCTCCCCCGGTCAAGCAAACGTATCAGCGCGATATGTGGGGTGGAATCTCTAGGATTTCCGCCGCTTTTGAGTATGGTATCGCGCCTGTGGATAAAAGTGCCGGCGCGAATTTCGGAGAGATTGAGATGCCCGATCCCGTGCAGATGATTCTCGACGTTGCCAAGGACCGTCCCGATCCGCGCGTGGTGTCGACATGGCTGACAGCGTATTTGGGGACGCGACCGCTCAAGGCGAAATACGTGGCGCTCGATACACTGGAATCTCAATTGCAGGCTTTGCCGGGGTCTGCCGATCAGCGGGCGTTGGGACTGATTTTACGGGTCATCCAAAAACTGCGTGAAACACTGACGACGTGATGCAGCTATTTCCGGATTCTATTGCCCAATAATTGATTGCTGATCTTAGCTTCGATCTCGACGGTTCCGGCCTTCTCAAAAACCAGCGTGATGGGAACGACGTCAAACACAGCCGGCGGCGTGCCGAGATCTGTCAGGCTCACCTCGAGCGCGCCCGGATGAAACGAGACGCGTTTCCCGGCTCTAATCCTGATGCCGTCGGTTTTTTATTGATGAAGTCCAGGCCGTGCCATTTCCCGCGCCGGAGATGGGACGTTTTGGCGTGGCGGCTGGTGGCCGAGATCAGGCTGTCGTCTTTTTCGCCGCGACTGACAACCTCAAAAAATACGCTGATGGTGCCGTCTTCATTGGGAGCGATACGCGCCCATGGTTGGTCGATTTCGATGGTTCCATCCGCGGACAACGGCGCGGCCATCGCGACCGAACCCAAGGTGATGATCCATAGCAATGTAAAACCACGCCAGAGCATTCTCAGACCGTTCATTGTAATTTGTTGCGCTTTAGCCATGCGGCGATCACTTCCGCACTGATTTTCAATGTGTCGTCGAGCATCAGGCAATGTCCGGCTTCAGGGATCGTCTGCAGCTCGGCGCCGAAAAATTCCGCAACAGCCTGGTCTTGCCCGGCAGGGTGCAGGGGGGTGTCGTCCAATGCAGCGGAAATGCAAAGTGTGGGGCCTTGAACCCAAGACGGCTGCACGGAAATGGTGCGGCGGTAGCAATCATTGAGAAACGCCGGGCTTTCAGGGCAAAGGCGCGCGAGATAAGGATCGATATCCATGCGGTGATAGCCTTGCAAAAACCAGCGGTTCGCGCGATCCGGCGGCGGCGGCGATATCAATTTCTCGCTGGGGAAAGGCGGCATGAGGCGGACATCAACATTCGCTGGCGGGGCAGGGGCAATCATAATAATGCCCGAAGGCCTCACATGTTCCGCCGCCGCCATGGCGGCCAGCGCGCCTAGGCTGTGACCGACCAGAATAACCGGGGTTTTGAGGGCCGCTGCGGCTTCGGTGATGTCGGCGGCCATCTCCGCCACACCGGCACGTGCAAAATCGGGCGGTGCGGGAAGCCCGCCATGTCCGCGCAAATCGATCGCGGCGGCGGGTATCGCGCGTTGTACGAAAAATTCCAGATATTGCGACCAGCACCAGGCGCCGTGAAAACCGCCGTGCACAAACAGCAGTGTTGGTCGGTTGTGCAGCTCAGTGGACGTCAGGCGTGCCTGACTGAGGCGCTGCTGCTGCATTTTATCGATAAAGGAGAAATCCACGTCGCTGTCCGCCGTCACCGGTTGTTTGCGGTGTAGTTATAGGGCGGGTGCGGCGATTCGTCGCGGTCTATAGAAACGAGGCGGCCCGGCGGCGCAAACGACGCCGCGATGTCGCGCCCGGCCGGTATCCCCTTTGCGCCGCAAGACTAAAAGCTGGTTTTTTGAAGCGACCGGTTCACCATTTCAGCTTCCGTTGTGGGGCTGGAGTTGGGGGTATGGGCCGTTTTATGCTGCTGCAGTCGATGTACGCCGTAACCGGCGTATTATTTTTTGTACGCGATCTTTTTCATAGTGTGCCGATGAACGACGGCATCGTGAATGCCTTCATCTGGCCCTTTGCGCAGTGGCCGGTGATCAAGGCCGCCGTCTTCCAGATGCTTTATCCGGTAATCGCGGCTGTTCAGCCGGTATTTAAAATATTCCACTAGCGGGCAGCGTTAGGTTTTGGGGTGAGATGCGCGCCATTGCGCATAAGCTTTGCGCATGCGTTCGCGGCGTAAGCGGCACCCTTCGCACGGCAAGATCAACGCTAAGCC
This sequence comes from Fidelibacterota bacterium, assembly GCA_947476625.1. GTDB lineage: Bacteria > Pseudomonadota > Alphaproteobacteria > Rhodospirillales > Rhodospirillaceae > SHVO01. Next base: position 5,527 of record CANJRA010000018.1, read on the forward strand.
CGCAACGATCACAACGGTCGCGCCGGCGATAATGAGCAGGGCGATCACAGGACTGGTGGTCCACCGTCCGAAGGTGCGGCGTCTGCAAGGGCCGTGCGGCGCTCTGCTTCCGCTCGGATTGCTACCATGATGAGGTCGATGTTGGGTCTGAAACATCGCCTTCAAGATTAAAGTAGTCGGCACTTTGGATTTTCAGGTTGGGGCCGTGCAGACAGTTATTCATGCAAGGCCCTCGCGTGACACTGGCAGGGATGCGTTCGGCCAAAACATGCGTTCCAGAGCATCGGCCAGACCACGGCTGCCGCGTCCGCCACAGGAGGGGAGGCGGTCGGTATTGAGCCGCTTGTTGATACACACCCGCACTGTGAACAGCGGTTTTGGGGCGGGCGTCCAGTCTTCGATCATACCTAAACTCCGCCCAGCGCAACGGCGGCCTCGATAATGCGAATGGTCTCGCTCCATAGGTTATAGCGCGCCAGACCGGAAACGGGCACCCATTTGACGTCCGAGGCATCGTCCCCGGCGCGGGCGTTTCCACCCGACCATAGGCCGCGGTAGTCTATCAGGGTCATATGCCGCTCAAGCGTGCCTTCGGGCGTATGCCACAGGGCATCGACGACGTCGACGAACCTCAAGCCGGTGACGGTGACGCCGGTTTCCTCCATGAGCTCGCGATGCGCGGTTTCTTGTACTGCTTTGCCCCACTCCTGGCAGCCGCCGGGGATACTCCACTCGCCCTGACGCGGCGGGCGTCCGCGCTCGATCAGCAACACTTCGGGACCGGTCGGGCCGGCGCGGAGCACAACGACCCCAACGCCGATGATTGGCCGAGGGGTCATTGGTGGAGCTGTGTCGGTCATAGTGGCAGATACCCGTGTAAATCTGCGATGATGATGGCATGACTGATCACAAGGCACCACAGCTCCCCACCCATGCGCAGCAGGGCGAATTGCCATGGCGCCAATCCCTGACGGTACGGCTGCGCAATTACTTCCTGGCCGGGCTGCTCGTGACGGCGCCCATCACCATCACGCTCTTTGCGGCGTGGTGGGTGATTCGCTACATCGACGACGCGGTTACGGGCTGGCTGCCCGATAGCTACAATCCCAGCAGTTATATCCCCGGCTTTGGCATTGTCATTCTGGTGGCGGTGCTGACCTTGGTTGGATTTCTCACCGCCAATTACCTGGGGCATATACTGGTCAGATGGGGCGAGCGCATCGTTGCGCGTTTACCCGTGATCCGCAGCGTCTATTCGGCGATCAAACAAATCTTCGAAACGGTGTTTTCCAAACAGACGGAATCCTTTCGGGAAGTGGTGCTGGTGGAATATCCACGCAAAGAGATGTGGGCGCTGGGGCTGGTGATCGCCAAGACTGCGCAGGAGATTCAAAATCAGGCTCCTGCAGAACTGTTCAGCGTATTTATTCCGACAATGTCCTTTACGTCGGGCTATTTGGTTTTCCTGCAGCGCAAGGACATGACCACGCTCGATATGACGGTTGAGGAATGCTTGAAGATGGTGATATCGGGCGGGATCGTGATGCCGTCGGCAAAGATGATAAAGCCTAACCAGATCTGAGCGTTCTTACCGCATCATCTTGCTCGAATAGATAAAGCAACGTCCGGAGGGCTTCGCCGCGCGAGCTTTCCAGGTTGGCGTCGCGGGCGATGATTAGCTTCGCGTCGTCGCGGGCAGCGGCAAGGAGTTCGCCGTGTACCATGAGATCGGCGATCTTGAATTCAGGCAAGCCGCTCTGGCGTGTTCCCAATACTTCGCCGCCGCCGCGCAGACGTAAATCCTCCTCGGCGATGATAAAGCCGTCTTCGGTATCGCGCAGGATGTTGAGACGGGACTTTGCGGTTTCGGTGAGTGGGCCAGCGTACAGCAGGAGGCAGGTGCCGGATTTTCCGCCGCGCCCAATGCGACCGCGCAACTGATGAAGCTGGGCAAGGCCGAAGCGTTCGGCGTGTTCGATCACCATGATCGTGGCATCGGGAACATCGACGCCGACTTCGATGACGGTTGTTGCGACGAGAACCTGCGCGCCATCGGCGGACGTGAAGGAGTCCATGGCGGCGTCTTTTTCGGCCGGTTTCATCTTGCCGTGGATCAGCGCCACTTTGGAACCGAGTATCTGCTTGAGGTGGGCGTGGCGTTCTTCGGCCGCCGCGAGATCTATCAGTTCGGATTCTTCGACCAGGGGGCAGACCCAATAGATCTTGCCGCCTTTCGCCACGGCGCGGGTGACGGCGTCGACGATTTCATCGAGACGTTCAAGGTTTATCAAGCGGGTGTCGACCGGCATGCGGCCGGGCGGCTTTTCGTCGAGGCGTGAGACATCCATGTCGCCGTAGGCCGTAAGGGTGAGCGTGCGCGGGATCGGCGTGGCGGTCATGACCAGGACGTCGGTGCCATCGCCCTTTGCCGCTAGTTCCAGACGCTGGTGGACACCGAACCGATGCTGCTCGTCGATGACGGCGAAGGCGAGGTCGTGGAATGCGATGTCTTTCTGAAACAGCGCGTGCGTACCGACAACGATGTTGATGTGCCCGGCGGCGATGTCTTCGAGGATGGCGTTGCGGGCGGCACCCTTTACGCGCCCGGTGAGGACTTCGACGCGTACACCGGCGGCGGCGCAAAGCGGTTTCAAGGTTTCGAGGTGCTGTTGTGCAAGGATTTCGGTCGGGGCCATGAGGGCGGCTTGGGAGCCGGCTTCTACCGCTGCCAACATAGCCATCAACGCGACGATCGTTTTTCCGCTGCCGACATCGCCTTGCAGGAGGCGCAGCATGCGGTTTTTGCTGACCATATCGGCGAAGATTTCCTCGAGCGCGCGGGACTGGGCGCCGGTGAGGGCATAGGGCAGGGCCGCTTTCACTTTGCCGCGTAAGATGCCGTCGCCTACCAAGCTGCGGCCGCGACGCTTGCGGGCTTTGAGTCTTACAAGCATGAGTGCAAGCTGGTTGGAAAGCAGTTCGTCAAAAGCCAGGCGCGCGCGCGCCGGGTGAGAGGGCAGCAAATCTTCTTCGCCGCCCGGTGCATGCACAGCGCGGAGCGCATCGTGCCACGACGGCCATTGTTGGCGGGCGAGGTAGGCGGGGTCGAACCACTCCGGCAGGTCGGACGTTTTGGCGAGCGCGGCGCGAATGGACTTCTCGAGGACTTTGGGCGAAAGGCCTTCGGTCATGGGATAGACCGGCTCGACCCGTTTGACGCTGTCGATCTGGGCTACGGGAACGATGTGATCGGGATGATTCATCTGACGGCGACTGTCGAAGACTTCGACCTTACCGCTGACGACGCGTTGCTCGCCCACGGGGAGCGCTTCTTCGAGGTAATCGAGGCGGCCGTGAAAAAAGACCAGCGTAATTTTGCCGGTCTCGTCGCCGCAGGTAATGCGGTAGGGAACTTTGCTGCGTGGCGGTGCCGGCGCATGCGCCAGGACGTCGACGATGAGCGTGGCAATTTTGCCGGCCGGAGCGTCGCCGACCTTGGGCGAGAAGCGCCGGTCCAACACGCCGCTGGGCAGATGCCAGAGCAGGTTCACGACATTCTCGCCCGCGAGTTTTTCCACTAGTTTGACCAAGCGCGGCCCAATGCCCGGCAAGGTCGTGACCTTGGCGAACAGGGGAAACAGGATGCTTGGGCGAAGGGCCATAGGAAATCTGAAGCCTAGGAAGGATGACGGGCTGACAGGGCGGTCTAATAGCATTATATCCAAGCAACCTCACGGGAGGTCAATTTTGGGGGACCAAAATCGGCCAAGCCCGGGGGATATTTTTGTTTGGTTCCCGGAATTCACAGAGAATCATGACATTGCCGCCCATCACCGACCCGCGCCGGAAGCGCATTCTGTACCGCGCCACCCATCGCGGTACCAAGGAATCCGACGCCATTGTCGGAGGGTATTTCAGCGAGATCGCGGGGACAATTCCTGACGACAAGCTGGATGAAGCCGACGCGCTTCTGGATGAGGCCGACCTGGACCTGGTGGATTGGATCATGGGCCGCCAACCGGTTCCCGACCGTTGGCGGAACACATTATTCGACGGCGTGTTGGCATATTACGAAAAGCTTGCGAAGCGTAGGTGATGGAATCCTTTCTCGCCAAGATTAATGCCCGTGTGCTGCACGGCGTGCCGGAAGGCTACGACGCGCTGGTGCTGGCCGAGCGCGCGCGGGCGGCTTTGCGGGATTCGACGCTGCATGTGGCGCGCGATGAATTGCGGCTGACGGCGCTGGCGGAAGCCGTGGCGTTTTTTGCGCCGGAAATTGAGATCATCACGCTGCCGGCCTGGGACTGCCTGCCCTACGACCGTGTGTCGCCAAATGCCGAGGTCATGTCGCGGCGTATTGATGCGCTGACGCGACTGACTGATCCGCCGGCACAAGGCAAATGCCGCCTTGTCATCACGACCGTCAGTGCCATTTTGCAGCGGGTGCCCAAAGTCGAGAGTCTGCGTAACGCCGCGCTGAACATCACGGCGAAGGCGCGGCTCGACCGTAAAGCCTTCGATGCTTTTCTAGCGGCTAACGGTTACACGCGCGCCGAGCAGGTGATGGAACCGGGCGAGTTCGCCGTGCGCGGTGGCTTGATCGATCTATTTCCGCCCGGCGCGGCGGAGCCGGTACGGCTGGATCTGTTCGGCGACGACATTGAAACCATCCGCACGTTCGACCCTGTCAGTCAGCGCACGACCGGTACGCGCGATGCCGTCGCGTTGAAGCCGATGAGTGAGACTATCCTGACGCCTGAGTCCATTGCGCGTTTCCGTACTAAATACCGCGAGTTGTTCGGCGCCGTGGGCGGCGACGATGCGCTGTATGAGTCGGTTTCGCAGGGTCGCAAGTTCATCGGGCAGGAACATTGGCTGCCGTTGTTTCATGATGGCTTGGGAACGATGACGGACTATTTGCCGACCGCGAGCATCAGCCTTGATCACGATATAGAAGTGTCGGTTAAAGTCAGGCTTGAGACCATCCGCGACTATTACGAAGCCCGGCGCATGGTCGATAGCGTCAGCGGCGGCAAAAAGCAGCGTTCATTGGAAGAAACCGGCGTTATCTATCACCCGGTGCCGCCGGGGTTGATGTATCTCGACGAAGCCGAGTGGATGCAGCTCATGCGCGGCCGAACTGTGGCTGCGTTCCGTTCCTATGCCGCGCCGGACGTCGGCGGCGGTGAGGATGCCGGCGGCCGTCCGGGGCGTGACTTCGCGGATATCCGCGCCCGACCCAATGAAAATGTGTTTGAAGCGTTCATTGCCCATATCAAAGCTGAACAATCGGCGGGGCGGTGCGTGGTTCTCGCAGGCACGAGCGCGGGCTCCAAGGCACGCATGATCGGTGTGCTGCGCGATCACGGGTTCTCAGCCGTCATCGATGCGCAGACGTGGAATGAGGTCCATAAGACCGACACTCATTTGATGGCAGCGATTCCGCTGCCGCTCGAGCGCGGGTTCGTGACCAGTAATCTGGCGGTTGTCTCGGAGCAGGATCTGCTCGGCGACCGATTGGTTCGGGCCTCGAAGAAACGCCGCCGTGCGGATGCGTTCATCGCAGATGCATCTCAGATCGGCGAGGGCGACCTTGTGGTGCACGCTGAGCATGGCATCGGGCGTTATGAAGGGCTTGAGACTCTGACTGTCGGTGGGGCGGCGCATGACTGTTTGCGTATTAGCTATTCCGGCAACGACCGGCTGTATTTGCCGGTAGAAAATATCGACGTGCTGTCGCGCTTCGGATCGGAGCAGGCGGGTGTGACGCTGGATAAGCTGGGCGGCGCGGCTTGGCAGGCACGCAAAGCCAAGCTGAAGCAGCGCATTCGCGATATGGCCGAGCAGCTGATCAAAATCGCCGCTGACCGGCAGATCAAGGACGCGCCGGCCTTGCCGCCGCCGGAAGGCTTATACGAGGAATTCTGCGCGCGTTTCCCCTATGCCGAAACCGATGACCAGTTTCGGGCCATTGCCGAGACGCTGGACGACCTTATCAAAGGACGTCCGATGGACCGCTTGATCTGCGGCGATGTTGGTTTCGGCAAAACCGAAGTTGCGTTGCGGGCGGCTTTCGTTGCGGCCATGACCGGGATGCAAGTCGCCGTGGTGGTACCAACGACGCTGCTCGCGCGTCAGCACTATCGCAACTTTACGGCACGGTTCGCGGGATTCCCGCTGCGTATTGGTCAGTTGTCGCGGCTCGTGACGCCAAAAGACGCGCAGGCGGTGAAGGATGGGCTTGAGGCGGGAACAATCGATGTAGTCGTTGGAACACATGCTTTGCTCGCAATGGGCATTACCTTCAAGGACCTTGGTTTGCTGATCGTTGATGAGGAGCAGCACTTCGGCGTCGCGCACAAAGAACGCCTTAAACAAATCAAGGCGGAGGTGCACGTTTTGACGCTGACGGCCACGCCGATTCCACGCACGCTGCAAATGGCACTGACGGGCGTGCGCGAGATGAGCCTGATAGCGACCCCGCCGGTCGACCGTTTAGCAGTGCGGACGTTCGTGCTGCCGTTCGATCCGGTGGTGATCCGCGAGGCGATTCTACGCGAGCGGTTTAGAGGCGGACAGACCTTCTACGTCTGCCCGCGTGTGGCGGACATTGATGGCGTGGCCGAGCGATTGCAGAAACTCGTGCCCGAGGTAAAATACGCTGTCGCGCACGGCCAGATGCGGCCTCAGGTGCTGGAAGATGTGATGACATCGTTCGCCGATGGAAAATTCGACGTGCTGCTGTCGACCAACATCATCGAGTCCGGCATCGATATGCCACAGGTAAACACCATTATTATTCACCGCGCCGATATGTTCGGTCTGTCGCAGTTGTACCAGTTGCGTGGTCGTGTCGGGCGCGGCAAGTCGCGCGGTTATGCATATCTGACGCTGCCGCCGGACCGCAAACCGACGGTGAGTGCCGAGAAACGCCTGGATGTGATGCAGACGCTGGACAGCCTGGGCGCAGGGTTCACCTTGGCGAGCCACGATCTCGACATTCGCGGCGCTGGGAATCTTTTGGGCGACGAGCAGTCGGGTCATATCAAGGAAGTCGGCGTCGAGTTGTACCAGCATTTGTTGGAAGAAGCCGTTGCGGCCGCGCGTGCGGGGGAAACGGAAGCCAACGCTACACCGGTCGACGAATGGTCGCCGCAAATCAATACCGGCGCGCCGGTCCTTATTCCCGACACTTACGTCAAAGACCTTGGCATCAGGCTGTCACTCTATCGCCGTATCGGCGGACTGAAGGATGCTGCGGAAATCGATAGCTTCGCGGCGGAGCTGATCGACCGCTTTGGGCCTTTGCCGCCGGAAGTCGAGAACTTATTGGATGTGGTGGGCATCAAGGCGATGTGCCGGATCGCCAATGTCGAGAAGGTCGATGCGGGGCCCAAAGGCGCGGTTGTGTCTTTGCGCAACAATACGTTCCCCAATCCTGTCGGATTAATTGACTATATTGCCAAGCAGGTGGGGACACTTAAGCTAAGGCCGGACCAGAAATTGGTATTCGTGCGGCCGTGGGAAACGCCAAGTGCGCGCGTTAAAGGTTTGCAGGCTGTGCTCAGGCAGATGTCGCAAATCGCGCAGGCGCCCGCAAAGTAAATTCAGGATTACGCTGTAGCGAGGTGGCCTGCAGCCGCGGCAGGTACGTGCGGCATGGTCGCTGCAGCCGTAGCAGCCAATTCTTTTTCGACAAAACGCATTGCGATGCGCACGCGGTCACGGTCGTCCGGTGTCGTGAAGTCGACGTTGAACAAGCGCACAACCGGGACAACAGTGGGATCGTGCCCAATGAGTTCGATCGCAAAGGGCGAGCGAGAAGCTTTGGTCACAAGCGCTTCAAATTTTGCGGCGCTGATGTTGGTTCTGAAAGTGGGTCGCAACAGAACTCGTTCATTGGCCCTGACTCCTCAAACGGCGGTCGAATCGATGGTCTTAGGATGCGACAGGGAGGGTAAGAAAATGGTTAACGCCGCCGCGCGTTCATTTTGCGCTGAATCATAATAAATACATAAATATCAATGGGTTGGCCGCGCGTCTTAGCGTCGGCAATTTCTGCGGGGGAAAAGAGTTAATGCCGCCTGGGTATTAGCCAAGGCTCTGCATAGCGGGGCGTTCGGCTTCCTGAGCCACGGCCATATCGAGCATCCGCACCAGGATTTCAGGCTCCTGTGCGCCGGCAATAGCGCGGCCTTCGTTGAAGATGAAGCAAGGCACGCCCGTGATTCCGAGACGGCGCATGTGCGCATTCTCGGTGTAGACGGCATTGAGGTCGTTGTCGCCGGAGAGGTGCGCGTGCGCCATGTGGCGTTCGATACCGAGTTCCTCGGCCAGGCGGATCAGGACTTCGACATTGCCCAGATCGAGGCCGCGTTCAAAAAACGCCGTAAATAAAAGCTCGACGGCCTCATGTTGACGTCCCAGCGTGTGCGCAAGGCGCACAAGGCGATGAGAATTGGCCGTGTTGGGCGTGCGCTTAATTTTGTCGAGCGCAAAATTGATGCTTTCGCCTTTGCCGGTGAATGACAAGGCTTCGGCGATCCGATCGTATTGATGGCTGCCGCCAAATTTGCGCTCGAGGTATTCGCGCCGGTCAACGCCTTGCGGCGGCAAATCGGGATTGAGCAGGAATGAGCGGTAGCGCACTTCGGGCTTTAGGTTGGGCCGCATTTTCAAGGCGCGGTCGAAACGGCGTTTCCCGACGAAACACCAGGGACAGACCGTATCGAAAACGATATCAATGCGCATAGAGGTATCTCCGAATGTGAGGGGCTCATTCTAGCCCTATTTTCTAAAAGCCCAAACTGGCCTTAGAGACATATTTTGCCGACATTTTCCGAAGCGCTCCGGTTTTGGCTCAAGCTGGGTTTTATCAGCTTTGGCGGCCCGTCGGGTCAGGTTGCGATTATGCAGCATGAACTGGTGGATCAGCGCCGCTGGATCGGCCAGGACGCGTTCCTGCAGGCGCTTAACTTCTGCATGCTTCTGCCTGGCCCCGAAGCGCAGCAGCTTGCTACCTATATTGGCTGGAAGCTTCATGGTCTCAAGGGGGGACTTGCGGCGGGCATCCTGTTCGTATTGCCGGGCGCGTTTGTCCTCTATGGACTAGCTTGGATTGCGGCAAAACACGGTGACATGGCCGTCGTCAACGCGGTCTTTTCCGGTTTGAAACCGGTTGTCGTGGCGATTGTGATACACGCTCTCTGGCGCGTTGCCCGCCGGATTCTTACGACCGCCAAAGCCACCATACTGGCGGTAGCGGCCTTTGCCGCGCTTGAAGTGTTTCATGTGCCGTTTCCGCTGATTGTGCTGGGCGCTGGCGTCATCGGCTGGCTTACGTCGCGCAAAAATATCATTGAGAACGAAACTGCGACGGCGGAAACATTCGATACCCCGCGGCGTATCAGCGCGAGAGTTCTGCGGATGATTTTAATTTACGCGGGGTTGTTAATCGTGCCCGTCGGGACCGTGATTGCATTTACCGGACCAGAACCCTTTTTGGTGATCGCGCGGTTTTTTACACAAGCGGCGTTTGTTACTTTCGGCGGGGCCTACGCGGTTTTGCCCTACGTTGCAGAGGCCGCGGTCAATCATTTCCACTGGTTGAGCCCCGACGAAATGATCAATGGCTTGGCGCTGGCTGAAACGACACCCGGTCCCTTGATCCTAGTGCTGCAGTATGTGGGATTCTTCGCTGGGTGGAATGCAAATAGCGGGATGAGTCCGTTGACTGCCGCGACGATAGGCGCGGTAATAACAACCTACGCCACGTTTCTGCCGTCGATATTCTTCATTCTCACGGGCGCGCCGTATATCGAACGCATCGCACGCATCAAAGGCGCTGCCGGTGCGCTGGCGGCCATTACAGCGGCGGTGGTTGGGGTCATCGCGACGTTGGCTGTGTTTTTCGCGCGTGAAGTTGTGTTCAAGCAAAGCGCTGCAATCGACTACGCCGCGGTATGCGTTATCGTTGTTGCGCTCGGTGTTTTAATTCGCTTCAAGCTTAGCCTGCATTGGGTGGTGCTGGCGGGGGCGCTTTATGGTCTTGCGTGCATGGCGCTGGCCTAGGCTTTTTCCTTCCCCGCGTCTTCGCGTTCGCCAATCCATAGGTGATAGCTATCGGCATGCCCGCCAGCGACACCCAAAAGGCGATCGAGGATCGATTGCTTTAACGGGGCGCCGGCACTGAGCAGAAGGTGACCATCTTTGTCGTGCAAATCGCGTGCGAGGACATTGCCAGGCTGGACCTTTGCCAGTCATGTCATATGCACGTTGATGAGTTTGGCGCTGGCTGGGGCCGGCGGAGGTGGCTGCTTAGCTACTGCACGCGCAGCAGGGGCGGCGGGATCGCGGCGCGCCGGTTCCTTGCCGACGTGTACGCGCGGTTCAGGTTGTATGGCGGTATCTACAACAGGAACCGCAGCATAATGACTCGGCTGCTGCAGCAGCCACGTGCGGGTTAAGGCGTGGGAAACGGTTTTGACAAGTTTTTCAAACGAGAGCGGTGCAACCGCGAAACCATTCACATCCAAAGCCATGGCAGCTTTCACGGCCGCAGCGTCCGCGCGTGCCGTTAAGATAACAACAGGTGTGCGCGGCGACGTCTTGGGCAGGGTACGGCAGCAAATCTTGCGTAGGAGTTCGAGGCCACCAACCGGCGTCATGTCCCAATCGCAGACGACGCAGTTGATCTCTTGTCCGTAGCGATTGAGAGTCTCGATCGCCTTATCTACACTGGTGGCGTGCTTGACGCTTTTAGCGCCGGCGCCAAGCAAAGCCGATTGCACCATCTCGCGATACATCGCTTTTGCATCCACGACCATGAACGTCGTTTTGGATAGGTTCAGATCGCTCGGCACATTGACGTTCATCTCTCCGATCCTCCACCCAACCCCAGATTTAGAAACCCACTGCCACCTCCAAGCTGGAGATACGCCGATAGGTTGATTATCCCCTATATGGAAACGCGTATAGTTACTAATAGTTGCGGAGAAATTTCCAGGAGGACGCGAAATTCTGTGTGCGCCGGTTAGAAAACCGTCGATATGAGATAATAAGTTATTGATTCTTAGAAGTAATTTATAAAAACGCCTCTTCCAGAATTCGAAAGTAAGATCCGGAGTGCGGTTGGGGGGAGGCTAAGCTAGACAGACCACACGCACCGCGAATGATGTGAAGGCCACCATGAACGCTAAACCCTTGGTTAGATTACCTGAGCGCCAATCGGCCACTCTGCAAGACCCACGCTGGGCGACAGTGGTTGGGCGCGACCCGGCTCAGGAGGGCGGCTTTTACTATTCCGTGGCCACGACGGGGGTGTACTGCCTGCCTTCTTGTTCCGCGCGACGGCCGCGCCCTGAACATGTGCGATTTCATGCAAACCCAGCCGCGGCGGAAAAGCCGGGTTTCGGGCGTGCAAGCGCTGCAAGCCGGATCGGGAATCATCCAGGGTGCAACAGGCAAAGATCGTCGCCGCGGCGTCCCGATTTATTGCGGACAGTGAAACTGAGCCGGACTTGGCGACCTTGGCTGCAAGGGCGGGGCTGAGCGCTTCGCATTTCCATCGTTTGTTTAAACGGGCGACCGGCTTGACACCAAAAGGCTATGCCAGCGCGCACCGCGAGAGCCGGGTACGAGGTGTCTTGAAGAATGGCGCATCTGCGACGGAAGCTATCTTTGAGGCGGGTTACAATGCCACCAGTCGCTTTTATGAGAAATCAAATGCGCTGCTTGGGATGACGCCGACAGCTTACCGGGCAGGCGGGGCGGACACATCGATACGGTTCGCTGTCGGCAAATGCTCATTGGGATCGGTTTTGGTGGCGCAGAGCGCGTTGGGCGTGTGCGCGATTTTGATCGGAGACAATTCGAAAGTGCTGGTGCGCGAGTTGCGAGATTATTTTCCGCACGCGGAATTGAACGCCGCACATAAGGATTTCAAGAAAGTCATCGCGCGTGTAATCGATTTTGTGGACACACCTGAAATCGGGCTCGATCTGCCGTTAGATATCCGCGGCACGGCTTTTCAGAAACGGGTTTGGCGTGCGTTGAGTAAGATTCCGACCGGCAAAACGGTTACTTATAGCGAGGTCGCGAAACGCATAGGCGCGCCCAAATCGGTTCGCGCAGTGGCAAGCGCCTGTGCTGCCAATACGCTGGCTGTAGCCATTCCCTGCCACCGGGTATTGCGTTCTGACGGAAGTTTGTCGGGTTACCGCTGGGGCGTCGCGCGTAAACGCGCACTGCTGAAGAAAGAGTCCAGCCGCTAGATATGACGCAATGTCGAAATTGCCTTGAGTTGTTCAATGCCGCCGAGAAGACGAACAACTTGATGCGCAAGTTCGTGCAAAGCCGGCATGAATTTTTGCGGCAAAAGCGAGCATTGCACGGCGACATAAATCCGGCGCAACTCGTCTTCGCGTTCGCCCATCGACTGTAAGTCGCCAATGACTGAGGCAAGCTGCCGCGAGATGTTGTCGCCAAAATTCGGCGTGCGGTTGTAAGCGGTCATCGCGCGCGCGATCATGGGATGAGAAATGTGTAGCGGCTCGTTCATTGTGCGCTCGATACACTCGGGTTAAGTGCTTAAACTCACTAGTAATAATCGCTTCCGGCGTAAAAATGTTCCGTGTTGCTACAGGATAAGGTGTGAACAAGCGTTTTTGCGCGGCGCACAAGAAAACGAGCCAGGATTTCTCCTGGCCCGTTTGAGCGCGTTAAACTTGTAAGTTAGCGACGGCTGGGATTGTTCGGGGCGTTGTCGCGGTTATTACGCACGCCGTCTCCGTCCCGGTCGCGATCGACGCGATTTGGAACGCCATCGCCATCGCGGTCACGGTCCAAACGGTTCGGTACGCCGTCATGATCTTGATCGCGGGTCCAATTGCGCCACCGTTCACGCCAATTATCGCGGTCGTGATAGAAAGCCGCCCGGCGATAGTGGTTATCCCAATAATTGTCGAAGCTAAAAGTCAGTACGGGCACGCGAACGCGGGGACCGTACTCGACGACGCCGACGCGGCGACCCTGATATGGAATCGCGAGCGAGCTTCCGTCGACCCAACCGCGTGTACGGCCTTTGGAAACATCACACCAGTCATAACGGTTGAGGCAACCATGAACCGTCACTTTGGCATTGCGCCCAATCGAAACAATCGTTGGATAATCGCGTCCTGGGCCGGCTCGTAGATTGAGGCGCTCGGTTGTGTAACCGGTTGCGGCCTGTGCAACGGCTGATACGGTCATGGCCGCCGAGAGCAGCGGCAGTGCATATCGTATTTTCATCACATCTCTCCTTGCTGAAATCTTTTCGCTGACACCTCCATTGATGGCGGCATCAGTAAGAACACAACGCGGCAAAAGACGAGATGTTTCGTGAGGCGCTAACGGGCGAGACGCAATGCTTCGCTATGGTGATGGGCCGATAGCTTATCGACGCGCTGCCTTAAACTAAGTGCATTGTCGGGCGCATGAACTTTAGCCGTGTTGTCGAAGTAAACGTATACGTCGCGCGCCGCGCGGTGAGGGGCAGCCGTAGCGGACGCATGTATGCCGGGCGCTTCTTCGCCCTCCATCCAACTCACGGCCCTTTTGGCCCAATTCCCCAAAGTGCGTTCATTAAAATTATTGAAGTAAAGCTGATCGGCGCCGTGCAGACGGCAATAGACGAAGTCTGCGGTCACATCCATCAGCTTCGGCCATTGTCCGCTGTCCGCACAACACAGCGCAACGCGGTGACGCCGCAGTTGCGTGATGAAGGCCGGTGTTACAAAACTTTCGTGACGAATTTCCAGGACGTGCCGCAGTGGCCGATCTGCATCGGTTTTCGCCCAGGTCGCCTTGGTTGTGCGCCCGTGGAATGTGCGCGCGATTTTCGCTGCGTCGCTGGTCGTATGGGGCAATGATGCAAGAAAGTTTTCAATGACATCTCTGTCGTACTTAAAACTCGGCGGCAGTTGCCACAGAATTGGGCCGAGTTTAGTGACAAGGCGAAGGACACCAGACGCGAAGAATTTCGCGAGAAGTTCTTCGGTGTGCTTCAAACGCAAGATGTGCGTGATATAGCGCGGGGCTTTAACCGAGAACTGAAAGTCGTCAGGCACACTATCGTGCCAATGCTTGAACGTATCGGCCGATTGTGTGCCGTAAAACGTACCATTGATTTCAACGGTATCGAAGGCACGGCTGAGGTGGGCCAGTTCATCCTTATGCGGCAAGTCGGAAGGATAGAACGATCCCCGCCAGGGTGGGTAAACCCATCCGGAAACACCGACGCGAACGTGACCGACCTTTCTATGCACGGGATGTTACCTGCTGAAACATGAACGGGGACCGCATGTTGCGATCCCCGCTCTAAATGGCGCGCACCAAACTATTGTCTGCGCCGATGTGATGTCGGTTCTTTAAACCAGTTTTCGGTCCGTGGTCCGTGCGCGGAGTTCACGGTAAGCGGCCCACACGACGGCGGCCAGGGCGACCATCAAAGCGGTATCAATCAGCGGGGAATATTCAAGAAAGTCCATGTTTCCTCCTGCAGCCCCTCGGGGCTAAATTGACTATTCCGTCTCGCGGCTCGGCGTGTCTACCGTGCGTGACGGGGTTATATAATCAACGCACGACCAATGCGGTGGTTGCTGACGGCTAGGCTTTTTCTTTGGGAAATGCGGCAGTTAGCCTTCGCGCCGGTTGTAGATACCGCGTGACCTCCCAGTAAAAGTGGAATTCACCTTGACCAAAACCGGCTCGTCCGCTCAATAAAAGCATGTGCGGACGTTACAAGGTCACCACGCCCACGGGCGTCATCATTGAGAATTTCCAAATTCGGCAAGGTCGGCCCAATTTGGAAGCCCGCTACAATATTGCGCCCACTCAAATCGCGCCTATCGTCCGGCAAACGCCGAACGGGCGGCAGCTGGCAATGATGCGCTGGGGTTTAATTCCGTCGTGGGCGAAGGATTCCAAAATCGCTTTCAGCACGATCAATGCGCGCGCAGAAACCGTGCATGAAAAACCAGCCTTTCGCGATGCGCTGAAACATCGCCGCTGCCTGGTCATCGCGGACGGATATTATGAATGGAAAACCGAAAAGGGCGGCAAGCAGCCGTATCTCTTCGCGTGTAAGGATGATCAGCCCATGGCCTTTGCCGGACTGTGGGAGCGGTGGGAGAGGGGGCCGGAGCCGGTCGATTCATTCACGATCGTCGTGACCGAGAGCAACGCGTTGACGCAGCAAATCCATGATCGCATGCCGGTGATCTTGGCGCCGGAGCGCTATGATGCATGGCTTAGCGCCGACGCGGCGGAGGCAACGGCACTACTCAGGCCGTGTGCCGAGGATCTTCTGAGCATGCGGCCGGTGAGCCGGGCTCTGGGAAACGTCCGAAACGAAGGCCCGGCATTGCTGGACGTGGAGGAAAGCCCGATGCCATCGTTGTTTCCGTCATAACATTGTGCCCACCGAAAGCCGTCTTGCGGCCACCAAAAAAAGGCCTTTCAAAGGTAGCGCTAAAGTTTGCTATAAGCTGCCTCGCGTTTCCATGGAAGGGTGGCCGAGCGGTTGAAGGCACCGGTCTTGAAAACCGGCAGGCCCGAAAGGGCCTCGTGGGTTCGAATCCCACCCCTTCCGCCATAATCCCCCGATGTGAAACCGACATATCACCAACATGGCGCATAAGCGCGAAGCTTCTCGGAAGGGATGTTTTTCCCCGGCGTAAGCGTGTAAAAATCATGCGGGCTTTATACGTGGGGAATTCAGGGCATGACGGCGCAGTTTGGTATACCTCCGGTGATCGGAGTTATTGGCGGGTCGGGGATTTACGATTTAGACGGTCTGACGTCCAAGACATGGCGGAAGGTCAATACGCCGTTCGGTGATCCTTCGGACGAGCTTCTGCACGGGGAATTAAACGGACAGAAGATGGTCTTCCTGCCGCGCCACGGCCGCGGCCACAAGCGTTCGCCGACGGACCTTAATTATCGCGCCAATATATGCGCCCTGAAGATGGCCCGCGCCAGACCTTGATGATATGGCCTCATTTAAATCGCGTGCGACGGCCGCTTTCGACAGTTTTGCCGCACGCTGCCATGCGTATTTCCGTAAGCACAATGCGCGGCAAGATCCGCCTAAGACCGAACTCGATCCGCTGCCGCGGGTCATTCTTGTTCCAGGCGTAGGCTTGTTTGGACTGGGTGCTAGTAAGTCCGCGGCCAAAATTGCCGGCGACATCGCCGAGAGTACGATCAAAACCGTCACCGATGCGGAAGCCATCGGCCGTTACAAATGTCTCGACGAAGCCGATCTGTTCGACATGGAATACTGGTCGTTGGAGCAGGCAAAGCTTGGCAAAGGCAAGGAGGCCAGTCTCGCGCGTCGGGTGGTTGTGGTGACGGGCGGCGCATCGGGTATCGGCAAGGCCGTTGCGCAAGCGTTCAAACGGGAAGGCGCTGAGGTTGCGATCCTCGATCTTCCCGGCGAAGCGCTGACCGATGCAGCGAAAGCCTTAAAGTGCGCGGCGATCGGATGTGATGTTACCAATGCCGATGCAGTGAAGACTGCTTTTGCAAAAGTCGCCGAAACCTTCGGCGGTGTCGATATTGTCGTATCCAACGCCGGTAAAGCTTGGCAGGGAAAAATCGGCACGGTCGACGAGAAGGTGCTGCGCGACAGTTTTGAATTGAATTTTTATGGCCATCAAAGAGTCGCCCAGGCGGCGGTAGACGTGATGACCAAACAGGGTTTTGGCGGTGCACTGCTGTTCAACATCTCGAAGCAAGCCGTGAACCCCGGTCCCGATTTTGGCCCATATGGCTTGCCAAAAGCGGCGGCGCTGGCGCTTATGCGCCAATATGCTGTCGATTACGGTGCTGAGGGCATTCGTGCGAATGGTGTCAATGCCGACCGCATCCGCTCGGGCCTGCTGACTGACTCCATGATCGCGGAGAGATCGCGCGCACGTGGCCTTTCGGAGCAGAATTACATGGGCGGCAATTTGTTGGCGCGCGAGGTAACGGCGGATGACGTGGCGCAAGCCTTTGTGACACTCGCACTCGCCGAAAAAACCACTGGAGCGATCCTCACCGTAGACGGCGGCAATATCGCTGCGGCGTTACGTTAGCATCGCGCGGGAAGGTGTTTAGGTCCGTCATGATTCGGCGGTCCGCGCGCTTTCGTGCCAATGCCGTAACAGGTATCGCGATAAAGCATCCAGCAAGAGGTACAGTACAAAACCGGTTGCGCTGAGCAGCGCAAAACATGCCAGCGCGCGGGCCAGTTCCAGGCGATAGCTGGCTTCCAACAGCCGCGATGCTAGGCCCGAACTCGTACCCGACGTGCCTGCGACCATTTCCGCCACGACCGTGCCGATAAGTGCAAGTCCTCCGCTAATGCGTAAGCCGCCCAAAAAATAGGGCAAGGTGCTGGGTGCTAGTAACCGTGTCATCACCTGCCAGCGGCTTGCGCCGTAGAGAAGGAACAGATCACGCAAATTTGTGTCAACGCTTTTGAGCCCGAGGAGCGTATTCGAAATGATCGGAAACACCGCTGCGACCCAGGCTAGGATCAACAGCACGATGAAAATATTATTCACCCAAATGATGACAAACGGAGCAATGGTGACGATGGGCGTGACTTGCAGGAAGACCGCATAGGGGAAAAATGTCCGCTCGGCGGTAGGCGACTGCGCCAATAAGAACGCAATCGCGGCGCCGGTTAGTGCGGCGAGCACGAGAGCCGCAATGGTTACTTCCAGGGTCACGGCCAGTGCACCGAGCAGTTCAGGTCCATCCGACCACAATGCGCCAGCCACGGCGCTTGGGCCGGGGAGAACATATTCGGGCACGGCATAGACGTGAACGAGAATTTCCCATGCGGCCAATAGCAGAATCCCAAACACGACGGGCAGCACCATTCGGACCGCGCGACTCATGAGGCGGCCCTCTGTTGGAGAGCTTCGTTAAGACGGTTGCTAATGTCGGCGCATTGATCGGCGAAGGCGTGACTTAGCCGCACACCGGCATCGCGCGAGGACGGCAGTTGGGTGGGGAGATCGGCAATGATACGGCCGGGATGTGGCGACATCACCAAAACCCGTTCGGACAGAAAGACCGCTTCGCGGACGGAGTGGGTGACAAAAACAATCGTCCAGCCGTTCTGCTGCCAGAGCGCGAGCAAATCGTCGTTAAGCTTAAAACGCGTGAACTCATCAAGCGCGGCGAAAGGTTCGTCCATCAGAAGCAGGCAAGGACCGGTGACGATGGCGCGCGCGATAGACACACGCATTTTCATGCCGCCGGACAATTCGCGGGGATAAGCCAGCGCGAAACCGCTGAGGCCGACCCGCTCAAGTGCCTCGGTGATGGGTTGGTTGATTTCGCCTTCAGACATGCCCGCGAGGCGCAGGGGCAAGGCGACATTGTCGGTGACTGTCGCCCAGGGCATCAAAGTCGCATCCTGGAAAACGAAGCCCGTACTCAATGGGCCAGGACGCGTGATCGTTCCGGTGGTGGGTTGCGTCAGGCCTGCTATCAGCCGCAGCAAAGTTGATTTGCCGCAACCCGAAGGCCCGACGATGCTGACAAAGCGGCCACTGCCAATCTCAAGAGTGACGGGCACGAGGGCGGTCGTGCCGTTCGCAAAAGTCTTGCCGACGCCGGTGACGGTAACGGCGCTCAACGCGAACCTTTGCCGATAAAATCCAGCGTATAGGCCTGACGATAATCCATGGCGGCGGGGTAAACACCGTCGGCGGCCATGACATCGAAAAAAGCTTTCCAGCGGGCGTTGGTCATCATGCCAAGACCGCCATTTTTGGAATCTCCCGAATCGACAATCCCGTAAGCGCGCAATTTTGAACGGCCATAGGCCAAGAGTTCGTCGGTCATGTCGGGGTTGTCGCGCTTGATGAGTGCATCGGCGGGGGCCGGATCGCCGTTAAGGTAACTGGTCCAGCCTTCAATGGTAGCATAGACAAAACGCTTCACCAGTGCCGGGTTGTCCTGCACCATTTTGCGCGGCACGATGATAAGGGAGGCGTAGCTGGTATAGCCCGCATCCGACAGGAGCATCACAACGGGCTTGATGCCAACGCGTTCGAGTTGGAAGGGTTCACTGGTCGCATATCCTTGCTGGATAGATGCGCGGTCCGCCAAAAATGGCGCGAGATTGAAAGTGTATGGCGCGATCTGATCGTCGGTGAAGCCATATTTCGATTTCAAGAAACGCCAAAATCCGATGCGGGTGTCGGGCGAGATCATGATCTTCTTGCCCTTGAGCGCGGCGATATTGTCGTTGCCTTGGCCGGGATGGGCGATCAGCACCGCGGGATCTTTTTGGAACATACTGGCGACGGCAACCACCGGCACCTTCTGCGCAACGAAATTCAGCGGAATGAAGGAATTGGGAGCGATGCTGATGTCGAGTTTGCCGGCCGCCAATAACTGGGAGTGGTTTACCTGTGGGCCGCCTTGGCGGATCGTCACATCAAGACCGGCTTTGGCATATAGACCCATGGCAAGGGCCTGATAGTAGCCGCCATGTTCGGCCTGCGCGCGCCAGTCGGTGCCTACCGCGAGTTTATCAGCAGCCGATGCCGATGAAGCGCAAATCAATGCAAACGCGATAACAGCGTTCCGGAACCAAGCGGCGGGCAGGGCGGCGTGATGCGTCATGGACTAATTGTGACGCATCTTGTGGCCGCTGGGCTAGGCCGTTGTTTAGATCTTGAACGTGCCGCCAGGCGCGCCCGCGGCTGGTGCCGCCGCAGCAGCCGCCGCGCCGGGTTTTGCTACCTTTTGCGAAGCCTGTTCTTCGAGCGGGTAGACTTTGAACAGCTCCGGCGGATTGGCGATGTTTTTCATCGGCAAACGGCCCATGGATTGAAAGTGAGCCGGCACCTTGTTGCGCTTGGCGTTTGCGATGACATCTGACACGGCAATGACGTCCGGATCGGCTTTCGGTTCAATACGGGCCGCGATGTTCACGCCTTCGCCGAACACGTCGGTACCTGTGTGGATGACCTCGCCCATATGCAGACCAATGCGGATATGAAACTGATCGTTCTCCGGCTTACCCTTGTTGTAGTCGCCGATGCCCTACTGACAATCCATGGCGCACTGAACGGCATTTTCCGCCGAACGCAATCGCACCATGAAGGCATCGTCGATGGTCTTGATGACCGTGCCGCGATTGCGCACGATCTGATTACGCATGATTTCGTTATGAATGTTGAGTTTCTTGACCATCGCGGCTTCGTTAGCACCCATCTGCTTTGAATAGCCGACGATGTCAGTAAACATGGTGGCCGTCAGCTGCCGCTTCGGGTTTTTGGCGGTGCCTTCGTCCATACCTTCCAGCTCGGCATCGCTCTTGCGGAACTTGTTCAGCAGCCTGAGCGGGTTGATCGGCGCGAGCAATCGGCCAAGGCCCATCGTCACGAGGGCCAGGATAAAGGCTTGGACCGCGCGCGACACACCCCAAACCCCAATGCCCGTGAATAACGCCGCAAACCAAATACTCTTTGCCGTTACGAGCCAGCCCGCGGGCGTATAGTCCACGACGTAGCTGGAGGTTTTGTAAAGGGCATAGGTCTGAATCATCGTGTAGACATAAATCAACGCGCAACCGAGCGCCTTGATGGGGTTTTCGGTGTAGAGGCGGAGTATGACCAGAGCGATCAAAAGGCCGATGTAGGCGAGGGATAGCACGGGCGAATGCGCTTGAATGTCGATCGCGCCGGCGAACATATTGGAGACTCAGTCGCTCAAGAACCCATTGGTCTGTTGGACTTGAGCGAGCTCTTTGACCGCGTCGGCCGCATAGGTAAAGTTTGGATCTTCCGCCATATCGATCAACCCCCGTTGACGCCACAGGGTCTGCGCCCCGCCGGCTAACATTTCGTCTGGTTCAGCGTTCCGTTCGCGGCGAATCAAAATCCTGATGTTTCATAGGATTTTAAGCGCGGTTTTTGCGGAAGGCAGCGACGCGGAGTGTAGCGTAAAGCCTTAGGCTTTGCCACTCCTGCGCGTAACTTGCCCCGGACCCAAGATACCCCTAGGAATGTTATACTAAGAACATCAATCGGATACTTTTATGAACGCGCATTCCCCCTCACATTCGCACCAGACGCTGGGAATTTTACGTATGTCGGCTGGATTATTGGTAGCGATCGGCATGGCCGCGTGTTCCGGCCCCGCACCGACACAGGTAGCTGTCGCGCAGACTCCCGCGCAGATAACTCAAAGTACGTCACCGCCGGTCGATGTGTCCTTCACGTCCTGGCTAAGTCAGGTGCGCGCCGACGCCATTAAACGCGGCATATCGCCAGCCACGGCAAACGCCGCACTGACCAATATCGCGCCGATTCCACGCGTTATTGAGTTGGATAACCGCCAACCTGAATTCAGCAATACTTTCACCCGTTATCTGACCAATTCCGTCACCGAAGCGCGTGTCGAGCAGGGCCGCGCACTCATGCAAAAGCATGCCGAGCTGTTGGCTAATCTGGAGCGTGAATATGGCGTGCCCGCGCGGTTTCTGGTTGCGTTCTGGGGATTGGAAACTAATTACGGCCGCGTGACGGGTGAGTATCCGGTGGTCAACGCGCTTGCGACTTTGGCGCATGAAGGCCGGCGTGAGGCCTTCTTCCGTGAGGAAATGTTCAACGCGCTTCTGATCTTGGACCGCGGGCATATCAGCTTGGCTAAGATGAAGGGCTCCTGGGCCGGCGCGATGGGGCAAACCCAGTTCATGCCTTCGACATTCCTCAAGCATGCTGTCGACGAAGACCGCAACGGCCATATCGATATTTGGGGCAGCGTGCCGGACGCGCTTGGTTCGGGCGCCAATTATCTGAAAAGTCTGGGTTGGGATGACGAGCGTACGTGGGGCAGGGAAGTGAGTTTGCCTCAAAAATTCGATGTAGCGTTGGCCAGTCTCGATGTCGACGCTAAGGAAAATATTATGCCGCTCAGCGAATGGTCGGCGCTGGGGGTTCGCAAAGTCGGTGGCGATTTGCTTCCGGCACAGGACATTCAAGCCTCGCTCGTTCTGCCAGCGGACATCAAAGGTCCAGCATTCCTGGTTTATGGCAACTACCGTGCCATCCTGAAGTGGAACCGTTCAGCATTTTACGCCATTGCTGTTGGGCATCTCGCCGACAGGCTCAGCGGCGGCGTATCGCTCGCGCAGTTGGGCCGCGAGGGTGATCCGTTGCGCAGGGAAGAGATTGTAGATCTGCAGACAGGTCTGGTTGCTCTGGGCCACATGAAGACGGCGGACGGGGTTATGGGCAGTGCTACACGCCAGGCCGTGCGGGCCTTCCAAAAGGCCAATGGACTTACGCCCGACGGGTATACCGACCGGGCCGTCATTGCCGCTGTGAAGGCGAAGGCGGGCTAAGCTTTCAGGCGGTTAACTTGCCAGGAAGGGCAACTTTAACTACACTACCAAATCTAGTGGTGTTCTTAGGTTGTTCTCACGGGGGATATACTATCTGATGTTGCCGTTTCGCCGGGTGATACGCACATTCATGATGTGCTCCCCCTTGGCTCTGGCGGCTTGCGCGTCGAGCCACCAGACCCCTGTCGTGAATGCACCGCCAAAGGTGGCCGCCGCTGATCCCGATGACGCTCTCTATGGCGGTATTTATAAGGTCGGCAAGCCCTATCAGGTCGAAGGCGTTTGGTATTATCCGTCCGAAGACTACAACTACGTCCAGGAAGGCGTAGCTTCGTGGTACGGAACCGACTTTCACGGCAAGCGTACCGCCAACGGCGAAAAATACGACATGAACGAGATGACGGCGGCACACACAACGCTGCCGATGCCCAGCGTCGTGAAGGTCACCAATCTTGAAAACGGCCGCATGGTGAAGGTGACGGTCAACGACCGCGGACCATTCCACAGCACACGCATCATCGATGTCTCACGCCGCGCGGCGCAGCTGTTAGGCTTTTACGAGCAAGGCACCACGCGCGTGCGGGTCGAGATCGATGCGGAGGAAAGCCTTAATCTTAAGAACCTTGCGCTGTCTAAGCGTCCGCCCGAGATGCCGCAGATTGCGGCTGCTCCGCGCGCGAGTGTGTCTTCGGTCGATGTCGCGCCGATAAGCGGGCCAACCGACACTGCCAAGGTTCCGGCCGCCGCGGTGAAAGAAGTCGCGATACAGCCGCCGGTCGTCAAAGTTCCGCCAAAGCCGAAAATCGCGAAAGGTTCACCGCCGCCGGCACAGCCGGCGCAGCCGGCAAAAGCCGCGCCGCTGCCTCCGGTCAGCGGTATCTATATTCAGGCCGGCGCGTTTGCCGAAGAAGCCAATGCGCGTATACTCGAGCAACAGTTAGGCGAGTTCGGCACGGTCCATGTTTCACCCGCGGTCGTGAATAACAAAAAACTTTATCGTGTCCGGCTGGGGCCGCTTGCCGATGCCACAACGGCCACGGCGTTGCTGGGTAAGATAAAAGGCTTTGGATACAAAGAGGCGAAGGTGGTGCGGCAATAAGGTTTGAGAAAGCCCTCAAACCGCCGCAATAAACGGCCTAAGTCTTCCATCATCTGATTTAAGCAACACGCCAGTAAGAACTAGGTAGAGAGACCGATGAAGACGTATTGCGCTTTCTTGCTTTGCTTTGCGCTGGCAACAGCCGCCGGCCCAGCCGCCGCCATCGACATTCGGGCGCGAGAATACATTTTGCTCGATTTCCAGACCGGCACGGTTTTGGACGCGAAAGACCCGGACCGCCGCATGCCGCCGTCGTCCATGAGCAAGCTGATGACCGCTTATATGGTTTTCACCGCGCTTAAATCCGGCAAGTTATCGCTCGAAGATCAGGTGACCGTCAGCCGCAATGCCTGGCAAACCGGCGGGGCAGCCAGCGGCGGTTCGACGATGTTCCTGGATCCCGGCGCGATGGTGAAGGTCGAAGATTTGATCCGCGGCATGATTATTGTTTCGGGTAATGACGCGTGCATTGTTCTGGCCGAAGCGCTGGCGGGCAGCGAAGAAGAATTTGCCAAGAAGATGAACGAGAAGGCCAAGGAGATCGGCCTGACGAATAGTCACTTCGTCAATTCGACCGGCTTGCCCGACGACGAGCACTACATGACGCCGCGCGACCTCTCCACTTTGGCAAAGCGCATCGTGACCGAGTTTCCGGAATTCTATTCGATCTATAGCGAGACATCTTTCACCCATAACAACATCACGCAGGGCAACCGCAATCCGCTGTTGTACCGCGTCGGCAGCGGTGCCGATGGCTTGAAAACCGGGCATACGGCGATTGCCGGATACGGCTTGACCGCATCAGCGGTCCGCAACGGGCGGCGACTGATTCTCGTCGCCAACGGCATGAACAGCATGAAAGAACGCGACGAGGAAACCTCGAAGCTGATCGACTGGGGTTTCCGCGAATTTACCAACCGCCAGCTTTTTAAAGCGGGTGATGTCGTGACCGACGCCGAAGTATGGCTGGGTGATGCACCCAGCGTGCCGCTGGTGATTTCGCAGGACGTCATCATCACGGTGCCGCGTTCCAATAGTCAGTCGTTGGATGTGAAGGTGGTTTATAAAGGTCCGTTGCCCGCACCGATCGCCAAGGATACGGAGATCGCCAAGGTGATCATCAACGTCAAGGATTTGGAGCCAATCGAGGTGCCGTTGCGCGCCGGAAGCGGCGTTGGGCGCCTCGGCTTTATCGGTCGCCTGCAAGCTGCGGCTCAGTATATCTTCATGGGGCCACCAAGCCCGCCGGGCACGGGCAAAGCCGTGCCGGTGCCGGCGACGAATTGATCTGCGGATTTTGGAGGACTAATGGCTAAAGGCATGTTCATCACGCTAGAGGGCGGCGAGGGTGCCGGTAAGTCCAGCCAAGTTCGCATGCTCGGCGAAGCGTTGACGGAAAAAGGTCACGATGTCCTGCTGACGCGTGAACCCGGCGGCACGATGGGTGCAGAAGCGATTAGGAAGCTGCTCGTCGAAGGCCCCGGTGGCCGTTGGGACGGATTGACTGAAGCCCTGCTGCACACAGCTGCGCGCCGTGACCACCTCGTCAACGCCGTATGGCCGGCGATAGATGCAGGCAAGATCGTCATTTCGGATCGCTTTTCGGATTCCACTTTGGCGTATCAGGGCTATGCGTACGGCGTAGATAAAGATGCGCTGCTCGCTTTATACAAAAGCGCTATCGGCGATTTTAAGCCGAACCTCACCTTGATCTTAGACTTACCTGTGCAAGCCGGCTTAAGGCGCGCCGCGCAACGTGGCGGTAAAGAAACCCGCTATGAGGCCATGGGGAAAGAGTTTCACGAGCGCGTGCGTGAAGGTTTTCAGGCAGTCGCCAAAGCTGATCCCGCGCGGTGCAAGGTCATCGACGGGACCAACGATATAGACACTATTCACCGTGAAATCATGGCGGAAGTCTCGAGGATCCTGCCCTAACCAGGCTACAAGATAGATATGCGCGACGAAGATCCCACCGACATTCCGGAACCCCGCAACAATCCCTTTCTCGTGGGACATGACGCGGCCGAGAAAGACTACCTCAGCGCCTGGAACAGTGGACGGCTAGCGCACGCGTGGCTGATCTGTGGCCCGCGCGGTATCGGCAAAGCGACACTGGCTTATCGCATGGCGCGCCACGCGCTGGCGCAAGGTGCCAGCGACGGTGCTTCGGATATGTTCGGTGCACCGCCGCCGCCGACATCTCTGGCAATGTCAGAAAGCGATCCGGTGTTCCGCCGGATAGCCGCGCAAGGCCATGGCGATTTCAGGATCGTCGAGCGTGAGTGGGCTGACAGCAAACAAACTAAGCGTAAGACCGTCATCGGCGTCGATGAAGTGCGCGAGATCGGAACGTTCATGTCGATGACGCCGGCCGAGGACGGCTGGCGCACGGTGATTATCGATGCCGCCGACGAAATGAATTCCAATGCTACCAACGCGGTCCTGAAAGTGCTGGAGGAGCCGCCGCGCCGCGCGCTTTTATTCCTCGTTGCGCACAATCCCGACCGTTTGCTGCCGACAATCCGGTCCCGCTGCCGCCGTCTCGATTTGCGCCCGCTGACACAGACGCAAGTGATGACCCTGATGGGCCGGTACCGGCCCGACCTGAAGGCCGCGGACGTCACGGCGTTGGCGGTACTTGCCGACGGCTCCATCGGCCGGGCGCTGGAATTGGCGGACGAGGGGGGCGTGGCGCTTTTCGGTGATCTGATGGCGTTGTTGCATGACGCGCCGAAACTCAACATTGGGCGCCTTCATGCCCTGAGCGACAAAGCGCTGAAAGGCGACGCCTTCCGCACGCTCACTGGTCTGTTGTCGTGGTGGCTGGCGCGCATGACGACCGAAGGGGCCAAAGGCACGCTGGACTCGATGACTGAAATCGCACCCGGCGAACGGGATTTGGCGCGCAAGTTGCTGAACGCGGCCGCGCCCGCCGCATGGGCAGACGTCTGGGATAAAATAGGCCACCTCGCGCGGCGCACCGACGCCGTCAATCTCGACCGGAAACGGGCCCTGATGCTGATGCTGATGGCCGTAGAAAGCGCCGCCACCCGCGGGAAAGCCGCTTAACCCTGCGCCCGCTCTTTCCCGGCGGCCTTTAAACCTCTATATCAAAGCACCTTTTGATGGTTTTGGAGTGCTGGCCTGTGTCCAAGGCGTTCTACATCACGACGCCCATTTATTACGTTAACGACAAGCCGCATATCGGGCATGCCTACACGACCATAGCCTGCGATGTGTTGGCGCGTTTTAAGCGGCTCGACGGATATGAGGTCAAGTTCCTCACCGGCACCGACGAGCATGGACAAAAGGTCGGCAAGGCTGCTGCCGACAAGGGCATCACGCCGCTGGAACTGTGCGATGCTAACTCGCAGAACTTCCGCGACCTCGCCAAAACACTCGGCATTTCCAACAACGATTTCATCCGCACGACGGAAGAGCGTCATATCAAAGCCTGCCAAGCGCTCTGGCAGAGGTTGGAGCAGGCCGGTGAAATCACTATCGGCAAGTACGCGGGTTGGTACGCAGTGCGCGATGAGGCCTTTTACGATGAAGGCGAACTCACCAAAGGCCCGAATGGCGAGAAAATCGCGCCCACAGGCGCGCCGGTGGAATGGGTGAAGGAGGAGAGCTACTTCTTTCCGCTGTCCAAGTGGCAACAGCCGCTTCTTGATTTCTACGATGCTAATCCCGATTTCATCGCACCCAAAAGCCGCTTCAATGAGATTTATAGTTTCGTCAAAGGCGGTTTGAACGATCTGTCGATTTCGCGCACGGCCTTCTCCTGGGGTGTGCCGGTGCCGGGCAATCCGAAGCATGTGATGTATGTCTGGATCGATGCGCTGACCAATTACATTACGTCGCTGGGATATCCGGATGAGAGCGGCGAGATGGCGACGTTCTGGCCGAAGAGCGATCCGGTAGCGATACATGTCGTCGGCAAGGACATCATCCGCTTTCATTGCGTTTATTGGCCGGCCTTCCTGATGGCTGCGAAACTGCCGCTGCCGCGACGGGTTTTCGCGCATGGCTGGTGGACGGTTGAAGGCCAGAAGATGTCGAAGTCGCTGGGTAATGCCATCGACCCCAATATGCTGGTGGAAAAATACGGTCTCGACCAGCTGCGCTATTTCATTATGCGCGAGATTCCCTTTGGCAATGACGGCGACTTTTCTGAAGCTGCCATCGCCGGGCGTATCAACAGCGAGCTGGCGAATGCGTTTGGAAATCTGGCGCAGCGGTTCCTGTCGTTCATCGGCAAGAACCTCGAAGGCGTGCTGCCGGAACCTAACGCCTATACGGCAGACGATGAGGTGCTACTGAAGTCGTGCCACGGCTTGCTGGACCAGTGCCGCGAGGCCATGGAGCGCCAGGCGTTCCACGATGTCATTGAGGCGATCTGGGTCGTGGTGCGCGCGGCGAACGGCTATGTCGACGTGCAGGCGCCCTGGGCTTTGCGCAAGACAGATCCGGTGCGCATGAACACCGTGCTTTATGTGCTGGCGGAGACCGTGCGGCACTTGGCGATTTTGATTCAGCCTTTCGTACCCACCTCGGCGGCAAAAATGCTCGATCAATTGGCGGTGCCTGAGACCGCGCGTAGCTTTGGCTTTTTGGGTGAAGCGCATGCGCTGAAAGGCGGCATTAAGCTGCCGACCCCAACCGGCGTTTTCCCGCGCTATGGCGATCCCAAAGCCGGGCCGAATCCCGGGAAGGGGGCGTGATGCAGCCTTACCTCGTCGATAGCCACTGCCACCTCGATTTTCCCGAACTTTCGGGCGATGCCGCCGGCGTGATCGCGCGGGCGCAGAGCGCCGGTGTGGGGCACATGCTGACGATCGGCACCAAGATCACCAAGTTCGACGGCGTTCTGGCTATGGCTGAGCGGTTCGACAACGTGTCGTGCTCGGTCGGCATTCATCCGCATGAAGCCGGGGTTGAGCCCGCCATGGATGTCGGGAAACTCACGACCTTTGCCAAGCATCCCAAGGTCGTGGCGTTTGGCGAAACCGGTTTGGACTTTTACTACGAACACAGCCCGCGCGCCGAGCAGGGGCGCAGTTTCCGCGTGCATATCGACGCCGCGCGCGAGGCCCGGCTGCCTGTCATTGTGCATACCCGCGATGCCGACGCCGAAACCGCGGCGATCTTGGCCGAGGAAAGTGAGAGAGGCGCGTTCACGGGTGTAATTCATTGCTTTAGCTCCGGGGCGGAACTTGCTGCAAAAGCGTTAGAATTGGGATTCTATATCTCTATTTCCGGGATCGTGACCTTCAAGAAAGCCGATGACTTGCGCGCGGTCGTTAAAACCATTCCCCTCGACCGTCTTTTGGTCGAGACCGATAGTCCGTACCTCGCGCCGATGCCTCATCGCGGCAAGACCAACGAGCCTGCGTTCGTTGCGCATACCGCCAAGCTGGTGGCCGAATTGAAGGGTGTATCGCAGGTGGAATTGGCCGTGCAGACGTCGGCCAATTTCTTCCGGCTGTTCACGAAGGCTAAAGCACCGACTTAGACGTTAGGGCTTAGATGAAAGTCACCATCCTCGGCAGCGGTTCGGCGGCAGGCGTTCCATCCGTTTCGGGCGGCTGGGGTAAATGCGACCCCAAGAACCCCAAGAACCGGCGGCGCCGGGCGTCGATCCTGGTGGAAGAGGGGCCGACACGTATTCTGGTCGATACCTCGCCCGATTTGCGCCAACAGCTCCTTGATATTGAGGTCAACCGCCTGGACGGCGTGATCTTTACCCATGCCCATGCCGACCATATTCACGGCATCGACGAGTTGCGCGAGATCAACCGGGTGCTGCAAGGACCGCTGCAAATCTATGGAGCGACGGAGACTCTCAAAGTCCTGGAGACCCGCTTTAGCTACGTATTCGAAGGCGTGCCGCCGGGCAAACCGGTTTTCCGGCCATGGCTGGTGGCAAACGACATTACGCCGTCGCTGACCTTTGCCGTCGGTAACATCAACGTCAGGCCGTTTCTGCAGGATCACGGGTTCTCATCGACCATCGGGTACAGCTTCGGCGATATCGTTTACTCGACCGATCTGATCGAACTGCCGCCGGCAGCGCGCGAGATTATCGCCGGTGCCAAAGTTTGGATCGTCGGCGCGTTGAGCGATGCGCCGTATCCGACACATGCGCATGTCGCCAAGGTGTTGGAATGGGTTTCGGAATTGAAGCCTCACCGGGCGATCATTACCCACATGAGCAATTCGTTGGACTACGACAGCCTGATCTCGCAGCTTCCGGTGGGTGTTACACCGGGCTTCGATGGGATGGTGATTGAGGTCTGAGATGCCTCGCTGTAGGACATCTTATAAAGACATAATATACATTATGCGACAATTGTATTATAGAAAACGGCTCAAACGCGGCCTCTACAAGCCGTTACTTAACGCGAATCCCCGTTCTTACATGCAGCCGCTGGCGTGCGGCGGTTGTTTTGCCGTGAATGGTCTGTCTGTGGTGCAGCCCGGTTTTTCTATGCAGCCTCGGCTGTATCCGGCATGGGCTGGCCGGTGAACCCGGCGATGAACGCAGCCCGGGCATAATGGTAAAGCGGTGCCGGTATATCACGGCGTTGGAGCCAGATTTTTTCCAGCTTGGGTAGTTCGTCTTCGGGAATGCCGCTGCCACGCAAGGTCATGGCCAGCTGGTGGAACTTCACGAGTGTTTCCGCCGGAGATGTTGTTTCCGTGAGTTCGAGCATGACGTGTGTCTCCTCGCCGAACATTCAAACCATAGACCGGCAAACCATAGACTGGAAAAGCGCGCGTTTGTTGTCAGGAAGTGTAGGCCGCACGGGCGCATATGCAAATGAAGATAGGCCTATTTCAACGGGACAACTTGAGTATCCCCAGGCTTGGCAGGTCCAATATGCACGATACCTTGTGTAGCTGGCGGCTCGTTCAACCTTTGCGGCGGGTTCACACGTGCAGGGATGCGCTGATGCTCGCCTCATGCGCGTGGCTGGGAATTCCGGCGCGCCGTAATCTTTGCGAATCGGGACATCTACAAAAAATGGCGGCCTAATGCCCCTGCGCGTTAAGATGGGATTCTCGGCTCATCCTCAAGCGGCGAACATGGCATCAGCACAATCTCAGTCACACCCCTCACCGTCGACGCAATCCAGCACCCGTATAGACGAGCTCCTGGCGGTGATGGTCCGGCTGCGCGACCCCGACAAAGGCTGTCCCTGGGACGTGACCCAGACCTTTGCCAGTATTGCGCCTTACACCATCGAGGAAGCTTACGAAGTCGCGGACGCTATCGCGCGCGCGGATATACCCGCGCTGAAAGACGAGTTGGGCGATCTCTTGCTTCAAGTGGTGTTTCATTCCCGTATTGCTGAGGAAGCCGGGCTGTTCACATTTTCCGAGGTCGCGGCCGCGATTAGCGAAAAAATGATTCGGCGGCATCCGCACGTCTTCGGCGACGCTCAGGTTAAGGATGCCGCCGCTCAGACGGTTTCCTGGGAGAATATCAAAGCCGCGGAACGCGCGGCCGCAGCCGGTGACAAAGCCAGCCCGCCGAGCGTTTTAGACGGTATATCCGCCGGCATGCCAGCCATGAAACAGGCCGAAAAACTTCAAAAGCGCGCCGCGCGGGTAGGCTTCGATTGGACCGAGGCCAAGGACGTTCTGGACAAGATCCGCGAAGAGCTCGAGGAAGTGGCCACGGAGTTTGAGGCTCAGAAGACAGGCGACAATACCGTGCGCCTAACGGATGAGGTCGGCGATTTGCTGTTTGCGTGTGTGAATCTCGCGCGGAAGGCCAATATCGATCCCGGCATGGCCTTGCGCGGCACGAATTTAAAGTTTGATCGGCGGTTTCGCCGCGTCGAGGCTCTGTTGGCGGCGGACGGGCGCAGCCCGGCAGAAGTCAGCCTTGCAGAAATGGAAGCGTTTTGGGTTCAAGCCAAAAACGAAGAACGCAAAAGCTAAAATCATTTATGAGGGAATACGTTATAAGTAACTGAGAAATAAACCAATTATCCCAATTGTACGCCCTGCCCGTTCTCCGGCGCTTTCTGGCCGGACTTGTTTGCGTGGTGATGCTTGCGAGTTGCTTTATTCCAGATCAATACGAGTGCGAGATCCGCCTGGCCAAAGACGGAAGCTATGGAATCACCTTCATCGGTATCCTCACCTACGCGCCGCTGTATGGACAAATCGTCCGGGGCAAGATCGACGAAGAGCATGCCAAAGATAACGAGCGCATGTTCCTGGCACAGCTTAAGCGCGACGACGGCTTCAAGCAGGTAGAGTCGTTAGGCAAAGGACGCTACCGCGTCCGCTACGAGCGCGAAGGCCGCTTCGTTGAGCAGCATCAGATGGTGACCTTCGTTAGCCGCCAGGAGCCGATCTTTCGCGTGCTGACAACTGAGTCAGGGAATGTGGAAGTCAACGGCTCGGATCAGGGCAACAAGTACGCCAAGGCCTTGGATGAAGTCGGCATTACATCCGCCGGGCTGACTCGCATTGTGACCGATGCCAAAGTGATTGAGCAGAACGCGCAGTTCCAAAGGGCGTCAACCACGCCCGGCTTCACGATGTACGACTGGAAATCCCGCAGTCTGCGCGATCCGCCGCCACGCTTTGTCGCCAAACTCGCAGTCGATCCACGGACCGGCGTACCGGCATATGGCGGCAATAGCGATCCGGCCCAGTAGAGCGCCTTAGCTCACCCTACCGCGACGCACACTGGCCGCGGCGATCGCACACAACGTTACCATTCGTACCCGGCGCATTTGCCGCCGGAGGCGGTGCCGGCGTAGGCGCGGTCGCTTCGGCGGGCGGGCGTCCATAGGTTGCGCGGTTTGGTATGCCTTGCGGTTGCTGTATCGCCGGTGCTGGTGGCGGGGGCGGCGCAATTCTGACTGGCTCGGGAGCCGCCTGCACGGGCTCAGGAGCGCGCTGGAAACCGCGTGGGCTGTCATCATCGCGGTCACGACGGCGGTCGAACCGCTGCGGCGGTGGCTCCGGCGGCGGCACATTGGTCACCGGCGGCGCGCTGATGCTGTTATCGCGCCAGCGTTGTTGCTGCGTGGGCGGAACGTTGGTCAGCGGGGCGGCGCCATTAGAAAGGTCCTGGAACTGCTGCCTACCGCGGGTATCCTGGCTGCTATCACGATCCCTGCTCCGATTGCCGCGGTCCTCACCTCTGTCCCATTGGCGCCGTGGTTCTTCGGCAGCAGGCACGGGCGGAGTGGCGGCCGGCACCGGATTGACTTGCGGAAGCTCTGGGATGGCGTTGGGGAGCTGCGGGGTGGCGTTATTGGAAAAACCACGCCGACCCCCCTGGCTGCCGGCGCGATTATTGTCTTGATTGTCTCCACGGCCGCGTCCGTCACGGCGGTCGCCATAACGCTGGCGGATGTCCTGATCCGTGACCGAGATCGGCGGCTGGCCATTGTTTACGGTAGCGGGCCGGTTACCACGGAAGCGGTCACCACGATCGAAACGATTTTGATCGATGCCACCGCGCTCGATGCCATGACGATGGCGCGGGTCGTGCCGCCACGTATCGCGGCTGATGGGTGCATGGCCGCGGTTGTAGTAGGTGTATCTGTCGACGTCGGTGATGTAGATGCGGCGTTGCCGCCAATCCCAGCGGCTCCATCCCCACAACGGCCGCACTGTCCCAAACGTGACGAAGATTCCCGGCGAATAGGTATAGCCCAGCGGCGGCGTCACATAGACCGGCGGATAATCCGGATACGGCCACACGCCGTAAGCCTCGCACGGGTCGTAGAACGGAACGTAGACGATATCGGGATTGGCGGGTTCGATGACGATCTGATCGTCGTCATACGTCACCGAGCGGCGTGAGTCGGAGTTGAGTTTATCCGCGTCTTTGGCTTCCCGGCGCAGACGCTGGACGGAATCCATGACCTCGGTTTCCTGAGCCAGGAAGGCGTCGCCGATCTGGCTCAACCAGTCGAGGTCGCGATCCATCATTTTCAGGATTTGCGGGAAAGCAACCAGCGCTTTGACGCTCGGATCCCAATCCAATGATTGCAGCTCCTCAGCCAACCGATCACCGGTTAATCCCTGATTCTCGGGCTTGTCTACCCAACGGGCTGCTTCGACGATTTCCAATGGGTATGTAGCCGCCATAAGAATTTGCGACAACAACTGATCGGGATAGAGCGCAATGGGCGCGAGCAGCGCGTCCAACTGCTGCTGGGTTATGGTGGGCTTGCCGGTATCAACGTTGGCATGTTTTTCCGGAGTAGATTTTTCTGCCGGCTGGTTCCAGATAATCGTGTTGGACTTGTCGGTTGGCTGGTCGGCGGCATCCGCGCTCGTCAAGGCCGCTGCCATCACCGTGGCGCAGCCTGCGCAGAGCATGGCGGCTATCAGCGCTTTAGTGTTCATGGCTCTCCCGTCCGCTGTGAGACATCACTTGAGACATCAATATGGCCTTTCAGTGCGGCGAAATGGTGGCGAAAGCGTCTTCACGATTTAGCGTTAACGACGATTTCCCAAATATGGCGCGACGGTGCGGACACAATTCCGACTTGATCCGCCAGTGCGGGGGCATAGGGCTTGCCAGAAAGCATGCAACTGTATCCCCCTGCCTCAGCGCAAATAAGTACGCCTGCGGCGTGATCCCAAGGGCGCATCCGACTAAAGCAAAGAACGTGCATGCGACCGTCGCTCAGCGACCAGTAATCATGTGCGGCGCTACCTATTCGTGTGACGCGATGGAACTTGCCGACGAGGCTTTTGAAGCCACGGTTATAGATACCCGCCGTCAAATCATGAAGGTTATCGCTCGGCGGTGCTGGCATTTTTACCGGGACGGTCGTTTGACCAACGGTAAGCCATGCCCCCGCACCCTTCTCAGCCCAGAGCGTGCGATTGATGACCGGATCGTGAATCCATCCGGCGAGTGTTTCGCCAGACTGCACGAGTGCGATCATTACCGCAAAAGATGCTTCGCCTTTGACGAAATTGGCGGTGCCGTCGATAGGATCAACGATCCATACCGGATCGCTGCCTGCAAGACTATCAAGTACCTTTGCGTCGGCCGCCACGGCCTCTTCTCCAACCACGCGCGAGCCGGGCAAGAAGTCCGGGAGCATACGTGTCAGCGCATGTTCACTCTCAACATCCGCGATGGTGACCAAGTCGTTAGGGTGACTCTTCGATTTTACGTCGCCCTCGGCCAATTTCTTGTACCGCGGTAAAATATAAGTCTCGGCCACTTCGCGCATGGCCGCCTGGGTTTTAGCGCTGAGGTCTGCAGGAAACTTCATTCCGCTGCGCGATCCAAAATAATGCCACGCTTTTCTAACCGTGCGGCGTCGGCGGCATCCAGTAAGACCAAAAACGCGGCGGCGGTATCACCATCTTTGCGGCCGAGAACTTCGCCGCGCCTGTACAGCCAGGCAATGGTTTCGCCGTCTTCCAAAGGCACAGTAATGTCGAGCGGCTTGCGCCGGTTCGAGAGTTCGCGCTCGATGACGTCCAGAAGTCGTTCGGTCCCCTTCCCGTCGATGGCAGCAATCGCGACGTCGGTGGAACTGCGGGCGGCTGTGCCTGTGACAGTGATGCATTCTTCGTCGCTCAAGAGATCGATTTTGTTGAGCGCTTCAATCATCGGACGCGTGCCATCGGCTTCGATGCCCAATTGACCTAATACCTCGGCCACATCGCGCTTTTGCGCTGGACTTTCCGGGTGAGCGATATCGCGCACATGCACGATGACGTCAGCTTCCAGCACCTCTTCCAACGTCGCGCGGAAAGCCGCTACCAATTCGTGCGGTAGATCGGAAACGAAGCCGACCGTATCGGACAGGATGACAGTGCGCCCCGAGGGCAGTTTCAATTGCCGCATGGTGGGATCGAGCGTTGCAAACAGCTGATCCAAGGCCACGACGCTGGACTGGGTCAGGGTGTTGAACAGCGTCGACTTGCCGGCGTTGGTGTAACCAACCAGGGCGACGATCGGGCATGGGATGCGGCGGCGGGCCTCGCGGTGCAGACCGCGCGTACGGGTGACCGTTTCCAGTTCTTTCTTCAGGCGCGTGATGCGTTCACCAATCAAACGGCGGTCGATTTCGATCTGGGTTTCGCCGGGGCCGCCCAAGAATCCGAAACCGCCGCGCTGGCGTTCAAGGTGGGTCCAACTGCGTACCAGACGGCTTTTTTGATAATACAAGTGCGCCAGTTCGACCTGTAGCTGCCCTTCGCGTGTTCTGGCCCGCTCACCGAAGATTTCGAGGATTAAGCCGGTGCGGTCGATGACTTTGGCGTTCCAGACTTTCTCGAGGTTGCGCTGCTGACCAGGCGACAAATGGCCATCGACGACCACCAATTCGACGTGGGCTTCCTTGATAAAATCGCCGAGGCGCTCAACCGTGCCCTCGCCCAAAAAGGTCGCCGGATTGGGCTTGGCGATGTTGACGATTTCAGCGTGTAGGACGTTCAGGTTGATTGCGGCGGCCAGCCCGCGGGCTTCCTCCAGCCGTGAGCGTTCACCGTAGCCGTCTTCCGCGACAGCCCGCTTTTTCAGGCGGGGGTGAACGATAACAGTGGTGGTGGCGGCCTTGGATGTTGTGTGCAATTCCGTTTATGGAGCGGGAGCTTTTAAGAACGGTCCTTACAGGACCGCGTCTTCCTTCGCTCCGCCCGCCTCATCTTTGGGTTCAAACAACTGAACCGGCGCGGATGGCATAACCGTCGAAATGGCGTGCTTGTAAACAAGCTGGGTATGTCCGTCGCGCCGCAACAGCATGGAGAAATTGTCGAACCAGGTGACAATACCTTGCAGTTTAACGCCGTTGACCAGGAAAACGGTCACCGGGGTTTTGTGCTTGCGGATGGCGTTGAGAAAAACGTCCTGGACGTTTTGAGCCTTCTCGGACATCGGAGCGCACCTGTTCTTTGTTATCGTTGCGGGATTGTCCCCAGGGATCCAGCGACGGCGCGTCGAATCCCAGTCCTCATTACTAGAATTTTTTAAGGAAAGGGGTCAACCGCCGTGTCCCGTCGCCAAGCAATGTATGTCACAGGCTGGCGCGCACAAGCCCCGCAAAAGCCTTGCAATCCGCCACCGTGGCGTCCGGAATTGGTGTTACAGGCGCAGAACCCCCGACAAAAACCGTGCTGCAGCCGGCGGCCTGCCCGCAAACTACGTCTATCGGGGCATCCCCCACATACCAGACTTCAGGCCCCGCTATATGGCCGCTTTGCTCCAGCGCCAGATAAATGGGATCGGGCGCGGGCTTATCGCGCAGGGCGTCCTGTGCGCCGATCAACCGACCGAATAAGCCCGTCCAACCCAAATGATTCGCTTCGGCGCGCAGATAGCGCCCCGTTTTGTTGCTGACCACACCGAGGTAAATACCGGCACCGGCAATTTCACGCAGCATGTCCTCGGCGCCCGCGGTTGTCCGCAGCATTTCCAGATGAACATCGCCGAAGCTTTTGTAGAAGATGTCGCGTGCTTGTTCCCAACGATCGCCATAGATCTGCGGGAACGTATCGCGGAGCGAGCCCGCTACCCGTTCGCGGATTTCGGCTTCGGTCCAGGGCTGATGACCCATGGCTTCGAGAGTCATATTGGTGGCCCGACCAATGCACGGCCAGGTATCGACCAGCGTGTTGTCCCAGTCGAACAGGATGGCACGCGGGCGCGGTAACGTTTTCACCTCAGACATTCCAGGCTGTCTCGGTCAGGCCATCCATGAAGGCACGATAACGCTGCCTTAGGTCGAGTGCGATCGTGCCGGGCGCGCCGTTGGCAACCGGCCGCTCATCGATCTGGACAACCGGCATGACGAAGGTGGTCGTTCCTGTCAGGAACACTTCTTTGGCTTTGCGCGCCTCGGCCAGCGTAAAGGGGCGTTCCTTGACCTGGTAGCCGGCCGCGCGCGCAATTTTTATTACCGTCGCGCGGGTAATGCCGCCCAGAATTGCTTGGGTCGCAGGGTGGGTCACGATGACTTTGTCAGGCGTTACCATCCATGCATTCGAGACACTCGCCTCGGTAACGGTCCCGTCCGAGGTATGCAGCAATGCTTCGTAGGCTTTGGCTTCGGTGGCAGCCTGCTTTGCCAGAGCGTTCGCCAGAAGACCGACGCTCTTGATGTCGCACCGATCCCAGCGTTGATCGACTGCGGTGATGACTTTTACGCCAGCTTCGGCAACAGATTCAGGCGATCCGGCTCCGTGCTTGGCTGTGACGACAACGCTCGGCTTAACACCCTCACCTGGAAACGCGTGCGCGCGGGGCGCAACGCCACGATTGACCTGAATGTAAATCGTACCCTTGTCGATGTGGTTGCGACGGACGATCTCTTTTAAAATGAGTGTTAAGGCACCGGCACTCGCGGGCGAGCGCATGCTCAGTTCCGCAAGCGATCGATTAAGGCGCGCGAGATGGCCGGCATAATCGACCGGCAGGCCATTCCAAATGCAGATGACCTCGTAAATCCCGTCGGCGAATTGATAACCGCGGTCCTCGATATGGACCGAGGCGTGTTTTTGCGGCAGGTAACGACCGTTGACGTAAGCGATGTGAGACATGATCTATTGATGATTGGAGATGTCGTCGCCGTTAGGAGTGTTGCCATTATTGCGGCGCTGGTGCGCATCGGTAGAAACGCCAAGCGATTTGAGCTTGCGGTGCAACGCCGAACGTTCCATGCCGACAAAATCTGCTGTGCGCGAGATGTTGCCGCCATACCGAACGACTTGCGCCATCAGATATTCGCGCTCAAACATCTCGCGGGCTTCGCGCAGCGGCAAGGTTATGATTTCAACTGAACGTTCCAACTTCAGGATTTGCGGCGTATCGCTGTTGATATCAGACGGCAACATGTCGACGCGGATCGGGTCGTCGACGCTGCCGGGCGCCATGATCAACAGGCCTTCAATGACATTTCGTAGCTGACGTACGTTGCCAGGCCATGGATAAGTCAGTAAGGCCGCAATAGCATCCTCGCCCAAAATGCGGCGCGGCAATCCAGCGATGGCGGCGGCGCGTTCCATCAGATGCCGCACCAGGGACGGAATATCTTCGCGGCGCTCTTCGAGTGAGGGCACAGTCACCGGCACCACGCTCAGGCGATAAAACAATTCCTCGCGGAAGATGCCTTTTTTAATCTCGGCCTTCAGGTCGCGGTTGGTCGTGGCTATGACACGAATATCGATATCAACCGCGCCGTTGATACGTTCCACCCGCTGATCTTGCAGAATGCGGATGATGCTGCTTTGTGTGGCCAAAGGCATATCGGCCACTTCATCCAACAAGAGCGTTCCGCCATCGGCGCGCTCTAGAAGTCCCGCAGGACCGTCAGCCCCGGAACGACCAAACAGAACTTCGGTCATACGATCGGGATGGAGCGAAGCGCAGTTGGCTACCACGAATGGGTTGTCCGCGCGCGGTGAATTCAAGTGTATTTGCCGCGCGACGACTTCTTTCCCCGATCCGGCTGGTCCGGTGATGAGAACGCGCGAACCGGTAGGTCCGACGCGCTCGATCGTGCGCCGCAACGCCGCGATCGCTGGACAGCAACCGATCAACGTATCGGGCTCGCCGGCGCGGCTTTTCAGCTCTTCATTTTCACGCTTCAGCCGCGCAGCTTCGAGCGCGCGCCTGAGTATCAGCAGCAGACGATCGGCCTCGAATGGTTTTTCGATAAAGTCATAGGCGCCGTGTTTGATGGCATCGACGGCGGTCGCGATCGTGCCGTGGCCTGAAATCATCACCACCGGCACGTTTGGTCGCATAGCTTTGATCGCCGCAAGCACCTGTAAACCGTCGAGTTTACTGTTCTCGAGCCAAATATCAAGAATGACTGCCGATGGCGCACGCGTCTTGACTTGCTCCAGCGCCTGCTCGCTGGAAGCAGCGTCGCGTGTTACATAGCCTTCATCCTGCAAAATTCCGGCTACGGCCGTGCGGATGTCTGCCTCATCATCGACAATTAATATATCTGATGGTGTCGTTGTGTTTTGTACCATGCCTCTTACTCTCCGGCTCTAATCGTAAGCAGTGGCGGCGCCGCATCGTTACCGTTTTCACATGATAGGGTTGTCGGGAAGCGCAACGTGACTTGCGCGCCGCCCTCCTCACCCGGCGAATCTTCTAGCGTCACATCACCGCCATGGTCCTCGAGGATTTTCTTTACGATGGCGAGGCCCAGCCCCGTACCCTTAGCGCGCGTTGTGACATACGGTTCGGTCAGCCGCTCGCGTTCGGGCGGCAGACCTATGCCGTTATCGGTGACGCATACGGCAATTTCATGATCATTTTGCTGAAGACGGACAATGATTTTTCCGCCGCCCGCTTTCGGGCCAAACCGAGCATCAATAGCTTCAACCGCATTTTTGAGAACGTTCGTGAGCGCCTGCCCGACCTGGCGAGCATCGCAATTTATACGGTGGCGCTCACCTTCCACTGCGAAGGCTATTTGAGGGTAGGCATGGCGCTGCAACATGACAGCCTCGCGCATGATGGTAGTAATATCCGCGGGCTTCAAAACCGCACTCGGAAGCCGCGCGAAGGCCGAAAATTCATCGACCATGTGTCCGATATCGCCGACATGTCGGATAATGGTGTCGGTGCACTGTGCAAAGAGGCCAGAATCATCGCCTAGTTTATCAAGATATTTGCGCTTGAGCCGTTCGGCCGAGAGCTGAATCGGTGTGAGGGGGTTTTTGATTTCGTGCGCGATGCGGCGCGCCACATCAGCCCAGGCGGCTTTACGCTGCGCCGATTGAAGCGCCGTGATGTCGTCAAAGGTTATGACGTACCCGACAACCTGATCCTGAATTTGCTCGCCCGACAGACGTACCAGGAATGTTTTCTGCGTGGTGCCGCTGACAATCTGAACTTCCCGCTGGATAATCTTTTGCGGCGATAGCTGCGCTTCCGCTAGAAGCGGCGCAAATTCCGGTACCGAGAGCGAAACAGCACACCCTATGACTTTCGACAAATCAGTACCAAGCAGCATAGATGCCGAGCGGTTAGGCAGCGTGATGTTACCGTTATGATCTAAACCGATAACGCCGGCGCTGACGCCTTCCAATACGGTCTCGGTGAATTTGCGGCGCTCGTCGAGTTGCGCGTTAGTGTCGCGCAATGCGGTTTGCTGCTCACCTATGCGTTTGGTCATGCGATTAAACGCGCGGCTGAGGTAAGCCAACTCGTCGTCTGAATCCACTTCCTTGACGCGCACAGTAAGATCGCCCCCGCGGACGCGCTCGGCGGCATTAATGAGATCGATGATAGGTCTTACGAGACGCGTGGCAAGAGAAAGGCCGAACCACATGGAAACCAACAGCAACAACAGTGCGACAACGCCGAACAGCATCGTGAAGCTGACTTCCAGCTCCGAACGCGCTCCTTCTAAGCGCTGATATTCCGAGACGGCTTCTTCTGTGCGTGCGAGGCGCGCCAGTACGGTGGCATCGACAAAGCGGCCCACCAACAAATATGCGGCCGGATATGATTCTAATTTCACCAGTGCCCGTACGCGGTCCGAGCTTTGTCCTGGGAAAACAGACACCTGGCCTATGTTGGCGCTGGCGATGGCCTCGAATGGAATCTGCTCGCCCGATTGCAAAGCGAATGTGTATCCCGCCTTGGCAATGACTCTGAGATCAGAGGAAAAAATGACTGCTTCGGTGAGACCGCGAAAGCCAACCTGCGTCGACAGAAATTGATCACGTATCTGTATTTCGCCGGAGCTCAATTGTCCCCATTGGCGATTGATGTCGTTAGCTACGGCAAGGGCATCGGCTTTGATGGCCTGCTGATGTTCCACCAGATAGGCGCGTGCGATGACGGCTGATTCGGTAACCGCGGTTTTAACGCGCTCGCCGAACCACGCTTGCACGCCGAAGGTAAAAAATAATGTCGAAAAGATAGCGATAAGGACCGTCGGCGTCATGGCAATGACCCCGAATAGAAACACAAGTCGGATATGCAGCCGCGAGCCAACCGTACCAGCGCGGTGCGCACGCCACAACTTAATGAGCCTGCGCGCAACGAGAATCGTCAAACCAACGACGATGAGAAGATCGATGTTGATGAGAACAAGAGTCGAGGTTGCGTTCGGACCCTGCGGTCCCAATCCGGTCATGGAAACATAAGTCGCAATGCCGGAGAAAAGCGCCGCGATCGTAAGAGCAATCGCCAACATATCGGCGGCCTTCATTGTTTGCAGCCAATGCAGGAAGCGCACGCGCCGGCTTTGCCGTCCGGTAATCGGCATATCGTCAGATATCATGATGCCGGCGGCATCAGAATTCATCAGCATGTTCCTTTATTTGGGTCCACGCATAACACCGATCTCCAGCTCTTTAATCTTCTTGCGCAATGTATTGCGGTTTAGTCCCAGCACTTCGGCCGCCTTGACCTGATTGCCGCGTGTGGCGACCAACGTCAGCGAAATCAGAGGGCGTTCTAACTCACGCAGCACGCGGTCATATAATCCTCGCGGCGGCAGCAAGCCGTTGTGGCCGTCGAAATATTCACGCAGATGACGCTCGATAGCGCCGCTCAAAGTGGCTGGCTCGTCGTTGTCGCCGCGGCTTTGTACAGAAGCCGCGTTTGCTCCGGCCAATTCCATTTCTACGACATCAACGCCAATCACGGGTTCGTTATAGAGCGCCACCATGCGCTTCATCATATTTTCGAGTTCGCGGACGTTGCCCGGCCAGCGATAGCTTTTCAGGCGATCGATTGCCGCTGACTCGAATGATTTTGAAGGAAGCCCTTCCGCGGCACCCTGCGCCAAGAAATGGCTGATGAGTTCCGGAATGTCTTCCAGGCGTTGGCGCAGCGGCGGAATCCGGATAGGTACGACGTTCAAGCGGTAATACAAATCCTCGCGGAACAAGCCCAGCTTGATGAGTTGCGTAAGATCGCGGTGCGTCGCCGCGACGATACGCACGTTGGCTTTGACCGGCGTGCGTCCGCCAACGCTGGTGTAACGACCATCCTGAAGTACACGCAGCAGACGGGTCTGTGCTTCCGGCGGCATATCACCAATTTCATCGAGGAATAGCGTGCCACCCTCGGCTTGTTCGAAGCGGCCCGACACGCGCGTCATGGCGCCGGTGAATGAGCCCTTCTCGTGGCCGAACAATTCGCTCTCGATCAACTCGCGTGGAATGGCCGCCATGTTGACGGCAACAAAAGGCCCGCTACGCCGGCGGCCGAAATCGTGCAGCGCGCGCGCGACGAGTTCCTTGCCCGTACCGGACTCGCCGGTGATCATCACGGTCAGGTCCGTGTTCATCAATCGCGCCACGGAACGATAGATATCCTGCATGGCGGCGGAACGACCGACGATGGGCAATCGTTCGGAGGTAACGTCATTGGCCGGCGCTTGCTCGCTGGTTTTCATAGACAGCGCGCGATTGACGACGTTGACCAGTTCACCCAGGTCGAATGGCTTTGGCAGATATTCGAAGGCCCCGCGCTCGGCAGCCTTGATGGCTGTAAGGAGTGTATTCTGCGCGCTCATGACAATAACGCGCAGGTCGGGACGCATTTTCTTGATCCGCGGCAACAGATCGAGCCCGTTTTCATCAGGCATGACGACGTCGGTAATGACGAGGTCGCCTTCGCCGTCGGACACCCACCTCCAAAGAGTGGCAGCGTTGCCGGTTGTTCGCACATCGTAGCCGGCGCGGCCTAAAGCCTGCGTCAACACCGTGCGGATACCGTGATCGTCATCCGCGACAAGAACCGTTGCGCCGTTCATTTCAGCTTTCTCCAAGCACGATAGGCAGCATGATCTTAAAGATCGTGCGTGCACGTGCGCTTTCAAACTCAATGATCCCGCCGTGGTCGCTGACAATCTTGGCGACTAGCGCGAGACCGAGACCACTGCCTTTTGGCTTTGTGGTGAAGAATGGATCAAACAAATAGGGCCGCAGGTCTTCGGGGATACCGGGTCCGTTGTCCTGCACGGTCACAACCAGCGGCAATTGGATGCGCCCGGTGCTGCCCGACACCGCCACACGCACGCCCGGCTTAAAAGAGGTTGTGAGCACAATTTCGCCGCCCTTTGACGGTACTGCCTCGGCGGCATTCTTCACCAGATTCAAAAACACCTGCACCAGTTGATCGTGGTTGCCGCTGACCGGCGGCAATGAAGGATCGTAGCGCTCGATGAATTTCACATCTGTCGCGAAACCGTTTTCGGCGATGCGACGCACACGTTCCAGCACGGCATGGATGTTGACCGGTGTGCGCTCAAAGGGACGGTCATCGGAGAACACTTCCATGCGGTTGACGAGCACCACGATGCGGTCGGCTTCGTCGCAAATAAGTTGCGTTAGTTGACGGTCTTCCTCGGCCGCGCTTTGGCCTAAAAGCTGGGCAGCGCCGCGAATTCCCGACAATGGATTTTTGACCTCGTGGGCAAGTAGAGCCGCCATTGCGGTCATGGAGCGCGCAGAATTACGGTGTTCAAGCTGTTGCCCGATCTTAATGGCGCGCGTCTGTTCCTGCAGCGAGATCACAATCCAGCCCGGCGTATCGACCAGGGGCGCGACTTGCACCGACATCGTGCGCACGCCGGTTTTAGGCGTATCGAGCACGACGCCGTAGGCCGACATCGGCGCATCGGCTGCGGCTGCTTGTTCGACGAGGTTCAGCACCGGGCCATTGGGGGGCATGATATCGGCGAGCGACTGCCCCGTCATAATCGGGGCGCTGCTTTGAAAAAGCTGCTCGGCGGCGCTGTTGGCATATCGGATAACGTTGGCGGTATCTACGACCAGTGTTGCCGCCGGCAATGCGCCTAATACACTTTCGGCGCTAGGACCGTTTTTGGACGGATC
Source organism: Fidelibacterota bacterium (assembly GCA_947476625.1). Lineage (GTDB taxonomy): Bacteria > Pseudomonadota > Alphaproteobacteria > Rhodospirillales > Rhodospirillaceae > SHVO01. Next base: position 49,842 of record CANJRA010000018.1, read on the forward strand.
GGGGCGAAAGAACGGGATCGTGACGGCCATTAAGCAGCCTCTTTCAAATTGTCACCCTCAAAGCCCTCGGCAAAAAGCCGGACGATGTAGGCTTTGACTTTTTCGCAATCGCTTTCGGTATTTACGGCAACCCGAAACGCATTGGCACCACGAATGCCTGCTGCCGACCATGCGAGATGCTTACGTGCGATCCGCACGCCGTTGTCGCGGCCGTAATGCTCAAGCAACGTCTCATAGTGCTCCAGCAAGACCGCACAGCGCTCGGTTAAGGACGGCGGGGCGACTTCGGCATCGCTCTCTAGGAACTGCTGTACTTGTGCCGGGAACCAGGGCTTGCCGAAAGCGCCGCGGCCGATCATGACGCCGTCGGCGCCCGACAGCCGCAAAAGCTCGCGCGCGTTGGCGAAACTGGTGACGTCGCCGTTACCAATAACCGGTACGCTAACGGACTCTTTCACTTTGCGGATAAAAGCCCAATCAGCATTGCCGTTGTACAACATTTGACGGGTGCGGCCGTGAACGGTGATCAACTGAGCCCCTGCACTTTCCGCGCGTTTGGCTAAGGACGGCGCGTTGAGGCTCGTGTGATCCCAGCCCATGCGCATTTTCAGCGTCACCGGTATGCTCACAGCCTTTGCCACAGCTTCGACAATGCGTGCGGCGTTGTCTTCGTCGCGCATCAAGGCCGAACCGGCTTGTCCACTGACAACCTTTTTCACGGGGCAGCCCATGTTGATATCGATCAGGGCCGCGCCGCGGTCTTGATTCATGCGAGCAGCCTCAGCCATGACCTCGGGTTCGCAGCCGGCAAGCTGCACAGCCATAGGCCCTTCGTCGGCACAGTTGGTGCTCATCCGCAGGGTCTCGCGATGGGCGCGGATCATCTGCTGGCTCGCTATCATTTCGGAGTAGACCAGCGCGCAGCCGTAGCGTTTCGCCAAGCGGCGGAAAGGCCGGTCGGTGACACCGGACATGGGTGCCAGGAAAACATTCCCAGCGACCTGCAAAGACCCGATACGGATGGTGGCTGAAGCCATTGTTGCCTTAAGGTCACTGCGCAAAAGTTAGGCATTTGCCCAAGAACTGACGCGAAAATCAAGGACTTTCGGGGGTTGTGGCACAATTGCACTACACCTTGGCAACACTCTGGATTAAAACACAAATTGCATGGTGCGCTGGAGCTTCCTAGTGTGTGCTCCCCTATCGCTGCTTCCTTTTTCGCCAGAGGACCTCTTTCAGTGCCTGTTTGTGCTGCCTTAATCGTCGCCGCCGGCCGTGGACAGCGGTTCGGCGGAAACCTGCCCAAGCAATACGCCCCTTTAAAGGGCGAGCGCCTGCTACGCCGGACCTTGCGCGCATTTCTGCGTCACCCGGGCATCGACCGGGTCGTGGTTGCCATCCATCCGGATGACGCCGCGATCTTTGCTGAGACCATTGAGGGCATGAAGGACGTCACGGCCGTCCATGGCGGCGCCACCCGTCAGGAATCAGTGCAACTGGGTCTAGAGGCCCTCGCAGTATCCAACCCGGACCTCGTGCTAATCCACGACGGTGCGCGGCCTAGGGTAAGCCTCGCGTTGATCACACGCGTACTCGATGGCCTTAAAACCGCCGAAGGTGTGCTGCCGGTCGTGCCGGTGATCGACACCTTGAAGCGTATCGACGGCACGGGTCGCGTCGGCGAGACCGTGCCGCGCGACAATCTTGTACGCGCACAAACGCCGCAGGGTTTCCGTTTTCCGCAGATCCTCGCCGCGCACCGGGCGTTTAAAGGCGAAGCCCTTACCGACGATGCCGCCGTGCTGGAGCGCGCCGGCCAAAGCGTCATGACGGTTGCCGGCGACGAGGCCAATATTAAGGTGACGACTATGGAAGATCTCGCAACTCTGACCGCAACGCTTGTCGAAACGCGCGTTGGCCAAGGCTATGACGTACATAGCTTCGGACCGGGCGATTCCATCATGCTCTGCGGCATCAAGGTCGCGCATACCCATGGCATGGTCGGACATTCCGACGCTGATGTCGCGCTACACGCCGGGACTGATGCCCTGCTCGGCGCTTTCGGTGCCGGCGATATCGGCCAACATTTTCCGCCCAGCGATATGAAGTGGAAGGGTGCGTCGTCGGACCGGTTTTTACGCCACGCCTATGACCTGCTATTGGAGCGCGGCGGATCGCTGGTACATCTCGATTTCACCATCATTTGCGAACGCCCCAAAATTGGACCACATCGCGGCGCCATGGTGGAGTCGGTCGCCCGCATCCTCGGCGTCGAAGAAAGCCGCATCAGCGTCAAGGCTACAACGACTGAAGGTTTGGGGTTCACCGGGCGCCAAGAAGGCCTTGCGGCACAGGCGGTAGCAACGATCAGGCTTTGATGTCTGGGTCCAGAATATCTGCGACCTTGTTCTTTTCGCGGCGTGGCGGTGGTGGAGGAAGTGATCAAGACTCTGGTAATTATAGGAACGGTGGTAGTGGAAAAGTTATCGTCAGGTATTTGTCGTCTTAGTGTTTGAACTAAATTTTTAGGACTAAGAACATGGCTCACTTTGTTGAATTAGACGCTAACAACGTAGTTTTACGAGGTATCGTTGTTAACAACCCAGACACCGCTGACGAAAATGGCGTGGAAAAAGAGTACATTGGTGCAGCTTTCTGCGAACGCCTGTTAGGTGGAACTTGGAAGCAGACCAGTTATAATAACAATATCCGCAAGCGTTACGCTGGCATTGGCTAGGTAATCCCCCCATTTTTAGGGGATCTTGATTGTAGAATTCACGCGGCTGTTTTCTGTTTCAATTTCTGGACGGGAGTGATCCCGCCAAGCCCCATGTTGGGGCGGTCGTTATTGTAAGTCCAGAGCCAGCTTGTTGCGTAATCTTGC
>CANJRA010000019.1 GCA_947476625.1 Fidelibacterota bacterium
CAGACGCGGGCTAATCCTTTAGCGATAAATCTTTCCCCCGAAGGGCGTATACGGTATTAGCCCAAGTTTCCCTGAGTTATTCCGTACTAAAGGGCATATTCCCACGTGTTACTCACCCGTGCGCCACTAGCATCGGGGGCCGAAGCCCCCAGCTCGTTCGACTTGCATGTGTTAAGCCTGCCGCCAGCGTTCGTTCTGAGCCAGGATCAAACTCTCAAGTTGACTTGGAAGTTTCCTTTAACAAAACGCACACATCACGACTTTTGTGATTGTGTCACAATTACTATAATTTGCGCGGATGCTTCAGTTGACTTCCTGTCCATCGGACAGAACGCCGCCTGCGCATCCCTTTCGTTCTTAGCTATTCACAATGTCAAATAACGGGCCGCGTTCGGACAGGACATCTACCAAATTTGGCGGACAACAAGTCCGTTCCGAGAAACCTTTTTCGTGAGCCCCTCGGCTGCGGGAGACGGGGTTCTAAGGGTTACCCCCCTCTCCGTCAAGCATCAATTTCGCTTTAATTAAAAATGTTTTGAATCAATGCATTAGATAGCTGTAGGGGGCGTTTTGCGGTCGGCGCCCTGAGATTTTCTCCATTTTTGTGACACTCTGGGATTCCCCAAGAATGCCGATAAATCGCTATATTCCTCAACAACTTGCGATTCCGGTCATTTGGAGACTGCGTCGGTTGCGGGCAGATAAGCCACACCGGGTGCGCTTTTGTCACACCGAATCATAGCCAATCGCTTGATTCACTTACAGAATCTTGGTTGACAGTGAGAATCGGGTCCGTCAAAGTCTGTGCACCGCGTCATAAAAATACCTGAAAACCATATAAGTCGCGGGGACACGGAATGCATTTTGGCGATTGTTTGGTGGGTTAACCCTTCCGAGACGACGCCGACCGGACGGGGTTCATGGGGAAGACACTTCAGCCTAGCGCTTTGCTATACGCCGGCGCGGGCGCATTTATCGGGCTCTTTGCGACATTGCTGGTGCCCTCCGCAGGCTTCACGGGCTTCGCAAAACCGTCATTGCCGTCGATCTCACTGACATCGCTGATGCCGGCGGTATTGCTGCAGTCAAAACCCGACACTGAAATTTGGAACGACAACATGGGCGGCGTCTTGCGCGCCACCGGGCTCGTTCAAACCGTCATCGTTCAACAAGGCGACACACTCGGCGACATGTTTGTCAAAGCCGGTGTCGATAAAGCCGCGGCTTTCAGCGTCGTCGACGCGATCAGCGCGATCTACAATTTGAAAAAGCTTCAGGTCGGCCAGGAATTCGAACTGTCTTACGATTCACTCGGCGTAGAAAGCGAAACGTCGCCGCTGTCGACAGTGACGTTCGAAGTAGATCCCAGCCACAGCATTTCGGTCGTGCGCCAAGACGACGGCACATTCGCGGCCAAGGAAATCGTTGCCAACACGCGGCGCGAATACGTCCGCAGCGAAGGCGTCATCACGTCGACATTGTTTGAAACCGCGCAGAAAGAAGGCATTCCGACCGACGTTCTCGCGGCCATGATTAAGATGTTCTCGTATGACGTCGACTTCCAGCGCGACATTCAGAAGGGCGACAAATTCTCGGTGATGTATGAGCACACCGTCACCGACGACGGCCGCGCGGTGCGTAATCTCAATATCCGCTACGCCAGCATGACCATGAGCGGCCAGCAGATGAAATTCTATGCCGTCAAACAAAGCGACGGCTCCTACGATTACTACAACGATAAAGGCGAAGGCGTCCGCAAGGCGCTGCTGCGCACACCCGTCAACAGCGCAGTTTTGACGTCGGGCTTCGGGATGCGCCGCCATCCGATTCTGGGTTACTCGGTCCTGCACCGCGGCGTGGATTTCGGTGTTCCGCCGGGAACGCCGATCATGGCTGCGGGTGACGGCGTTGTTGAGAAGCGCGAATTCCAAAACGGCTACGGCAATTACATCCGTATCCGCCACAACGGCGACTACGCCACGGCGTATGCGCACATGAGCCGATTCGGCAAAGATATGAGCGTCGGCAAGCGCGTGCGTCAGGGTGATGTGATCGGCTATGTCGGCGCCACCGGGCGCGTCACGGGCCCTCACCTGCACTTCGAAGTGCTGAAGAACAACGGACAGGTCAACCCGATTACCGTGAAGTTCCCGGCATCGCAGAAGCTGGAAGGCGCGATGATGGCCAAGTTCCGCGCCACCCAGAGCGAAACCGATCAGGCCTTCGCAGTCCTCGGCACGGCGCAAAACATCGCCCAGACCGAAGACCCGGCGACCAACACCGAAAACTAGTGAAGCAGCGCGGGTTTGCCGCCCTCGCCCGTGTGAGGCGGGGGATGCAGCGTCGAACTTCCGTCTGATTTCACCTTCTTGCCGTCGATGATCAGACCGTCTTCACTGGCGGAGACTTCGACCGTCACGCCGTCGCTGATGCGGCCTTCCAGCACCGCCAACGCCAGACTGTTCTCCAAACTCCGCTGAATCACGCGCTTCAAAGGGCGCGCACCATATGCCGGGTAGTAGCCGTGCTCGCCCAGCCACAGGCGCGCTTTGTCGTCCAGCTTCAGCGTAATGCCGCGGTCTTCCAGACGCTTGGCGACACGCGCGACTTGGATATCGACGATGCTGCCCATCTGGGCCTTGAACAAGCGATGGAACAGCAACACTTCGTCGAGCCTGTTCAAGAATTCCGGGCGGAAAGCGCCGCGCACGATGGCCATGACCTCACTGCGCACCGCGCCTGAATCCTCGCCTTCCTCTTGGTTTGCAAGAATGTCCGCGCCCAGATTCGAGGTCAGCACAATCAACGTGTTGCGGAAGTCGACAGTGCGCCCCTGCCCATCGGTCAGGCGCCCATCATCCAGTACCTGCAGCAGCACATTGAACACATCGGGATGCGCCTTCTCGACTTCGTCGAACAAAATCACCTGGTAAGGCCGGCGACGCACGGCTTCGGTCAGCGCCCCGCCCTGGTCATAACCGACATAGCCCGGCGGCGCGCCGATCAGGCGCGAAACCGCGTGTTTCTCCATGTATTCGGACATGTCGATCCGCACCATCGCGGTCTCATCGTCGAACAGGAACGACGCCAAGGCTTTGGTGAGTTCGGTCTTACCGACACCCGTCGGCCCTAAAAACAGGAACGAGCCGATCGGGCGATGAGGATCGCCCAGCCCGGCCCGCGAACGCCGCACCGCATTGGCCACCGCCTCGATGGCTTCCTTCTGGCCGACCACACGCTTGCCAAGCGCTGCTTCCATTTGCAGCAATTTATCGCGCTCGCCTTCGAGCATTTTATCCACAGGAATACCGGTCCAGCGCGAGACCACGCCCGCAATGTGTTCCGGCGTGACTTCTTCGGTCACCATGCTGCTCACGCTGTGGCTTTCAGCGCTCTTCAGGCGGCGTTCGAGTTCGGGAATGACCTGATGCTGCAATTGCCCGGCGCGCTCATATTCGCTGCGGCGCAGACTTTGTTCGAGTTCCAGGCGCGCATGATCGAGCTCTTCTTTGACTTTGGTCGAACCTGCAAGCTTGGCCTTCTCCGCTTTCCACTGCGACGTGATATCGGCGGATTCGGCTTCGAGTTCTCGCAATTCAGTCTCAAGCGTGATCAATCGCTCCTTCGACGCCGCATCTTTTTCCTTCTTCAAGGCTTCGCGCTCGATCTTGAGCTGCACGATGCGCCGATCAAGCTCGTCCAGTTCCTCAGGCTTGGAATCCACCTCCATGCGCAAGCGACTCGCTGCTTCATCCATCAAATCGATGGCCTTGTCCGGCAGAAACCGATCGCTAATATAGCGGTTGGAGAGCGTCGCGGCGGACACCAGCGCACCGTCGGAGATGCGCACGCCGTGATGCAATTCGTACTTTTCCTTGATGCCGCGCAAAATCGAGATCGTGTCCTCGACCGATGGTTCATTCGCGAACACCGGCTGGAAACGCCGCGCCAGCGCCGCATCTTTTTCAACGTATTTGCGATACTCGTTGAGCGTCGTTGCGCCGATACAGTGCAATTCTCCGCGCGCCAAGGCCGGTTTTAAAAGATTAGAGGCATCCATCGAGCCTTGCGAAGCGCCGGCACCCACCAGCGTGTGCATCTCATCGATGAACATGATGACTTGCCCGGCGGCGGCGGTCACTTCGTTGAGAACGGCCTTCAGCCGCTCCTCGAATTCGCCGCGGTATTTGGCGCCCGCAATCAGCGCGCCGAGATCGAGCGACAAAAGGCGCTTGTCCTTCAAGCTTTCCGGCACGTCGCCGTTCACAATGCGCAGCGCCAGGCCTTCGACGATGGCGGTTTTACCGACACCTGGTTCCCCGATCAGCACAGGATTGTTCTTGGTACGGCGCGAGAGCACCTGAATCGAGCGGCGGATTTCCTCGTCGCGGCCGATCACAGGATCGAGTTTGCCTTCGCGCGCGGCTTCGGTGAGATCGCGCGTATATTTCTTGAGGGCTTCGTATTGATCTTCAGCGCCCGCACTGTCGGCGGTGCGGCCTTTGCGCAGGTCCTTGACGGCGGTATTCAAGCTGGCCGGCGTGACACCGGCATCTTTCAGGATGCGGCCCGTCGCGCCGCTTTTTGCCACCGCCAAAGCCAGCAACAGATATTCAGCGGTGACGAACGAATCACCCGCCTTCTGCGCGGCCTGCTGAGCTTGATCCAGAACCCGCGAGAGATCCTGCGCCATATAGGTCTGGCTGTTGGAGCCCTCGACCTTGGGCAGTTTTTTAAGTTCGTCTTGCGTGGCGTTCAGCGCCTTCGCGGCATCACCGCCGGCGGCGGTAATAAGCTGCGCCGCCATGCCTTCTTTATCGTCGAGCAACGCCTTCAGCAGATGCTCTTGCGTCACCTGCTGGTGCGTTTCGCGTATCGCGATGGTTTGCGCGGCCTGCAGAAAGCCTTTCGCCCGGTCGGTGAACTTTTCCAGATCCATAACCTATCCTTCGTCAAATGGGCTCCCAGCCCATACGTCGAAAGATATTGGGAGCCGGTTCGCGTCCCGCAAGAGTAGCCCGGAGTGAGATTCCGCGTCTTGAACTACCTATTCCGCTCCGGCATCGGCGATGGAACGCTCGCGCGGCGGTCCACGGCGGCGGCGTGGCGCACGGGGTTGTCCCGCATCACCCTCGCCAGCCTGCTCACCCGCCGGCTCAGGCGGAAGGGCCGGGGCAACGGCCAGAAGTCCGGGTGGTAGTCCAATGTCCGCTTCGGGCTGCGGCTCAGGCTGGACCTGCAGCTGCGGTTGAGCCTGGGGTTGCTGCTGTTGCGGCGCCGGTTGCGCTTGCGGTGAGGACTGGTTGTGTTCGCGGCGTGGCTGATGGCCACCTTGATTTTGCGGGGCCTGATTTTGGCCACCCTGGTTTCCGTTACCTTGGTTTCCGCCGCCTTGATTGCCGCCACCCTGGTTACCACCGTCTTGTTGATATCCCTGACGGTCGTAATTCTGGTTACCCCGGTTATCGTCGCGGTTGTCGCCGAAGTTATCGCCCTGGTTGTCGCCCTGGTTGTCGCCCTGGTAGGGACGCTGATTATTTTGCTGCCCGTTACCCTGACCATTGCCCTGGTTGGGTTGGCCGTTTTGCTGCTGCTGTTCAAAGCGCGCATTCAGAACGCGGTAATAGTGATCGGCATGCTGGAAATAGTTTTCCGCGAGAACCCGATCGCCGGCCGAGCTGGCATCGCGCGCCATGGCGAGGAACTTTTCCATCAGCTGCTGAGCATTGCCCCGCATGCGTCCGTTATTGTTTCCGTCGAAGCTCGGAACACGACCGCCGCCGCCACCGCCACCTGGGCGCGGTTTGCCGCCGCCGCCACCGCCGCCACCGCCGCCATTGCGGCCGCGTTGACGATTTTTGTTCATATTATTGTGCTTTTGATTCATCAAAACGCATGGACCTTCTGATCGATTCCTCACTTGTCCCCTGAGCGATACTTTCGCCCTTAACGGATGACGTGGCGAGGAAAGTGCCACGACAGCACGACTTGTTTTCGGGGATGCTCGTAAGCGGTACCAAACCGCTTCACTTCGGCGAACTCCACGGCGTTACTGGCTGGTGACCATGTCCCGTAACAGGACAACGCTTTAGGGCCGTTCGCTCTACACAGGGATCGTATTCAGCTTGGCGGGTTTTTCCAACTGTTTTTTAAGGCCAAACAGCCCCGCATGACAGAAACCACCCGAATCCTAGGCTATGGCCTCTAAACATCGCACGATCCCGGCCAAATCGCGGTACGCCGCGACAGGTTTCAGCCCGTGAGACTCCAGCAGCGCCGTGACGGCGGGGCCCGGCCCGGCACCGATTTCCAAGAATAACCGTCCACCGACCTTTAAATGCGCCCGTGCATCGGGGATCAGCGCACGATACGCCGCCAGTCCGTCGTCACCTGCCACCAGCGCCGCCATCGGATCAAAGTCGCGCACATCGGCCATCAGTTCGGGAATCTCCGACGCGGCGATATACGGCGGATTGCTCACAATAATGTCGAAGCGCTCCGCGAGCCCCTCACACCAGTTGCCCTGCTGAAAAAGCGTGCGCGATGAAAATCCAAGCGCGGCGGCATTAGCTGTCGCTGCAGCGACAGCACCGGAACTTGAATCGATTCCCATACCCGTCGCGGCCGGCCAATCCTTCAAAACGGCGAGAAGAATGCAGCCGGTGCCGGTGCCGAGATCGAGAATCCGCGGCGCGGCGTATGCCGCTTTCAAACCAAGAACAGCAGCCACCAGCGTCTCGGTATCGGCGCGCGGATCAAGCGTGTCGGCGTTCAGCACAAAGTCCATGCCCCAGAATTCGCGCTTGCCGACAATGCGCGATACCGGTTCATGTGCAAGGCGTCGCACGACCAGCGCCTCAAGTAGCATCGCTGTCTCGGGTGGGATTTCAGTATCGCCGCGCGCGAAGAGCATGCTGGGTTCAAGCTGCAAGACATGCGCGATAAGGATGCGCGCATCAAGCCGCGCGGTATCCAAACCCGCCGTCGCAAACCTTTGTGTGATTTCGGCGACCCGTTGGCTGACAGTGACAGCCGGGGCCGGCATCAGTTCATCGCCGCCAGTTTTGCGGCCTGATCTTCGGCCGTCAGCGCATCGACAAGCTCATCGACGCCGTCACCGTTCATGACTTCGTCGATTTTATAGAGTGTCAGGTTGATGCGGTGATCCGTCACGCGGCCTTGCGGATAATTATACGTGCGAATGCGTTCCGAGCGGTCGCCGGAGCCCACTTGGCTTTTGCGGTCCGCCGAACGTGCCTGGTCCAACGCCTGACGTTTGGCATCATAAAGCCGCGCCATCAGCATCTTCATGGCGCGCGCGCGATTCTTATGCTGCGATTTTTCATCCTGACACTGCACGACCGTATTGGTCGGAAGGTGCGTAATGCGGATCGCGCTATCGGTTTTATTGACGTGCTGACCACCCGCGCCTTGCGAACGATAGGTATCGACGCGCAAATCGGCGGGATTGATCTGAATATCGACTTCTTCCGCTTCGGGCAGCACCGCGACCGTCGCGGCAGACGTATGAATACGCCCATTGGCTTCCGTCGTCGGAACGCGCTGCACACGGTGCACGCCGGATTCAAACTTCAACCGCGCGAACACATTGCGCCCGGTGATATTGGCGATACCTTCTTTGATCCCGCCGATGCCGGTCTCGGACATGTCCATGACCTCGAACTTCCAGCCTTTACGGGCGGCGTAGCGTTCGTACATACGAAACAGATCGGCGGCAAACAGCGCAGCTTCATCGCCGCCGGTCCCCGCGCGCACTTCCAGAATCGCATTCTTGGCGTCGGCTTCATCCTTCGGAATCAGCGAAAGCTGAACCTTGTCTTCCTGCGCTTTAACTTCATTCGCCAGGCGATGCGCTTCTTCGTCCGCCAGGGCCCGCATCTCCGGGTCTTCGGCGAGCGCCCGCGCATCTTCCAGCTCGTTCTGAAGGCATCGCAGCGTTTGGATTTCCTCGACAATCGGACCTAAGTCCGAGAACTCTTTGCTGAGCTGGGCAAACTTCGGCCCGCTGCCGGCGTTCATCAACGCCTGCAGTTCGTCGTAACGCCCAAGGAGCTTGCTGAGATTTTCTTCGAGGCTCATGGCTGCGTTTTACGAAGATACTCGACCAGGTCTTTCTGCCGCACTTTGTCCTGCGCGCCGGCATCGAGATTGCGAACCGTCGCGGCATTCTCAAGCACTTCATCGCCACCCAGGATAATCGCCGTGGTGGCTTTGATCTTGTTGGCGCGCGTCATGCGCTTGCCCATGTTGCCGCTAAAGGCGATATCCACCGTGAAGCCCGCGTGCCGCAGAGCACTGACGATAATATTTGCCGTCGCAGCTTCGGCGTCGCTCACCGGAATGACCGCGATCGGGCGATTGGCGATCTCTAATTCCGGCAGCAGCATGGCGAGGCGCTCCACGCCCGCGGCCCAGCCGATACCCGCGGTCGGCGGTCCGCCCATTTGCTTGATAAGCCCGTCGTAACGCCCACCGGCCAGTACAGTGCCCTGCGCGCCCAGCGCATCGGTCGTGAACTCAAACGCCGTATGGCCGTAATAGTCGAGACCGCGCACAAGCGCAGGGTTCACTTTGCACGCGATGCCAAGCGCCGCGAGGCCATCCTGAACCGTCTTGAAAAAGTCCCGCGAGGTAACGTTGAGATGATCCGTAAACAGCGGCGCATCTTTCACCGCTTCTTTGTCGCCCGGATCTTTGGAATCTAGAATGCGCAAAGGATTGCGGCCCAGACGGTCGCGGCTTTCCTGCGACAGCATGTCCTGCCGGTCCGTCAAATATTTCACCAGCACGTCGCGGTAAGCCACGCGGCTTTCGGTATCGCCGAGGGAATTGATTTCGAGCGTCACGGTACCGGTCAACGCCAAGCTCGACAGAATATGATCGGCGAGCGCGATCACTTCGATATCGGCCTGCGGCGTCGCCACGCCCAGCAATTCCACGCCGATCTGCTGGAACTGGCGCTGGCGACCCTTTTGCGGACGTTCGTGGCGGAACATCGGTCCGCGATAAAAAAACTTAAGCGGCGTTTGCTGCGCGAGACCGCCCGAGATAAACGCACGCGCCACCCCGGCTGTGCCTTCGGGGCGCAAGGTGACGCTTTCGCCGCCCTTGGTCTCGAAGGTGTACATTTCTTTGGTGACGATATCCGAGGTATCGCCCAGCGTGCGCGCGAAGACGTCGGTGAATTCAAACACCGGTGTCGCTATTTCGCCGTAGCCGTAGCGCTGCGCGATCTCAAACGCCGTCGCTTCGATCAGGCGGTGACGCCGAACGTCGTCAAAGAGAAGATCGTGAGTACCGCGAACGGGCTGAAGACTGGACACGAAGGGCATTCCGAAATTGAGAAGACGCGAGAAGCGGGGTGAGTAGTTTGGACCGGACGCCCGCTACTCGGCCGCGCTGGATTGAAGCGCTGCAGCTTTGGCAGCTTCCATTTCCGCAGCCTTTTTCTCGACCAGCTTCACGATGTGATCGATTCTCGAATTATCGTCGATATTATGGTCGGCCAGACCGCCGACATAAATCTTATGGCTACCGCTGCCGCCGCCGGTCAGGCCGACGTCGGTCTCACGGGCTTCGCCGGGACCATTCACGACACAGCCGATAATCGACAGCGACACCGGTTGCGCGATATGCGCGAGGCGCTGCTCGAGGATTTCGACGGTCTTAATAACATTGAAGCCCTGACGCGCACACGACGGGCACGACACGATGCGCACGCCGCGATGGCGCAGATCAAGCGACTTCAGAATATCGAAGCCGACTTTGACTTCTTCCACAGGCTCGGCCGACAGCGACACACGAATGGTATCGCCGATCCCGGCCCACAGCAGTGAGCCGATGCCGATAGCTGACTTCACCGTACCGGCGCGCAAACCGCCCGCTTCGGTAATGCCGAGGTGCAGCGGATAATCGCAAACGTCGGCCAGTTGCTGATAAGCCGCAACCGCCAGGAACACGTCCGATGCCTTCACACTGATCTTGAATTCGCGGAAGTCATTGTCTTCGAGAATTTTGGCGTGCTCCTGCGCGCTTTCGACCAGCGCATCCGGGCACGGCTCACCGTACTTCTCGAGCAAATGCTTTTCCAAGCTGCCGGCGTTCACGCCGATGCGCATGGAGCAGTTGTAGTCTTTCGCGGCCTGGACCACGTCCTTGACGCGCTGGGCGTTGCCGATATTGCCCGGATTGATACGAAGGCACGCCGCGCCCGCCTGGGCAGCCTCAATGGCGCGCTTATAATGAAAGTGAATGTCCGCGACGATCGGCACATTCACCTGACGGACGATGTGCTTCAGGGCGGCGGTGGACTCTGCGTCGGGGCACGAGACCCGGATGATGTCGACACCGGCGGCTTCCGAAATCTTGATCTGCTCAACCGTCCCCGCCACGTCGGTGGTCAGAGTGTTGGTCATGGTCTGCACGGCAATCGGCGCACCGCCGCCAATCGGCACGTTGCCGACATGGATTTGGCGCGACTTGCGGCGCTGGATATCACGGTAAGGACGAAGGCTCATGGGAATCTCTCTATCGTATAAGGGCTTATACCCCAATTCTCCCCCAGGCCAAAGGCCACAGTAAGGCATTGAGAGAATTAAAGTTTAAAGGCACCCGCCCTTCGCGCGGGCCGCCCGCCCGCGATTTCTGTGACTAAGCCGGTCCAGCCCATCGCCCCACGCTTGACGCGAACCGCCGAAAATCTAAACCGGTAAATATCTGCTCCCCATTCCACGCCGGCAGCAATTCCCCAAAACCACCGCCCGATCTTCCCGCCTCAACCACCAAGGCGTTGCCGTCGCGCGGCCACCTTTCATCCACCCATCCAAAAGGACACCCCATGACAAACCGTTTTCGCAACTCAAGCCCCGAGGCTCTCACACTCCGCCAAGCCATCGAAATCGAAAAGAAACGCGCCGCCGAATACCGGCGCCAAGTCGATCAGGCACGCCAACTGGCCCAGCAAGGCCGCGGCGAAGATACCGAGATTGCCACGTCGCACGCGGCGAATTGGTCGTGCCGCGCGCACTCCAAAATCCCGAAGTACTCGCCGCCCTGCAACGCGCTGCTGCCGCTCACAACATTCCGCTCGAGATGCTCAGCATTGGCAACGCGATGAACCGGATCAATCCCAATACAGGCGCGCCGGAGTTTGATTTTGATTGGTGGAACCGCGCTAAAAGCTTTTTCGGCGGAACGCCAAGCCCTGGAGTGTCTCCACCTTTACCGACATCCGAATTACCCAGCGTCAGAGACGCCGTGAAAAACTATGACTTCGGTCTACCGGGTGTCGACACGAGTGGCATGACGCCCGAAATGCGCCAGTTCACATCACCCTGGAAAACCATCGACAAGGATAAGCTCACGGGCATTCTTTATAACGAAATGTCCTCATTTCGCGGCGATCCCCAAAAGCTCGAACAAGGCATGTGGGCGACGGCGAACACGATTATGAACCGGCAAGCTCAGGGCATTGAGGAAGACTTTAAAAGGAAGTCACTCGCCGATCCCAATATTTCCGCCAGGGAAATGCAAGCCATTCAGGGAGGAAACCCTGAGGCAACGAGAATGCACGGGATGGCGTCACAGGTTGCGGACCTAATCACAAACGCACCAGACGCTTTTCCGTCGCAATGGCCCTACACGCAATACAATCATCGCGACACGCCAAGCACAGCCTAGCATAAAGACTGGCATACGCCAGTCATGGTACAGTACGGACCTTATGACAGCTATAAAGGTCAACAATGGCTCAATATTTATGGCCCACCGCGCAAATGAAATTGGCCACGGTCTTCGCGTCCCTACTAACATTGATGTTATGTCAGTGGCCCACCGTCTCTCATGCGCAGTGGGATATCGAGGCAATGCTTGCAACCAAAACCGATTGGTTTGCGCATCAATGTTACGATCGAGACACCCCCAGCCATAAAGCTGTCACGTTTATGGCTGTTGGCAATAACAAGTTGTTTTATTTTTTGATGTATAGAAATCGGCTGACCGGAGAGTACGAACCTTCAGCAATGTCCGATCTCGACCATAAAGACGGTCAATGGAAGGTCGCCGGCGAGCAAGGATCGGGCGGCGGCGAATTAGTTATGAAAGAAATGCGCCGCATTGATTTCAAGCTCATGACACCGCAACAATTCGCACAAATGATGAAAGCGGAACCAAAAGAAGTGTGCAAAGACTAAATGAAAGCGGTGATCAAT
This sequence comes from Fidelibacterota bacterium, assembly GCA_947476625.1. Classification (GTDB taxonomy): domain Bacteria; phylum Pseudomonadota; class Alphaproteobacteria; order Rhodospirillales; family Rhodospirillaceae; genus SHVO01. The sequence goes on from CANJRA010000019.1 coordinate 12,231, forward strand.
GAGCTTAGGGGCCGAGTTAATATGCTTCTTCCTCATCGTGCAGATATGGCGTCAACGTCAAGACGTTGAACGCGTATGGGGCTATCGTCGCTTTTTCCAACGATGATGTTTTGGGGAATTGCGGCGTTATACGTACTGTCTGGCTTAGTCACCACGCTCCTAGCATTTGGAGCGATACACGTCGGCATCGATACCGCCAGCACTACAATGCAGATTCTTGCGGCCCTGGGGATCGTCTCAATTATATTTGTCCGCATCGTCGCAGGGAAGTTGGCGAAACCAATCTTCGAAGCCCACGCGATCGCTCAAAGCGACCGCAACGTCTTCCACGGACTATGGATGGCGTTGTGGTTACTCGGATTCATGACGGGATCTTTACCGATATTTATTTGGTGAGGATTTGGCGCACTCTTTGAAGCATCTTGCTCGACTATCCTTGCACCCATAGATATTCGAGACGCTGAAACTAGGGCAAAGCGACAATATTTTTTGCATCGACCATGCAAACATGTCGCATCTCGCCCGGGACATCTTTCGTAATTGGACAGAGTGTGTAATCCGCAAAGACAGCATTGTCGCCATAATTCAAAGCTGCTTTTACTTCGGGTGTCATATAGGGAGCGCCGTTGTCCTCGGATTTTGTGTCATCCCAAATGCCATTAGGATCGACAACGGCGAGCAACCGTTTCGTTCCGACTGGCCAGATTCTTAGCTGCCACCCTCCGTTGGCAATAATGAGTCTGCCGCGTATCGTAAGACACTGATCTACGACTTTCGGACTTTCTTTGCATGCGCGTCCGAACTCTTTGCCGCTTGCAGCGCCAGCGTAAATTATCAGGCCACTCGACAAAATCGCGAGAAGGTTTTTGAGCAGAGACATTTGCGAAACTCGAAATGTGGCCCCGGTAACGAAGCCCATTCTACGTGATTCGAAATATGGAAATCTATGGCAGTAAGTATCTACCGCCTTACTGCGCCCCGGACGGATTGGCCGTCGGGGTTTTTTGTTGCGGCGGTGTTGCCGGTGCCGCTGGTGCGCCCTTGAATTGCGCCGGGTCGAGCGGGACGCCTTTGGCAAACAAGCCGGCGTCCCCTTGCGGCATGACAGTGCCGTTTACCAGAATTTCGAGATCGGAGGGTTTAGCGGTGACCAGAGTCATTCCGCCGCCGCCTTCGGGTGCGCGCAGAACTTCGCCTTTTTTCAGCATCTGCGTGCGGTCGGTTTTGCCTTGCGATTTCAGCGTAATCCAAACGTCGGACTTAGCACGCAGTTCAACCACATCCGTCGAAACCGGCGGCGCGGGAACGGCTGCGATCTGTGTCGGCGGTGAAATAGCAGGCGCCACGACGCCCGCTTCCGGCTCACCGGGACCGGCCTCGCCAGCAACCGACGGATCGCGCGGCGCAGCGGCGGCGATAGCTTCACTATCTTCCTCGGCGGATATGTCGGCTTGCGGCGCGGCACCTTCGGCCGGCGGCGGGGCAACTTCGGTCGTCAGGCGCTCAGGCACAGCCTGAACGACTTCGATGTTGCCGCGATCCGATCCGGCGATGGCGTACCAGGCGCCGTAAACGATCATGCCGAGAAGAATGGCAACCAGGATCAACGCACCGGACGGCACACCTGAGTCGGGCGGCGTCAGCGGGAATTCAAACACGGGGCGATTTTTCAGCCCGGAGGTTTCTTCTTTATAGCGGCGCACGATTTCGTCGCCGTCCAATCCCAGGTGATCGGCATATGCGCGCACGAAGCCAATCGCATAAGCCTGACCTGGAAGGTCTTCGTAGCGGCCGTCTTCCATCGCGACGAGGTAGTTGTAACGAATATGAAGAATCTTCGCGATGTGCTGCAGGTCGCGACCCAGGCGCATACGTGTCGCGCACAACAACGTACCGACCTCGGACGTCGCCGGACTTGCATCCGCCGCTTTCGCCGACATCTTGAGAGCGTCTTGATTAAGTCCTGACATCGCGGGCCGCCCCCCCTAAGGAGGCGAAACTTAGTCGGATTAATCGCGGATTGAAAGGGGCTTAGCCGGCGACAATGCCGCGATCGAGCGCGAAAGAGCGTAATCTTTCGCGCAAAGACGAGGTGTCCGTGTTGATCAGATTTACCACAAAGGGTTCGATATCCGAGAGCTTGGCACTACGAATTGTGGCACGCACCGGCCCGATGGCGGATGAGGCCATGGAAAGACTGCGACAACCCAGGGCGATCAAGGCCAACGCGTCGAGGGGCTTGCCGGCCATTTCGCCGCATACCGACACTTCAATTCCGGCGGCGCGGCATTTGCCGACCACCATTTGAATCATGCGCAGCACTGCAGGCGACAAGGTGTCGTAGCGGTTCGCAAGGCGTGTGTTGCCCCGGTCCGACGCATACATAAATTGCATAAGGTCGTTGGTGCCGATGGAAACGAAATCGGCGCGTTTGCAAAGCGCGTCCATCTGCCACAGCAGCGACGGCACTTCGAGCATGGTGCCTACCTGGATGTTTTTCGGCGGGCGGCCGCCGTCACGGATGTGGCGTTCCATCTGCAAATTGAAAATACTGCGCGCTGCATCGAACTCAGAAACAGAAGCGATCATCGGGAACATGACGCGCAGCGTCTCGCCCTCGGTCGCCTTGATCATGGCGCGCAATTGCTGCTTCATCAGCGCCGGACGATCGAGCGTCAAACGGATCGAACGCCAACCCATGGCAGGATTGTCTTCAGGCCCCATGAAGGACGACGCCGCGATTTTGTCGCCGCCGACATCCAACGTGCGGAACGTCACAGGCTTGCCCTTGGCGCCGTCGATCACCTGCTTATAAATCGCGTACTGCGCTTTAACGTCGGGCAGCGTCGGCATCGCCAGAAACGGCATCTCGGTGCGATAGAGACCAATGCCATCGGCGTTGGTGTCGGCCAAGCCCTGCATGTCGAGCAGGAATCCGGCATTGATATGAAGCGAAACCTTCTCGCCGTCCTTGGTGACAGCGGGCTGATTCTTGATGGCAGCGTAAGTCGCTTTCTGCTTACTGCGCGCTTCCATCGCAGCGGTATAAAGTTCGATGATTTCTTCCGAGGGCCGCAGAATGACCTGCCCCGCGTTAGCATCGAGAACAATGAGATCAAGTGTATCGATACGCGTCAGCGCGCCCGACACCTGGGCAAGAACCGGAATATCGAGCGCCTTCGCGACCACGGCCGCGTGCATGGTGGGCGAGCCCTCTTCCATGATCAGGCCTTTGAGCTTCTTCCGATCGTAGTCGAGCAGTTCCGTGGGGCCGATGGAGCGGCACACCAGGATCGCGTTGTCGGGCAGCTCGGAGCGCATGCCGCCGCCGGAAAGAATACTCAAAAGGCGATTGGCGAGGTCGTCCAAATCCTGAAGGCGCTCGCGCAAAACCGGATCGCTGACTTGGCTCATGCGCACGCGCGTATCGTCGTGCACCTTTTGCACGGCGGCTTCTGCCGTCAAACCAGAGGAGATCACTTCCGAGATACGATTGATCCAGCCGCGATCGTCGGCGAACATGCGGTAGACTTCGAGAATGTCCCCGTAGGCCTCCAAATCACCGCCTTCGATCAGCGTGTTGAATTCCTCGCGTAGTGTCTTGAGGGCCGTATGCAAACGATACTGTTCCGTTACGGGATCATCGCTGACCAGTCGTCCGATGCGCACGTGCGGCTTGTGCATAACCGCAACACCGATGCCGACGCCGGGATGGAGGCTCGCGCCCGCCAAACGCACGTGGAGCAGCGCGTTGCCTTCCGACTGGAACAATTCTTCGCGTTTGACGACCTGTGTCGCCGCCATCAGCTCGGCGATGACCATGGCGACGGTTTCGAGTGTCTCAACTTCCCAGTCGTTGAAAGGACGCTCGTCCCTGGTCTGCACGACCAAGACGCCGATCACGCGGCCCGCCTGGATCATCGGCACGCCCATCAGCGAGCGGAAGAAATCTTCGCCGGTTTCCGGGCGGTAGACGAACTGCGGATGCGACCACGCATCGGCCAGCGCGAGCGGCCTGGCGTGCGCGGCGATTTCACCGACGAGACCTTCACCTACGCGCAGGCGGGTTAAGTGAACGGCCTTTTGTGACAGACCGAAAGTAGCGAACAGTTCGAGCACTTCACCGGCGCGCATGACGTAGCAGGAACACACGTCAGCTCTTAAATCCTGCGCGATCAGCGCCACCACTTTATCGAGGCGCCCTTGGACAGCGCCAACCCCGGCCATCACGTCGCGCAGACGTGACAACATGCGCCGCAAATCTCCGGCGCTGAAGGTGCCGCTCATGCAGAACGCGCCGCGAGCGCGGCCCCAGCTTGTGCAACCAACTCGGCGATGATCGCGGTCACAGGCTCTTCGCGTTCGACCATGCCGACGCTTTGGCCTGCCATCAGCGAGCCGTTCTCGACATCGCCGTCGACGACCGCGCGGCGCAAAGCGCCCGCCCAGAAATGTTCGATCTCAAGCTGCGCAGCCAGCTGCTCGACTTCGCCGCGGAGGAATTTCTCTAAAACTCGGCGCTGGGTTTCCATGAACGCCTCGGTGCCTTTGTTGTTCAGGGCGCGCACGGGGATCACGGGGAAGCGTTTGTCCAACTGCACGGTCGGCATGGCTTCGCGGGCTGCCGCACGGATGAAGGCCTGCTTGAATTTCGGATGGGCGATGCTTTCGCTCGCGCAAACGAAGCGCGTCCCCATCTGCACACCCGCCGCGCCCATGTCGAGGAACGAGATAATGGCTTCACCGCGTCCGATACCGCCCGCGACGAAAATCGGCACATCGCGGATCACGGGCAGAATTTCCTGCGCCAGAACCGACGTCGAAACCGGCCCGATATGGCCACCGGCCTCGGAGCCTTCAATCACCAGCGCATCGGCGCCGTTCTTGATAAGACGCTTTGCCATAACCACCGCCGGGGCAAAGCATACGACTTTCGCGAAAGCCTTTGCACGCTTAATGGCTTCACCCGGCGGCACGCCGCCCGCGAACACGACATGCGAGGCATTGTTGGTCTGGCAGACATCCACCAATTCCATCAGCTGCGGATGCATCGTGATGAGGTTAACGCCGAACGGTTTGGCCGTGAGTTTGCGTGTGGCTTTGAGTTCGGCATCCAGCAAGGCGGGCGTCATGGCGCCGCAGGCAATCACGCCGAAGCCGCCGGCATTGGAAATCGCAGCGACTAAGTTTCGCTCCGAAACCCACGTCATCGCCCCAGCCAGGATCGCGACCGGACAGCCCAGAAACTCCGCGCCGCGTTTCCACATGGCGGCCAGACGCGGCGGCACCACCAGCGCCGGAAGCGGCGCCGTCTGCAGAGGGGTCTCGGTGGCGGCCGCTTCAGACATTCCGTGAGATCTCCGAGGGATTAAGCCGCGTCGAGGCCGTAGGCTGTATGAAGTGCGCGGAGCGCCAGCTCTGTATACTCCTCGCTGATCAGCACACTCACTTTAATCTCAGATGTCGAGATAATGTGAATATTGATCTTTTTGTCGGCCAGCGCCTTGAACATGGTCTGAGCGACACCAGCATGACTGCGCATGCCAACGCCGATGACCGAAACCTTCACTACCGCTTTGTCGGTGTCGATGGATTTGTAAGGCACTTTCATATTGTCTTTGACGACCTTCAAGGCGCGCTCGAGATCGGCGCGCGGCGTGGTGAAGGTCATGTCGGTGGTGCCGTCGCGCGAGGTGTTCTGCACGATCATATCGACGTTGATATTAGCTTCGGCCAGGGGTCCGAAAATCGCCGCGGCAATGCCGGGCTGATCCTCGACGCCGATCAAGGTGACTTTCGCTTCGTCGCGGCTATAGGCAATGCCGCTTACCAGTGCTTTTTCCACAATCTCGTCCTCGTCACAAACCAATGTCCCCGGCGCGTCGCTGAAGCTTGAAAGCACCTGAACGCGCACATGGTGCTTCATAGCCATTTCGACGGAACGGGTCTGCAATACCTTAGCCCCGAGGGACGCTGACTCCAGCATTTCCTCGTAGGTGATCTTATCGAGTTTCCGGGCGGTTTTCACGATGCGCGGATCGGTCGTATAGACGCCGTCGACATCGGTATAGATGTCGCAGCGGTCAGCCTTGAGCGCCGCCGCCAGAGCCACCGCCGTCGTGTCGGAGCCGCCGCGGCCGAGGGTCGAAACGCGGTTGCCCGGGGCAATGCCCTGGAAACCCGCAACCACCGCCACATGGCCCTGCTCCATTCCGGCGATCATCTCGTCGGCGTTGATGCTTTCGATGCGGGCCTTGCCGTGGGCGTCGTCGGTCGTAATGGCAATCTGCCAACCCGCCCAGGAGCGGGCCTGAATGCCGAGTTCCTGCAGACCAATCGCCAACAAGCCCGACGTGACCTGCTCACCGGTTGCAACAATCGCATCGTATTCGCGGGCGTCGTGCAGCGAGGCCATTTCGGTGCAATAGGCCACCAATTGATTGGTGACGCCCGACATGGCCGAAACCACCACGGCAACCTGGTTGCCGCGATCGACCTCGGCTTTGACGCGCTTCGCGACATTCTTAATGCGCGCGATATCGCCGACGGACGTGCCGCCAAATTTCATTACTATCCGCGCCATGGAGCGCTAAACCCTTATGTCTCTTATTATGTCCAAAGGAGCCCCGGACGTCGGGGCGCGTATAAATAGCCAAAGCGTCCCCCCGGAACAAGGGGCGAACCGAGGCCGATTTCCACCCTGGAAAGCCCGGTTTGCGCCATCACGCCAACGACTTATACTGACGCCATGACAACCGCATCCACCGCCGACGCCGCCGAAATCGCCAAGTTTTCCGCCATGGCGGACACTTGGTGGGACCCGAGCGGCGATTTCAAGCCGCTGCATAAGTTCAATCCGGCCCGCATCCGCTATGTCCGCGACCGCTTAGCCGCGCACTTTGGACGCGACCCGCTGGCCCCTTCGCCGTTCCAGGGGCTGACCCTGCTCGACATCGGCTGCGGCGGGGGCCTGATCGCCGAACCCATGGCGCGCCTGGGCTTTACCGTTACCGGCATCGACGCCGCCGAGAAGAATATTGGTGTCGCCAAAGTTCACGCCACGCGCTCGGAACTCGACATCGCTTACGAATGCGTCACGCCGGAAGACATCGTCGGCAGCGGCAAAACATATGATGTCGTTCTGGCCTTGGAAGTTGTCGAGCATGTCACCGACGTCGATGCCTTTCTGCACGCCGCCGCCGCACTGGTGAAGCCGGGCGGCGCGCTGATCGCCGCGACGCTGAACCGAACATTGAAAGCCTTCGCCCTCGCCAAGATTGGCGCGGAATATATTCTGCGCTGGGTGCCCGCCGGTACACACGACTGGCGCAAGTTCGTGCGCCCCAGCGAATTGAGTGCGGGCTTACGCCACGGCGGCCTCGCCGTCACGGAACTCACCGGCATCACCTACGATGTGATGAACGACAGCTGGAAAGCCAGCAAAGACCTGGACGTGAACTACATGGCGTTGGCTGTACGCAAGTAGCCGAGTGGTCACGCGAGACGCTTCGGACCATGCTTCATATGGTCACGGCGAAAAATGTAAAATCAAATGTTTGCGAATAAAGTGGTCACGCCCCTGCAACGCGGCACATGACCTGACCGCCACAAGCAGAAACAGTTATTTTCGCTTCGTGTTTAACATCTCGTATTTGACGCGCACGGTCTCTTTAGTCTTACCGTCAACAATCATTTCATCGACCTGTTTGAAGACTTTAGCACTATCAGCATGGATTTGAACGGTTTGGTCATCAAGCCATTTGATTATTAGCCCGTCCACACGATCTGCCAAGAAATGTTGCTCGCGAGGTGTTTCCGCGCCGAATGCGACAATATAAACAAGAGAGATCATGCCGACCGTGGCATTGCCGCTTCTTTCAACAAGAACAGCTTCGACGAAATGAGCTGGATTTTCGAACCGCGCAATTTCGGTGTCTGTATAGTCGCCAAACACATACATCGCCCACAACGCGAACCCGATCGCGCCCACAACGATGAAAGCAGCAGCAATGTACCCAACTTTCAATAAGCGTCGCCAATTCACAGCTAACGCCTCCCATTTCGATAAGAGTTAATGCCATTTTGAATCATTGTCTGATCCGTCGGATCATCACTATAGGGCGCGCGCCCTCTATGATGTGCGGCGGCTTGAACGCAAACGACGCAGCAGTTTACACGCGCAGACACCCAGCAGAGCATACACACCAGCGTTTATAAGAACGCCCACTGCAAGAAATAGCGTATTTCCAAGCAATGACGGCGTGTAATCGTTTGCCAAAAACGTCCATACGATTGCTGGCGCACTCAAGCTTCCCAGCGTGAGTGTAATGGGAAACGTCAGAGGATGGCCGTAGATCCAATCACACTGGTCCGGCAATCCCACCCCACTCATCCAATTAAAAAATAAGCAGGGTATTAAAACGCCTACTGTTGTCCATAGAGCGACGGTTTTGCGACAGTTCGACTGATGTGCTGACTCTGACATGCTTGCCAAGCATTTGCCGAGTTTACCGCCCGTATCGATTTTTGAGGAGCGGATAGAAGGTGTTCGGAATTTTGTCATCAAAGATATTCGATGTTAAGTCCGAAGGAACCTGAACGCCACCGGCACGAAGAGCGCTGCTCACAAAGTCCGTACATTGACGGCTGTTTAGGTTGTAGTTCCCTGGATTGGCTTTGCGAGCGCCTCGAGGCATGAGGCGGCGTGATGGCGTGTGAATGAAGTGTCGGGGGTAGACGCAAAAAAAGCCGATAGGCGGGCTCAGGCGGGAGCCGCGAATATCAGCAGATCATTTGGGTTTATATTTTTGAAAACTCAGATCAAGCGAAAAAGGATTCGCTGACCCGGCGCGCGGGATGGCGTTTTAATTCGCCTGTGATCGGCGCGAGCGCGGCAGGGGAAGCACCTCAATGCCCTCGTCCAACAGATCCTTGGTTTCTTTGATGGTGGCTTCGCCGTAGATGCCGCGTTTTTCGGACTCGCCGTAGTGGATGCGGCGGGCTTCTTCGGCGAACTTGCCGCCGACGTTGTCGAAGTTCTTTTCGATGGCTTTGCGCAGTTCGGAGAATGCCTCGGCGGCTTTTTCCATGGCGGCGGTCAGCTCGCCGGTCGGCTGGGGCGCTTGCGGCGCGGCAGCGTCGTCCGAGGACTTCGCGATACTCGTCTTGCCGATCATGGGCGCCATCGGCGCCTTCTGCACTTTTGTGCTGCCGCAATGCGGGCACACGACCTGGCCGGCCTTGATCAGCTTTTCCACGACATTGCTGTTGCGGAACCAGGATTCAAAGCGGTGGTCTTTCGGGCAGCTCAGGTCATAGACGATCATGGGCGCTCACTGGTGTTACGTAGGTAGAACGCTCCGTAGGCTTAATGGTCGCGCGCCGAAGTTTCAACTTTTCACTGGACTCTGATGGCTCGAGCCACTACCTTGCAATACAAGGTATCATGTTATAGACGTTAGCGAGGCGCAGCGGTGACGGATACGGTTCAAGTTCAATTGCGAAAGGGCGTGCTGGAGATGTGCGTGCTGGCGCTGCTGTCCCGCGCGGACGGTTATGCCTACGACATCGCCGCCCGGCTGGCCGCTGAGATCGGCATGGGGGAAGGCACGATTTATCCCCTCATGCGCCGGATGCAGAGCGACGGACTGGTGAAAACCTACCTTGAGGAATCCGCCAGCGGTCCGCCGCGCAAATACTATCAACTCACCAAGACGGGCCGCGCCACGCTGACCGCGCAGACCGCCGAATGGGCCACGTTCTCAGAAGCCATTACCAAGATTGTTGCCGATACAAAATCTCAAACCCCCAACATAAAAGTCGTGGGAGCGGACATATGACCGAAGACCAATTCCTGGGCACTTTGCGCCGCCGTCTTGTGGGCATGAGTGCGGTACAGATCGACGATGTCATCGCCGACTACACCACGCACTTCGCCGACGGCATCGCCGCCGGACGAAGCGAAGAAGAAATCGCGGCGGCCTTGGGTGACCCGATGCGCCTCGCCCGCGAGCTGCGCGCCGAAGCGGGCATGCGGCGCTGGGAGGAAGAACGCACGCCGGGGAGTTTCTTCACGGCGGTGTTTGGTCTGCTGGCGCTGATCGCCGTCGACTTTATGTTTCTGCTGCCCATTCTCGGCACACTGCTGCTCGTGGTGCTGGGCGGCGCCATCGGTGTGGTCGCGATGTGCGCCGTGGGCATCCTCATGATGTTTAGCCTTTTCACGCTGGATATTGTCACCACGCTCGGTGGACTTGCGCTGCTGGGCTTTGGTGTCGGCTTCGGCGCGCTGCTGCTTATTCTCGGCGATTTAACAGTCAGAGGCCTCGCCCACTTCGCCCGCCTGCACTTCACGCTTTTCAACCGCGCCAATCAGGCCGCTTAGGGAGGACGTATCATGATCAAGAAACTTGGTTGGATCGCCGTCGGCGGCATAGCGGTTGGGATTGCTTCCCTCGCCGGGGCCTATGCGGCAGGCGGAAAAGATACCTGGACGTGGCACGGCATGCATCACTGGGGCAGCTTCATGGATGCCAAGTGCGGCAAAAATATTGTCTCGGCTGAGAATCCGGAAACCGAACGGCGGTTTGCTTGGAACGGCGGCGATGAAGTCAGCCTCGCTATTCCGGCAACGATTCACTACCGCGTCGGTGAAGGCGATGAAGTCATCGTCCGCGCACCGGCTGATATTTTGGAGCACGTCATCGTCGCGGAGAGCGCGATTGGATTGAAATGCCACGGCCTCAAGAACGTCACGATAGATGTCACGCTGCCGGGCCGCGCTTTCCGCGAAATCAACCTCGCGGGGAGTGGATCGATGCAAGCCAAGGGCAGCGTCGATCGTGTTGAGGTGGCCATCGCCGGGTCCGGTGATGCCAAGCTGGCTGAACTTGCGATCAAGACTTTGGAACTCAGCGTCGCGGGCAGCGGCGATGCCGAAGCCGCGCCGACGGACACAGCCGAAGTCAGCGTCATGGGCTCGGGCAATCTCACTCTGTTCAGCCACCCGAAGCGCTTGGAGACCAATATCATGGGGTCCGGACGCGTGATTCATGCGGCGGCGAAAAGTTCGGGGATTTAAAACGCAGCGTCGAGCGTGAGCGCCGGGATTTTGGCGCGGGCTGCCGCGACCTGGGCGACATCGATCTTCGCGAGGATGATGCCGGGCTCTAAGCCTGCATCGGCCAGAACTTCGCCCCACGGATTGATGATGAGCGCGTGACCGTAGGTTTTGCGGTCGCCTGGATGGGTGCCGGTTTGCGCGGGCGCGAAGACAAAGCATCCGGTTTCGATGGCGCGCGCGCGGAGCAGAATGTGCCAATGCGCCTCGCCGGTGACTTTGGTGAAAGCGGCGGGCACGGTGAGAAAATCGGCACCCGCTTGGCCGAGGCGGCGATAGAGATGCGGGAAGCGCAGATCGTAGCAAATCGTCAGACCTAAGCGGCCCCAGGGCAAATCCACCGAGACGGCTTTGGTGCCGGCTTGGAACGTGCCGCTCTCGCGATAACTTTCACCATTGCCGAGATCGACGTCGAACATGTGGATTTTGTCGTAGCTGGCTTTGATGTTGCCGTCGGGGTCGAGCACATAGGTGCGGTTGGCGACTTTGCCGTCGGCGGTGGTCACGGCGAGGCTGCCGCAGTGCAGCCAGATGCGAAGCTCTTTCGCCAGCGCGCGGAAAGCCGCCAGCGCGGCGTGATCTTTTTCCGGCATCGCCTTGGCTGTGATGTTGGCGCGGCCCCATTCCATCATGCTGACGTTTTCGGGCATCAGCACGAGGTCGGCGCCGCCGGTGACGGCGCGGCGTGTCAGATCCGCGGCGACGGCGATATTGGCCGCAAGATCATTAGAGGCGTTTACCTGCAAGCAGGCCGCCGTAAATGTTTTCGCAGGCGCGGCGGTCATGTCAGGCATTCAACAGCGGATCGAGTTTGCCTGCGGCGTCCAATTCGTGGAGGTCATCGCAGCCGCCGACGTGGCGACCATCGATGAAAATCTGCGGCACGGTGCTGCCGCCGTTCGCGCGCTGGATCATGGCTTGGCGCTTGGTGTTGTCCGTGGACACGTCGATCTCGTCGAACGCAGCACCCTTTTTATTGAGGAGCTGCTTGGCCCGTGCGCAATAGCCGCACCAGGGAGAGGTATAGATTTCGATTTTTGCCACGGAAAACCATCCACCTGCTGAGGATATGACATTAGTATAGACGTAACATTGGTAACAGCCGGGATATGGGGCGACGGCGGACGGCATGCAACCGGATATTTCACGCATTATTCTGCTGACGGGCGAGATTGAGGCGTCGATTTTGTCGCAGATTTTGTGCGGCTATAATCCGAAGCTGGAGATCAGCGTCGCATCGACACGCGCCGCGTTGCAGGAGATCGCGCCGCCGGAACCAGGCACGCGGCTTTTATCGTTCTGTACGCCGGTGATTGTGCCGGGGGCATTTCTGACACAGCTTCCCGGACCGGGATATAATTTCCATCCCGGCCCGCCGGAACGCCCGGGGCGCTATCCGTCCGTGTTCGCGCTGTATGACGATGCCAAGCAGTTCGGCGTGACGATTCATGAAATGCTGGCGAGCGTAGACTCGGGTCCGATTGTCGCGGCGGCTTGGTTCGATATTCCGCGCAAATGCGATTTGCAGAAACTGGAAGAAACGACGCGGCTGCATCTGGTGTCGCAGTTTCATCAACTGGCGCCGCACCTGGCCGTCAATGCCGATCCTCTGCCGCGCCTGCCGATTGCATGGCGCGGACGCAAGACCAGCAAAGCCGATTGCGATGCGCTGTGCGCCGTGACGCCGGATATGGATCCCGTGGAAGCCGAGCGGCGGCGGCGCGCGTGCGGTGGGCATATGTTGCATCGGGATTAGGCGGACCCGGGCATCGGCACGCGCGCGAGGGCGAGCACATCCACCGCTACCGCGCCTGCATGTAATAGTGTGCGTGCGCAGGCGTCGGCGGTTGCGCCGGTAGTGAGGACGTCGTCGATCAGCAGGACGCGCTTGCCATCGACGTTGCGTTTGACGGCGAAGACCTTGGCGACGTTGCGCCGTCTTTCCTTGCGGCGGTGTGGCTTTGATGCGCAGGAGCGCGTCGGGGATGACGGGTTTTCCCGTGAGCGCGCCGAGTTTGTTGGCCAGCAGTGCGGCCTGATTGTAGGTGCGCATCATCAGGCGCCAGCGGTGCAGCGGCACCGGCACGATGACGTCGCAGCCCGCGAGATGGACGGCAGCGTCGGTGCGGTCGGCGTGTTTGAATTTCAGCACCAGCGCTTTGCTGTCGCCGTCGTAAGCAAATACGGCGCGGGCGCATCCGTAGGCCGGTTGATCCTTGAGGCAGGCTCCACAGACGAGATCGTCGATCACCGCGCCCTCGAAGGGTAAACCGCAGCGGTCGCAATGGGGTTGGGTGATGAAAGTGAATTTGCCGAAGCAGGCAGCTCACAGACTGCCGGGGCTGTCGACCACGGCGTGGCAGACGAGGCATTGCGGCGGCAACAGCGAGTCTAGAAGCAGACGCGCCGCCGTGCGGGCGATGGTGGATACGGTCTCGATAGCCATATCTAAAAATGCCATAACAAGCCCATGACCGACAGTATGCAAGTCTTCGACCGGACCCTCGTGCGCCGCCGCCGCGACCGCGCGGCTGCGGGTTTTCACGGGGCGGACTTTTTATTGCGGGAAGCGGCCAACCGCCTGACGGACCGTCTGTTCGATGTGGCGCGCGAATTTCCGCTGGCGTTGGACCTGGGCTGTCATACCGGGCAAGTGGCGGAAGCCGTGGCCGAGATCGCGGCGACCAAACCCAAAATCGGCACGCTTCTGCAGGCCGACTTTTCGGAAAAGATGGCAGCGCAGGCGCGGGGCAATGGGCGCGCGACGCTGAGCGCCGATGAGGAGTTTCTGCCGATTGCCGATGATGCGCTTGATTTGGTACTGAGCAATCTGTCGCTGCATTGGGTGAATGATCTGCCGGGAGCGCTGGCGCAAATTCGCCGCGCTATTAAGCCGGACGGTTTATTTCTCGCGACGATTTTCGGCGGCGACACGTTGCGCGAATTGCGGACAGCGTTATTGGTAGCCGAAGCCGAAACCAGCGGCGGCGTTGCGCCGCGGGTATCGCCGTTCACCGATGTGCGCGACGCCGGAAATCTGCTGACGCGCGCAGGCTTTGCGCTGCCGGTGGTAGATGCCGACAGCATCACCGTGACTTACACCGACTTGTTCAAGCTGATGGCCGATCTGCGCGCCATGGGCGAAACAAATACAGTGATCGAGCGCCGCAAAATTCCCAGCCGCCGCGCGACGTTTTTGCGGGCTGCGGAGATATATCAGGAGCGTTTCTGCGATGCGCGCGGGCGGATCAATGCGACGTTTCAGATTATCACCATGACGGCGTGGGTGCCGCATGCCTCGCAGCAAAAACCGTTGCGGCCGGGCAGCGCCAAGCACCGCTTGGCCGATGCCTTGAAAACCGAGGAAGTCGCGTTGGACGAACACACGCCGTTTCCCGCCAAGGAGACGTGATGAAGTTTGAACAGCCTTTGATCGAAGGCGTGCTGGTCAACCGCTACAAACGATTCTTCGCGGACGTGCAACTGCCGAACGGCGACATCATCACTGCGCACTGCGCGAACTCGGGTTCGATGCTTTCTGTGAAGGATGTGGGCGCGCGCGTCTGGGTGTCGCCCGCGACCAATCCGGAACGCAAACTGCGCTACACCTGGGAGATCATCGAAATTTACGGCGGGCTGGTGGGCATCAATACCGGCCATCCCAACCGTCTGGTGGCCGACGCCATCGCCGTGGGCAAGATCGTGGAGCTGGCTGGATATGAGTCGCTAAAGCGCGAGCAGAAGTACGGCAAGAACTCGCGCATCGATATACTGCTCGAAAGCCCTGGGAAGCCGCCCTGCTACGTCGAGGTTAAAAACGTGACGCTGAAGCGTGCCGCCGGGCCGGATGCCCCTGCCGAGTTCCCGGATTCAGTGACCGAACGAGGCGCCAAACATTTGATAGAAATGACGGAAATGGTGAAAACCGGCGCGCGGGCGGTGATGGTTTATCTGGTTCAACGGGGCGATTGCACACTCTTTACGGTGGCCGCCGACCTCGACCCGACCTATGCCCGGGGCTTGAAAACCGCCATGGCGGCGGGGGTGGAGGCGGTCTGTTATAGTTGTGAGGTCAGTCCCGGTGGTATAACCATCGCCATGGCATTGACGTTGGATTTACCAACTTAGGACATTAAATAGGGCGTGGCCTCCACCGGGGGCCCCCCGAAACATAAAGATGATAGAGATAATGAGAGAAGCTGCCATCAAACGCCCCCGTGATATCGAGATCCATGGCCCCGAAGCTTTCGAGGCGATGCGTAAGGCCGGCCGCCTGACGGCCGAGATCCTGGATTACATCACGCCGTTTGTGCAGCCGGGCGTGACCACCGGCGAGATCGACCGTCTTTGTCATGAATATCACACCGCCCATAACGCCATTCCCGGCCCGCTGAATTATCTCGGCTTTCCGAAGTCGATCTGTACCTCGATCAATCATGTGGTCTGTCACGGCATTCCCGGCGACCGCACCTTGAAGGACGGCGACATTGTTAATATCGACGTTTCGCCGATCCTGGATGGTTGGTTCGGTGATTCCAGCCGCATGTATTTTGTCGGCGATGTGAAGATCAAAGCGCGCCGTCTGGTGGAAGTGACTTACGACGCGTTCATGCGCGGCATCGCCGCCGTGAAGCCCGGTGCGACGTTGGGCGATGTCGGCTATGCCATTCAAAGCTATGTCGAAGGTCAGCGCTTTTCGGTGGTGCGCGATTTTTGCGGGCACGGCATCGGGCGTGTGTTCCACCAGTCGCCGAATGTCATGCACTTCGGTGAACCAGGTGAAGGCATGGTGCTGGAACCCGGCATGATTTTCACGATCGAGCCGATGGTCAACGCCGGCCGTTATGAGACGAAGATTCTGGACGACGGCTGGACGGCCGTGACACGCGATAAATCGCTGTCGGCCCAGTTCGAACACACGATTGGGATCACGGAGACCGGCGTGGAGATCTTCACGCTGTCGCCGAAGGGCTACACCTGCCCTCCTTACGGCCCGCAACCGGCTGTTTAAGCGGCTTTCAGCCCTCTTGATCTAAAGAGAACAAAATGAGAACATGCGCACGAATCATGTGCGGGTGGGCTCATGCCAAAAGACGGTCTTAGCGAAGCACCATTCCTTTTCTCCGGCGAAGACGTGTCCGATTGTTACGGGCACCGCGAACGGCTGCGCGAGCGTTTCCTGACTACCGGGCCTGAGAGTTTGCAGGATCACGAGCTGCTCGAGTTCGTGCTGTTTTCCGCGATCAAGCGCAGCGACACTAAACCCATCGCCAAGGCACTGATCAAACGCTTCGGCAGTTTCGGTGAAGTGCTCTCGGCCAGCCCCGAACAGCTGCAGCAGGTGAAAGGTGTGGGCGAAGTCGCGGCCCTCGCGCTGAAGGGCGTGCAGGCGGCGGCGCAACGTTTGCTGCAGACGAAGGTCAAAGGCCAGCCGGTGATCTCGTCTTGGAACGACTTGATCAATTATTGCACGGCGCAGATGGCCTACAACGCCGTCGAACAATTCCGCGTGCTGTATCTGGATCGCAAGAACCGGCTGATCACCGACGAGGCGCAGGCCGAAGGCACCGTCGATCATACGCCGGTGTATCCGCGTGAGGTCGCGAAGCGCGCGCTGGAGCTAAATGCAAGTGCGTGCATTCTGTGCCACATCATCCGAGCGGCGACCCTACGCCGTCGCGCGCCGATATCGAGATGACGCGCAAAGTTAAAGATGCTTTGAATGCGGTCAGCATCACACTGCACGATCATATCGTCGTCAGCCGCGGCGGGCATGTATCGTTAAAAAATCAGGGCTTGATGTAAAATTTCGCCGGCTTTTTTATTGGATTTTCGCCGGATAAACGATGTGGAAATTGTCGCGATTGGGCATTTTCACCCGCGGCAAACTTTTAGCATCCAGCACGGCTTTGTCCGTGATGATGCCGTTGAGATACAGCACGTAAGCCGAGACAGAATAAACCTCTTCCGCCGAGAGCGACTGAGGCTCGGTGAGCGGCATGGCGCGGCGAATGTAATCAAATAGCGTTGTTGCGTAGGGCCAATAGCTGCCGACGGTTTTAACGGGCGCTTGATCGCCGCCTAGCGTGCCTTGACCGCCAACAAGCTTATCCGCCGGCTTGCCCTCGCCTTTTTCGCCGTGGCAGGACACACACTTCTCGGCGAACACCTGCTCGCCGCGTTTTACCGTGCCACGACCTTTGGGCAGCCCGACGCCGTCAGGCGCGATAGTGAGATCCCACGCCGCGGCTTCGGCTGCGGTGATCGGTTGGCCGCGTTGGGGACTCTCAGCTGCCACAGCGGCACCGGAGACCAACAGCGCGACGATAAAACCAGCGCTACGCGTAAACATGTTTCACCTCTCCCGCAGCACTAACACCCCAACTTGTGATGAGATTGCAGTGATATTGCGCAAGCGATCCACGCACGCCGATTTGCTGTTCGCGCGTCGGCTGAACATAACCGCTGTCATCGGTCGCGCGGCTTTGCAGGATCGCAGGGCCGCCGTCCCAGCGCCACGGAATACGGAAGCGTGTGAGAGCCTTACTCAATACGGGGTCCGATAACGCGGCAAGCGCCCAGCTTTTGCCGCCGTCCGCGGAGACTTCGACCTTCGCTACCTTGCCGTTGCCGGACCAGGCGATGCCGGAGATTTCATAGATGCCGGGCCCGGTCATGGTCAGGCCGGGCGACGGCTTGGTGATGACGGACTTCGCATCCATCGGAAAGTTGAATTGGGCGACGTGGCCCTGCTTCAAAAGCAGAGAGTACTTCGATGTTTCGTCTCTGGTCATGGCCGGCTCGCGCACGAGCTTAATGCGCCGCAGCCATTTGACGTTCATGTTGCCTTGATAACCCGGCAACAGAAGCCGCATGGGATAACCGTTGGAGGGACGAATACGCTCGCCGTTTTGGTAGAGGGCGATCATCGCATCATCGAGACCTTTGGCTAGCGGCACCGAGCGGTCCATGCTTGCAGCGTCCGCGCCTTCGGCAATAAACCATTTGGCGGCAGGATCGACGCCAGCTTCTTCCAACAGCATGGCCAAAGGCACACCGGTCCACTCGGCGCAGGACACGAGGCCATGGAGCGACTGCGCCGTACCTTCGGCCGCTTTCGGTCCATACAACGCGCCGCTGTTGCCCGCGCACTCAATGAAAGCAATGCGCGATGTCATGGGGTAACGCGATAGCGCTTCGACGGTGAACGTCAACGGACGCTTCACCAGTCCATGGATCAATAACCGGTGCTGATCGGGATTAATATCGGGGATGCCGTTATGGCTGCGCTCGAAGTGCAGGCCGTTCGGCGTGATCATGCCCTCAAGATTCTGCAGCGGTGCACGTGTACTTCCCGGCCCGATCCCACCGTAGAGGTCGGCAGGAAATGGACCGCGCGCGACGTTGCCTTCGAAGCGAGACGGCTGCCCATAGCCCTGCAGCCACGCGCCCGGTGTCTTGGTCCACGCCGGGACCATTAAAGTCTCGGCCGCGGCACTGCCGGCAGCGCTTACAAGACCGATCGCGCCGGCGCCGCGCAAAAACATGCGGCGATCAAGAAGTCCATTGCCGGCCACCGGCGTCTCATCGATATGTTCCAACATATACATTTCTCACACTGTAAAGCGAAACGAACGACGATGATGCGGTGGATACGACGACCCGGCAACACATTATAGCGGCAGACGTACCGCATAGCGGCAGACGTACCGCAGGCGCAACAACGGCTTCGCGTGCGGTATCTCGACCGCGAGCGACATGTGCCGTTAAAAAATCAGGGCTGGATGTAGGCTTATACCAACAGGTCTGTGGTCGGCGATTTGGATTTCGCCTCGGCCTTCTGCTTCATCTCTTCGTCCATTTCGGCGCGCATCTGATCCATGATCTTTTTCTGCGCGTCGGGGCTCATGGCGTTGAATTCGTCCTGCGAGAGGCCGTGACGCTGCAGCCATGCCGCCTGCATGCGCTGTTCGGGCGTCTGCTTCATGTAGTCGGTGAATTGCTTGGCCGGATCGTCATCGGGCACTTTAGGCGCGACCATGCTGGCGGGATCGATCGCCGCTTCATTGCCTAATAGGCTGGAAATGCCCTGCAGATCTTGCCGGGTCTTGTCCTTTTTGAAGCTGGAAATGACAGAATCAGCCGCGCTAATGCCGGAAATACTCACGGAACGCTCCATTCAGATGTATCGACTGAAAAGAGCGCTGCAAGATTGAGGCCAAAAAGGTGGAGGGCTTGCGCGCGCGCTCCGTTATTCCCAGCACGAAACGCGCGCTAAAGCCATCATGCCACCAGGACGGCGCGGTAGCGCACTGTGCCCCGTCGGGTACGATCAAGAGCCGCATTGGCTTGCGCCATCGGGAAAGTTTCGATCATAGGCGCGATCTGATGGCGCGCGGTGAAGGCTAACATCTGGCGCGTGTCGTCGATTGCGCCGGTCTTGCCGCCCACCACTGATCGCTCACCCGACAGCAGTTCGTACAATCCTACGGGCACCGGAGTGGGTGAAGTGCCGACGATGCAGAGTGCGCCTTGCGGCCTCAGCGCGGCGATATAGTCGGACCAAGGTAGATCGACCGCGACGGTCGAAAGAACAAAGTCGAACGCGCCACGCACTCGTCGAAGCGCGCCCTCCTCGGCAGACACAACGAAATGGTGCGCGCCAAAGCCGTGCGCCTCCTCGCGCTTGTCCGGCGTCGTGCTGATCGCGGTGACCTCGCAACCCCACTTAGCGGCATACTGCAGAGCGAGATGGCCAAGGCCGCCGATGCCGACGATCGCTACGCGGTCGGTCGGGCGAACATCGTAATGGACGAAGGGCGTGAAGACCGTGGAGCCGGCGCACATCAGCGGTCCGGCATGTTCCGACGGGATTGCATCGGGCAACGCGAAGACAAAGCGCCAGTCGGCGGCTCGGACATGCGTGGCGAAGCCGCCATGATGCCCGAAGATCGTGCCTACAGCATCTTTGCAGACATGCTGTGCGCCGCGCTCGCAATATTCGCAAGTCATGCATGAGCCGCACAGCGCGCCCAGACCGGCCCGCTGGCCGATTGCTAAGCCTGCTACATTCGCACCGACCGCGGCGACGATGCCGACGATCTCGTGGCCGGGAACTAGCGGATAACGTGAGAAGCCCCACTCATTGTCGACCATGCCAACATCGGTATGGCAAATCCCGCAATGAGTAACGCGGATGTCGACCTCATTGGGGCCGAGCGGGCCTAGATCGATCTGTTGGAGACTAAGCGCCTGTTTTGCAGCAGTTGCGGCGTGGGCTTCGACGATCATGGCTTTTTCCTCGTTGCGCATCGTCGAACCCGGCGTCCGACACTGTATTTCGCGACAACCTTATGGTATTTATTTGAAACTAGATTTCAATTAGGTACTTATGAGTTATTAAGTATGCCGGGAGAAACTAGATGACTTCTGAGGATGACGATGACGGCGAGATGGAATGCGCTCGCCTTCTGCTTGATCAAATGGCTGACAAATGGACGATCCGCATCTTTTGGGCGTTCTGTCCCGACATGATGCCGATCCGTTTCAACGAACTGAAACGCCGCGTTGGCGGCATCTCGCAGAAGGTACTAAGCCAGCATCTGCGCCAATTGGAGAGCAATGGTCTCCTTGAACGGCGTGTCCTGCCCGGTCGGGCGCTTGGCGTCGAATACGCGATTACGCCACTGGGCTACACGCTACGCGAACCGGTATCCGTATTGTACCGCTGGGCCACAACTCATGCGCGCGCCGTGCGTGCAGCGCAGATTGCACACATGGCGACCGAAGTTCGGCATGGATAAATGATTGGTCCGCGTTGCCTTAGTTAATCGCCGCACTAAGTCGGACCGAATGCGAGCGGCGTTTTGCGGTCGCCCGTCATGGATAAAATAAGCGCACCGAAGCCGGCGACGACGGCGAAAAACTGCACGATGTTACCGATCAAAGGCACCGCGCCGATGAAAGCAAAAACAAACAACCCGAGCAGGGTCCAGCCAAGGGCCGCGAGATACCTGGGTGGCACGTCGCGCGGACCGGTCATGGCGCGCAGTTTCAGGCCGATGCCGTAGGCGGCGACAATGAAACCAAGACCAAACAAAATGCCATAGGCGGCCAGCACAAGAAGCCCGAGCGGGATGCCGATAATCGTGAGCATCAAAATTGTCGCGACGAACGGCAAAACCATCGCGAGCACAATGCCGATCCCGATGCTTCCCAGCGGCCGCGCACTAATGATAGCGGCAGCATTGGCCAGCGGCCGGCCCAGCAAAGCCAAGGCGACAGAGGCTAAAATCAGCAGCGCAAAAATAGCGCAGAAGAACGCCACTGCCACCGCAGTTAAAACGCCAAACAGGCCGCTAACGTCGGCGCTCCACATATTGCCTTCACGCGTCACGGTACCGGCGATGCGCACACCTTCGGGAATCACGAGTTCGTCGCGGCTGCGGTAAGTCAGGTCGCCGTCGATGCGGGTTCCGGGCAGCAACGTCATCGTGCGCCCACGCAGCGTGACGTCGCCCAAGATGTGCCCCGCGAGTGTGATCGTGCGCGCGGCGGCGATGAAGTCGCCGCCGACGTCCCCGTCGAAATTGAGGCGGTTCGCCCCCACGACAACATCGCCGTCGATCTTCGACCCCTTGCGAATATCGACCGCCCCGCCCGCCGCGATGACGCTTTTGGTGATGGTACCGCTGATATCAATCTGGCCTGCCGCAGCGATGACGCGGTTTGTGACGATATCGAGCAGCGAGATCTCGCCGCCCGCGGCAAAAATCTCGCCGATATCATTGCCGTTGATCTTGATATCGCCGCCGGTCGCAAAGACCGTGGTTGCAGGGGTTGTCACGTTGACGTCGCCACCGGCATAAAAATGGAGGCCGGAGCGGGTCGCAAAATGCGCCCCTTGCTCAGCGTCCTGAGCGAAAGCGCTGGAAGCCGGGCCTGACATCGCGAGCAAGACGAAACCGAGCACGAACACACTTCGGACGAAAAGCATGGACCTGTTCATCGTGCCTCCCACATGCGCCAATCTAAGGCGTTGAATGATATATAAATATCTTATCCAACGTCGCGGGTGTTTAGTCGTTTCGCCATTAAGCATGCGGTTGTAATCAACCGTCTCGTCCTATACATCATTGATATAAGCCGCTTTTTAGGTCTTCACGGAATGACCTTTATGAGACGAAGCACGATGCGTGTAGCGCTTGATGTAGCCGCGGAAAAATCGCGGTGAAGTTCATTGTTCTCGCCCTGAAGCTCGCCCTCAGCGTAGCCGTCGTTTGGCTGCTATTGCGGCGCGTCGATTTGGCGCCTATCGGACATTTCTTGGAATCCACACGCGGCGAGATCGCCATGACATTGTGCGTGGCCGTGCTGATCGCGCAGGCATTTCTGGCCGCGCTGCGGTTGCGTTGGATCATGCGTCTGATGGACGCCGATTGCCCCATCAAACTTGGATTCTCGACATGGATGATCGGCCTATTGGTCAGCCAAACTTTGGTGACCTTCATCGCCGGAGACGCCACCCGTATTTGGCAACTCGCGCGCACCGGATATGGCAAGCGCCTCGCGGGAGGCGCGATTTTTCTGGAACGCGCTGTGGGTTTCGCGGTGCTGATGGCGCTGGTCTTGATATCCACGCCGTTTTTGTTGAACCACGGCGCAGAAGGGTCATTGCGCGTTGGGTTGATCGTCGTTGCGATACTGTGTGCGGTTGGGATTTTGGGATTTATCGCGTCTGCTTTCATTGCGCCGCTGACCGCGCGGTTCCTGCCACGCCTGCATGCGCGCCCCGTTGTCGCAGCCATTGCCGACGTGACCTCGGCAGCACGCCATTTGGCGCGGTCCTGGAAACTGACGGCGAGCGTTATTGCTATAAGCGCCGTTATGCATCTCGCAAATGTGTTTTGTTTTTATATCCTTGGCGTCGCTGCGGGTGCCGATCTGAGCTTTGCCGTGACGGCTGCCGTGGCATTACCGGTCATGCTGATTGCGCTGATGCCGATTGCACTGGCGGGGTGGGGCGTGCGCGAAGGCGCGGCCGTGGCAGGCTATGGTTTGTTCGGCCTGCTGCCTGAAACCTCTGTGGCAATCTCGGTAGGATTTGGCGTGGCGTTATTGATTGCGGGGCTTCCCGGCGGATTCTATCTTTGGGCCAGTAAATCCGGAGAGCCGCTGCCGCAGAATTCTCCCGAAGGAAACCCGAAGGGTGAAAGTTTGCCTGCATGAGTCAATCGACACACATTATACCCGGCATTACGCGCGGCTCGGCGCTCGTCGTCACCTCGATCAATCCGCCCAATCCCGTCATGACGTCCTTGCGCGACAGCGCGCGGGAGAACGGCGTGCGCTTTTTGGTGATGGGCGATACCAAAAGCCCGGCCGATTTCCGCCTCGACGGCTGCGAGTATATGGACTTACCGGCACAGTTCAATACAGACCTGAAGTTCGCCGCACTGTGTCCGATCCGTCATTGCGCGCTCAAAAACATCGGCTATCTGATCGCCATGCAAGGCGGCGCGCCGCTGATAATCGAAACCGATGACGATAACTTCCCGCGCCCAGGCTTCTTCGCGGCACGGCAGCGCGAGACGTCGGCATCCATTGTCAGTGACCGCGCAGGGGTCAATCTCTATCGGTATTTTACCGACGCCATGATTTGGCCGCGCGGCTTGCCGCTCGATATGATTCAAGCACCCATGCCCGCGTTCGAGATGTTGCCAACCGCAGCCGTGGACTGTCCTATTCAACAAGGCCTGGCGGACGCAAACCCCGACGTCGACGCGATTTACCGTCTGATCTTGCCGTTGCCGCAGGACTTCCTCGCCGACCGCCGCGTCGCCCTGGCGCCGGGCGCCTGGTGCCCGTTCAATAGTCAGAACACGACATGGTGGCCGGAGACTTACCCGCTGCTGTATCTGCCGGCTTACTGCTCGTTCCGTATGACGGATATTTGGCGCAGCTTTGTCGCCCAACGGATTGCATCGGCTAACGGCTGGCACGTGCCGTTCCATGAACCCACCGTCTGGCAGGAACGCAACGATCACAATTTGATGCGCGATTTCGCCGACGAAGTGCCGGGCTATCTCAACAACAGCCGAATCCGCGAAACGCTGGAAGACTTGTCGCTTCCGGGCGGCGTCGCGCACATCCCCGACAATCTTCGGACCTGTTATGAAGCATTGGTAGGCCTGTGCGTCGTCGGCGCTGAAGAGTTGTCGTTGTTGGATGCATGGCTCGACGATATCGCGGCCATACCAAAGCCGCGCGCCGAAAGCGTTGCATGACCACGCCACGCCTGTCGCTGTGTCTGCTGACATGGAATGAGATCGAAGGCTGCAAGGGTGACGTGCCGCGCCTGCCGCTGGATGCCTTTGAAGAAGTCTATGCCATTGACGGCGGTTCGACCGACGGGACGGTGGAATATCTGAAGGACCGCGGCATCGCGGTTTTTCAGCAGGAAACCAAAGGCTACAACGGCGCTTAGCTGTCGGCCTTCCACCACTGCACGGCAGATGCCGTGGTTCTGTTTCATCCGAAAGGCTCGATCGGTCCTGCGACCTTGCACAAGTTCCGGCCTTATTTTGCCGAAGGGTATGATCTTGTCATCGCCAGCCGGATCATCACCGGAGCGGTGAACGAGGAAGACTCAAAGCTGTTCCGGCCGCGCAAATGGTTCGTGCGCGGCCTGGCCATCATCAGCGCCATTTTGTGGAAGCGCGGCAGCCCGATGATTTGGGACATGCTGCATGGCTATCGCGGCATGCGCAAAGACGCATGCGCACGGATAGAGTTGCTGCCCACGGGCCTGGCGGCGGACCTGGAAATGGTGGTGCGAGGCTACCGGTTCGGCCTGCGGCAGGTGGAATTCCCGGTCGAGGAAAAACCGCGCCCCAGCGGCGATACGCATTTTAAGGCATGGCCGACGGGTAAAAAACTGCTGGCTTATCTGCGACATGAACTCTGACGCCCTGCCCCGCGCAGACCGTAGTTGTATTTAAGGGCACGCCCTCCTATAACTTTTTGCCTCATTCCCGCTTGATAGGTTTGCTCGATGATCCCGCGCTACGCTCGGCCCGCCATGACGAAAATCTGGGAGCCGGACAACCGATTCCGCATCTGGTTTGAAATCGAAGCCCATGCCTGCGACGCACAGGTCAAATTGGGCGTGATCCCCGCCGACGCCGCCAAGGCGGTTTGGCAACGCGGCAAATGGGATATCGATCGCATCGATGAGATCGAGAAAGAAACTAAGCACGATGTCATCGCCTTTCTGACCAACCTTGCCGAATACGTTGGGCCGGAAGCGCGCTTTGTGCACCAGGGCATGACGTCGTCGGATGTGCTCGATACCTGCCTTTCGGTGCAATTAATGCAGGCGTCGGACATTCTGCTGAACGACATCGATGAGCTTCTCACGGCGCTGAAGCGCCGCGCGATGGAACACAAGATGACGGTCGCCATGGGTCGCAGCCACGGCATTCACGCCGAACCCGTCACGTTGGGTTTGAAGTTCGCCGGTTTCTATGCCGAGTTTCAGCGTAACCGCGTGCGCTTAGTTGCAGCGCGCGAGGACATTGCGACGTGCGCCATCTCCGGAGCCGTCGGCACCTTCGCCAATATCGATCCGTACGTGGAAACCTATGTCGCGGAAAAAATGGGGCTGCATGTAGAACCCGTTTCCACACAAGTCATTCCGCGCGACCGCCATGCGCAATACTTCGCGGTGCTGGGCGTGATCGCCAGTTCCATTGAACGTCTGGCTACGGAAATTCGCCATCTGCAGCGGACCGAAGTGCGCGAAGTTGAAGAATACTTTTCGCCCGGCCAAAAGGGCTCGTCGGCGATGCCCCATAAGCGCAACCCGGTGCTGACCGAAAACCTGACGGGCCTGGCGCGCATGGTGCGCGGCTATGTGATTCCCGCCATGGAAAACGTGGCGCTGTGGCATGAGCGCGATATCTCGCATTCATCGGTCGAGCGTTTCATCGGTCCCGATGCCACCATCACGTTGGATTTCGCCCTCGCGCGCGCGACCAGCGTTATCGACAAGCTGGTGGTTTACCCTGAGGCCGTCGCGCGCAATCTGAATATGATGGGCGGGCTGGTGTTCTCGCAGCGCGTTCTGCTGGCGCTGACGCAAGCCGGCGTGAGCCGCGAAGATTCTTACGTCTACGTTCAACGCAATGCGATGAAAGTCTGGAATGGCAGCGGTCAGTTGCTTGACCTGCTCAAGCAAGACAAAGACGTGACCGCGAAAATTCCGTTGAAAGACTTGGAATGCCTGTTCGACATGGGCTACCACACCAAACACGTCGATACGATTTTCAAGCGCGTGTTTGGGGAATAGTTCAAAGGTTTCATGCCACACCCGAAGCAAGCCTCGCGCTTCTCGACACGCCCGGTCTCACGCAAGACCGGCTGGAATTTTTAGGGCCGCAAGTTTACGCCGCACTCGACGGCATATGGACGGACCGCAGCGACCCCGCCAACCCGGTGCCCATAAAAGCCGGACACATTGGCCGCCAGAAAGCTCTGTTTCTTCACAACTTGGTATCCGCCATCCGCCCCGCGAGCACGCTGGAGATTGGGCTGTTTAGCGGCACATCCGCCATTGTCATCATGGCTGCGGCCAAGCGCGAAGGTTACCGCGGCCACATCGCCATGGACCCCGCGCAGACGACCGCAGCGGAAAGTGCCGGATTGAAGAACATCGAGAAAGCCGGGCTATCGCCGCTGTTCACGTTCATGGAAGCAGAGAGCTGTTACGCCCTGCCGTTTCTGATTCTCGAGAAAAAAGTGAGCTTCGAATTCG
The DNA here is from genome assembly GCA_947476625.1 of Fidelibacterota bacterium. Lineage (GTDB taxonomy): Bacteria > Pseudomonadota > Alphaproteobacteria > Rhodospirillales > Rhodospirillaceae > SHVO01. The sequence continues at coordinate 39,164 of CANJRA010000019.1, forward strand.
CGTTCATAGACGCGTCGCATCACTTCGATCACACATTGATCGAATTCTTCTATATCGACCGGCTGATTCCCGTGGGCACGATCATCGCCTTCGACGACGTCTCGACGCCGGCGGTGGAAGGCGTGCTGAACTACATCGCGGCGAACCGCCACTATGTGTGTCGGCGCATAGACGCCTTGGTGTTCGCCGTGAAGATGGCGCACGACTCCCGTCACTGGTTCGAATTCAATCAATTCAAAATCCCAGCGACGGACGCCTTCATGAATACGAAATACACTACGTCCGGCAAGGAACCGCGGCTAAAGAAATACGAGTAGCCGGTCGCGCCGGGCTATTTCTTCTCATCCAGGATTTGTTTGGCGGCAGCGGCAAAGCTTTCCGCAAGCTTGGTGGTGAGTTCGGTATCGCTGACCGCAACATTGGCGACTTTGAAATCCGCACGGACTTTGCCGAGCATGTCGTCATCGCCGGGTTTTTCGAAGTTGGAATCGACAACCGCCGCCGCGTAGGCGTCGGCGTCCGCGCCGGTTTTGCTCAGCTTGCTCGCGGCCCACAGACCGAAAAGTTTGTCGCGGCGCGCGCCCGCACGAAACTCCTGCGCTTGATCCAGTTCGAACTTACGCTCGAAGCCCTTTTCCCGGTTTTGGAACGCGTCGCTCATAAAATAAATCCTCCTGGATGATGGCGATGAATAGCTAGGATATAGCGACCATTTCGGTCATCGCAACTGGCGCGGGTCGCATCAACGCCCTAAATTGCAAGAATGTGCACCGTCGTTATTTTGCGCCATCCCAACCATCCCTGACCGCTGCTGGTCGCGGCGAACCGCGATGAGATGCTGGAGCGGCCCTGGAAACCGCCTGCCCGCCACTGGCCCGACCGGGCCGACGTGGTGGCGGGATTAGACGAAACCGCAGGCGGCACGTGGATGGGTTTGAACGACACTGGTTTATTTGCCGGCATTCTGAATCGCCATGGTTATCTCGGTCCCGCTCCGGGCAAACGCAGCCGCGGAGAACTTGTTCTCGAAGCGTTGGATCACGCCGATGCCAAAGACGCCGCCGGGGCGTTGAGCGACCTCGATCCTGGGGCTTACCGGCCGTTCAATATGGTCATCGCCGATAACCGCGATGCCTGGTGGCTGTCCGCCGCGGAAAAGCCCTGGAAAGCAGATCAGCCTGTGCGGCTGGAGCGTATCCCTGAGGGCCTGTCGATGTTCACGGCCTTCGAACCGCAACGACATGAGCGACAACCGCATTGCCGCCTACCTGCCCAAGTTTCAGGCGGCTAAGACGCCGGACCCCGACACAAACGACTGGGAGAGCTGGCGGGCATTGCTGGCGGGGCCGGAAATACCCGGTGCCGCGCACTCGGCCATGTCATTCCGGGTGAACCTGGAAGGACTTAAGGGCGCGGGCAAAGGTGTGTTCGGGACATCGTCGTCGTCCCTCTTGGCCCTGCCGTCCCCCGAGGCGGCCTTTGGACCTGCAAAAAAGCGGCCTATTTGGCTGTTTGCGGCAGGGGTGCCCGAGTCTACCGCTTTTGTGCCTGTGGATATCTCTTAAGCCCCGGGCGACGGTCAACTAATGGCGGATTTTAGCGCATAACTGGCATGCCGGGACCACGCGTTGTGGCTGGTTGCGCCACCTGCTATATCGACCCCAAGAGGGGCGATTAACATAGATGGCGGCAACGCCGTTAACGATTGCAGGAAGAATTCATGGCGCGCCGCAAACAGATCTACGAGGGCAAGGCGAAGGTGCTGTTCGAGGGCCCCGAGCCCGGCACGCTGGTCCAGCATTTCAAGGATGACGCGACCGCCTTCAATAACAAGAAGAAGGGCACCATTACCGGTAAGGGCGTGCTCAACAACCGCATCTCGGAATACCTGATGATGCGCCTGGAAGAGATCGGCATCCCGACGCATTTCGTGCGCCGCCTGAACATGCGCGAGCAGCTGGTGAAGGAAGTCGAGATCATTCCCATCGAAGTCGTGGTGCGCAACATCGCCGCCGGTTCGATCTCCACACGCTTTGCGATCCCCGAAGGCACGCGCCTGCCGCGCTCGATCGTTGAGTATTATTACAAGAACGACGAATTCAACGACCCGATGGTCAGCGAAGAACACATCACCGGCTTCGGCTGGGCGGCGATCCATGAGATCGACGAGATGCTGAACATGTCGCTGCGCATCAATGACTATATGGCGGGCCTGTTCCTGGGCATCGGCATCAAGCTGGTCGACTTCAAAGTCGAGTTTGGCCGCCTGTATCATGAGAACGGCGACGTGCAGATCGTGCTGGCCGATGAGTTGTCGCCCGACAACATGCGCCTGTGGGATTTCAAGACCAACGAGAAGATGGACAAAGACCGCTTCCGCCGCGACCTCGGCCGCATTGAAGAGGCCTATCAGGAAGTCGCCCGGCGTCTGGGCATCTTGCCCGAGAGCGGGCCGACGGACGTCAAAGGTCCATCAACAATCCAGTAAAAACCAAACAATCCCCGGACCAGAGCCGGGGATTGAAGTCTGAGGAGCGTGCGTTGAAAGCGAAAGTTCACATCACCCTGAAAAACGGCGTGCTCGACCCCCAAGGCAAGGCGGTAGAAAGCGCCCTGCACGGGCTGGGCTTCGATGGCGTCGGCGGCGTGCGTCAGGGCAAATACATCGAAGTCGATTTGCCCAAGCAGGCCGATAAAGCCAAGGCCAAGAGCCAGGTCGAAGACATGTGCAAGGCGCTGCTCGCCAACACGGTCATCGAGAATTTCAGCGTCGAGGTGGTGGACTAATCGCGATGAAAGCCGGCGTCATCGTTTTTCCAGGTTCCAATTGCGACCGCGATATCGCCGTCGCCCTTGAACAAAGTATCGGCAAGCCAACCAAGATGATCTGGCACCAGGATACCGACATTCCATCGGACCTGGACTTGATCGCGGTGCCGGGCGGCTTCTCTTACGGCGACTACTTGCGGTGCGGCGCCATGGCGGCGCATTCGCCGGTGATGCGCGAAGTCAAACGCATGGCCGAAAAAGGCACGCGCGTATTGGCGATTTGCAACGGCTTCCAGGTGGTGACCGAAGCAGGGCTTTTGCCCGGCGTATTGATGCGCAACAAGGACCTGCGTTTCATTTGCAAAGATGTGCATTTGAAGGTGGAAGATTCACAGAGCGCCTTTACGGCGAAATACAAAACCGGCGATGTCATTCGCATTCCTATCGCGCATGCGGAGGGCAACTACTTTGCCGACAAGAACACGCTGGATGAGTTGGAAGGCGAAGGCCGTGTGGCGTTCCGTTATTGCGCACCGGACGGCGCGCTGACGGATGCCGCCAACCCCAACGGCTCGCAGCGCCATATCGCCGGTATCTTTAATAAATCGCGGACCGTACTCGGCCTCATGCCTCATCCGGAACGTCTGGCCGATTCAAAACTCGGCGGCAACGATGGCCGCGCTATGTTCGATGCCCTGGTGGAGACTCTCGCGTGACCCAATCCACCAAACCGAAAATCACCGCGGCAGACATCAAGACGCATGGACTGTCCGACGACGAATACAAAAAGATTCTGGAAGTGCTGGGCGGGCGCGAGCCTAACCTCGTTGAGCTTGGCATCTTCTCGGTGATGTGGTCGGAGCACTGCTCGTACAAATCATCGAAGAAGTGGCTGAAGACATTGCCGACAACGGCGCCGTGGGTGATCTGCGGACCGGGCGAGAATGCAGGCGTCATCGATATCGGCGAAGGCTTGGCGGCGATCTTCAAAATGGAAAGCCATAACCACCCGTCTTTCATCGAGCCTTATCAGGGCGCGGCCACAGGCGTGGGTGGGATTTTGCGCGACGTGTTCACCATGGGCGCGCGCCCGATTGCTAACCTGAACGCGCTGCGCTTTGGTGATCCGAAGCACCCGAAGACGCGCCATCTCGTGAGCGGTGTTGTTGCGGGTATCAGCGGATACGGTAACTGCGTCGGCGTGCCGACAGTCGGCGGGGAATTGAACTTCCACCCGAGCTACAACGGCAACATCCTGGTCAATGCCATGACGGTTGGCTTGGCGCAGCAGGATAAGATTTTCTACTCGGCCGCCGCGGGCGCTGGAAATCCGGTGGTTTATGTCGGCTCCAAAACCGGCCGCGACGGCATTCACGGCGCGACGATGGCGAGCGCGGAGTTCGATGCTAAGTCCGAGGAAAAGCGCCCGACGGTACAAGTCGGCGATCCGTTCACCGAGAAGCTGCTGATCGAAGCCTGTATGGAGTTGATGAACACCGACGCCATCCAATCGATTCAGGATATGGGTGCTGCAGGGTTGACCAGTTCGTCGTTCGAAATGGCGTCGAAGGGCGGCATGGGCGTCGAGTTGAACATGGAGACCGTGCCGCAGCGTGAAGAAGGCATGACGCCATACGAGATGATGCTCTCGGAAAGCCAAGAGCGCATGCTGATCATCTTGAAGCCCGGCAAGGAAGACATCGCGCGCAAGATCTTCGCGAAGTGGGAACTGGATTTCGCCATCATCGGCCACCTGACAGATACCGGCCGCATGGTTCTGAAGTTTCACGGCGAAGTCGTTTGCGATCTGCCAATCGATCCCCTCGCCCAAGCGTCGCCGGAATACGACCGCCCGTGGGTGCCTTCGGTGAAGCAGCCGGTGGTTGCCGCGAGCAGTGTGAAAGACGTGCCGTGGCGCGATGCGTTGAAGACGTTGATGAGCTGCCCGGATATCGCCAGCCGCCGCTGGGTCTGGGAGCAGTACGATCATATGGTGATGGCCGATACGGCGCAGCGCCCGGGCGGCGATGCCGCTGTGGTGCGCATCCACAACTCAAACCGCGCGCTGGCGATGACGACCGACGTGACACCGCGCTATGTGAAGGCCGATCCGTTCGAGGGCGGCAAGCAAGCGGTTGCGGAAACGTGGCGCAATATTACGGCCGTGGGTGGGCGTCCCTTAGCGATCACCGATAACCTGAACTTCGGCAATCCGCAGAAGCCCGAGATCATGGGGCAGATTGTGGAAGCGATTAAAGGGATCGGCGAAGCCTGTAAGGCGCTCGATTACCCGGTCATCTCCGGCAATGTCTCGCTTTATAACGAAACGGACGGCAGCCCGATTTTGCCGACGCCTGCGATTGGCGGGGTTGGTCTGCTCGATAATTTCGACCAGATGGCGACGATTGCTTTCAAAGCCGAGGGCGAAACCATCTTGCTGCTGGGCCAAGCGGGCGACGGCTGGCTGGGGCAATCGCTGTACCTGCGCGAAGTCTGCGGCGAGGAACGCGGCGCACCGCCGCCGGTTGACCTCGCCCATGAACGCAAAGCCGGCGACTGTGTGCGCGGGCTTATTCACGGCGGCAAAGTCACGGCGTGCCACGACCTTTCCGATGGCGGCCTATTGGTGGCTGTGACGGAAATGGCGCTGGCGGGCAACGTCGGCTGCAAGCTTGAAGGTGTGGCCGGTCACGCGGCGCTGTTTGGTGAAGATCAGGGCCGTTATCTCGTGACGGCGAAGGATGCGGGCGCGGTTGAAGCTGCGGCTCAAAAAGCCGGCGTGACGGTGAAGCGCATTGGCGCGACCGGCGGCGCGGCTGTAACACTCGGCGGCGACAGCGTTGATCTCAAGGCGCTGCGCGCATTACACGAAGATTGGTTCCCGACCTTTATGTCGGGCGCAAAGTAAAACAAGGCCTCCCCGTCATGGCGATGAAGTCAGCCGATATCGAAGCCTTGATTAAGGACGCTTTCCCCGACGCCCAGGTCTCTATCGAAGACCTGGCGGGCGACGGCGATCATTATGCCGCGACCGTGGTGTCGAGCGCCTTCGCCGGCAAGTCGCGCGTCCAGCAGCACCAGATGGTGTATGCCGCCCTGAAGGGCAAAATGGGCGGCGAGCTGCATGCCCTGGCCCTGACCACCAGCGCCAGCTAAGCATTTGTTATTGGGCGGTTTCCGGCCCCATCTTGTGCTATCCGGCGATCAGCCTATATTCCGCCCATAGGCAGCAACGCCATCACAATCGAGGACCGTCATGACCACTCCCGCTATCGAAGCCATCAAGAAAGACATCGCCGACAACGACATCGTGCTGTTCATGAAGGGCACGCCGAGCTTCCCGCAATGCGGCTTCTCGGCCGCCGTGGTGCAGGTGCTGACGCATCACAATGTGAAGTTCAAAGGCGTGAACGTTCTGGCCGATGACGGCATCCGTAACGGCATCAAAGAATTCTCCAACTGGCCGACGATCCCCCAGCTTTACGTGAAGGGCGAATTCGTCGGCGGCTGCGACATCGTGCGCGAAATGGCCGAAGCCGGCGAACTGGAAGAGCTGTTCAAAGAAAAGCAAGTCGCGACCGCTTAAAGCCTAAATGGCAGCGCCGCGCCTTCCGGTCCTCTTCCTCTCGCACGGGGGAGGACCGTGGCCGTACGTCGACCAGATGCGGCCGATGTACGCGAAGACCGAGGCTGCCTTGCGGCGTCTGCCACAACAGCTTCCCGCACGCCCCAAAGCCGTGTTGGTGATTTCCGGCCACTGGGAAGCGCCGGTATTCTCCATCGCGACCAGCCCGCACCCACCGATGGAATACGATTATTCCGGGTTCCCTCCTCACACGTACCAAATTCGTTACGGCGCCCCAGGCGCGCCTGATCTGGCGCACCGCGTTGGTGATCTTTTAGCGGGCGCTAACATCAAAACCGCGCTGGATGCTGAGCGCGGGTTCGATCATGGCGTCTTTATGCCGCTGGGCCTGATGTATCCGGACGCCGATATGCCGATCGTCATGGTTTCTGTGAAATCGAACTACGACCCGGCGGAGCATCTTGCGTTAGGCCATGCGCTTCAGCCGTTGAGGGAAGAAGGCGTGTTGATCGTGGGTAGCGGCCTGACCTATCACAACATGTCGGGCTTCGGCCGGGACGATTCCGCGCCGGTCGCCAAAGCGTTCACGCAGTACTTAGACGAAGCGATCACCGGCGCTGACGCACGCGCGCGGGAAGAGATGCTATTGCGGTGGACGAGCGGTCCTTCGGCACGGCTGGCCCATCCGCGCGAGGATCACTTGATGCCCCTGTTAACAGCAGCGGGCGCGGCAGGCGACGATAAGGGACGCGTGCTTATCTCTGAAACCGTGATGAAGATCCCCATGACGTCGTATGTTTTTGGTGACGTCCGTATCGACTAGAGCTCACCTATTCCCAGCCTGCGAGAAATGGTGCCCGGGGACGGCGTGTCATAAAATATATAGATCAATGACTTAGCGGCGAGTGCGACACATCCATTTCCCGCATTTTGTTTACGTATTCAGACTATTTGTCGCACCAATCTAGCAGTGCTTCGCTGGCCTCTGCCCTACTGCAGGTTCTTAACCTCAATGTCGAGAACGAGTTTATTGAAGGCATAGTCATTTGGCAAAGACGGCACGTCCGTGGATTTTGTAGCCACATCGACGACTGTAAACTTCAAACTTAGCTTTCGATTTTTAATAACAATATTTCTCGTCGCTCCGAATGTTGACCCGTTGGGTCCGCTCTTAAATTCTGAAGCCGCAAACATGTATTGTTGATAACCATGCCATCTATATGGAGGTTCAAGGAGGTTGCGTGCCTCCCGCGCAGCGCCAGGACGACGCATCACCACATCAATCCCGACAATATTGTTTTTTATATCCAGCGACGGCTCCAATACCAGTACGTAGGCTGCACTACCATTCCCGGCTTCGACTGTCAGCGTCGGCCAAGCACACTGCGTCGCGGAGTATTCTAACATACCGTGCAATGGCTGAATTTGCGCCTTGGCGCTCACCATGAATAGCAACAGAGCAAGGATGACAAAACACCCGCGCGCAAAGAGTCTCATCCATTGCAAACGACGACGTCTAAATTCTGGCGTCCCAACGTCTTGCCTCCTCAACCGTCTCGAACCAAACGTCTAGGTGGTTACCCTTTATCGCCGTGCCCGTGTCGTTGACTATACCCCAGCCATATCCCGGCACGTACATTTTGGTTCCAAATTTATAAGCGGGCGGCGCAGCAATCGTGCCTGGACCAGCTATCGTTCGCCCGGCTGTTTCTCCATAGCCCGGATCTCCCGGTCTCTTACCGGTGCTTTCAGGACCATTGGTGTAAGCTGTCACGTTCATTTGCACGACCTTATAGCCGTTTGGACATTCGCTCGTAGCGGCTCCGTTTGACGGATCTGTCTGCGCGGGCGTATTTGTCCCTGGTCCAGTTGCCGGGGTCTGCGCTTCATCGGCCTCACCGCCATCATTCCCGAAAAACCCAGTGGCTCCATTACCGAAGCCGTCAAACCAGAACTCTGGTGCCCCTGTATTAGGGTTGATACGGTTCTTGGCGTTGCCGATGCTGAGTTTCTCAAGCGGGATATTGTGCTCCGTCGCTGCCCGGCTTAACGCGGCCATAAATTCTGGCGTTTGCAATTGGCGCGGCACAACTAATTCGCCAGGCGTAACGTGGGCAATTTCGGTGTCGTTGCCGCGACCTTGGGCAGCAAGCTCACGCGCCTGGCGCACCTGACGGCGATGCTCGGCGACACGCTTTTTCTCGCGCTCAATGGCCTGTGCTATCGTGAGTGCGCCAGGGCTCGAATTGTGGAAACGTTCGGCCATAAAAAATTTCTCCATAAGAATGACGACAAAAACGAACTGTCATTCCGGAATAGATTTTTGAATTCTCACGTCAAGCAAGCCGTGTTTGCCTTGCCCTTTCATTGACTTGAGGAGATGTGAACAGCGGGACCACCTATCTCACAGGGTGCGATTCCAGTTCTGGGCACCACTCGCGTTGAAATTCCACGACTATTTGCAAGGTGCGACAATTCAAATTGTCTCACCGGAATCGCACAGTTTTTGAATATCAATAGCTTGGAGGAAAATGGTGCCCGGGGACGGAGTCGCATTCTCGATACTTTATGGGGTCCATATTTAGTTTCGAGTGGCTATATGAAGCCCCATTTTATCCGCAAAAAGCCAACTCACAGTAGGGTGCGGCGGCGCATCGCGTTACCTATGGGTGATACATCGGAGATTCATCAGCACGGCGTTCGGCCCTTAAGACTTTGATTACGCATGGGGGTCAAAGGTGATGCTCCACGCTCGTGACTTAGGGGTTTTCGATGTTTGCGGATCTGAGCTTTCTGATTGTCGATGACGACGAAACCACAATAGAGAGTCTGACGCTTTTGCTGACGCGATTGGGCTCGGACGGTAATCCTCCCCTGGACTAGCGGTATTTGAAGGTAGAATTTTCTCGGCAATAGCATCGAGGAGATTCTGATGAGGAAGAGCAGATTTA
>CANJRA010000020.1 GCA_947476625.1 Fidelibacterota bacterium
GGAAAGGCCGGCCAGCTGCCACTTGCGCACCAGCACGAGCTGCTCGATGTGGTGTTGCGTATAGAAGGCGCCCTTGCCGACCCCCTGCGGGCGGTCGATCAGTCCGGTCTGGATGTAATAACGGACGGTTCGTCGCGGAAGCTCGGCCAGTGCGGCTATTTCGTCGAGGGTGAAGGTTTGCTGGTCATTCATGACAGCACTTCTATACAGCTTTACTGTCTCTTTCAACTGTCATGAGAAACTGGCCTTGCCGGCACTTTGGCCAGGGCCAAGATCGGGCTCATGAACTTGGTCTACAACATCAGCCGGCTGGTTCATCTTGAGCGGGCGGCGGCGCCCGCCTGAGCCAAGTGCATGGGGGAATCCGTCAGCGGCGCCTAAAATGCCCCGGCGATCACGCGCGGGGCACCAAAAGGGGCCGAAATCGGCCCCTCCTGAGCACAACCGCTACGCCCCGACATTCAGACCTCGCTCAAAACACAAAGTCGGCCTATCGTTCGAGGTGCCCTTATAGGGGAATAATCAAAAGTAACTCGCGCGGACGGGTGGGGCCATGAAACGTGTTTTCGTCTTTTCGATACTCGGGTTGCTCACGGCCGCAGCGACTCTTGTGCTTGTCGCGGCGTTTAACGCACCCGCCCAACCGAATTTGAGCTCTCCTCCTGTTGTTCAATCCGACGCCACCGGCACTAGTGCCAGCGGCGCGATAGTTACCGCACCCACCGGAACACCAAGCGCCCCCAATTCCATCACCGTCCCCAATGAAATCACCAATCTTGTCCTGACCATCTTACTGGTTTCTCTAGTCGTATCCGCCATCGCGATACTGACGGCACTCTTCCTATATCGCTGGCGAAAGCGTGTGTTGCATGGCGTCCAAATCGCGGTGCCCGAACAGTTCAGCTCTTGGGTTGGAGGCGTACAGAGTGGTCTGGTGACATTATCGGAAGTCATCACCAAATCGAACGCCCAGCTATCTATCCAAACCTCCAAGACCAGTAATAACGTGTCCGAGATAGGACACGCTTTCCTTGCTCTCCAGTCAGCGTTGGATCAGCGAGATGCAGAAATCCGCAGACTGAGAAGCGGATACGACGCTGCGATATTCCGCAAATTCCTACTGCGCTTTGTGCGCGTTGATAGATTCATTTCTGAGTCCGTACGTGATGGATTGGCAGAGTCTCAGTTTGCTAGCGACGTAGATAGGCTTCTCGCTGATGCACTAGCGGAGTGCGGGGTGGAAAAGTTTAGCCCGAGACTAGGCGCAGACTATCGCTCGGAATTTGGCGTGGCGGACAGCCCATCAGCGTCATCAACACAGAACGCATCCGAACACTTCACAATCGCTGAAGTGATTGAGCAGGGTTACGCGCTCAGTGGAAATGCCGATAGAGAAGTCATCATTCCAGCGAAGGTGAGAATTCTTCGCCACGAAGGGGGAGTCAGCGCAACATGAAAGCCATAATCGGAATTGACCTAGGCACCACGTATTCAGCGGTTGCGACGATGGATGAGACTGGACGGCCGGTAATTGTACACAACGCTGATGGAGCCAATATCACGCCCTCCTGCGTCGTTGAATCGAGTGAAGGCGTCATGGAGGTCGGAGAGTTTGCACGGCGACAATGGGGGAACGCTCCGGAAACGGCTGCAGCGCGCTTCAAGCGCGATATGGGCACCTCTTCTGTTCAGAAAATAAATGGAAAGTCATTCACTCCGACGCAGCTAAGCGCGTTCGTCTTAAGAAAACTGATGAAAGATGCACAGGCTGCGTTGGGGCCAATAGCCGAAGCTGTAATTACTATTCCGGCGAATTTTGCCCATGAAGCCCGCGAAGCCACGATGGCTGCCGCCAAAGCAGCAAACATAAATGTAAATTTCATTATCAATGAGCCGACAGCGGCGGCTCTCTACTACGCCTTCAAACAAGGCGAGGAATTACACGGGACTTACGCAGTGTATGACCTGGGTGGCGGGACATTTGACGTCTCCATTATCAATGTCAATGGTCACAACGTGGAAGTTCTCGCGACCAACGGCGTCTCCAAACTAGGCGGCGACGATTTTGACTCGGCGTTGCAAAAATTAGTTCAGAGAAAATTCAAAGAGCAAACCGGACGCGATTTGGAGCTTCAGGAATTCACCAAGAACGATGCGGAAGACGAAAAGAAGGCACTTTCAAAGCGCCCAAAGGTGACGACTAGAGTTGGCCGCGCATTGATTGACCTTCGCCGAGAGGAGTTTGAGGAGGCTATTTCCTCGCTTGTCACACAAGCGGAAATGCTGTGCGAGGCTACTATCGACGACGCGGGACTTAACGTTAAGGACATACGAGGCGTCTTCCTTGTCGGTGGAAGTACGCGTGTGCCAATGGTTCAAGAGAGCGTCCGACGCGTATTTCAGAAAGAACCGACAGCCACGGCAAACGTCGATGAAGTAGTCGCGTTAGGAGCGGCTCTTTATGCGGCATACAAGAGTGATAGGTCCGTCCTTACTCCAGTGCAGCGGCGGTCCATAGACAAAATAATAATTAGCGAAACAACGAGCAAGTGCTTTGGCACGATTTCCTTCAGCCGAAATGACGCGCGCAATGAACAGAGGCTCGCTAATGCGACGCTAATCCGGAAGGGGGATCGAATTCCATGCTCCGTCACGGAGTCCTTTTATACCGTCGCCGAGGGTCAAAAGAACGTCAACTGCCAAGTTACCGAATCCACTGCCGTGGAAACTGACCCGAGGTTTGTGAAAATTATCTGGGAGGGGAAATTGGAGCTACCTCCAGATAGACCTGCCGAGCAGGAGATCAAGATCACATACGCCTACGATGAAAACCAAATCATGAAGTGTTCTTTCGTGGACGTCGCCACGAGCAGAGAAACGAAGATCGATTTATCGATGGCATCATCGAACGCAAGCGCGTCGGACGTTCACAAATTCCTGGTGGAATAAATGGAAGGCATAATCACAATCGTCTTACTCTTAGGCGGCCTAATCCTTTTTAGAGTGATTCTGCACGCAGGGTCCCGGACTGTAAGCGCCGCTGCGCGCACGGCCTTTGGAAAAGGTTCTTTCTCAGAGAATATGGAATTGGCCTTTCAAGGTATGGGTCCAATGGAGGTTCGCTGCATCGACTCAACGCTGGGCGACGACCCCACAGGTCCCAAGGTGAAAGAACTCCAGATTAAAGGGTTGATTCCGGTAAGAAGGGCAACACGACTTGGGTTCGTGACATCTGTGTTCGATAACACAAGCGGAACCTATGAGCCGGTCCTTTCAGCGATCGACAATTTCCAAGAGCCCGAAAGCATAGCCTACCGTCACACTGTGGAAGTGGGCAAAATCGCCCCGGATCAAGGCTTTGTGAAATGGGTAAGAGTTGGGATTGTAATTCCTGAAATTCTGACTGCCCCATTTTCGGGAAGGCGCAAGCTCGCGACTGTGTTGCGTTTGGTTGATCTCGATGAGATGCCGAAAATAGTAAATGGGTTTCATACTGAAGATGAACCAGGTCTGCTGTGGCAACGTGTGGTTAATTTTGATTACGATGAAATGGACAAAGGTTACCGCGAGGCCGCGCAGCACAAAGAGGAAGCGCGCGTTCTGTCCTTAAAAATTGCGATGTCCGTTGCCATGGCCGACGGGTCTTTGGCAGACAGCGAAGGCAAAGCGCTGCGTGATTGGGTCATTAAGACCCTTGCTCCGTTGTCTCCGGCGCGACAGGCCGAGTTGAAGCCACAGTATAATGAAGCGATGATGGACGCACACGCTGCCGCCACAGCCGGCACACTTAGCTTGAGCACTTTGACCGCGAGACTGAACGAAATTGGAGATAAACCTCAAAAATATCAGACCGTGGAACTGTGTTTCGACGTCATGGCCGCAGACGGAGTGGCAGCGGCAAACGAATTGGCCACTATTAGAAATATTGCATCGGCCCTTGATCTTGATTTCGATGAAATCGAGAAGATACGCGATTCAAAGATTATCGGCCTGAGCGGAGAAGCAAATAGCGCGCTCAGCGTCGAAGAGTTACTAAACATCGAAAGCGATTGGAGCGGAGATAAAATCCGGAAGCACATTCGGACCGAGTTTCAAAAATGGAACAACCGTCTGAACACACTACAGGAAGGGACCGAGCGAGAAAACGCTCAACGCATGTTGGATGTACTCGCCGAGGCTAGAAAGAAATATGGCTGAAGCACTCAGACAGGCTCAGTTTTACGCTCGGGGACTAAAATACGCTGGCGATAACCTTCCCACCCAAGCTCATTCTTCAGCCATTTCTGCACGCGTGCGGCTATCGAGTCACGCAATTCAGATTTCAAATTCCGTCACTCCGCTTTTGGCTGAGCGGCTGTCAAACTCTCTAAAACGCCTGAGACTGCCGTATGACGCTGTAGATGCATTTATCTACTCGTCGCCCGATGTTCAAGCGGAGTGCTTTAGTGACGGACCAGACCGATGCGTTATTTCCTTCGCTTCCGGCCTTGTCGATCTACTAGATGAAGATGAATTCGAGTTTGTAGCCGGTCATGAGATTGGCCATTTTTTGCTGGGCCATGATCCCGGCCGAATGTCGGACCAGAAGAAGCTCGCTCTTTTGGTGGGCATGAGAGCACAGGAGATTTCTGCGGACCGGCTGGGGTTGGTTGCCTGCGGCTCACTCGATGTGGCTATCCGTGCGCTGATGAAAACTATTTCAGGCTTAAGCAGCAGACACCTGCGATTTGACGTCGCGACGTTTATCTCTCAACTCCGTTCGCTCGGCGGTGCAACAGATGTAGCCGGTATGCACTCGACGCACCCTTCAATGTTGGTCAGGTGCCGCGCACTGCTATGGTTCGCGCTCACTGGAAGTATCGGAGAGCCCCTTACGGTATCCAACAAGAAGTCGCTTCAGGCCTTGGACCGGCGAATCGACTCCGATTTTCATAAATACGTGGACGGACCGGCGCGTAAACGCCTTGAGGCGGCAAAGAATGAATACGCGATGTGGACCGCCGTTGCGGCCGCGTTAAAGGACGGAAGCCTAGACAAAAAGGATCAGGGATTTATCCGCGAAAACTTTGGTGAAGAAATATTGGTAAAATTAAAGAGCCTGCTTACCGAGAACTCTTCAGCCGACGCAATGGAGCTAATCGACTCAAACCTGTCATCCGCGCGGCAACAACTCCTTGTCATGTTTCCGAATTCGGGGGAGGACGAAATCGAACAAGCTAACGCGAGAATTGCTAGGTTATTTTCATAACCGGAGTAGGAACGTTCTTCACGCTTCTATATTGGATCAATGGGGTTGCATATGGGTGGTAGATTTGTCAACGAAACAGCGGAGGCGATACCTGATGCCGAATCCTTGCCGGCACTTTGGCCGCCGCCGAATTTTTTCTGATTTGCTTAGCAACCTGTGTGGTGACCGCCGCGGTCCGGACGTCTTCACAAATGTTGTTGCCTGAACTCGTCAGCGAATATCGGAGTGTTTCCTGCGGGGGTGCCCGAAAGAGATTTCTGTACAAGACTTTAGGAAGGACCCGGAAAAGAGCGTTTCTGGGTCATGGTTAGGTCATGAAAAGAGGGGAAATGACCATGAAAAAATGAAGTTGGAACAATGGGTTGTAAGGTGTCTGGGTCAAATAGTCATTCTTATACCTGAACCTATGAAAACTAAAATATTTGGGAGACTTTTCAGGAATGACTATCTGACCTAAATGACCCAGAAACCGCGATTATTGCCCCCCCGCGTTTTAAGGTCGATCTTTGTCCTTTCTAAAATGGGCACACCTCGTGCGCCCTGCGCGGGCAGTCGGTCAGCGACATGCGGTGCGCCCGTCAGCCTCTGCTTTCTGAAACTCAAAGCCCCTGAAGATCCTGTTGGCATTCTTCTTCAACAGTCATCCTAGATCTCGGTGGGGCTCATATTTCACATTAAAAACTGCCTCCGCCGGGACAGTTCTTCCCTCCAGGCGGCGCCTCTGCGTTAAAGGCGGTAAAGGCGGTAAAGGCGGTAAAGGCGGTAAAGGCGGTAAAGGCGGTGTTTTGATCTCCACCACACGCCAGGCGGTGCGACCGTCCGCCTCTGCTCTCTGAAACTCAAAACTCCCGACGATCCGGTTCGCATTCTTCCTCAACAGCCATCCGAGCTTCGAGTGATTGATATCACCGCGGTCCTCAACCGGGAATTCGCGCATCGCGTCGAGCAGATTGGGGCGACCAAAAGTCGCCACCTCAACGGCCTTCCGCACAGTAAATGGTGTAGATCCGAACACGGCAAACCACTCAGTCATCAACCCACTAAGCGCATCGCCGTCAGGGTCATGGCGCACCTGTTCCAGCAGCGCCGTCGCGGGGTCAGGGTGCCCGAGCCACATCAGTGGATACCGACAATAGTCCGACCACGCCCCACCGAACGTGACAATGCTGTCCACCGCCGCGCGGGGCGATCCAGCAGCACGCCACGCTTGAACGATTGTCAGCACCGCCGCCACGTAAACATCACGCTGCTTGCGAACTTTATCAAACGGCAAGCTTTTGTAGGACATCGTGGCTGGGGTCTGACAGCGCGGATCGATATGGATTGTCAGCACGCGGCGCAGCAGATCGCGTATTGGGCCGACGTTGTTCCCCGAACCAAGAAACAGGGTGCGCGTGCTAACCGTCGCTGTCTTGCTCACACCGAGAATCCGGTCTGTGATGTGCTCTGCCGTCAGCATCCGCTTGATAATGCCGTGCGGTATCCAGTCGGTGTCCATATCATCAAACTCTATCACCGCCGGGCTGGTCAGCAGAAGCGACAGAATGACCTTGGTGGCTTCCTCCGTAGTCGTCGGATAGCTTATCTTGGCGTTCGCGGCTGGCCCGGCGAAGGCTCCAATCAGCTCGCACAGATAGGTTTTACCGCTGCCGGATACCGGTGCTCGGACGTGGTACGCTGGCGCATAAGGCAGCGAAGGGCGCACCACGGCAGTGAGAATGGCAGAGAGCGCAGCCGCTTTATCGGTGGCGCCTACAAAATGAAATTCTTTCAGAAGGTCTTCTAGCAAGGCCAGCGCCGCCCGGGCCGCTTCGGGTGTCGGGTCAGATACGACAAACCGCCGCGCATCGAACACACCGAAACGCTGTGCCGTCTTATCGTAGCCGGGATGCGTGATGAGTTCGCCATCCGTCTCCCGGAAGTACGGCTGCCGCGCCACGCCAGCCAAGGGCAGCAGGTAGCTAAAGCTCTGGGCATCATTAAGAATGCTCACATGCCGTGGCGGCGGATCACAGCGTACCCAGTCTCTCGCTCGACTGTCGTATTTTTCCCATGTCGCAGAAACTGAGAGTTCGCGGGTCAGCGCCGGTGCGCTGGTCGGAACAACTGACGGGTCACCGGAGATCGGATCGGTCGAGACAGAAACAATCAAGCCACCGGCCTGGTAATGCCGCCCACGGTTTGCCAATTCTTTTTCTGCAGCATCCACAACGCGGTGCAGATCTCCGGCCACCACGCGGATTACCGCCTTGTGCCGTGCCTCCGCGTTGCGCACCCCGAGGAATTCAAGCAGTGCGTGAATGTGATACTTGTTGCGGTGGGAGTGCAGACAGCAATAGCCCCCGACAGGGTATAGTTCGTCTGGCTCGAAATAGGCCGCACCGGTATCAAGTTCGTCGGTGTGTTCGTGCACCCACGGGCATGTCATGTCGTGCTTGTCAGACCCCAGCGGCGTTTTGTAAAGCCCCCGCGCTTTGAGCGCGGCGACGACCGGATTCTCTGCCGCCTTGGGCGTCAAAACATCGTCGGCATCATTTCCAATGCCATCCACGGCACTGTTAGGCGGCGACGTTTTTTTCGGTCTACCGGAAGGCGCGAGTTCCAGTTGCAACCGATCCACTACCCCCTGTGTCGTGTAGCGGGCATCAGGTCGCCATTCGAGCATTCGACACTGATGTAGCGCACCAGATTTGTCAGTATATTTTGGCTTGCCGTTGATCCCCACCGGTAGCCGTGCCCAGCGGCTCAGTGGTCCCGACGCACCAGCGTCGCAAAGCCCGGCAGCGATCACCGCGTTGAGAAGGCGCACGGCTACCGGGCCATCGGTTATCGGCTCGGCTAGGATGATTCCGCCTTGGTGATTTCCAGGACTTGTCTCGATCAGCCATGACAAGTCGAAACCATCCAGACGCTCTAACGGCACTTTTGTACCGAGGTCATCGAGCATCAGGAAATGGCAGGCGGAGAATTGGGCTTTACGCGCCTTGAACGAACCGTCGTCGCCGGGATAGAAGCTCGAGCAGTTGATGAAATTGTTACTCTCAGCAGCAAGACTATTGGCTGCCTGATCGGCTCGCCTGGCTGCCCATCCGCCCAGGCTGGGGTCTCCGCTCTTCGAGCACGCCGCCGCGAACGTGCCTTCGGGTAGATGCGGAAATACCGCAGCGATAAATTGAGCATTCGTTATCTGGAATTCACCGCCTTCGCCGCCTTCGCCGGCTTTCACAGGGTCGGTTGGAAAAACTGTCGGCCGCCCTAGTGCCAATGCCATCTCCAAGTCTTTATCGGTCATGGTGCACCACATCATCGCCGCAAATTATGGGCCTTCTCCGAGTTCCACCTTCGCATTGGCAAAGAACGCCGCGGCTATTGCAGACGAGCACAGCCCACGCGCCGTGCGTTTCAGGCAGCGGTGGTGGATTTTTATGGATGCTGGTGATATTATCGGATGTATCGCTAGTAACGATTTCCGAGGGCCGGTGCAGGGTGTCAGAACGCCCGCACGGCCCGCTGTTTTTGTGGGCCATAGATCACGCGACCTGCACATGCGAGAAGGAGTCGAGCCACGCGTCCAGGTGTTCGGCGAGAATTACAGTCCGGCCGCCGATATGCGTGGTGTGAAGACGGCCTTCCCTGATGTGCTTGTAAATGGTGGACCTACCGATGGCAGTGGCCTGTACGGCCTCGGCGATCGAAAAGGCGAGCTTGATATTGTTAGTGTTGTCCGTCTGGTTCGTTTGCATACCCGCGCATCCTATGAGTTGACGATGGATGCAAACTTACAGCTGCGGGAGTGGCTCGGATAAGGTCGCGAAGCACCCGAGTTTTGGGGTGCTTCAACTATTTCTTAATGCGGGGCAGGGGCTGGACGATGAGCGGTTTGGCTTCGAGAATGACTTTCTTCCAGGTTTCTTCGCCCAGTTTAATACCGAGTGCATCGCCGATGAACTTCAGAATCTTTATGGCATTGGAGATGCGGCCATACGATTCGTTTACGGTTGCCGACGCTGTAATTCCGTCTCTCATCAGCATAGGTAGGATGCGAACGGCCATGTAAATGGCAGCCACATTTTCGACATCCTGTTTTCTCTTCGCCTTTGCAAGTTTTGCAATTTTCGCACTGGCAGCCTCAATACCCGGGATCAGTTTTCGAATTTCCTCGCTGCAACCCACAACATCAACGTTGCGGCCGACTATGTTAGCTAAATCATCCGATAGGTTACTAAGGCACTCGTCGGCTTTCTTAAGTCTCTTTAGTACGCCTGCTTGCTCTTTACGTAATTGTTCATTAGTGAGCCGCCGCCAACGCGATTGCATGTCCGAAATTGCGTCATGCGCTTTGTTAAGCAGTTCGGTCGCCCAAGTGTCTGCCGGGTGCTCAAACGGCGGAGCGGCAGTGGCGTTCTGGTCAGGGTAGAGAGGTCTTAGTTTCTCTTGAACCCGGACAGTCAATTCGTTCCACCCAGTCTCATCGTATACACGATATTTCCAGGTTTTATTGCCGTCGTATTTTGCTCTTGCAGTTGGCATCTCAACACCTCCGGTCGCTGCCGCATGATGGTCGGCGGGGGGACGCGATGCGGTGACCGCGCTTGTCGGCTCGCTAGCCTTTCCTTACCGATAGAAATCTATGGTCGGCCTGCCAGCGGCACCACGTTGCTTTCCTCGACAATGCCCAGGCTGGTGAAGGTGGCGCGGACGGTATCGGCTACGTATGACGGCGCAAGGTGTCCATAGTGCTTTTCAACCATGCGCGTGTCCGTGTGGCCCAATTGCGCGGCGATGACCGACAGATGAGCGCCAGCCCGAACAAGGCGGCTTGCATAGGTGTGGCGCAATTCATGGAAGGTGAGCGCGGCCAGCTTGGCCTTGGCAACTGCCGCCTTGAACGGGCGTTGCTGGTGAGACTGCCCCCAGCGGGTGCCGTCGTCCTTGACGAATATCACCGCCTTGCCTGCCTTGCCGGTTGTCATATTCTTGAAGAACATCTTGCCTTCGTCCGTCAACACCACATGACGCGGCTTACCGCTCTTGCTCACGCGGATATGAATGGTCCCCGCGTCGGTGTTGTAATCGGACGCGACCAGCGCAACAAGCTCGCCATACCGGCATCCGGTCAACAACGCGGCCTGCGCCAGTGGCTTAAACTCTGCCTTGCAGCAATTGACGAGCAGGACGGATTCCTTGTCGCTGAGATAGCGGATGCGAGCGCCGTCCACTTCGCGGAACGCCTTGACGGTGACCCATGCGTCATTGCTGGAAACCTTGCGCTCATGGTGCGCGTGGTTTAGCGCAGCTTTGAGTATCGTCAGGATGCGATTGGCGGACGATCGGCGGCGCCGGATTGCTTCGGGGCTGTAATCGGCCTGGCGGAATTTCTGCGCTTTGCCGGGCTTGGTGCGGAGCCGTGGCGCTGTTGTTGCCATTCCATCAAGCCATTGCTCAATCTTGCGCCGTTTCAGCACCCCCAAGACGACATCGCCTAACGAGGGGAGTAACAGGGCATCGATAGCCCATTGCGTCCGCTCCACCGCCTTGCCGCCCTTGCGCCGGTATGCTGCCATGTAATCGGTGAGGGCGTTCTTGACGGTGTAGGGGCCTGTGGGTTGTTCCGCGTCAAGCCCGACATCCTCGCGTTGCTTCGCCTCGAAGAACTTGCGCGCAGCGGCTTGTGCTTGGCTCCACTTCAAGACGGTAGCGCCATCGGCGGTCAGCACGTCATCGGGCCGGGCGTCAAGATTGGCCGTCTTGTAATTGCCCTTGCCAACATACCAGCGCACCAGCCAAGCGGTTCCCGAATTGCTCTTGCGGTAGCCGATATGCAAGCCCTCATCGAGCGAGCGAAAATAAGGCTTGTGGGCGATGGCGAGGCGCCCACGCGCTTCTCGGGTTGAAAGGTTGGCTTCTTTGGCTTGGCGAGGCATAGCCATCTCTGCTGTCGGGTCTAATACGGGTCTAATATACGGTATTGGACCCATATGGACAACAATAGATTAAAAACGCCTAAATGATTGGGTTTATGGATGTTATCTGATTACGCCTGACGCCTAAATGTTGTTGTCGCCTCCCTTTCACGGCGGTAACCGGGGTTCGAATCCCCGTGGGGACGCCATTTTAAAACCCTCCGGTGGAGGGTTTTGAAATGGCGTTGGTCTCCGTGTGTATGCAGCGCTCAGCTTTCGGCTTTTTGGTACCAGATACCGTTGCCCTCGTTCCCGAAGCGAGCGCACGGGCTTTCCTCTTAGACCAAGTGATCTACGTACAGGGCGATAAAGAAACGTATGTTCATTAAAGAGGTTGGCAAGGTAAGCTCCCCCGCGAGTGTTTAGCGAAGGGGGAGGTAATATGACGTCGGGAACATCAACCGCCAGAATACTTGGCGCGAGCCTGGCCGGCACGGCTATCGAATTTTACGACTTTTTCATTTACGCCACGGCCGCATCGCTGGTTTTTGGAGCGTTGTTTTTTCCGCAATCCTCGCCGACTGCGGGGCTTATGCTTTCCTACGCAACTTTTTCCGTCGCCTTTATCGCGCGGCCATTAGGTGCATTCGTTTTCGGACATTTTGGCGATCGCATCGGCCGCAAATCGACGCTGGTCGCGTCGCTGCTCCTGATGGGCGGTTCCACCGTGCTGATTGGTGTGCTGCCGACGTATGAAGCCATTGGCGTTTTTGCGCCGTTGCTCCTGTGCATTCTCCGGTTCGGTCAGGGATTGGGTTTGGGGGGAGAATGGGGCGGCGCGGCTTTGCTCGCGGTGGAGAACGCACCGCCAAAGTATCGCGCGCGTTATGGCATGTTCCCACAATTGGGTGCGCCTCTGGGTTTTGTGACGGCGAACGGCCTCTTTCTTCTGCTCGGAGCTGTCGTTTCCACGGAGCAATTTATGTCGTGGGCTTGGCGCGTGCCCTTTATCGCAAGTGCTGCGCTGCTCATTGTCGGGCTGTGGGTGCGTCTCACCATTTCCGAGACGCCGGAATTCATCGCGGCGCTGAAGGCGTCTCCGCCGGAACGTGTGCCGCTTGGCGTGCTTCTGCGGTCTCATATCGGGGCGACACTCGGCGGCATTTTCTCCACCGTCGCTGCCTTTGCTATATTTTATCTCACAACGGTTTTTAGTCTGGGCTATGGCGTCGGAACACTCGGATATAGCCGCCAACAGTTCCTGGGCGTTTTATTATTATCGATCCCATTCTTGGCGGTTGGCATCATCGCTGCCGGATACCTGTCCGATCGCCGCAATCCGCGAGAGGTTCTGATCGGCGGATCTGCGGCAGCGGCATTGTTAGGCTTTTGTGTCGGCCCCATGCTCGGCAGTGGATCGCTCACAATTGTATGGGCGTTTCTTTCGCTCTCTTTTGCCATCATGGGGTTGTGCTATGGGCCGCTGGGCGCATGGCTGCCGAGACTTTTTCCGCCGCAAGTGCGCTATACCGGCGCTTCGGTGACGTTCAGCGTGGGCGCGCTCATCGGTGGTGGGGTCTCGCCGATTGCGGCGCAGTGGCTGGCGCAGACCGGCGACCTAAGCCGCGTTGGCTGGTTATTAACCGCAGCCGCCGTTCTCAGCTTGGTGGCTGTGTTGGTAAATAAGCGTGCCGGTAACACTAACTAGCGACGCGCCACTTTTATCTACGCGCCACGGCTTTGGCGCGGACGACCGTGGGGCGCGCGTTCGCATCGCGCGTTTCCGCGCCAACAAGCCGCATAACAAATTCCTGGTAATAATTTGTCAGCTTGTTGATCGGCAGCGTGCCGCGTGGATTGTACCAAACGCAAACGCCGGTAAGCATTCCGATAATGGCGTATTCGCATAGTCTGACGTTCTCGATGGTGAACGATCCGTCCTCGCATCCCTTGCGTAAGATCTCCCGCAGATAGGTTTCGTACTCAACACGTAGACGCACGATCTTTTTGTAATTCTCTGGTTCAAGGCTGCGCAGCTCCGAGGTGGCGATGACGACAGCCGGAAGCTTATTGGTGTGATATTGGATGTGGAGTTTCACAAAAGCTTGGAGTTGCGCTGTTGGCGTATACTCCATGAGAACCGTTGCCTTAACGGCATCAATCAGCTCATTCATCACGCCGTTCAGGATATTGAATAACAATTCCTGTTTGCTGCTGATGTAATTGTACAAAGAGCCAACCTGCACGCCGACATCTTTCGCCAGCTGCCGTAGGTTAATGCCCTCGTAGCCGCGTTTGGCGATGAGTTCAGCCGCGGCCGCGTAGATTTTTTGTTCGGTGACTTCCCCAATGGAACCGACCGTGCGCATTTCATTTATCCTAGTTTGATGCAGTTTGGCGGCGCTCGTGTGAGCCAGCCAGCCATCTCTCATGCTTAAAGAAAATCAGTACCTTGCGCCAGCCCGGACTCGTTGCGTTGCAGCATTCGCGAACTGTGCCCCGATAGTATGCACAATTCGCTTGACTCCATCCAGTCAAAAACAAATGTTTGTATAAGCTGTGTGGCCGACGGTGTGTGAGGGGCGTCGGCTGTCCGCTCAACGCAGTGTCATAAGTATTGCGAAGCAGCAGCCGGCGGCGTAGGTGAGATTAAGACAGATCGGCTAGATGAAATACGGTGATGTACGGTGAGTATAGTTAGAAGCGCAGACTTTAGCGGTCTCGCTCAGTTTATCTCGGCCTATGATGCCTTCCACGCGACGGCTCTTGCAGTTCCAGAGAATGTCTTTCTCTGCGTGCCTGCCGAGGCATCCGCGCCAGATGTTATCTGTGTCGAGTACACATATGGCGAGGCGTTGCGTCGCGTTGAGGCGCTGCGCGAGGTGTTTATCAAGTCGTGCGTCGGGTATGGCAGCCGCATTGCCGTGCTGTTCGGTAATACGGCGGAATATCACTTCTGCTTTCTGGCGCTTAATGCGCTCGGCGCTTGGACAATCCCCATCAATCCAGACAGCACTGAAGACGAGATCCTTTATCTCATCACGCATAGTCATGCCGATATTGCACTGACGACGCCCGCGCGTTTGGAACATCTCTTGAAGATCGGCGAAAAAAGAAGCCCGTCGCTACGCGTCGGGACGCTCCAGGACGTTCCTGAGGTGGCGCGCTCGCCGGAAGCGCCAGCCGCGCGCCTTCCGTCCAAAGACTCAGTTGCCTCAGTGCTCTATACCTCGGGCACGACCGGCAAACCCAAAGGCTGTCTGATCTCGAACGAGTACTATCTCACCGCCGGCCAATGGTATCTCGCGCGCGGCGGATTGGCCGCGGTCAATTTTGGCTCGGACCGCATATTCAATCCGTTCCCTGCGCATCACATGAATGCCGGCGTGGTCAGCTTTATGGCGATGGTGTTGTCGGGCGGATGCCTCATCCATTGGGACCGCTTTCACCCCCGGACGTGGTGGCGTGATCTGGCAGCGACAAAGGCGACCATCTTTCATTACATGGGCATCGTCCCGGGCGTTTTGGTGAAACAGCCGGCGACAGATGAGGAGCGCAATCACTGCGTAAGGTTTGGCTGGGGCGCTGGTGTCGACCCGGCTATTCATGTTGCTTTCGAAGAACGGTTTGGTTTCCCATTGATTGAGATTTGGGGAATGACGGAAACCGGCAGGACAATCGTCAATGCCACCGAGCCGCGCCGTATAACAACGCGCGCTTTTGGCAAAGCGGACGACGGCCTGGAGGCGATTATCGCCGATGAGAACGATCGCTCTGTTCCTGAGGGTGCCGATGGGCAGTTGCTCGTGCGGTTTTCCGGCGCGAACCCGCGGAAGGGATTTTTCTCGGGGTATCTAAACGACGATGCGGCCACAGAGGGGGCGTGGCGAGGCGGCTGGTTTCACACCGGCGATGTCTGCCGTATGGACGAGGCCGGGGTTATTCATTTTGTCGATCGAAAGAAAAACATCATCCGCCGCAGCGGAGAAAATATTTCCGCGGCCGAAGTTGAGGAATCGCTCATCGGACATCCGCATGTTTTCGCGGCTGCCGTGGTGCCGGTTTTCGACGAGATACGCGATGAGGAAGTGCTGGCATGCATCGTCGTAGGGCCGGGCGTAGAGCCTTCCCGCGAGCTTGCGCTTTCAATTCTGGCGCACTGTAGCGCGCGGCTTTCGTACTTCAAGATTCCCAGCTGGATCATCTTCCGCGACGAATTGCCGACGACGCAGACGGGTAAGATTCAAAAAGAGAAAATATTGTCGGGTAAGGCGCCGCCCCCGGTCGGAGCTTTGTGCTACGACTTCCGGTCGGAAAAGCGGCATGGCGCGCGCGTGGCGGGGTAAACGGGCCTTGTGTAGCCTTGACCACTGAAAAAAAGAACATATGATCGTTTTGTTAGGGTGGTGGGCCAGCGATTTAGCGCGTCCATCTATTTTCAAACAGCGAGGCGTTTAGCCGTAGGGGCGGCTAAGCGCGTGTCTGCAATTCGATAATGCGGTGAGGCACGTGACGAAACTTCAAACTCAGATTAATTCGCAAAGCTATTTGTATAAAAAGAACGCCGCGCACAACCGCGCGCTTGTCGATGAGTTGCGTGATCGTGTCGCGAAGACCGCGCTCGGCGGGCCCGAAGACCAACGCAAACGCCACGTCGCGCGTAAGAAACTCCTGGTGCGCGACCGGATCGGACAATTGCTCGATCCGGGCTCGCCGTTTCTGGAAGTTGGGGCGCTCGCCGCCTTCGGTGTGTACAACGACGATGCGCCTGCCGCCGGTGTGGTCAGCGGCATTGGCCGCGTCTCGGGCCGCGAAGTCCTGATCGCCGCGAATGATCCCACGGTAAAAGGCGGTGCTTATTTTCCGCTCACCGTCAAAAAGCATCTGCGCGCGCAGGAGATTGCCCAGCAGAACCGTTTGCCTTGCATCTATCTGGTCGAAAGCGCCGGCGCGAACCTTCCGCATCAAGCAGAAGTGTTCCCCGATCGCGACCACTTCGGACGTGTCTTCTTCAATCAAGCCACCATGAGCGCGCAGGACATTCCGCAGATTGCCTGCGTGATGGGTTTTTGCACGGCAGGCGGCGCTTACGTTCCGGCCATGTGCGATGAAACCGTGATCGTGCGTAACCAGGGCACGATCTTTCTCGCCGGTCCGTCGCTGGTAAAAGCCGCCACCGGTGAAATCATCTCGGCGGAAGAACTCGGCGGCGCGGACACGCACGCCCGCCGCTCCGGTGTGGTCGACCATGTCGCCAACGATGACGCGCACGCGCTCGAGATCGTGCGTTCGATTGTCTCTAATCTCAATTCGGTCAAGAAGGTCGACCTCGACCTGCGTGAGCCGAAGCCGCCGGCATACGATCCGTCCGAGCTTTACGGCATCATTCCGACCGACGTGCGCGAGCCTTACGACGTGCGCGAGGTCATCGCACGTATCGTCGATGGGTCGGACTTCGATGAGTTCAAAGCGCTCTACGGCACGACATTGGTTTGCGGCTTCGCCCATATCTGGGGCCAGCCCGTCGCCGTCCTTGCTAACAACGGCGTGCTCTTCTCGGAAAGCGCGCTCAAGGGCGCACATTTCATAGAGCTTGCCTGCAAGCGTGGTATCCCGCTTTTGTTCTTGCAGAATATCTCCGGTTTCATGGTCGGCGGAAAGTACGAAGCCGGCGGCATCGCCAAAGACGGCGCCAAGCTGGTGACCGCCGTTGCCTGCGCGCAGGTTCCTAAGTTCACCGTGCTCATCGGCGGGTCTTTCGGCGCCGGCAATTACGGCATGTGCGGTCGCGCGTATAACCCACGCATGCTGTTCACGTGGCCCAATAGCCGGATCTCGGTCATGGGCGGTGAGCAGGCCGCATCCGTACTTTCCACGCTTCGCCGCGACGCTTTGACGGCTAAAGGCCAGGATTGGTCCTCGACCGATGAGGACGCCTTCAAGACCCCGATCCGCGAACGCTATGAGGCTGAAGGCAATCCATACTTCGCGACCGCGCGCTTGTGGGACGACGGCATTATTGATCCTGCGCAAACCCGCGATGTGCTCGGCCTTGCCATCAGCGCCAGCCTTAACGCACCGATCCCGAAGACCACCTTCGGCGTCTTCAGGATGTAATGGTCATGCTTCGCTCTCTTCTTATTGCTAATCGCGGCGAAATCGCCCGGCGCGTCATGCGCACGGCGCGTCGGCTGCATATACGCACCATCGCAGTCTATTCCGACGCAGATGCCAATGCCCTCCATGTGAGCGAAGCGGACGAGGCCGTGTGTATCGGTGCGCCGCCGGCGCGCGAAAGCTATCTCGTCCATCAAAAGATCCTCGATGCTGCGAAGAGCACGGGCGCTGAAGCAATTCATCCCGGTTACGGATTGGTTTCCGAAAATGCTCAGTTCGCCGACGCCGTGAAGGCGGCCGGGCTCATCTGGGTTGGTCCACCCGCGTCGGCCATCCGCGCCATGGGCCTCAAGGATGCGGCTAAAAAACTTATGACCGCTGCCGGCGTGCCCGTTACCCCGGGATATCTTGGCGAAAATCAGAACGAAAAAAATCTGCATCAAGAGGCCGATCTCATTGGTTATCCCGTCCTCATCAAAGCCGTAGCCGGCGGCGGCGGGAAGGGGATGCGTCGGGTTGATGCGGCGTCTGAGTTCTTGGCCGCTATTGCCTCGGCGAAGCGTGAAGCCGCTGCCAGCTTCGGCGATGATCGCGTGCTCATCGAAAAGTACGTCACCCGCCCGCGTCATATCGAAGTGCAGGTGTTCGGCGATCAGCACGGCAACGCGGTCCATCTGTTCGAGCGCGATTGTTCGCTGCAGCGGCGGCATCAGAAAGTGATTGAGGAAGCGCCGGCGCCGGGTATGGACGAGAAGACCCGCGCCGCGGTGTGCGACGCCGCCGTGAAGGCCGCGAAGGCCATCAAGTATGAAGGCGCCGGTACGGTCGAATTTATTGCCGACGCCTCTGAAGGTCTGCGCGCCGACCGTATCTGGTTCATGGAAATGAACACGCGTCTGCAAGTCGAGCATCCGGTCACGGAAACCATCACCGGCCAGGATCTCGTGGAATGGCAGCTCCGCGTCGCCTCGGGCGAGCCGCTGCCGCTGAAGCAAAGCGAACTCAAGATCACGGGCTACGCCATGGAAGCCCGCCTGTATGCGGAAAATCCGGCCACCGGCTTTTTGCCGTCTACAGGCCCACTGACGCACTTCCGCATGCCCACGAATGTGCGTGTGGATAGCGCTGTAGAAGAAGGCGGTGAAGTCACCCCGTTTTACGATCCGATGATCGCCAAGATCATTGCGTCCGGTTCCACGCGCGCCGAGGCTGCCGCCCGCCTAGGCGCGGCATGTGCCGAAGTCGAAGTCTGGCCGGTGCGTACCAACGCAGCATTTCTGCGTCGTGCGCTTGCCGATGATGACTTCAAAGCCGGTAAGATCGATACCGCCTTTATCGAGCAGCGCCTTGATCGCTTGGTTCCAAAAGTCGAACCATCGCCGAGCGTTCTACAGGCCGCCGCGCGCGCGCGTATCGCGCTCAATCCGCACGCAAACAACGCTTCGCCGTGGTCGCAGCTTCAAGGATTCCGCGTTTGCGCACAGCCGGACTCCAGGGTGCGTTTGCACGCGGGCGCCACGACATATGACATTCGTATCGAAAAGCGCCTGCCGCCGATGATCGGCCAGAAAGTGGGTGAGGACATCGTGGTCTTCGACGGCGGCGATACCTTTGCCTTCTCGCTTCTTGGCAATCACGCCGCTGACTCCGGCATCGTTGCCAGCGGCTCTATTAAGTCGCCAATGCCGGGCAGGGTCATTTCAGTCAAAGTGCAAGCGGGTGATGCCGTCAGTAAAGGCCAGGCGCTCGTGATTCTAGAAGCAATGAAAATGGAACACACACTTACCGCGCCGTTTAACGGCAAGGTAGCGTCCATTGCGGTGTCTGAAGGTGGTCAGGCAGTCGAGGGAATGGTGCTGGTCGTGATCGAAGAAGCGAAGTAAGTCTGCTACGGACCGCAATTATCATAGGCGAGGCGCTATGCCGGGACTTTTTTTCGAGGAATTCAACGTTGGGATGACATTCAAGCATCCCATCCGCCGCACGGTGACCGAGGCGGATAACGTGTTCCTGACGGCGCTGACACACAATCCGTCGGCGCTGCACCTCGACGAAGAGGCCATGAAGAAAAGTGAGTACGGCCAGCGCATCGTTAATAGCTGCCTGACGCTGTCGTTGATGGTCGGAATATCCGTCGGCGATACAACCCTCGGCACGGCGGTTGCAAACTTGGGTTGGGATGAAGTGCGTTTCCCCAAGCCGCTGTTTCACGGCGACACGCTCCATATCGAAAGCGAAGTGCTGGAAATCCGCGAGAGCAAATCGCGGCCCGACAATGGAATTGTGATCTTCGCGCACCGCGCCTACAATCAGCGCGACGAACTCGTTGGATCGTGCAAGCGATCTGCCCTGATGTTGCGCAAACCGAAATAAGCGGCGGCACACATGCTTCTCCGCTCGATGTTATTCATTCCCGGCGACAGCGAAAAGAAACTCGCGAAGGCCGACGATATTGCGGCGGACGCGCTTATTCTCGACCTTGAAGATTCTGTCGTCGAAGCCCGGAAAGACGAAGGCCGGGCACTGACAGCCGCGTTTCTAAAGTCGCACGTACCGTCGGCGCGGAAGACCAAACTTTTTGTCCGGATCAATCCGCTGGGTACCGATGCGCCGATGCGTGATCTGGCGGCCGTCATGGCCGGAGCGCCGGACGGAATCGTGCTGCCGAAGGCCACGGGACCCGCGGCCGTTCAGATGTTGACGCAGCAGCTCGAAGAACATGAACTCCGCGCTGGACTTAAACACGCCACGGTCATCTTCGCGATTTCAGGCGAGACGGCGGCCGGTGTCTTGGCCACAGCCAGCTACGGACAGAGCGTATTGCCGCGTCTCGCCGGACTTACCTGGGGACCATGGGATCTCGCCGTAGACCTGGGGGCTGCGGGCAATACGGATGAGACCGGCGCTTTCGACTTCACGTATAAATTAGCGCAGTCGTTAACGCTGCTGGCAGCGAAAGCCGCCGGTGTACAGGCCATCGACACGCCGCACACGGATTTCAAGGACGAGAAGAAGCTGCTGGCCGCCTGCAAAGATCTTCGTCGGCAGGGATGGAATGGCAAGCTCGCTATCCATCCGGCGCAGGTAGCGGTCATACATGAGGGCTTCAAGCCTTCGGCGGAAGAGGTCGCACACGCACAGCAGGTTATCAAAGCATTTGAAAGTCCGGGGTCAGGCGTTGCATCCCTCGATGGCGTGATGCTGGACTTGCCGCATCTGAAACAGGCGCAGCGCACAGTTGAGCTGCATTGCACAGGCTAGAGTCGCCATAACGCTGGTTTGCGGCGCACAAAGGTTGGACTTTTTGCAGTGCACAAAACCGGTGCAGACATAAGTCGCGGAAAGCGTGTTAAAAATCCCTTGGTGTTTGCTGACTCCTTGTTGTGCCGCCAAAGGCTTTAAGCTGTAATATACCTTTACTTTGCGGCACTTCTTGTTCGGCAGTGCGTCACATGATATAATTAAAAAAACGATCGACTGTTTGTTTAATAGAAGATCAGTAATCGTCCGTCTGGGAGGTCGGGAGATGCGCGCAATGAAGGGTTTTTCCTTGAGAAGTTGGAGTGCCGTCGGCGTCCTTTCGGTGGCGCTGACTGTATTGTTGTCTCAAGCCGCCGCCGCAGAAACGCGCAGCTATGTCGTCAGCTGGTTTCACCTCGCGACGTACTCGCAAGAAGGCGATTGCAAAGCGATCAATCCGCTTCCTGAAGACCAAATTAGAATCAATCTCAGAATGGTCGGCAAAACCGATCCCGAAATTGACGAGTTGCTGAAGACCTACAACGGTGGTGCTTCAGGAAATGAGATGACGAATTTACTCGTAAATCGCGGCCGCATAAACGGACAACCGGTAAACGTCTATTCAAATCCGACGTCGCAGCCCGATCCAAAAATGAACACACTTATCGGCAAGCATGTCATTGGTTTTGACCTCGACGGAAAAGTCGCAAAGGGTCACAGCTTCGAAGACCCGTTCACCCATGAGAAGGGCGTCGATAATCAGTTGGCGGTTGCCTTTGGATGTTGGGTAGGCATGCGCGGCACACCGCCAAGCCGTCCTTCCTGGGGCCAATACGTCTGGGAAAACCTCCAAGAGAATATGCCGGCCTGGCTGATGACCTTAAGCGGCGAGGACCTCTCCAAGGATGGGCCGATCACCGTGACCTTTGATCGTGCGCTGGAGCATGCATCCCGCGACGTAAACGGAAATATCTTGGTCGATACGGCTTTCCGCCTCGATCCGGATCAGCGCTCGCACAATGAATTTAAAGGCACCATAAAAAACGGCAGCCTTACGGTGGAGCCGGGCCGTTTTCATATGCTCGCCGATTTCTTTCTCATAACGAAGTATGACTTCACCAACACGCATATTCGGCTCGACATAAAACCAACCGGGCTCGAGGGATATCTCGGCGGTTATCTGGAATGGCTGCCGTTCTACTGGAACTTCGCCAACCCGGGCTACACCATCGAAGGCATGACGGGCGTCGACATCCCAGGTCTCTTTTACAATTTGCAGAAGCTGGCTGACGCCAATCCAGATCCAAAGACGGGTTTTAATAGTTCTATCTCTGCAACCTTCCGGCTAGAGGCCGTGCCGGCATTTATTGTTCAATCCGGTGCGCAAGCAAAAAACTAACGTGTGCAAGTAAGGCTAAAGCCGATGCATGAGAAAGGTTTGTTTATGTGGTCGAAATGCGCAAAGCCGGGTGCGTTGGCGCTGGTCGGTATGTTGAGCGGTGCGGTTGTTGAAGGGCCGCTTGTCGCTGTTGCAGCCGAAGCTGCCATGCCCGCGAATGCGACACCCGCCCTCAAGCGACTGACGGCCGATCAATTCCGCAATGCCATTGAAGATATCTTCGGCCCAACAATTCGCATTGGCGGACGCCTGGATTCTGATGTCCGCAAAGACGGCCTGTTGGCTGTGGGCTCCTCCACGATCAGCGTGACCGCGACCGGTCTCGAAAGATATGACACCATTTCGCATGCCATCGCGACCCAAGTCGTTGACGAAAAAAACCGCGAGACGCTTTTCGGATGTAAGCCCGTCAATGTCACGGCGCCCGACGAGCATTGCGCGCGGGAGTTTCTGTCTCAGGTCGGGCGTCTCCTCTATCGCAGAAGTTTGACAAAGGAAGAGTTAGACACACGCGTTCAACTTGCCGGCGAAGCAGCGCAGACACTGAGCAATTTCTATTCCGGGGTCGCGATGAGCCTCGCGGGCATGCTGTCCTCGCCCAACATGCTGTTTCGGCAGCTGGAAACAGAGCCCGATCCGGCCAAGTCCGGAAAATATCGCCTAACGGGATATTCCAAAGCGTCTCAGCTCAGTTTCTTTCTCTGGAACTCAGCGCCCGATCCCGCGCTCCTTTCGGCGGCCGGAAAAGGTGAACTCCACACGGACAAAGGTCTTAAGCAGCAGTTGGGCCGCATGTTGAATTCGCCGCGGCTTGAGCAGGGGGTGCGCGCGTTCTTCGTCGACATGCTTCAGTTCGACGCCTTCGACACGCTCTCAAAGGATGCCACGCTTTATCCGAAATTTACCGCCAAGGTTCCCGCCGCCGCCCAAGAACAAACGCTGCGGACCATTGTTGATTTGCTTCTGACGCAGGAAGGCGATTATCGCGACCTGTTCACGACCCCGGTGACCTATCTGAACCGGTCCCTCGGCGCATTGTACGGCGTACCGATTGTCTCGGATCTGCCGAATGGCGCGCCCGATGTATTGCAGCGGCATGTCTATGCCGATGGTGATGCGCGCGCCGGCATTCTCATGCACGCCAGTTTCCTTGCGCTACACTCTCACCCCGGCCGCAGCTCACCAACCTTGCGCGGCAAGGCCGTCAGAGAAGTGTTTCTCTGTCAGAAAGTTCCGGACCCGCCCGGTAACGTCGACTTTACCGTCGTCCAAGACGTGAGTAATCCGCTCTACAACACGGCCCGCGAACGTTTGGGCGCTCATGCGACAGAACCTATGTGCAAGGGATGTCACAAGATCGTAGATCCCATCGGGCTGGCTATGGAAAACTTTGACGCTGCGGCCGGCTATCGCACGTCGGAAAAAAACCAGCGCATTGATGCCAGCGGCGAGCTTGACGGCGTCAAGTATCGCGACGCCGTCGGCCTCAACAAAGCTGTGCATGACAATCCGGCGGCGACGGCCTGCGCGGCTAATAGACTCATTTCGTATGCAACGGGCGCGCCCGTGCCGCGCAACTCCGAAGCGGCGAAAAGTATTCTTGAGGCGTTCTCGAAAAACGCGTTTCAGTGGCGGCCTTTACTCAGCGCCATTGTGACGAGCCAATTGCTATTCCAAGCACCGGTGCAGCCACAAGCCCAGCAGGCTCAGGCGGCTGACACGTCAACGCGCAAAGACATTTCAGGAGAATCAAAATGAGCATTGCTAATGGCGGCACGCGTCGGCAAGTCCTGCGCGGTATGCTTAATGGTGCGGCGATCGCAATCGGGACGCCGATGCTGGATTGCTTTCTCAATTCAAATGGAACCGCCTTCGCCTCGGGTGAGCCGCTTCCGGTTTGCTTCACGTCCTGGTTCTACGGACTTTCGATGAGCCCTGGCCGGTGGGAGCCGAAAACCGTCGGTGCGAACTATGAGTTCGGTCCCGAACTCGCTCAGTTGGAAGCCTATAAGAGCAAGATCAACGTCTACAGCGGCATGAAAGCGTTTCTCGACGGCACGCCGCCAACGCCGCACGCAAGCGGGTCGCAAGGCGTGCTGCAGGCAACCGTCACGGTCGGGCCTTCGCCTGATCCAAGCTTGGACCAGATCATCGCCGATACGATTGGAACGCGGTCGCGTTTCCGCTCATTGGAAGTGTGCTCCGCGGGGACAACGGAAAGCCTGAGCCGCCGTAGCGCCAGCGTTTCAAACCCTTCGGAAAACTCTCCGCTTGCGTTGTACGCACGCATTTTTGGCGCGGAATTCCAAGATCCTAATGCAGCTGATTTTAAGCCCGACGCACGCGTCATGGTTAAGAAAAGCGTGCTCTCCGCGGTGTCCGAAGAGCGTGCACGCTTGGTGCGTCAGCTGGGCGCCGCCGACAAGGCAAGGGTCGATGAGTATTTTACCTCCTTGCGGCAGTTAGAGCATCGTTTGGCGCTGCAACTTGAGAAGCCCGCGCCGCTGGCCGCGTGCTCCGTGCCCGGAAAAATTCAAGAGGCCACCGTTGGTCCTGTCATCGAAGACGTGAAGGTCAACCACAAACTCTTTGCCGACCTACTGGCACATGCTTTTGCCTGCGGACAAACCCAGGTCGCCAACGTCAACTTTAACGGCGCTCTATCGCCCGTGCGTCAAGCCGGCAGTGTCATGACGTTCCACGTTTATACCCACGAAGATCCGGTCGATCACGAACTTGGATATCAGGTGAATGCGGCTTGGTTCTCCAAACAGTCGATCGATGCGTATCTGGAATTCCTCAAGTCACTGGATGGCATCCGCGAGGGTGACGGAACGTTGTTGGACCGCAGCATCGTATTTGCCTCCACCGACGGCGGTTTCGCAAAGACCCACTCGTTGGAAAACATTCCCATTCTCACCGCGGGTTCCGGCGGCGGTCGCTTGAAGACAGGCATTCACTACGCCGCGAAAGGTGACCCAGTCAGCCGTGTGGGTTTAACAATGCAGCAGGTGTTGGGCGTCCCCACCGATAATTGGGGCACGAAATCCAACAACACGTCTCGGACCATCACTGAAGTGGTGGCTTAAAGACTAGTCCGGGAGGGGGAGTTGGGCGTGTTGTTTGGTAAATGTATCGGTATCGCGCGAACCCTGGCTGGCGTGGGCGTGCTTTGCAGCCTGGTCGGATGCGCGCAGCCATCCGTCCGCGTCGCGGATGCCCAACGTCCACCGCTTGATCAACCCATCACGCCAATGGACGTTACCTTGCAAAGGGTCGCCACTGGAAACGCGGACATCTTTATGTTCGCGGATGGGCGCGGGAAAACTATGTATGTTCGCGAGGCAGCGGATGAAAAATTCGTTTGTGATGACCAGTGTTTAAAAGAGTGGTCCCCCGCGGTGCCCGCGCCGACCGCTACGGCTTCAGATAAAAATTGGTCGATCGTGAACGGTGCCAATGGCCTGCGCCAATGGGCCTATGACGGCAGGCCGGCCTATACCTCGGCAAAGGACGTTTTGCCGGGAGATGGCAACGGGGCAGGGCAGGGGTGGCGCGTTCTGCGATTTGACCCTTCTCAAGCTATTCACCCACCGAGCGGCATCGTCGTTGCGGAAATACCGGACGCCTTTGGATATGGTTTAACGGATAGCCGCGGCTACGTACTCTATGCGTTCGATGGCGATCCTGCGCGTTTGTCGGCGTGCGCCAAGCCCTGCTCGCATCACTGGCTTCCGGTCTCGGCCGCTTTTATCGCGAAGCCTGTCGGCGACTTTGCGATCGTGAACGGTAAAGACGGCGTCCCGCAGTGGTCGTTTCGCGGGAGAGCGCTTTTTACGCTCGCTGAAGATCTCGAGCCGGGAGCCATCAACGGCATCAATGCAGCGCCCGAATTCAAAATCGCGCTGGTCGGACGCCACTTCGTTCCGTCGAATATTACCGTGCAGGATACGCCCGGTCGCGGTCGTGTGTGGGCAGACAGTCGCGGCATGACGGTATACCGCGTCCAACCGTCTATTTTTCGCCAAGGCGGCAACGATCTGCGCAGGGGATTCCCCTATGATCCTTCAATAGCGCGCGCCGCGTCGGCGATTAGTTGCGATGAGGCCTGCATGCAGACATGGCGCCCCGTTTCTGTGCCCGAGGGCGCGCTTCCTTCTGGGTTTTGGACAATTGTGACTGCAGAAAACGGCACGAAGCAGTGGGCATACAGGGGCTTTCCGTTGTTCACCTACAGTAAGGACACAAAGCCCGGCAGCCTCGCCGGCAACAACACGGCAGACTCAAGGCTCTCAACATCCGGCAAGGTCAGCGCTGAAGTATTGCAGGAGCAAGTCGCGCTCGCCGCCGCAGCAGGGCAAAACAATCGATCAAGCGTGGGCGTCGTTCTGTGGGCGCACGCGTATCCATAAATGCGCGTCACGATGTGTGGTGCAGCGAAACGGGCAGCACGCTTAAAACAAAGTCATTTGCTTTCGGGGCAGTCGATATTTAATATAAAAACGGTTGATCGTTTTTAACGCTAAACGGCCTGAGAGCATTAGCATCAGCTATATCGAGGGAAGGATCGGGGAGTCACATGAAACACGGATTAACGGCGACATTATTAGCGAGCGTTGCTTTTGTGGCGGTAAGCGCATCGGCAACGACTGCGCGTGCGGCGAGCGCGAACGGCGTTCCGGTATTTGCCGACACCATTAGCGGCGTTGTGCGCGGTTCCAATGGACCGGAAGCCGGCGTATGGGTGATTGCCCAATCATCCGAGCTGGCCAGCAGGTATGTGAAGATCGTCGTCACCGACGATGAGGGGCGCTATCTGATCCCTGATCTGCCCAAGGCAAATTATAAGGTATGGGTGCGCGGGTATGGTCTGGTTGACTCCAAACCCGTGACCAGCGCCCTAGGCAAACAAGTCAATTTAACAGCGGTGCTAGCGCCCAATGCCAAGGCTGCGGCGGCGATTTATCCGGCCAACTACTGGCTCTCGCTGCTGAAAGTGCCTGCGCAAAGTGAATTTCCTGGGACCGGCGCGGACGGAAACGGAATAGCGCCCGGTATGAAAACGCAGCAACATTGGCTGCAGCAAGTGAAGGATGGTTGCACTGTTTGCCACCAGGTTGGCACAAAGGTCACCCGCGAACTGGAGCCGACAAAAAATAGCACTGAAGCGTGGTCGGAGAGAATCAAGAAGGCTGTCGACCGTGGGAATCAAGCGTTAGGCAACAGAGCCGTCGGGCTTGGCAACACGATGCAAAATTCGATGGCCGCGTTTGGTCGCGGACGCAGTTTAAAAATGTACGCCGACTGGACGGACCGCATTGCCGCAGGCGATACACCGGCACAAATCCCGCCGCGACCGACGGGCATCGAGCGCAATGCAGTTGTGACGGTCATTGACTGGGCCAACGGGCGCAATGTTCACGACGTTGTTTCCGCGGACCGAAACAATCCCTTTACGAAGCCGGGCGCGCCTATCTATGGGTCCGCTATTCTGACGGGCGCAATCGAGCAGTTTCATCCTGATAAGCTCACGACCACCGAGATCGGTTACGCGGTCGTTCCGGGCGGTGGAGCGACACTCGATCACAATATAGATGGATACCCCCATAACCCGATGCTGGATCAGAAAGGCCGCGTGTGGGCCACCGATGGCCGTCTCTCGGGTGCGTTCCTGGCGGGTGTCGTGTCGGTGGAAGGCGGTGAAGGCGGCGGTAAAAAGAGCGCTAATGAGGCCGATAAGCCGGCCTTCTGCGCGGATTCAAAGAACGCCTACGCTAAACTGTTTCCAATGGGCGGGCCCCAAAGGTGGCAAGCGCTGGTTTACGATCCGAGCACGAAGAAACCTGACTCTGTTGCCACCTGTTTCCAACAGCATCACCTCATGTTCGCCAACGACAAAAACCATACCCTCTTTTTCAGTGGTGACCCTAACGCCGTCGGTTGGATCGACACGAAGGTATGGGATGAAACAAAGAGCCAGGAAGCGGCTCAAGGGTGGTGCCCGCTCGTGCTCGATACCGATGACACGCCGGGCATCACGCAAGATCGGACGCAGTGGAACGAGCCGGGCAAGCCGGTCGATGCCAAGAAGGATACCCGCATCAATGGTTTCCTTTACGGCCAGGACAGCGATCCCGATGGCGGTATGTGGTATCTGAAAAGCTCGCCGATGCCGGGCGCGCTCGTGCACATGCAACGCGGCGCCCATCCACCCGAAACCTGCAAAACCGAATTCTTTGAGCCGCCGAAACTTCCGGACGGATCGTTCACGGCATTCAACGGCCGTGGTGTCGGGGTGGATTCAAAGGGCGTGGCGTGGGTTGCTTACGGCAGTGGAAAACTCGCCAGCTTCGACAGCAAGCAGTGCAAAATTACGCGTGGTTCCGCGGTTGCTAACGGGCTGCACTGCCCAGAGGGCTGGAAGTTCTATGATGTTCCGGGTCCAAAATACGAGGGCACGACGACAAACACCGACTATTTCTATCTGACCTGGGTGGATCGTTTTGGTACGCTCGGGCTGGGTAAAGATGTTCCGGTGTTCCCGGGCACGAATTCAGACTCGATGATTGCTTTCCTGCCGGATAAGCAACAGTTCGTGAATCTGCGCGTACCATATCCGCAAGGGTTCTATGGTCACGGCGTCGATGGACGAATTGAAGAGGGCAAGGAAGGCTGGAAAGGAAGGGGCGCTTGGGCCAATTACGGCAATCTTCCGGTATGGCATCAAGAAGGCGGATTGGATGGAGACGGCCCCGGCATCGTTCACTTCCAGATGCGCCCCGATCCTCTTGCGAACTAAAGGTCACGCAATCGGGCGCCGCACGCATGCGGCGCCCGATGCCTCTACCCGATGAACCCTCTCAGTGCTCATGAATGATTTGGGTTCCGCCATGCGCAATGCGCTCCTGCTGTTAGTTATCGGACTGTTGCTGTGGGAACGACCATCTCATGCGAACGGTGATTCCTATTTCGATGTGGCACCCGATGGCGAGGACGTTGATCTGGTCTACTTCGGGCAAATCAAGGACACGAACGGCGTGTGGCTTACAGGCGTGGACATTATTTTCAGAGTCACAAACTTGGCGCTGACGCTGCCCGTGCAAAATGATCGGCCGGGCCATTACCGCAGTCCCGACATAGGCAAACTATTGAAGGAATACGGAGAGCGGGTGGATCCAAGCCAAATTACTTTTGAGTGTGTCAAAGCCGGCTACAGGCAGATCAAGAACTACCGCAGTGTCATACCTAACAGAACCAAAGGCATCTATGAGGTGAACTGCGTGTTTGAGCCCATAACTGAGGGAAACTGAATTTGTAATCTTTGAGAGGGGAGGCTGATCAATGATACAACGTCGCCATCTATTAGCGCTGCCAGGTCTGGCGCTGTTATTGCGCAAAATGACTCTATCCCCGGCAAATGCCGCTACAGGAAAGCTGGAGAAGATCGCGATCCTTGGCCATGGCGAAGTCGGCGGCAGCTTCGGTCGTATTTGGGCGGACCGCGGCCACAAAATCATTTATGGCGTGCGTGATACCAATGATCCCACGGTACAGGCCGTTGTCCATGACACGGGTCATGGGGCGACCGCCACGACGCAAAAGGAAGCAGCGCAGCAAGGCGATATCGTGATGCTGGCGATTCCAGCGCGGGTGATTGTCGAGGTCGTAAAGTCGTTGGGCGATCTTTCGGGCAAGGTACTGATCACCCCGGCCAATGCTTATAACCTCAGCATGAAGGGCGGCTATCCCTTTACGTTTGGCCGCCCGTCATTCGGCGAGCAGATCCAAGATGCGGTTCCCACTGCCAAAGTGGTCACGGCCTT
This sequence comes from Fidelibacterota bacterium, assembly GCA_947476625.1. GTDB lineage: Bacteria > Pseudomonadota > Alphaproteobacteria > Rhodospirillales > Rhodospirillaceae > SHVO01. Next base: position 29,731 of record CANJRA010000020.1, read on the forward strand.
TAATTCTATCCGCCCGGAAATACTCAATCTTCCCGAAGTCCCGGGCGGGGCTAAAAGCAAACCTCTGAGCGGGGGTAAAAGCACCGCGTTGTCGTATGGGCCGGTCAGCGTTGCTATCTGCGGAGATGATCAAGAAGCCAAAGCCCGGGTTTCGGCGCTTGTCGTTGACGCCGGGCTTGAGCCTGCGGATATGGGACCAACCTCGGTTGGCGGGTTCGTCGAAGGACTGACGGCGCTCTTTGTTGCCTACAGAACGCAGCAAAATGGCGGCAAATACACCGAAACCGGCGCCGGGATTGAATGGTACCTGACAAAAGTACCTAACTAACCCTCCTTTTTGGCAAGCTGCCAACTGTGAAAAGGTTGACGCGCGGGTTGCCCGCCCGCGCGTCACGCCTTCATGCTTTTATTAAGCATGGCAAGTCGGTACTATACTTTATGGAAAATTCGAGAACTTGAAGAGTTTCGCGCACGGCAAGAGGTAGCGGACAAAGCGGATGGCAGCGGAAACTGAGGGTAAGAAAAAATCCGGCAAGACAGTCGGCAAACTGGCGCTCGACGAGATTGTCGACGGCGCCAAAAAGCAGGTCGCCGATGATGAGGGTACCGGCTGGGGCGATGCGCCCGATATCCCTGATTTGCCAAGATCAGCGTAGGACCTTGACGAAGTCTCCAACATATCGATACGCGTCTCAGCGGTGCTGGGAAGAACGACCATGACAATCGCCGAGCTGACGAAACTCGGCCGGGGCGCATTGATTGAATTAGACCGCAAAGTCGGCGAACCCGTCGACTTTTTCTCAACAACCGACTTGTGGCGCGCGCCGAAGTCGTGGTGGTCGATGATAAACTCGGCATCAACATGACCGAAATCATCAAGGAAAAGAGAGATTAGCGCGCGTGGGGCCTTTGAGCAAAGTGACGCAAGCAAAAGCCGCCATCCCACACCTCGTCCTGCTTGCTTGGCTGGTTGTTGTCGGTGTTGCGCTCGCATTTCATCATACGCTTGTTGCGGCGCCCCCCGTTGGCGATGCGCTGTCCTATATCGCGAAAGCCAAGGTTTTTTGGGAGGCCATCCAGCAGGGACACATTGTCGATCCTTTCAATGTGCCGTCGAGTTTTCGACCGCCCGGCACAATCCTCATGTCCTATCCCTTCGGCTTTACGCCGGATTTTCGGTGGTTCTATTTTCGCGCGGCATTTCTGCCGGTCGTTTTTCTCGTCGGCGCGGTCTATGCGGCAGCGCCCAGCATTAAGACTCATCCGTGGCTGACGCTGGCTTGCGCTTTGATCCTGAGCGGCATGCCGATCTTGTATCAATTCGAATTTAACGACGACCTGCGATCTCTGGCGGCGTGGGGCCTGGTTGACAACTTGCATGCGGGCGTCGCAGCCCTTGCCATGGCCTCAACATTACGCGCTGTCCGCCTGCAATCGCACGGATGGACATTGGCAGCAGTTTTACTGGCAGCGTTCTGCGTCTTTATCAAACCCGCCGGTGGGTTGGTGATGATCGTCATCGCCCTCACGTGGCTTATGCTTATCGGGCAGGGATGTGGTTGGAACGTGCGGCGACTGCGCGAAACGCCTGCGGCGTTACGCTTCACAGCGTTTGGGCTCGCTGCGGGAGTCATCGTCTATGCTCTGGTCACCTGGGCGGCTTTCCAATCGCAGTATTTGTCAGCCGCCAATATTGCTTACGGGCGCCAAGCTATCGCGATCCTGCGTGAGAACGATATTCGCAGCACCTTCGATTATTCCGGCGATTTTCTGCGGCTAAGCCTCGGCTATCCGGTCGTGCTGACAATTATCATTGGGCTTATGGCAGCGCTGTACAATCGACAGCATCGCATCTTCGCCGCCATCGCTTGTTTATCCGCCGTGATGGGCGGGGCGCTTCTGATCTTACAGGCCGATATCACGCAAATGCGCTATGCCGTGGTCTTCGCGGCGATGACATTTGTTGCGCTTCTGCCGGCCATGATCGACGCTGCCGCGCGCGCGCAGCGTGCGGTCGTGCTAAGTCTTGGCGGACTTCTCGTATTACCAACGCTCGGCATTGCTATTCTAGTGGCGATGCCCGCGCCGCCGCTACTGGCACAAGCCGCGCTCGGCATCAATTTGTTATCGAATAGCTATCAAGCAGAAGGTGCCGAAGCCGTCTCTTGGCTAGAGGCTCTCAAAACGGAAGGCGTAAAAGCAACGTCACTTTATGTGCTTGGCTTTGAATGGTCGACGTTCGCGTTTTGGGGAATGGTCGAATATCAAAATCTGGCCGATCCCTCATGGCCGCGCGTTCAGCCGATCACGAGTGTCGACTGGCTACGCTCCAGCGCCGTACGCACCGCCGACATTTTGGCCTCGGACTACATTGTCTTTCAGCCCGTGACCGATACGGCAGCCCGCGACATCCTTCTGAACGCCCGTGACGTGCCGGATTTCATCACCGAGCAGCGCTTGGCAAGAGCATGGCTATCGACACTTGGCGAGACAGACGGCCTGAAGGTGATGTCCGAAACGCGAACACGTATCGTGAAGATTGTCGACTGTCAGCGCCTGGAAGCATCGCTCGCGCAGTTAGACGCTGCGCATACATGGCCGCCAAAGCGCCCCAGTAGCCTGAAATCGTGGTGGACGGCAGAAGAGATCGCTTCATTCAAACCACAGTTATCGCCCGACGTCGCCGACATCGGCTTTCATATCCCGACCCAAACCGACGCCACATACATCGTCCGCGCGGCATCGGTGACGCCCGATTTAGAAGGCCTGAAGGTGCAGTTCTGGATTGAAACCGGACCCGGCCCCAGCGCGGCGGGGCAAGAAGTTTTTGTCCACCTTCTAAATGAGGCCGGCGAAATTGTCGGCAATGCGCAGCTGCCCCTGCTTGATCTGCCGCCACCATCAGCGACGCGCGCGGCGCGCCTCTACACCGCTTTTTTCCCCGCACCACCCAAGACCGCCGCGTCTATTGCCTTTGGCCTATTCCGCCCAGCCGGGCAGAGTGCGGAATTCCTTATAGCGGATCATGGAAAGGGCGACTGGGAAGGCCGGCGCATATTTATGCCACTGCCTTTGCGCTGAGGTGGGTTACTCGGTGCACACGTCCGCAACCGAAAGCTCTTGCACCTCAAAGCCGGAATGACTGGTGAGGCCAACCGCTTTGACGGCGCTGGCATCGAACACCGTTTCAACGCCCTGAAAATATACCGCAATCCGGCCGCCTTGCTGTTTATGGCATGCGGTTGCATAGGTGATGCCGTAGTACTCTAAGGCCGGGCGTGTGATCCACGCTAAGCGCAGCGGATTGGCCAAACCATTTTGATAGGGCGATATGAGGCCTGGGTATCCGCCAATGACACGACCGTCCGGCGGCATATCCCACGCGGCATGATGCGCCACAATCGCGGTATGCGGCTGTAGTTGGGCGATAAACGCGCGGTTGGGTCGATTAACCAGCACTTCCGCGCGATACAGCAATCCGATTGAAAGTGCCAGCGTCAGGGCCGCCAATGATCCGGCGACTATGCGGGTGACGCGTTCGGGAAGTGATACTGCGGCTAGGGTGATAAATCCGAGCGGGAGAAGCGCATAAAATGCCGCCGCTTGTCTCACAGCAAACCCTGTCGCGACCGACGACGTGAGGGCCAGATATAACGCGATCGATAGCGGCGCGCGCGTCGAAAAGACGAGACCTAATCGCAGATTTAAAATACCGCGCGATCGCGGCGACCGAATGCTGACCAAACACGCGATGACAAATACCAACGCAGCGATAAGCGGGGTTAGCGATGTTTTAAACGGGCCGGTCGTGGCTACGTTTGTCTGCAGCTCCCCGTCATAATAACTTTGACCCAGCACGGCTTTACCGCTTTTCCACAACAAGCGGAGAGCAGCGCCGATATTTTCAAGTGAAGGTCCAATATATATAAAGCGCTGTGGTAAGCTTGCATCATGGATGAATATTCTTTGATACGCGACATATACCGCGAGCAAACCAAAGGCGATGGTGGCTTGGCCGATAAAACGACGGTCGCGTTGCAGCCACGTCATCATCACGACAGCGGCCCCCATAGGAACGATCGCGGCTTCACCCAGAAGCCATGTGGCCGTGAGCAACGATGTTCCAATCCAAAAAGGGACTTCATTGCGCTCAGCGAGTAGAACCCTTGGCGAAAAGCTCCTTGAGGGCGACTGGGTTCTCGCTGCATTCGACGTGACCGCTTTTGCCATCGGCGCATTTTTTGGTGTTTTGGCGTTGTCGATCCAGCGCAATCAAAACAGTGTCGTCGAGAGCCGCGCCGGCAATACGACGAAGTTGCCAAAGCCGGCGACGGGTTGATGGTTATGATGCTCGGCTCATCCATCGCACTGAATCGGTTGTCCGTCGCTTCGCGCATCATCGCTGCGGTCGTTGGCGGTTATATTCTGACGTCATTGTTGTCGATTGCGATGGCATTGCTGCTGACGTATTTCGGCATGAATAAAGCCGAGGCTGTTCTTGCCATAACGATGCTGAGTTTCTTCGTGTATGCCTTCATCGTCATGGTCGTATTTTACGCACGCACCGCGACGCGGGCGTGGTGCGGATTGGCGATTGCCTGCGTTCCGCCCGCGCTGTTCTCTACCATTTACGATAGGACCATCCCGTGGCCTCGCTGTTTATGCCTTAGCGTTCCTGGGCTGGAAATGTGTCGCCTTATCGTCCTCCGCGCCGGGGCGTGAGGTGGCAGCCAACAGACTCGGGGAACATGCCAACGGCGTCTTGCGCGTAGTCGGCTGGGCGGTCGGCCTTTTCGCTTGCATGGGAACGCTCACGATAGCAATATTTTCGGTTTCCCTAGCATTGGTGCTCGTTCTCAAAAGAAGACGCCTGCGAGGTTCACCCTGAGAGAGCTGGGTCACAGGGATTTTTCCCGAAAACTACTATCTATTTTATACTAATTTTTGTATACGGATGGCATCCGTTAGCCGAGGTGATGGGACTAAGATTCAGCCTGGCTGTCGTTCATGGGAGGGAACGCACAATGAAAACTTTAAGCTGGCTTTTGGCCGCTGCTTTGATGTCGTCGTGCTTCGCAGGCGCTGCGCGCGCTGCGGATGCCGTCGACGGTGAAACACTTTTTTACGAGCGCTGCGCCTCGTGCCATGTGAGCACGGACACGGCCACGGATAGCTCCAAGGGTGCAACCACCGACAATCGGGCGAGATCGGTTGCGGCCATCGCCAAAATGTCGCGCCGGTCCGTACGCGCTGCGCTGACGACCGGCCCGATGTGGATCATGGGCGCGGCGTTGACGCTGGAGCAGCAAGAAGGGGTTATCAAATTCCTGGTTCCCACCGACAACGCCGGTCCGGACCTTTCGAACAACAATAAGTGCACGGGCGCTGTGCCCCCGGTTGTCATCTCCGACAAGATGGGCTGGAACGGCTTTGGTAACGGCTACACCAACGAGCGTTTCCAGAAAGACACATCGATCACTGCGGCTAACGTCGCGAACTTGAAGGTCAGATGGGCTTTTGGGATTCCTGACACCGGCTCGGCCTTCGGTCAGCCGACAATTGCCGGTGATCGTCTCTATTTCGGCAGCGGTGATGGCGCTGTTTACGCCCTGAACCGCGTGACGGGCTGCACGATCTGGGTCTACCGCGCCGATACGATTGTGCGTTCGCCGGTAAACCTTGCAAAAGTTGGCGGCCGCGATCTTGCGTTCTTCGGTGATGCGGCGGGCTTTGTGTACGCCGTCGATGCGGCCACGGGCGCGCAGGTTTGGAAAGTGCGTCCTGAAGCGCACCCGACTGCTAAAATCACTGCCGCGCCGCAGGTTTATAAGGACCGCGTCTATATCGGCATCACGGGCGGCGAAGACATCGCGGCGAGCTTTCCGGGCTATGTCTGCTGCACGTTCCGTGGGGTCATGGTCGCGCTTGACGCAAAAACCGGCAAGCAAATCTGGAAGACCTATACGATCCCCGAGGAGCCGAAGTTCGTTAAGAAGGACAAGACCGGAAAGGATATTTTTGCGCCGGGCGGCGCGGGTATCTGGACCGCGGCGACAATCGATACCAAGCGCAACACGCTCTACGTCGGCACAAGTGACTGCCACACCGTGCCTGCGGCGACGTCGTGCGATTCCATCATGGCATTCGATCTCGATACAGGAAAAGTGAACTGGCAGTACGAAGGCACAAAGAACGACTCCTTCAACCTTTCATGCGGCAGAGAGACCAGCGAAACCTGTTCGGAATTGCGCCAAGACAAGCTGATGGAATTCGATCTCGATTTCGGTCAGCCGCCGATCCTGAAGAAGCTCGCCGACGGCAGTGACATTCTTGTCGTAGGCCAGAAATCCGGTGACGTGTACGGGTTCGACCCCAACAACAAAGGCAAAGTGTTGTGGAAGACGAAAATCGGCCGCGGCGGCCCGGCGGGCGGCATCAAGTGGGGTTCCGCAGCCGACGATGAAAACATCTATGTGTCGAATGTCAGAACCTTGCTCGATGACACCGGCAAAGAACTCGGCACGACGGGTGTGACAGCGGTTCGCATCGCAGACGGAAAGGTCGTCTGGCGTACACTTTCACCGAATCCGGCCTGCACCGGTACACAAGGGTGCAGTGCTTCGCTCGATGCGGCGGTGACCTTGATCCCCGGGGTTCTGTTCTCCGGCTCCAAGGACGGCCACATGCGGGCCTATAACGCAAAAACCGGGGCGATGATTTGGGACTTCGATACGCTCAAGGAATTCCCCTCGGTCAACGGCGTCAAAGCGCAGGGCGGTTCGTTCGGCGGCGTGCAGGGGCCAACAGTGGTGGGTAACACCCTCTACATTGCGGCCGGCTATGGCTCGTTGTCGGGCATGGAAGGCAATGCGCTGCTGGCTTTCGAGCTGCCGCATTAAGGGCTAGGACGAGAGTGACGACGGCCGGAATTTGGCCGTCGTCACAATCCCGTTACGGACGGTTTCGCTTCAGAGAAGAAGCACCTGTCGGACTGGCTACACAATAAATCAATCGAATCAATTAGTTAAGATTAAGCCGGCGACGGCTCCCGCACATGTGATGGGACAGAGCCTCCGAACGCCATTTTACCCCCAAAAAATGATTATAGCGAAAGGGGTTGGGCATGTAGTCTATGGCGCGAAAGATTTTTTCTTACTCGGGGAATACATAATGAACTGGCAAGCGTCCGGGTCACCACGCGCATCGACATCGTTATCCAGCCCGCCAGTCGTTTCCTCCAAGACGCGTAACGCGACAATCGCCGCCGTTCTTGTGCTGATTGTCGTGCTCGGGGCGTTCTACGCTTATTCCGCCTTCCGGTCGAACGCGCAGCAGGCCATGCTCGCGGCCAATCGGCGCCCGGCGACGGAAGTCAGCGCCGAGCTTGTGACGCCGGCATCTATGGCACCCATCATCGACAGCGTCGGTTCGCTCACCGCCGATCAGCAGGTCACTGTCTCATCCGAAATCGCGGGACAGATTACGTCGATGAATTTCCGCGGCGGCGAGAACGTCAAAAAGGGCGACTTGCTCGTGCAAATGAACGACGCCAGCGAGCGCGCCGATCTTGTCAGCTATCAGGCGCAGCAGCGCCTGACGGAGCTTGCGCTTAAACGCGGGTCCGAGTTGCAAAAGCGCGGCAACCTTGCTGTTGCGCAGCTTGATCAACTCACCGCGCAATTCGATATCGCCAAAAGCAATTTTGCGCGCACGGTAACACTGATCGAAAAGAAAAAAATCCGTGCGCCTTTCAGCGGCAGCCTCGGTGTGCGTGATGTTGAAGTCGGCCAGTATCTTGCCCCCGGCCAAGCCATCGTCAGCCTTACCGACTTATCCGCGCTCAATCTGAACATGACAGTCCCCGAGCAGGACCGCCCGAAGGTGTCCGTCGGACAGGTTGTCAATTTGAGTGTAGACGCTTACCCCGGACGCACGTTCACCGGCAAAATTGCGGTGATCGATCCGCAAATCAGCCCAGAAGCACGTAGTGTGCGCGTTCAGGCCGACGTCCCCAACGATGACCTTGCCTTAAGTCCCGGTATGTTCAGCCGTGCCCACATCGTATTGCCGTCAGTGCCCGACGTGTTGACCCTGTCAGAAACGTCGATTGGCAGCTCGATTTACGGCGACTACGTCTTCCGCGTCACCCCGGACAACAAGGATCGCCTTGTCGCCAAGCGTATCCAAATTAAGACCGGCGAACACTTTAACGGGCGGGTCGCCATTACAGGGGGGTTGAGCGCGGGCGACCGCATTGTTTCCGTCGGCCTCAACAAGGTTACTGACGGCGGGGAAATTAACGTTTCCAACGCCGCGCCAACAACACCTTAAAGCAAACAATACGGGATAAAGACGATGAAATTCACCGACATTTTCATCCAGCGGCCGATCCTCGCGATCGTGTTGTCGTCCCTTATCCTGCTCGTCGGCGCGCGGGCGCTGACCGATATGCCGGTGCGCCAGTTTCCGATGTTGACCAGCACCACCATCACGGTCCGCACGGTATACCCCGGTGCGCCGTCCGATCTCATTCAGGGCTTCATCACCACGCCGATCGAGCGTGCCGTGGCCGGTATCGAGGACATCGATTACATCACCTCGACATCTCAGCAGAGCATTAGCTCCGTCGTCGTCAATATGAAGCTCAACAAGGATCCCGGCGAGGCCATGACCGACGTCATGACCAAGGTACAGCAAGTCAAATCGCAGCTGCCGGTGGACGCCAATGATCCCATCATCACGAAAGCCGGCGATAACGCGCTTGTGCTGGTCATGGGCTTTATATCCGCGGAAGTCGGACGCTCCGGTATGGTCGACTATATCAACCGCGTTGTTCAACCTTTGCTGACGACCATTCCGGGTATCGCGTCGGCCGATTCATTGGGCGGCGGCGCTTATGCCATGCGTATTTGGCTTGATCCCGCACGCCTCGCGGCGCGCAAGCTGACCGCGGAAGATGTCTCGAACGCTCTGCGCGCCAACAACGTCCAGGCCGCTCCAGGCCGCACACGCGGTGCGTTGACGACCTCTAACATCACCACTAATACCGGCCTCACCGACGTTGAACAATTCAGGGAAATGGTTGTCAGCTCGCAAAATGGTGTCCCGATCCGTCTCAAGGACGTAGCCGAAGTCGAACTCGCTTCTTCGACAAACGATTCCGCCAATGGCATCAAAGGTGAAGAAGCCGCCATCGTCGGCGTCAATCCTTCGCCCACAGGCAACCCGCTTGAAATTTCCAAAGGTATTCATGCGATCCTGCCGCAACTCGAGCGCACCTTGCCGCCGGGCGGGAAAATTGTCGTGGCGAACGACCAGTCGGTTTACATTCAAAAATCCATCGACGAGGTGATTAAAACGCTTACCGAAGCCATTGTCGTCGTGCTGGTGGTGATCTTCCTGTTCCTAGGCTCAGGGCGTGCGTTGATGATCCCGCTGGTGACGATCCCGCTATCGATCATTGGTGTTGCGTTCCTTGTCGTGCCGCTCGGTTTCAGCATCAATCTGCTGACCATGCTGGCGATGGTGCTGGCTATCGGGCTCGTCGTCGACGATGCCATCGTCGTCAGCGAAAACATCGCGCGCCATATTGAAGATGGCATGGCGCCCTTCGATGCCGCCATCAAGGGCGCGCGCGAGATCATTACGCCGGTTATCGCCATGACAATCACCCTGGCTGCCGTTTACGCGCCGATTGGGTTCATGACCGGCGTGACTGGAACCCTGTTCCGCGAATTCGCCTTTACACTGGCAGGGGCCGTCATCATTTCGGGCATCATCTCCCTGACGCTTGCACCCATGATGTGCGCGAAGTTGCTGAAGCCGTTCAGCGAAGCGGGGCGGATGGAGCACTGGGTTACCGAGACTTTAGACAAGCTTAAACGCGCCTATTCCCGCCGCCTCTCTGTTGCGCTCGATTATAGTCCGGTGGTTGGCGTCTTCGCGGTCGGCGTGGTTGTTGCTATTGGCTTCATGTACTTGAACACCCGCGCGGAACTTGCGCCGGCCGAAGATCAGGGCTTCTTGGCGATCCAATTGCGTGGGCCTGAGTTCGCCAACGTCGATTACATGAAACGCCACACGGCGATCATCAATACAATCCTTGCAAGTCATCCGGAAATCGAGAACTGGGGTCTGTCGGTCGGCGGCGATGCCCAGAACACCGGATCTGTGCCGATGGCGCTGGTAGACTGGGACCACCGCGAAAAGACGTCGACTCAGATGATGCAGATTCTCCAGCGCGAGATGAACAAGCTTGAAGGCTTCACCGCCTTCGTCGCGCAGAATCCCCCATTACCGGCCGCGACCCGTGGCGGTGGCCCGCCGGTGCGCTTCGTGGTTGCTAACCAAGGCGATTACGAAGAGCTTTTTAACGTCATGGAAGACGTTAAAAAGCAGGCGCGCCAGAGCGGCTTGTTCAGCACCATCGACAGCACGCTCAACTTCAACAGCCCCCAGACACATATTGAGATCGATCATGCAAAGGCCAATGATCTTGGCATCAGCATGAGCACTATCAGCCGTACGCTGGCGACATTGGTGGGCGAAAACTATGTCAATTACTTCGCCCTTGATGGACGCTCTTACCAAGTGATCCCACAAGTGCGTCAGGAGCTGCGCAGTTCGGGCGAAGCATTACGCCAGTTCTATGTGCGCACCGCAGGCGGCGAAATGATCCCGCTGTCGACCGTTGCCACGACGACATCGGGCGTGCAGCCGAATTCTCTCACGCGCCATAATCAGCAAAATGCGTCCACATTCCAGGCCGGCCTTGCACCCGGCGTGACCATGGGTGAAGCGGTCAAGTTCCTTCAGGGTGTGGCCGAGCATTTACCGCAGGGCTATACGACCGACTACTTGGGCGAGAGCCGTCAGTTCGTTCAGGAAGGTAGCTCGCTCTCGTATACCTTCTTGTTCGCACTGGTAGTCATTTTCCTAGTGCTCGCCGCACAGTTTAACAGCGTGCGCGATGCGGTGGTCATTCTTGTCAGCGTGCCGATGTCGGTCTTCGGCGCCATGCTGCCGCTGTTTTTTGGCCTCACCACCATGAACATCTACAGCCAGATCGGCCTGGTGACGCTGATCGGGCTGATCAGCAAACACGGTATTCTCATGGTGACCTTCGCGCGCGAAATGCAGATTGCCGAGGGGCTTGATCGCCGCGCGGCCATCGAGCACGCGGCCGCTATCCGCCTCCGGCCGATCCTGATGACCACGGCCGCGATGGTCACGGCCCTTTTACCCTTGATGTTTGCCACGGGGGCAGGGGCCGCGAGCCGCGTTGCGCTCGGCGCCGTCGTCGTTGCGGGCATGGCGGTCGGAACGCTGTTCACGCTATTCGTGCTGCCGGTGGTTTATAGCTGGATCGCCACCGATCACCGCGTAAAAGTGGAAACAACTAGCCCTGCACACGGCGACATGGTCCCCAATCCTGCAGAGTAATTTTGGCTTTACAGACCGGGTGTGCATCAGCGCTGCCCGGTCGAATGCCCTAGCGTATCCGTCGCCGCTTCAGCACGACAATAAAGAACAGCCCCCCAAACGCCGCGGTCATGACCCCGAGCGGTAGTTCGCGTGGCGCGAACAGGGAGCGGGCGGCAACATCCATCCACATCGCGAAGATTGCGCCCATAAGCGCACCTATAGGAAGGATCGCACGCAGCCGCGCGCCGACAAGCCAGCGTGCGCAATGCGGCATGATGCGGCCGATAAACCCGACTGCACCCGAGATGGAAACCAAGACGCCCGTCATGAGGGCGCAGGCAATGAACATTTCAAGCCGCAAGCGCGGTACGTTCGCACCGAGGGTATGAGCGCTCTCGTCTCCCAACGACAGCGCGTCAAGCAAATCTGCCCGGCGCAGGATCCAGATCATGCCAACCGCTACCGCAATGAATGCCGTGGGAACAAGATTCCATTGCGCGTTGGAAAATCCGCCCATCATCCAAAACAGGGCGCTTTCCGCCCCGCGGTCGGGTGCGCTGAGGACCAGGGTGTTGGTGATCGCGCTTAGGATAAAGTTGATCGCCACCCCGGTCAGAATAAGCCGCTCGGTCGTGAAACCTCCGCTCTCGCGTGCCAGCACGAAGACAAGCGCCATCGAGATCAGCGCTCCGGCGAAAGCCGCCATGGGCAAGGTCGCTGCGCCAAACGTCGCGCCGGTATAAAGCATGACCGTCACGGCCCCAACAGCAGCTCCCGTGGGGACGCCAATCTTTTCAATGACTTAGATAGTTAAGACCTTCCCCTTAGGGGGCCGGTACGGAAATTATACGGAAAAGATGCGCCTGGATTTATGGGGATACCCTTGGACAAAGGGGTCCCCAAAAACCCCCGATTGGGTCAGTGTTACGTGATCACACGTTTGGGTCCTGTTGCGAGTTCGGGGGTTCCTTGGCCATGTCTCTAAAGAAAGACCTTGCTACCCTTATTACTAAGCACGGTTATGACGACGTCTTCGCAGCTTTAGTGACCTTGCCCGCGCGCAGCGTCTCCCTTGACGCAGTGACTATGCTGCCAGGCTGATTTTCCTGGCAAGCCATTTTTGTTCGAACGCCATGGGACTGGCATAACCCAGCGTCGAATGGAGCCGTCGGTGATTGTA
>CANJRA010000021.1 GCA_947476625.1 Fidelibacterota bacterium
GGACCGTCTTGTCGCCCCGTAGAGCCTCAAGCGCCACACGCGCCTTGAACTCGCCCGTAAACCGTCGCCGTGTCGTCATAGCCAATCCCTCCGTTACCGAGGGAATACACCTTAACACCCTGTCCGATTTCCTGGGACCAGCTCAATCTGTGCGAAATAACGCGCGGCATTTCATTTGTCGCATTACTGGAAAGTCGTGGAATATCAACGCGAATGCTGCGTAGAATTCTATTGGAACGCCATCCATCATCACTCCGACAGGGTCTCAAAAGCGTGAGCAGTACATGTGGATTAGGTTGGTAATCGCGCTATTAGTCGTAATAAATATTCTTCTTCCGAACGTTGCGAACGCATGCTCTTGCGCCTTTGAAAGGTCGGCTTGGGATGCACGGGAACATTCCGATGCTGTGTTTCTTGGCGAAGTTAAACCAGTGTGGGCCTTGTCATGGTTCCTCGATTTTCTGGGGATAGAACATGATACGACGGTGGAAGTGACAAAATCCTGGAAGGGCGTGAATGTTGGAGACCGTGTGCTTGTCCGCACCTCGCCAGGAAGTGGCTGTGGACTTTCATTAAATCGTGCAGAAACTTGGTTGATGTATTTGGACGGCTCGCCATTCGAACTGAATGCGTGCTCGAGATCGATGCCAGAGCACTATCGTCTGGACGATATAAAAGCTCTCGAACCGCCGGTAATGGAAAGCATTAAAAAATTCGTACCAAAATGAGATCTATCAAGCTTTTTCGGGGAATTTGACGCACCCGACAAATTTTCTTCAAAAGCTGCGACCAATTCGCTCTCGGTCTGGTCTGCGTTGAGAATGAATGGCTGTTCGCAACGCCAAGAGGGGGACAACACTGCGTGCCACAACTCGCTTACGGACGGTACTGTAATGAGCATGCCGATTTTGAATCTCGCCGCCTATCAGTTCTCGCCAGTTGCAGAGCCTCAGGTAACGCGCCGTACACTCGGCGCGGTGGGCAGAGCTTTGGACATCAAAGGCACCATCCTGGTTACGCCTGAAGGTTTGAATGCGTTTTTGGCCGGCAAAGAAGAACCTTGCCGGAAAATGCTCGCCTGTCTGCGCGAAGTACCGGGGTTTGTGGCAATGTACGCCAAGGAAAGTTGGTCGGCACAGGTGCCATTCATGCGCTTTAAAGTTAAAGTGAAAAAAGAAATCATCCGCATGGATCACCCCACGATTCGTCCCGCCGACCAGCGCGCACCGGCGGTAGACGGCCAAACACTGGCGCGCTGGCTCGACCAAGGTCACGACGACGCCGGCAACGCAGTCGTCATGCTCGACACCCGTAACGGCTACGAAGTTGGTGTGGGCATGTTTAAAAATGCCCTCGACCTGAAAATTCAGAAATTCACGGAATTTCCGGGAGCAGTCCATAAGAATCGGGACGCCCTGCGGGGCAAGACCGTCGTGAGCTATTGCACCGGCGGAATCCGTTGCGAGAAGGCCGCGCTTTTTATGCACAAGCTTGGAATGACGAACGTGTATCAACTTGATGGCGGTATTCTGAAATATTTTGCAGAGACCGATGGCCGTCACTGGCAGGGTGAGTGCTTTGTATTTGACGAGCGCGCAGCGCTGTCTGGTGACCTCACCCCCCGCGATACCGATGTCCTGCCCTCGTGATGGCACTGGAAACGACGGAAATACTAGGTGAATACCACCGCATTCCCGCGTAATTTACGGGGGCGAGACAACGACTTTTACAAGGGAGAGGGAACTATGAGCCAAAACCAAATCGAGATGAGCCTGTCGCGCAACATGGCACGGCGAAGCACGCTGGTGCGGGTGGCGGCGGTTGCCGGAATTTTGACGGCGGGCGTTTTCTTCCATGCGGCGACGACACCGGCCGCTGCGGAAAGCGTGGGGACTGTCACTTTCCGGAACTACACTATTTCGGTCGTCGATCTCGACCGCTCGATTAAATTTTATACGGAAGTTTTCGGATTCACCATCGACCGCCCGCGCGTGAAGGTCGGTCAAGTGATCGCCAAGCTGGTGGAACAAGAAAACGTCGACGCTGAATTTCAATGGTTGCTGAAGGACGGCGCGCGTTTGCAATTGATTCAATACAAGACGCCGGCGACGGTTCCGACACCGCGTCGCGTGGCGGTGAACCAGCAGGGTTTCATCCAGCACGCCTTTGAGGTCAGCGATATCGATGCTGTTTTGGGAGCGGTCAAGAAATTCGGCGGGGCTGTCGTTGAGGCTTCGCGCATCACCGACAAGCAAGGCAAAACACGCTTGGTGTTCGCGACCGATCCTGACGGCGCGCGTGTCGAGATCATCTCGGTCGCTAAGCCTGCGCAATAGCTGTCTATACGGCGGTTATCGTCTTATCCATTGACCAGTTGTCGTTCGTCGACGACTGGTCAATTTGCTTTTGGGCGCTCACCTATGCGCGCTTAGTTGTGCGCGGCGGCTATACGCGGCTGCGGCCACGGAACAGAATGATCAACAGCACGAGTGCTACTACCCCGACGCCGCTGACCGGGTAATAACCCCAGCCGGAGCTGTACTGCCACGTCGGCAAGCTGCCGATCAGCATCAGGATGAAAACGACAAGCAGGACAAGGCGCAGCATGGGGCTCTCCTGGAACACGGTGGTGTTGGTACAACGCAACCGGCTGTCGTTGAGTTCCAAGGAGGAGTTCCAAGAAGAGGTCAGGCGTTTAGCGTATGGCGGAAAGGAGGCGCGCGAAGACGTGCTTCTTTCGGGCCCAGTAACCCAGCGCGAGGGCGAAGGTGCTGCCCGCGCTGCTGGATAAGATGAGCGCCGTGGTTCCGATGCATAACGGGCACATGATGTGACCCTGATCCTGCTCAGGTGTAGCTGAACTTCGGCGACCAGCCGGCGGCGCCGCCGGGCAGCATGTCGAAGAGATGAAAGACGGAGCAGAAATCGTCGTAGGGACCGAGTTGCGTGTCGGAGACGCGCAAGATGCGGCCGCCGTCGCGTTTGAACACTGAGAGGCCGGGCCACCATTTGCCCTCGGGTGAGCGGTAGCCCATGTCGCCGGCGAACGTGGTGCCTTGGTGGCTGACCATCTGAAATTTCCAACCGCGGCCATCGGCGAATTTTTTTTGCACGTCGGGTGCGTCGGGGGTGGAGACGACAAAAGCTGTGCGGGCGGTGACGTGATTGTGCACGCCGTTATAGCCGTCCGCCCACATGGTGCAGGCGGGACAGCCGCTACCCATATTGTGCACGACGATGAGGTCGTCGTGCTTGCCGAATAATTCAGACAGGCGCACGGGGCCGTTCAAGGTCGTGAAAACGTAGTCCTCGACTTCTTGCGGTTCGGTTGACGCCTGGGCTTCGCGCATCTTTTTGCGGATGCCGGCGATCTCTTCGCGGTAGGCGTGCAGTTGTTTGGTTCCGACTTGGTAGTTCATGACGGTGGCTCCTCTCGGCGGCGGTTATTTCTTGGAAGGTGTTTTGGATTTGGGCTTTTTCTTGTGTTTCTTTTGCGGGCGGGCATCGATCTCTTCGAGCACGGCGGCCATCACGCCGAACTGCTCTTGCCAGTATTTGCTGTAGCGATTGAGCCAGAGTGCGGCATCGAACAGCGGGCCGACATCGAGGCTACAGCGGCTGATGCGTCCGCTGCGCTCCTGTTGGATGAGCCCGGCACGGACCAGCACTTGGATATGGCGCGAGACGCCTTGCAGCGAGATGTCGAAGAGGGACGCCAATTCCGAGACAAGTTGCGGGCGCTGGTCGAGTTCCTTGAGGATGCGGCGGCGAATGGGGTCGCTGAGGGCGGCGAAGACTAAGTCCAGGCGCGTTTCTTCCGCGTCGGCGGAGGGGGAAGCGTCGTCATTCACGACTTCGAGGATGGGCTTGGCGTTCATCATATAGGGTAATTATCAACATAATTGTTGACAGTCAATAGAATTGATGAGTATTCCCTGATGAAGCCCGAGTTGGGCCGGTGGTATGGTTGCGTACACGGTATTTAGACGGGAGATTCGTATGCGCAGTCTTCGTAAAAGCTTGGTGCGTTTAGCCGCGGCCTTGATTTTGGCCGGCGCTGCAGCGCCGGCGTGGGCGGAGAGCCGGTGCTATGAACTCGACCCCGAACATTTGCTTGTGGGCTTCCTCGTAGAGCATGTGGGTTTTGCCAAGACCTTTGGGCAATTCGAGAAGGTTAAAGGATCATTCTGTTTTGACGAACAAAGCCGCACGCTGTCGGATGTGCGCGTGACGATGGAAGCGCAGAGCGTCAACACGCACCATGCGGGCCGCGACAAGCATCTTCGCAGCAAGGATTTTCTCAATGCCGATAAGTTTCCGGAGATCGCGTTTGCCGGGACCGCCAGCAATCCTTCAGGTGATCGCAAGGGCACGGTGACCGGACAACTCACGATGCTGGGGCAAGCGTTGCCGCTGACCCTCGATGTGACCTGGAATAAAAGCGACACGTATCCGTTTGGCGATAAGCACTACGCCATTGGTATTTCCGCGCGCGGCAATTTGAAGCGCAGTGCTTACGGCATGAGCTACGGCGTCGCGAACAAGCTGGTCGGCGACGACGTGGAAATTCTCATCGAATTTGAAGCTAAGCGGAAAGAGTAAGTTCATCGCCGCCCCAGTGCGGGGCGGCGATAAGAACAGCTTTAAGCTTTTTCGTCCCACCAGCCCTTACGGCTGGGTTCCGCTGCGGACGGAGCTGTCTGGCTTACGGGAGCCGGAGCAGGGGCCGGGGCGGCAACGGGCGTTGGTGCCGGAGCTGGTGCCGGTGTCGCAGCGGGCGCCGGAGCAGATGGGGCCGCTTCGCTTTGCGTTTCACCTGCGCCTTCATTGCGGCGCCAGGGAACGGATTCCTTCAAGGTCTGGAAGAAGCCGCGCGACGGGGAACGTTCGCCATTGCTTGAGGCATCCGCCGACGTATCGGCACTTGCCGCGGCGGTGTTGTGCTGTGCTGCCGGCGCGTCGTTTTGCTGGGTGTGCTGATGGGACTCTGCGGATGCAGACCCATTGGCTTCACCGCCATGTTGGTGCTCGCCGTGCTGTTCGCCTTGATGTTCACCCGGTTGATTCTCGCCGGGCTGCGGCTCGCCACCGCGACGCCGTCTGCGTCCGCCGCGACGACCGCGGCGGCGTCCACGGCGCGCTTGATCGTCGCGCGGGCCGCCTGGACCTTGTTCGCCTTGGGCCTCGCCGCCTTCGGCTTGAGCTTCGTTTTGTTCGGATGCGCCTTCATCCGCCTGCGCGGTATCGCCCGCGCCTGCGAATTCACCAGTGGAGCCGTTCGGCGCGCCTTCGTTACGGCCTTCTCCGCCGCGTCCACGACGACGACGGCGGCGACGCTTGCGCCCGCCTGCATCGTCGCGCGGACCGGATGATTGGCTGTCTTGTTGCGGACGGTTGTTGTCGCGCGGTTCGGGCGCTTCTTCGACGGTATCCGCATCGTCTTCGTCGGCGACTTCAACCGGCGCCGGACGATGATGTTCGATTTCGCGGTGTTCGCGCGGCGGCGGCAGTTCGGCGCTGTCGTCGCGGGTCGTTGCCTTCACGCGGTCAAGACGGATATTCGGCGGCACCAGCGTGGCGTCGCCGAGAACGAAGATCCTCATACCGGTGCGGCTTTCGATGCCGGCCAAAGAGTCGCGCTTATAGTTCAGCAGATAAAGCGCGACGTCGGGATGCACGGTGACCGTGATCTCGCTGGAGCGCTGACGCACGCCTTCTTCTTCCATCATGCGCAGCGCGTAGACGGCGGCAGATTCCGTCGAGCGCACCATGCCCGAACCGGCGCAGTGGGCGCAGGGGCGGTAGTTGGCTTCGATGAGGCTGGGGCGCAGACGCTGACGTGAGAGTTCGAGCAAGCCGAAGTGGCTGATGCGTCCGACTTGGATGCGCGCGCGGTCGGCTTTCAGCGCTTCTTTCAACCGGCGTTCAACCGCGTGATTGTTGCGGTTGTCTTCCATGTCGATGAAGTCGATGACGACCAGGCCCGCGAGATCGCGCAGGCGCAGTTGGCGCGCGATTTCGTCGGCGGCTTCGATGTTGGTTTTGTAAGCCGTCTCTTCGATGTGGCGCTCTTTAGTGGCGCGGCCCGAGTTGACGTCGATGGCGACGAGCGCTTCGGTCTGGGCGAACACAATCGAGCCGCCCGAGCGCAACTGCACGACCGGGCTGTTGATGGCTTCCATCTGGCTTTCCACCTGATAGCGGTGGAACAGCGGGATGATGTCGTCCTTATAGCGCTGAACCTTCTTTGCGTGGGAAGGCGTCAGCATCTTCATGAAGTCTTTGCCGACTTTGTAGCCTTCTTCGCCTTCGACCCAGACTTCTTCGATGTCGCGCGAATAGATGTCGCGGATGGCGCGTTTGATCAGGCTGGCTTCTTCGTGGATCAGCGCCGGGGCCCGCGAGGTCATGGTCATTTCGCGGACGTTGTTCCAGGTGCGCTGGAGGTATTCGTAGTCGCGCTTGATTTCGGTTTTGTTGCGCTCGGCGCCGGCGGTGCGCAGGATGACCGCCATGTTCTTCGGCAGTTCGAGATCGCCGAGGATGGCCTTCAAACGGCGACGATCTTGCGCGCTGGTGATCTTGCGCGACACGCCACCGCCACGTGGGCTGTTGGGCATCAAGACGCAGTAACGGCCGGCGAGCGACAGATAGGTGGTGAGCGCGGCGCCTTTGTTGCCGCGTTCTTCCTTGACCACCTGGATCAGCATGATCTGGCGGCGCTTGATGACTTCTTGAATCTTGTAATGGCGCGAGGCGACGAAGCGGCGACGTTGTTTTTCGTCGGCGGCTTCTTCGTCTTCTTCGCCGCCCACGGTTTCGACATGCGCGGGCTTGTCGTCGGAGCGGGCTTCGGAGGCGCCTTCACCGCCGGAATGTTCGCCGGAGGCTTCCGATGCTTGCGCCGGAGTTTCGCCTTCGGCAGCGGCGTGGTCGGAACCTTCAGCGGGAGGCTCGCCGGCGATGTCGTCATGCTCATCGTCGTCGGATGAGATCGGCGATGTGATGGCCGGCGGGATGAAGGCCATAGGAATGGCGTCGCCGTGGTCGTGATCGTCGGCGTGATCATGTGCGTGGTCGTGAGCATGATCGTGGTCGTGGGCTTCGCCGCCTTCAGCCGGTTGTCCGCCTTCGGCTGCGCGCGCCAGCTGGGCCGCGCGACGGGCGTCGCGGGCGTTCTGGCGGCGCTCTTCTTCTTCTTCGTGCCGCTGCGCTTCCGCCATCAGGCGTTCGCGGTCGGCTACCGGAATCTGGTAGTAGTCGGGGTGAATTTCGCTGAAGGCCAGGAACCCGTGACGGTTTCCACCGTAATCGACGAAGGCGGCTTGAAGTGATGGCTCTACCCGGATGACTTTCGCCAGGTAGATGTTGCCCTTAATCTGTTTCTTGGTAGAGGTTTCTACATCGAATTCTTCAAGTCGGGTTCCGTCCAGAACCACCACCCGCGTCTCCTCCGGGTGGGTGGCCTCGATAAGCATTCTTTTGACCATAGTGCGGCATACTCCGTAACGCAGCGGTGCCCGCGCGGCCCAAGGTCCGTAGATCTAAGGGCGCGCGTCCGCAGCGGGTTTGTGTAAAAGGGTGAGCTTCGGCGGAAAGCCGGCGCATAAATCGGGGGGCGTTGCCGAAAACGTCAGCCGCACGGATATCCGCAAGACGGACCTCCGCAATTGGCGAGCGACGTTTCAACAAAAGTCTCGGCACGCATGCCCCCGGGTTAATGAGTTGGGGTCGGACAGGCGCTTTACCTATCCATCCCCGTTTTAAAAACGGGTCTTTTCCCGACAAAAAACCCTTGCGACACAGTGAGTCAGGGGTGCCAGCCACCGGCTAACCATAAATGCGGCGGACCTCGGCGTGTCGGACGTAAACCACGAACACCTGAAACATAAACGGGTCCGAGGCAGCGTGACAACGCCTAAATCCCGGGCAGTGAAGAGACCCCGGCGCATCTTCTGCGCCAAGATTCTTGCCGCGACTCGGGATTTAGTTGTATATTGTTATGAGTCAATGGCTTACGTGCGTTGCGCAGGATAAATGCAAGACTTAAACGTTCCCACCGAGACCGCCGAAAACTTAGATAACCCATTGCAATTAGATAATAATGGCGTGGGTCGTCGGTTCGTTTTGGGCGCCGGCGCGGCGCTGCTGGCGTTGCCAGGTGTGGCAGCTGCGGCGAGCCGAGCTGTCGCGGTCGTGTCGACCATGCGGCTGCATGATCACCAAAGTCACACGCGTATGGTGCTGGAACTGTCGGGCGAGGTGGCCTTCAGCCTGTTCCGTCTGGCCGACCCTTATCGCCTGATTATCGATCTGCCGGAGCTGGATTGGGCTGTGGGCAATAATGTGCCGGGGCCGACGGGTTTGGTGAGTGCGGTCCGCTTCGGACTTTCTCAGGCGGGTAATGCGCGGATCGTGGTCGATCTCGCCGGTCCGGCCAATATTAAGAATGCCTTCGTGCTTCCTGCCACAGGGGGAACGCCCTCGCGGTTTGTCGTCGACTTGGAACCCATGGAGCGCGAACAGTTCATGGCGGTCCTCGGCCCGCAGCATCGCGTCGGTGAGTTCGGCGGAACTTCCGTGCCGGCGCAATCCGTCGCCAAAGGGCGCCCCGCCGAGGCGGTGCCTGTCGAGAAAGAGTCCTCGCGGAAAAAGATTATCGCCATCGATCCCGGTCATGGCGGCGTCGATCCCGGCGCGATTGGGGTGAGCGGGATATACGAAAAAATCATCACTCTGGCGGCGGCCAAGCAGTTGAAAACACGCCTGGAGGGAACCGGCCGCTACAAAGTCATCCTGACCCGTGACAGCGATGTCTCGCTGGGTTTGGCCGAACGCCGTGAAATCGCCCGCGCTGCCCGCGCCGACATCTTCATGTCGTTGCACGCGGATTCCATGAACAACAAGACCATGCGCGGATTGTCGGTTTACACGCTGTCGGAAAAAGCCTCGGACAAAGAGGCCGAAGCCTTGGCCGAACAGGAAAACAGCGCCGACAGCATCATCGGCGTGGACCTGTCGCAGGAAAGCCAGGAAGTGCGGCACATATTGGTCGATCTGGCGCAGCGTGAAAGCATGAACCTCGCCACCAAGCTGGCGACCAATTTGATTGATGAACTCCAGCGCGAGATCACGCTGGTGCGTAACAGCCACCGTTTTGCGCGGTTCGCGGTTCTCAAATCACCCGATGTCCCGTCGGTGCTGATTGAGATGGGCTACTTGTCCAACCCGGAAGACGAAACCGCCCTCAAGAAAGATGCCTACCGCGCCAAATTAATGGGCGCCGTTGTGCGAGGCCTGAATATGCATTTCGGTGCCGGCCAGACGGCGCGCCGTCTGTAACCTTTTTCGGGGTTATCTGAGCTGATTTTTGCCGTATTTCCGCGTTATTCTGAGGAAGCTGGGAAACCACTTTTCCCGGAATGCGTTAGTTAACTATGGTATAGGCTCAGGCTATAGCGGCTCGGGCTACAGGCTCAGAGCGGACCCCGGTTTACTTGTAAGGTTACGACTTCCATGGCGCGTTGGCTGGCGATTGGTTTTTCCGTCCTGTTGTTGGCCATTTTCGTGGTTGGCGGCGGCGCGGTTTTTGTCTTCTACCACTACAGCGCCGGACTGCCCGATTACCGTGCCTTAGAGAACTATACGCCGCCGGTGATGACGCGGGTCTATGCCGGCGATGGATCGCTGGTTCAGGAATACGCCATCGAAGGACGCGTGTTCGTGCCGCTCAGCGCGATTCCTAAACGCGTCAGCGATGCGTTTATCGCCTCGGAAGATCAGCGCTTTTACACACACCCCGGCATCGACCCGGTTGGACTATTCCGCGCGGTCTTCGTTGCGCTCGGCGAAAAGCTCTCGAACAGCGACCGTCGCATCAAGGGCGCGTCCACAATTACGCAGCAGGTCGCGCAAAAATTTTTGCTCGGTAAAGAATACAGTTTCGACCGCAAGATCCGTGAAGCCATTCTGTCGCTGCGTATCGAGCGCGCCTTCACCAAGGAACACATTCTCGAACTTTATCTGAACGAAAATTATCTCGGCTTCGGCGCTTACGGCGTTGCGGCGGCGGCGATGAACTATTTCAATAAATCCCTGAACGAGTTGACGATCGGCGAAGCCGCGTTCCTGTCGGGCCTTGCCAAGGCGCCAAATAATTACAATCCGGTCCGCCGTCCCGAAGCCGCGCGCGATCGCCGCGACTATGTCATCGGACGCATGGAAGAGGACGGCTACATAACGTCCGCCGAAGCCAAAGCCGCGCGCGCCGAAATCATTACCGTGCGCAACCGCTCGGAGACGGAATTGGTGACGGACGCGGATTGTTTTGCCGAGAATATCCGCCGCGATCTGGCGCAGCGCTTCGGCGAAGACACACTGTATAAGGGCGGCCTTGCGGTGCGCACGTCGCTTGATCCCGTGCTGCAACGCCTTGCCAACCGTGTGATGCGCGCGGGCTTGCTGGATTACGACCGCAAGCACGGCTGGCGCGGGCCGGTCACTAAGTTGACGACGCTCGCAGACCCGGTCGAAGGCTTACGCCATGTGGCAGATCCGGGCGGACTGCCGGGCGACTGGCAACTCGCGGCGGTGGATGCGGTGCTGCCCGACAAAGCCACTGTAGTTTTGCGTAACGGCCGTAAAGGCACCATTCCCATTGCCGAAATGCGCTGGGCGCGCACGCAGTTGCCTGAGCAGCATGTCGGCGAAGCGGTCAAGAATGTCGGCCAAGTTCTGAAAACCGGCGACGTTATCGCCGTGACGCAGGTGGCCAAGAATTCCGAAGGCGCCGCATATCCCGACGATACGTTTGCATTGAGACAGTTGCCGCTAATCGAAGGCGCGATGGTGGTGATGGACCCGCACACGGGCCGTGTGCTGGCCATGAACGGCGGATTCTCTTACGGGCGTTCGCAGTTCAACCGAGCGACCCAAGCCATGCGGCAACCGGGTTCGTCGTTCAAGCCGTTCGTCTATTTGACGGCGATGGAAGCCGGCTTCACGCCGTCGACCCTCGTGCTGGATGCACCCTTCGTCGCCGATCAAGGGCCGGGGCTGCCGAAGTGGAAGCCGAAGAACTACACCGATGAATATTTGGGCCGCGCGACCGTGCGCGTCGGGCTTGAGAAATCGCAGAACCTGATGACGGTGCGCGTCGCGCAAGCGGTTGGGATGGATAAGGTCGCGCATACGGCGGAATCTTTCGGCATCGTTGACAAGCTGACGCCGGTTTTGTCGGCCGCACTCGGTTCCGAAGTCACGAGCGTCCTGCGGCTTACGACGGGCTATGCACAGCTCGTCAACGGTGGCAAAAAATTGACCCCCGTACTCATCGACCGCATTCAAGATCGCAACGGACAAACCATTTACCGCTCCGATGCGCGCGCGTGCGCAACATGCATCGCAGACGCTTGGGATATGCAAGGGCCGCCGGTGCTGCCCGACGACCGTGCGCAGCTCGCCGATCCGGTGAGCATCTATCAGGTCGTTCACATGTTGGAAGGCGTCGTGCAAAACGGAACGGCACGGGCGGTGGCCGAAGTCGGCAAGCCGCTGGCCGGAAAAACCGGCACGTCCAATGATGCTTTCGATGTGTGGTTCATGGGCTTCTCGCCCGATCTGGTGGCGGGCATATTTGTCGGCTTCGACGAGCCGCGCACATTGGGACCGAAGGAAACCGGCGGCGGCGTTGCCGCGCCGATCTTCCGCGATTTCATGAAAGAGGCGCTGAAGAACAAACCCGCCACGCCGTTCCGCGTGCCGCCGGGTGTCAGCCTTGTGCGCGTCGAGCATGATACCGGACGTCCGGCGGAACCGGGTGATAAGCATGTCATTCTGGAAGCCTTCAGGCCGGGGACATCGCCCAGCACGCAAATGACGATTTTGGGCCAGTCGGAAGACGACGCGGCGGGCGTGAGCGAGAACCAGCCCAATCAGCCGGCGGCGGGCGGGCTTTACTAGCGGGCGGACTTTACTAGTTTTCACATGCCGAAGCAGACCACGAAGAAAAAACCGGTGAAAGCGCGTGCGGTCGTCAAAACGACGGCACGCAAGCCTAAGCCGGTGAAGACTTCACGTGAGCAAGCCAAACGTGAGCAAGCAAGCGGCAAAGACGCGTCGCGGCTGATTGATCAGCGTATCCGCGAACTTACGGGCTGGCGCGGCGAGACGCTCGCACGTATGCGGGCGCTGATTCTGGCGGCCGATCCCGAGGCCGTCGAAGAAGTGAAGTGGATGGGCACGCCGGTCTGGTCGCATCACGGGATCATTTGCACCGGTGAAGCGTATAAGAGCGTCGTGAAGCTGACGTTCGCGCGCGGCGCCAGCGTGCCCGATCCGAAAGGCCTGTTCAATTCCAGCCTGGAGGGCAACATGCGCCGGGCTATCGATATCAAGGAAGGCGAGATCGTGGACGGGGTGGCATTCAAGGCGTTGATCAAGGCCGCCGTGGCCCGGAATCTGGCGGCGAAGAAAAAGTAGAGCCTCAATCTCTTGCCTAAATCCGCGGTTTTCCCTAAAACGCGACATCGCACATATTTAAAAACGCAGGTTTCCCATGCGCCCCGACATCGAAAATAAGGTCAACGAAATCAAGCGCTGTCTCGGTTTGCTCCGGAGGCATCTTTGACTGGGATCGTGCGCTGCTGCGTCTTGACGAACTGAACGTCAAAGCCGAAGACCCCAAACTCTGGAATAAACCCGCTGAAGCGCAGAAGTTGATGCGCGAGCGGACGCATATTGAATCCGCGATTGCCTCGACGCGTAAGCTCGAGCGCGAGTTGGAGGACGCCACTACTTTGTCCGACCTCGCCGATGAAGAGGGCGACGAAGAGGCGGTGGAAGAAGCCCGCCGTATGGTCGCGGCGCTGCTTGCTCAAGCGAAGCAGGTCGAACTCGAAAGCCTGCTGTCGGACGAGGCCGATCCTAACGATTGTTATCTTGAAATCCACGCCGGGCAGGGCGGCACCGAGGCGCAAGACTGGGCCGAGATGATGGCGCGCATGTACACGCGCTGGGCGGAAAAGAAGGGTTACAAGGTCGAGTACCTGGAAGAAAGCGCCGGGGAAGGTGCGGGCATCAAGTCGGTGACTTTCCTGATCTCAGGTCATAATGCTTACGGCTGGTTGAAGACCGAGAGCGGTGTGCATCGCCTCGTGCGCATATCGCCGTTCGATTCAAACGCGCGGCGGCACACAAGCTTTTCGTCGGTGTGGGTCTATCCGGTGGTGGACGACACCATCGAGATCGAGATCGACGAAAAAGACTGCCGCATCGATACCTACCGTTCATCCGGCGCGGGTGGTCAGCACGTCAACAAGACCGATAGCGCGGTGCGCATCACGCACAACCCGACCAATATCGTCGTGCAATGTCAGAATGAACGCTCGCAACACCAAAACCGCGCCAAGTGCTGGGAAATGTTGCGCGCGCGGCTTTACGAACTGGAATTGAAAAAGCAGGACGCCAAGCTTGCGCAGCAGGAAGCCGCCAAGACCGAAATCGGTTGGGGCCACCAAATCCGTTCGTATGTATTGCAGCCTTATCAGCTGGTGAAAGACCTGCGCACGGACGTGGAAACCTCGGACAGCCAGGGCGTGTTGGACGGCGATCTCGACAAGTTCATGGCCGCATCGCTGGCCGCGCGCATCAAGACGGGCGGCGATGTTCTGAACGACTAGTAGGATGTCTCATAGCCAGGGGCGCAGGTAGTCCGGCCCCATGCCGGCTTGAGCGCGGGCTTCGAGATTGAAGGGGCCTTTGAGGCCGCCGCGAAAACACGATTCTAGAATTTCGGGATAGGCGGCGGTGGGTATTGCGCCGCGTGCGGCACATAAAAACTCAAACCAGCGCACGCCGATGGCGAGGTGTTTGATCTCGTCGGTGTAAATGACGTCAAGAATGTCGGCGGTTTCGGTGTCGCCGGCCTGACGCAGAAGCTGCGTTGTGCGCGGCGTTGTATCCAGTCCGCGCGCTTCCATGGTCATGGGGATGAGCACTAGCCGGGCGGCGAGATCGTCGGCGGTGCGCTCGGATGTTTCCCACAAGCCGTCATGGGCGGGCAGGTCGCCGTAAGCTGTCCCCAATGTAAGCAGACGCGCGGCGAGGGCGGTGAAGTGTTCGGCTTCTTCGACGGCGACATCGACCCAGTTGTTGTAAAAATCACGCGGCATGTTGGCGGCGGTGAAGCGGGCGATGATATCCCAAGCTAAATCAACAGCCGTCAGTTCGATATGCGCGAGGGCGGTGTGACTTGCCCCACAGCCATATCGCTCGCGCGCAATAGGGCGGCGGCGTGCGCCGTCTTTTCGATCTTCGCCGCCGGATCGGCGGTGTTCAGAATATCGACGGCAAGCGCACTCAGGCTATCAAGCGGGCGCGTATGAGGCGATGTCACAAACGTTTCAGAGTCTGGGTGACTTCGTCGGCGTGGCCGGGGACGCGGACTTTGCGCCACTCGGCGCGCACGATGCCTTTTTCGTCGATGATGAAGGTCGAGCGCTCGATGCCCATGTAGGTGCGCCCGTACATGCTTTTCTCGCCCCAGACACCATAAGCTTCGCAGACGTTTGAATCGTCGGAGGCCAGCGCGAAGTTCAACTGGAATTTCTTCTTGAACTTCTGATGGCTGGCGACAGTGTCCTTGGAGACGCCGATGACAACGGCTTTGGCTTTGGAGAAATCGGGCAGACCGTCGCGGAAAGCGCAGGCTTCGACCGTGCAGCCCGGCGTGTCGTCCTTGGGATAAAAATACAGCACCACGCGTTTGCCGCGCAGGCTCTTCAGCGACAGCGCCTTGCCATCGTCGGGTGGCATCGTGAAGTCGGGCGCGGTTTTGCCGAGCAGAGATTTCGCGGACGCTTTCGTAGGCGCCTTGACGCTTTTTGCCGGAGCTTTGGCCTTCGCTTTGACTTTAGCGGCTTTCTTCTTAGCTTTTTTTACGGCCATGGTTTTTCCCCTTAATGTGGTGCGTCCGGTCCCAGTTTTTCTTTCGCCAGCGCTGCGGGCGCGTCGATGACCTTATGGAAGAGCGCGGTAACGGCGGCGGCGGTATCTTGCATCAGGCCCTCGAGCGTCGCGAAGTCGGGCATGTTGGCGGTGGCGGCGAGTTTTTGTTTCAGGCCCAGCGGTGTATCGGCGTCGGGCAATTCGCCTTCGGTCGTCAGGCGTAACATGACCTGCAGCCGCGACCAAAGCGCAATCCCGTCTTTCAGGGTTTCACCGTCTTCACGGGTGAGGACGTCGCTGAAGGTCAAAGCGTCGATGATATGCGCGGGGCGCGCGCTTGCAGGTTTAAGGTCCGGATGTTTTAGCAGCAAGTATTGAAGGATGAACTCGGCATCGATCAGGCCGCCGGGGGCGCGCTTCAAGTCCCAGAGGCCGCCGTCTTTTTGCTCGCGGCGCATGCGCGCGCGCATGTCGGCGACGGCGTAAACCAGCGCGGCGGGATCGCGTTTTTTTGCTAAAGCGCCGGTCGCGGCGGCGCAGATTTTGGTCGCTAGTTCATCGGGACCGTAGACAACGCGTGTGCGCGTCAGCGCCATGTGCTCCCAGGTCCAGGCTTCGTCTTCCTGATACTTGGTGAAGGCTTCGAGGCCGCAGGCCAGCGGGCCTTTGTCGCCGTTGGGGCGCAGGCGCAAATCGAGGGTGTAGAGTTTGCCTTCGCGCGTCAGCAGGGTGAAGGCTGTGATCAGGCGCTGCGTGAGACGCACGTAGTAGGCGGGCACGGGCACCGGCTTCGCGCCTTGTGAGTGCGCATCCATGGAGGCGTCGTAAATCACCGCCAGATCGAGGTCGGAGGTCGGGGTGAGTTCGAAGCTGCCCAGTTTTCCGTAGGCGAGAATGGCAAGTTTGCCGCCGGCGACGAGGCCA
This sequence comes from Fidelibacterota bacterium, assembly GCA_947476625.1. Taxonomy (GTDB): domain Bacteria; phylum Pseudomonadota; class Alphaproteobacteria; order Rhodospirillales; family Rhodospirillaceae; genus SHVO01. Next base: position 15,871 of record CANJRA010000021.1, read on the forward strand.
AACTGCAGCGCGAATTCGCTGGCGACACGCGGCACCAGTTCCTTGATCACAGCCTCGGCGATGGTCGTGAAGTGTTCGGCGGCCTGAAGGGGATCGATCATACGGCGCAGCGTTTGCACGCCGACGCGGAACTGCTGATCGTTGGACCAGCGGCGGCAGACATCGAGCATGACTTCAAACGAGTCCGTGGCAGCCAACGTGCGCGCCAAATCTGCCTGCATCTCGGGCAGCTTGCCGACGGGCGTGTAGAATTCCGGTGCCAGCACGTAGTCCAGCAGCGCGGGCGTGCGGCTGAGGTGTTCGGCGAGACGCGGCGCATCGCCCATGATCTCAGCCACCAGATCGAGCAGATCGGGATTGGAAAAGAACACCGAGAGAAGCGGCACGCCTGCAGGAAGTTCCGATAAACAGCGGTCGAAACGCATGAACGCGGCGTCGGGCTGAGCGGTTTTGCCGAGGGCGCTGAGCAGGCCCGGCATGACTTCGGTCAGCAATTGCCGCGCGCGGTTGCTGCGGGTGGCGCGGTAACGGCCGTGGTGCCATATGCGCACAGTCTGTGCGACCGCGACGGCATTGCGGTAGCCAAGGCGTGTGAGTGTCGCCAGTGTATCGGGATCGTCTTCGGTACCGGTAAAGACAAGATTGCCGTCGACGGCCAGTGACGGCGAATCTTCGAACAATCCGGCGTAGTGGATTTCGACGGTGCGCAGGACTTTCTCGACTTCGGCCATGAAGGTGTTGAGATCGGCATGACCCATGAACATGCCGACATGCGCAAGCTTGCCGAGATCGTCGGGCAGCGTCTGCGTCTGTTCGTCGGCGATCATTTGCAGACGGTGTTCGAGTTTACGCAGGTAGCGATAGGCGGCGGCGAGATCGTCGCGCACGTCCGGTGTTGTGAAGCCGAGCGAGGTCAGAACGTCGAGCGTCGGTAACGTCTGCGACAGCCGCGCTTCGGGGAAGCGTCCGCCCCAAATGAGCTGCTGGATCTGGGCAAAGAATTCGATTTCGCGAATACCGCCGCGTCCGGTTTTGATGTTGTGTCCGGCCACTTCCACGGTGCCGCCGCCTTTGTGGGCGTAGATCTGGCGCTTGATGGAGTGAATGTCTTGGATGGCGTAGAAGTCGAGGGACTTGCGCCAGATAAACGGTTGCAGATCGTGCATCAGCGCCGCTGCGGTCACGGTATCGCCGGCAATGCAGCGCGCCTTGATCATGGCGGCGCGTTCCCAGTTCTGCCCTTGAGTCTCATAATAAATCTGCGCGGCTTCGAGAGAAACCGCAATCGATGTTGAATCCGGACGCAGGCGCAAATCGGTGCGGAAGACGTAGCCTTGCGATGTGCGCTCTTGCAACAGGCGCACGAGATCCTTGGTTAATTGTACGGCGAATTCCTGCGCGCTCTTTTTGCCGATATACGGTATGCGCTGTTCGTCGAACACAACCAGTATGTCGATGTCGGATGAATAGTTGAGTTCGCGGCCGCCAAGTTTGCCAAGGCCGAACACGGTGTATCCCGCTTTGGTTTCCGGGTCGGCAAGGTCGGCAATTTTTATATGTCCGCGTTCGTGCGCTTGCACCAATAATGCGCGCAAAGCATGGCGCACGCTGGCCTCGGCGAAATCCGATAAGGCGGCAGTGACTTCATCGACGCTCCAAAGTCCCGCGATATCGGCACATGCAATCAGGAGGGCGGCCTGTGCCTTGGCGCGGCGCAACTGCGTCATAACGACGGCGGGGTCGGCCTCGATTGCTGCCAAAGACGCATTGATATCGGCAAGGCACGCGTGTGGTCCCCGCGCGGCGAACGCCATGAGTGTTTCTGGCATGTTCAGCACTAGGCCGCTGAGAAAGGGGCTGTTGCCAAATATGGCATCGATGAGACCAGCCCACGCGGGGTCGGCGAGGGTATCGCGCTTGAAAGCCACAATCTCGGGCGGGGTGTTTTCGGGGTCCGCCAACCATTCGTTGCGCAAGCGGATAGCGCGTGCGCGGTCTGCCGGTACGGGAGGGGTTATGGTGGGTAATCGGATCACGCGCGACTCGTAGGATTCTCTATCGTTACGGGACACAGTGAGATATAGAAGGGGGGCGGTCAAGCTGTGGCGGAGCCCAGGGCGCATATGATGTCCGGCCGCCACCCGTCAGCGACCATTTGCCCGGTATCGGGTCACGTTATTGGAGCCTCGCGGCGTTGACACACGGCGCAGTCAGATTTTTGATTCGTGCGTTGGAAGCCGTTCTTCTGGTGCTTCTGCTCAGCACAGCCGTGCTTGCCTGGCGCTTAAGTCAGGGGCCGGTGGCTTTAAACGTCCTTGCGCCCTACATCGCCAGCGCCCTTTCCGATCTTGCTCCGGGACTGCGTTTTCGCCTGGAGGGCGCCGAATTCAGATGGGCGGGCTTAAGCCGGGCGCCGGAAATTTCTATCCGCGACGTACGCATTCTGAATAGCCACGATGCCGTCATTGCCGGTCTGCCGCGCATGGATGTGCGTCTCAGCTCAACGGCCTTGTTGCGCGGCATCGTCGCGCCGGAACACGTCCGGCTTTCAAACCCGATCATTCGCTTTGTGCACCGCGCCGATGGTTCGTTTGGCCTCGGCGTGGAAGGTGCGCCGGCCGCTGTGCCGGTGCCTGCTGCTACAGTCGCTACACCGGCTGTGGCGGTCGACCCCGCAAGCGGCAACGTGCTCGCGGCGTCGTTGATCGCAGCGCTGACGCGCCCCGCGAGTGGTGACAACCCCGGCGGTTACCTTGATCGCGTCGTCGTCGACGGCACGACGCTGGTGTTGGTTGATGAAGCCTCCAGTCAACGCTGGCTGGTTCCGGACGCGACGCTGAACTTCCGCCGCGCCGACGGTGAGATCGAAATCGATGCCACGTTCCCCGTGACCGAAGACGGCAAGCGGTGGGACCTCACAGGTAAAGGGCGCTACAGCGCCGCGACGAATATTCTCAAAGTCGATTTGAATGTCGACGGCTTCCGCCCCGCCCGTGTTGCCGGCCTCGCGCTGCAGCTGGAACCGTTTGGCATGATCGATCTGCGCCTCAGCGGCACCGCTTCGGCGACGGCTACCTTGGACAGCAGCGGTGCGCGCCTTCAGGAACTTCATTTCGATGTGAAAGGCCAGGACGGGCAATTGCATTTGCCGCCGCCGGTCGGACAAGATTATCCCGTCAGAAGTGTTTTGCTGAAAGGCAGCGCCGGACCCGATCTGGACCGGATCACCATTGAACAGTTGCGCCTGGAATTGAACCGCGGCCGCGAAACGCCGGTATTGATTCTCTCCGGCGAAGGCAAAGCGCTCAACACGGCGCCGACCGTGGAAGCCAACATCAGCATGGCCGAGCTGTCCTTGCCGGCATTGAAGGCCTATTGGCCCGAAGACGTGAAACCCAATACGCGGGCTTGGATATCGGCCAACCTCGCCGATGGTGGTTTGTCCGACGCGCGCTTCAAGCTGCGCATGGCCGGGCCCGATATGAAGGGGCTCGACGTCACCGAAGCGCGCCTTGCGGCGCGCCTTCACGGTGTGACGGTCAACTACATCCGCGACATGCCGAAGGTTGAGGGCACCGACGGCACGCTGAGTATATTTGGACCGGAAGTCGTTATCGATATTACCAGCGGACATGTGCCCGATGCGGTGTCGGGCAAGGGACTGCATGTGCCAACAGGTAAGGTGCGGCTCTATGGGTTGGGCAGCGGGAACGAACGGGCCAATATCAAACTTAATATTCTCGGCGGCTTCGGCGATGTGATGCGCCTGATCGACCATGAGCCGCTGGAGTATGCCAGCGGCATGGGCGTCGATGCCAACCGCGCCACGGGTGACGCCAATGTCGATTTGACCTTGGACTTTCCCCTCGTGAAGGATTTGAAGTTCGACGCCATTAAAGTGGATGTGCAGGCGAAAGCGAGCGACGTTGCCATTCCTGAGGTCGCGTTTGGTTTGCCGTTGGTGAACGGCAACTTGAACCTTACGCTTGACCGTGCCGGAATGGACGTTGCCGGCAATGCCGTTCTCGGCGGAATCCCGACGACGATTAAATGGCGCGAGAATTTCGGCGGCGGCGAATTCCGCAGCCGGTATCTCTTGAATCCGGTGATCGACAACAATCAACGGCCGTTGATTGGCCTGACCGTAATGCCGTTCATCCCGCCGTATATCGACGGCGCCGTTCCGGCCCATGTGATTTACACCGTAAACCGCGACACTACACGCACCCTGGAAGCCGATGTCGACCTCAGCGTGCCCCGCGTTGCGTTTCCGGAACTGGGCTGGAGCAAAGAGCCCGGTAAACCCGCGAGCGCCAAGGTCACGGCGCTCTTTACCAAAGACCGCCTCCAGGCCGTGCCGTCGTTTCATGTGACCTCGGGCGATGATCTCGATGTGTCCGGTGCGCTGACCTTCGGCGACGACGGCAAGATGCGCACATTGTCGTTCAAGCCAAGCGTGGTCGGCGAGACGCGGCTGAGCGGCGAAGTCGCGGTCGATGACGCGGGCCGATATACCGTCGATGTTGCGGGGGCGTCTTTCAGCGCAACCACCTTCCTGAAAGAAATGAACCGGGATGATGGTTCGGTCGCGCGCGACGCGGGCGAAAAGAAACCATCGGTACCGATGACATTGCGCGCAAGCTTCGACCGGGTGTGGTTCACGAAAGAGTCGGATTTCAAGAATGTGACGCTGAACCTTGTCCGTGATGAGGCCGGGTATCAAAAAATTTATTTTGACAGCAAAGTCAATGGCGTGGCGCCGTTTGCACTGACGCTGGACAATAGGGGCGGCAAACGGGTCTTCACGGGGCACAGTCCGGACGGCGGCCGTGTGGTGCGCGCCGCCGGGCTTTTCAATGATATCGTCGGAGGGCAGCTCGATATTTCCGGCGAGCTGGCGTCGGATGGAACGCTCAAGGGACAGGCGGACATTAAGGCGTTCAAGCTTGTGCGCGCGCCGGTGCTGGCGCGACTTTTGTCGGTGGCAGCGCTGACCGGCATTGTCGACGAGCTGAGCGGTAAGGGCATTTCATTCAAAACGCTAAGCGTGCCGTTCAGTTATGCCAATTCTACCTTGACCGTCAAAGACGGCGGCATGTTCGGAAGCTCCTTGGGTCTGACGGCCGAGGGCACCTATAGCTTCGCGTCCTCGCAGATGAATTTCGACGGCACGATAATTCCGGCTTACGCGATCAATTCGGCGCTGACATCGATTCCGCTGCTGGGGCAGTTGCTGAACGGCGGCGAGAAGGGCGGCGGCATTTTCGCAGCGACCTATAGTTATCGCGGCGATATTGCGACGGCACAGCCTTCGGTCAATCCGCTGGCGACCTTCGCGCCCGGTTTCCTGCGGCACATTTTCGATATTTTTAAACCGTCGGCCCCGCAAGAAGCACGGACCCCGGAACCTAAATAGCCTTCACCAGTGCGTGGCGCTTTTTCCCGGCGCTGAGCTTGATGATGCCGTCAACGACGGCTGCATCGGTGATCATGGCGTTCTCATCGTCGCATTTCTGGTCGTTGAGCTTGGCGCCGCCGCCGCGGATCAGCCGGCGCGCTTCACCGCCGCTGGCTGCGAGGCCCGCACGGTGGAACAGGTTCCAGGTTGCGATACCGGCTTTCAGTTCAGCAGCGCTGACATCGATGGTCGGCAAGTCGTCGCCGACGCCGCCTTGCTCGAAGGTCTTGCGCGCGGTTTCGGCGGCGTCGTTCGCCGCTTCTGCGCCGTTGAGCAAGGTGGTTGCTTCAAGTGCGAGAACTTTCTTCGCGTCATTGATCTCGGCGCCTTCAAGCTTTTCGAGGCGAGCGATTTCATCAAGGCTGAGAACAGTGAACAACTTCAAGAACCGGCTGACGTCGCCGTCTTCGGTGTTGCGCCAGAATTGATAGTAATCGTAGGGGCTGAGGCGTTCGGCTTTGAGCCAGACCGCGCCAGCCGCCGTTTTGCCCATCTTCGCGCCGGAGGCGGTGGTAATGAGCGGGCAGGTAAAGCCGAACAGTTCGGCTTCGACCACGCGGCGGCCGAGATCGACGCCTTGAATAATATTGCCCCATTGATCAGAGCCGCCAAGCTGCAGCGTGCAGCCGAAGCGCTTGAAGAGTTCGACAAAGTCGTACCCTTGCAAAATCATGTAGTTGAATTCGAGGAAGGTCAGCGGCTGCTCCCGCTCGAGGCGGAGTTTCACGCTGTCCATGGTCAGCATGCGGTTGATCGTGAAGTGCCGCCCGATCTCACGCAGGAATGGAATGTATTGCAGGCCGTCGAGCCAGTCGGCGTTGTTGGCCATCATGGCGTCGGACGTGCCGGTGCCGAATGTGAGGAACCGGCCAAACACTTTCTGAATAGATGCAATATTGGCGGCAATGGTGGCGTCGTCCAAAAAGCCACGGGATTCGTCCCTGCCCGAAGGGTCGCCGATTTTGGTTGTGCCGCCGCCCATGAGCGCAATCGGGCGATGGCCGGTCTGCTGCATCCAGCGCAACATCATGATTTGTACAAGGCTGCCGACATGCAGGCTGTCGGCGGTGGCGTCAAATCCGATGTAGCCGGTAATGGGACCAGCGGCGGCTTTGGCGTCCAGCGCTTCCAGGTTGGTGCACTGATGGAGGAACCCACGCGCGGTGAGGGTGTTGATCAGGTCAGACCGGTATTGAGCCATGGCGCGCTGCTAAAAGCTGGAGTTTGTAGGATGCCCGGGGCGGCCGTGATATACTAGCACGCGTCACCCGGCAGAGGGGCGGGTGAGTACCATACCTCCCACATTCGGGCAACGGACCCAGCCATGACCGCATCATTTCAGCCGCTTCGCATCGTGGGCCTCATGAGCGGCACCTCCATGGACGGTATCGACGCGGCCTATCTGGAAACCGATGGCGACGGCGTTGTCCAGCCCGGTCATGCCATCACCTTGCCCTATGCCCCGGACGTCCGCGCGCGCCTGGGCGCTTTTATCGCCGCCGCGCCCGAGAAGGGTGCGCTGCCGGTGGAAGCGGACCTTGAAGCCGAGCTGACGGATTTGCACGCGCAGGCGGTCGAGACGCTGCTGCGCGCGATGCGCGTTTCGACCGATGCGTTGGATGTGGTGGGGTTTCACGGTCAGACGATCTGGCATCGCCCGGCTAAAAGACAAACCTGGCAGATGGGCGACGGCGAACGCTTGGCCGAACATCTAGGCGTGCCGGTAGCATTCGATTTCCGCAGCGCAGATGTGGCGCAAGGCGGGCAGGGCGCGCCGCTGTTGCCGGTGTATCACGCGGCCCTCGCGCGCAAAGCCGGTGTGCCGGTGGCGATCCTCAATGTCGGCGGTGTCGCCAACATCACGTGCGTCGGAACATCATTTGACCAGTTGTTGGGTTTCGATACCGGGCCGGGCAACGGCCTGATCGACGATTGGGTGCGCGCGCGCTTGCGCATGGCGATGGATGAAGACGGCGCGGTAGCCGCGCGCGGAAAAGTTCACCGCGATCTCGTTGATCTGCTGATGGAACACGCGTACTTCGCGCAAACACCGCCGAAATCGTTGGATCGCTTTGCCTTTACGGCGCACCGCTTATCGCATCTCAGCGATGAAGACGGTGCGGCGACATTAACGGCATTCACGGCGGCATCGGCCGCGCAGTCGTTGTGTCATTGCCCGCAACGTCCGCAGAAAATCTTTGTAGCCGGCGGCGGACGGCGCAATCCGACGCTGATGAAACTGCTGGCGGAATATTCCGGCGTAGCCGTTGTCTCGGTTGATGAACTGGGCTGGGACGGTGATGCGTTGGAAGCGCAAGGCTTCGCGTATCTTGCCGCGCGCGTCATGCGCGGCTTGCCGCTGACGTTCCCCGGCACAACCGGCATCGCCGCGCCCGCCACCGGCGGACGCGTTGCAACACCGCGCGGTCTCAGAAAGTCTGCTTAGAAAACGGCTTAACCTTGAGCCGTCTTACGACGTCCCGCCGTAGCACCGCCGCCCATGCGCGCATCGACATAGCCGCTCACCGAATTCACTAAGTGATCCATGTGATCCTTGAAGAAGTGGTTGGCGCCTTTGACAAGCTGATAGTCGATGATGATGTTCTTTTGCATCTTGAGCTTATTGGCGAGTTTCTCGACCGACGGCTCAGGCACAACGTCGTCGTCGGTGCCTTGCAGAATCAAACCCGAAGACGGACACGGTGCGAGGAACGAAAAGTCGTACATGTTGGCCGGCGGCGCGATCGAGATGAAACCTTCGATCTCGGGGCGACGCATCAGAAGCTGCATGCCGATCCAGGCGCCGAACGAAAATCCCGCAACCCAGCACGACGAGGCGTTGGGGTTGACCGACTGCAGCCAATCGAGCGCAGATGCGGCATCGGACAATTCGCCCTGGCCGTTGTCGAAGTCACCTTGTGAACGCCCGACGCCGCGGAAATTAAAGCGGACGACGGAAAAGCCTTTCCGTACAAAGATATAGTACAGATTATAGACCACCTTATTGTTCATCGTGCCGCCGTGTTGCGGATGCGGATGAAGAATGACAGCGATCGGCGCGCGCGGGGTTTCGCTATGGTGATAGCGACCTTCCAGGCGGCCTTCGGGGCCGGTGAAAATAACTTCGGGCATTATGGTTCCTTTGCCCCGAACCCTAACACACCCACGGTCTGTAGGAGGGTTCGGCAAGCGCCGATTATTTAGGGGATGCGGCCCTGAGGTGCAAACCTGAAATGGGACTAAGGCCCACTGAGTTCCCGCCTTTATGTGATCTAGCGACTATTTCCGGCCGTATATCCCTACAAGTAGTCGTTCATTACCGGCCCGGCGCCGCGCGTGAATTTACCAGTAAAACTGGTAATTGCCAAAAAAGTTCATGAAGCCAGTGACTTAGAAAAAGGACTGCCGCGAATGAAGGACTCGTCGAAGGCGCGTTACGCCGTCGCCGCGCTTGTGGACCTGGCCAGCCAGCCCGTGCATCAGCCTACGACCCTGGCGGCGATTGCCAAACGCCAGGAGATCTCGGTTTCTTACCTTGAGCAGTTATTTGCCAAATTGCGGGCCGGCGGCCTGATTAAGAGCGTGCGCGGGCCCGGCGGCGGCTACATTTTGGCCCGTCCGGGCGAGCAAATCACCATTGCCGACATTTACGGCGCGGTGTTCGAGCCGGGCGACGGCGGACCCTCCGCCCAGGCTGGCGCCCAGGCGGAGGGCGGCGCGGCACTCAGATTCCATATGGAGGGCCTTTGGCATGCCATGGAGATGGAAATCGGCAAATTCTTGCAAAGCGTCACGGTTCATGATGTCCTCTCGGGCAAACTGGCGGCACCGCCCCGGCCTGTTTCGGCGGAGTAGGGCGCGTCACTCTACATGAGTGCGGGATATGAGTGCGGGAATGGCCCGGAAAACCGGGAACCACTTTCCCCGAAAATGCTCTACAAGGGCCCATGGCCCACGATCCCCTTTGCTATCTGGACTATAACGCCACCGCGCCGGTCCTGCCGGAGGTGTTGTCTGCCGTGACGGCGGACATCGCGTGTTTTGGAAATCCGTCATCGGTGCATGCGGCCGGTCGCCGCGCGCGCGCTGTTGTCGAAGATGCGCGCGAAGCCATTGCCGCGATGGTCAATGCGTCTGTGCAGCATGTTGTGTTTACGTCTGGCGGCACGGAAGCCAACGCGCTGGCCATGCGCGGCTTGGCGGGCGGATGCGCCGCGGTTCTGGCGTCGGCGATAGAACATCCATCGGTATTGGCGCATGTCGGCGAGAACCGCATTGCTGTCGATCATAACGGCATCATCGATCTTGCGGATTTAGAGCGGCAGCTGAGTACGGGGCCATCGCCCGCATTGATCGCGGTGATGCTCGCCAACAATGAAACCGGTATCGTACAGCCCGTGGCGCAAGCCGCCGAACTCGCGCGTAAGTACGGCGCGCGGATACATTGTGACGCTGTGCAGGCGGCGGGGAAAATACCCATCGATATGCGCGCGTTGGGTGTCGACAGTCTTAGTCTCTCGGCCCACAAATTCGGCGGACTGAAAGGTGCTGGCGCACTTGTGATACGCGCGGGCGTCGACCTTGCCGCCGATATGCTAGGCGGCGGACAGGAACGCCGCCGGCGCGCAGGCACCGAGAACGTTCCCGGCATCGTTGGCTTCGGCGCGGCAGCGCGTGCGGTGACGAAGCTGTTGGCAAATATGCCGCGCATCGAAGGACTGCGCGCGGATATGGAGCGGTTCGTTTCGCATTCCGCACCGCAGGCGCGGATTTTCGGCAAGGATGTGGAGCGCCTCGGCAATACGATGTGTGTGGTGTTGCCGGGTGTGTCGAGCGAAACCCAAGTCATGCGCCTGGATTTGGCGGGCGTGGCGGTCAGCGCCGGTTCCGCCTGTTCTTCGGGAAAAATCGCGCCGTCTCATGTATTGCTGGCCATGGGCGTGGACCCGGCCGAGGCTAAATCGGCCATTCGGGTCAGTCTGGGCTGGGATACCAAGCCGGAGGATGTCATGCAGTTCCTAAAGGCCTGGTTGCCTCTGGCGTCCAGCGCGGCGGCGTAATACATAGCGAACCAATATGCCCAAAGTCGTATTCATCGAGCGCAACGGAAACCGCAAGGAAGTGAAGGCCCAGGCCAACACCACCTTGCTGCAGGTAGCGCATGCCCACGGCATCGATATGGAGGGGGCCTGCGAGGGCTCCATGGCCTGCTCGACCTGCCATGTCATTGTCGCGGACGAATGGATCAAAAAACTGCCGCCGGTTCACGCGACCGAAGAAGACATGTTGGATCTTACCTACGGTGTGACGCGCACCTCGCGTCTCGCCTGCCAGATTGCGGTAACGCCGGCGCTGGACGGACTGACCGTTCGCTTGCCGACCGCGACACGCAATATGATGGACTGATGATGAGTACGCCTGTGAACTCCATGGGTTTTGCCAAAGCGCCCGCCGACACGCGGGTGGTGGTTGCTATGTCGGGCGGCGTGGATAGCTCGGTCGTGGCGGCGCTGTTGAAGTCGCAAGGTTACGATGTCGTCGGCTTGACCATGCAGCTTTACGACCATGGTGCGATGACGGCGAAAAGCAAAACCTGTTGCGCCGGCCAAGATATTTACGACGCGCGGCGCGTGTCCGACATGATCGGCATTCCGCATTATGTCGTGGACTATGAAACGACGTTTAAAGCCGACGTGATGGATCGCTTTGCCGATGGGTATATCCACGGCGAAACGCCGGTGCCGTGCGTGCTGTGCAATCAGACCGTCAAGTTCCGCGATTTGTTGAAGGCGGCGAAGGATTTGGGCGCGGATGCGTTGGCGACCGGCCATTATGTGCAGCGTATCGACAATGGCGGCCGTGCTGAGTTGCGCCAGGCCATCGATCCCGACCGCGACCAAAGCTATTTCCTTTTTACAACGACGCGCGCTCAGCTCGACTTCGTGCGCTTTCCTTTGGGCGGATTGACCAAGCCCGAGACGCGCGACCTTTGCATCTCATTCGGTCTGCATGTCGCGGCGAAGCCCGACAGCCAGGATATTTGTTTTGTGCCTAACGGCGACTACGCCGCGGTGATCCGCAAGTTGCGCCCGGATGCGGCGCAGTTGGGCGAGATCGTGCACATCGACGGACGCGTGTTAGGCAAACATGAAGGCGTGATTCATTTCACCGTCGGTCAACGCAAAGGCCTTGGCATCGGCGGCGAGGCAGAGCCTTTGTACGTCGTGCGTATCGAGCCCGATACCGGACGCGTTATAGCCGGACCGAAAGAGGCGCTGCTGCGCCAATCGTTCGCGCTTCACAGCGTCAACTGGATTGGTGATGGCGAGGGGCCATCCTCCGAAGGAACGCCTGTGCGCGTCAAACTCCGCAACACCCACACACCGATCGCCGCGACCATTTTTGCCGATGCGCCGGGCAGCGCGCGCGTCGTTTTGGGTGAACCGGAGGCCGCCGTGACGCCCGGCCAGGCGTGCGTATTCTATGACGGCGCCCGCGTGTTGGGCGGCGGCTGGATCGCGCGCGATAAAGCCGATCAGCCCATCCCCCACAATTTACGCCGCCAAGCGCAGCCTCCGACGGTGGCCGGCGGACTAAATTAGGCGCTTAGCCAAGGGCTTAGCCGCAAGTTCCGATGGTTTGACAATTCCGCGCCATCCACTTAAAACCCACACCTCTTGCGGTGGGCTTTGAGCTCCGCAAGACCCCGGTGGCGGGGTAGCTCAGCTGGTTAGAGCACGGGAATCATAATCCTGGGGTCGGGGGTTCGAGTCCCTCCCTCGCTACCATTTTCCTTAATAACATCAATAATTTATTTGAGATCTGGTGTTGGTCAATCGGCCTAAAGCTGACCGTCAACGTCAATGGGGGATGTAACCCAATACGTGCCTCCGCTACCAACAGAAAAAGCAGTACAGACGCGGCGGGTGTCCTGAGGACGCCAGCTACGGTGCGTGCAGCTTCTTGTTGATACTGAGTTCCCGCGCTAAGTTCGCCGGACGGGAGCCTACGTCTCGACCAGGGATGGAATCAAAACACGCTAATGGGTTGGGCCTTGTCGTACGGGGCCTGAGCATTCATTTGGGGGAATCTATGCGGAATATAAAGCTGCGGAAACCAACGCTCATCGAGAGTTGTCTCGTTGGAGCGGCGCTTCTCACACTCGCGCCCGTTTTGGCGCCGCGGGTTGAAGCAGCCAGTCTCAGCTATTCGCCTGTGCAAGCCACGGCCGGAAAAGCAGTGTACGACGCAAATTGTTCCTCTTGTCACGGCGGTGACCTCACTGACGGTGAAGCTCCGCCCCTCGCTGGTCCCACCTTTCAGGCAAAGTGGAACAGCAAATCATTTTTAGAGCTTTATACCCGTACGCGTTCGACGATGCCGGCTAACGCCCCGGCGTCGCTGAGCCAGACGCAGTACCTGGAAATCTTGTCGTACGTGTTCCGCAGGAACAATTATCTGTCGGGCGAAAAAGCGCTGCCTATAGAAGCCGCGGAAATGAAGGCAATGACGATTCCGGCGCCGACCAGCATGTTCGGTCAATTGCAGCCCGACATCACTTTGCCGCCCGCGCCCCATCCGATAGCGAACCCGCTCGATAAGTTCAGTCCTGTCACAGAAAAGGATCTGCGCGATCCTCCGCCCGAGGATTGGTTGACGTGGCGTCGCACCGTGACGGCCGACGGTTATAGTCCGCTCAATCAAATCAATGCCTCGAACGTCGGCAGTATGCAGGTGGCCTGGTCATGGTCGCTGCCAAACGGCGCGAACGAGTCCACACCGCTGGTGCGTGACGGCGTGCTCTATGTTTATGGGCACGGCGATGTCATTCAGGCGCTCAACGCCAAGACCGGCGGCCGTTTGTGGGAGTACACGCGCATCCTTCCGCAGGGCGTCGCACCGAGCTTCAAAAAATCCATCGTGATCTACGGCGACAAAATTTACACCGGCACATCGGACGCGCACATGGTCGCGCTCGATGCCAAGACCGGTGAAGTCGTTTGGGACACGCCCGTGACTGACGGCGGCACCATTATCGGCGGTCCGCTGATTGCTAAAGATAAGATCGTCGTCGGCACCACGCGCTCGCCGCGTAACCCTAAGGATCCTAACGGCCGGGGAAATCAGCGCGGTGTGATTGTCGGGCTTGATGCCAAAACCGGCAAAAAGCTTTGGTCGTTCGAACCTATTCCCGCGCCGGGAACACCGGGTGGCGATACCTGGAACGATCTGCCGCTCGAAAAACGTACCGGCGGCTCGCTGTGGGCACCGGGAACTTATGACCCGGAAACCAATCTCGTGTTCTTTGGTCCGGCGCCAACTTACGACACCGGTCCGCTTCGGATTCCTGTGAAGCCGAATGATAAGAACATCAACAAGGCGCTCTACACGAACGCGACCGTTGCGCTCAATCCGGACACGGGCAAACTGGTTTGGTACTACCAGCACCTCGCCAACGATCAGTTCGACCTTGATTGGGCGTTTGAACGCCACATCATGAACATGCCGGTCAACGGCAAAATGAGACGCGTGGTCGTGACATCGGGTAAGCCCGCGATTCACGAAGTGCTGGATGCCAAGACCGGCGAGTATTTGTACTCGTGGGATCTCGGGTTCCAAAACTTCGTCACGGCGATCGATCCCAAGACCGGCGAAAAGACTATCGATCAGTCGCTGCTGCCGAATGACGGCAAATCGCACTTCATCTGTCCGCACGTCGAAGGCGGTAAGAACTGGATTCCGTCGGCTGTGAACCCCACCACGCACATCTTGTATGTGCCGATTGTGGAAGCTTGCATGATCATGTCTCCCGTTCCCGAAGGCGAGCGCGGCTTGCTGACGGGCTACCGCATGGGCTTGGCGCCGCGCAAAGACACCGATGGTAATTACGGACGTTTCCAAGCCATCGACTTGGTGAACAAGAAAGTGCTGTGGGTGGATCGTCAGCGCGCCCCCTACATGACGGGCGTTCTTGCCACCGGCGGCGGCTTGGTGTTCGCGGGATCGCTAGACCGCGAATTCATCGCGTTTGATTCTGCTACCGGCAAACGGTTGTGGAGAACCGGGCTGAACGAAGTGCCCAACTCCGCTCCCATCACCTACTCGGTGGACGGAGAGCAGTTCATTGCCGTGGTGGTTGGCGGCGGTGGTAACCATTCGCTGCTGTTCCGGCCTTTGATGCCCGAGATCACCTATCCGGTTAACCGCAGCTCTGCCATTTGGGTCTTCAAAGTTCCCAAAAAGTAGGCAGCGAAGTCATTGAGCCTTCCCCCGTCTGTGACGCCGCAGACGGGGGAACGCACTTCGCACTGACATCTCCCGAGGGCCGCGGCGCCGTTCGTAGAAACGCCGCCTTTCGCAAGCCCGATCCTCCCTATTTCCAGTCGCGTCCGGAAACCCCCGCTATGGCGGGGTCTGTGGAATTCTTTAACGGTTTTGACCGTCGGCAGCGGTAAATTCTTCCGAAAGTGCGGATCTCGCGAAAACGAGATGTTTTCAGTTGGCGCGTGGGAAGATTCAGCCGAGCGTCGCTCGTGAACACTCAAGCCGCGAGAGTACGTGTCATGAAGCCAACGGTATTTGTCTTTGCAATCGGGCTGCTTGCCGGCCTGGTTGAGCCCGCGCGATTTGTGCATGCGGCGGATGCCCCAGACAGCATCTTGAATGTCTCCTACGACGTTTCCCGCGAGCTGTTTGGCCAGCTCAATCCGGTCTTCATCAAGCAGTGGCGCGATAAGACGAAACAGACCATCGACATCAAGCAGTCGCATGGCGGTTCTTCAAGCCAGGCGCGGGCAGTGCTGGAAGGCTTGCGCGCGGATGTGGTTACCTTCAATCAGGTTGTCGACGTTCAGGTGCTGCACGACAAAGGAAACCTGATTCCGGCCGATTGGCAAAAGCGGCTGGGCAATAACAGCTCGCCTTTTTATTCGCTTCCCGTCTTTCTGGTCCGCAAGGGCAACCCCAAAAACATCAAGGATTGGGATGACCTTGTGCGGTCCGATGTGCAGCCGGTTTTTCCAAATCCTAAAACGTCCGGCAATGGCCGCTATACCTATCTCGCGGCGACGGCCTTTGCGCTTGATAAATTCGCCGGCGACAAAGTTAAAGCTCAGGATTTCGTCAAGAAGATCATCGCCAATGTACCGGTCTTTGATACGGGCGGGCGCGCCTCCACAACCACATTTGCCCAGCGTGGTATTGGCGATGTGCTCATCACTTTCGAAGCTGAAGCGTTTTCCGCACGTCGCGAGCTAGGCGAGGACAAGTTCGAGAGCGTGACTCCATCACAGAGCTTGTTGGCGGAATTCCCCGTTACCGTGGTGGATAAAGTCGTCGAACAACGCGGCTCGCGCGCGCTTGCGACGGCATATCTGGAATTTTTGTACGCGCCCGAGGCGCAGGACATTATCGCGCGAAACTACTACCGGGTTTTAGACCCCACCGTTGCCAAGAAATATGCGGCACACTTTCCCCCCGTAAAGCTCCTATCGATCGATACTCTGGGAGGATGGGATAATATTGCGAAGGAATATTTAGCGCCGGGCGGGGTTCTGGATCAGGTATTTGCCGGCAGATAGAGCCGGTCCCATGCTGCGGACTCGGCGACCACCTTCATCGCGCCGCGCGGCGCCCGGGTTTCCGATATCTCGTTGGATCGGCCCAATTAACCAAGCCGGGCAATGTGTTATGCCTTGCCCACAGCGCGGCGTCGCAGCCGATAAAGCCTAACGATCTGGTGACTGCCGGCGATAGAAGCCTGATCAACGCCCATGACAGAGTTTCCATTCATGCAGCGTGCAAATGCGCGTGCGCAAATCTTATGTGAGCTGGTCCCAGGAAATCGGACAGGGTGTTAAGGTGTATTCCCTCGGTAACGGAGGGATTGGCTATGACGACACGGCGACGGTTTACGGGCGAGTTCAAGGCGCGTGTGGCGCTTGAGGCTCTACGGGGCGACAAGACGGTCCAGGA
>CANJRA010000022.1 GCA_947476625.1 Fidelibacterota bacterium
ACACCTTCGCCGCCAAAATTAAGGGTGGTGTTCTGGATATCGAGACGGGTCGCCTGAAGATGATTGGCAATCCCTACATCATTCCTGTTTGGGACGTAAAAAACTTCAAGATGCGCCTGACCATGAAGCCGGACGGCAGCTTGGACGGCTACCTCGGTGGCTATCAAAACTGGCTGGCGCTGTACTACTCGTACGCCCAGGGCGCGTTCCCCTATGAGTCGCAAGTCGGAACGCCTCAAGTAGGGCTCTACTACAACTTTAAAAAACTGGCTGATGCAGAACCCGATCCGAAAACGGGTCAAAACATGTCGATCTCGATCGCCTTCCGCGTGGAAGCCGTGCCGGCCATTGTTGTCCCGGCTGATGAGAAGCTTCTGGGATCAACGCCGCCGCGTCGCGTTTCGATGAAGTAGAAAGTAGACGGCACGACGAAACACGAGAATGGATGGCGCCGGATGCAAGCATCCGGCGCCTCTGTTCGTCTCGTTCCAATGTATGAAAGGATCATGGTCATGATTCGGGCATCGATAATTGGACTGGCCGCGATGCTTATCGTGAGCGAAAGCCGTGCTCAAGATCACGTCGCTGCCACAGACTCATCTCCGGTGATGGTCGAACTGTTCACCTCGCAAGGCTGTCCCGCATGTCCGGCGGCCGATCGGGTTCTGACGGAACTGGCGCGCCGCCCCGATGTGCTGGCGCTCTCCTTTCACGTCACCTTGTGGGACGATCTCGGCTGGAGAGATCGATTTGGAACGCCCGCGAATACCGCGCGGCAACGCGCCTATCGCCGGCCTTTGAAGAATGCCCAAGTTTATACGCCGCAGATGGTCGTCGGTGGCCAGTATGAAGTGGCGGCCCATGATGTGCGCTCCGCCTCCGCGGTGATCACCGGCGTCACGCAAAGTCGATCGGCCGCCCCGACTCTGAAGCTGAGCCGCGGTGATACCGTCACGGTTGCGGTGGTGGCGGCAAACGGAGCACCGGCCTCGACAGTGTGGGCGGCTGCCTATTTGCCGCAAATTGAGACGGCCGTCAGACACGGCGAGAATGCCGGCAAAACCATGCCGAGCAGCAACGTCGTTCGTACCTTCATTTCGCTAGGATCTTATTCCGGCGCCGCCGCGGATTTTTCGGTGCCTGCTGACTTCGCGCGTGAAGGCGAGGGCATAGCCGTGTGGCTGCAGGCCGATCCGTCGGGGGCCATTCTCAGTGCGGCAAACGCCGCGCCGGTAACGCGTTAGAACGCCTTTACATCAAAGATCGTACGCTGTCGTGCACGCGCGCCGTCATCCGACGAGCGTGCACGAGGCGCGAATGCTAGTTGAAAAATTGAATGATTTCGATGACGTAGCCATCCGGATCTTTTGTGAATGCCATCGAAAGTGTTTTTGCATAGGGCACGGGAGACTTGAGGGCTGTGCGTTTGCCGGTCACGACGTAACCGGCGGCCTCCATTCTTCCGACGACTTCATCAAAGTTATCAATAATGAAGGTCAGGTTATTAAACGCATTGCCATGCACTAAGGGCTCGGTTCGTTTTTTGACGTATGTCAGCAGAATAGTATCTTCATTGTATGCGCCCGAGCGCGTCAGGAGCGTCTCGCTGGACGAGGGGAAATCGGTCGTTGCGGAAATCTTCAGGCCCATGACTTTTGTGTAAAAATCTATGGAACGCGGAAGGTCCGTCACATTTATTTTGGTATACCCAATCCACGGCGCCGCACCCGGTACTTCCGCATGAGCGACCTTTCCGATTTGCGGTGTTGCAACAAAGGCGAGCAACCCCAGAATAAAACCCACGCGATGCGCGATGCGCGCAACTCTTTTGTTAGTGCCGAACATTGCTACAATCTCCCCTGATGCAACTCTGTGATAATCATGCGCGCTTTAACGCGACGATACACATCGTGTCATATCTAGCGAAAATTTTACAATTTGAATTTGTGCCGAGGTGCGGAACGGGGCGCATAAAGCGGCACTGTCAATAATCATATTTCGCACATGACAAGGATGTGGCGGAACCGATCTCCACCGATGTTGTTTTATCTCCGCTAGTTTATTTAACCCCTATACGCGGAGATTTTAATGACTCAATCCAACAACAATCAAAGCGGTCAGCAGAAGGGCCAGCAAGGCCAGCAGAACGATCAACAGGATCGTCAAAACCAGCAGGATCAAAGCAGCCAACAGGGCAAACAAGCCCAGCAGGGTCAAAGCGACCAGAAGGGTAAACAGAACCAACAGGCTCAGCAGGACGATAGCGCTCAGCGCCAACAGGGCCAGCAGGCCGGACGTCAGTCTGAGCAGGATCGTCCAGAGACAGCCCGCCAACATCAACAGGGCAGCAAACAGCGCGACCAGAACGACTAAAGTCGTTTTTCAAAGCCGAAAGTTTGGGGTGGAGCCTAGGTTCCACCCCAAATTTTTGGAGCGTTATGCTTAAAAGTCAGTTGCAGTTTAGAATTACTCCAAATATTATCCGTCCATGGCTTTTAAACCATGGAGAAGACAATGCTAGGCCGCAGACTCCCCGATGTCATTTTCAAAACACGCGTTTACGACGCCACTGTGGATGGCCCCAATCCCTACCGCTGGCAGGATGAGACGACGTCCAGCTTGTTCAGCAAAAAGCGTGTCGTGGTCTTCTCGCTTCCCGGCGCCTTCACGCCGACGTGCTCAAACAAGCAGTGCCCGGCCTACGAACTGAGCTACGAAACAATGCGCGGGCTAGGTGTGGATGAGGTGCACTGCATTAGCGTGAACGACGCGTTTGTCATGTTCCAATGGGGCAAGAGCATGAACATCAACAAAATCAAACTCATACCCGACGGATCGGGCACTTTCACCCGTCGTATCGGCATGCTGATCAACAAAGAGCATTTGGGCTTCGGCTATCGCAGCTGGCGTTATTCGATGGTTGTAAACGACGGCGTGATTGAAAAATGGTTCGAAGAACCGGGCATCAACGACGTCGGCCACGACACCGACCCATACGAGCAGACCGATCCTGAGACGATGATCAATTATCTGAAGCAAGTTAAGCGCTAGCCGACAGAACCCGCGGAGTTATCTATATCCGCGTCATTGCACAGCGGGCGTGTCCTTTGGACGCGCCCGCTTTTGCGTGGTCGCGCGTGTGAGGTCTAATGGACTGAGCGCAAGCCGTCCGCGTCACTTAAATCTTCAATCCCATCGGCGATGCAACGCCAAGCCAACGCCTGCTGGGCGTTGCCCGCAGCGATAGAATCGCGATAACGGACAATGGCTTCGTTGAGTGCGCCGCGGCCAAAGCGTTCCACGAAAACTTCAATTGCATACTTTAAATCGCGACTCATTTTGATGACTCCGTCCGGAGTGTTTCCCTGCGCGAGAACACGCTGAAATAACGTGTTCCGCCAGCTTGAATGAGTCCCAAACAGATACGCGGCGGGAATGTTCCTCCGGCCAGCAAAAACAATCGAAACACGCGCTATACGCGTGAAGGCCACGCCGGCTTCGCGGTGCGCCTGTGGGGTCGTCCCGGATTTCCCGGGCGAGCATTATAACTGCGTCACACAGAGGCGTTACCAATCCGCGATTCTCCGCGAATTTGCTATTTATATTTGCGTCTTATGGCTTATTTGCGTATCAAACATCACGCTCGTCGCGACCCCATAAGGGGTGCGGCTGGCTACGGGGTCGGGCGCGGGAGGTTGGGGAAGATATGCGTAACATGTGGCGTTTCGGTAAGCCGGTCGTCATAACCGCTGCCGCATTTATGGCTCTGCCAATAAAGGTCGTTCCAGCGCAGACAGCGCAAGATGCCGCCGTTTCGCTGCCGTTTGACGAGATCATCGTCACTGCACGCAAACGCGCCGAAAACCTTCAAGTGGTTCCCATCGCGGTCACGGCGTTCTCGGCCGAGGACCTTGTCCGTAAAAACGTCCAAACTCTTGCCGACCTTAAGTATGTCACGCCGTCGCTGACTGTTCAGACAGATACCTTCCGCCAAGACACACTGAACATCACCATTCGCGGCATTCGCAATTTTCCCAGTAATGGCGTTCAGTTCGACGCCGCTGCTGCGGTTTATGTGAACGGCTTTTATGTCGCGCGCACGCAAGGCCTCACGGGCACGTTATTCGATATCGATTCAGTGGAGGTGCTGAAGGGTCCGCAAGGCACCTTGTTGGGGCGCAACACGACCGGCGGGGCCGTGCTTTACACGACCCGCGAACCGGACGAGAATTTTGGTGGTTCTCTTGCTTTGACGGGCGGCGACTACGGTCGTCGAGAAGCGCAGGGCGTTCTCAATGTGCCGCTCAGCGATAAAGTCTTCGCGCGCGCGGCGGTGTCCTATAGCGAGACCGGCGGTTATCTCAAGAATATCTTCTTCGATCCGACGACGGGTGAGCGCAATGATACGCCGGCGTTTGGTTCGCGCAAAACATCTGGTTTGTTCTCGCTGAAATTTTTGCCCGACGACACAACAAAGGTCGTGTTGCGCGGCGACTTCGACGTCGAACATCATACCGGCCACGGCTATCATTCTCTCGAGGCGTTTGAAGGCACGCTCCCGTCCACGGGCGCGGTTGGTTCCAACGTGACGCCGGTATCGCGCCCGTCGATCTGCAACATTCCGCTGACCTGCAATCAATTCACCGATCTCAAGGGCCGTATCAGTGGCCCTTATTACAGCAATGTCGCAACGCGCACGCTCAATACCAGCCCCTTGGCCTACAACACCATCCTGGCGTCGCTGGCGCGCGTTGCAGGCGACTTCTGGTCCATCGATCAGGCCGAGAACGCATATAACAAAGGCTATTTCCAAAGCGTCTCCGGCGTCGTCGATAAGAAGTTCGGTGAGATCGATGTGAAACTGCTCGGCGGTTACCGCTGGACCGCATCGGAAGGCAAAGGCATTTCGCGCGGCGCGCCGTATTTCAGCATGACGAATGATTTCGTCGATCCCGATTACAATGCCTATACCGCAGAACTTACGGCCACGGGCGATGCGCTTGGCGACGCTCTGAAGTGGACGACCGGGGCTTTCTTCTTTGAGGAAAGCGCGGCAAATCAAGGCACGATAAATCGCATCCTGTCGCCCAACCAAGTCAGAGCACAGCCCGTAACCGGCCGTCAGATCACGGCAACGGATACGACCGGCAACGCCGGACAAAACACCAGCTACGCCGGTTATGCCCAAGCGACGTATAGCGTTTTGCCGAAGCTGAGATTGACCGGCGGCGTGCGTTACACCATCGACGAACGCACTGCGCATATCACAGCTACCAGCACGCGCTATCCCGCATCGGTCGCATCCAATGCGGCGGTTCCCAATAGCATCTTCGATCCCGGTACGATTGTCTTCAACGGCATCACCTATACCGGCGTGTCGCGATCCTGCGCACTGACCGATGCGAATGGCGTTCTGCGGCCTTTCGCCGATTGCTTCTTTGATGTTGCGAGAACCTTTAAGAAGCCAACGTGGTCGATTTCGCTCGATTACGATCTCACGCCGAATACGCTTGCTTATATTACGACGCGCAAGGGCTACAGATCGGGCGCGATCAATAGCGGCGCCACCAATGCCGCCGTCACCATAGCGCAGCCTGAAAACGTGCAGGATTATGAGCTCGGCCTGAAGTCCGATTGGTATCTCGGCGGCATCCCGATCCGCAGTAACTTCGCGGCATATCTGACTAAGTATCACGACATCCAAGTGCAGAATAATCTGCCGTATGTCGTCTTCGCGGTCGGACCGGGTGGTTTTCCCTGTACGCAGGCCATTTTCAACGCCGGTCAATGTTCCGGCACTACATCCGACGCGGTGACGCTCAACGCTAAGGCGGCGCGCATCTATGGCGGCGAGTGGGACATCACCATGAAGCCGGTGCCCGCGCTGACGCTGTCTTGGAACGGCAG
Source organism: Fidelibacterota bacterium (assembly GCA_947476625.1). Taxonomy (GTDB): domain Bacteria; phylum Pseudomonadota; class Alphaproteobacteria; order Rhodospirillales; family Rhodospirillaceae; genus SHVO01. Next base: position 5,908 of record CANJRA010000022.1, read on the forward strand.
CTACATGCGCGCCAAATACACCGACTTCACCTTCACGCCGCCGCCGGGCTATCTGCAGCTAGCCACCGGTGGCAATTTGACCGGCAAACCGTTTCCGCTTCCGGCCTGGACCATGTCCGGGGTTGCAACGTATGCGCTCACGGGCGAACAGCTTGGTCTGCCGGTTGATGAAATGTCGATTACGGCAATGGCGTCCTATCAAGGCGACTACCGCACCGATTTGACCGGCTACAATCCAGGTCAAAAGGCCGAGGGTTATACGTTCGTCAATCTGCGACTGAATGCGGACAACGTCGCACAGACGCATGTTGCGATATCGGGTGTCGTCAGCAATCTCTTAAATAAGAAAGCGTGCATGGCCGAGCCAGGCGGCGGCGGCGCTGGCGTCGGCGCCGGCGTGCTGACATCGACGCCGAACCCGACTTTCGGGGTACCCAACACAAGCGGCGTAATCCAATGCGCACCTTATCCGCCGCGCATGTTCGCGATGACCGTGAAGTATTCGTTTTAAGCCTACAAATATATAATAATATCAATTAGTTATTCTGTAACCACCGCTGTGCTGCATGCTGCGGACTGCGGTGTTAAAAGCGATAGCCTGCACGGCGCGCCGCGGGTTACACTTACTGTGCCGGCCACGCAACGGGGGTTGCTGGTCGGATAAGAATCTCTGGGGGGCCAGGGGTTTGAATGCGTTCGTATTCTTGCTGTTTTAGTTGCGCGATCTCGCTCCAAGATCGTTCCGGTCTGCGTGGACTCTGGTCCCGTACGGCGAGGTTCGCGCTCACCCGATTATCTTCCATTTTCATTTCAATCGCCGCGCACCGCCCACGGCTGCGCGAGCGCTATGCTTTTTCATTGCCTGGAGCCACGTTATGAAGCGCACGAGCGATACACTCATCACCAAAACCCATTCCCCTGCCGGCGGTGTCATGACATCTGAACGCGGCACAGGCAGCGGCAACGGTGCGCAGGGCGCGAACGGTGGCGGCAATGGTCACGATGGCATGCCGCCGGAACTTGCCGGCTTACTGAGTGCGATGCAGGCCTCGTTATCGATATTACGGCGCGCAAAGACGCGGAGCGCGCCATCAGTGAGCGCGAAGATCAATTGCAGCAGGCGATTTCTGCCATGGGCGCGGCAATCTGGGACTGGGACATCGGTACCGACCAGCTTTTCGCGGGGACACGATGGGCCGAGATTCTCGGCCTCAATCCGCTGACCTTCAAGCCGACGATGACGATGCACCATCAGTTGTGTCACCCGGACGACTTGCCCGCCCTTCAAGCGTCGTTCCGCAATCATGTGCAAACCGGTGCGCCATACTCCCTCGAATATCGCATGCGGCATGCCGCCGGCCATTATATTTGGGTCCGCAGCCGGGGTCGGGTCGTCACGTTCGACGGGCAGCGTCCGGTACGTGCGATTGGCACTGTCGTCGAAATCACCCAGCGTAGGGAAGCTGAAGCCGAAGCCGAAGCGAGGCGTAGCCAGAGAACACTGGAACTAGCCATCCAAGCATCTCACGCTGGATATTTTGACGTCTCGAGGGGTACCGGAGAATCCTACTGGTAGCCGCGCGCCTTGGAGATATTCGGCATTGCTGATCCGGATTTCGCGATGACGGAAGCAATGATTCCGCAGTTCGTCCACCCCGACGACTTGCCGGAGTTTCTGGCCGAACTCGCGGAATTTCAGACACGCGTTGCACCGCTGGATGTCGAGGTGCGTGTCCGTCATGCGATTGGGCACTATGTCTGGATTCACATGCGCGCGGTGGCCGATTTCGATGCGTAAGGAAAGCGCATTCGCACCACCGCCTTTATCCGCGACATTTCCGGCCGCAAGCGGGCACAGAAAGCCCTTATGGATGGCGAGCGCAAATTCCGCAACTTGATCGAAGGGTCATTGCAGGGTGTTGTCATCCTGCGCGGTCTCAAAGCCGTGTTCTGCAATAAAGCCTACGCTAACATGCTGGGTCACGAGGATGTTCGCGAGGTTCTCGCGCTCGACAGCCTTATCGACCATTTTGTGCCAGAAAGACGTGAGGCCGCACTGGCAAGCTGGGACCGGGTTTTGCGCGGCGAGTTCGACGGCCAAACGTCGAAGCGGCAGTTGTTGGATAAGGCTGGTAACAGAAAATGGATCCTTTCTGTCGAGCGCCTTATCGAGTGGGAAGGTTCGCCGGCACGCCAGCTTGTTGTACTCGATGTCACCGAGCAGGAAAATTTCCATGCCAGCCTGCGTATCAGCGAGGAGCGTTTCCGCCTTCTTGCAGACAACATCTCCGACGTTATTATTCTTTACGATCAGGACCATGTGCTTCGCTATGTTTCCCCTTCCATCGAGCGGGTGACGGGCTATCAGGCCGATGACGCCGTCGGCCGGGACATCTATTTCTGGCGGTTGTCCGAAGATATGCCGCCGGATGAGTATCGCTATCATGTGCCTGAAGTTGCGGACTTGGGCACGGCGGTGTGGCGGCTACGCTGCAAAGACGGCAGAACTATTTTGGTAGAGTCGACCAGCTCACAAGTGCCGGCGCCGGACGGCGGCAAAGGTTATGCCGTGGTTTCGGCACTGCGCGACGTCACCGAGCGTGTCGAGCGCGAGGACGAGTTCAGGGCCGTACAAGACCGCCTTAAGAATCAAGCCGACGAGCTCACGGTTCTAGCACAAAATCTGGAGATAGAGCGTGAGCGCGCGGAGCAGGCCAACACTGCCAAATCGCAATTCCTGGCAATGATGAGCCACGAGTTGCGCACACCGCTCACCGGCGTCATGGGCATGGCGGATTTGCTGTTGCTTGCCAAACTGACGGCCGAGCAGGAAGACCTCACCAAGCTTCTGAAACGCTCGGCGCGCGTCCTGCTCGATCTGCTGAATGACATTCTGGATTTCTCAAAAATCGAAGCGGGCCAACTCGAAATCGAATCAATCGCTTTCGATGTTTCGGAATTGATGGCGGATGTCACCAATCTGTTTGCACCGATAGCGTCCGACAAAGGCATAGAACTGGAATCGCGCGTACCGCCGAGCTATTGGAGCACAGTCATCGGCGATCCAAAACGGCTGCGCCAAGTCCTGTCCAATCTTATTGGGAACGCCGTGAAGTTCACGGAAAAAGGGCGAATTGTTATTTCCCTCGATCAGAACCCGGCAATCGGCGAAACGCTGATGTTGCGATTCGCTGTTGCGGATACGGGCATCGGCCTCAAAGAGGAAGATGCGAGCAAGTTGTTCCAGCCATTTATGCAGGCGGATATATCGACGTCCCGCAAATATGGTGGAACTGGTTTGGGACTCGCCATTTCCAAACGCCTAGTCGAGGCAATGGGCGGGTCGTTCACCGTCACCAGTGAGCTCGGCAAAGGCTCGACGTTTGGCTTCAGCGTGCAGGTCATGGCCGACCAGTCTGTCGACAAGGTCCAGGCAAAAGCCGAACCGCGCCGGTTAGCAAGCGACAAGGCTCGGGCGGTGTCCCAAGTGCCGCGAACCATTCTCCTTGCCGAGGACAATGAAACGTCGCGTTATCTGATTACCACCATGCTAACCCGCTTAGGGCACACGGTTCATGCTGTGGAAAACGGCGCCGAAGCTTTGAAGGCTGTCGAAGAGAAGCGTTTCGATATCGTGCTGATGGACATGCAGATGCCGGTTATGGACGGACCAACCGCGACGCGCGCAATCCGCAAGCTCAAAATGGACTGCAGTAATATTCCCGTTATCGCGCTTACTGCCGACATCGTCACGGGCCATCGCCGCGCATATTTTGCGGCCGGGGTGAATGCCATCGTCGGGAAACCGGTCAATTGGTCTGAATTGTCCGACAAAATGGAGCGCCAACTCGCCGAGAATAAGCAAACCTCTCTTCATGTGATCGCGGCGGGGCACGCACAACAAAGTGCCGACGATAAAAAAGCAAGCAGCGAAGCCACGCAGGTACTTAAGGATGCTTCACAGGCGGAAGTTCTCGACGAGGCCGTCATCGCACCGCTGGCAGAAGCCCTGGGCGAGGAGGTTCTGGCCCCCTTGCTGGTGACGTTCAATGAGAACCTGGAGCTGTATCGTAACGATCTAGAGGCGGCTGTCGACATGGGCGATTTGAGATCGGCCATGCGGACGGCTCATGTGTTAAAGGGGCTATCCGCCCAATTCGGTGCCATGCGCGCAACGTGCCTTGCGAAGTTTATAGAAACGGACGCTGTTAATTTGGATCAAGTTGAACCGCTATTATCAGTGCTGGCAGAGACGGTTACCGCAACGCAAGAAGCCCTGGCGGCGCGGCGTGCGCGTACAACTACGCTGGCATCCTAAAGCCCCATTAAGCGGACTGCGGCAGCGCAAGGCCTTTGACGCGATTGCGGCCATCCGATTTGGCGGCATAGAGTTGTTCGTCCGCCGCCTTAAGAAGCACCGAGGGCTCCTGATCGGGCGCCGGCACCATGCAGGCGACACCCAGGCTCACGGTCACGCATGCGGCTGCGGAAGATCGGGAATGCGGAATGTCGAGAGCGAGGATAGCAGCGCGTATGCCCTCCGCCACGGCCATGGCGCCTTCCAGATTTGTATCTGGTAACAGCACCGCGAATTCCTCGCCGCCGTAGCGCGCGACGAGATCGGCCGGCCGCTGCAAAGCGCCTTCCGCGGCCTTTGTAACCTCTTTGAGGCAGCGGTCGCCGACGCCGTGACCGTACGTGTCGTTGAATTGTTTGAAGTGATCGACGTCGATCATGATCACGGCCAACGACTGGCCGGTACGGGCTTGGCGGCGCCACTCACGCAGCAGGAGGTCGTCGAAGGTGCGGCGGTTGGCGACGCCGGTCAGCCCGTCGAGACGCGCCATGCGTTCCAGCATGTCGCGACTTTTTTTCAACTCCAGGTGATTTCGCACGCGTGCGCGCAAGATGGCCGGATTAATAGGTTTCGTGATGTAATCGATTCCGCCGGCCTCGAGGCCGTCAACTTCGTGTTGCGGCGAGGAGTGGCTGGTCAGAAAAATCACCGGTATTTCCGCGACCCGGGAATCTTTCTTTAGCCGGCGGCAGACCTCAAAACCGTCCATATCCGGCAGACCGACGTCGAGCAGGATCAAATCAGGCGGATTTTCGATGACCGATTTCAATGCCGTCGCGCCGTCCGTGACTTCGCGCATATCGCATTCAGAGCTCAGAACGCCGCCAATTAATGCACGGATGGCATCGTCATCCTCGACTGTTAAGACTGCCGGTCTTGTGTGTTTTATCATCGGCGTAACGCTCCCTGGACCGATAGCCAAAATTTAGGCAAAATCTGCTACAATCGTTCGTCCCATAACGTGTATCTATCCAATGTGGGCCGTCCGATGGCAAGGTATAGTGAGGATTGGTGAGGTATACCCATGGCCGCAGATGAACCCCTAGTCGTCATGCCGTTCGACCGGCTGCGAATGCTTATCGTTGATGACGACCGCGCCATACTGGACTTGGTGGATGCGGTTTTGCGGCTAGTAGGCGTCGGAAGTGTGACGAAATCCGCCAGCGGCCTCGGTGCGCTCAATATTTTAGCTGACCAACGCAAAAGAATTGATTGCATCATATGCGATCACAGCATGCCCAATATGACCGGCATCGAACTTCTGCGTGGCATCAGGACCGGCCAGTACGACCAAGTGCCGCGCGACACGAAGTTCATCATGATTACTGCGTACGGCCAGGAGGCAGTCGTGCGCGCGGCTCTTGGCCTGGACGTAAACGGCTATATCGTTAAACCTATCAACAAGGATGCCCTCGTGAAGGCTATTCACCGGGCTTATGGACGTCCGTTAGCGCTGAAGTCGGCGGAAGAATATGCTGCGGTTCAACCGCCGCCCGACATCTAGAAGCCTGACGGGTGACCCCACTCCGGCGTTTGCAATGTATTTTCGGTGGATCGGTCGGCAATCTTGTCGAGTGGTATGACTGGTACGTCTATTCGGCGTTGTCGCTCTATTTTGCTCCGATTTTCTTTCCCCGTGCGTCACCTACCGCCCAGTTGCTGAATACGGCAGCGATTTTTGCGGTGGGTTTTTTGGCGCGCCCGGTCGGCAGTTGGATCATGGGCCTTTACGCCGACCGTCACGGTCGCAAAGCCGCGCTGACGCTTGCGGTTACATTCATGTGCTTGGGCTCGCTCATCATCTCCGTGACGCCCGGCTATGCCGAAATCGGTATCGCGGCACCAATCATCCTGTTGCTCGCGCGTCTGCTGCAGGGCTTAAGCGTGGGCGGGGAATACGGCACGAGCGCCACATACCTTAGCGAAATCGCCACGGAGAAGAATCGCGGTTTCTATTCCAGCTTTCAGTACGTCACGCTCATCATGGGTCAACTCGTGGCCTTGGCACTGCTCATTTTCTTGCAGCGGCTTGTGTTGACGCCAGGCCAACTTGAATCATGGGGCTGGCGCATTCCGTTTTTTGTTGGTGCAGCCGGCGCTGTGGTGGCCTTCTATCTGCGCCGCGGCATTGATGAGACCGAAGCCTTTAAAATCTCCGCGAGCTTGGCCGATCGCGGCACGTTGCGCGCCTTGTTGCGTCATCCACGCGCCCTCTTGACGGTCTTTGGCCTGACGTTGGGTGGCACGGTTGCGTTCTACACCTACACGACGTACATGCAGAAATTCATGGTCAATACCTCGGGTTTCAGCAAAGACGACGCCACGCTGATTTCATCCGCCGCGCTTTTGCTGTTCATGCTGATGCAGCCGGCTTTTGGCGCGTTGTCGGACCGGATTGGACGCCGCCCATTGTTGATTGCATTCGGTGTGCTGGGCGCGCTTGGAACCGTGCCTTTGCTCACAGCCCTCGAAGCGACGCGCGACGCATGGGCGGCCTTTGGATTTATGCTCGCCGGCTTGGTGGTCGTCAGCGGATACACCTCGATCAATGCGGTCGTGAAAGCCGAACTGTTTCCCGCGCACATCCGCGCCTTAGGCGTCGGCGTGCCATATGCCATGACCGTAGCGATCTTTGGCGGCAGCGCGGAGTATATCGACCTATGGCTCAAGAACGCGGGCCGGGAAGGGTGGTTCTATTGGTATGTTTCGGGATGCATTGGTATTTCACTGGTAGTCTATGCCCTGATGCCCGATACCAAACGCCATTCCCGTATTGAGGCCCAATCCCCGTAAGGCCTGAGCCGGGCTGTACGGCCACGCACCACGCTACTATGATTGGCGGGACGAAAGAGGAGCTTCCCATGGGCAGACCAAGTATCGAAGACGCTGCCAAGGAAATCCTGCGCGTTGCCGTGCGCGACATGCTTTTGAAGGCCGATGAACTCATCAGTGCGCAGACGGTGATGGAATGTTTCAATCTTCTGCCGTGGAGACCCGAAGACCTGCAGCCCGCGCTCAAAGCAGCGCAAGATCATGGCTGGGTCACGCACGATGGCAGGCTCACGGCAGCTGGTCAGGCCGCCGCACCGCCGTATTAGTGTCACCGCTTCGCTGCCGGACGTTTGAGCCAGCGGGTAAATAAACGCCGTGCAGTTCTCCACATCGCTTCCCATAGATCGCATTTTGCCCGATGTCGCCGCGACCCTCGCGGACCATGCCGCCGCCGTTGTGCTTGCCGCGCCGGGCGCAGGGAAAACCACGCGGATTCCTCTGGCGCTTTTGAGCGCGCCGTGGCTCGCGGGCAAAAGCATATTGATGTTGGAGCCACGCCGCCTTGCCGCGCGCATGGCGGCGGCGCGCATGGCCGCGACATTGAACGAGAAACTTGGTGAGACCGTCGGCTATCGCGTGCGTCTCGAATCCAGGGTATCCGCGCGCACTCGCATCGAGGTGATCACCGAGGGTATTCTCACGCGCCGGCTGCAAACCGACACCGATCTCAGTGACGTTGGTTTGCTGATTTTCGACGAATTCCACGAGCGCAGCCTCGACGCCGATCTGGGCCTTGCGTTGGCGCTGGATGTGCAACGGGCCTTGCGTCCCGACCTGAAAATTCTGGTCATGTCGGCGACGCTTGATGATCAGGCCGTTGCAGGTTTATTAGGTGGCGTGCCCGTGATTGCCTGCGATCATCGGCCTTTCCCGGTCGAGACCCGTTACCTCGAGAAGGATGCGAGCGACGACCTGCCGCGCGAAATGGCGGCGATGATCCGCCGCGCGTTAAGCGAAGAAACCGGCAGTATTCTGGGTTTTCTGCCGGGCGAAGGCGAAATCCGCCGCACCGCAGCTGCGCTTGAGGATGGCACCTTACCCCGCGATGTCGTGATTGCGCCTCTTTACGGCGCGCTCTCGGCCGAAGATCAGCAGCGCGCCGTCGATCCACCGCAGCAGGGTATCCGCAAGATCGTGCTGGCGACGACCATCGCTGAAACCAGTCTGACCATCGAAGGTGTGCGGGTCGTTGTCGACTGTGGCTACAAGCGCGTACCGCGCTTCGATCCCCGGCGCGGCATGACACAGTTGATCACCGCGCGCGTCTCGCGCGCATCTGCCGAGCAACGCCGAGGCCGTGCCGGTCGTTTGGAGCCCGGTGTGTGCTACCGGCTGTGGACGGCGCCGGAAGATCGCGGCTTTAAGGCCTTCGACGATCCCGAAATGATGCAGGCCGATCTCGCGCCGCTGGCACTCGATCTCGCGGCCTGGGGTGTGCATGACCCATCAGCGTTATCGTGGCTCACACCACCACCGCCCGGCGCATTTTCGCAAGCACAGGATTTGTTACGGCGCTTGGATGCATTGGACGAACACGGCCGCATTACGCCCGAAGGCAAAGCCATGGCGGCGCTGCCGCTGCATCCGCGTTTGGCACACTTAGTCCATCGCGGGAAAGAACTGGGTCATGGCGGGTTGGCATGCGACACGGCGGCGCTGTTGGCCGAGCGCGATATTCTTATCGGCACGCGTGATCCGGATGTGCGCATGCGGTTGGATGCTGTTATCAGCCGCGAACGCGGCGCGCGCGTCAACCACGCTGCCTTGCAACGCGTCAAAGCGGCGGCACGGCAAATTCGCGGCCTTGCACGCGCGGACGATAAAACGGGTCGCTCCGATGACGCTGGAATTCTGGTGGCGTTAGCCTATCCCGATCGTATCGCACAGCGCCGCGGCGACGGGCGCTATCGCCTGTCCGGCGGCGGCGGCGCCTTTGTTGATCCTACCGACGCTTTGGCTGCCCAGGATTTTCTGGCGGTAGCTGATCTAGATGGCGCGGCGCGCGATGCGCGCATTTATCTTGCTGCGCCGTTGACGCGGGCCGAGATCGAAGACGCTTTCGACGCCGATATTGTCGACACGGATTCCGTCACCTGGGACAATCGCGAACAGATCGTTCAAGCGCGCCGCCAGCGGCGCTTAGGCGCGCTTATTCTCGACGACAAACCACTCACAAAGCCCAACCCGGCGCTGGTAGCTGCAGCGATGATCGCGGGCATCCGTGCACTCGGCCTGGAGGCTCTGCCGTGGAGCGAGGGCATTCAAAGCTTGCGACAGCGCGTCGCCATGTTGCGGGCGGCATTTCCAGACGACAGTTGGCCTGATCTTTCCGATACCGCGCTAGCCGAAAATCTGGAAGCGTGGCTGGGCCCCTATCTGGACGGCGTCTCACGGCGCAATCACCTAGCCAATATTGATTTGAACAGCGCGCTGCGTAGCTTGTTGCCGTGGCCCCTGCCGCAAAAGCTCGACGAACTGGCGCCGCAGCAGATTGCCGTGCCTTCGGGTTCTCATATTACAGTGGATTACAGCGCCGACGGCGGGCCGGCACTGCATGTCAAATTGCAGGAAGTGTTCGGCTTGACCGATACCCCCGCCGTTGCGGGCGGACGTGTGCCGGTGACGCTGCATCTTTTGTCGCCCGCGCGCAGGCCGGTGGCCGTCACACGCGATCTCAAAAGTTTTTGGACCAATACCTACCCACAAGTGCGCGGCGAAATGCGCGGACGTTATCCGCGCCATATATGGCCCGAGAATCCGATGGAAGCCGCCCCCACGCGCCGCTCACTTAAACCGCGCGGAACCTAAGTCTCCGCGCGCTTCAACCATTTTGCGGTGTGGCGTCCTTGAAGCTGCCGCGCAAGCCAGAAGCCCGCATCGCGCATCGCATCGTCGAACTGCCACGGGGGATTTATCACGGCTAACCCCGTGCCGCGTAAACCGGGGGCTTTCTCATCGTGTTTCACGGCCGGAAGCGATAGCTCGCAGACAAATATATCGGCGTTGACCTGCTGCGTTAGACCATCGAGCAAACTGAGATGACGCTCTTCCTTGAGGATGGGGTACCAAATGGCAAAAATACCCTCGCGCCATTTCTCGACCGATTTTGCTACGGTTTCGGGCACGCTGGTGTACTCGGTCTTCACTTCATAACTGGGGTCGATCAGCACAACGCCGCGCCGGATAGCCGGTGGCGTCAGGCCGACGAGGGCTTCGAGACCATCGCGCTTATGCACGGTGATCCGTGGATCCTTACGCGCCCAGCGTCCCAGTTCAGGGAATGCCGTGCTGTGAAGTTCGTTGAGAATGAGTCCGTCATTGTCGCGCATAAAGTCTCGCGCGATCGCCGGTGATCCCGGGTATCGCCCCAATTCCGCGGTCGGATTGAAACGCCGCAGAAGCTCGAGATAGGTCCGCACCCCATCGGGCGCGTCTCGCGGCACTATGCCAGCATTCCAGATGTGGCTGACGCCTTTTGCATAGTCCTGGGTCTTCTGGGCGGCAAAGGCTTCGAGGTTGTATTCACCCTCTCCGGCGTAAAGGTCGAAGACACAGAAAGGTTTGTCTTTCTTCGCCAGATGCCCGAGCAGAAGGCCGAGGGCGACGTGCTTATGTACGTCAGCTGGCCCGCCCGCATGGTAGGCGTGCTGATAACTCAACATGTCGCATTACCGCAGCAGAATTTATAATTTAGTTGTGTAAATATAATCATATTTATAATTTTATTTTAGTTTCTCTAGGTCAGGTATGACTTACCACTTTTGTGCGGCGCACAAAACCGCTTTAAAGGGATGCCCCCCTCTGGTATAAACACGCCCGGAAGTTGCTGGCCTCGCAACCGGTATTTCCTCGCATAGTTCTGGTATGGCAAGTGGGCACGTCGAGAGGCTTTATTTTAGAAGTCGGCTCCACGTTCATCTTCCTGCCATGCTTCTCGTCCAAAAGCTGGTTACGAATTAAGGCAGCCACCCGCCCCTCCTGTATGGGGCGCATTGGCGGTTAAAGCTTAAGTGTGACAACAAACAACGAGCGGGCAAGGAAGTCTAAATAAAATGAGGATCCTGATAGCGCTTCTGGTGGTGTGCTTGGGTTCTGCGGTTCTCTGGGCCTCTCTCGACCGCCCGCTGGACGCCCCGGATTGGAACGGCCAAATGAAGGGCATCTCCTATAGCCCCAGCGGCCTCTATACCGAGGATCAACTTAAGGAGGGCGTGCCCGAAGCGGTTATCCGTCAGGATCTCGAGCGTCTGTCCACACTCACCAAGCGTATCCGCACTTACACAGTTGATGCCGGACTCGATATCGTTCCCTACCTTGCCAAGGATTATGGCCTAAAGGTTTCGCTCGGCATTTGGCTCAGCGACGATATGCCGCTCAATGAAAAAATGATGGTCAAGGGTATTAAGGCCGTCAATGACAACCCCGGCGTCGTCGATCGCGTCTTCATCGGCAACGAAGCCGTCCTGCGCGGCGAACTGACCGCCGAGCAGCTTTCCGCCTATATCCTGCAGGCCAAGAAAGCCATCACCAACAAGAAGATCGAAATCGGCACCGTCGACGTTCCGGCGCTGTGGATCAACCATCCCGAAATGGCGAAAGAGAGTGCCTTCATCGGCATCAACTTGCTGCCGTACTGGGAAGGTGTGGCCGCCGACAAGTCTATGGACTGGGTCGAAGATTACGTCGTCCAGATGAAAGAAAAATTCCCGAAGAAAAAGATCGTCATCACCGAAGCGGGCTGGCCTTCTGAAGGTCGCGTGAAGAAGGGCGCCGTGCCGTCTCCGGCCATGGCCGCCTACTTCTATCGTCACTTCCTCAACCTCGCGACCGCCGAGAACTACGACTATTACATCCTCGAAGCCTTCGACCAGCCGTTCAAAGCCGTCAAGGAAGGCGCAGTCGGCGCGTTCTGGGGCGTGCTCGACGCCGAAGGCGGTTACAAATTCAACTTCACCGGCACGCTGACCTCCTTCGAGGATTGGGCGACCTACGCTGGTATTTCCGCCGCCGGCAGTTTGATCATCGGTTTGGTGGTGCTGTTGCTGATCCCGGCCGTGGGTATCTATGGCTACCTGCTTCTCAGCGGCATTATCGGTCTCGTCGTATCCGGGGCGCTGTTCATCGTCGAAGCTTCGTCGTTGCGCTATGTCGACTGGGGCACGTTTGGCGGCGCGATGTTCATCGTGCCGGCTGGCTTGTTCACCGGCTTGCTGCTGATTACTGAAACATCCGAATGGGCGCTCAGTCTCTGGCGTAAAGGCCGCAAGATTATGCCCAGCGGTCCGCTGACGCATTATCCCAAGGTTTCGATCCATGTGCCCACGCACAACGAACCGCCGGAAATGGTGAAGCAAACGCTGAATGCCTTGGCTCGCCTGGACTATCCGGACTTTGAAGTCATTGTGTTGGACAACAACACCAAGGACCCGGCGGACTGGAAACCGGTTGAAGCGCATTGCCTGACGCTCGGCGACAAGTTCCGTTTCTTCCATTTCGACAACGTGAAGGGTTTCAAGGCCGGCGCACTTAACAAGGCGTTGGAGCTGACTCATCCCGACGCACAGCACATCGGCGTCATCGACAGCGATTATCAGGTCATGCCGCACTGGCTTAAGACCGCAATGCCGACATTTATCGATCCGCGGGTCGCGATCTTTCAAGGTCCGCAAGACTACCGTGATGCCGATGAAAGCCTGTTCAAGTCACTTTGCTACGAGGAATACACCGGCTTCTTCCGTATCGGCATGGTCGAGCGCAACGAACATAACGCCATCATTCAGCACGGCACCATGTGTGTGGTCCGCCGCGCGGCGATGGCAGAGGTCGGCGGTTGGGCGGAATGGTGCATCACCGAAGACACCGAATTGGGTCTGCGCCTTTTCGAAGCAGGCTACACCGCTCACTACACCTCAGAGACATTGGGTCGCGGCCTGATGCCTGACACTTATGACGCTTACAAGAGCCAGCGTTACCGTTGGGTCTATGGCGCCATGCAGATCATGAAGCGCCATGCCGCCCAGATTTTCCGCGGAAAGAATTCAAAGCTTACGGTCGCCCAGCGCTATCATTTCGTAGCGGGCTGGCTGCCGTGGTTCGCCGACGGCTTTGCGCTGATCTTCGGCGTTCTGGCATTGATATGGTCGTTCTTGATGGCCGTCGCGCCGAAACACTTCGACGTGCCGCTCACGGCCTTGTCTTCGGTTGCTTTAGCGATCTTCACGGTGAAGACCGTCAAGACCGTGCTCCTGCACCGCGCAAAGGTCGGCACGGGCTTCATGGGCGCTCTGGCATCGGCTGTGACCGGTCTGTCGTTGGCCTATACGGTTGGACAGGGCGTCATCGCCGGGCTGTTCACTTCCGGCAAGCCGTTTATGCGCACGCCAAAGTGTGAAGACACCGCGCCCTGGACACATGCCCTGCGCCTGGTGAAAACCGAAGCCCTGTTGCTCGTCGGCACAATCATCTCGATCATCTCCACCGTCCACATCCGCCGCTTCGAAGATCCGGCAGAGCAAATCTGGGTCGTGGCTTTGGCGATCATGGCCGTGCCCTATATAGCGTCGATCCTGGTCGCCTTCGGCTCAACGCTGAAGTTCGGGTATCGCAAACCTGTACAGACGGAGTTGACGGCGCAACCGGTCCGCGCGCCCAACGACACTGCCGCTTAATCTCGGTCGACATGCCGCATGCGAAACGGGCCCCAGTGATGGGGCCCGTTTTGTTTTAGTTCATCGCTGGTGTAGAGCGCCGTTTAAGCGCTGGCTGTTTTCTTCGGCGCGAGCGTGGCGGACGTGTCCGCCAATTGCCGCAAAGCAATCCGCACGCGGTCCCGATCTTCCACAGTTTCAAAATAAACGCAGACGATACGGTACGCCGGAATAACGTTGGCGTTGTGCGCTTCAACATCAAGCCGCACCGTCTGACGGCATGTGCGCTTGAGGAGGGCAGCGATGACCTCGAGTGACTGTGAGGTTTGGAAGGTGTGTTCCAACTTTTCAGCGTTCATGACATCCCTCCATTTATGTAACTTTAGGTTGAATATGGGTGATATTTTAGGCGACCAATCGGCCTCTCAACCGAAAGGATCATTGGGATCAACACATTGTATGGTCTATGCATTTTATACATAGGCCTAGTATTCCACCAGCAATCAGAGGCTGCATATCGATGTGTGAGCCGGTCATCTCACACACTTATATAATAGGTGTGCGCTGAATAGGTTCCGGGGCTCAGTTCAGGGTGCGGATGGACTTGTAATCACGCCAATCCCATCCCAGCCCGGCGACGGTTTCGCCGATGCCCGCGCGGACATTTTCGGGAACGTCGTCCCACGGTGTGACGGTCGTGCGGATCGAAAAAATCACTGCGTCCGTTTCGGTCAGCTTGAGGAAACTCTGTTCTTCCTGCCGCAAGAAAACACGCGCTGTGTCTAAAAACGTCGGCGTCGGCGTTTGGCGGAAATCGACCGGTGCAGACGGATAAGGCAAATATAATTCCGGCGAACTTGCGAGCCCCCAATTGCTGCGAATGAATGGACGCTGCGGACGAAGGCGCGCGAGAAAGCGATCGATGCCGTCGCTCATATGGCCCGCGTATTCCGGTACGGGCCCGTGCACCGCCAGCATGTCGCCGCCGATTTTCTCCACGAGGCGCCAGCGATTGGGAAAACACAAAATACCGGCGGTGAGGCGGTAGGCGTCGCCACGCGCTTTCGTCAGGATGCACAGATCTTCTGCGACGGTGCGGCCGATGGCTGACAGCGTGAGAATACTGTCGGCGCATTTTGCGATCTCTAAGTGACGCGCGCGCAGCAGCCCGGTCAGCTCGGTCACCGCCTGCTCTGCTTCGGGTAAGGCCGCAATCACCTCAGACCCTTGGGCAGCGATCAGGTCCGTCCGCGCCGCCAGAATGGCATCGTCGCCGGGCCGTGGTCGCAGCCAGTCAGTCAGCGGCAGAGGTGCCAGGCCAAGGCGCGTGGGGTGATTGTACCCCGTACGGTCCCGTTCATGGTTTGCGTTCGAGGCTCATCCAGCGCGTGCGGTGAACGTTGACCGCGTTACCCACGTATCCCTTCACGTAGGGTGCCACCAGTATCCTATTGGTGCCGAAATCGAGCGGAATCATCGCGTCCTCGTCTAACGCAATCTGCTCCGCCTGCGCCAAAATCGCGGCGCGCTGATCGATATCGAGCGTGACTTTGGCTTGGTCCATCAATCGATCGAACGCTTCGTTTTTGTAGCCGCCGTAATTATAGGCGCGCGAGCGGGAGTCGAGAAGAAACAGAAAATTTTGCGGATCGTTGTAGTCCGCTACCCAGCCGGCCCAGGCAGCTTCGAAATCAAACTGCTGCACGGACGCGTAATGAATTTTGGGCTCATTGGTGTAGAGCTTGGACACAACCCCGCATTCTTTCAGCATGGCGGCTTCCGCGACGGCTGTGCGGCGACCATTGGGCGTGGCCATATGCTTATATTCGAAGGTCAGCGGCTTATCGGGTCCGTAACCGGCCTCCACCAGTAAACGCTTGGCTTCGCTGCGGCGCTTTTCAACCGTCCAATCGGCAAAGGCTTGGCGTGGCTCACCGCGATAGTTGGATATTCCCGGCGGAACGAAGGCGTATGCCGGCAAGCTGCCGTCCAGCAAAACTTTCTCCGTCAGGATCTTGCGGTCGATGCACAGCGAGATGGCACGACGCACGCGCGCGTCGTTAAACGGCGGCTTGCGCATATTGAGGACCATATACTCAATGGCGAGTTGGGCCACGATATGGCCTTGGCCGGGCAAGTTTTCTTTGACCCATTCGTACTGACGCATCGGGAAGCCGCCGCGGCCGAGGCTGGCATCGATTTCTCCCGCCCGGAATCGGGCGAGCGTCGTGGTATCGGCTTCCAGCGGGTAGTAGAACACCTCGTCGATGGCGACGTTGCCGGCGTCATAGAACAACGGGTTCTTGACCGACTTGACGTAGTCGTGGGCATTCCAGGCCGCCAATACATAGGCGCCGTTGGACACCATGATGCCGGGCTTGACCCAGTCGTCGCCATATTTCTTATAAACATGCTCGGGGATGGGGAACGACGCAAAATGCGTGAGCAGTCCCGGAAGAAACGGCGTCGGCCCATCGACGGTGATCTCGACGGTTTGGTCATCCAGCGCGCGAATGCCGATGGCTTCCAGCGGCATTTTGCCGCCGTTCACGGCTTCGGCGTTTTTAACGACATAGAGAATGAAGGCGTATTTAGCCGCCGTTTTGGGATCCAAGAGCCGGCGAAATCCGAAAACGAAATCCGACGCTTTCAACGGCACGCCGTCCGACCATTTCAACCCAGGCCGCAGTTTAAAGGTCCATATTAGGCCGTCGGGGCTGACACTCCAGCTTTCAGCGGCGCCCGGGACGGGATTGCCTTGCGGGTCATCCGTGGTCAAACCCAGGAAGAGGTCGCCGATGATGCTGTTTTCCCAGACGGTTCCCGCGTGGTGGGGGTCCAACGAGGCGGGTTCGGAATCGTTTCCGCGGCGAAAGACGACGGGTTCCTTTGACTCAGCAACACTCATAGGCGCATACAACGCCGCACAGAGCGTCAGTAGCCCGATCCAAAAACGTCCGCCCCGTGTATGCATGTTCATACCCACGACCCTACCGCAAAACGCCGTTTCCGGTCACGATCCCTCTATTCTAATACGCGGAATCGGTTAGCATGAAGGCTCATCCCCCGAGGAATCCCTTGCCCGTTACGCTTGAGCGCCGCCGTTTTCTTGCCGCTGCCACGGCCCTGAGCGTCGGCGCTGCCGCCCGCATCGGCTTTGCGAGCGAAGAGGATCCGCTACCGGCAACGGCGCGCCTCAACGGCTGGCTCGAGACGCGCTACGACTATTGGCTGGCGCGCAGCCCCATGGACCAAGCTTACCTTGGCCTCAAAACCAATCCCGACAAATGGAACGACATTGGCGAGGCCCGGGCGCTCGAGGATCAAGAACATCACCAGAAGGATCTGGTCGACCTACGCGCGAATTTTCACGCCGACGGGCTAACCCCGGAAGGCGCGCTCAGCTTGCGGCTGTATGACTACGAGACCGACCGCAAGATCGCGGATTTCAAATGGCGGAATTACGACTATCCCGTCAGTCAGATGGACGGCTGGCAGCAGGAAATCCCGACGTTCTTGATGAATATCCATCATGTGAACGGACTCCAAGATGCGCAGGCTTATATTGCCCGGCTGCAAGGCATTGGGCCGCTCGTCGAACAGGTCATGGAACAGATGCGTCTTGGCGAAGCCGCCGGCGTGCTCGCGCCCAAGTTTGCCTACGTCAACGTCGCGCGCGACTGCCGCAACGTGCTGACGGGCGCGCCGTTCGACAATCATCCCGCCGCCAGTCCGCTTTGGGCCGACTTCACGGCGAAGGTTGATCGCTTGGCGCTTGATCAAGCGCAGAAGCAAAAGCTGCACACCGATGCTTTGAGAATGCTGATAACTGTAGTGCGCCCAGCCTATTTGAAATTGATAACCTTGGTCGAGCAACAGCGCGACCGCGCCACCACGGACGACGGCGTCTGGAAGCATCCGGACGGCGAGGCTTACTATGCGAACCGGCTGGCGTTTCACACCACCACAGATATGACGGCCGCCGACATACATGCTTTTGGCCTTGCGGAGGTCGAGCGCATACACGGCGAGATGCATGACATCATGCGCAAAGTCGGTTTCAGCGCCGACTTAAAAAGTCTCTTCACTTTTTTGAAGAACGAACCGCGCTTCTACTATCCCCAGACGGAAGAGGGGAAAGCCGCTTACATCGCCAAAGCCCGGGATATTATCGGTGCTATGACCACACGCCTGGATGAAGCCTTTCTGCGCACGCCGCGCGCGAAGCTGGTTGTGAAACCGGTGGAAGCTTTCCGAGAGCAATCGTCAACCTCGGCCTTCTATCAAAGCCCCGGCGCCTATGACGGGCGGCCTGCCACCTACTACGTCAACACGTTCGATATGAAAGCGCTCTCCAAATTCGAAATGGAGTCGCTGGCCTATCATGAAGCCGTGCCGGGTCATCACATGCAGATCGGCTTGACGCAGGAACGCGATGATCTGCCGCGCTTCCGCCGGTTTTCCTTTTACACGGCCTATACCGAGGGCTGGGGTCTTTACAGCGAGCGCTTGCCGAAAGAGATGGGGTTCTACGAAGATCCCTATTCGGATTTCGGGCGCCTATCGGCTGAACTATGGCGTGCCTGTCGTCTGGTGGTGGACACCGGCATCCATGCATCTGCAAGCAGATGGACCCGCGAGCGCGCTATCGACTATTTAGCCGAGAACACGCCCAACGCCATGGGCGACATCACCAATTCTGTCGAGCGTTACATCGTCGACCCTGGCCAGGCGACGGCCTACAAGATCGGCATGCAGAAAATCTTCGATCTGCGCGAGGACGCGAAGGGCCGCCTCGGCGACAAATTCGATTTGCGGGCTTACCACAATATTGTGCTTGGCGGCGGCGCCGTCCCGCTGACGGTTCTGGCGGAGAACGTGGCCGCTTGGGTCAGCGATACCCAAGCGGAATAACCCAAGACCGCTATTTATTCACCGCTATTTATTCAGCCAGGACGGAACCGGCAGGTTCTTCGACCGCAGGAAAGCAGGATTGAACATCTTGCTTTGATAGCGCGCGCCTGAGTCGCAAAGGAAAGTCACAATGGTTTTGCCCGGGCCCAGTTTCTGGGCAAGGCGGATAGCGCCGGCAATGTTAACTCCGGCCGATCCGCCGACACACAGCCCTTCTTCCTTGATCAAATCAAATACGATCGGCAAGGCCTCCCTGTCGTCGATCTGGAATTGATCGTCGATCGGCGCGCCTTCCAGGTTGGCTGTGATACGGCCTTGGCCGATGCCCTCGGTGATGGAACTGCCTTCAGCTTTGAGCTGGCCGTATTCGTAGAAGTTAAACAGCGCCGCGCCCATGGGGTCGGCGAGCGCCACAACGATGTCTTTGCGCTTGGCCTTTAGCCCCATACCGACGCCGGCAAGTGTGCCGCCGGTACCTACCGCCGAGACGAAGGCATCGATACGTCCATCGACGTCGTTCCAGATCTCTGCGGCGGTTTCGCGGGCATGGCCGTCGCGGTTGGCGAGATTATCGAATTGGTTGGCCCAGATTGCCCCATTGGGTTCGGACTGCGCCAGTTCATCGGCCAGGCGCTGCGAGAATTTGACATAGTGGTTGGGATCAGACGCGGCGACCGCCTTGACCTCGCGCACATCGGCCCCGAGGGCGCGGAGGAAATCCTTTTTCTCCTGGCTTTGGGTTTCTGGAACCACAATGACGGTGCGGTAACCCTTCGCGTTGCCGACCACGGCGAGGCCGATACCGGTATTCCCGGCCGTCCCTTCGACAATCACGCCGCCGGGCTTCAGCTTGCCGCGGGCTTCGGCATCCTCAATCAGGAATTTAGCGGTACGGTCCTTAATCGATCCACCCGGATTGACGTATTCGGCTTTGCCCAGAATGGTGCACCCGGTCAATTCGGACGCTTTGCGCAGTTTGATCAGCGGCGTGCGGCCGATGGAAGCCACGATATCGGGAAAGACACCGGCAGAAACTGAATTGGCGGACATAAAACTTCCTAAAAACCGTCGCATTTTGAGGTATTGAAGCCGAACGGCCGAACCGCAAAAAGGTACAACTTACTGCGTGACGAATGAAGACCGCTCATGAGAGAAGATGTTCCTCAGATTACGCTTTCCGGGGAGGAGTTTAGTCTCCCAGGTCCCCCTTTAAGCGAGACTCGCCGATGCATTATTTGGGGTCATGCAGACTTGATTGACCCGGCAGAGGGGCCGACAATCAGCCTTTCATACATATTGGGGCGTTCCTATGAATTCCGCGCCGTTTACCTCGCGCTTCTACACGTCGCCTGACGGCCTCAAGCTGCATTACCGCGAGTATGCCGGCCCTGCGAATGCGCCCTTTACGGTTCTTTGTATTCCCGGCCTGACCCGCAACGCCCGCGATTTCGATGAATTGGCGCCGCATCTAGCAACCCGCTACCGCGTCCTGTGCGCGGAACTCAGGGGCAGGGGGCTTTCGGAATACGCTAAAGATCCGAGCACCTACGTTCCTCCTGTATACGTCCGCGACATTGCCGCGTTGATAAACGCCGAAGGGTTAACGCGCGTCGCGCTCGTCGGCACCTCCTTGGGTGGGGTTGTTTCGATGATCTTAGGCAGCCTTATGCCTGCCAAATTGCTGGGTATTGTCCTCAACGACATCGGCCCCGAGATCAGTCCCGTGGGATTGGCCCGCATCGCCAGCTACCTCGGCAAGACAAAACCTATCAACAGTTGGGACGATGCAGCCGAGACCATGAAATTTCTCGATGGCCAGATTTATCCCGACTATCAGCAAGCTGATTGGCTGAAGATGGCGCGGCGGCGGTTTGTCGAAGAAAATGGCGCTTTCCGCCCCGACTATGACCTCAATATCTCCAAGCCTTTCGCGGGCAGTTCGGCGGCGGTCGACCTCTGGCCGTTCTTTTTGTCTCTTAAGAATATCCCGCTCCTGGCAATCCGCGGCGGAACCTCCGACTTACTGAGTCCTGAGGTTTTCGCGCGTATGAAACAGGAAATGCCGCATATGCAGCAAGCGGTCGTGCCTCATCACGGCCACGCGCCCTATTTAGACGAACCAGAGGCGATTCAGGCCATCGACGGTTTCTTGGAGTCGCTGCCATCCCGTGTGGGTGCGTTCACGGCCCTGACGCGGACGGTAAAATCTATTTTGTTTCTCGCCCGGCTCAAGATAAAGGGCGTGATCTAACATCTCATAAGCCTTCACTGGAATTGTATCGCCATGCGCAACCAGCCTTTGCCTGACCTTCCGCGCCGTATCCTGATGGGCCCCGGCCCTTCGGATGTCCATCCGCGTGTGCTCGCCGCCTTGGCGCAGCCGACAATCGGACATCTGGATCCGGCCTTTGTCGCCCGTATGGACGATATCAAGTCGCTGTTGCGCTACGCCTTCCGCACACAGAACGACATGACAATTCCAGTGTCGGCGCCTGGTTCGGCGGGTATGGAATGCTGCTTCGTTAACTTGATCGAACCCGGTGATACGGTGATCGTCTGCTCCAATGGCGTCTTTGGCGGCCGTATGCGTGAGAACGTCGAGCGCTGCGGCGCGAAAGCCGTGATGGTGGAGGATGCCTGGGGGCAAGCCGTCGATCCGGGCAAAGTTGAAGCGGCCTTGCGCGCAAATCCGGGCGCGAAAGCCCTGGCCTTTGTCCACGCTGAGACATCCACCGGCGTTCAATCCGATGCTGCGACATTGTGTGGGTTGGCACGCGCCGCCGGCGCCTTGTCGATCGTCGATACCGTGACGGGGCTCGCGGGCATTCCGGTCGAAGTCGATGCCTGGGGGGCCGATGCGGTCTATTCCGGAACGCAGAAGTGCCTATCGTGCCCGCCCGGCCTATCGCCGGTAACTTTCAGCCCGCGCGCCGTCGAAACAGTGAAGGGGCGCAAGACCAAGGTTCAAAGCTGGTTCCTCGATCTGTCTTTGGTCATGGCCTATTGGGGCGATAAAGGCGGCGGGGCGCGGACGTATCACCATACCGCGCCGGTCAATGCGCTGTACGGACTGCACGAAGCCCTGATCATGCTGCAGGAAGAAGGTCTTGAAGCATCCTGGAAGCGCCACGCCCACTTACACAGCGCGCTGGTCGCCGGGTTCGAGGCCATGGGCCTCAGCATGAAGGTCGACGCCGCCATCCGGCTCCCGCAACTTAACGCGGTCAAAATTCCCGCCGGTGTCGATGAAGCCGCGGTCAGGCGCCAGCTTTTATCGGTTTCCAATCTGGAAATCGGGGCAGGGCTTGGTGCCTGGGCCGGTAAGGTCTGGCGGATCGGGCTGATGGGTCAAAGCGCGTCGCCGATGCACGTATTAACGTGTCTTTCGGCCATTGAGTCCGCCCTGCAGAGCGCAGGGGCAAGTATCGCCATTGGTAAGGCGCAGCCCACCGCACGCAAGGTTCTCGGACTCTAAGAATATTCAGGTTTGCGCGGCGGACAAAGAGAAACCCCGCCAGACAGCCGGACAATGAAAAACCCGCTGAGCGTAAGCTCAGCGGGTTTTCCATTACAATCGGATATCGCACCGGTAAAAACTGTTCAGGGCGGAGCCCTTAAAGGCCTAGGCCTTCCGTTCGCGCCGATTTCGTAGCCGTTCTTGTGTGCTGTCCCTAACAGAAACAGAAGTTAGCTGATGCTACTTCTTTTTCGCCTTCTTTTTGGCTTTCTTTTTGGCAACTTTCTTCTTCGCTTTTTTCTTGGCAGCCATGATCAAATCCCCTGTTCATGAATGTTTGGGTTAACGCTTGAACGTTTCGAACAAAAAAACGAACACCATGTTCGATGTGAAACATCCAAACACTGATGAGATAAACGCAGTTGACGAAAATTAACAAGAGTTTTTGAAGACGCGCCAAATTTTTTTCTTGATTTCTTTCTCAACACGACTTCCGCCCGTCGCGGCGCGCGCGTTTCGCACCGCTTTTTCCACGCAAATTTTCCACGCGTACCTTGTTAGCGCTGATGCGTTGTGTGGTGCGTCGGTGCGCGCCAATCGCAACGCGCGCGGTCCTGCCGTCGGCTTCGCTTTGCCACCAGTGCGCCGGTTTTGCGATTGTTTTTTGCCCATGAAAAGCGATGCCGGCGGCTCATCGCTGCAACAGATGCGATGTTCAAGAAATTCAATAATTGTGGGGCTCGGCGCGCATTTTTAACGCGCGCCGAGCGCGCATTTTTTACGCGCATGCGCAAAGGCTAGGGACCAACGCGCAAAATAACGGCGGTCTGGCGTTCTAGACTGTGAACGACAGGCTCAATCATGATTGTAGCGAGGATGTTGTGTTCAAATTTTCGTCGTGACGTGACGCGTCTGCACGGAAAATGCGATGTCGCGACAGCCGTTCGCGGTGGTGTATCGCGTATGCCCGGAACTGTCCGCATGGGATGCATGCGACGGTCGCTCACGGCGGCGGAGGAGGGGCAAACGGTAGTGAAAGGGTGTCGAGCGTCGAAAAATGCGCGACTCGGCGGCTCGAGTCTAACTGACGTCGCCGCTTCCCGACATGAATACGGCGATGGGGCGGGTCTTTGGGAACTGCGCGAGCACGATCATCGTGATCACCATCAAGGGAACACTCAAGATCATGCCGGTGATTCCCCAGATGGCACCCCAAAGCGAGATCGAGACAATCATAACGACCGGACTGAGGTTAAGTGATTTGCCGGTGATCTGCGGTTCGATCACGTTTTCAATGATCGCGTACACCGCGACCAGGCAGCCAAGCACGAACGCTGCCGTTGTGAGGGAATCAAACTGCAGAAGCGCAAGGACCGTAGGAAACAGCGTGGCCAACGGCGGCCCGATGTAAGGAATGAAGTTAAGGACAAAGCTCAAAAGTGCCCAGAAACCGGCGAAATCTACACCAAACAGGCTGAGTATGACGAAGGCGGAAAAGGCGTTCAGCAGGCTGACGCCGCTTTTGATTAAAACATAGGTTTCTATTTTGCGGCCCATGGCGCTGAGGGTGGCACGGACCGTTTGTTCATGCGGGCCATCGCCGAAGACAACTTTCAATTTCCGGTCGAAAGTCCGCATTTCCAGCAAAAGAAACGCGACGTAAGCAAAAACCTGGAAAGTGTTAGCGGCGATTGCCTGAAAGGCGCCGGCGAAGCGTTCCATCACGGCGCGCAGGTTAATCTCGTGGAGCAGACTGGTGAATGTCGGCGGCTCGTCCAGTTTCAGGAACGTCGCTACCAAACCCATGCCTTTCGTAAACATTTCCTGGAGGCGGACCTGATAGCGCGGCGCCGAGGCAATGACGTCGCTGATATTGCCCGCCGTTACCTGGGCTATCAGCGCAATAGCGAGGACCAGGGTAACGATCGCGGCCGTTAGCCCGAGCCAGCCCGGCGGGTTCCATGCACCGATCCGGATACGTTGGATGCGGTGGCCAAGCGCGGCGATCAGATAAGCGATAAAGATCGCTAGCACCAACGGCATTAGGATCGCTTCGCCGATCACCAGCAGATACATCGTCAGGATCACCAGCCCAACCGAAGCGGCAACCGTTACGACACCGGGGAAAGGGGCGGGAGAGGTCATTGCGGGCTTTCTTTCAGAAGAAAAAGCGATAACTGGCCTGTGCCTGTGTTTCCGTCGCGTGCGGCGCCAGCCCTAAAAACCCCCGCTCCGGTCGGCCGCTGGTGACGCGGATCAATTCCAGCGTCAGCCGTTGTTTAACAGCGGGCCGGTAAACATACGCCAAGGTCAAAGCCGTGCCGCGCTCATTGTTGTTGTCGGGAAATATATCATGGTCGCTTGTAACGAAGCGTTCGGCCCGGAAACTGAGACGATGTCTATCCCATTCCTTGCTGATAAGGGCAAAGGCCGACCAATAATTGGTCGCGACAATCGGTCCGATGGGTGGGCGAATTGTGATCAGCGTCGTGCTGCCGTTCATGTATTGGGCCAGAAAATCCACACTTTCTGTCAGCGTCGTTTTGTAGCCGACACTCCAGAACTTCGTCCGCCATCCCCATTGGCCTTTCTCGAATGCCCGGTCGTTGGCGCGGTTGTCGTAATACAGAACGTTGAGCTTCCCGTAATCCGTATGATCGAGCGTTATCCCACGGTAATCCTCCCCTGGACTAGCGGTATTTGAAGGTAGAATTTTCTCGGCAATAGCATCGAGGAGATTCTGATGAGGAAGAGCAGATTTACGGATTCACAGATTTTGGGTGTTTTGCGCCAGGTTGAAGGTGGCTTGGCAGTATCGGA
>CANJRA010000023.1 GCA_947476625.1 Fidelibacterota bacterium
GACCCTTACCGGGTACAAGCCGGGTTTGCGGAGGTCCAAAAGGGCAGCTAGGTCCACGACCTCTTCAATATGGTCTTGGGCAGGGCTTTGAAATCCCGTGGTTTCTCCACCTCTGTAGTCCGCCATCTGCCAGTCCCAGTCCTAAACTAAGCTGACACTGTGCAATGTTCTTGCTTCGTTCTCAAGGCTGGATTAGCGTTATCAAATGATAATTGTCGGCTGCGGCTGAACTACGGAATACCGCGTGTCAAATCAGCGCTGTTATGGACTGTGCCGTTAAGCCGCCACCTTCCTTGGCCGTCCCGGCTTCCGAATGCGCGCCGCATCCGGCGGCGGCATTTCTCCTGCCGCGTAACAATCGGCCTAGAGAAGTGCATGCGGCGAGAGTCCACGTATCGGCTGACCAGAGTGTTTCTGGGCCACCCGCCATGATTTCCGCGCCGCCGAGACCAACCGATGCAAGGTAGGTGAACGCCGCCCCCAAAGAGGCATGCCGCCCTACGGTGCTGGCGGCGTCCCGGAGCCTTTGCGGAACCGGCGTCAACAGCACAAACAGCGCTGAACCGCTCCCGATGAGCATCAGCGTATAGAGGGCCCAGCGATTGGCTGCGGCGAGGACGGTCCAGTATGAAAGATCGGAGTCCACGGACCGTCCTTGCCAAAGGAAGCAAGTTTACTGCGATGCTTTAAGCGCCGTAATCGATGCCGGGCGCTTGCTGCCTTTTGCTTCAATCCAGTCGGTCCGGGTACCATCAGCGAAAGACTGATGCGCCTTCCAGGAGATTTCATTGCCGGAGACAGGATTTCGCGCCGTAAACGTCAGCTCAGCGCGCTGACCTGCTGGGATGGACGTTTTCCACACGATGGCGGTCACGCGGTCCCCGGTCTCCTTCAATTCGTATGTGTTTGCCGCGCCATTCACTGAAACGATGACCACATTTTCGGGGATATCAAGCTGGACTGATGTCGTCGTGGACTCGCCTTCGGTCGGAACCCGCACGGTGTAGGCCGTCTCCGCGCCTGGCGGCGCTTCCGCAGGCCGCACCGTAACGTGGGCGAAAGCGGTAGGAACGGCGGCAATGAACGCGACAAAGAATGCTGCACAGGGCAGCCGTAGTGAGCGGATCATGATCTCCCCTGTTTTCCGTTTTTATTTCGCGGCGGTGAAGGAAATTGCGCTGTTAATCGGGTGGCCATCCGGGCCTACGACGCGGCACGCCAAGCTGTAGCGGCCGCCATCAAGCGGCTTCGAAATGGGGATATGAAGCACCATTCCGTCAGCGTGCGGCTTGCCGATGCTCGCCACGTCCTTGCCTTCGGTGGTGCTGAGCTTGCACGTCGCAGGCTGCACCGCTTCTTTGTAGTTTTGTGTGACACCCCTACCTTCGTAGCACATCGCACCAAGACTGCATCCCGCGCAAGCGCGGTTAAAGCAAACTGTCATCTTTCGGGAAAAACCCGTTCGCGCGCCACACCCCGGCCTATAGCCCAATACAAATCCCACTCGAACAGAGCCAAAACATGCAGTAGACTAACATCACGACTAGTACAGAAAATCGGTCAGGTCACGAGCGTGCTTTAAGTGACTTAATTTACACGCAAAATGACAAGTTGATCAATGAGTCTGTTGCCGGCCGTAAGACACAGCCAAAAGGCCATTAAAATAGCCGGTGCAAAGGGAAATTGGCTGGCACGAGTCCGCCGATGCCACAGCCCTCCGAAAATCGTTCCCAAAATCCCCGCGAACGCGACAAAAAGCAGAAATGGCCCTACTGGCAATGCGACTCCGGCGAGGGCAAAAAGTTTCGTGTCGCCCATACCCAAGCCGGGCTTGCCGGTCACGCTTTTATAGGCGGCGTTTAACAAAAGGCCTGCACCGAACGTAATCGCCGCCACCCCAAGCCCGGCGAGAATGGCGCGATCATCCGTCCAGCGCCAGGCAACAGCGCAGAGCGCAAGCACCAGGACAAGAATGTTATGCAGTCGTTGATGTTCTAAATCGATGATCGCCAAAGCCAGCATCACGGGCGTCATCGCGAGCAACACCAAAAGGTGCGCGATATTTCCCGCCAACACTACGCCCGCTGCGACAAACAGCACCGATGAAACGACTTCGATCGCCGGGTAGCGCCACGAAATTTTAGCGCGGCAGTAGCGGCAAGCGCCGCCTTGCAACACCCAAGACGCCACCGGAATAAGATCAATCGGCGCCAACGTATGTCCACACGCCGCGCACTTTGAACGGCCATGCGCCACACTCTCGCCGCGCGGCAAACGATAAGACAGCGCGGTGACAAAACTGCCGAATATCAGCCCGAAAGCGCCGAGAGGGATCAACAGCAGAGGATCAAGCGGGGCTTGGTACATCCGTAAGAATGCTACTGGGGCGGCGTGGCGGCCGCGTTCGGCAGGCCTTTGCGCAGCGCGGCCTCGCCTAACTGAACAAAATCCGCGCTCTTCTGTGCGTCAGACAAACCTGCTTCCTAACTTTTCGCGCCACGGCCGCCTCGAAGCATGCCGGACCTCACGCATCCTGCCAACGCTAATTTCTTTGACAACAATTATCCGACCCGGAAATTTACAAAACGCATCCGACCCGTTCTTTGCCACCACTTTCTTTGCCATTGTCATTGAGGGGCAATTGTCCCTATTTTCCCCGCCCGATCTTCGCCTTAAGGGAGCTTCATGACTACCGACGCCACGCGCATCACGGCTATCATCGCCGGCGAAATCAACGCCAAGCCGGAACAGGCTGCCGCCGCCATAGGCCTTCTGGATGAAGGCGCGACGGTGCCGTTTATCGCGCGCTACCGCAAGGAAGTGACCGGCGGCTTGGATGATACGCAGCTCCGGCTCCTCGCGGAACGCTTGACCTATCTGCGCGAACTTGAAGCCCGCCGCGTGGCCATCCTCAATTCCATTCGCGAACAGAATAAACTGACCGATGAACTGGAAACTAAAATCGCGGCGGCCTCCACCAAAGCCGAGCTTGAGGACATTTACCTTCCCTACAAACCGAAACGCCGCACCAAGGCAGAAATCGCGCGCGAGAATGGGCTCGGGCCCCTCGCCGAAGCCATCCTGGCCGACCGCGCCGCGACGCCTGCGGACATGGCCGCCGCCTACATCAACGACACCGTCGTGGATGTGAAGGCCGCGCTCGAAGGGGCGCGCGATATTATTTCAGAGCAATTCGCCGAAGATGCCGATCTCGTCGGACGGCTGCGCACGTATATGAAAGAGCGCGCATTCCTGCGCTCGCGCGTGAGCGAAGGCAAACAGCAAGAAGGCGCCAAGTTCTCGGATTATTTTGATCACGTCGAGCGCTGGGCCACGGTTGCCGGCCACCGCACCCTGGCGATGCTGCGCGGACGCAATGAAGAGTTTTTGCTCCTCGATATCGAAGTCGACGCCGACGATACGTCCACGGTCAAACCAATCGAACAGATGATCGCCGCAACATTCGACATCGGACGCAAACTTCCCGGTGATCAATGGCTGATGGGCGTTGTCGGCTGGACATGGCGCATCAAACTGTCGCTGCGCCTCTCGGTCGATCTTATGAGCGATTTGCGTCAACGCGCCGAGGAAGAAGCCATTCAGGTGTTTGCACGCAATCTGAAAGACCTTCTGCTGGCCGCACCCGCCGGCTCGCGCGCCACCATGGGCCTCGATCCCGGTATCCGCACCGGCGTAAAAGTAGCCATCGTCGACGGCACCGGCAAACTGCTGGCCACGACAACCGTCTATCCGTTCCCGCCCAAAAACGATGTGCGCGGCACGCAGGCGCAACTTGCCATTCTCATGCGCAAACATAATGTCGAACTCATCGCCATCGGCAACGGCACCGGCAGCCGCGAAACCGAGAAGCTGGTAGTGGAGGTATTGTCGGATATGCCAGCCCCAAAGCCGTTGAAGGTCATCGTCAGCGAAGCCGGCGCATCGGTGTATTCAGCCTCGGAAGCCGCAGCGAAAGAATGTCCCGAACTCGATGTCTCCTTGCGCGGCGCCGTCTCGATTGCGCGCCGCCTGCAGGACCCTCTCGCCGAATTGGTGAAGATCGAGCCTAAATCTATCGGCGTCGGCCAGTACCAGCACGACGTCGATCAATACCGTCTCGGCCGCTCGCTGGAAGCCGTGATCGAAGACGCCGTCAACGCTGTCGGCGTCGATCTGAACACGGCTTCGGCATCGTTGCTCGCGCGCGTGTCCGGCCTCAGTTCGCCGCTGGCCGACGCCATTGTCATGCACCGCGACAGCACCGGCCCCTTTGCCAACCGCAAGGAGCTGTTGAAAGTCACCCGGCTGGGCCAACGCACCTTTGAACAATGCGCGGGCTTTCTGCGTATTACCGACGGCACCGAGCCGCTCGACGCCTCCGCCGTGCATCCGGAAGCCTACGATGTCGCCAAGAAAATCGTCGCGGCCTGCGGACGCGATGTGCGCACATTGATGAACGATGGCGCGGCGTTGAAGGCGCTCGATCCACGCACGTTCGTCGACGAGCGGTTTGGGTTACCTACCGTGCGCGACATTATCTCCGAGTTGGAAAAACCCGGCCGCGATCCGCGCCCCTCTTTCAAGACCGCGACGTTCGCCGACGGCATCGATGACATGAAGGATCTAAAGCCCGGCATGATGCTGGAAGGTACTGTCACGAACGTCGCAGCGTTTGGCGCTTTTGTCGATATCGGCGTACATCAAGATGGATTAGTGCACGTCTCCCAACTCGCCGATAAGTTCGTGAAAGAAGCGCACGAAGTCGTAAAAGCCGGCGACGTGGTAAAAGTGCGCGTTGTCGAGGTGGATCTCGCGCGCAAGCGCATCGCTCTTTCCATGCGCAAGGAAAACCAAGACGGCGGATCACGTCCACCTTCCCAGCCTGAAACAACCCGTCGCGACGCGAGACCGTCTCACCGCCCTCCGGCGCCTAAACAAACGCCGCCCAAGCCTGTTGAACAAGGCGCGCTCGCAGCAGCCCTGGCCGAAGCCATGCGCCGGAAATAATCGGGTCAAACCCGACCACAGGTGGAATGCGGCTATATCCCGGGCCCAGCTCAATCATTATCATTGCATTATCGCCACCGCGAAAATCTTGATTCCGTGACATAACCGGCCTGTGATGTCCGGGTCGACCGGCGCGGGCCTTGAGTCGACCTTGACCCTGCGGTACTTGGTTTGCATATAAAGATTCTTCTGGTGGAAGATAACGAGAGCCTCACCGCGTTCATCCGCAAACAGCTTGCGGACGAAGGCCATGCGCTCGATAGCGCACTCAATGGCCAGGACGGTCTTCAATTGGCGGCACGGGGCCAACACGACGCCATCATTGTCGATCGCATGCTGCCCGGCGGCATGGAGGGCCTCGCGGTCATCCGGGAATTGCGCGCGGCCGGAAATACCGCGCCAATCCTTGCACTCTCCGCCATAGCCGAAGTTGATGAACGCATTAACGGCCTCAAGGCCGGTGGCGACGACTACCTGACAAAACCCTTCGCTTTCGGTGAACTGATGGCGCGGCTCGAAGCGCTTGTGCGTCGCGGCGGCGGCACGCCATCAACCCCCGAGACGCAGGAACTGATTGTCGGCGACCTGCGCATGGACCTTCGCACGCACTCCGTCACACGCGCCGGGCGATCCATTACCTTGCGGCCGCGAGAATTCACGTTGCTCCAATACCTGATGCGCCATGCCGGACAAGTCGTGACGCGCACCATGCTGCTCGAGAATGTGTGGGGCTACGACTTTGATCCTGAAACCAATGTGATCGATGTTCAGGTCAGCAAGCTGCGCAACAAAATCGACGACAATGCTGCGAGCCCGATCATCCGCACCATTCGCACGGTCGGATTCATGTTGGCCGCCGATGTTTAAATTTCTTCCGCCTTCACTTCTTCCCCCGGGCACATTTCGTCAGGCCTTCGCCTATGCCTGCGCCGTGATGATCATGTTGATCGGCCTCGCGGCGTGGATCTTGAGCATCACGGCCGGACGCGCCGACGCCCAGCTCGCGCAACTCATCGAGAGCGAGACCTACACAACCCACGTCCTGGTGCGCGAAGGCGGCCGGGAAAAAGCTGTCGCCGAACTCGGCGCTCGCTTCAACGACAAACACATCCAAGATCAAGTCGCACTGCTCACCGACGAAAATTATCATCCGCTCGCTGGCAATCTTAAGGTCTGGCCGCCGAGTGTCGGCACCGAAGCCGGCTGGTATTCCATCCGCATCATGCGCGAGCCGGGACCAAGCGAAGCCCGGGTTCTGCACCGCGTTCTCTCGGACGGCTCGCACCTTCTCTATGGTTGCGACCTCACGGATTTCTTTGCCGGGCAAAAGTCATTCGTCGTCGCCTTTATGGGCGTGTCGATCCCGCTTTTAGTCTCGGTTCTGCTGCTGGGCTTTTTCATTCGCCAATCGCTTCTCAACCAGATCGGCTCCATCAACGATGCCGCACGGGCGATCATGCGCGGCAACTTGAAGGAACGCGTCAAACAAGCCGGCGACAACACCGAGCTCGATCTGCTGTCGGCGACCATCAACCGCATGCTCGATCACACCGAGACTCTCGTGGGCGGCATTACCAATGTGTCGAACTCCATCGCCCATGACTTGCGCACACCTTTGGCGGAAGCGCGGGCGCGCTTCGAGGCTCTCCTCGCCAAATGGCCGTCGGAAGAAACCGCGCAGACTGAAATCGGCGCGGGCATCGCGGACATCGATCGCCTCATCCGCACGTTCAATGCCCTCATGCGCCTCGCCCAAATCGAAACCGGCGCGCGGCAGTCGGGTTTCAGAAAAGTCGACTTACCAGACGTCGTGACCGAGACCGTGGAATTCTATCAGCACGCGGCCGAACAGAAGAATTTGAACCTCAGCGCCGAAATTCCGGCGCGCTTTGACATCGAGGGCGACCCCTCACTGATCGCCCAAGCGGTCGGCAATCTTATCGACAATGCGATCAAGTACACACCCAGCGGCGGGCGCGTCGACGTCTCGGTGCAATCCGCCGAACACGGCGGCGCGGCCATTCTTGTAAACGACACCGGCCCCGGCATCGCCGACGATGAAAAGCCGAAAGTCACAACGCGTTTTTATCGCGGCGACCCCGGGCGCAGCACGAGCGGCGCGGGCTTGGGATTAAGCCTTGTCGCCGCCATCGCATCCCTGCACGGCGGCAACTTATCGTTCACCAACAATCGCCCGGGATTGCGGGCCATGCACACGCTGCATGAACCGACGGACGGCGCGCCCGCATGATAAGCGCCGCCCTCCTCATCATTCATGGCCTCGCATCTATCGTGCTGATCGGCGCGATAACGCATCAGGCGATCATGGTCTGGCCGGCAAAACACGCTGAGCAACCGCAGGCGTTCTTTACCCGGCTGCGCTCGCTGCCGCAGCCGAGCATCTATGCCAACACGGTGGTGATTTTATATGCCGCCAACTTTTTTCTCGGCGCCTTTTTATATACCTCGTACCGCGTTGATGTGCGTCCCTACCTCGAAGACACCGGCCTGTTTCTCGCCGCCGGCGCCTTTGAAACCAAGGAACACATCGCGGTTCTGGGACTAGGCTTATTGCCCGCATATTGGCTGTTCTGGAAAGAGCCTTCACGGGCGGGCAGTGTAACCGCACGCAGTTACATAACGCTGCTGCTGGCGTTCTTCGTATGGTGGAATTTCATCATCGGTCACGTTCTCAATAACATCCGCGGTCTAGGCCTATGACGCGCCCGCTGCCCTCGCGCTTGGTATCCGCGCTGACCGTGTTCTCGCTGGTGTTTCCGGTGGTCTATACGGTTGCCTATTACAACGAATGGGCTTTGTTCTGGTTTTATCCGCTGGTCGGTGAATTATATACCAACCTCCAACCCCCCAGCCGGGGACCAGCCATGATCTATTACGGCTGGATTGTCCTGGCATTCGTGTCGGCGGCCCTGGCCGGGGCGATTGTCCCGCGCCGGTGGGCCGCGCATCTCTGGGTGGGCTGGTCTTGGATTGTGCCGCTCGCCGCAACGCTGTTTACACTCGCTTACGAAACACGCTGGTTTCAGGGCTGACGTGATCCTGCTAGTCAGATTGGCTTATTTTCAGTATTAATGTAACCGTCATTTTTAATTCAACGATAATGTACGCCTTCATGACTTGCTGATATCGTCGCAAGGCACTGAAGTAAACGGGGGGGGGGTTCGCGTGATTACCGTATTATTGATTTTCCATGGCCTGCTGGCATTGTTTTTGATCGGCGCCATCACCCATCAAGCCATCGGCGTGTGGAAGTCCAAGCCCATACCCTCGGCCACGTTTTTCCAAAGCCTGGTCAACGTACGCGGTGGCACCTACACCAATGTTGTCACCATCCTGTACGTCATGACGGCCATCATCGGCGGCATCATCTATCCGAGCTACGTTCTGGACGTGAAAGGCAACCTCGCCGACGCTCAGATAAACGCCGCCATCGGCGCGTTCGAATTGAAAGAGCATTTCGCCATCGTCGGCTTGGCCATGCTGCCGAGTTATTGGTACCTGTGGAAGAAAGTGCCGCTCACCGAGCAGGTCCTTGCGCGCCGTCTCAACACGGCCCTCATCGCGCTCATGGTGTGGACGACCCTCGTCGTCGGCCACGTGATTAATAACATCAAAGGGTTGATCTAATGATGAACCGCCTTTTTCCGCTGGCCGTATTCACGAGCGTTTTCGCCGTCGTCTACTACGCCTGTTTTGTATTCAGCTACACACCGGTCCGGTTCTATCCGCTGATGGGCGAGATCAGCACGCAAGATCTGCCGCGCACCGCGGGTCCGGCCATGGGCTGGTTCACCTGGATCGTGATCGGCTCCGTTGCCGGGCTGGTCGCCGGAATAGCCGCGCTGTTAGCGCCGAAAAATATGCACGAACGCATCGGCGCGCACTTGTCGTGGATCGTTCCGGCGGGCGTCGTGGTCTGGATGCTGTGGGTCGAAAAACACTGGTTCATGTAGTAGCAGCGCTACGACATGTCGCTCGTTCTCCATTCACACCCACTGTCGTCGTATTGCTGGAAAGTGCTGATTGCACTTTATGAGAACGGCACGCCTTTCGAGGCGCGCATGGTTAATCTCGGCGATGCCCAAGCGCGCGCGGCGTATGCCGCATTGTGGCCGACCGCCAAAATCCCGTTGCTGCAGGACGGCGACAAGATCGTGCCCGAAACATCGATCCAGATCTAATATTTGGATCGGCACTATCCGGGGCAAGCACCTTTGCTTCCACCCGATTCCACCGCATGTCTGGAAGTGCGGCTGTGGGATCGCGTCTTTGATTCCTATGTCATGACCAACATGAATCATCTTACCAGTCAGCTTCTCCTGCCCGAAGCCGAGCGCAGCGGCCGCGCACGCGAAGCGGCCCTGGCCGGTCTCGCCATGGCTTATAAAATGATCGACGAAAAATTGGCGGCGCGCATGTGGGCGGCCGGCGCCACATTCAGCATGGCCGATTGCGCGGCAGCGCCGTCGCTGTTTTACAGCAACGTTTATGCGCCGATCCCCGCGGATCACACCACGCTCGCAGCCTACTTTGAACGCCTGATGAGCCGCCCGTCTGTGCGCCGCGTCATTGCCGAGGCGCGGCATAAAGTCGCGGCATCCCTTTAGAATGCCCACAAATAACCCTAATCCCGCATTAGCCTTTCCCTTAACCCGTCCAGAGAATGGGTGCGGAAAGGTTTGTGGCGGCTTTGTAATGTCCGGCGCTATTTGCCGGGGCCGGCACGGTGATAAACCCGCTTGGATGGCACATGTGGCGGTGCTAAACCGCTGCGCAGTATGGTGTTGGTAAGGAGGCTGCATGAGACCGCTCACGATTATTATGACGTCGATTATTCTTGCTGGTTCCGCCCTGTCGGGTATCGCCTTGGCCGCAGACGCAGCACCGAAAACCGAGAAAGAGTTGGAACACAACTGGGAGCAATTCGCTTACCAGACGTGCGAAAAGACAATGTTGCCCGAGTCCGAGCCTTTCGAAATGTGCACGCGCGGCGAAGTCGAGCGCTGCCGTAACGCCTGGGGCGACTCTGTGAAAAAGGGCGACGCTAAAGCCGAGAAAGTCTGCCTTCCCGAAGCGAAGAAGTAAGTCCGCTTACATTCCGCTATCTGGCGCTATCCGACACCATCCGGCGACCCCGCGCGCACCGCACAGCGCGCGGGTCGTACGCTTCCGCACACAACCCCTCTCCGCTCATTTTCCACAATGGCGCAATACCCGCCGGGCCTCAGCATTGTCGGGCAGCAATCAAGGGGAAGCGGACGGTTTGCGGCTGGGAACCAGCAGCTCAAGCCATTCAGCAATTTTACCATCGCGAATGTAAAAGACGCTTCCAATGGGACCGGCGTAGGGTGTGTAAGGCCCGCCGTTCACGCTTCTGGTGTCTACGCGCGTGTGAGCGACCATATTTCCGCGCGCAAACGTATCAATCACCAGCAATTCTACCCGCGCGTTATCTTTAAAAATCGTCCCAAGTTTTTCAACGACCGCGGCGCGCCCTTTCATGGTGGCCAAGGCGCCCTGCTTCCAGATGACGTCCTCAGTCATATAACTAACGATCTTTTGCAGATCAGGTTTTTCGTCGTTGAAGGCTTTGCAGAACGCATTCACCAAGGCGATGTTTTTCTTCTCAGCTTCGTTAGAGTCGCTGATCTCAGCCGCACGTCCTACACTTGCGAGGCCAACGAGGGCCACAGTCCCCATACCACCAATCGTCAATGCCTGACGCCGCGTGACGGTGTTTGGTTTTGCATCGATCATTTGAACCTCCCCAGGTGTTGTCGTGCGTGAGCCGCTAGCATAGGAAACGCGCCGCCTCAGCGCCAAATGATTCTGGAAGGCCCTGAGATTTTGTGGTGGCGTACCCGGAGGGAGTCGAACCCCCGACCTTCGCCTTCGGAGGGCGACGCTCTATCCAGCTGAGCTACGGGTACTTTGGTGCCACATAATGCCCGCTCACATGCGGGGCGGGCGCAATTTAGAACATCAAGCGGGCGGGCGCAATCAACCGCGAATCAGCAGGGCGGGCATGCCCCTTTGGCGGCCTCGAGGCGCTTCAATGCGTCGACATCAGCACCCGAAGGCAACGGCGCATTTTTGTTATCCAGAAACGCCGCCATGTCGCCCAAAACCACCGGCGATTGCTTGTCGCGCATAATCATATGCCAGCCGTTCTCGTAATAAGCCGGGCGCACGACGGCATCGGTTTCGGTCAAGGCTGCGAGGGCCTGCTTCGTGGGCTTCTTGGGAATGATCTGGTCGTTGCGGCCATACAGATACAGCACCGGCACCTTAATCTGGGTTGAGGCGTCCAACGCCTCATCCATCAGCGCCGACAACCCATAGACCGCATCGACCCGCGTCTTCTTGATGAACAACGGATCGCGGCCGTTGTCGCGCAGCATGTCGAGGTTGTCGCTGGCCATCCGGCCCAGGCTTTGCCCGGTCGGCTTCCATCCCGGAATCACATGCGCACCCAGCCACAGCGCCATGCGGTAAACCATCGGCATCGTCGTCCGCGCCCACACGGCTGGTGCCGCGAGGATAGCGCCGTCTACCGGCGGCACACCCGATCCCGCCAGCGCCGCCATCACCACCGCGCCGCCCATGCTTTCGCCGAGCCCATACAATGGCAAACCCGGGTGTTGCGCCTTCAAGACCTTGGCAAAATCTTTAAAGTCGCGCGTCATTACGTCCCGGCCCGGCCACAATCCGGGATGCGGCGATGCGCCGAACCCGCGCTGATCGTAGGCATAAACCGCCACACCGCGCGCGGCGAGGAACGGACCCACACCCGGCGCACCCGGCACGGTATCGAACGCTTTGCTGTAATCGTTGAAGCCGTGCACGGCTAGTACGACGGCTTTGGGATTTTCCGGCGGCGCCCAGCGTCGCACGGCAAGTTCCAGGCCGTCAGCCGTCACGAATGAGGTATCGGTCAGTCGCGGTGTCGTCGGTCCGGGACCGGGCGGCGCTACGCGCGGTGCGCAGGCTGCAAGTATCATCGCCGTGAATGAGATCAGACATGCACGCAACAATCCCATGGATTATTGCACCGCGTGTTGCGAACTACTGGCCGTCAGTTGAAGGAAAACATCCTCCAGCTCCACCTCATCGGTGCGAATGTCGGTGACGGTCAGGTTCGCTGCCCTCACCGCATCCAGAATGCCCTGCATGGCATTAGTGCTGGGCGTATAGTTGATATGCAACTCATTGGGCGTCGGCAATACGGCGTGAAAGTCGGCGAGAGCGTCCGGAACTGTCGTCAACGGCTGCGCCAGCGTCAGCGTGACCGACTTGTTGTCGATCCGGCGCAACAAGGCGCGCGTCGTATCATACGCAACGAGTTTGCCGTGATTGATAATGGCGATGCGGTCGCACAGCTCTTCGGCTTCTTCTAAATAATGCGTCGTCAGCAGAATGGTCGTGCCGCGCGCGTTCAGTTCACGCAAGTGCCGCCATAGCTGTTGGCGCAACTCCACATCGACGCCCGCGGTCGGTTCGTCCAGCACCACCACCGGCGGCGTGTGGACAAGCGCTTTGGCGATCAGCAGCCGGCGGCGCATACCGCCCGAAAGCGTGCGCGCATAAGCGTGGGCTTTATCCGCCAGCCCCACCATGTCGAGGATTTCCTTGGTGCGGCGCTCGGACTTGGGCACGCCGTAAAGTCCCGCCTGCACTTCCAGCAATTCCAGCGGCGTAAAAAACGGATCGAAATTCAATTCCTGCGGCACGACACCAATGGCGCACCGCGCCTGACGTTCGTGGGTGTCGATGTCGTTATCCCAGACTTTCACGGTGCCTGAGGTCTTGTTCACCAGACCGGCCACAATGTTGATCATGGTCGATTTACCGGCGCCGTTCGGCCCCAACAGCCCGAAAAACGAGCCGCGCGGCACCTCCAGCGAGAAGTCCGACAGGGCTTGCTTGGCGGGGCGTTTACCGCCGCCGCCATAAATCTTATTGAGGCCGCGGATTTCCACAGCCAGGTCGGGAAAAGGTTTCGGAGTTTGGCTCATGACCCTTGGGTATACCCGCCGAAATCGCGGGTCAATCATCCTTGAAATCCGCCGCCGTGGGCCGCATAAACTAGGCCAAGAACACGTAACGGGGACACCGACCATGGCTGAGCCATTCGAGATCATTAAAGCAGACTCCGTCCAGGTAAAGTGCGACGGCGGCGGCGGCGCGCTTGGCCATCCGCGCGTCTTCCTGCAGATCAAACCCGAAGTCGGCAAGATCGAGTGCCCCTATTGCAGCCGGCGCTATGTGCTTGATAAGGGCGCCAAAGCCCACGCCGGGCACTAACGGGTCAAAGGGCAAGGCCCCCACACCCATTAATGGCAACACAACCCAGCAAACCAAAGCGCGTCTACCTGATCGATGGATCGGGTTACATTTTCCGCGCCTTCCACGCATTGCCGCCCATGACCCGGCCCGACGGCACACCCGTCAACGCGGTCTACGGCTTCTCCAACATGTTGATGAAGCTGCTGGATGATTTGCGCGACCACTCCGAGGAAGAATTGATCGCGGTGATCCACGACGCCGGTCGCCTCACCTTCCGCAACGAAATCTACAAAGAGTACAAAGCGCACCGGCCGCCGGCGCCTGAGGAATTAGTTCCGCAGTTCGCGCTGATCCGCGAAGCGACGCGCGCCTTCAATGTACCCTGCATCGAAATGGCGGGCTTCGAGGCGGACGATCTCATTGCCACTTACGCCAAACACGCCGAAGCCGCGGGCATCGATGTCTGCGTAATCTCCGCCGACAAAGATCTGATGCAACTGATTCGCCCCGGCGTCACCATGCGTGACCCGATGAAAAACCGCGACATCACGCCTGAAGTCGTGATGGAAAAATTCGGCGTAACGCCCGACAAGGTGATCGAAGTCCAGGCCCTGGCCGGCGATTCCACCGATAACGTGCCGGGCGTGCCGGGAATCGGCGTGAAAACCGCCGCCGAGCTGATCAACCTCTACGGCGACCTCGAAACCCTGCTCGCCAAGGCCGGCGAGATCAAGCAGCCCAAGCGCCGCGAGAACCTGCTCGCCAACGCCGAACTCGCGCGCATTTCAAAACTGCTGGTCACGCTGAAAGACGATGTGCCGATTGAAACG
Source organism: Fidelibacterota bacterium (assembly GCA_947476625.1). GTDB lineage: Bacteria > Pseudomonadota > Alphaproteobacteria > Rhodospirillales > Rhodospirillaceae > SHVO01. The sequence continues at coordinate 14,145 of CANJRA010000023.1, forward strand.
CCGCTGTTGGATTTGAAGTGGCAGGAGCCCGATCCGGACACGCTGCTCAACTTCATCGCCGCGCAGGGCTTTAAAAGCCTGATGACCAAAGTCACCACGCGCCTCGGCGGCACCGCGCGCGCGCTCGAAGCCGTTCCGGTCGCGGGCGAAGCCGCGCACCAGGCACCTACGCCGAAACCTGCAGCGCCGCTCGCGCCCGCCATCGGCAAAGGCACATACGAATGCGTCCAAACCCTCGCCGATCTTGAGCGCTGGGTGAAAGCCGCGGCTGCGAATGGATGGGTTGCTGTCGATACCGAAACCGACAGCCTCAATCCGCTACTGGCCAACATGGTCGGCGTGTCGCTCTCCATCACGCCGGGCACGGGCTACTATATCCCGCTGCGCCATGTGAGCGGCGCACCCCAAGGCATGCTCGATCTCGGCGGAGAAAGCGCTTCAAAAGATGCACTGCCGCAAATCGCCATCAAGGATGCGATCAACGTTCTCAAGCCGTTGCTGGAAGACCCCAGCGTTCTCAAAATCGGCCACAACATCAAATTCGACATGCACGTCTTCGCGCGCGAAGGCATTAACGTAGCGCCCGTCGACGACACCATTGTGATTTCCTACATCCTCGAAGGCGCAAACCACCGCCACAACATGGATGAGTTGGCCGAGCTGCACCTCAACCACCAGACCATCAAATATACCGATGTTTGTGGCACGGGCAAAAACCAGATCACCTTCGACCGCGTGGCGCTTGATAAGGCCACCGAATACGCCGCCGAGGACGCCGACATCACCCGCCGCCTGCACGCGCTTCTTAAGCCGCGCTTACGCGAGGAAAAACTTCTTACCGTCTACGAAAGCATGGATCGCCCGCTGATTTATGTTCTCAAAGACATGGAAGCGCGCGGCATCCTGGTCGATAAAAAAGTCCTCGCGCACCTCAGCCAGGATTTCGAAGGTCGCATGGCAATCTTTGAAACCGAAATTCACAAACTTGCGGGTGAGCCTTTCAACGTCAACTCGCCCAAGCAGCTTGGCGAAATTCTGTTCGAGCGCATGAGCCTGCCCGGCGGCAAAAAAGGCAAGACCGGCGCTTATGCGACCGGCGCGGAAGTGCTCGAGGAACTCGCAGCCCTTGGCCACGACCTGCCCGCGCGTATTCTCGACTACCGCCAGCTCGCCAAACTCAAAAGCACATACACCGACGCGCTCTTGGAAGAGATCAACCCCGAGACCGGCCGCGTTCACACCAGCTTCGCGCAGACTATCGCCTCCACGGGCCGCCTCTCCTCGATTGACCCGAACCTGCAGAACATTCCCATCCGCACCGAAGAAGGCCGCAAGATCCGCACGGCCTTCACCGCGCCTGCGGGTAAAAAACTTGTTTCCGCCGACTACAGCCAAATCGAGTTGCGCCTCGTTGCCCACGTCGCCGATGTCAAAGCCCTGAAGCGCGCCTTCAAGGACGGCGAAGACATTCACGCCGCCACCGCGTCCGAGATGTTCAACGTGCCGATCAAAGGCATGGACCCGATGATCCGCCGCAAGGCCAAGGCCATCAACTTCGGCATCATCTACGGCATTTCGGGCTTTGGCCTCGCCCGACAACTCGGCATCCCGCGCGGCGAGGCCCAGGAATATATCGGCGCGTATTTCGGTAAGTTCCCCGAAATCCGCGACTACATGGAAGCCACCAAAATCGAGGCACGCAAACAAGGCTACGTCACCACCTTGTTCGGCCGCCGCGTCTACATTCCCGGCATCAACGACAAAAACCCCAACATGCGCGGCTTCGCCGAGCGCGCAGCCATCAACGCGCCCATCCAAGGCGGCGCGGCCGACATCATCAAGCGCGCCATGATCCAACTACCCGCTGCACTAGCCGACGCCAAGCTGTCCGCCTTGATGCTCTTGCAAGTCCACGACGAATTGATTTTCGAAGTTGTCGAAGCTGAAATCGACAAGACAAAACAGATCGTCAAAAGCGTCATGGAATCGTCGGCGCATCTCGACGTACCGCTGACCGTCGATGTCGGCGTCGGACATACCTGGGCGGAGGCGCACTAGACGCTCGCCCAACAGACATTCGCTCACATTCGATCGGGAGGGATCATCATGAGAGCTATAGGTCGCGGCCTTGTTATCGCATGTTTTATTTTAGCGCCTGCCGTGGCTGGCGAACCCGTCGTGCCGCCTTGGGCCTATGTCGTCACCCCGCCGCGCGATCCTAACACCCCGCAACCCGCGCCCGATCCCACCCCGCGTGCGCTGCCGGGGACAGACGTCACCTTCACCGCGACACAAATGCGCGATCTCTTCAACGTGCCCGATTGGTATCCTACCGACCATCCAGCCATGCCGGAGGTTGTCGCGCATGGCCGCAAGCCCGGCGTCTTCGCCTGCGGCTACTGCCATCTGCCGAACGGTTTGGGACGGCCCGAGAACGCAAGCCTCGCGGGCTTACCTGCGGCCTATATCATTCAACAACTGAGCGACTTTAAAAGCGGCGCACGCAAAGCGGTCCAGCCGAACCTCGTACCGCAAGTCATGATGGCCAGCATCGGCGTCCACGCGGCCGACGACGACGTCCGCGCCGCCGCCGCCTATTTCGCCGCGTTGAAACTGCGTCCCTGGATTCGCGTCATCGAAGCCGACACCGTTCCTAAGACCCGCGTCGGCGGCGCGATGCTGGTGGCGCTCGCGGACGGCGTCGAGCCTATCGGCACCCGCATCATCGAGGTGCCCGAGAATACCGAGCGAACCGAATTGCGCGATTCCAAATCCGGTTTCATCGCCTATGTGCCCAAGGGCAGCCTCAAGAAAGGCGAGGCTTTGGTAACCGCCGCCAAACCCGTCGCCTGCACCACCTGCCATGGCGCCGACCTGCGCGGCATCGGCCCGGTTCCACCTTTGGCCGGACGCTCACCGAGCTACCTCTTCCGTCAACTGAACGACCTGAAGGCAGGCAACCGCGCCGGCGACTGGAGCGGCCTGATGAAAAATGCCGTCGCAGGCCTCAGCGAAAAGGATATGGTGAACATCGTCGCTTACGCAGCGTCGCGCGCGCCCTAGCCAAACGTCGTTTATTCAGCAGACCAATGACTACTCAGCGAACCCTTCCCCTAACCCATGCGCTACTGGCGCTGGCCGTTGTTGCCGTCTGGGGTTCCAACTTTGCGGTCATCAAGATCGCGCTCGGACATTTGCCGCCCTTGCTCTTCGCCACGCTGCGTTTTGCCTTCGCGGTCTTCCCGGCGATCTTTTTCATCAAGCGTCCGCCGGTGCCGTGGCGTCATCTGGCCGCCTACGGCGCACTTATCGGCGCCGGTCAGTTCGGCATTCTGTATGTCGCCATCAACGGACATATTGCGGCGGGTCTCGCGTCACTCGTCGTTCAGACGCAAGTCTTCTTCACCATTATTTTGTCGATCCTGATCGAGCGCGAAAACGTGCGTCCCTTCCAATGGGTTGCCCTTCTACTGGCAGCGACGGGCATCGGCGTCATAGCGCTCCATACGGATGGCGATACCGACGCATTAGGAATCGTTCTGGTTCTGATCGCGGCGATGAGTTGGGCGGCAGGCAATCTCGTCGCCAAACGCAGCGGTAAAGTGAATATGCTGGCTTACGTCGTCTGGGCCAGCCCCTTTTCGGTGCTACCGCTGCTCGCGGTATCGCTCATGTTTGAAGGCCCGCATGCGATTGTCGAGGGCTTGCGCCAAGCCGACGCCACCACATGGGCGGCCGTACTCTGGCAATCGATTGGCAATACGTTATTCGGCTACGTCGCCTGGGGCTGGCTGCTGGCCAGACATCCCGCCGCCATTGTTGTGCCGAGCGCGCTGCTTGTCCCGGTGTTCGGAATGGGCACCACGGCGCTGGTGCTGGCCGAACCGCTTCCCGCATGGAAACTGATCGCCGCCGCCTTGGTTATCAGCGGACTCGCCCTGAATATTTTGTGGCCGGTCCTGCGCCGCACCGAATCCTGACGCTCACATTTCTTCCGGCGGCGTAGGGCGTGTAGCGACATAGGACGCCACCGCAATCAAAATCGCCCCAACAACTGCCGGCACAATCCAGCTTTTGCTGGTGACCACAACAACGATCCACGACACCGCCATCGCCGCGACCGCAAACGTTTTTGAGCGCTTGGAAATCGCGCCGTGGGTTTTCCATGCCGTCAGCGGCGGCCCGAAGCGCGGGTGCGCCAGCAGTTTCTGCGCCGTCTCGGGCGAACCTTTGGCAAAACATGCCAGCGCCGCAATCATGAAAATCGTCGTCGGCATCACCGGCAACAGCGCGCCGATGATGCCAAGACCAACGCAGATCCAGCCCACAACCAGATATGTTACACGCGCCACCGGCTGCGACGTTTCCGAACTCACCTCAAGCTACTCCCTGGCATGTTCACGTTCCGGCATATTATCACGGACTTTGAAGAATGCCCCAGCGGCGGCCATACTGACGTCATGACACGATGGATTTACATACTTGTCGGCTTTCTGGCATCACCGGCGTTGGCCCAAAACGCGCTGGAATGTTTCGCGCCCGGACTCGCGCCTGACGCCAAGGTCGCGGCGTGTACACGGACGCTTGAGCCGAAAGGCTTGGCCCCCGATGTCCGCGCGCTGATGTTCCTTAACCGCGCCGAGGCTTACATCGCACAAGGCGACACCGCCAAAGCCTTGATCGACTGCGAAGCCGCGCTCATCCTCACGCCCGCCGATCCCACGGCACTGCTGGCACGCGGTAAGCTGCTGGAAGCCGCCGGCAACTTGCGCGCCGCCGAGGCCGATTACACCGCCGCGCTGAAAGCCAGCGCCACACTTGCCGAAGCTTACGTATTACGCGGCGCGTTGCGTTTGAAACGCGGCGAGGCCGCACAAGGCATTGCCGATCTCGGCGAGGCCCGGCGTTTCAATTCCAAAGACGCCACCGCTTTCAAACTGCGCGGCGCTTACTTTCTAAAAACCGGCGACGTCGATCAGGCCACGGCGGAACTCGAACAAGCGGCCGGCCTCGCGCCCGATGACAGCGAAATACAGACACTCCTTGCCGCCGCGCGGCTCAAGCGCGGCCACACAACCGATGCCGCTGCCATTTATACCGCGGCACTCGCGGCTAACCCTCAGGATGCAGCGGCTTATCGCGGCCGCGCCACCGCTTATGCGCGCGCCGGAAATTTCCCCGCCGCCGTCGCCGACTTCACGGCGGCGTTGCAACTCAACCCGAACGACGTCGCCGCCCTCGAAGGTCGCGGCATGGCGCACCTACGCAGCGGTACGTTCGCGCCCTCGGTCACGGATTTAACCACACTCATCAAGCTGCGCCCCGCCGACGCCGGTCCGCTGTTTTTTCGCGCCAACGCCCGCCTGCAAAACAACGACGCCAAAGGTGCCGACCTCGACTTCACCGCCTTCCTCACACGTCAGCCGGGCGATTTGGAAGCGCGCATGGGCCGCGCGCTCGCACGTCAATTCGCGCAAGATCCCGCCGGTGCGGAAGCCGATTTCTCCACCGTGCTGAAAGCCCTCCCCCAAGCCGCCGAGGCTTTGGCGGGTCGCGGCGCCGTACGCTTCATGCAGAACGACTTCAAAGGCGCCGCGGCTGACTTCGCGGCCGCCCTGTCGCTTCCGGGCGCGCCGCCCGATCTCGCGCTCTGGCGCTTCCTCGCTGAACGCCGCGCAGGTTTAAACGCCGACCCAGCCCTGATCGCCGCCGCCAAACCTCTCGCTGATGGCGTGTGGCCCGCGCCGGTCATGCACTATTTCAGCGGCGCTTTAGAAGGCGACGCTGTCCTCGCCGCCGCCGCACAAAAGACCCCAGGGGAACCCGACGCCGTCTCCGGACGTTTATGTGAAGCGTATTTCTACTTGGGCGAGGCAGCCTTGATGGTTGAGGACACGGCCGAAGCCGCGAAGCTGTTCAAAGCGGCGCTGGACACCGGCATGACCCGCTACCGCGAGCACGCCGCCGCCCAAGCCGAGCTGTCTCGCCTTAAATTCGCCGCTAAGCCTTAGAAAAAGCGTGTAAATTCAGCTGCCATTGCGGTATTTTTGCCATAATGCAGCGTTGATATGCATATGCCGGACTGGCAAGCATGACTGGAAGAGGGAACACCGTGGCTTACCGTATCGCTCTTGTTGACGACGACCGCAACATTCTGACCTCCGTGTCGATGGTGCTGGAAGCGGAGGGCTTTAACGTCACAACGTATCGAGATGGCGCCGAGGCCTTGCGCGGCCTGACGGCCGAGCCGCCCGATCTGGCCGTGCTCGACATCAAAATGCCGCGCATGGACGGCATCGAACTTTTGCAGCGCCTGCGCGAGAAAAGCGCCATTCCGGTGATTTTCCTGACCTCGAAGGACGACGAAGTCGACGAACTTCTCGGCCTGCGCATGGGTGCGGACGATTACATCAAGAAGCCCTTTTCCCAGCGCCTCCTGATCGAGCGCGTGCGTTCGATCTTCCGCCGGGTCGAAGCCCAAAAGACGGCCGGAGCGCCCGGCTCTTCGGCCTCGGCGGTGGCACGCGGCGAACTCATGCTCGACCCCGCGCAGCACCTTTGCTTGTGGAAGAGCCTTCCGGTGAACCTGACCGTCACCGAATTTCTAATCATCCAAGCTCTGGCCCAGCGTCCGGGCCACGTCAAAAGCCGCGACCAGCTGATCGATGCGGCTTATGGCGAGCATATCTATGTCGACGACCGCACCATCGACAGCCATATCAAACGCCTGCGCAAGAAGTTCCGCGAAGTCGACAAAGACTTCTCGCATATCGAAACTTTATACGGTGTAGGCTACAAATATAACGAAACCAACGCTGCTGCCTAAACGTCTGTACCGGCGTGGCGTGGGAAAAAGGCCCCCGGTGCGCAACAGCGACTTTCAACTTAACGATCTGCGCGTCCCCTCGTCGGCAACACCCGTTGTCGACGAAGGGCGTCGCATGCGGTTGTTCTCGCCGCTCACCGTGCGCTTCCTGGCCGTCAATCTGGCCGCGCCCGTGCTGCTTGTTCTCGGCCTTTTGTTTCTCGACGAATATCAGGACACACTGATCGCCGCCGAACTTGAAGCCTTGCGCACACAAGGCGAGCTGATTGCCGCCGCCATCGGCGAGGGCGCGGTGGTTGTCGCCAAGCCCGTCAAAGGCAAACGCGCCCCGGCTAATACCGCCCCGGCCAATACGAACGACGATGACGAAGAGATGGATTTCGGACCCAGCCGCGCGCAGCGCGTGATCGATCCGGATTCCGCGCGTCAACTGGTGCGCACACTCTCAGGCCTTGCCCATCTCCGCGCGCAATTGTTCGACGGCACGGGCGCGCTTGTCGCCGACACGCGCGTGCTGCAAGGCCCCGGCGGTGAAGTTCAGGTCTTGGATTTGCCGCCGCAGGATGACGGTCCGGCCATGCAGTTTGTGCGCCACATGTACGATGTCAGCATCGGCCGCTACACCTACGCCAGTTCCTTCGAGCCCTATGTCGAGACACCCAAAGCCACGGCCGCCGACTTCAGCGAGGCCAAACACGCCCTCACGGCCGGCGAGCCACAAAGCAAAGTGCGCATCCGCACCGACCGGCAAAAAATATTGTCGGTGGCCGTGCCGGTGCGCTTTTATAAGCAGATCGTCGGCTCACTCATGGTCTCGCGCGACGGCACTACCGTCGACAAACGCCTGTTCGCCGTGCGCGGCTCGATCCTCGGCATGTTCGCCTGGGTGCTGGCGCTGACGGTACTGACCTCGATCTATCTCGCCAGCACTATCGCACGGCCTGTGCGAAGGCTTGCGCAAGCTGCCATGCAAGTGCGGCAAAGCAAAAATCGCCGCTACCCGATCCCCGACCTGACCTCGCGCTCCGACGAAATCGGCGAGCTCTCGGCGGCGTTGCGCGAAATGACCGAATCCCTCTGGCAGCGCCTTGACGCGATTGAACACTTCGCCGCCGACGTCGCGCACGAGATCAAGAACCCGCTGACGTCGCTGCGCAGCGCCGTCGAGACCGTGGCGCGCGTGAAAGATCCCGAGCAGCAAAAGAAGCTCATGTCGATCATCATGGAAGACGTGGGGCGGCTCGATCGCCTCATCACCGAAATCTCTGATGCCTCAAGATTAGACGCCGAACTTTCGCGCGCCGAGCTCGAGCCGGTCGACATCGGCCGTTTGGTGGAAGCGCTGGCCGCCGTTCAAAATGCCAACGACAACCCCACCGCGCCCAAAGTCGAAGTCATCGAAGACAACACCGCATCCGGTAAGAAAGACGGCGCGCTGGTCGTGCCGGGCCTGGAAATACGGCTGGGCCAGGTCTTCCGCAATCTCATCAGTAACGCCATGTCGTTCAGTCCGCCCGCCGGCACCATTTGCATTCGCGTCACGCGCGAACGTCACTTTGTAAGAGTCGAGGTCGAGGACCAGGGCCCGGGCATCCCCGGCGGCAAGGAGAAAGATATCTTCAACCGCTTCTACACCGAGCGCCCCGAAGGCGAAAAATTCGGTACGCACTCGGGTTTGGGGCTTTCGATTTCCACTCAAATCGTCGAAGCCCATCGCGGCACCATCAAAGCGGAGAACATCAAAGACGGCGACAGCGTCAAAGGGGCGCGCTTTATCGTGCGGTTGCCGTCTTAGTTCAGGCTCAGCACATACGCCATCAGCAGCGGCAATGTGAGGAACGAGATGATGGTAGAAATGAACACCATCGCCGCCACCTCTTCAGGCTGGTTATTATAACGCAGTGCGAACATATAGGTGAGCACGGCCACCGGCATAGACGATTGGATGATGACTGAGCCGCGCGCCGCGCCGTCGAGTTGCAATGCCCAGACAACCGCGAGGCCGGCGCAGAAGCCGCCCGCAAGACGCAAGACCGAAATACCAAAAGCCGCACCCAACCCCGCCACGCGCAACTTCGCGAGCGAGGTTCCCAACGACAGCAGCATCAAGGGGACTGTCAGGTCGCCCAGCGCGCCCAACGTATTTTCTATCCACAATGGTAAAGTCACATGCGCCGCGACTAAAATACCGGCAACGACGACAGCGATAATCAGGGGGTTGGCGACGATATTACGCCACGAGAACTTGCCCGACGAAATGAGATCGCCGAGGCTAAATTGCAATGCGCTTTGCATTGCATTGAACGCCACCGCATACACCAAACCCACATCCCCGAAAGCGAACAGGCACAATGGCAGACCCATATTGCCGGCGTTAGAGAAGATCACGGCCGGCAGGTAAACCCGCTGCGGCAACTTGAAGAGGCGGGTAACCACCCAGCCCAGACTTGTCATTGCCGCTATCAGCACCACCGATGCCACAGCAATCCGCGCGATGGCGTCGAAGGCGATTTTTGTGGTCAACGCCGCATGCAGCAACATGGAAGGGGCGGCGATATAGCTGACGACCATCATCACCATGTTGTTGTCGAAGGGCAGCGCGCGCTTCTGCCAGATATAGCCGATCAGGGCGATGACGAAGACCGGCGCGATAATTGTGAAGATTTGGAACAGCATGGGCCGCACCTTATCAGCAGGCCCTTTATCGGCAACCCAATCCGCGCATAAGATCATGCATGGGACTCATTCACGCCACCTGCATCGCCTTGGGAGAAACCGGGGTTTTGATCCGCGGCCCTTCCGGGTCCGGCAAATCGGATTTGGCGCTGCGCCTGATTGATGGCGGCGCCCAACTCGTGGCGGATGATTATTGCGACGTCAACGCCGATCACGGACGCTTAAGTGCAACCGTGCCAGCCACCATCGCCGGCAAGATTGAAGTGCGCGGTCACGGCATCATCGCCCTCGCCTTTCGCCCAACGGTCAAGGTGGGTTTAGTGGTAGACTTGATGCCGGAAGCCGAGATCGCCCGAATGCCCGACAACACCACCTGCGTCATCGACGGCATCACACTTCCGCGCCTACAATTAAACGCCTTCGCCGCCTCGGCGGCAGCTAAAGTGCGCATCCTGGCCAAGGCGACATGAATCGGGACTATATGAGTCGGGACGATATAAAAGGCAAAATCTATAACGACATGCCGCCGTGCGTGCTGGTCGTGACCGGCATGTCCGGCGCCGGTAAAAGCGCGGCGCTGCGCGCGCTCGAGGACTCCGGTTTCGAGACTGTCGACAATCTGCCGCTCGCATTGCTGAATGCGGTGGTGGAAGCGCGTGCGAACACGCTTGCCATCGGCATCGACGTGCGCACCAGAGATTTCGACGCGTCCGACCTGCTCAATAAACTCGATGCCTTACGCAGGCGTTCGGGCATTCCCATCGGCATCATCTTTATAGACTGCGACACCGATATCCTTGGCCAGCGCTACACCGAAACACGCCGCCCGCATCCTTTAGCCGACGACCTGCCCATATCCGTCGGCATCGAAACCGAACGCCGGCTTTTGGCCCCCTTGCGCGAACATGCCGAACTGCTGATCGACACGACACGGCTCGCGACGGCGGATATGAAGCGCATCCTCCGCGGCCAATACAGCGATGTTGGCGCGCGGCCCTTGCAGGTCTTCCTGACATCCTTTGGTTACCGCCACGGCCTGCCGCGCGATGCCGATCTGGTGTTCGATGTCCGCTTCTTGAAGAATCCCTATTACGAGCCCGCGCTGAAGCCGCAGTCCGGCATGGACAAGCCCGTTGCGGCCTTCATCGAGAAAGATCCGGCACTGGCCCCTTTTCTCGATCATCTCATGCAGCTTTTGGGGCCGCTGTTGCCGCTATATGAAGCCGAGGGCAAAAGCTATCTCACCATCGCGATCGGCTGCACGGGCGGCCAGCACCGCTCGGTCTTTGTGGTCGAACGCCTTCAAACCTGGCTCGCGGGCCAGAATATCGCCTGTGAGGTCCGCCACCGCGATACCACTATCAACCGCGCCCTGTCGTAAGGATCGCCCCATGGATACCGCGCCCGTCACGCTTCAACCCGTGGGCGTCGTCGCCAGCCCGCGCAAGGACACCGCCGATGATTTCTGGGGCGATGTCGTCTCCGAAATACGCCTCGACCCAACGCGCTTCGGGCCTGAAGCGTTGTTCGGGCTCAAGGATTTCTCGCATGTCGAGATCGTCTTTTTAATGAACCGGGTCGATCCGGCGAAAGTCGAGATGGGTGCGCGCCATCCGCGCGAGCGCACCGACTGGCCGCTGGTGGGCATCTTCGCCCAGCGCGGAAAAAATCGTCCAAATCGGCTCGGCCTTTCGGTGGCGAGAATCGAGGGTATCGACGGCACCGCACTTAAAGTCCGCGCCCTGGACGCCGTCGACGGCACGCCGGTTTTGGATATCAAACCTTATATGAGCGAGTTCGCGCCGCGAGGGGCCACCGCCCAGCCGGCCTGGAGCCGTGAGCTGATGCGCGATTATTATAAAGCGACCGGCGCTAAATAACTTTCTTAAGGTTGTGGCCCTGCGCTAATACATTGATATTAATAGGAAATTATTCGCTGTGATCCAAAATCGACAGTCGGACGCCGATTGTGGATGCGACTGCAGGCAGGGGTCGCATATCCTGCGGTGATTGGCTATTCTGCGACGCGCCATTTACCCGGCCAGCGTCGTTAATGTAATAAAATCGCCGAAACTGAATGGCAGCGTTTCCCGGTCCCGCGGGTGTGGGACCGGGAAATTAAGTCAGGAACCGCTTTCTTTCATGTCGCAATCTAGACCGTTGATCGGACTCGTGCTCGTCACGCACGGACGTCTTGCCCTGGAATTAGTAGCGGCGATGGAGCACGTGGTTGGTCCCCAACCTCAAGTCGCCACCGTCTGCATCGGCCCCGAAGATGATATGGAACAGCGTCGCGCCGATATCGTGAAGGCTGTCGAGACCGTCGACGCCGGCCCTGGCGTCGTCGTCCTGACCGACATGTTCGGCGGCACGCCTTCTAACCTCGCAATTTCCATTATGGAAACCGCGCCGGTCGAAGTCATCGCCGGGGTCAACTTGCCCATGCTTATTAAACTGGCCTCCGTGCGCCGCACCGATACGTTGCAAGTTGCCATCGTCCAGGCGCAGGATGCAGGCCGGAAATACATCAACGTCGCTTCGGCCCTTCTGGCCCAAGAAAAGCAAAAGACCAAACAAGCCAACTAACGTTCCGCGTGCTTTAGTGGATGATATCCGCCAGGCATTGAGCGAGAAGCGTCTGAATCGCGGGAGCAATTATGAGCAATTTACGGCGCACCGCTGAAATACGCAACACCAAGGGGCTGCATGCCCGCGCGGCAGCCAAGTTCTGCAAAACAGCAGGGCTGTTCAACGCCGACATCAAGGTCAAACGCGGCTATACCGAAGTTTCAGGCGGATCCATCATGGGATTGATGATGCTTGCCGCGTCTACCGGTACAATGATCGAGATTACGACCGGAGGCCCCGACGCCGCGGCGGCCATGGACGCACTTTGTACATTGGTAGCAAACAAGTTCGATGAAGAATAAAGCGTCTTCTTCAAGCGCGGGAGGGCGCGAGAGGAGTTTTGAGGGATTGCCGGTTGGCGCAGGTGTCGCCATCGGTACGGTCTATCGCCATGACTCGCGCGCCGTCATTCAGGTCCGCGAACACCGCATCCCGGCCACCAAGGTCCGCAGCGAACAGCACCGCGTGCTTAAAGCCGCTGCCGAAGCAACCTCACGCATTGAAGCCCTGCAAAGCCAGGCCAAGCGCATGTCCGGTCCGGCCGGCGTCATTGTTATCAATCCCACCGCCGCGACTCTCGCCAACTACCGACTCAAACGCGCGCGTTTTCTGAAGTCGCAACAATCGCTGAAAAAACTCAAGACCGTTGCCGCCGTTACCCGCGACGGTTTCCGCGTCGGCTTGCAGGCAAACATCGGAGGCCCTGCCGATGTCGCGGGCGCGCTGGAAGCCGGCGCCGAAGGCGTCGGGCTTTTGCGCAGCGAGTTCATGTTCATGAACCGCGCCGATCTGCCGAGCGAAGAGGAGCAATTCTCCGCGCTCAGCAAAGTCGTCAAACAAATGCGCGGCAAACCCGTCACCGTCCGCACGCTCGATGTCGGCGCCGATAAACTTGGCGAAGCCTTCAACATGAAGCCTGGCCCGAACCCCGCGCTAGGCCTACGCGCCATTCGCTTTTCCTTGAGCCGCCGCAAAATGCTGCTGATGCAGCTCTCGGCCATTCTGCGCGCCAGCGCGTTCGGGCCTGTGCGGATTCTCCTGCCTATGGTCTGCATGGTCGACGAAGTGCGCCAGGTGCGCCGCATGGTCACGCGGATCGTGGCCCAATTAAAACGCCGCGGCGTGAAGATCTCCGATCCCCCGCCGCCGCTGGGTATCATGATCGAGATTCCCGGCGCGGCGCTGGCCGCCGACGCCCTGGCCGCCGAATCCGATTTCTTCGCCATCGGCACCAACGACCTGACCCAGTACACCCTGGCCGAGGCCGCCATGGCGGCTGGTATTCCTGTATCCGTCTGCGGCGAAATGGCCGGCGACGAGCGCATGACCCCGATTCTGCTGGGTTTCGGCATCACCGACCTCTCGATGCCGCCCAACAGCCTACCGCGCGTCAAAAAACGTATTCTGGACCTGAACTTATCGGCCATTAGCGGCCGGGTCAGGCGGATCACCAGCGAATCCAACCCCGCGCGGGTCTGGTCCATCGTCGAAGACCTCGGCAACGGCGGCTAAGTCTGCTATACGGCGCGCCATAATTCTTACCAATCCAATACGGAGTACGAACGACATGGCTTCCGGCGATTACATTGTAAAAGACCTCGGCCTCGCGGATTGGGGCCGCAAGGAACTTGCTATCGCTGAAACCGAAATGCCGGGCCTGATGGCACTGCGCGCCGAGTTCGGCAAGAAGCAGCCATTGAATGGCACCCGTATCGCCGGCTCGCTGCACATGACAATTCAAACCGGCGTGCTGATCGAAACCCTGAAGCACCTCGGCGCCGACGTCCGCTGGGCGTCGTGCAATATCTTCTCGACGCAGGATCAAGCCGCTGCCGCCATCGCTGCCGCCGGCACGCCGGTGTTCGCCGTGAAGGGCGAAAGCCTCGAAGAGTATTGGGATTACACCCACAAGATTTTTGAATGGGCCGACGGCGGCACGCCCAACATGATTCTCGACGACGGCGGCGACGCCACGCTCCTGATCGTGCTCGGCACCGAAGCCGAAAAGAATCCTGCGCTGGTGTCCAAGCCGACCAACGAAGAAGAAAC
>CANJRA010000024.1 GCA_947476625.1 Fidelibacterota bacterium
TCGCCACCGATGCGGTGAGCTTGCGCAAGGCTTGGCTCATCAGGCGGGCATGCAAGCCCATGTGTGAGTCGCCCATCTCGCCTTCGAGTTCTGCGCGCGGCGTCAGCGCTGCGACCGAGTCCACCACCAGCACATCGATAGCGCCGGAGCGCACCAGCGTATCGGCGATTTCGAGCGCCTGTTCGCCGGCGTCGGGCTGAGAGATGAGCAGATTTTCGAGATCGACCCCGAGCTTGCGGGCATAACCGGAATCGAGCGCGTGTTCCGCGTCCACAAATGCACAGGTGCCGCCCGACTTCTGAGCTTCGGCGATGACATGCAACGCCAGAGTGGTTTTGCCCGAGCTTTCCGGACCGTAGATTTCAACGATACGGCCGCGTGGCAGACCGCCGATGCCGAGCGCCAAATCGAGCCCCAAAGAACCGGTCGAGATCGCCGCGATTTGGACGACGCTCTCGTTGGCGCCCAGCCGCATGATCGAGCCCTTCCCGAATGAACGCTCAATCTGGGTGACGGCGGCCTCGAGGGCCTTATTTTTGTCCATGGAGTCCTTCTCGACGAGGCGGAGGGCGGCGGCTTCTGACGGCATGATCGGCTCCTTGTTGTCTATTCACAAACCATTAGGCGTTCAATGGGGCGTGCATTGTGCATCTCTGTCTCCCCAGACCCCGTAACGGCCCCAGGTCGCGCCCTGTGAACAACACTGTACATCGTTTGTTCTTATCGGCAAGAAAAAAGTGGAACATAAAAGAAACATTTACGAGATTTTTGGCCATGCTCTCCCATAAGCGATTGAGATTAAATAACTATTATTCTGAATATGTGCAATTCTAGATGTTCCTAATGAGAACATCCCAGGCTGAAAACCGTCACAGACAGGCATGAATCAGACGACCCCCGCGCGCTACGCCGCCATCGCTATCGCTCTCCATTGGGCGATCGCCGTCTGCTTTATTTTTCTGATCGGCGTGGGTGTTGTGATGACGAACCTGCCGTCGTCCAAGCTTGCGCTCACGTTTAAGCTCTTCCAGCTGCACAAATCGGTCGGGATCACCGTCCTGATTCTCTCCGTGGCACGCGTGGCATGGCGCTTGGCCCACCCGGCACCGCCCCTGCCCGCAAGTGTGCCGATCTGGCAGCGCCGCACGGCCCATGCGGTGCAGGCAGCGCTATACATATTAATGCTCGCCACGCCCCTCGCGGGATGGGCGGTGGTCTCGGCGGCGTCTTTCAATATTCCAACAGTTCTATTTGGCCTCATCCCCTGGCCTCACTTGCCGGTGCTGCCGGACCTCCAGTACAAAAAGGAGGTGGAGGCGGTCATGAAAAACGTGCACGGCTTTCTGGCCTACGGCGCCACGGCACTTCTGATTTTGCATGTAGCAGCCGCCCTGAAACATCACCTCATCAATCGCGATAACGTCCTTACGCGAATGATGCCGTTCCTGAAGAGGCATTCCTGACATGAGACACATATGGTTGCTGTGTGCGGCGCTGCTGATTTCGGCGTCACCCGCCTGGGCGGCTAAATGGAAAGTCGATCCGGCTAAAAGCACCTTGAACTTTATCGCCGTGCAAAGCGGTAAGGAGTTTACCGGCGCATTTAAAAAGTGGAGCGCCGAGATCGATTATGATGCGGCGAAGCTGGAGGCGGCGTCCATAAAGGTAACTGTTGAGACAGCATCAGCTATTACTAAAGACGACATCATTGATGAACACATCACCGAAGAAGGCTGGTTCCATTCCGAGATGTTCCCCACCGCGACGTTTATGTCGAAGGGGTTCAAGAAACTGCCTGATGGCAGCTTCGAGACCGAGGGCGCTTTGAAGATCCGTAAGATCGAAAAGAAAGTGAAGCTCGTGTTCCAGCTTGAGGTAACCGGCAATGCCGCTCATGCCAAAGGCGGCACAGCCGTCACGCGCGATGAATTCGAGCTCGGCAAAGACACCGAAGCTAAATTGATCGGCATGCCGGTCAAAATTCAGTTCGAACTCTCAGCGACTGCTGAATAAAAAGCCGCATCGCATGAAACCACATATCGCCGCCTTTGCCGCACTCACTTTGCTCATCGCCCCTGCGGCTTTCGCCGAAACGACGGTCGAGCATGTATGGGTGCGCGCCACCTCAGGCTTGGGGCGCGTGACCGCCGGCTACGGTGTCATCGCCAACACCGGCGCCAAAGCCGACAAACTGCTGTCCGTCACAACCCCCGACGCCAAGATGGCAGAAATTCACGAAAGCAAAAATCAAATGGCGCGGGGCGGCGTCATAAGCATGGAGCCCGTGAACGCGGTTCCCATTCCTGCCGGCGGCAAACTGGACATGAAGCCTGGCGGATTTCACGTCATGATCATGCAGCTATCGCGGCCTTTGAAAGCCGGCGAAACATTGCCGCTCGTATTCAAGTTCGAAAAACAAGGCGCGGTGAAAGTCGAAGCCAAAGTCGCACCGCTTGGCGCGGCGGGTTATCCGGCGAACTGACGCCTTACACTTCCGTCAGCACATCTTTCACTTTGGCGGCGAGCTGTCCCAGACTGAAAGGCTTGGGTAGAAAGTGAAAGTCGGCGGTGTCGACAATATCACCGCGTGCGACTTCTTCCGAATAGCCCGAGATCACGATGATGCGTATCGCCGGGCGCTCAACACGAATCAGTCGGGCCAATGTGCCGCCGTCCATGCCGGGCATCATCATGTCGGTAATCATCAAATCCACGGCCGGCGTGTCGCGCAGAATATCCAGCGCCTGCTCACCGGTGCGCGCTTCCATCACCTTATAGCCTTTGTTCTTCAGCGCGCGCGCGGCGAAGACACGGACGGCGTCTTCGTCTTCGACCAACAGAATATTGCCGTGCCCGCCAAGATCGGCATCGTGTTCCGATGCACCGGTTTTGGCCGCCGCTTTCGGCTGGTTCGCCGCGAGAGAATCAGATTCTTCGATACGCGGTAAGTAGATGACAAAATTTGCGCCGCGGCCGACGGCGGAATCCACCTGAATAAAGCCGCCGGTTTGGCGCACAATCCCGTAGACCGTAGCAAGGCCCAGCCCCGTGCCCGCGCCGGGAATTTCCTTTTTGGTAGAGAAAAACGGCTCGAAGATGCGTCCCAGGTACTCGGGCGGAATGCCTTTGCCGGTATCGGATACGCCGACACGCACATAGCACCCCGGCGGCACCTGTTCGGGCCCGACCTGCGTCGGCGTATCGAATGTTTCGGTGCCCGTGGTAATGGTCAGCGTACCGCCACCCGGCATCGCGTCGCGGGCATTGACGGCAAGGTTGATGATGATCTGGTCGAACTGTCCGGGATCAACGCGCACGAGACCCAGATCGCGCCCATGCGTCAGCTTGTATTCGATCGACTCACCAATGAGTCGCGTCAGCAAATGCGACATTTCCATCAGAGCATCGGTGACGTTGAGGTCTTTCGGTTGCAGCGGCTGTTTGCGCGAGAACGCCAGCAATTGCCGCACAAGATTGGCGGCGCGGTTAGCATTCTGTTTGATCTGCATGATATCGGCGAAGGACGGATCGCCCGCCGCGTGACGTTGCAGCAAAAGATCGCAAAAGCCGATCATAGCTGTGAGGAGATTGTTGAAATCGTGGGCAACCCCGCCCGCGAGTTGGCCCATGGCCTGCATTTTCTGGGCCTGCGCAAATTGAACTTCGAGGTTTTTCTGCTCGGTCACGTCGATAAAGTGCGCGACCGCGCCCTCAATTTCGCCCCCGGCTTGCGCCGACAAGGGACCAACGAACACTGATGTCTGCGACGTACTATCGCCGTCAGCTATCACACTGACATCAAGATGCGTGCATTCGCTTTCACCGGACAGCACGCGGTCGAACTCGGCCGCGAAGGCGCGGCGGTCGTCCGCCACCAGGCGGTCGGTGAGCGTTCCACCGATCAGCGCGGCGGGGCTTTGGTTGATAAGTTTTTCAAACGCGCGGTTGCAGTCGACGATCAGGCCCTCGGGATCGGTGATCGCCATGGCAACAGGCGCAGCGTTGAACAGCGAGCGGAACCGTTCGAAAGCAATCCGCCCGGACGCGGCGCCGGTTTCGCGGCGCGTACCGTCGCGAACGACCAGCGTGCGGGTGCGCGTGTCGCCAGCGTCGTCATAGGTCGATTGCAGCACTAGCGCGGAAACGGTATCGCCGCTTTTGGCTTTGAATTGAACCTCGCCTTGCCATTCACCGTCCGGCTGGGGCCGGTTCGGCCCGGCGATAACGTCGTCGAGGGAAAGTCCGTTCAGTTCTTCCGGACCATACCCAAGCCAGTCGGCGAAGCGCTGGTTGGCGAAGCGGAATTTACCGGCGATGTCGACCGAATAGAGGCCGGTCGGCAAGAAGTAGAGAAAATCCGCGAGGTCCAGGCGTTCCTGGTTGAGGATGTCATTGATCGTCCGCCGCGCGGTGATGTTGACCGCGCTCCACAGCATAAGCCTGCCGCTGACCGACAACGGCCTTACCGAGACCGTATACCATTCAGCATTGTCGCCGCCACGCGCAGGCGCCAGCGCAACCTCAGCACTGGCGGACAGCCCGTGTGTAGCCGCCTGACGCAAGCGCGCGACGGCTTCGGGCACCTCGGCATCATCGCCGGTATCCTGAGCAATATGGCTTTCGATATATGCGAGCGGAGAGAGATCACGCAGCCATGCCTTGGCTTCGGCGTTACGAATCATCACCACGCCGTCGGGTCCGGTGATGACACAAGCACCCTCGGCGGTGTCGATCAGTCGGGCCAAGACAGTAATATCACCGGCGCTCTGACCGGTCCGGCGCGCCTGAACGATAAAAGCCGCCGCGCCGACCGTGCCCAAAGCGGCGATGGCGGCAAGACTGGCGCGCACCATCTGTTCCGCCTCGCCGGGCAGTGCAATCGACAGCACCGTAGCGGCGGCGGCAAGGCCCGCGCACCATAGCGCAAAGATCAACGGATGAATGGAAGAGGCGCGTTTCATGATACGGACGCCAACCTAGCATGCCTTAGCTGGCGATACGCTTGCCTTTAAGCCGCATGACGTAGCTGATGACTTCCGCCACCGCCTTGTAGTGTTCCTGCGGGATTTCCTGGTCGACCTCGACAGCGGCATAAAGCGCGCGCGCCAGAGGCACGTTTTCGACGATCGGCACTTCGTGCGTTTCGGCGATCTGGCGGATGCGTAAGGCCAGATAGTCGACGCCCTTGGCAACGACCTTAGGCGCGGCCATTGACACAATATCGTATTGCAAGGCCACCGCGTAGTGCGTCGGGTTGGTGATGATCACGCTAGCCCGGGGTACCGCAGCCATCATGCGTTGGCTGTGACGTTCGAGGCGCAGATTGCGAATGCGGCCTTTGACCTTCGGAGCGCCTTCTTGTTCTTTGTGCTCGTCCTTGACTTCCTGCTTGGTCATCTTGAGTTTTTCTTTATGCGACCAGCGCTGGTACACGTAGTCGGCGGCGGCCAGGGCGCACATCACCAACACCACCAAGAACAGAATCATCACGATCAAACGATGAAGTTCGGCCAAGGTGGCCTGAAGATTTTGCCCAATGAGCTTGTCGGAGTGACTCATGGTCGGAACGACCAGGAAAGCGATCAAGAGGCCGACGATCAGCATCTTTACAATGCCTTTGACCGCCTCAATCACCGAGGTCATCGAGAACAAGCGCTTGAATCCCGAAATGGGACTCAAATTGCTGAGTTTCATCGCGATCTTTTTAGGCGTGTAAACCAATCCGATCTGACTTGTGGTGCCGATAAACGCGGCGATCGCCAACACAAACATCGGAAAGGCCAAAACCATGGCGACCTTGAGCAGCACACTGATGACGAATGTTTGGAAGGTCTCTATATCCAGCGCCATGCTCTCAGGCCGCTCGATGAAGGTACGCAGATAGGTCATCAAACTCTTCGCCACCCACGGCGCGAGAATGCCGACAACAATCAGCGCGCCGACCAGCATGGTAACGCTTTTGACCTCGTTGGAAAGCGGGATGTTGCCTTCATCCCACGCCTTGCTCATGCGTTTGCCGGTTGGGTCTTCCGTCCTCGAGTCTTTGTCCTCTGCCATGCTCTATCTTTACCGCACTAGGTTCGCAGGGTTGAGCAAAGTGTGCAGGTTGTTCTCGAAGAAACGCAGGAAGATCAGAATCAGCGTCGGCATCGCGATCATAAGCACTGACAGACCCAGAATAATCTGTGCCGGAAGTACAACGAAAAACACATTTAATTGCGGCGATAAGCGCGCCAGAATCCCCGAAGCAATCTGGAACACCATTTCGAATACCAGGAAGGGCGCGGCCAGCCGAATGCCCATGTAGAAAGCATCATCCAGCAGAGACGCCGCCATGGTCAGCATGTCCTTGGTGAACAGCGGCGTGTTGGGCATGAACAGGTTGTAGCTATCGACCATTGCCATGATCATGAAATGGTGGACGCCGGAAATGAAAATAATCGCCACGGCGACGAGGTTTAAAAGACCAATGACGATGGAGCTTTGCTCCTCGGTCACAGGGTCGTCGATCATGGCGCTGGACAAGCCTGTTGCGGTGCTGATCATCTGTCCCGCGAATTCCAGCGCCGCCATCATGATTTGAATCATTGCGCCGAGAAACCCGCCGATCAAAGTTTCACTTATGATCAGCCATACCAGCTCCGCGGTTTGTGACGGTTGCGCCGGCAATGTTTTCTGAACAATGGGCAGAACCAGAACCGTAACCAGAACCGCGAAAATCAGGCGAATACGCGCAGGTACATAGCCCGAGGAGAGTCCGGGCATCATAAAAAACACGACAGACAAGCGCGCAAACACCAGCATGAAGTGAAAAATATTGATGGCGAGATAGTCGTTGAGCGTCATGGACGCGGAAATCGTTCCCCTTCGATCCGGTCACCCCAGCGCGACGATTTTATCCATGATCCGTTGCATGAATTCGGTCAGCTCGCTCAGCATCCAGGGCAGGAAGATCACCAGCGCCGTAAACACCGCAAGGATCTTCGGAATGAACGTCAGTGTCATTTCCTGGATGTGAGTCAACGTTTGGAAGATCGAAATACCCAAGCCGACAACCAGCCCGGTCAGCAGCATAGGTGCGGCTACCAGCAGCATCACCATCATGCCGTCGCGGGCGATATCGAGGACTTCTATTTCGTTCATCGACGGCGGGCTTTCGCGCAAGAGAAGAATAAGGGCTTCGCTGCCTTTAGATGGGCATACGCAGGATTTCTTGATAGGCGCTCAGCACCTTGTCGCGCACGGCCACCACTGTCTCCAGGGTGTGTTCGGCATTAGCGACGGCGGTGACAACGTCTTTCAAGTCGGCTTCGCCCGAGATCTGCTTCAGGCTGAGCTCTTCGGCCTCGCGCCCAACTTGCACCGACGACTTCAAAGAGTCGGTAACCATGCCGACGAATGAGTTTCCGTCTTCGGCGCCGCCAATGGAGCTGGTGGGCTTCGCGACATTACCGAGTTCCATGCCCTTGGAGGCTTGGCGGTAGGCGTTTACGGCTGTGCTGAAATCGACCGGCATGGGCTTGTTTCCTTAGCTATCTTACTTCAACAGCTCGAGCGTCTTGGCCACCATCTGACGCGACGTGGAGATCACGTTCATATTGGCTTCGTACGAGCGCTGCGCTTCGCGCATATCCATCATTTCGATCAGCGGATTGACGTTGGGCTGCAGCACATAACCTTGCGCATTGGCGCCGGGATGCGCGGGATCGTACTTCGACGGCAATTTGCTTTTGTCGTTGTAGATGCGCTTAACCTTCACGATATCGGCTTCCAGTTGTTTATCGAGCGCATTGCGGAACGTTACCAGCTTGCGGCGATAAGGTTCACCGCCCGGCACTTCCGATGTTGAATCGGCGTTGGCGAGGTTTTCAGAAATGACGCGCAGGCGCGTCGCCTTAGCCTTCATGCCCTTCGCTGCGATTTGCGAGCTGCTGCCAAGATCATCCATGGTCCGTTTCCTTTACGATCAGCCGCCGTTGCCCTTAACGGCAATCGACAGCATTCTCATATGTGCCTGCATCAACGTGACGGCGGTGTTGTACTTGCTGCGGGTATCGCCGACTTTCTGCATCTGCTCTTCAACGACAACCTGGTTGCCGTCGGGCGATTCTTCGAAGGTCTTGCGTTCGCCGTTAGAGCGGAATTTATCCTGCTCCGGGATCGTATCCTTCAGGTGGTTGGCGTTCGTGCGCGCCACATGTACCGGCGCTGCGGACGTACCGCGCAATAGGTCCTTGAAATTGACTTCCTTAACGTCCTTGGGGCGATAGTTCGGTGTATCGGCATTGGCAACGTTCTGCGACAGAACTTTCTGGCGCTGCGCAGCCCAGTCCATCTCTGTCGTGGCCATCTTGAAAAACTTGAGACTATTGAGGTCCATCGGCCGGTCCCTTTTTCCCCTGGAGCGGAGTCGCCCGCTCAGGTAGGCAAAAATGACCTAGGAAAATTAACAATCCATGAATCTTCGTTAACCAATAAAAATGGCAGTTTTCCGCGGCTTTGGACCCACTTTGGTCACACCCCCGCTTAAGTGTTTCTTAAAAGCTTTCCGGCATTTTCTGCCGTGTGTTGCAGCGCCGCCACGGCGAACCGCTTTTAGGCCCCGCTTTTTTTGGATTTCATGAGCAAGGATAAAGCCTCCGCCTCGTCCGCCCCTGCCCCCAAGACCATCGCGGTGGCCTTGGAAGAGCAGCCGGGCCAAGCAGCGCCCAAGATCACGGCGTCGGGCCGGGGCTTTGTCGCCGAGCAAATTCTCGCGATCGCTTTCGCTAATAACGTGAAGGTGCGCGAAGACGCCGACCTTGTGCAGATATTAGCCGCCGTCGACGTCGACAGCGACATTCCGACGGAAGCGTATGCCGCCGTCTCCGAAATACTTGCCTACGTTTATCGCGCCAACGGACACGTTCCGCCACCCAGCTTTCATGCCGCCGGGAGCACCCCATGAACCATCAAGTTATCCCGAATCATATGGACACCGAGATCATCAAGGCCGAACTGCTTAAGATCGAATCCTTGATCGCAACCGCCGTGCGCCTGCTCGATGAAGGCCGCGTCGTGGAACTCTCGGCTTTGCAGGAACGCACCAAGCGCGTGTGCGATGCCGCCGTTCGCTTGCCGAAAAGCGAAAATGCGCCGCTCATTCCGGCCATGGAAGCCTTGCTGACCAGCCTCGATTCCTTGACCGCCAACCTCAATCGCCGCTTTGGTGATATTCCAACCTTGGCAAACATGGTCGGCGCCGACACCGCGACGTCGACTTACGGTCATAGCCTTAAGCACATTCCGTAAAGCGTCGGTACGGCGGGGGCCTTTTCATGGACGTGGCGACTTACCTAAAATTCTTGCTCGTCCTCGTTCTTGTCATCGGCTTGATCTTCGGGCTCGCCTGGATTTTGCGACGCATGGGTGTCGCCGGCACGATGCAAGGCGTACTCGGGCGCAAGCGGCGCCTCACAACGGTAGAAACTGCGCTATTAGACGGCCGCCACCGCTTGCGCGCGGTGAGCCGCGCGGCGTCGGCCGCGGGACCCTCCTATGCACTACGTGGACAATCCCAATCGTTCACTACAGAGGGGTCATTATTGGACGCGAAAGAGGGGTCGCGGTTGGAAGCGAATTGACAGCTTTAGACAAGAATTTGAAACTGTGGGTCGGTATCCGCACCCTTGTTTCCGACGCCGAAAACCCGCTGCCGCTGGTGATCAAGGACAACTTGATCCGCCTCTCCAGCTTCGTCGCGCAGAAAACCTTCGAGATGCAGAATGGTGCTAACGCCAAGACCATCGAAGCCTTGGCCAACACCAACCTGCAGATTTCCGAAGGCCTGCTCGACAAGCGCAGCCGCTAACACTTCATCCCTCGTCATACCGACGCGAGATCAGCGCCCTCACTCACGGGAGGGCGTTTTTCTTTGTGTAAATTGAAGAAAGCCTCGCGCGCTTAGTCAGACGCGCTTAGTCAGAACGGTGCGTGCGTTCCATACGCTCGTGGCGTTCCTGGGCTTCGACGCTGAGCGTGGCGATGGGCCGCGCTTCAAGGCGCTTCAGGCTGATCGGCTCGCCGGTTTCTTCGCAATAGCCATACGTGCCGTCTTCGATGCGCTGGATGGCGGCATCAATCTTTGAAATGAGCTTACGCGCACGATCACGCGTGCGCAGCTCAAGCGCACGCTCCATCTCTGCGGATGCACGATCGGCGAGATCGGGCTCCTGCAAACCGCCTTCCTGCAGACTCTCGAGAGTCTCTTCAGATTCCTTCAGCAGTTCCGTGCGCCAGTTGATCAACTTGCGGCGAAAATATTCCTGCTGTTTGGAATTCATGAACGGTTCTTTTTCGGAAGGCCGATAATCCGGCGGAACCGTAATGGTCATGTGATAACTCACGTCCCCAATGATAATGGCGCGGGACTATATGGGGGCTGGCCCCGATTCCGCAAGGCCATCTATCCTATTGTTTTTATTTATATTTATGCCGGAGGGTGGCCCCGAGACACTGAAAAACCCGCAATAACGGCGGATAGGTCAGGGGTAACGGCGGCTGAGTTTTGCCAGTTCAACCTCTGCCCGGAGCTCAATCTCATCGAGCAGACGCGAAATTACGGGATCCGCACCACGTTCGCGTTTCTCGCGCACGAGGTGGGCGAGTTCCTGCAAACGGTCCTTTGGAACAGTGCCCAGACCGCGGCCGGCGGCACCGAAGCGCCCAGCGCTTTGGCCATCGTCGATATGCTTTTGTCCGACAAAAAGTAGCTGACCGCGCGCCGTTTCCGTTCGTAAGCGGCTTCACATACAATGAGCGCCATGTTGTACGGCGCCTATCGCATCATCACCGACTTGGCCGGGCCGGCGCTGCCGCGCTGGCTCGCCTATCGTGCGCGTCGCGGTAAGGAAGATCCCGCGCGCGTCACCGAGCGTCACGGCATCGCGTCGTGCCCGCGCCCCGACGGCCGCCTGGTGTGGTTCCATGCCGCCAGCGTCGGCGAAGCTTTATGTATTCTGCCGCTCATCGAAGCCGTATCGGCGCAAGACTGGCGCGTACTTGTTACGACCGGCACAGTCACCTCGGCACGATTGATGGCCGAGCGCATGCCTGCGGGCGCTATTCATCAATATGTACCGCTCGATCATCGCGCCTGGATCGCGCGCTTTCTCGATGCCTGGCATCCCGATCTGGTGCTGTGGACTGAATCCGAGCTATGGCCGAACACGCTGCATGAAATATCTGCGCGCGGCATACCGGCGGTTCTGATGAATGCGCGCCTCTCTGACAAGACCTTTACAGGGTGGCGATACGCGCGCGCCTTTGCACGGCAGATCCTCTCGGCCTTCACACTCATTATTGCCCAGTCAAAGGCAGACAAAGCCCGCTTCGAGGCCTTGGGCGCCCCACTGGTCACCGACGCCGGCAACCTTAAGCTCGCGGCGGCGCCGTTGCCTTTTGATCAAACCGACCTCGCCGCTTTGCGGACCGTGATCGGCAAACGCCCCCACTGGCTCGCCGCCAGCATTCATCCCGGCGAGGATGCGATCACAGCCGCTGTCCATCACGCAGCAAAGATTAAACATCCCGGACTACTGACCATTGTGGTGCCGCGTCATCCGCAGAAGGGCGCTGATATGGCGGCAACCATGACGACCATGGGCCTGAAAGTCGTCCGGCGCAGCACTGGTGAGCCAATCGCGCCCGCAACCGACATATATATGGCCGACACCATGGGCGAACTCGGCTTGTTCTACCGGCTCTGCGATCTGACGTTTATGGGTAAGTCTCTGGCGGTCGGCGGTGGACAAAATCCCGCCGAGGCCGCGCAACTGGGATGCGCGCTGATGCTGGGCGCTGACATGAGCAACTTCCGCGATTTCACGGCAGACTTTATTACACGCCGCGCGGCGATCGAAGTGCGCAGCCAGGAGGCTCTGGCCGCTGCCGTGGAATGGTTGCTGCGGGACAAGCAAACCCGCGCACGCATGAGCGAGAACGCGCGCGCAGCGGTCGCCCGCCATGCCGATGCCGTAAGCGAGACTTTGGTCCACCTTGCCCCACATCTCGCTCTCGCCAGATAAATCCGATAGAATGACGCGTTCTCATATAAGAAGCGGTCATGGATTCCGATTCCGAACGCAAATTACGCGAGCTGCGGCTAAATCTGGCGGAAGTCTGCCTGGAAGGCCGCGTCGACCGTATTGCCGCCTTGTGCCGCAATCCCGCGGGCGATGCCCTGATGACCATGATCAATTCCGGCGTCCGGCATTTGGCCATGACCAAGTCCGATCAGGCGGTCGCCGAACGTTGCCACCGTATCCTCAGTGTCGAACATGACATCGGCCGCAAGGTCGCGGCTTACCTGGCCCTCAGCCTATTCAGCTTTCCGCACGGCATCGAACGCTCGTTCGACATCATTGATATCCCGACGCCTCTCCTCGGCACGGTCATTAAAATTCTCCTGGCGGTCCCGCCGTTCTTCACGCGCGACGGCGCCCGGCGCCGCGCCCTGGCCCACGTCGAGGCCACAATGCAGGAGATTCATAAGGCGGTGACGGTCATCGACGAAGCAGAGTTCCGCGACGAGGTGCTCAACGGCTTCATGGATGGCTACTCGGTCACAGCGATATACGCCGAAGACGTTCCTTTGCGCGCGCTGGCCCAACGCCGCGCCGATTTGATCCGCATGTACCTCGAACGCCAGGGCCTCGTGCGCGATATTACGCCCGCCGCGCGCATCGGCGGCAATTCCGTTATTCGCCTGGGCCTTTTGTGTCCAGGCACGATTAGCGAAACCGCCGCCGTCAGAGGCCATCTTGCCGGTATCGACCGCGACGTCTTTCAAATTATCGCCTTTGTACCCGACGAAGCCGCGACCACTGTCAGCGCGGGGTTCGAAGATATCGCCGATGACTTCATCGCCTTGCCGGTCAACGACATCGCGCACGCGGCCGAGATTGTTGCCGGCGAAAATCTCGACATACTGATGATGGGCGCCAACGCCACCAATACCTGCCGCTTTCCATGGACTTTGTTGATGGCCCAGCGGCTGGCGCGGCTGCAAGTCGCCATGCACTCGTGCAGTCTGACGACCGGCTTCCCCACCATCGACATCTTTATCAATGGCAAGCTCAACGAGCCCGAGGATGCGCAGGACGAACACACCGAAGAACTTGCGCTCATTCCCGGCTCTTCGAACCACTATCTTTTCTCCGGCGGCAAGCTCGAACCGACACCGCTGACCCGCGAACAAATCGGCATCCCCGATGCCGCGCTGATGCTGGTTTCCGGCGCCAATTTCTTCAAGATCGGGCCGGACCTGATCAATGCCTGGGCGCGCATTCTCGAAAATACACCGACAGCGCATCTGCTGATGTATCCGTTCAATCCCAACTGGACGACGCACTATCCTCACAAGGAAGGTTTCTTTCGTTTTGTGCAGGAACGCTTCGCCGAACGCGGCGTCGGCATCGAACGCCTGCATGTTCTCGAAGCTCAGCCCAATCGCGCACCGATCCTCGGCGTTCTCAAGTTGGCCGATCTTTACCTCGACAGCTTTCCGTATTCAGGCGCGGTTTCGCTGATGGACCCGCTCGCCATGGGCTGTCCGCCGGTCGTGCGTGAAGGCCACACCGCGCGCTGCCGCCAGAGTGCTGCGCTTTTGCGTGAAATCGGGCTCGACGTGCTGGTCACACGTTCAACCGATGACTACGTGACCGTCGTGACACGCCTTCTGCAAGATCACAGCCTGCGCCGCGAGATGGCCGAGGCCGTCTTGGATGTCACGAAATATGCGCATCTGCAGGAAACCGGCATCGGTCAGGATGTCGGTAATCTGCTTCAAAGCGCCTTGAAGAAAAAACTTAAGACTGCCGCAGTTTAAAAGTATCCGAGGACTGGGCCACAGCCAGCGCCTCCTCCAGCCGCGCGATGTAGTCGTTGCGGATAGTATTGGCGACACGCAACTCGCCGATCCGTGTTTCTTCGCCGCAATAAAGACGGCCGATTGAAAGCAGTACGTGAGTCATCTGCGGATCGCGCACGCCGATAATATTCATACGGTCCCAATCCGGCGCAGGAAAAGACGCCATAGTATTGAGCGCCGTAAGATTGCGCAGAGAAAAACTATTGTCATCGCGCCAATGCGCCCCGAGCACTGCATATCCCATGCCAGCCACCGACGACGCCAGCGATGTCGCATCGGCCACATTATGAAAAGCACAGTTGAACTTCACGATCTCCGGCTGCCATTTGGAAATACGCGCGCCCGCACCCGCATCGAGAAACGGCACTTCGCAGGATAATAACTTGCATCCGACAGCGTCATCTTCACCGCAAGCAGCGGCGGGCACGGTGTCCAAAGCGATTGCCTCGGTCGATTGAAATCCCAGCGCGGCCAAAACACGCCAGCCGCCCACCTACGCCGTAAAGTCGAGACCTAGGTCGAGACACGGCGCCGAGTGGGTAATCCACCCGACGGAAATAAGATCTACGCCCGATTCTGCGATTGCGGGCGCGCTTGCCCTGGTGATTGAGCCCGAAGCCTCGGTAATAGCGCGCCCCGCAACGCGCGCGACGGCCTCCTTCAATTGCGCCGGATTCATATTATCCAGCAACACTTGATCGACGCCCGCCGCCAGCACTTCATCCAGCTGTTCCAGAGTATCGACTTCGACTTCCAGTTTCACGCCGCGCGGCGCATGGCGCTTGGCACCTTCAATCGCCTTCGTGATACTGCCCGCTGCCGCGATGTGGTTGTCCTTGATCAGAACTTGGTCGTAGAGCCCCATGCGGTGATTGACCCCGCCGCCGCAGCGCACGGCGTACTTCTCCAACACACGCAGTCCGGGCGTCGTCTTGCGCGTACAGCACACTTTGGTTTTGGTGGGCGCGATAGCAGCGGCGATGTCAGCCGTCGCGGTGGCAACACCCGACAAATGCCCCAGAAAATTCAGCGCCACGCGCTCGGCCTTCAGCAGCGACCGTGCTGAGCCCGAGATCTCAAGCAAAACCGTACCTGGCACCACGTGCGCGCCGTCCGCCACTTTGGCCGTCAGACGCACCGTAGCGTCGATCAACTGAAACACCCGCATGGCCACAGGCAAGCCGGCGACGACACCGGCTTTGCGCGCGGCAATAACGCCCGCGGCTTGGCGGTCGGCCGGAATCGTCGAATCGGTCGTGATATCGCCGACCTCGCCGAGATCCTCAGCGAGCGCGCGATGAACCAGCTCGTCGATGTGAGCTAGCGGCGGAAGACCGCCACTCTTTAAATCGCGCGCGTTTACCGCGCGCGGGGACGGCGGGTTTAAGTCAGCCATAGAGGCTTCAGGTGCCGTATTTCCAACCGGTGATCATACGCTCGACCGAGACGCGTGCACGCACGGCGATGTCCGGATCGATATGCACTTCGGTTGTCTCGTACTCGAGCGAGTGCAGGATGTTCGAAAGCTCGATCTTCTTCATGAACGGGCAAAGATTGCACGGTTTGACGAAGTCGATTTCCGGGAAGTCGGCGGCGACGTTGTCGCTCATCGAGCACTCTGTCACGAGAATGACCTTGGGCGGCTTGTGCTTGGCGACGTAGTCGATCATGCCTGCGGTCGAGCCGGTGAAATCACATTCCGCCACGACTTCGGGCGAGCATTCAGGATGCGCGAGCACCACAACGCCCGGATAGTTATTCCGCGCGCCGCGAATGTCAGCCGGGGTGAACTGCTCGTGCACCATGCAGCGGCCCTTCCAGGTGATGATCTCGCACTTCACGAGCTTCGCCGTGTTGAGCGCGAGGTATTCGTCCGGAATCATGATGACGCGCGGCGTACCAAGGCCTTCGACGATCTGCGCGGCATTCGCCGAGGTACAGCAAATATCGGACTCGGCCTTCACGTCCGCCGACGTGTTGACATAGGTGACGACCGGCACGCCGGGATACTGCGCCTTGAGGTTGCGCACGTCTTCGGCGGTAATCGCCTCAGCCAAAGTGCACCCAGCGCCCATATCCGGGATCAGAACCTTCTTGCTCGGGTTCATGATCTTCGACGTCTCGGCCATGAAGTGCACGCCGGCCATGACGATGATGTCGGCTTCTGTCTTCGCCGCGCTGCGCGCCAAAGCCAGTGAATCGCCGGTAATATCCGCGACGCAGTGGAAGATCTCGGGGGTCATATAGTTGTGACCCAAAATCACCGCGTTCTTTTGCTTCTTGAGTTTGTTGATGCGATCGATGATCGGCGCAAAGATCGGCCATTCCACTTCAGGAATAACTTTCTTCACCTTGTCGTAAAGGTGCGCAGTGTTGCGCTCCACTTCCGACGTGAAGCTCAGATCTTTAGCGGTCGAATGCGTCTTGTTGACCACGTTCATGGCGGCCACCTTCGCTTCTTTTGAGTGCGACGGAACAACAAAAATTATACTTAAATTGAGCATATGTGTGGGGTAGAAAAAGCACGTGCTCGGCGTGCTGGTATAACGGTAGGGCCGCATTATCCCGAAGTCAAGAAACCCAATTGTATCTGGCCGCAAGGCTGGAATTGATACAACCCTCATATTTATCAATTAGTTAGGTAAAAACCGCCCTATCCGCCCCGCTTACTGACCTTTACCGGAACGCGGACGCCGGGCGCCGGGCGCCGGGCGCTCATGGACCACCTCGCGGCGGAACCGGAAAAGCTCCGCCGGACGGCCGCCGGTCTGGCCGGAAATATGCCCGGTAGGCTCGACCAAACCCTCATGGGCGACCAGGCGGCGGAAGTTCTGTTTATGCAATCGTCCACCCGACAAAGCCTCGACCGCGCGCTGCAGCTGAAACAGGGTAAAGGTCGGCGCCATCACTTCAAAGATCAGCGGCCGGTATTTGATCTTGGCGCGCAACCGCCCCATGGCGGTGGCGAGAATCCGGCGGTGATCCTTGGTCAGCACCGCGCCGGTATGCATCTGAAGCGTCGTCAGTTCCCGCTCCGGCTCATGGCCTGCGTCGAAGCTCGCCTCGAACACTAGTCCGGCTTCGTACAGCAGTTCATAGCGGTCGAGTACACGCTCGTTGTCCCAAGCGCCGCCGCCGAAACTAAACACCAAATTGACGCGCTCCCGCCGCCGGCTCCGGTCGGGTTTGCTGGTGGCCGCATCCACCCACGTGGTTAAGTGCGGCGCGATCAGGGAATCGATGATCTTCGGCGCGCCGTCCCGCCAGTCTTCCCACGGAAAATAACGGTACCAGTCGCCCCAGGAAGTCTCGACCGTGTCCTTAACAGCCGTTTGGCGCACCAAGGCCAGATATCCCACAGATACTGGCCGCGGACCGCCCGCCCGCTCCTGCGGATCGCGGAACTTGTCGCCGAAGGTGTAGAGCTGCTCGACATAACCAAGGTGGAGCGCGGTTTGCTCCTCGACCCAGCGGCGCAGGCCTTCCTCTAATGTACGGTGGCCGGTGGGATCGAAGAGGCCAAAAGGCAGGCTGGCGCGGGCCGTATCCTGCGAGCGGACCAGCAGAATCTTAGGCGCTTCATCGGTGACCGCGACAATCGCCGCACTCAACTCGATGACCACGCCCGCGCGCTCATCCTGGCTTACGCCTCGCGTATTCACTTTTTGTTAAGCTCCCTGGCAAACGTACTGCCTATTATAGCATCACCGGAAAGCGCCAGGACTCCTCACGATTGGCACCAACCCGGCAAAAATTTCCCACCGTTAACCTGTTCTTCACGTCGCGCCGATACCGTCACGATCAAAGGCGGGTATAGGCTTTTAGCACCATTCAAAGCCTCAGTTTGACTGCATTTACTCGCTCATGGGGCCCCGATGCTTTTGACTTCTCTTCCAGCGATGGGCTTGGCAGTGCCGCGGCGCAAGGCGGTGGGAGCATGGTGGGCCGCACGGTCGCCGATGTCGAGCGTGACCCGATCATCGATACCCTCAAGCACACCATCGGTAACCGGACGCACGCTGCAAAAATCCTTGGCATTCCGATCAGAACGTTGCGTAATAAGTTAAATGCCTATGTGCAGGAAGGCGTGCCCGTTCCAGCGTCCGGCGCTGGCGAAACGGCTTAAAACATTTGCAGGAAAAAGTTATGACGGGTTTTTCATCGATGACCGCCATCCATAGAGAAACCCGCGCGTTCGTGCGCGCAGGCTTGCTTTCCATCTGCGTCATGATCGGCGCATACACGCCGGCGCTGGCCGCCGAGGACCGCGGCGGCGCTTCATCCACCTACCGTTTATTCTCGGCGAGTTGCCTGCGCTTGCTTGCGATTCCGCAAGACGTCCGTATTTGGGCAAGCAAGATGCAGTTGAGCGCCATCACCGATCCTGCCCAACTCAACACCTTTGTCGGCCCCGGCAAAAACGGCGTGGCGTGGGACTTTCCACGCACCTTCGGCGGCAAATACTCACTCTCGATCCGCGGCACCAGTCAGGCATGCGCCGTGTGGGCAGAATCCGGCGATCCGCAAATCGCCGAGGAGCTGTTTCGCAAAGTGGTCAGCGGCGCGGCCACCACCGGCGCGGTGGTCACCACCGACGACGACCAGAGCTTCAGTACAGCCGACGGCAAAGGCCGTATTTTGATCATGTCGGTGACATCTAAAAATGGCGCGGGCTATCAGTTTACCCTGATGACGGGCGAGCGCCCGGGCGCGTTTTTTGCTGGCGCTCCCGTGCAGCTATCCATGCAGATGCTGCAGATTGCTGCCAAAAAGTAGACGATATCAATTCAACCAATTGTAATAGTTACATAATATTGCTCTCTGAGTTGCCGGAATATACCCGGCAAAAATTGCCTATGTAAACGCCTTGTTAACTTGCCTGAGCTGGTGCAACCGTTGGTGTCGAAAGCATTAACCGCGTGGACTACGCGATGGACTTCCAAACGCGAGGCTTCGAACTTCTGCTGGAGCTATTTGTTGCGCCGCCTCGGACCAAGCGCCCCGCGCAGTACAGCGAATGGGACGGGCAAGGAGACGGCGCTCGTGCGCAGATTATTGCCTCAGGCTGCCGAGTTGAGAGCGTCACCATCGGCCGCATGCCGGGCCGCCAGGTGATCGTCTATGACAAGCGAGCGGAGGCGATTGCCAAAAACAAGCTTCATTGGTTTGAGCAATGGGGCGTCGACCCGCGTGATCCCGAAATCCAAGTCTGGCGCGTTGAGTTTCGGGCGGGCGAACGCCATCTCAAACAAGATTTTGGTCTATCAACTTTTACTAATATCGAAGATTCCGTGGGTGACGTGTTCAGTAAAATGGCGCGTGATATTCGATGACGGTGGTAATGTCTCAGAATGAGATTCACCCCAAGGCCAAGATCCGGACCGTGGGTCAGATTTAGGGCATGACCCGGAAAAGTGGTTTCTGGTTTTCCGATAAGATCATGCTCAGACAATAGAATCGGATCGGGTTAGCGTAAGACCACGAGCGGGACTTCAGAGCACGGGGCTTTGAAGAGTGGGAAGCGGATGAGACTTAAGTCTTACAACGCGTCGACCATGGCGGAAGCCATGCGTATGGTTCGCGAGGAGTTAGGGGAAAACGCGATTATCGTTTCCACCCAACGCTCCTCCGACGGCCAGGGCATACGCATAAACGCG
Organism: Fidelibacterota bacterium; assembly: GCA_947476625.1. GTDB lineage: Bacteria > Pseudomonadota > Alphaproteobacteria > Rhodospirillales > Rhodospirillaceae > SHVO01. Next base: position 19,567 of record CANJRA010000024.1, read on the forward strand.
GCCCTCGAAGATCCCAGCGACGAAGACGACATCAACCGCACCCTCACTGGTCGCGATACCACGCCGTTTGGCGAACGCGTACGCGAAGCCCTCGAATATCACGGCACCCCGGCGCGCCTCGTTGAAAAGATGTTGCAGGCCGCCATGGCGGTGGAAGTCGACTCGCCTACCATGGCGTGTGCGACCGCGCTCGAGGACCACTTCGACTTCGCACCCCTGCCTGAACGCAAGTCCCCGCGACCCTTCATGCTGGTAGGCCCACCCGGCTCAGGAAAAACCATCACGACAGCAAAGCTTGCGGCGCGCGCACGTCTCGCGGGCCGGCCCGTCGGTGTCATCACAGCCGATACCATCCGCGCCGGTGCGTTTGAGCAACTCGCGGCTTTCACAAGTATTCTGGAAGTCGATTTGCGTCAGGTGCGAGGGGCCGATGGCCTTGGCGTGCAAGTCAACGATATGATGTCGAAATACGACCTCGTCTTCATCGACAGCCCCGGCCTCAATCCTTTTAGTCAGCACGACATGGATTTCCTGAAAACGCTCATCAACGCCGCCGACGTCGAGCCTATTCTGGTACTCGCGGCCGACGGCGATGCGCAGGAAGCCGCCGACATTGGTGAGGCGTTCGGCGCTTCGGGCGCAACGCGCCTTCTCGCCACCCGCCTCGATATGACCCGCCGCCTGGGCGCGATCCTCGCCGCCGCCGATGCAGGCCAACTCATGTTCAGTGAAGTCAGCCTAAACCCGCACGTCGCGACCGGCCTTTGCGCCGTTAATCCCGTTTCCATGGCGCGCCTGATTCTGCCGCCTGACGAAGAACTACAGCCGCGCGTGGAAGAACCACCCGCGCAGGTGCTGCTCCCCATTGGTATTCGTTCCGAGGTGAAGAGATGACGACCACTCAACCGCCGTCCGCAGCCCTTAGAGCCGTCGCGGCCGCCGGCACGGCAACGCCTCGTCTGCCAACACGTCCTGCTGTCAGCGCCAAGCGCGGTCGTTTGATCGCGGTTGCTTCAGGTAAAGGCGGTGTCGGAAAAACCTTCTTCTCGATCACGCTGAGCCAAGCGCTGGCAAGGCGCGGACAACGCACATTATTGCTTGACGGCGATCTTGGTCTCGCCAACATCGACATTCAACTGGGCCTTATGCCACAATACGATCTTGGCAGCGTCATCGTCGGCAAGCTGTCGCTCAATCAGGCCGCCATGCAATACGAAATGGGCGGCTTCGACGTCATCGCCGGGCGTTCGGGTTCTCTTGCAAATATTCCGCTGTCGCGTTTGCAGATCCTGGGCGAAGACCTGGCGCTGCTGGCGTCGCGCTATGACCGCGTCATCCTCGATCTCGGCGCCGGTGTCGAAAAATCCGTGCGTCAGCTCGCGCGCGCTGCCGACACCATCATCGTCGTCACGTCCGACGAACTAACCTCGCTCACCGACGCCTACGCCTTCATCAAAATCACCATAATGGAACGCCCACAGACCGACATCCGCGTTGTCGTGAATGCTTCCAACTCAACACGCGAAGGTGAACGCACTTATCAGACGCTGCTCAAGGCCTGTCAGGGTCTCCTGAAAATCTCGCCGCCGCTCGCCGGCATCATTCGCCGCGACGCGCGCGTGCGGGAATGTATCCGTCATCAGACACCTATCCTCACGCGCTCGCCGTCATCTGAAGCCGCCATGGACGTGGAAGCCATCGCCGACCGTCTGCTGGCGCCCTAACACCTCGCGCGTATGACAACCGTTCCGCCGCCAAGCACACCCCGCCGCAACTTCCGGCGGGCCCAGTGCCTGCGCCCGTCGTCGTGATTGTTCAGCCGCCGCCGGCTGTCGCCGCGCTGCCGCCGGGCACAGTGCTGGAAGCGGTCGTCGTTCCCACACCGCCACCGCCGCCCGGCACACCCGAAGCCGCCAAACCCACCGTCACCTTGCAAACGCCCGCCAGCCGCCCCTTCCGGGGCGTGGATTATTTCACCCTCCAAGTCGGGAGGGGGACAAGTTTAAGGCGGGATTAGTTGGCAGTCCTTAATAACCTATGTTAATATATTAACCTCAATATAGTGGTCGGACTGAAACGGGGCACCATATTATGCGCATCCTATTGGTTGAGGACGATCCCTCGATGGCTCAGGCCATCACGGCGATGCTGCGCAAGGAAGATTGGGGCATCGATACCACCCACATGGGCGAAGACGGCCTCGATCTCGGGAAAATTTACGATTACGACCTCATCATTCTCGATCTCATGCTGCCCGACATGGACGGCATGGATGTCATCCGGCAGCTGCGCAGCGCCAAGGTCGTCACCCCGGTCCTGATCCTCTCCGGATTGCAGGAAGCCGACAAAAAGGTCCAAGGTTTCGGCGTCGGCGCCGATGACTACCTGACCAAGCCATTCAACCGCGAAGAACTCATCGCCCGCATCCAGGCCATCGTGCGCCGCTCCAAGGGCCATGCCCAGCCGAAGGTTCAAGTGGGCCGCTTGAGTGTCCATCTTGAAGCCCGCACTGCGGAAGTCGACAACCAGCCTTTGCACCTCACCGGCAAGGAATACGGCATTCTGGAATTGCTCGCGCTTCGTAAGGGCACGACGCTGACCAAGGAACAGTTCCTGAACCACCTTTACGGCGGCATGGACGAACCCGAACTTAAGATCATCGACGTGTTTATCTGCAAACTCCGCAAGAAACTGGCCACCGCAACCGGCGGCGAAAGCTACATCGAAACCGTCTGGGGCCGTGGTTACGTGCTGCGCGAGAACGAAAGCGCCGAAGGCACCGGCGGCGGCATCACTAAAAAAGCCGCTAACGCCTAACGTCCTTCATCGAGACATAAAAAAAACGCCCCGCTGAAAAATCTCAGCGGGGCGTTTCGCAATTCCGTTCGCAACTAATTAGTCGCGATGGGGATTGTTCGGATGGTCGTCGAAGCGGTTCGGCACGCCGTCGCCGTCACGGTCGCGGTCGCGGTCGAAACGATTGGGCACGCCGTCATGGTCCTCATCGCGCCAACCTTGGTTCGGGTAGTGACGACGGCCGCGTTCGTTGTAGCGATCCGAATAACGCGCGCGGAATTCGCGGGCTTCGCGGTGGTCACGCCATTTATGCCAACGGCGATTATGATCGTAGTAACCATCGCTATAAGCAAAGGCGACGTTGCCTGTATCCAAGCTGAAAACAAAACTGTCGCGCGCCTGGGCCGGCATTGTCGCGCATACGCCGGTGCCGAGCGCGGTACCGATAATGAGTGCAGCTAATGTTAATTTCTTCATGATGTGCTCCTTTTTCTTCAGTTCCGTACCAATAGAACGCAGCAACTCAGCTTTGGTTCTTAAAGAAAAAAGAGGGCAAAAATGCGCCCGGAACGGGGCAACTGTGGCAGTGCGCCTAAAGGTCGACTTTGACCGCAAGCGACATCGACGCCGGCCGATCGGCGCGGTGCGACGCATAAATCCCGACCGCCGGATCAACCGCGCGGAAGTTGCTGGTCACACCCGAAATCGTCTCATTAATCCCGAGGTACAACACACCGTCATCTACCAATAACCGCGCCAGCTTTTGCAGCACTTCCAGCTTGGTTTTGAGGTCGAAATACGTCAGCACGTTGCGGCAGAAGATCGCATCGAAACGGCCAAGCGGGTATAAGTTGCTCAAGAGATTCCAGGGCTGGAATTTGACCATGCTGCGCACGTTGTCGCTGATCACCCAGTTGTCGTCCTGTTTGGCGAAATACTGCAAAAGCGTGCGGATCGGCAAACCGCGCTGAACATCGAACTGGCTGTAAACGCCTTCCGACGCCGCTGCGATCGCCGAGGCGGAAATATCGATTCCCACAACTTCTATCTGCCACCCGGGAAACGACGACGATACGTCGCGGATCGTCATGGCGATGGAATGAGCTTCTTGCCCGGTCGAAACGCCAGCCGAAAGAATCCGAAAGCGCGCCTTCATCCCGCGCGAGACGCGGATGTTCGGAAGCACAACGGTGCGCAAATGCACGAACGGTTTCCAATCGCCGAAAAAGCCCGTGTCCTTGGCCATCATCGCATCGACCATCGCGGTTTGCAGCTCAGGCGCGCCGCCGCGCACCACCGCGATAAGATCCGAGACCGACCGCAGTTGAAGTTCCCGCACCACCGGCATCAAACGGTTTTCGAGCAAATAGGTCTTGTCGCGCGTCAGCACGAGGCCCGAACGTTCCTTCAAAAACTGCGCTGCCGTTTCAAAGTCTTCCGGTGACATCAGCCCAGCATTCCTAGCAGCACCAACTTCGACCGCACGATTTCGCTGTCGAAAGGCTTCATGATGTATTCGTCGGCGCCGGCATCCAACGCCTGCTTGATATGCGGCACATCGTTTTCGGTCGTGCAGAAAATCACAACGATCTTATTGCCGCCCGGCAGCTTGCGCATGCTTTGCGCGAATTCGATGCCGTCCATCACCGGCATGTCCCAGTCGACCAGGATCAGGTCGGGCATGCGGATCGTCATGGCATTCAGCGCCTTGCGGCCATTTTCGGCTTCGTCGACATCGAATCCCAAGTCCTGAATGATCTTTGACGCAACGCGGCGGATCACACGTGAATCGTCAACGATCAGACACCGCTTCATGCAGCACCATTCGCTGAAGCCGGGAAAATCGCCGCAACAGTGACGCAGTTACCGGACGCCGTCAGCGTGACGGTGCCCCCTGCCGCGCGCACGACGCGTCCTGCGACATTGCCGTGCACGGTCTTGGCGGTAAGCGCCGGCGTCGCTGCGCCGGCAACCGCGGCGATGAGTTCGTCTTTCAGCATAGCCGCGCGATCCGGCGCACCGCGACTTTCGATAGTGATCGTAAAACCGCCCGTCTTGTTAACGGCAAACATCAGCGACTTACAGGCCGGTTGGGTTTCCAATGCCAGCAAGCAAAGATTGAGAACGATCCGAACCCATCCCGCGCCCAGCGCCAGCGCTCCCGCCGTCATCACTTCCGGCGACGGCCAAGCCACCGTAGGTTTCCCGCTCGGTCCGGCGACGGCGTCCAGATATCCCTCGAGCAGTCCCTTGGGATCGCCAGACGCGCCCACCGCGCCCAAGGCCCCGCGCATGAATTTGAGCTTCAGCGACGCCGCTGCCGAGCTATTGCCGATCAGCCCAAGCGTTTCGGCATCGACTTGGCTGGGATCGCCACCGATCAGTTCGACGCCAGCCGCCACAGCACCCACCGGCCCCGCCAGATCATGGCAAAGCCGGGTGCAAAGTAGCTGCGCCAGTTCCAAGTTAGGGTCGTTCATACGCCTTACGTCCTCACTCACCCGGAAAGCTTACCAGGGGATGCGCCCGGCCCAAAAGGTCTTAATATGAGAAAGTCGTGGTCAAACAGCGGGATAGCCGCCAAAAGCGCCCTTCTGGGGCGCGAATTTCGGTGCGCCGACTTGGAGCCGGCCAAAATGCCCTATACACTTAGGGTCCTGAGGCTCCGGGAGGCGCCTTGAAATGAACTATCAACCGGCAAAGCCCGCATTGATCGACCCCCACGGCCGCGCCATCCGCTATTTGCGGGTGTCGGTCACGGACCGTTGCGACCTGCGCTGTGTGTATTGCATGTCCGAGGACATGACCTTCCTGCCGAAAAAAGACCTGCTGTCGCTGGAAGAGTTGGACCGCGTCTGCAGCGCTTTCGTCGCCCAGGGTGTGCGCAAATTACGCATCACCGGCGGCGAGCCCTTGGTCCGGCGCAACGTCATGGGACTGTTCGATAGCCTCGGCCGGCATTTGAAATCCGGCGCGCTGGAAGAGCTGACGCTGACCACCAACGGCACGCGCCTCACCGCCTTTGCCGAGCAACTCAAATCCGCTGGCGTGAAGCGCGTCAACATCTCGCTCGATTCACTTGATCCGGGCCGTTTCAAAACCATTACCCGCTGGGGCAACCATGCCGAAGTGATGGACGGCATCCGCGCCGCTAAAGCCGCCGGCCTGCACGTCAAAATCAACACCGTCGCCATGCGCGGCGTCAACGAAGACGAACTTGGCGATCTCGTCGCTTGGTGCGGCAGCGAGGGTTTCGATCTGGTGTTCATCGAGACCATGCCGATGGGCGATATCGATGGCGACCGCACGTCGCAATATTTTCCCCTATCGATGGTGCGCGCCGACCTTGAACAACGCTTTACGTTAGACCCCATCGCCGACAACACCGGCGGACCGGCACGCTACACGCGCTGCGCCGAAACCGGGGGCCGCGTCGGCTTCATCACGCCGATGACCCATAATTTCTGCGAATCCTGCAACCGCGTGCGTCTGACCTGCACCGGTACGCTGTACATGTGCTTAGGCCAGGAAGACGCCGCCGATCTGCGCACGCCAATGCGCGCCAGCGCCACCGATGAATTGCTGACCGAGGCCATCAAAGAAGCCATCGGCCGCAAACCTAAAGGCCACGACTTCATCATCGACCGCCGGCACAACCGCCCGGCCGTCAGCCGCCATATGAGTGTGACGGGCGGCTGAGGGCCTATCGCGCTCTATCGCCGCTGAGATATACTCACAGCCATCCATCCAACAAGGATACCGCCCGAGATGTCCTATTCACGCGTCGCTTTCGTCGCTGCGGATTCTCCGCAAGCGCGCGAAGCTCTCAGCGAGCTGACGCAGCGTTACGGCCAGCACAAACCCGAAGACGCCGACGTCATCGTCGCGCTCGGCGGCGATGGCTTCATGCTCGAAGCCGTAAACAGTTACATGGCTAAAGTGCCGATTTTCGGCATGCATCGCGGCACCGTCGGCTTTCTCATGAATCGCTACGAACAAGGCGACTTGTTAGAGCGCCTGCAGCGCACTACGGAAGTCACGCTCCATCCTCTCCGCATGACAGCCGTCAGCAGCGACGGCAAAGTCCACGACGCTTTGGCCGTGAACGAGGTGTCGTTGCTGCGCCAAACCCGCCAGGTGGCGAAAATCAGAATTTTCGTCGACGGCAAGGAACGCATGGACGAACTCAGCTGCGACGGCGCGCTGGTCTGCACACCTGCCGGCTCCAGCGCCTATAATCTATCGGTTCACGGTCCCGTGCTGCCGCTCGGTTCTAATGTTCTGGCGCTCACCCCCATTAGCGCGTTCCGTCCCCGGCGTTGGCGCGGCGCGATTCTGCCTCACACCGCGGTCGTGCGCTTCGTGATGCTCGAGCCCGACAAGCGTCCCGTCAGCGCGGTGGCCGACCGCGATGAAGTGCGCGATGTGGTCGAAGTCAGCGTGCGCGAGGATCGTTCGATTGCCATGCGGATCCTGTTCGATCCCGAGCATAATCTCGAAGAACGCATCGTCGCCGAACAATTTCAGCCCTAAATGTTTACGCAGACGCTCGCCGCCTACGTCGTTGCCGCTTTTGCCGAGATCGCTGGTTGCTTTGCTGTCTGGGTCTGGATGCGCAAGGGCGCTGCGGTCTGGTGGCTGATTCTGGGCGCACTCTCATTGGCGCTGTTCGCTTGGCTTCTTACCCGCGTCGATAGCGCAGCGGCAGGGCGCGCTTATGCCGCTTACGGCGGCGTTTACATCGCCGCATCGCTCGTGTGGTTGGGTAATCCCCCCATTTTTAGGGGATCTTGATTGTAGAATTCACGCGGCTGTTTTCTGTTTCAATTTCTGGACGGGAGTGATCCCGCCAAGCCCCATGTTGGGGCGGTCGTTATTGTAAGTCCAGAGCCAGCTTGTTGCGTAAT
>CANJRA010000025.1 GCA_947476625.1 Fidelibacterota bacterium
CGCAGATCGGGCGCTTCATCGAGTACTACAACCACCACCGCTACCATGAGAGCTTGGAAAACCTAACCCCGGCGGACGTCTACTTCGGCAGAGGTCAGGCGATTCTGCAGGAACGACACCGCATCAAACGGAAAACCATCGAGCATCGTCGCTTGCTTCACCGCAAGCTCGCCGCCTAAGATCGATCAACCAGATGAGGCTAACACTCCGCTAAATCACGCCCCAATCTGTCCCAAATGCTTTGACGACGCACAACCCATGCGATCCGCCGGTGATCGATCATGATTCTCTTTCCGGCCCCTGACATCGGCGGTGCGCGTAATTCGGTATGTGAAGACAAGATGTGGTACGGGTCCGACGGTCCATCGGATCACAGAAAAAAGCGAGTGATCCAATGCCGTCTTGGCGGCGTAAAGACCCAACTATTGTCCGGAGGAAGTCAATGACGACTCTTGCTAGCGCCTACGTTTGCGCCCTCGTGATTTTTGCCGCAGTTGATGTCGCCTGGTTAACAATCATGGCAGAGCGGTTCTACCGCCCTATCCTGGGCGACATTCTAAGTCCCAATGTCGACCTCAGAGCCGCAGCCGCCTTTTACCTCCTCTATCCGGCCGGACTAATGGTTTTTGCGATAGCGCCGGCGTTGAAAACGGGTGATTTGAAAACCGCTGCGGTAATGGGGGCCCTCTTTGGCATGTTTTCCTATGCAACCTATGACTTGACCAATCAGGCAACACTGCGGAACTGGACAGTCACGCTCACGATGGCCGATATCGCTTGGGGTACGTTCGTGAGCGGCGTCGCAGCTATCGCTGCAACCTGGGTGGGCGCAAAAATCGGCTAGGCGCACAAGCGTTACGCGTGCGAACTATAGCAGCGACGCGCCCCGCCCCGCGCGATGAGATGCGGCGGCTCTCTAATACCTTCGCATGAAGCGGCCCGCGCCAGGCTACAACGCCTGACGTTCAAACTATACTTAGGCGCAATTTGTTAGCGCTCGCGTCTTGCCTATGGTGCATCACGGCCGCACGGGATTTTCTCGTCCGGCGATATCCGCGATGCAGCAATAGGAGAATACGCCGTGACCACCTCACAAACACTCGGCCGCGCCGGGTTTCTAAAGAACCAAAATATCGCCCGGCAATTGGCGTTTATCGCCATCGTCGCGGTAATAGGATTTTTAGCCGTCGCGGGGGTTGACCTTATCAACCACGAGCGCATAAACGCCGCACAAGCACAATTCGACGAAGGTTTCCAAGGTCACCTAGCAAACACAGAAACGGCGTTGGCGTTTCATGAAACACGTTCCGCCGCAAATGCCTTCCTTGCTGACCATCGCGAAATAAGCGTCGACGAACACGCCAAAGCTCTGGCCGCAACACTCGCGGGCCTTGCGAAGCTTCACGATATTCACAGTGAAGCCGAGATGAAAGACGTTATTACGAAGCTCGAGAAAACCGTTCAGGCTTACGGCGAGAAATTCTCTGCTGTGGCGGCATCCCAACGGCAAATTGGGCTAACACCCCAAGACGGGCTCTTAGGTGCCCTGCGCACCTCAGTACATCAAATTGAAACCCGCATCGAAGGCGTCAGTGATGATCGCCTTTCGACTCTTATGCTTACCTTGCGTCGCCACGAAAAAGATTTTCTGGCGCGCTCGGATGAGACGTACGCCACCAAACTCTATGCCAGCTTCGCTGACTTTGGTAAGGCCGTGGATGTGGCGCGTTCGCTGAATTCCGCAGAAAAGACCGAGATCCGCGCTTTGGCAGATGCCTACCTATCTGATTTTCGCAAAGTCGTTGTTGCCACCGCGGAAATCAAGAAGGTCGTCGCCGTGCTCGATGAACTCAGTCTCGCAACGCGGCCTTATTTTGATCAAGTCCGTGAAGATGGTTTGAAAGATCTGAGTGAAGGTCAAGCCGCCGTCGCCAACATCGGTTCTCAGACTCAAATCATCATGAACGCGACCATGGCGATCGTTGGCATTTTGGTCGTGCTGCTTGTGTGGGTTATCGCGCGCGGCATTAGCCAGCCTGTTGTCGCCATGACAAACGCTATGTCGGCCCTGGCACACGGTAACAAGGACACCGTCATTCCCGGCACCGGCTACGGTAATGAAATCGGCGCCATGGCGTCGGCCGTGCAGGTATTTAAGGACAACCTGATCAAAGCCGATGCTTTGGCGGCCGAACAGTTGGCCGAACAAAAGGCCAAGGAAGCCCGGGCCGAACAGGTTAGCACGCGCACGGCGTCCTTCGACGGCGTCATTAAGGTGGCGCTGAATACCGTCACCTCCGCGGGTCAACAGCTGCAAGGTTCGGCACCGGCCATGCAGGCCACAGCCGAGGAAACCAATGCTCAGTCAGCCGCGCATTCTCGCGATCGGCAGTTCTACCGGCGGGCCGCGCGCTTTGGACGCGCTGCTGCGTCTTCTGCCGCACAGCCTTAATTTACCGATCGTTATTACCCAGGACATGCCGCCCACCTTTACCGGTCTCTTGGCAGAGCAATTGACTCGCGATACAGGGTGGCAGGTCCGTGAAGCCGTTGACGGCGATGAAATTCTGCCCGGGCAGGTTTTACTTGCGCCGGGTGACTTCCATATGCGCGCGCAGCGCGACGGGATGACCGTGAACGTCAAACTCGATCAGCGCGAAAAAGAGAATTTCTGCCGCCCTGCCGTCGATCCCATGCTGCGTAGTCTCGTGCCGATTTACGACGCGCAAGTGCTTGCGGTGATTCTTACCGGTATGGGCTACGACGGGCTGAAAGGTTGCGAAAATGTTGCTGCTTACGGGGGCACGGTGATTGCCCAGGATGAAGCGAGCAGCGTTGTTTGGGGCATGCCAGGTGCGGTCACGACGGCTGGCCTCTGTAGCGCCGTCAGGCCGATCGAAGAATTGGCCCGCTTGATCGTGCAGATGAGCAAAGGAGCCATGCCATGAGCCCCGCCGACCTTGCGACACTCGCAGCTTTCTTGAAAGCCGGATCCGGACTCATCATTTCCAGCGATAAATCCTATTTAGTGGAATCGCGCCTTGCATCTGTCGCCGATTTGATCGGGCGCTTAAAGATTTTCCCTCCGGAAAATCTAAAGCGCGATGTTCTGGAAGCGATGACGACGAACGAGACTTCGTTCTTCCGCGACGGTACGCCCTTCGAAGCACTGCGGACAAAAATTCTGCCTAGCCTGATCAAAAGCCGGCAAACCAGCCGTCGCATCCATATTCTTTGTGCCGCCGCGTCTACCGGTCAGGAACCCTATTCCATTGCACTTTTGTTGCAGGAATTCCAACAAGCCTTGCAAGGCTGGACGCTCGATATTGTGGCCACGGACATCGACACCGCCGTGCTGGCGCGCGCCCAAAAGGGCGTTTATTCGAAATTCGAAGTGCAGCGCGGCCTACCCGTTACGCATCTCGTTAAGAACTTCGATCAATTGAGCGACGACGCCTGGCAGATCAAGCCGGCCGTGCGCAACCTCGTATCATTCCGGCAGACGAACCTGCTGCAGGACCAGCCAACCTGGGGCACCTTCGATGTCATCTTCTGCTGGAACGTTTTGATCTATTTCGATCCGGCAACCAAAAGCGCTATGCTGGGACGTCTGGCGAATCACTTGGCCGATGACGGCGTACTTTTCCTCGGTGGCGCCGAAACGGTCATCGGTATTACTGAAAAATTCATTCTCTCGCCTGGCATGCGCGGCACTTATATGAAAGCTGCAGCGCGGGCACTTGCAGCATGAACGCCATGGCCAATCTGTCCGCTCCTCTGCCGCCCGAGGCAAAGTCCGAAAGCGCTGCCGGTCTCACGCATTTTTCCTTCGCAGGGAAAGTATTCAAAGTCGCCGGCGCGCGGTTCGCGCCTTTCGGCCCGAAACTGGAGCCGCGTTTTTATGTCCAACTCGGTAATATCGACGCTTCCATGGAAATCCAGGCGCTCCGCGCCGAATTCGCGATTACAACGGATTCCCCCGACGACAAGCTAATCACCATGGCGGTGAAGGGATTACGTTATGTTCCGGATATTCGTCCGGGCGACGTGATTCCTTCGGAAATTCTTGACGGCAAAGCCTCTTGGCCCATTCAGGCCCGTCATAGGCAGGTCGCCGAACAGCGTTTGCAAGTTCAGCTGTTGTCCTGGGTGTCCGGCAAGGAATTGCTGCTGACCAACAATGACGAGCTCTCCATGTTTCTCGAGCAGATCGAGAATAAAGCCAAACTCAAGGAAGCTTTTGAAGCGGCAGCAGAGGCGCTAGGGCGGGATCGCAAAGACTATGAAGCCGTACTAAAGCAAATCGATCTGCTCGCACGCGAGCTCTGCTATATCGAAGCCTTGCGGGATAGATTCGCGAAAGTCAATGACATACGCGAAAAACTGCAGAAGCTTAGAGCCCTCTATAGCAGCGATGCGCGCCTCCGTGACGAAATCCAACGTATCAACATGTTGTTGGACCGCGCGCTGCAGAAATATGAAAAGCGGTTCCAGGAAGTTGACGCCCAGACCAGCGAAATCATCGGGGCCTTAAAGGCGCTCGATCGCCAGATTGAATACATCCGGCAGGCGCGGGACGACCTGCACTTTATCCTGCGCGATTGGGATCCAGTCCTGAAGAAGTGGGACGAAACTCCCGTCAAGCGCGGCCGTGCCCAAGACCAGTTGCTGTCGGAAACATACCGCCTCTTAGCAATGCGGTTTGCGCCTTCGAAGAGCGTACTGAAATAGGTTTCCCTATTGATGCCCCGTGATCGGTCCCGACAGTGCCCGTGTCTGCTGCGCGGCGCTGTCGGTCGGGCGAAGACCCGAGGAACTCTGGCTGGGCGGTGACGCTAAGGGATCAATTATTCGTGATCCTTTTTCATCCAATTTTGTGTCGTTGCACCATATTTTCATCTAATACATTGATTAATAATGATATTTTTCTGCCGCGTCAAAATAGTTCAAATTTTGAAACATTTGGATACACAGAAAAACTTGACGCTGGTGCGGTGCGGGATCAAGACGTGACATAAGCCCCGTGAGCCGTACAGCACGGCGGACAAGCAAGGCCTTAGAATGACCAATATGCCGCGTCACCCCATTCTCGAAGCTCCCGGCCAAGCGAGCGCAGACAGCCTGGATCGGTTTCGCCGCCGCACACTATATATGTATGCCGGTGCGGCGCTGGTCGTTGCTGTCGTCGTAGCCTTAGCTTTTCGGTTTATCGGAAGCGCGCCCGCCACACCGTCCGCCGCGCAGACGCCGACCGCCCTGACAGTGACAACGGCGAAACCCCATCGCACGACATGGGCCGCGACTGTCAGCGCTTCGGGCAGCATCACTGCATGGCAGGAAGCAAGCATCGGCGCGCAAGTCGGCGGTTACCAACTCGTCGATGTGCTGGTGAACGTCGGCGACGAAGTTAAGAAGGGGCAGGTGCTGGCAAAATTCGATTCCGCCTTGCTTCAAGCAGAAGAAGCGCAGCTTTCGGCCGCCGCCGAACAAGCCGAGGCCAACCGCCAGCGGGCCGTAACGCTGAAAAGCAGCGGCAACATGAGCGAGCAGACCCACTTGCAGGCCATCACGCTGGCAAAGACTGCCGCCGCGCAATTGGCCGCGAAACGTCTGCAGCTACGCTACACCAGCGTGACCGCACCGGATGACGGCGTTATCAGTGCGCGTGCTGCGACCTTGGGTGCGGTTGTGCCGACGGGGCAGGAGTTGTTCCGCCTGATTCGTCAGAACCGCCTGGAGTGGCGCGGCGAGTTGACCGCCGAGCAAATGTCGCACATCGCCATCGGTCAGCGCATCACGCTGACACTGCCTGACGGCAGCACCGCAATAGCGACAGTACGTCAACTCGCCCCATCACTCGACAGCCAGACGCGCCTCGGCACGGTTTACGCCGATATCGAACGCGGCAGCACATCGCGCGCCGGCATGTATGTCGCGGGCCGCATCGCCATGGCAGAGAGTGCGGTACTCGCCGTGCCGGCGGAAAGTGTCGTCATCCGCGACGGACGAAACTTTGTTTTCAAGCTCGATGAGGCAGGCGCGATCTCCAAGCTTTCACAGCAGGTCGTGACCGTCGGACGACGTGAAGGCAAAGAGGTCGAGATCGTCAGCGGCCTGAAGGAAACCGACGCGGTCGTCGTGCAGGGCGCTGGTTTCCTGAATGACGGCGACGTCGTGCGCGTGGCGGAGCCTAAGCCATGAACTTCGCCACATGGTCGATCCGCAATCCCATCCCGTCGATTGTTCTGTTCATCTTGCTGAGCTTTGCCGGGGTGTGGGGCTTTCAGAGGTTGAACGTCCAGAACTTTCCCGACTTCGACTTCCCGATGGTGATCGTCACCTTGGCGCAGCCGGGTGCTGCGCCGGCGCAGCTTGAAACCGAAGTCGCGCGCAAGGTCGAGAATTCCATCGCTTCGCTGCAGGGACTGAAACATCAGCGCACGTCGATCACGGAAGGGGCGGTCAGTATTCAGGTCGAGTTCGTCCTGGAGAAAGACTTGTCCGATGCGATGATTGAAACCAAGGACGCGATTGACCGCGTGAGATCTGAACTGCCGACCGACCTGCTTCAACCGATCGTCAATTCGGTCATGGCCGGCGGCTTCCCGATCATGACGTATTCGGTTTTCTCGGCCGAGATGGATGAAGAAGCCCTGTCGTGGTTTGTCGACGACACTCTGGCGAAGACGATTTTATCTTTGCCCGGCGTCGGAAAGTTCGAGCGCATTGGCGGCGTTCAACGCGAGATCAATATCGAAGTCGATCCGGTACGGTTAGCGGCCCACGGCGTAACGGCCAGCGAAGTATCGCGCGCATTGCGCCAGGTAGAACAAGAGTCTTCGGGCGGACGCGGCCAGTTGGGCGGCGCGGAGCAATCGGTGCGCACCGTCGCAACCGTACGTCAGGCCTCGGAACTCGCCGCACTGCCGATTGCCCTTTCCGGCGGCCGCCGCGTGCGTCTGGATCAGATCGCCACCGTGGAAGACGCTGTGGCGGAACGCAGCCAAGCCGCTTTCCAAAACGGCAGTCCCGTCGTTGGATTTAGAGTCTATCGTTCGCGCGGCGCCGACGAGACGCGCATCGCCGACAGTGTCGAAGCCGCACTCACCGAATTGAAGACGCGCCATCCCGACTTGAGTGTCACACTGGTAGCCACGTCCGTGGACTACACGCGCGAGCAATTCCGCGGCTCGATGGACATGCTCTATGAGGGCGCGTTTCTGGCCATCGTCGTCGTATTCCTCTTCTTACGCGACTGGCGCGCCACCCTCATCGCCGCTGCCGCACTACCGCTTTCGATTCTGCCGGCTTTTGCAGGAATGGCGCTACTCGGCTTTTCACTGAACATGCTGACACTTCTGGCGCTGTCGGTGATCGTCGGCATTCTCGTCGACGACGCTATAGTGGAAATCGAAAACATCGAGCGCCACGGTCAGATGGGCAAACCGATCCGGCGCGCGACCGAAGATGCCGTCAATGAAATCGCCTTGGCCGTGATCGCCACCACCATGACGCTCGTCGCCGTGTTCATGCCGACGGCGCTGATGAGCGGCATTCCCGGGCGTTTTTTCCGGGAATTCGGCTGGACAACCGTGATTGCCGTGCTGTCCTCGTTGCTGGTGGCGCGCTTGCTGACACCGATGATGGCGGCTTATTTTCTGAAAGTTCACCCGAAGAAAGACACTGGTGACGGCCCGATCATGCAGCGGTATCTGACGGCTGTGCGCTGGTGTCTGTCGCATCGCAAAACCACTGTCGCCGGATCGGTTCTATTCCTGGTGCTGTCGTTCGCGATGCTGCCTTTCATTAAAGTGGGTCTCATTCCGGCCGCGGATCGCGGTCACGTCACTGTCGATGTGTCGCTACCGCCGGGAAGCACACTGCAAAACACGGTGCGGATCTCCGAGGAGGCGCGGATCGCGCTGAAGGATATTCAAGGGGTGGAAAGTATCTTCACGTTCATCGGCAGCGCACCTTCGGGCGGCGGTCCCGCCAGTCGCGCGGGTGGAGAAGTTCGCCGCAGCACCCTGAGCCTGAATATGGCCCCGCGCGGTGAACGCAGGTCGCAAAACGAGATCGAAGCGGATGTGCGCGACAAGCTTGCGGCGATTGCGGGCGCGCGTTTCAGCTTCGGCCAAGAAGGCCCGGGCTCGAAAATGCAGCTTATCCTCTCCAGCGATGATGCGACGGCCCTGAAGGCCAGCGCACAAGCTTTCGAGCGTGAATTGCGCGCGCTGGGCAAAGTGTTCAACATCCAGTCGACCGCCAGCTTGGAGCGCCCCGAGATCGTCGTGCGTCCCGACGCCGAAAAAGCCGCCGAGCGCGGCGTGACCACAGCCGCCATCGGCGAGACGGTGCGCGTGGCAACCAGCGGCGATTTCGATGCGCAGGTCGCGCGCCTGAACCTCGATAATCGCCAAGTTTATATCCGTTTGCGCATTCCCGACGCGGCACGTCAGGATGTCGACATGCTGGCGAATTTGCGGGTCGCGGGTCGCAATGGCCTCGTCCCGCTGTCGAGCATCGCCTCGATCTCGATGGAAAGCGGACCGTCACAAATCGACCGCTATGACCGCCGCCGCTACATCACCGTGGGCGGAGACCTGGGTGGTGGCGCCTTGGGCGACGTATTGGCCGCGACAGAGGCGTTGCCGTCGATCAAGAATTTGCCGGCGAACGTACAAGTCATCCGCACCGGCGACACCGAGATCGCGAGCGAACTGCAGTCCGGCTTCGGTATGGCGATCGTCGTGGGGGTGATGTGCGTGTTCGGCGTTCTGGTGCTTCTGTTCAAGGACTTCTTGCAGCCAATCACGATTCTGTCGGCTATTCCGCTGTCGATCGGCGGCGTGCTTTTCGCCATGCTTGTGGCGCGCACCGAGTTGAACATGCCGGCGATGATCGGGTTTGTGATGCTGATGGGCATCGTGACCAAGAATTCCATATTACTTGTAGAATACGCCATCCTCGGCATGCGCGAGCGCGGGCTTAGTACGATCGAAGCGCTGGTGGATGCCTGCCATAAGCGTGCGCGGCCGATTGTCATGACGACTGTCGCGATGAGCGCTGGGATGATGCCGCTGGCGCTGGGATTCGGCGCTGATGCTGCGTTCCGTCAATCGATGGCCGTCGCTGTGATCGGCGGATTGCTGACGTCGACCGTGCTCAGTTTGTTGGTCGTGCCGGTGGTGTTCGTATATGTCGACCGTCTCGAGCAGTTTCTTCGCCGCACATTCAGCCGCCAGACGCACGCGCACGCGCCGGCGGAATAGTCGCCACACCAAATGTGCTCAATCTCAGTTAGCAGGGAAATGGGGCTCCGGCTGGGAGCTTCGTGACACGCCGCGCTTAACCGTGTCCTCTCATAAGATGAGCGCATCTGTCGACATAGGTTAAGTGCACTGTTCATATACGGTCACTTCTGTTGATTAATCAGCAGCGTTGCTTTCTGCTCATCAACGGATCACCGCGAAAGATCTATTGCGGGGCAAAACCGGTGGCATGCTCTGTGCATAGATGATTTAGCACTCTGCTCCCATCCATCAATTCAGGCACCCCAATGTCATCTGCAATAACGCGCTTGATCGCAGCGCCAGGAAAATTGCAGATCGTATTCAACCAGGAGATCATTATGCGTAAGCTGTCCTTAGCTGCCGCAATGGCGATGAGCTTCGCCTTGGCACCTGCCGCCTTCGCGCCGAAGGCCTTCGCCGCCGCCGCGGAGCCGCGCGTTGAATTCGATCTGATGACGTGGCCGGAAGTGAAGCACTGCATGCGGCGCTCATGCGCGAAGGCGGGCCGTGCCTGCAGTCGCTCGAGGCCGTAAAGTCGGAATCGAAGGAAAAATCGGCCCGCGATTCTACGGGCTAATCGAATTTTCTGCTGTGCCCCATGCGCCGGCCCATGCTACATTTGCAAGGATTGAGGCGACGTCATGACGGGGCGGGGAGGCGCCGTGTGATGCGTTCATTTAAGGAATTTTCACAGACAGCCGCAGTGTGCCTTAGTGGCCTCATTCTTGGGTCAATCTGGACGCCTGCGGCCCAAGCCAGCGAAACGCGCGGCTTCCTCGTAAGCTGGTTTCACACGGCGCAATATTTCGACGAAAAGGGCCGCGACTGTCCGAAGGGTCTTAACCCGGCAGCTCCGGATATCTATCGCCGCGAGCTTACCCGTATGGGCAAGCCGAAGCAGGAAATCGAAGAGTATGTCGCGCGTGTTTACGATCTCCAGAAGATCGGACAAAACGCGCCTCTGACGACGATGCGCGGCGTTCGCGACGGTAAACCGGCGAACGTCTACACCTACCCCATGTCTACGGTCGATCCGAACTTATTTACGGTGGAAGGGCCCTACGGCTACGGCTTCAATCTCGACGGGAAGGAGAAGCCGACCGACTTCACCGATCCCGATACGGGCGAAAAGGGCGTCGATAATCAGCTCTATCGCGTGACCGGATGCATCCGGGCGCTCAAGCCGCTCTCGGCCACGGAACATCCGCAGACGCCGGCGAGTTATTGGAGCTTCGCGCTGGATACCATGCAAGCGGTGCTGATCGAAATCAGCGGCATCGACGACATGCAGAACGATGATGACGTGACTGTCGGTTTTTATCATGCGCAGGAGCGCACCTTGCGCGACAGCAGCGGCCAGCCGATGGCGGACATGACCTATCAGGTCGACCCAAATCCGCGCTGGTACAACGTCCTGCACGGTAAGATCCGTAACGGCGTTCTGACCACCGAAATTAAGGACGTCACCCTCGGGGGCGAACCGATCGTGATGCCAGAGTTCCAGTTTACCAAGGCAAGGCTGCGCCTACAGATCAACGCCGATGGGTCGCTGAAGGGTCTTCTCGGCGGCTATCACAAGTGGTTCCCAATCTACTGGCTCTATGGCTCGGGCGGATGGGTGATCGAATCCCAAAACAGTACCGACTTGCCCGGTTATTACTACGCTCTCAAGAAAATGGCCGATGCAGACCCCGATCCCGTGACCGGCGAAAACACGTCGATCTCGCTCGCCTATCAGATCGACGCCGTGCCCGCCTTTGTCATCCACGACGCCGTCGATGTTGCGACGTCCACGCCCCGCGCACAGAACCGGTGATGGCCATGAAATTGCGTCATGTTTTTTTGGCCGCTGTTGCGTCCGCAGCCCTGGGCACCGCCTCTGTTCAAGCGGCCGATAGCGCCGCAGCTCCGGCGCTTCGCCGCCTGACACAGACGCAATACACCAATACCATCGCCGACATCTTCGGCCCCGATATCCAGATCGGCGGGCGCTTCGAGCCCGATATACGTTACGAAGGATTGCTGGAGCTTGGCGCTGCGCGCGCCAGCATCCCCGCCGCCGGGCTTGCGCAGTATGTCGCGATGGCGCGCACCATGGCCGCGCAGGTTATGGACCCCAGCCGTCGCGACTCCTTCGTAGCCTGCAAGCCTAAGAATACGGCCGGCGCGGACGATACTTGCGCCAAGCAGTTCCTCGCGGAAACCGGCCTGCTCTTGTATCGCCGTCCGCTCGATCGCGAAGAGCTTGATGGTCTTGTCGCAGGTGCGCGCACAACAGCTGAGACGCTGAAGAATTTCTACGCCGGCCTTGAGACCGCGCTGTCGACGATGCTGCAATCACCGTCCTTTCTGTTCCGCTGGGAAGTAACCACTCCGGCGAAGGGCGAAACATCTGAACTTGATTCTTATGCCAAGGCGGCGCGCCTAAGCTTCTTCTTGTGGAACGCGGCCCCCGACATGCGCTTGCTTGCGGCTGCCGGACGCGGTGAATTGGATACAAAGCGTGGGCTGACGAAGGAAGTCGATCGCATGCTGGCCAGCACAAGGCTCGAAGCCGGCGTGCGCGCTTATTTCTATGACATGCTCGGTTTGGACGGGCTGCAATCGCTGCCAAAAGATACGACCCTGTATCCCAAATATAGTTTTGCTGCGGCTACCGATGCGGAAGAGCAGACATTGCGTACGATTGCTGACGTTCTGCTGACGCAAAAAGGTGATTACCGCGACATCTTCACCACGCGCAAAACATTCCTGACGCGGCAGTTGGGCAGCATTTACGGCGTGCCCGTCGCGGGCCTCTCGCAAGGCGGCACGCCCGATGGATGGCAGCCGTACGAATTTCCCGAGAGCAGCAACCGCGTCGGCATTCTTGGCCATATGAGTTTCCTGGCGTCGCATTCCCATCCCGGACGCACGTCACCGACGCTGCGTGGCAAGGCGCTGCGCGAATCCATTATGTGCCAGAAGGTGCCTGATCCGCCGGGCAACGTCGACTTTAAGGTCGTACAGGACGTCGGTAATCCCGTGTTCAAGACAGTGCGTCAGCGCCTGAATGCGCATACCACCGAGCCCATGTGCACGGGCTGTCACAAGATCACCGATCCTATCGGCCTCGCGATGGAGAGCTTCGATACCGTTGGTACTTTCCGCGCGAATGAAAACGGCGCGCAGATTGACACCACTGGGCAAATCGACGGCGTGAAGTTCAATGACGCCGCCGGTCTTGCAAAAGCGATCCACGATAACCCGACCACCGCCAACTGTCTCGTAAACCGCCTTTCGGCTTATGCTTTCGGTCGCCCCATGGCCAGCGAGAGCGACCGCGCTTTCCTGAAGAAAGCGCAACAGGCATTTGCCGCTAACGACTACCGATTTGTGCCATTGCTGCGTGACGTGGTCCTCGACGAAGGGTTTTTCGCAGCGCCGCGCGATGCCGCTACGCCGATAAAAGCCGCTGCCTTGGAAGGAGTTCGCCCATGAACAACATGTCCGCACCCCGCCGCTCTTTCCTGCGCGGCATGCTCGGCGGCGGCTTAGTCTCTGTCGCATTGCCGTTCCTCGATTGTTTCTTGAACGCCAACGGCGATGCTTTGGCGGCAACCGGCGCACCGCTGCCGAACCGCTTCGGCACATGGTTCTGGGGCTGCGGCATGGCGCCAGGGACGTGGGAGCCGAAAACAACCGGCGCTGATTATGAAATGCCGGCGCACCTTGCAGCACTGGCGCCATACCGCAAATACGTGACGATCTTCAGTGGTTTCAGAGCCATTCTCGATGGCAGTCCGCTGCAGCCGCACGCCTCGGGTGCGCGCAGCGTCTTCATCGGGACGGCCGGAAAAGAAGCCGACCCAAGCCTCGACGTCCTCATCGCCGATGCGATCGGTTCGACCACGCGTTTCCGTTCGCTTGAAGTGTCGGCGCTGGGGTATGCCTCTAATACACAAAGCCGCCGTAGTCCCACGGTGGTCAACACGTCCGAGGTCTCGCCTACGGCGCTCTACGCGCGTTTGTTTGGCCCCGAATTCAAAGATCCGAACGCTGCCGATTTCACGCCCGATCCGCGCGTGACGATGCGCAAGAGCGTGTTGTCGGTCGTCAAGGATCAGCGCGATCGGCTTTCGCAGAAAGTAGGCGCAACAGACCGCGCCCGTCTCGACGAGTACTATACGTCGCTGCGCCAGGTCGAACAGGAGATGGAACTCCAGCTCACCAAGCCGGCGCGGCTCGATGCCTGCACGGTTCCGGCGCAAAGCGAGGCCGAGCCCGGCAATACGGATATCGAAATTGCCACCGCCAACCATAAGCTTTTCACGACGTTGCTGGCCCACGCCATCGCCTGCGACCAGACGCGCGTCATCAACGTGTCTTTCACCGACGGCTTGTCGTCACTGCGGCGCAAGGGACACCAAGAGACCCACCACATCTTCACCCATGAAGAACCAATAGATCCCAAGCTGAATTATCAGCCGAACGTCCATTACTTCGAGGAGCGCATTCTCCAAGCACTTGCGGCGCTGCCGGAAGCGCTCAGCGCTATTCGCGAAGGCGACGGCACGTTGCTCGATCGCACGGCCATTTTGGCGGGCAGCGAGTGCGGGCTGGCAAAATATCATGCGCTCGACAATATCCCGATGTTCCTCATCGGCGGCGCGGGCGGGCGTATCAAGACCGGCCAACACATATCGGTCGTTGGCGATACCGTCACGCGGGTTGGCCTGACAATACAGCAAGCATTGGGTATGGCCGTCGACGGTTGGGGCCGGAGTTCCATGCGCACAACGCGCGCCTTTAGCGAGTTGATCGCTTGAGCTTCAAACGCCTCACCTATATCGGCGCCGTGCTGAACTGCGCCGTCATACTCACCCCGCACGCCGCATCGGCGGCGGGCCAAGACGTTAGCCTGGCGGCTTTGCCGGCGGGCGTTACAATGACGCCGCCGCAACCCGTGCAGCGCGGCGGTAGCATCGAGCCCGGCGTGCTGAACGACGCCATGGGCATGACGCTTTATACATACGATGCCGATGAGAAAGGGCAGGCGCGCTGCCTTGATGCTTGCGAGGCGGAATGGCCGCCACTTAAGGCGGAAACCTCTGCGCCGAATAGCGACTGGTCGGTGGCCACACGCGCCGATCACGTCAAGCAATGGGCCTATAAAGGCAAACCGCTTTACCTTTCGCGAAAAGACACTGTGCCCGGAGACATGAAAGGCAAAGATGCCAACGGTCAATGGCACGCCGCATCTTACTTACCAATAACTCAATCATCGTCTCCCCCCGGCGGAATCACGCTGCGCCAGAACGCGCGAGCTAATGGCGACTTGCTCGTCGATCACCGTGGCATGTCGCTCTATGTGCGCGATCGCAACACGGCTGCATGCACAGACGTCTGTTTGAAAACATGGCAACCCGTGATGGTGGGCGAACTCGCCAAAAATATCGGCGACTGGTCGGTGGCCAAGCGCGATGACGGTCGTCGGCAATTGGCCTACAAGGGATATCCTGTCTACCTCTTTTCCGGCGATACGCGGCCGGGCGAAGTGAATGGTGTGTTGTTCGACAGCCGCTGGCAGGCCGCGATGGTCAGTCGCTATTTCGCGCCTAATGAGGCGCGTCAGGTGAGGAGCGGCAACAACGTTACGCTGGCCACCGCCGATGGCCGCACGCTCTATGCGCGCGAGCGCTTCCAGTATTCGCAAGGCTCTTTTCATGCCGAAGACGGTGGCACCTCGAGCGTCGCGATTGGCCGTCAGATTGGCACCGACGCCTGTCAGGGACCCTGCCCGGATTTCTGGCTGCCGTTCGCCGCTGCGCCCGACGCGCAACCCGGCGGTTACTGGTCGATCTTGCGTCGACCAGACGGCACGCGGCAGTGGGCCTATCAGGGCTATGCGCTCTACATCAACGCGAAGGATCAAAAGGCCGGGGACATGAACGGCCGCGATGTCTTCGATTTCACCGATGGCACCAATGCGTTTTA
Source organism: Fidelibacterota bacterium (assembly GCA_947476625.1). Taxonomy (GTDB): domain Bacteria; phylum Pseudomonadota; class Alphaproteobacteria; order Rhodospirillales; family Rhodospirillaceae; genus SHVO01. The sequence continues at coordinate 15,270 of CANJRA010000025.1, forward strand.
CTGGCGTATAGCGCGTCCGTGACGGCGGAATGATCGTCCGCGCTAGTGGCTCTCGCGGCTGGCGTCTACTGGCTTACTGACGGCCTCGTAGCGGCGCCCCATCCCGTATGCCACTACCGCCCAAGCTGCAGATGCAGCAAGCCCTAGTGCTGCGGCTCCCGCGATCCCAAAGTTCGCCGCGCGCAATCCGGCCTGCATCCAAGCGGCACTGAGATCGCCAAAGCGATAGACCACAGTATCGATGACGTTTTTCGCTTTATACCGGCTTTCCTGATCGACCACCGTGAAAAGGATTTCGCGACTGGGGCGAGCGATCGCGTATTGCGTGATCCGCTGCAGGGCGCGGGCGGACTGCACCATAAAAAGAGTTGGTGCAAAAGCGACGCCGCAGAAGGCGGCCATCATGGCGACGGGCGTCAGGACGAGGCTCGCGGTAATACCAAATCGCTGAATAACGCGACCTAATCCAAAAATCAAAATCACAGCGGCCACGACGTTGACGACTAAGTCCAATTCCGCAAAGGCAATGGTGCGGCTTTCTACCCCGACGTAGGCTTTGGCGATTAAATCTGTTTGAAGGAAATATATGACTGTCGCGACCCAGGTGAGCAGCAACATAAAGGCGGCTTGGCCAAGCAAATAAGGGGATTTCAGCAAGAGGCTAAAGCCGCGGAACGGATTGCCCGGGAGGCTGTGGTTGAGCGTGGTGCTTTGCCCGTCCTGATGCGTGAGGCGGCGTTCTTCCTTTTCGCGCATCAGCAGATGAATCAGCAGAATCACGATCGCGAAGCCTCCCGCCGCACATAATAAAAGACCACCGACGCCAATGAGCCCGACAAGCAGCGTCGTCATGAGCGGGCCTGCGATGGCGCCGGCACTGCCACCGGCAGCGATAAATGCGAATAACCGCGGTGCTTGCCGCGTCGAAAAAATGTCGGCCATGAAAGTCCAGAAGACCGAGATCAGGAAAAGATTGACGACGCTGAACCACCAGAAATAAGCGGCCGCGACCCAACGGTTCTCGGGAGCGGCCTGGAACAGCACATAGAAGATAAGGATGTTGAAAATCCAGAACCAGAACAGTCCCGGCAGAAAACGCTCCAAGCGCACTTTCGCAGCGACGGCGGCGTACACGGGCGCGCAAAGAAACGTAATCACAAATGTGCCGGTGAACAGATTCTGAAGCTCATCGGCACCGAAAACGGTCGCCATCGTGTCCCGCAGTGGCCGCAAGATGTAGTAGCTGGCCAGAAGCACAAAATTGCAAAGGAATGCGAGAAGCACGGCTTTGACTTCAGACGGCTCAACCTTCACGGCCATCGACAGCAGGCGCGCACATGGTTTTTCAGTCGCTTGAATCATGATGGGCCATGCCGGGGTTGAGGACGCGGAGGGTAATCTGTTGCAGGCAATTCTCCCTGATCAGCAGGGAAGATACAGTGAAAATCGCCGGATTTGAGCCCGATTGTTGCCTAGCAACGTCCCGTTTCCCACAGATTTCCAGCGGGCTCCCATGTAGGTTCGAGTCCCACCGTCCTCGTCGGCCTAACACAATCGCGCGTTGATGAGCTCACGACCGCCAGCGGATAGCCGACGGGAGCGGGAGCGGGTATTCTACGACCTGAGCCATTAATCCTTGCCGCACTGGTGGTTCATGCGCGGTTGGGGTAGGTTAAACGGAAATCTTGTTGGTGGGACGCAGGCCTCACGCGCTAAACAACGCGTAAGATTTGAGGCCTTGATTGAGCTGAGCCTGGGCGGTGCGGTGCAGATCGGAAAACGCGCTATCGGTCATCGCTTCCCATCATCGGCGCTTAGGCTTTGACCCGGTAGACCGGCCGGTAGGCACCCGACAGCGTCATGCGCTTCTGGGCGACAAATTGGGCAAGCAGGCTGTCGAGCGGCTGCATAAGGCGTGCATCGCCGCTGATCTCGAAGGGTCCATGCGCTTCGACCTCGCGAATCACCGGAGCGCGAATGTTGCCGGCAACGATGGCCGAAAACATGCGCCGCAAATTGGCGGCACGCGTATGCACGGGCCGGTCGAGGTGGAGATCGAGCGCGGCGACGTTTTCATGCGTGACGATGAATGGCTTTTGCAGATCATGCGGCACGCGCAAGGTCCAGTTGAAGTTATAGGCTTCGCCGGTCGCGCGGCGATGACCGCGCACGGCGGCAAAACCTTTGGCCATGATGCGCGCTGCTTCGGCAGCGTCGTCGATGACGATGCGGTAGCGCTTGCGTGCCTCGGGTCCCATGGTCAGGCCGATAAATTCGTCAACCTGCGCGAAATAGGCGGCGGACGAAGCCGGCCCTGTCAGTACCAGCGGCATGGGTTGATCGGCGTTCGCGGGATCCAACAAAATGCCGAGCAGATACAAAATCTCCTCGGTGGTGCCGACGCCGCCGGGAAACACGATGATGCCGTGGCCGAGGCGCACGAAAGCCTCCAGGCGCTTTTCGATATCCGGCATGATGACGAGATTGTTGACGATGGCATTGGGCGGTTCCGCGGCAACGATGCCGGGCTCGGTCAGACCAATGTAGCGTCCGTTCGTAATGCGCTGCTTGGCATGACCAATGGTCGCGCCCTTCATGGGGCCTTTCATGGCGCCGGGGCCGCAGCCCGTGCAGACGTTTAGGCCGCGCAGGCCCAACTCATAGCCCACGCGCTTCGTGTAGTCGTATTCGTCGCGCGAGATCGAATGGCCGCCCCAGCATACCACCAGATCGGGATGACCTTTGGTTTCCAAGACGCGCGCATTGCGCAAAATATGGAAGACCGCGTTGGTGATTCCGTCCGACGAGGTGAGATCGAAACGTCCGTTATCGACGATTTCATTAGAGATGTAGACGATGTCGCGCAGTACCGCGAACAGGTGCTCTTTCACGGCGCGAATCATCTCTCCGTCGACGAAAGCCACGCCCGGTGCGTGGGTCAGCTCCAGCTTGATGCCCCATGACTGCTGCGTGAGTTTGAGTTCGAAATCGCGATACTTCTCGAACAGTGCGCGGGCGTCGTCGCTGTAAGTGCCGGAGTTCAGTACCGCCAGCGCACATTGGCGAAAGATGGGGTAAAGGCCGCCTTGGCCGCGATCGAGCAGTTTCGCAACTTCCTCGTGCGAGAGGTTTTCAAGACTACCGCGCGGCGTGACGCGTGCGTCGACAAATTCGGCGACTTCAACGACAGCGGTGGGCTGCGCAGCGGGGTGGGCTTCGAGGGGCGCACCTTGCGGCGACTGGGAACTCGTGAGGGACATGAGAACGAAACTACTCTGATTGGCGTTGCAGGGGAACAGAGACGTACCGGAACGGTTGCTAAAAGGCGGCGGGCACCCGTATCCTCTGGCCGGAAATAAAAGCGTGAGGCGTTATGGCGCGTTTACAGCCGACATATCCACTCTATTTGGCGAACGAAGCACAACAGCCCAATACCGACCTCGCGGTTACCGACAAATATACCGGCGAGATCGCAACCAAAGTTGCCCTGGCGGATTCCAAGACCATCGATGAAGCCATCGGCTGGGCCGTCAAAGCGGCCGAACCCATGGCGGAGATGGCGGCCTATGAACGCCAAGTCGTCCTTACCCATTGTGTGAACCGCTTCACCGAACGCGCGGACGAGTTGGCGCACGCTTTATGCGTGGAAGCCGGCAAGCCGATCCGCGATTCGCGCGGCGAGGTGACGCGGCTGATCGACACGTTCCGCATTGCCTCGGAGGAATCCGTGCGCATCACCGGCGAGGTTCAGCCGCTGGACATCAGTGCGCGCGCGCGCGGCTATCAGGGTATGTGGAAGCGGGTGCCGATTGGGCCGTGCTCGTTCATCTCACCCTTCAACTTTCCGCTCAATCTCGCCGCGCATAAGATTGCGCCGGCCGTGGCGGCGGGGTATCCCTTTGTTATGAAGCCCGCGTCGCGCACGCCACTGGGCGCGCTCATCATCGGCGAAGTGTTAGCCGAGACGAAACTGCCAAAGGGCGCGTTTTCCATTTTGCCGGCGACGCGCGACGGCGCCGATCAGTTTACGACCGACGCGCGGTTTAAACTGCTGTCCTTTACTGGATCACCCACCGTGGGCTGGGACCTTAAGGCCCGCGCCGGGAAGAAGAAGGTTGTGCTGGAGTTGGGCGGCAACGCGGCCGTCATCATCGATGCCGACGCCGATCTGGATGATGCCGTCGCGCGCACTATCTTCGGCGCTTTCTATCAGTCTGGTCAGTCGTGCATCGGCGTGCAGCGCATCATCATTCATGAATCGATCTACGATGAATTCCGCAAACGCCTGGTCGCCAAGACCAAAGTGCTTATCGCAGGCGATCCGCACAAAGAGGAAACCTTCATCGGACCGATGATCGACGCGAAGGAAGCTGCACGGGTAGAGAAATGGATTCAAGAAGCCATCGGCAAGGGCGGAAAGCTCCTCTGTGGCGGCAAGCGCGACGGGGCCATGCTGGAAGTCACCCTCTTGGAGAATGTCGACCGCAATACCAAGCTTTACCGCGAAGAAGCCTTCGGGCCGGTGGCGGTTCTGTCCAAGTTCAAGGATTTCGACGACGCCTTGACGGAGGTCAACGATTCCAAGTTCGGCCTCCAGGCGGGCATCTTTACACGCGACCTTTATAAGATGCTGCGGGCCTGGGACAAGCTGGAGGTGGGCGGCGTGGTCATCGGCGATGTGCCGAGCTACCGCGTCGATAATATGCCTTACGGCGGGGTCAAAGACTCTGGGCTCGGCCGTGAAGGAGTCCGCTTCGCCATGGAGGACATGACCGAAATCCGCAATTTGGTCATCCGGCGGCGCTAGGGCGAACAGGTCCGCTTGAGGCCATAAACAGTCCATGCCACGATAGGCCGATGCCGCACCGTTACGCCTGGGCGCGTTATACCGACGCCAAATTGCTTCAGATTCGCCTGAAAGACCTCAAGGTCTCACTCGAGCGGACGTGGGTCATGCGGTGCGTCAACGACCTTTATGCCGAGCTTGAGGCGCGCAATCTGCGCATTCGCCCGCGCATCTGGATTTCCGATGAGTGGTTCAGCCCCGTGGGCACGCCCGGCATCGCCGTGCCATTTTATCTCGCGCATCCGCGTCTGAAGCGGCTTGAGCGCACGCAGATCATCGACGTCGAGGGCGGCACGGTGTCGGAATGTATGCAAATCCTGCGCCACGAAGCTGGCCACGTGCTCCAGCATTCTTACAATCTGCACCGCCGCCGCCGCTGGCAGCAGCTGTTCGGCCACTCCACCAAGAAATATCCCGAGCATTACCGGCCCAATCCGGCCAGCAAGCGGTACGTCCAGCACTTGCGCTTGTGGTACGCGCAGAGCCATCCCGACGAGGATTTCGCCGAGACTTTTGCCGTGTGGCTGACGCCCGGCTCGGCGTGGCGCAAGCGTTACGCTGGGATGCCGGCCTTGAAAAAACTCGCGTATGTCGACGAATTGATGAAGGAACTCGCGGGACAACCGCCTGCGCTGAAGCGCGGGCCGATGGTCGATCCCATCAGTACGTTCACAAAAACCTTGGGCGAGCACTACGAGAAGAAAAAGAAAATCTATACCATCGAGGCGCCGAAGATTTACGACAAGGATCTGTTGCGGATTTTCTCCGACAGCTCGCGCAGCCGCCGCGCGCCTCCGGCGTCGGCGTTCATCCGCAGCCACCGCAAGCATTTACGCGAAGTCGCTTTCAAGTGGACCGGTGAGCATCAGCTGACACTGAGCTCGATTCTCGACGACATGATTGCGCGGTGTCGTGAATTGAAGCTGCGTGCCGTCGGACCGCAGCGGAAACTACTCGAGGATTTCACTGTCCTGTTCACCGCCCAGGCGGTGCGGTCGGTCTACAATCCCTCACGCCGCATGTGGCTTGCGCTATGAGGAAGAAGCGTCTCCGTGTTCTTGTGCTGACGGACCCGGACCTTGTGCCGCCGGACTCGCTCAAAGGTTATACGCCCGAAGAGATTTTTACGTGGAAGACGGAGTTCGACGTCGTCAGCACGTTGCGGCGCAGCGGGCACGAGGTGAAAACGCTCGGCGTGCAGAACGAACTCACGCCGATCCGCGACGAAATCGATAGCTGGAAGCCCGACATCGTTTTCAATCTGCTCGAGGAATTCCACGGTCTTGTGGCTTACGACCAAAACGTCGCGAGTTATCTGGAACTCTTGAAGGTGCCTTACACCGGCTGCGGTCCGCGCGGGTTGGTGCTGGCGCGCGGGAAAGATCTCTCGAAGAAAATTCTGACCTATCACCGTGTACCAGTCCCGGCCTTCGCGGTGTTCCCGGTCGGACGTAAAGTGCAGCGCCCGAAGCGGCTGACATTTCCGCTGATCGTCAAAAGTGTCGAGGCCGATGCATCGCTGGGAATCTCTCAAGCATCGGTTGTGAATAACGACGAGGAATTACAGAAGCGTGTGACTTTCATTCACAACACTATCGGCAATGTCATCGCCGAACAATATGTGCCGGGGCGTGAAATTTATGTCGGCGTGCTGGGCAGTGAACGCCGCCGCGCTTTGCCGGTGTGGGAATTGGAATTTACCAAACTTGCGGCGGGCGCTATTCCGATTGCAACCGAGCGCGCAAAGCATAATCCGAAGTATCAGAAACGGCGGGGGATTCAGTCGGGGCCAGCGAAAGATTTAACGCCGGAGTTTGCAAAGAAAATCCAAAACCTCGCCAAACGCATTTGCCGGTCACTGGAATTGGATGGCTATGCGCGTATCGACTTCCGTTTGGATGATAGCGGCGTGCCGTATTTCCTCGAAGCCAATCCCAACCCTGAAATCGCAAAATCGGAAGAATTCGCCGAGGCGGCGAAACACGCTGGGCTTTCTTATAGCGCGCTGCTCAATCGCATTTTGGAATTGGGGCTGCAACGTGCACGGCGCGTGCATCAGGAGCAGGAAGGGACTGCTTAACGCAAGCAGTCGCGGGCCAGGGTATATGTCACGCCGACCCGCGAGAGACTGTTAGCAGCCTCTGATGACGATGTCTTTCTGCTTCATTGCGTTGCTAAGAGTATCCTTATAGCAACTCGGACCGGCGCTGGTTTTGGTCAATGGATAAAGCTTATCCAGCCGCTTGGGTAAGCCTTTCAAGCGCGCCGGGGGCGCCAGAACAGGCGCGACTCATCGCGACCAGGACGGATATCGAACACCGCTGGTGGAAAAGTTTTGAAGACCCCGTCCTCGACCGGCTGATTGATGAAGCACTTGCAGGCAACAAGACCGTGCAGATCGCCGAAGCGCGCGTAGAGGAGGCGCGCAGCCAGCGTGGGGGTACTCAGGCGCGGCTCTTCCCCGATATCGCGGCGACAGGCTCCGCCAGTCGTGCAAACCAGGGTTATGCAACGAATGATAAAGCGGTCAACGTTGCGGACATCGGCGTTCAAGCGTCTTGGGAAATCGACTTATTTGGACAGAATTGCGCGCGCACCATAGAAGCAACCGCGGCTTTGCAAGCGTTCGATGCGCGCCACGATGCCGCAATCGTTGTGTTGCTTGCCGATGTCGCACGTAATTATTTCGATCTGCGCTCTTGCGAATCGCAAATAACCATCACGACAAGAAACCTGGAGACGCAACGTCGCACGCTTGATCTTATCCGCCGCCAACAAACCGGCGCGCTCACGAGTGACCTGGATGTTGAGCGGGCCGCGGCTCAAGTCTCAACGACCTCCGCGCAGTTGCCGAGCTTGCGCGCCGGTTATGCGGTGGCCTTGAACCGCATCAACATTTTGCTCGGCGTGCCGCCGGGCACACATGATTCGTGGCTGCACCCGGCCGCGCCATGGACATCGCTGGCGCCCACAGTGCTGATAGCTGCGCCCGCCGCCGTGCTGGCCAACCGTCCGGATGTTCGTGCTGCAGAACGTTCCTTTGCCGCCAGTCTTTCCGCGACCGATGCAGCGACGCGGGCGATGTATCCCACGATTTCGTTGCCGGCGTTGTTTGGCGTGCAGGATTCCAGCCTCTTGAATGCGACGCCTTGGGCAATTGGCGCTGGATTGGTCCAGCCCGTGCTTAATTTCGGCCGCATTCAATCGCAGATCGACGTCGCCAATGCGCGCCAGAAGCAAGCGTTTCTGTCTTATCAAGAGACGGTGCTGGAAGCTTTAGGGGATATGGAGAACGCGCTGTCTCTTTATCTCACCGAAACCGAGCGCCGCGGTAATCTCGCGGCGGCGGTCGGACAGAACCGCAGATCCGTTGAGCTTGCGGACAAACAATATGTCAGCGGCTATATCGGTTTGCTGGATGTATTGGTGGCGCAACGCAGCCAACTTGAGGCAGAAGCGAGCCTCGCATCCTCCGAATCACAGCTCCGCAAGAACCTTGTTTATATTTATACGGCGGCCGGCGGCGGTTGGAGTCTGTCTCAATAAGCCTCCCGGCGCGCCGCGCAAAACCGCTGCGGTGCATCCTTATCCCGGGCCCTCCCACGCGACAGTGTGGCATTGCGGTACCCGGAAACGCACGGCTTTTGCCCGCAAAATACCCATCGACCAGCCTCCCGGCCTAAAATTCTGTTAGCGCTCTGGTCCAGACCCGCGCGTCGGGATACTATTATTTCGAGTTCATGTAGCTGGGAGGCTCAGAGCTATGACCATGATCGATCCAGATCCTCGTCTCGGAACCAACGCGCGGGATTTCATTCGGCGCGGGCCCAAGATGGTCAACATCATCATTGCTTCTTTATAACACCATTTAAACTCGGAAGAGCGTGTCATGAAAATCAGATTCGTTGGAGCGTTGCTGACCACAACTTCATTGGCGTTCAGTGGAGGACTAACCGCCGCCATCGCATCGCCGGCACTCGACGCGGACGACATCGGCGGGCGCGTTATGGGAACCAATGGTCCTGAGGCGGGCGTCTGGGTCATCGCAGAGACAAAAGACTTGCCGACGCGGTTCATCAAGATCGTGGTGACCGACGATAAAGGCCAGTATGTGATTCCCGATCTTCCGAAGGCTAAATATGATGTCTGGGTGCGTGGCTACGGCCTGACTGATTCCAAGCACATCCCGGCGTCGCCTGGTCAGTCGGTTGATCACACGACAGTCGCGGCGGCGAGTGCGGCTGCAGCGGCGGAACACTACCCCGCCAATTATTGGTACTCGTTAATCGAGCCGCCCGCGGCGTCGGAATTCCCAGGCACCGGACCTCAAGGCAACGGCATTTCGCCGGCAATGAAGACCCAACAGGATTGGCTCGCGCATCAGAAGGAAGGCTGTTTCTTCTGTCATCAACTCGGCACACCGACGACACGCACGCTTCCCGATACCGGCAATAGCGCCGAAGCTTGGGCTCAAAGAATTGCAAAGGCGCGCGCTCCGGGCGACCCGACGGTGGGAGATAGTGGCCAGAAGATCGCCGGCATGATGGGCAATCTCATGACGCGTTTCGGCCGCGAGCGCGCTCTCAAGATGTATGCGGAGTGGACCGACAGAATTCGCAAAGGCGCATTGCCGCTCGAGAAACCGCCACGCCCGCAAGGCAAGGAACGTAACGTCGTTCTGAGCATATGGGATTGGGGCGATGCCAGCTTTGTGCACGATATCATCTCCACCGATCGCCGGAGTCCTTCACTGAACGCGGGTGGGCGTATTTTCGGCGTGTCGCAGTGGACCGGCGAATACTTATCTTTCGATCCGGCGTCGCAAAAGCCGGACATGATGCCCATGCCTGGTATTTTTCCACCGTCACCGCACGATAAGCTCGCCGAGCCGCATAATCCGATGATGGATCAGAAGGGCCGCGTCTGGGCAACCAATCAACAACGGGAAATTGGGGACAACGCGAAGATCTGCTCCGGCAGCGATAACAAGTACGCAAAATATTTCCCGGTTCCGGGCCAGCGCTTGGTCAATATGTACGATCCGGTCACCAAAAAAATATCCGCGTTCCCGGTATGCTTCGGTAATCACCACTTAGCGTTTGGATACGATAAAGACAACACGCTGCACTTCAGCGGCGACGCCTCGGTCATGGGCTGGATTGATACAAAAGTTCTCGATGAAACAAAGGACATCAACAAAGCGCAAGGTTGGTGTCCGATGGTGCTGGACACCAACGGCGACGGCAAGATCACACCGGACAGAACCACATGGAACAAACCTTTGGCGCAAGCGGCCGCCGTCACCGGAGAGGGGGGCGCGGGCGGTCAGGCCGCCGCGCAGGCCGCGCCGTTCGATCCGACGAAAGATACGCAGATCGCCGGCTTCCTCTATGGCGCTAGTGTGAGCCCCGCGGATGGCAGCGTCTGGTATGTGAAGTCATCGTCGTACGGTGGAATCTTGCGGTTCGTCCCAGGTGCGTCGCCGCCGGAAACATGCCTGACGGAATATTATGTTTTGCCCCAGGATAAGAATGGGATGTACCCCGCGTTCTCAGCGCGCGGTATCGACGTGGATTCTAACGGCGTTGCGTGGGTTTCGTACGCCAGCGGCCATATCGCTAGCTTCGATCGCCGCAAGTGTAAGGTTCTGAAGGGTCCGACAGCGACCGGTCAGCAATGCCCGGAGGGATGGACAGTGCATAGGATGCCTAGTCCGAACATCGCGGACGGCAAGACAAGCGCGGACATGATCTATATGACGTGGGTCGATCTTCACGACACATTCGGTCTTGGTAAAAACGTGCCGTTTGCTCCAGGCACAAACTCGGACTCCATGTTCGCGTATATGCCCGACAGCGGAGAGACGCTCCAGATGCGGGTGCCCTATCCCACCGGATTCTATTCCCGGGGTCTCGATGGACGTATCGATGACCCGAAGATCGGTTGGAAGGGCCGCGGCCTGTGGACCAACTTTGGGACAGTCACGGTGTTCCATCAGGAGGACGGTGAGGGAGACACCAGCAAAGTCGTGCACTTCCAAATGCGGCCTGATCCGCTCGCACATTGAGCATCCGCAGGTCTTACGGCTGATTTCTGAGTGAAGAAAAAATAAGCCGATGTCGCCGCTTTGGCCGCGACATCGGCTTTTTCATTTAATGACACGCGCGCCCAGCGCGCGCCCACCGCCTATCACGAACGCGTGATCGTCTCATCGTGTCGCGATGCGCGCAGGAACGCTGCGTGTTCAAGAATGCGTGAGACGCGACGGAACGTCCGCGCGCATTGCAGACGCACATTTTTGTGTGTGCCACAAATAATAGTGCGAATACGTGATCCCGGCTGATACCTGCGTCTACCAGATCAATATTCGTTCATCGCACATATTCACACATGGGAAGGTAAGCGCATCATGAAGTTGATTAGCTTAGCGGCTACAGCGGTAGCAGTTATGATGACAACCACTGCGGCATTCGCGGCGGAGGCGACGGTCAATCGCCTTTATGTTTTGGATTGCGGCCATACGCATCTGCTTGATCAAGCGCGTTTCATTTCGCCGGGCGTCAATGTGGGGCAGCCCATAGATCTCCTTAATAGCTGCTATCTCATGCGTCACGGTAAACACTGGCTCATTTGGGATACAGGCCATCCCGATGCCATTACGGGACAGCCGCCCAATTCGGGGCCGATCCAAAGCACGCGGACGATTACTTTGGCATCGCAACTACAGAAGCTCGGCGTTAAACCGACCGACATAAAATACGTTGTGATCTCGCATACGCATAGCGACCACAGCGGCAACGTCGATCTGTTTCAGGGCGTGCCGGTGTTGATGCAGAAGGCGGAATATGATGCCGCTTTTGCACCGGTGTAAGCGCCGGAACAATAATCCCTCACTGAAGCGGCCGGATAATCTGGTTGCGCCGGAATAAAACTCCGTCAGCAGATAGCCTTTTGCCTAGTTGGCGGAAGGCGGAGGGATGAAGGGCGTGGAGTTATATGGACGGGTTCGCCATGCGGTGCAGATTGAGGGTTTGAGCCGGCGTGAGGCGGCGCGACGGTTTGGGATCGATCCTCGCACGGTCGCCAAGATGATGGCGTTTTCGGTGCC
>CANJRA010000026.1 GCA_947476625.1 Fidelibacterota bacterium
ATTACGCAACAAGCTGGCTCTGGACTTACAATAACGACCGCCCCAACATGGGGCTTGGCGGGATCACTCCCGTCCAGAAATTGAAACAGAAAACAGCCGCGTGAATTCTACAATCAAGATCCCCTAAAAATGGGGGGATTACCCAACCATATACACCGGCGCGGCCATCGATCTCATGAAAGGGCTTCTCGGTCGAAGCCTGGTTCGAAAGCCGTCTGGGCGGCTGCGTGATGCGGATCGGGGCGAGCTGAAGGCGGTCAAAGAATCCGGTCTCCCGGTCATTGAAAGACCACCCGCGCCAGGCCTGTTCAACGGGCTGCGCGTCGGGCTGCGGGGTGCTGGTGATCTGGAACGAAGTCTGTTCACCTTGATCGGCGTTGGTCTCAAGGCGCTGCGGTGGCGGTGGCGTTGGCAGATCGTCAAAAATGGGCGCGACCGCCGGTGTTTGAGTTTCCTCGGCGGCCACAGGTTCATCCGAAACGGCGTCTTCGGGTGGCTGCCATTTCGGCGCTGTCTCGCGCGGATTTCCGTGAAGCAAAATATCGATCGTGCGCTTTTGGGATTCTTGTCCCTTGCCGCGCCACAGAATCCACTCCATCGGAATATATATCTTGAACAGCGCCAGCCCGGCGGTGAGTATCAGCGCCGCAAACGTGAAAAGCAGCAACATGTTGAAAGAGTTTCCGGCCGCCGACCCGCGCAGCGACGACAGCATGATTGCCATCAGCGCCGTGCCGATCGCGCCGATCCCGAAAGCGTTCAGCCCAACCATGACAACGCGCGAGGCAATGTCTGTTTCGGTTGAGGGGCCTTTGGTGCCCAAAGGGGCTTGTCCATAGGCAGCAATAGAGCGCACGGTCAGGCGCTCCATCTCGGGCTCCAGGGATTCTTCAATCACCTGAGTCGCCCGCTCGGACTCGGCTTCAAGCAATCGGGCCGTTTCCAGAGCTTGGTTCTGTTCGCTTACGCTCAAACGGGCATGCAGCGCCCAGCGTCCGAGCTTAACGACATACACCTCGTAATGGGTGATCGCCTTCATAGTGTTCCAACAATCGCAAGGTAACGCCCCAACCGGCGCAGTTTAGAGCTTTGCGCGACTGCAGCAAAGGCCACACGTTGGGTTAATGCCTGTGCGACACGGGATATGTGATGAAAAGGCCGTGAACTGGCCGGAGAGCCTTGGAGGCTCTCCGGATTCCAGAGGTATTATGCCTGCGGCAATCCCGATCCCGGCGTGCCGTTCTTCACCAGCAGGATGTCCCAGTTGTTCAAGGACTGGAGGTGAAAGCAAACCGCGTGCAGGAAGCCCTTTTTGTGCCATTCCAGAATGGTCGCATCGGGCAAGGCTTTGAATTTCTCTTCGTTGATGCGCTTGAAGCTGCCGAGATTGGTCTGTTCGCCGGCCTTTAGCTCTACCGTCACCGAGCGGTCTTCGACGATGTCGGTTTTCTTCAGTGCTTCACAGAAGTCGCGCGTATACGCGTGCGCGTTATTAAACTGATCGCAAAAATCCAGCGCCTGGTTGATCGCATCGGTTGGCGATGCATCGGCGTTAAAGAGTGCGCGGCCGTTATCGGCGGTGGAATTGGCGGTGCCCTCGACGCCCAAGGTCAATCCGCCGTCGTCCGAGCCGCCGAGCAGAATGAAGGGAAAGCGCCGTACATAAGCGGGAATGTACGCGCCTGTTTCCCACTGCCCTTTGTCATCGACAAAGAGGTTCTGGGTGATGCCAAAGCCGAGCGCCGCGACGGGGTGCAATTCCTCGCCAATGAAAAGGATCGGGTAATGGCGCGCCACGAGGGTAAATTCCGGCAGCGTCAAAGGAACCGTATTGGTCTTAGCTGCATAGGAGAAATCCGCTTCCGAACGGAGCTTGAAGTTTTTGTGCAGCTCTGGGGACACCGGCTCAATTTTCGAATAGAAAAGCGGCATATCGTTCTTCGGCGCGGTTTCGGTGTTCGTCACGGGCAGGATTTCCTTCGGTTAGCGGCAATGCGGGCCCGACTTTAAAGGTCGCGGGCGCCGGGAGAATAGGTTCCCCGGCGGCTAAAGGCAAAGGCCGTTTTTACTAGTGCAGTGCGGCAAAACCGCGCAAATGCGCCCGTACCGGACGTCATTGATATTTTATCTTTAAGGCGGGCGGTGCGGGAATATGATGGCCGCGCCATGACATTCGCCCCGGCATCACGGCGGTCTTTTTTGCACGGCGCGGCGCTTTGGGCCGGCGCGGCGGTCACAGGTTTGGGCCCGGCTAAAGGTGTGCGCGCGGCGCCGGTTTTCCTCCAAGACCCCTTTCAATTGGGGGTGGCCAGTGGCGATCCCGTCGCCGACGGCTTTGTTATCTGGACCCGCCTCGCGCCCGATATTTTCGATCCCCACGCGCTGCCCGCCGAAGCCATTCCGGTCGCGTGGGAAGTCGCCGCCGACAGCAACATGAAAAAGATTCTCGCGCATGGTCAGGTTCTGGCGCGCCCCGAGCTAGGACACAGCGTTCATGTAGACGTGCACGGGCTTGAGTCGCAGCATGAATATTTCTACCGCTTTCATTGCGGGGCCGCGGTAAGCCGCGTCGGCCGCACGCTGACGCTGCCGAAGCCGCGCACCGCCATCGATCGTCTGCGCTTTGCTTTCGCGTCTTGCGCGCATTTGCAGCAAGGCTATTTCACCGCCTACCGCGATATAATCGCCCGAGATCCAGCCTTCATCCTGCATCTCGGCGATTATATCTATGAATCGTCTCGGGGCATGGTTGTGCGTCCACATCCCGGACCCGAACCGATGACGCTCGAAGGCTACAGGCTCTATCACGCGGCATATAAGCTCGATCCCGACTTGCAAGCAGCGCACGCCTATTGTCCCTGGTTTTTCACGTGGGACGACCATGAGGTCGTCAACGATTACACCCGGGATGAAGCGGAAACGATGCGCGATCCGGTGGCTTTCACCGCACGCAAACGCGCGGCCTATCAGGCCTATTACGAAAACATGCCGTTGCGTTCGTCCGCCGCCTACCATGACGGCCACGTCGATCTCTATCAAAGATTTCTATTTGGTGATCTGGCAGAGTTCAACATCACCGACGCGCGCCAATACCGCGATCCCTTGCCGTGCCGGACACCGGATTGGCATGGTGGTCGTCTCTCGGATCTTGCGACTTGTCCCGATATGGATGACCCCACGCGTTCCATGCTTGGCAAAACCCAAGAAGCCTGGCTCGCGGACGGTCTTGGAAAATCCGCGGCCCGTTGGAATGTCGTAGCCCATTCCCTCATGTTCGCGGCTTTCGATCAAATCAACGGTCCGCCGCGCGGCACGTATACCGATAGCTGGGGCGCTTATCCGGCCTCCCGCAGAAAATTGCTCGATGTGGTGAAGCATCGCAACATTCGGAATGTCATCGGGTTGGCAGGCGACATTCATTCGTTCTTTGTGTCGGACGTGAAAGACGAAGATACAAACCCCGATTCCATCACGCTGATGACCGAGTTTGTCTGCACTTCCATTACGTCCGGCAGTTTCAGTGCCGCGTTATTTGCATCGCTCATGCCGGAAAACCCGCACATCAAATTCTGCGACGATACAAAGCGCGGATATACGTTATGCAATATCACCAAGGACGCTTGGCATGCCGACCTGCGCGTGGTGGACGATGTACGCGTGCCCGGCGGTCAAGTCAGTATATTGAAGCGCTTTGTCGTCGAGAATGGCCGTCCGGGTCCGCAAGCGGCTTAACGCACTTTGTTTTTGGCATCCCGCATCTGTTTCGTGCGCGCACCGTAATAACGCCATAGCAGCAGCGAAACACTTGAGCGGTAGGGTCGCCACATCTCACCGACAGTCTCCAATGCCTTCGCCGAGGGCCTCGAGTCCAATTCGTGCAACATTTGCACGGCCATCTGCAGGGCCAGATCTCCTACGGGCCACACGTCGGGTCGGCCCATGCCGAACATCAGATAAATATCTGCGGTCCATGTGCCGATGCCTTTGAATGCCGTCAACGTCGCGCGCACGGTGGCGTCGTCTGCGCGCTCCAGTGCTTTCAGGTTTAGCTTGCGGGCCACGACAGCTTCGGCAAGGCCTAGGGCGTAGCGTGTTTTCTGTCCGCTAAAGCCGCTGGCGCGTATGCCGCTTTCGCCCAGTTTGAGCAGGCGCTGCGCCGTCACGCTGCCGCCGGCATTGCGTTTCAACTTTGCCCATATCGCGGCACCGGCTGCGGTGGAAACCTGATGATCGCCGATGATGCGAATGAGGGTCGCGAAACCCGGCCCGATCGCGCGAGGTTCTGGAAGGCCCGCGAATTTGATCGCATGGGATATGCGCTTGTCGCGCCGCCGCACTAAACCGAGATGTCGTTTTATCTCTGCCGGGTCATGCGCCATGTGGCAGACTATTGCGCAGCGCGGCTGAAGACCCAGACCGCGTCGTTCGAGGCCTTGGCGTCGTAGGCGTATCCGGCCACAGCGAACTTCTGAAGTCCTTTCGCGGTTGTTAGCCGGTTTTGCACGATGAAGCGCGCCATCATGCCGCGCGCTTTCTTGGCAAGAAAGCTGACCACGCTGGCTTTGCCGTTCTTGATTTCTTTGAAAGCGGTTTGAATGACCGGCGCATCCAGCACTTTTTCATCCACCGCACCCCAGTATTCCTGCGAGGCGAGGTTGATGATCGTGGGGCTCTTGAGTTTGGCGGTAACAGTATTGAGATGAGCCGTCAGGTCTCGTCGCCAGAAAGCATATAAATCCTTACCGCGCTCGGTTTTGACGTGTGAATGCATTTCCAAACGGTAAGGCTGAATAGCGTCCAGCGGACGCAGCAATCCATAAAGCCCGGATAAAATCGCGATATGTTTTTGCGCGAAAGCGATGTCGGCCTTCTCCAGGCTCTTCGCATCAAATCCCAGATAGACGTCGCCGTTGAAAGCAAAGATCGCGGGCTTGGCATTGTTGCCGCCGTCGATGTCGAAGCTTTGGAAGCGCGTATAATTTAGATCGGCCAGCTTGGGGCTTAAATCCATCAGACGCCGCAGATCCTCGCGTGTGAATTCTTTAGCGCGCGCGGCAAGCCGCGCCGTGTCTTTGAGCAGCGCGGGCGTGGTAGCTTTGGCAAAGGCCGGAGCTGCTCCGAAGTCGAGTTTCTTTGCGGGAGAGAGCACGGCTAACAACATCGGAAGGTCACAATCATCTGAGGGCGATATCGCTGATGTATCAAAGCGTGGCTGGCCGTAAAGAATTTACGGCGCAACCTCGGGCTTGCCCTGAGGCGGAGGGCTTCGTCTGATTGTTTACCGTGGCCATGATCTTTTTCGGTTTGCGTGGCCTTAAGATCGGCCAGCAGTTTTTCGGCGAAAGAATTGGTCGTGGCGTAGCGCTCGTTCACGCGGCTTATGTTGTTGATCAGAATGGCGACCAGCGCTTTGATGAACGGATCGCAGGAATTCAATTTCTGCGTGATCGTAACTTTTGAGATGCGAACGATAATGGAATGCTCGATGGCGATCATCGTCGCGCTGCGCTTTTCGCCGGTGATTGCAGCCATCTCACCGAACATCGCGCCTTTTTCCAGTGTCGCTAAACGCACCGGCTTGCCGTTGGCATTCTTAAAGACGCCGACCCGCCCGGATTCCAGAACGAAGGCGTCGGTGCCGTCACCCCCCCCCCCTCACGGAAAATCACCGTGTCCTTCGCGAAAGACTCGCGCTTCAACAGCTCGCCCGGCTTGGCGCGCACGTTGGCCGATGTCTCCTGAGGGGATGGGGTGCCGGTACCGAAGGTGCTCACGAAATAAGGTCCAAAAATGGTTTAGAACGATTGCGTCCAGTTTCCACTGCCGGTGCGGCAAGCTTTGATGCTGGCTTGATCGAAGTAGTCCTCAAGCGCGAGGGTTTGGGTAAACGTACGGCACGTGAAGCCGCCGATCATATTTTCACTTTCGGCCACCGCCGAGCCTTCGCGGCCATCTATATGCCAGAAGATTGTCTCGCCGACCGTTGCTGTCATCGCTTCTTCCTGTGCGGCGCGTTGTAATCCGATCTGATCGGGCGACAGGCGCTGGAGAAGTTCGGCGGGTAAAATATCCAGGCCCGCATCGCGGTGCTTTTGCGACACAGGGGATTTTGCAGCGGCTTTGCCGGAGCTTGTGGAACGGCTCGGCTGATAGGAAACCGGCTGCGCGGGTTGGTAGCTCGCGCTAGCTGCGCGCTGAGCGGCGGCAGTGCTATTGACGGAGGTGCTGATCTGGCGCGAGCTCTGTGCAGTCTGCGCAGCCATGCTGGAAATCGAACGGGTGACCAGTTGCACATCCATAGCGATGGAATGGCTGGCCGCCGTAAATGGTGAGAGCGCCACCGCCCCGGCCTGCTGCGCGACGCCACAGCCAGCCAACGGCAGAGTGCATAGTCCTGCGATCATCACCGACACTGACTTTAACGCCACTGAGAAATTGCGGACCGTCATAGGCTCCTCCTGAGATCCCCGACGATCTCATGGGCCCATTATAGACTCTTCCTGGCGGAAACTTTGAGTCTATTCCTGCTCCGATTTTGGCAAAAATAGCTGAGTTTCTCGGGTCTTAGTTTCTTGGGGGCTTAATTGTCCTGAACCAGCTGCCAATCGCCGTTCGGCATTTGGCAGGCTGTGCCATAGGCATCCTGGCTACGGCCGCCGATGGTGATGTCTTGGTGGAATTCGCGGCAATAACGCTCTCCGGCCCACCCGTCACGTACCGTCGTAATTTCGCCCCGCGCGATTCCGGAATCCCACGCCATACCTTCACCGACGGGTGCCGCGAGGGCGCGACGATAGGCGGTGAAGTAAACCTGACGGTCATTAGACGTCAGCTGATCGCCGACATGGGCCGGGAACAAGCCCAGGCTATAAATCGGCCCACCCTGAAGCCGGTAGGAGGGGCGATAAACGGGGCGCGGATAATAAGCCGGCCCATAATAAGCGGGTCCATAGTAGGGCGGATAATAGGGCGCATCCCACCCGTAGCCGCCGTAATACCCGAGCGGAATTCCAACCGATAATGAGAAGTGGCTATGTCCGCCGTGGCCGTAGCCGCCGCGCGCTTCCACGTTTCCGGCAATTCCTAAGGACAACGCGCCCAAAATCAGGGCGCTTACAGTGGCGGAACGGATCAATCGATTCATAGGGCACCCCACCAGTCTATCTATCGCGCGGACAATAATAATATGCCCGGCCGACGCCTAAATTATGGCGGTGACTGTCATGTTTCATGGCCCACGAAAGGCCCCTGACAGTCTTGTAATAAGGCAGCAAGCCTCGGGTAATGGGCAAAAGCGCCACTTTAGCCAACAGCAGCACCGTCCTTGCCGTGGGGCTGTTATCCAAGCTGCACCGTTATTCTTGACGTAGCCACTTTTTCCATCGGGATTCCAATAGGTTCAGTATAATGAGCGCGAATTTTGCAGATGTCCGGGCCCCCCAACAGGATGAACCGGTCGACCACGCAGCCCAGACGGATACCGCTATGCGGATTTTGGTAATTGAAGACGACAAAGACGCCGCCGACTACCTGGTGAAGGGTTTGCGCGAGAGCGGTTATGCCGTCGACCATGCCGGCGATGGGCGTGATGGACTATTCCTGGCGCTGTCTGAACCTTACGACGTCATGGTTGTCGACCGCATGCTGCCCGGCCCGGATGGGCTCTCGATTGTCGAATCCGTTCGCAAGTCCGCAATTTCAACGCCCGTGCTGTTCTTAAGTGCCCTGGGCGAAGTCGAAGACCGCGTCGCCGGATTGAAAGCCGGCGGCGACGACTATCTCGCCAAGCCGTTCGCGTTCTCCGAACTGCTCGCGCGCATCGAAGCGCTTTTGCGCCGGTCGGGCGCCGTGCCGGAAAACACATTCCTCAAGGTCGGCGATCTGGAAATGGATTTGCTCGCCCGCAAAGTTACGCGCCAGGGCAAACGGGTCTATCTGCATCCGCGCGAGTTCCGACTGTTGGAATACCTTATGCGCCATGCCGGGCAGGTTGTGACGCGCACAATGCTGCTCGAGAACGTATGGGAGTATCATTTCGATCCGCAAACCAATGTGATCGACGTGCATATCAGCCGCCTGCGTCAGAAAATCGACAAGCCCTTCGACAAGCCGATCCTGCAAACTGTTCGCGGTGCCGGATATAAACTCGACACGGCGGCGTGAGGCTTGCATGACGCTTAAGGCATTTGCTCCGATGGTGTCATGAGGCGTCTGGCTCGCATTCTCGGCTCCACCACGTTCCGCTTGGCGCTGATTTATACCCTGATCTTCGGCGCCTCCGTCGGAGCGCTGTTTTATTTTGTGTATTTCTCGACGACCGGCTTTGTCATTCGGCAAAAAGAAGCCGCCATCGAAGCCGACACTGCGGGCTTTCAGGAAACGTTCGGCCGGTCAGGCATGACGGGCCTTATCATTGCCATCAATCGCCGCGCCGCATCCGGTATGAACCGCGATGGGATTTACCTGCTTGTCGATTCTGTGGGCAATCCGCTGGCGGGCAATTTGCGCAATTGGCCGAACAAGGCTGTAACCGAAGATCTTTGGATTAGTTTCACGATCAATGACATGCGCAGTGCCGAGCCGGAAATTGCCGACGTGCGCGCGCTGCAATATGCGATCCCCGGTACCAGCGGTGCGCAGACGTATATGTTGCTGGTCGGGCGCGACGTACGCGACGCGCGCGAATTCCGCGCGCGCCTTTTGGATTCTGTGAATGTCGGCCTTGCCATCACCTTGGCGTTGGGCATCATCGGCGGTTTCATTTTTAGCCGCGCTGTTATGGGCCGTATCGAAGTCATTACCCGCACGTGCCTCCGCATTATGTCGGGTGATCTGAGCCAACGCGTCGTCGTTTCCCGGCGCAACGACGAGCTGGCACAGCTATCCGTCAGCATCAACGCCATGCTCGATCAAATCGAGCGTCTGATGCGCGGTATGCAGCAAGTCTCGGATAACATCGCACACGATCTGCGAACGCCGCTCACGCGCATCCGCAGCCGTCTCGAAAGCGCGCTGCGGCACATGAAAGATCCCACCGAGCGCGAGACGGTCGAAGGCGCCATCGCCGACGCCGACAGCCTGCTCGCGACTTTCGCGGCCTTGCTGCGCATCGCGCGCACCGAAGCCGGTTCGCAGCGCAACTTCAGCCGTATCGATTTGCGCGCCCTTGCCGAAGAGGTCACAGACCTCTACGAGCCTTTGGCTGAAGAGAAAGGCCTCTCTTTCGTATTGCAGTTTCAAAAAGATATTATGGCGCGCGGCGATGCCAATCTTATCGCGCAGGCCCTGGCCAATCTCATCGACAACGCGATTAAATATACCGATCAAGGCACCGTCCGCGTTGTTTTGACCGAGCAGAACGGTCGGCCGGCGTTCATCGTATCCGATACCGGTCCGGGCGTGCCGGAAGCCTATCGCGATAGGGTTCTAGACCGGCTGTTCAGGCTCGAACAAAGCCGCACATCACCCGGCAGTGGGTTGGGTTTGAGTCTTGTCGCGGCCGTTGCGAAGTCCCATGGCCTCGAACTGACGCTTGAAGACAACGCGCCGGGCTTGCGGGTGACGTTGCTCTTCCCTCTACAGCAGGCAGAAACGCCGACCTTGGATGGAAAGTCGACGAAGGCCATCGCCGCGCCAGCAGGAGATAAACCTGCCGTGCATGGTGCTGAAGCCGCGGTGAGTTAAAAAACCAACTAGCGCGGTTTAACGTTCTCTGTTTTGTTGCTCTCCATGACACCCCCGCAACCTAAGGCCGATGCTTTCGCCGCCATCCGCAATCCGTTGGTACGCGCGCTGGCCCTCGCGCGCGTGTCCGGAGTTATCGGCGGCCAGATCGTCAATGTCACCGTCGGCTGGGAGCTTTATGAACGCACCGGCAGTGCGATGTCATTGGGGCTTGTGGGATTGTTTGAACTCGCGCCGGTGCTGTTTTTCATGGTGCCAGCGGGCAATGCTGCGGACCGTTTTGCGCGCCGGAATATCGCCATGCTCGCGCAAATCATCGCCGCCGTCGCGGCACTGTCGCTGGTGATGGTGTCTTCGCATGACGGCCCCGTCCATTTGATCTACGGCATCTTGATGCTGCTCGGCACAGCAAAGGCTTTCTCTGGGCCTGCCGTCGGCACAATATTGCCGCAGCTTTTAAAGCCCGAGCAGTTCGTCAACGCCAATGCCTGGGTGTCATCGGGCTTTCAATTCGCATCGATCTCAGGTCCGGCAGTTGGCGGCTTGATCATTGCTGCAACCGGCGGCGCAACGTGGGCCTACGCCGTCGCGGCTGCGGCCATGTTGATCGCGGCCGCAGCTTTTTCGCGTCTGCCCGCCATCGTGCCGCAGGCGAACACGGAAAAACGCGCCTTCGCCGATGTTTTTGCCGGTTTCGGCTTTGTCCGCCGCACGCCTATTTTTCTGGCTGCGATTACGCTCGACATGTTCGCCGTGCTGCTGGGCGGCGCGATTGTCTTGCTGCCGATTTTCGCCAAGGACATTCTGAATGTAGGGCCGGAAGGCCTCGGCTGGCTGCGTGCCGCCCCCTCTATCGGCAGCCTCCTGATGCTGATGATTGTGACGCGCATGAAACCTATGGCGCGCCCCGGCGTGGTTTTGCTGATCGCGGTGATCGGGTTCGGCCTCGCCACCATCGGCTTTGGTCTGTCGACCAGCTTTGCTTTGTCATTCGCCTGCCTGTTCCTGACAGGTGTGTTTGATTCCATCAGCGTGATTGTCAGGCTGACACTCGAGCAGGTCGTCACACCCGACCGTTTGCGCGGCCGCGTATCTGCGATCAACTATGTCTTTATCGGCTTCTCCAATGAATTCGGTGCATTCGAGAGCGGCGCAACAGCGGCTCTCTTTGGCCCGGTGCTATCGGTCGTCGGCGGAGGCATTGGCACAATCACCGTGGTGATTCTGGTGGCATTATTATGGCCCCAACTTGCGCGTGTCGGGCCGCTGCATACCATCAAGCCAGAAGAAGAGCCGGAAGTCGTGCCCACCGTAGAAGCACGCCATTCCGTATAAACGACGCAACCGCTACGTTTGCTCACGTGTTCTATATCCAGACTCGAAAACGAGCAGGGATATCGTGGGATGTCGCGCTTTAAATATCTGGCCTATATGGACGTGATCTGTGCCGTGCTGCTTGATCTCTACAGCGCCAAACCCGACACCAGCGTGCTGGTCCGTGCCGGTTTGGATGTCACCGCGCTATTGTTTGCGGTTGGCGGATTAGGGGCTTTGGCAATGGGTGTCGTGGGTATTCGCCGCCGATTTTTATTTTTTCTTTATGCAGGCATTGCGCGCAGGGCGCGGCTTTGCCGGCGATTGCCCAAATTTCAAATCATCTAAAAAGCAATAAATATTAATATATTAGTGCAAACCTCGTCCTCCGACGGTCGCCGTTTGCACAGGCATCCCGCTGCCGTCGCATAAAATGCGGCGATACTTTCTTTATGCGCGGCGGCGCAAAACCGCATCGCATCTTTACGCGCCGAAAGCCGAAGCTGTACTCACACAAACCAAACCTTGTGTGATGAATAGGGAGATCGACATGAGCGCTTTTCAAAACGACCTTCAGTTGCTGCTGCCGGATTTGATCCGGTTCGCCCGCATGCTGACGCGTAACGAAAACGACGCTCACGATCTCGTACAAGATTGCGTCGAGCGCGCCTTGCGCAAACAGGCGTTGTTTCAAGCTGGCACAAGCTTGAAGTCTTGGACGTTCACGCTGATGCGTAACATCTTCATTAGCCAGCGCCGCCGCATTGCTCTCGACCGGCGCTACGTCGCCGGCCGCACCCGGCAACCCGGGTCGCAAGGCCCAGCTTTTGCGCTGGCCCAAGATCACGGCCTGGGGCTTACGGACAACCCATTCGGCAATAATGTGGTCGATATCTTCGCTCTTCTGCCAATAGATCAGCGTGATGTTCCAGCGCGCGGCGAGCGGCGCCAGGTCGTCGGCCGTGGTGTGGCCCAATAACCGCGCCCAGCCTAGCGGCACGGCCTGCACCGCGAGCGTTAGCTCCAGGTCGCGCTCCTGGGCGAGCCATAAAGCTTCGCGCGCGAATTGATCGAGATCTACGGCAGGACTAGCCACCGCCAACAGATGCGGAGCGCGTGATGCAGCCTGAACGGAAGACATGATGGACATGACGCTCGCAGAAGGCGTGTGAGCCGATGGTCTATTATGGCGATTTCCGGCACGCCAGTAACGCCTGATATGACGCGCCGTTGCTAGTGACGGCCACGGACGATCAAGCCCGCGCCAAGGCTCAAGGCAAACAGGAGTGCCGCTGTAGCTACAATCGACGGCCCCGAGGGCGTATCCCAGGTGAATGAGGCGCTAATGCCGACGACCACGGCGATGCCGCTGATGATAACTGTCGCGGCGGCCATGCCTTCGGGACTAGCGGAAAACCGCCGGGCCGCGGCTGGAGGAATGATGAGAAGCGCGGTCACAAGAAGAATGCCCACAATCTTCATCGCGATAGCCACCGTCAGAGCCATGAGAACCATGAATATGATGCCGACCGGCCAGCGCGTGCCGCCCTCGACCACCGCCATGTCGCGGTGAACGGTCAGGGCGATCAGCGGACGCCAAATCAGCGCCAGTAAGATCAGCACAAGCGTGCCGCCGCCATAAATCCAGATGAAATCGGTGGTCGTTGCTGCCAGCAGATCTCCGAAGAGGTATCCCATCAGATCGAAGCGCACCTTATCCATGAAGCTGACGACAATCAGGCCCACGGCCAACGCTGTATGCGACAGAATCCCCAAAAGCGTATCTGTTGCCACGCGATGTTGTTGCTGCAAGCCGAGCAACAAAAGACCCACAACGACGCCTGTGACGATGATGCCCACGGTCGGATCGATGCCGAGCGCCATTCCCAACACCACGCCCATCAGCCCCGCGTGAGCCAGCGTGTCGCCGAAATAGGCCATACGCCGCCACACCACGAAGCAGCCCAGAGGTCCGGTTACCAGTGCGATCCCCAGTCCAGCAATCACTGCGTTTAAAATCAGACTGTCAGGCATGGTGATGATGCCCGTGGTCGTGACTGTGATCATGTCCGCACGCATCGGCGACACTTCCATCCGGCGCATGGCTGTGATCGTGATTGTGCGGATAAATCGCCAATGTCGCGGCGGCAGCCGGGCCGAATAACTTTTGGAATTCCTGATCACGGCTCACCTGTGCCGGATGACCCGCGCAGCAGATATGTCCGTTCAGGCAATACACACGGTCCGTCGCCGCCATGACGACGTTAAGGTCGTGCGAGACCATCAGCACGCCGCACCCGATGGCATCACGCAGGCGCGCGATAATTTGATAGATCTCGACGGCCCCGGCCGTATCGACGTTTTGCGTCGGTTCATCCAGCACCAGCAGATCAGGTCTGCGCAGCACCGCGCGCGCCAGCATCACGCGTTGCCATTCGCCGCCGGACAGCGTGTGCACACTCGCGTTCATCAGATGCGGTACGCCGACCTCAACAAGCATCTCCTCAAGTCGCGCGAGCGGCTGGGTTCCGGTCAGAGTCAGGAACCGCCGCACCGTCAAAGGCAACGTGTTGTCCAATGTCAGTTTCTGCGGCTGATAGCCGATTTTGATATCGGGCGCGCGGATGACGTCTCCGCGATCCACGTGTTCTAAACCCAACGCCACTTTCACCAAGGTCGACTTCCCGGCGCCGTTGGGTCCGACGAGTGTGACGATTTCGCCGCGACCAACCACCATGCCGACGTTGTCGAGAATCTTGCGTGTACCGCGCGCCACAAAAGCGCTGCGCACTTCGATCAATACAGATGTGTCGGTCATGTGGGCGGGCTGCAATGCGGGCAGAAGCCGCTGATCTCGACGATCTGACTGTCGATCGTAAAGCCGCGCTCGGCAACAGCTTGAGTCAACGCACGGGTGAGGGGCGCGCTATCGAGTTCCGCCGCCGTCTCGCACACACGGCAGATCAGGAATTGCGCCGCATGATGATCCTTGCCGATATGCGCGCAGCCGATGAACGCGTTGAGGCTGGCCAAGCGATGTACCAGCCCATTCTCCAACAGAAATTCCAGCGCCCGATACACCGCCATCGGTGCTGTGCGTCCTCCTCCCGAATTGAGCTGCGACAAAATATCGTAAGCACCGACCGGCACATGGCTTTTCCACACGAGTTCCAATACCTCGCGGCGGATATCGGTCAGGCGTGTTTTGCGTTGTGCGCAAACCGCCGCCGCCTTTTTCAAAGCATCAGCCGTACACCGGTCGTGGTTATGCCCCGGTTTCGGAAAGGCGTGTGTATCTGTGTGCTTATGGGTGCGGGTGGCCATGGTGTGGGCTTGTATATGTTATAACATAACATTATACCAGCGGTCTGCCGGTCGCAAGCCGAAGGAAGTTGGGCCATGTCAGCCCGGATGTTTTTGAAATGGGCGGTTTTACTCTGCGCGGCGTTTGCGAACGACTTCGCACGGGCCGAGGCCCCGCGCGTCATCGTCTCCATCAAGCCGTTGCATTCCCTGGTCGCGAGCGTCATGGAAGGTGTCGCCGTACCCGAGGTGCTGCTTAAAGGCAGCGCATCCGTTCATGCCTACGCACTACGACCGTCGGAAGCTGAAGCGCTGCGTACCGCCGATGTCGTGTTTTGGATCGGCCCGGCCTTCGAAGTGTTTCTCGAAAAACCAATTGCGGCGCTCGCGGGCAAAGCCCGCATCATTGCTGTGATGAGCGCGCCCGGCATGAACATTTTGTCCGCGCGCGACGGCGGCGTCTGGGAAGATCATCACACGAGCCACAGCGCAACACGCAGCGACGGTCACATCTGGCTCGATCCTCACAGCGCGAAAGCTCTGGTGGCCGAGATTGCACAACAACTCGCCGCCGTCGATCAACCCCATGCCGCGCAATACCGCGCCAACGCTCTGACGCTGCAGGCCCGTCTGGATGCACTCGATGCGGCCTTGAAGGCGCAACTCGCGCCTTTCCAAAACAGTCCGTTCGTGGTGTTCCACGATGCCTATCAGTATTTCGAAAACCGCTACAACTTACGCGCCGTAGGCTCCGTCACCGTCAGTGCCGACCGCACGCCCGGCGCGCGCCGTATTCTCGAAATCAAAGACAAGCTCGCGAGCCTTGGCGCGGGCTGTGTCTTTGCCGAACCCCAATTCACGCCGGCCTTGATCAATACACTGGCGGGCGACGGCAAAGTAAAAACCGGCATCCTCGATCCGGAAGGCAGCACGCTGCCGCCCGGCCCCGATTTATACGCGACTCTGATGCGTAATCTGGCCGGCAACCTCGCCGGTTGCTTGAGCGCATCATGATGACGCGCGCTTTTAAACGCTCCAGTCTGTGGTCCTGCATCGTCGCGCTGGTGATGGCGGCGCAGTTCGCGTTCGCATTCCACCACTTACAACATCCGCTTATTCCCGACGCGTCTGCCCAGAGCGACGAGTGCGCGCTGTGCCACGGCGTTTCATCAAGCGCACCGCTGCCTGATCTCCTCGTCGTTACCGCACCATCGCACTATGTCGTGGTGTATGCCGGCATACCCGAAGCGCCGGTCTATCTCGCCGCGCCGCGTATCGGCTTCCGCGCCCGCGCGCCGCCTATTTCCGTCTCCCTCTGATACGCCGCCCGGCCGACACCGCGCCTTCGCGCACGGTGTGCCGCGTATGTCCTATTTTTGGAGACGTCCATGATTCGTCATGTTTATATTGCCGCGAGCGCTTACCTGTTCCCCGCCCACGCTGAAGAGACCGCGCCCGATAAGGCGAGCGATATTGATCAAGTCATCACCACCGCTTCACCGTTTTCGAAAAATCCTCACGACATTGCCGCCACCGTAGGCCAAGTCACACGCGACGAAATCCTGCGCAGCGGCGGCGCCAATCTCGCCGATGTTTTGGCGGAAGTTCCCGGCGTTACCGGTTCCAGCTTTGCATCGGGTGCCAGCCGGCCGGTCATTCGCGGCTTTGATTCCAACCGCGTCCGCATTCTCGAAAACGGCGTCGGCAGTTTCGATGTTTCCGATGTCGGGCCCGACCACGGCGTACCGATCGATCCTCTATCCGCGCAAAAGGTCGAGGTTGTGCGCGGCGCGGCGACCTTGCGCTTCGGCAGCCAAGCCATCGGCGGCGTCGTGAACGCCATCAATAACCGCGTGCCCTTGGAACTCCCAGATGCGCCCATCGCCGGTGAAGTAACCGCGAGCTATGGCACCGACGCCAATAGCCGTCAGGGCTCAGCCATGGCCGATACGAAGGCCGGCGCGTTTGCATTCCACGCCGACGCTTTCGGGCGTCATACCGGCGATTACGACATCCCAGGCGGCGTCCAGAGCAACTCGTTCTTCCAAGGCACGGGCTTTTCTGTCGGCAGTTCATATTTCTTTGGCGATAGCCGCGTTGGGGCCGCCGTCGTCAACTATAACGCCAAGTACGGCATTCCCTCCGACGACACTTTCATCGATATGAAACAGACCAAGGGATTATTCGGTTCGTCGTTTGCGCTAAACGCCGGAGCGCTGACAACGCTGAATGTGGATGGAGGGTACGCCGACTACAAACACAACGAAGTCGATCCCACGGGCAACATCATCCTTTCGACTTTTCTCGATAAAGAATGGGATGCGCGCGCCGAAGCACTATTCAGCGCCATAGGTCCGTTTGCGGAATCGGCCCTGGGCATGCAGGTTCAACACAAGAATTTCTCCGCGCGCGGCGAGGGTGGCGACTTCTTGTTTCCGACCACCACAAAAAGCGTCGCGGGTTTTGCATTCTCCGAGGCCGAGCTTTTGCCCGCGCTGCGCTTGCAACTCGGCGCACGCGTCGAGCATATCGAGACCGACGGCACCCCTATCTCTAATGCCGCGACACATCTTTCCTTCACACCGATCAGCGCGTCGGCTGGCCTCGTGTTCAGACCGTTCGAAGCATTGAAATTCGGCCTGACGTTCGCCAGCGCGGCCCGCGCCCCAGGTCAAACCGAGCTGTTTGCACGCGGTCCTCACGATGGTCCGGGCACTTTCGAGACCGGCGATCCAAACTTGAACATGGAGCGTGCGAATTCATTGGAAGCCACCGTCCACATTCATACCGACAAAGTGGTATTTGACGGCGCGGCATGGGGCGCAAAATTCAATCACTACATCTTCGGTCGCCTGACCGGCAACCTGTGTGACGAGGATGGCAATTGTTCTATGTCTGGCGGCGACCTGCGCCAATTGTTCTACGAACAACGCAATGCCGCATTCTGGGGTCTTGAAGGCAAAACCACCATTACACTCGCCGAAACCACCGGCGGCAAAGTCGGCGGACTTGTCCTGGCCGACTACGTTCGTGCCACCCTCAGCGGTGCGGCCAACGTACCGCGCATGCCGCCCTACCATATTGGCGGCGGCTTGGCCTGGAACAGCCCGCGTTTCGATGCGAGCTTCCTGTTGAAATATGCCGGTGCGCAGAACAAAACCTCCTTCGGCGAAACGCCGACGGACGGCTTTGTTTCACTGGATGCGCAGTTGGCATGGCGGCCGTTGAAGCAGCATCCCGGCGTTGAACTCTCGCTCGTCGGGCGCAATCTTACCGACACCGTTCAACGCAATGCCGTGTCGATCAACAAGGATGAGGTTGTCTTGCCGGGCCGCGACGTCCGGCTTGTGGCGCGCGCGGCGTTCTAGTCCGTGGGCTGTCCGCCGCGAACCACCGGGCCGCGCTCTTGGCTCTCGAGGCGGAATGTGCGGCCAAAGCGCGTGAAGGTGAGGGCATGCTCAGGGCCCTCACCGACCGCGCGATAACGCCGCGCGAATTCTGCGGCGCTGACATCTTCGTGCAGGCGGCAGAGCGCATCGAAATCCTTGCGCGTATAACGCCGGTTGCCCCACGTCGCCGTACTGCGCGGCAACAGCGCCGAAAGATCGGCAAGCGGCTTGGTGTAACGGCGCAATAAATTCAGCAAAGCGGGAAAGGTTGTCGTGTCGAGCGCGAGGCGATCGCAATCGTCGGGGATGGCGAAGCTCTCAGTCGCGACGATAGGTCCGGCATCGACCTGTGCCGTCATTTCATGGAGGGTCACACCAAAAGTTTGCGCGCCATCGTACAGCGCGAAGACCGAAGGGAATATGCCGGTGGACCTGGGTGGAAATTATAAGCCCCGCTCATCCGATCCAAAATCCGCTGCGGCACGATTACGTCGGAGCCGAAGGAGATCAGGCGAACGGGGGGCAGGGGCGGCCGTAAGCGCTTCCAACTCGGGCAAGGTGGCGGCGACCTGCAGGGCAACGCCGGGCGCCATCGACTGGAAAGGCCCGGCAACGGTCGGGGCGAACTCTCGCTGCGTTAAAAGAATAAGGCGAGCCAAGGCGTATCCTTTCAGGGACTTATGCAAATCTGCCCCTTGAAACCTGTTAGCCCACCCCCTATTACACTCTGGTAAAGAGGACTATTTTAGTCCCACATTAATTAAGCCGGGTGCTATCATCGCGTCCGAGGCGGAAAAATGTTTAAGGTCAATAAGTTAACAGATTATGCGACGGTCCTGCTGATCGAAATTGCGCGTATTAATGTTGTGCAATCGACTCAGCATGTCTCCGAGCGCACGGGGATTCCGCTGCCCACGGTCGCCAAAATCATGAAAAGCCTCAATAAGGCCGGTCTGGTTGCGTCTCAGCGCGGTGCCGGCGGCGGCTACACGTTGGGTCGCGCGCCGCACGAGATCAGCGTCGCCGACGTCATTCAAGCGGTCGAAGGTCCCATTGCCCTCACGGCCTGCGCCGATACCTCCGATGAACATTGCAGCATCGAGGCCGTCTGCCCCGTGCAGGGCAAATGGAACAAGGTCAACACCGCCGTGCGCGCGGCGTTGAACGAAGTCACGCTGGCCGACATGGCTGACGATGTCGCGAGTTTCGGCATGCCGCCGCGCGGCGCCGTCCTCGATATGACCCGCGAAGTCGGTGTGAAGTAGGAAATCATTATGGCCGTCACACGCGAAACCGCCGCCACCGTCCGCGACATCGAGCAGTACAAGTACGGCTTCGTCACGGATATTGAATCGGACATGGCCCCCAAGGGCCTTAGCGAAGACACGATCCGTTTCATCTCGGCCAAAAAAGGCGAGCCGGAGTGGATGCTGGAATGGCGTTTGAAAGCCTACCGCTATTGGCTGACGTTGTCCGACGAAGAGCCGACCTGGGCAAAGCTGCAGTTTCCCAAGATCGACTATCAGGCTTCCTATTACTACGCCGCGCCGAAGCAGACGCCGAAGCTGGGTAGCCTCGACGAAGTCGATCCCAAACTGCTCGAGACCTATAAGAAGCTCGGCATCCCGTTGTTAGAGCAGCAAATGCTCGCCGGCGTTGCCGTGGACGCCGTGTTCGACAGCGTCTCGGTCGCCACCACATACAAGAAAAAACTCGAAGAGATGGGCGTGATCTTCTCGCCGATCTCCGAGGCCGTGCACAAACACCCCGAGTTGGTGAAGAAGTACCTGGGCTCGGTTGTACCCTACAGTGACAACTTCTATGCCACGCTCAACAGCGCTGTGTTCACCGATGGTTCGTTCGTCTACATCCCCAAGGGTCTGCGTTGCCCGATGGAGTTGTCGACTTACTTCCGTATCAACGAAAAGAACACCGGTCAGTTCGAGCGCACGCTGATCATCGCCGACGAAGGCTCCTACGTCAGCTATCTCGAAGGCTGCACCGCGCCGCAGCGCGACGAGAACCAATTGCACGCCGCCGTCGTGGAACTGATCGCGCTCGATGACGCCGAAATCAAATACTCAACCGTGCAGAACTGGTATCCGGGTGATGCTGACGGCAAGGGCGGCATCTTCAATTTCGTCACCAAGCGCGGTGCGTGCCGCGGCAAGAATTCCAAGATCATGTGGACGCAGGTAGAGACCGGGTCATCGATCACCTGGAAATATCCTAGCTGTATCCTGCAAGGCGACAATTCCGTGGGCGAATTCTACTCGGTTGCCATCACTAATAATCGCCAGCAGGCCGACACCGGCACCAAGATGATCCATCTGGGCAAGAACACGCGCTCCAAGATCATCTCGAAGGGCATTTCAGCCGGTCGTGCCGACAACACTTATCGCGGCCTTGTGCGTATTGGCGCGAAGGCCGACGGCGCGCGCAACTATACGCAGTGCGACAGTTTGTTGATCGGCGATAAGTGCGGCGCGCACACCATCCCTTATATTGAAACCCGCAATCCGACCGCGCAAACCGAACACGAAGCAACCACATCTAAGATCAGCGACGATCAGCTGTTCTATTGCTTGCAGCGCGGCATGACACAGGAAGAAGCGGTGTCGCTCATCGTCAACGGCTTCTGCAAGGAAGTTTTGCAGACTTTGCCGATGGAATTCGCCGTCGAAGCGCAAAAGCTCGTCGGTATTAGTTTGGAAGGCAGCGTGGGTTAGTTATGGCTTTACTTGAAATCGAAAACCTCCACGCCTCCGTCGGCGGCAAAGAAATCCTCAAGGGCATCACTCTCGCTCTGGAGCCGGGCGAAGTGCATGCCATTATGGGCCCCAACGGCACCGGCAAAAGCACACTGTCCAATGTTATCGCCGGCCGCGAAGGCTACGAGGTGACCAAGGGCAACGTGTGGCTCGACGGCAAGGATGTGCTCGCCATGGCCGCCGACGCGCGCGCGCGCGCCGGCATCTTCCTCGCGTTTCAGTATCCCGTCGAAATTCCCGGTGTCACGACGTCGGCTTTCTTGAAGACCGCGCTCAACGCCAAGCGTCGCGCGGCGGGTCAGCCCGAAATCGACGCGATGGAACTTCTGAAGTTGGTCAAAGCGAAAACCGCCGTGCTCGGCATGCCCTACGACATGATCAAGCGCGCCCTCAATGTCGGTTTCTCCGGCGGCGAAAAGAAGCGCGCCGAGGTTCTGCAAATGACCATGCTGGAGCCAATCGTTGCCATTCTCGACGAAACCGATTCCGGTCTCGACATCGATGCGTTGAAGGTTGTGTCCGAAGGCGTGAACAGCCTGCGTTCGCCCGACCGCGCCTTCCTCGTCATCACCCACTATCAGCGTCTCTTGGATTACATCGTGCCTGATCATGTGCACGTTATGGCCGGCGGTAAGATTGTTGCCAGCGGCGGCAAAGAATTGGCCCTCGAACTCGAAGCCGAAGGCTACGCCAAATATTTGAACGCAGCTGCATAACCATGAAGCCGTCGCTGATCACCGATCATCCGTTCGGAGAGGATTACGCCAAGCGCCTTGGCGTAGCCCCGTGGCGTGGCCATTTGCCCGGACCCAAGGTCGAGGAGTGGCGTTTCACACCGCTGCGCAGCTTGGCAAAGATAGCATTCGTTCCTGCGACAGCCGATATCGACGTCGATGTCATTCCACGCAATGTACCTAAAGTTCCCGGCGCGGTGCGGTTGGTGTTGGTAAACGGCGTTTACCGCAAAGATCTATCCGATACCGACCTCGGCAAAGGTGTGGAACTCTCGCATGGCAAAGTCGCCGCGAAGGAAGGTTCCTCGCTAGTCGCCTTGAACGCCGCCTATGCGCCTGCAAGTCTCGCCCTCCATGTGAACGGCAAGGCCAAGAAGATTATTCACATCATTTCCATCGGCGCGGCCGGCCCTACGCCGACGGCTCTACATCCGCGTATTACGTTGACGGCCGAAGCCGGCGCCTCGGTTACGCTCGTGGAATCCCATGTGGGTTTGCCGGGCGAGGCCTACTTCTCCAATCCCGTCGCCAGCATCACAGTGGGCGAGGGCGCGTCCGTCCGCCGCTACGTCAGCGTTGACGAAGACAGCGAAGATTTCCATCTTGCCACATCGCTGGTGAAGGTCGCCGGTGGCGGCACTTACGAAGGCTTTCATCTCGGTCTTGGCGGCGCGCTGACCCGCCAGGAAATTCGCGTCGCTTTGACCGGCGAGAACGCCAACGTCCGCCTCAATGGCGCTTATGCTTTGACCGGAACATCACACCACGACATCACCACCGTCATCGATCATACGCTCCCTAACTGCACCTCGAATCAAATATTCAAAGGTGTTGTCGACGGCGAATCTCACGCTGTCTATCAGGGCCGTATTCACGTCGCGCGCGATGCGCAGAAAACCAACGCGCAATTGGTTCATAAAGCGCTGTTCCTGTCGCGCGGCCCGCAGGTCGACTGCAAACCCGAACTGGAAATTTACGCCGACGACGTCCAGTGCGCCCACGGCGCGGCTACCGGCGAGATCGATCCCAATCACCTGTTCTATCTCGCCGCGCGCGGTATCGATCCCGAAACGGCGCGTAGTCTTTTGGTTGAAGGCTTCCTGGCCGACGGCGTCAACGAGATCGGCGACGAAGCCGTCCGCGAGATATTCGGGGCTGCTATCGGCGGTTGGCTGAAGCGGAGGCAAGCATGAACAAGGCTGCCGCTTTGAATACGAAGCCCACTTACGACGTCATGAAAGTGCGCGCGGATTTTCCGATTCTCGCGCGCCAAGTCCATGGCAAGCCGCTGGTCTACCTCGATAGTGCCGCCTCGGCCCAAAAGCCGCGTCAGGTCATCGAGACCATTTCGCGCGTCTACACCAGCGAATATGCCAACGTGCATCGTGGGGCCTATTTCCTCAGCGAGCACGCCACCGCCGCCTACGAAGCAGCACGCGAGAAGGTGCAGGCCTTCGTGAATGCGGCGAGTGTTAAGGAAATCGTCTTCACCAAGGGCGCAACTGAGGCCATCAACCTCGTGGCCGCGACCTGGGGACGTAAGTTCATCAAAGCAGGCGACGAGATCGTTCTGACTGCTGTTGAGCATCATTCCAATATCGTGCCGTGGCAGTTGCTGCGCGAAGCTACCGGTTGCGTGCTGAAGATTGCGCCCGTGCGCTTGGACGGCAGCATCGATATCGCCGAATTTGCCAAGATCATCGGTCCCAAAACCAAACTCGTCGCCGTCGCGCACGTCTCCAATGTTCTGGGAACTGTGCTGCCGGTGCGCGAGATCGCCGAACTGGCTCATGCTGCCGGTGCCAAGCTGCTGCTCGACGGCTGTCAGGGTATCGTCCACGAATTCGTCGACGTGCAGGACCTCGGCTGCGATTTTTACGTCTTCTCCAGTCACAAGCTCTACGGCCCGACCGGCATCGGCGTGCTGTGGGCGCGGTTGGAACTGCTAGAAGCCATGCCGCCCTATCAGGGCGGCGGCGACATGATCGACACTGTCACCTTTGCCAAAACTACCTGGGCGCCGCCTCCAGCCAAGTTCGAAGCCGGCACACCGCCCATTGCCGAAGCCATCGGTCTGGGTGCCGCCATCGACTATCTCAACTCGCTCGACCGCGTTGCCGCCGCCGCCCACGAAAAAGACGTGCTGCGCTACGCCATGAGCAGTCTCGCGCAAGTACCCGGTGTTCGTCTCATTGGCACCGCGCCGGGTAAAGCATCCGTGCAGTCCTTCGTCATGGAAGGCGCGCACCCGCACGATCTCGCGACCGTGTTGGATCGCTCCGGCATCAGCGTCCGCGCCGGGCATCATTGCGCTCAGCCGTTAATGGAAATTCTTGGTGTCACCGCGACGACCCGCGCCTCCTTTGGCATTTATACGACCATGCAGGAAGTCGACGCTTTGATCGCTGGTCTGCATAAAGCGCAGCAGGTGCTGTTATGAACACTGCCGCGCCGCTGACCGACGATCTGCGCTCGCTCTATCAGGAAATTATCCTCGATCACGGCAAAAGCCCGCGCAACGTGCGCGTCGTCGAGCATCACACCTGCAAGGCCCAAGGCAATAATCCCATGTGCGGCGACCGGGTTACGGTTACCGCCCGTGTTTCGCCGACCGGTGTGCTGGAAGACGTCGCCTTTGAAGGCAAAGGCTGTGCCATCTCGATTGCTTCGGCGTCGATGATGAGCGAAGCCTTGGCGGGACGTACAGTCTCAACCGCCCAGCAGTTGTTTTCGGCGGTTCACGATCTATGTACCGGCAAGACCGATACCGATCAGGCTAAAGCCGCACTGTCGCCTGATCTTGGCGACAGCCTCGATAAACTCGCTTCGCTCTCCGGCGTGCGCCAGTTTCCGGTGCGGGTGAAGTGCGCGACGCTGCCGTGGCATGCGCTGATGTCATGTCTCGACGGCAAGAACCAGGCAACGACAGAAAAATAACGCAGATCGAAAATGACTCACGATGAGCATGAACACAAAGACGAGGGCCACCCCATGATGCCCCCTTATGAAATGTCAGCCGGCGACGGCGAGC
Source organism: Fidelibacterota bacterium (assembly GCA_947476625.1). Classification (GTDB taxonomy): domain Bacteria; phylum Pseudomonadota; class Alphaproteobacteria; order Rhodospirillales; family Rhodospirillaceae; genus SHVO01. The sequence goes on from CANJRA010000026.1 coordinate 24,227, forward strand.
CGCCCAAAGAAGGCGACAGCGTCCGTGCCGGCGCGCCGCGCGACCTGCAGGTGCCTGTGGCCGGTGAAGAAGCCGTGATCGAAGCCTTGCGCTCGGTCTATGACCCGGAAATTCCGGTGAATATCTACGATCTCGGTCTGATCTATGATCTCAAGATCGCCGACAGCGGCGACGTCGATATCAAGATGACGCTCACCGCGCCTGCCTGTCCCGTGGCGGGCTCGATGCCGCGGGAAGTCGCCGAAGCCGTGGCGCGGGTCAGCGGTGTTGGCGAGGTGGATGTGGTTATGACCTGGGATCCGCCCTGGACTCAGGCCAATATGTCCGAAGTGGCCAAAGTGGCGCTGGATATGTTTTGACCTATATAGGTTGTGAAACGAAGGTACTGACCATGACTGCGACCGACACAAACACCGCCAAGCCCATCACGAGCCGCAAGCCGCTTCCGGCGGCGATTAGTATTTCGGATGCCGCGGCGGCGCGCATCAATGCTGTTGTCGCCAAGGCGACCAAGCCGGTTTTAGGCGTGCGCGTTAGCGTTGCCGCCAAAGGCTGCTCGGGCAAGTCCTACGTCGTCGAATACGCCGAGGAACTGCGCAAGTTCGAAGATGTGGTTGAGCATAACGGGGCTAAGGTGTTCATCGACCCGAAAGCGGTGATGTACCTCTTGGGCAGCGAACTCGATTACCGCGAGAGCAAAATGGAAAGCGGCTTCGTGTTCAATAACCCGAACGAAAAAGGCCGTTGCGGCTGCGGCGAAAGCTTTTCGGTTTAAAGCTGCTTAGAGCGCCGCCGCCAACGACATCAGGCGTTTGTCGACTTCGGCCAGCAATTTCACGGGATGTACCGGCTTGTAGAGCACGCTCAAGCGGCCAGCTTGGAAGTCGCTGTCGTCTTCCATCAGGTCTTCCAAGCGGTCAGGCTGACCCGTGACAAGGATCGTCTCTATTTCCGGCGCCAAATCTTGCAAGCGTTGACGAAACTCAAGCCCGCCCATGACCGGCATCATCACATCGACGATCGCAAGATCGACGATGACATCGCGAATAACGTCCAGGGCTTCTTCGCCATGGCCGGCTTGAACGACGTCGTAGCCGCGATGTTTCAGAAGTTCGGTGTACGCTTCTCGAACCATAACGTTGTCGTCTACGACAAGTATGTGCCCCATGATTTTCCCCAGTTCCCCACGAACGACCCGCATAAAGCATAGGCTTTACGGCACTTGGCGGCAATCATTGTCGATAAAAAGCTCATAACTTGCACGGCAGAAGCGAGCGGCGTACAGAGAAGCAGCCATGGCGTGATGTAAACATGTTGTAACAGCCACCCTTTGGCAGCCGGAGGATGTAATGGACACCGTATTAACAGTACTGCTGGGAATCGCGATGTTAGCGGTCGTCGTGGTTTTGGGCGCCGGTATCGTCGGCTTTATGATTGGCGGCGAGTTCAATAGCAAGCATGCGTCCAAGCTGATGCGTTGGCGTGTCGGCACACAAGCCGCAGCCGTCATTCTTTTGTTGGCCTTAGTGCTGTTGAAAAGCTTCGCCGAATAACACCGATACTCTTAAGCAAACGTCGGCCGCTCTGGCCGGTAAGAAACCTTATTCACTTGTTCGAAGTTATCGATCTGTTCGATCAATTCGCGCCGCCGGTTGCGCGTCGCTTGCGTGAGTGCGGGCGTGATGTTGCTGGTGCTCAGCGCATTCTCGGCAAGCAACTCCTGCACCCGGTCGAGAAACGCTTTGTGCGTCAATGCTTCGGCGACGTCGGCGCAAAAGCTGACGAAGTGCGACAAGCGCACCGGCTTTGAAGGCGTTGGGTGGTGCACGGAAATCGAGAAGGCGCCGGTCTTGCGGTCACGGCGTTCCAGAATGGCGGCGCGGTGATGCGCTGGGCCGGGTGTAAAAACGAACGCGGTTTGGCTGTCGTGCTCCACCATCAGGTCTTCCAACGCACCAAGCACGTTTGCCGCGGCTTCCGTCACGATGGCCTCGGTGACTTCCTCACCCACGGGGATGGCTTCAACCTCGGCGATCCCATCGCGGCCTTCGCCGCCCATAAATACAGTCTCGCCCGCGATATGGACCGACACCCAATTCTGGCGATTGTAGTCGTTCTCGTATTTCGAGGTCTTGCGGCGCCAGAGGCTGTCCCAATCGATGGCGTCGGGGTCTTTAAGGGCATTGGCGTCACGGCGGATTTCGTCGATGACCACCGACGCCATGCGCATGGTGCCGGGAATGTTTTGGCCGCGCACGACCACCATCACCGTGCTGACGGCGGTTTTGACCTGTGAAATCGCGTGCAATGTTGACCCCCTGAGGGCGGTTTTCGCGTCCAATTCCGACCGCCTCTGACGATGTGTGTCAGCGTCCCTTCCTTTTGCCGGGAAGGATGCTGGGGGATGATTGGCGTGGATGTTATCGGTCAGATACGGCGGGCGTATTTTGAGCAGGGTCGGCCGATCAAGGAGATCGTGCGGACGTTCTCGGTGTCGCGGGCGACGGTGCG
>CANJRA010000027.1 GCA_947476625.1 Fidelibacterota bacterium
CCGCAGTCTTGCCCTGCGCCATCAGCACCTCGATCTGCCTTAACTTGGAAACAATCTGCTCTGCGCCTAATCCACGTTTCGCCATGTTCAGCTCCTCCTGTTGGGGTCAATTCTCTCAAATCGACCGGTACAAAAAAGCCGTCAGGTCAAAGCCATATATAGGAATGTTGGGAACGCGCGTGCACTGCATCGCACGATTTTTTGCTTGTGTGATCCGGCAATCTATTGAGGATATGTCCAGCCCAAACTGGATCTGTATATTTAGCCAAGGATTTTCATCATGTCGCAAGCTCCATCGCTCTCTAATACCGCGGCCGGCATCATCGCGCGGTTTCTTAAGGCGCGCGGTGTGGACCGGATTTTCTCGCTCTGCGGCGGGCATATCATGCCGATCTGGATGCAGGTCGATGCCGAAGGTATTCGCATCATCGATGTGCGTGACGAGCGCGCTGCCGTGTATATGGCGCATGCGCATAGCGAACTGACTGGTGGCCTCGGTGTGGCGCTGGTCACAGCCGGGCCGGGTGTTACCAACGCAATGACCGGCATTGCCAATGCGCATATCGCGCGGGCATCGGTGCTGGTGTTGTCCGGTATACCGCCGCGGCCACAGGAGAATAAGGGCGGGCTTCAGGATTTGCCGCATACTGAGTTTGTGCGTCCGATAACGCGTTATGCGCGGACAGTGCGCGAGGCTTCGCTCGTGCTTCCCGAGCTTGACGAAGCGGTCGCGCGTGCGATGGGGCACGGTTGTGAACCGGGGCCGGTATATCTAGATTTTCCAACCGACACCTTGCGCGATGAAGTTCCGGCTCCTTTGCAGATGGAAGAGCATTTCCGGCCAAAGCCGCGGCCTGTTCTTCTGCCGGACGATGACACCATCGCGCGCGCCGTTGATTTACTTTGGTCGGCAAAACGTCCGCTCGTTATTAGCGGTCGTGGTGCGCGCAAAGCCGGTAAGGAACTCAGCGCATTTCTCGATGCTCTTGGCGCGCCGTATTTGGACACCGGGGAAAGCAAAGGGCTGGTGCCGAATGAACATCCCTCGGCGGTGGCGTCTATGCGCGGCAACCTCATGAAGGAAGCCGACGTGGTGGTGACGGTCGGCCGGCGGTTAGATTTTCAGTTGGCTTACGGATCGCCTGCCATCTACGGCAAGGCGCAGTTCGTGCGCATTGGCGATATCGCGTCGGAGCTGCGCGACAACCGGCGCGGTGAGGTCGAGTTGTTCGCAGACCCCGCAAAGGCGCTGGCGGCGATCACAAGTAAGGCCGGCAATCGCCCGCCGGCGATCGATCGCGCCTGGATGGACGCAACGCGCACCAAGCATGCAGAGCGGGTTCAAAAACTTCAGGCCGCGGCAAAAGACGCGCCGCCGGATGCCGAAGGCCGCATGCATCCCAACCGCCTGTTGGCGGGATTACAGAGCCAATTAAAGCCCGACGCCATCGTGATTGCCGACGGCGGCGACTTCCTGAGCTTTGCACGCGTGGCCCTTTCGTCGGCGACGTATCTCGACCCCGGTTCCTTGGGATGTATTGGTATCGGAACACCTTTTGGGGTCGCGGCAAGCCTTGCGTGCCCCGATCGGCAAGTCGTGGTGGCGACCGGCGATGGTTCATTCGGTTTCAACGCCATGGAGATCGACACCGCCGTACGCCATAAAGCGCCGGTACTCATCGTTGTGGCCAACAACGGCGCATGGCAAATCGAAGTTCACGATCAGATGGAGTGTCACGGGCGCGTTGTCGGCACGCGTCTGCAATTTGCCGATCACGCTGCGATGGCGCGGGCATTTGGCATGCATGCCGAGCGGGTGGAAAAGGAATCTGATCTAAAGGGTGCGCTTGAACGCGCGTGGGCCAATCTGCCGGCATTGCTTGACGTCAAGGTCTCGGTCGACGCGCGGTCGTCCGACAGTAAATCCGGACTGGCATGGGTTCCCGATCTGCAGGCTGTGGCCGCATGGGACGAGGCCGAGAAGAAATGGCGCGCGGGCGAAGCGTAGGGTAGCGTTTAATCGAGGTGTTCTTGATGAATAGAGGTATGGTGACGCACTCACTTGCTGCACCCTTTTACCGGCTATTTCATGAAATTCTTGATTGAACGCACATCGGATCGCTCAATGCAGAGCGGTGAGCCTCCCGCGCCTGGAGCTGTCCGCACGCCCGACGGGAAGGGGTGGGAAATCGAATGTGCCAGTCTTGACGACCTGACACATTTGATCGACGTCCTTGAGGAGCCACTCATTCTCAGTCGGCGCAAAGGCGCAAACGGCGCCACAGCGATTGAGATCTACGATGACATGCGCGAAGAATTCAGCTGATGCATTGCGCGGTCGGCGAAGGTCCATGCGGCGATTAGCCAACCACCACAACTTCATTCGTCATCTCGGCGCTGCCGTCGTCCATTTCTGTTCCGAGCAGATGCAAGATGGTTGCGATGCGGTCGATCGAGAGCGCGTGGCGTTCGCCGTAACCGTCTAGCGCCACTTCAACCTGGCGCAGCCAACGGATGCGTTCACTACCCGGGTGATCAAGCATCGCATTCCTCATCATCACCGTCAGTTCCGTATCGTCCACTTTACCCGCGGCTATCATAAAGGTCTGGGTGTTGGTCATGTCACTTCCTGAATTCTGGTGGTTAAAGGATCCGCGCGTCCGCCGTAGATTTAAGCTATTTCGTCAGTCCATACTTTGAAACTGACGAGCGTGTTAGGGCCAAAAGTCGTGGTGATCGCCACATCGGTTGCATCGCGGCCCCGTGCGATCAGCACGCGACTGATTCGCGGAATATTGTTGCGTGCATCGAAGGTGTACCAAGTGTCGCCGAGATAAACCTCGAACCATCCGGCGAAATCCATCGGGCCATATGGCGGCGGCGTGCCTATGTCGCCAAGGTATCCGGTGCAGTAACGCGCCGGAATATTCATGCAGCGGCAAAATGCGACGGCGAGATGCGCATAGTCACGGCAAACGCCCACATGCTCATTGAAAGCTTCCCACGCGGTTCGTGTCGCGCGTGCTTGCTGGTAATCGAACGTAATGTGTGTGTGAACAAAATCGCAGATGCCTTGCACCAGACCCCAGCCTGATGGTAGGTGCCCGAATAATTGCCACGCTGTTTCGGACAATCTATCCGTTTCGCAATAGCGGTTTCCCAAGAGGAAAACCAAAGCCTCTTCAGGCAATTCCTGGATTGAGTGCTGCCGGGCGGCGGGAGCCGTAACGTCGGTTGCGCCACTGTCTTTTACGACGGCAGAACTGGTTATAACGGTGCGTCCCGCGGGCGCAATGATGCGGCAGCACCAGTTGCCGAAAGTGTCGCGGTAAGCAGTAATGGGAACTGAGGGATTTGTCGTCAGGTAGTCGGGGACAAGGATGTCCGATGCGCGCGAATAGTGAATATTCAGCATCAGCATCATGGGTGTTGGCTGCGGGCAGTCATATACAAGTTCGTAGCCGACCTGAATTTTCATTATATCTCCAGAAGTACGAGTGCTTGAGCGAGCCGCTGGGCCCACGCTCGCTGCCCAGCCGCATCGGCAATCAAATCTTGACGAAACTCGATGGCGACTGAGGGTATTCCGCGCCGCTCGCCATGGACGGGAATCGTGTAATCCGTTTCATCGGTCACGGCGTATGGCTCGTTATCGCCGACGGTAATGTCGGCGTCCGCGCGTAACTACTTCATAAGCTGGTCGGCTAAGCGCCTATCGCGATTGTACATGACGGCTATGTCGGGTCGGCGTTGACCGTCGAGTACCAGCGTGAAGCTATGCAATGAAATCAGCGCTGTGGAAGCACCGGTTTTCTGGCGATGGTTCAGCACGCCATCAATGCAATTGTGATAGGGCTGGAATATCTCATTCACGCGCAGCGCTTTGTCGATGAGTGAGATACTGTCGTTGCCGGGAATTCCGGTTCCGTCGCTGGCATCGACGAAGGCGAAGTCGGAGTCCGGCGGGCGATTGCAGTCGATTGCAAGGCGCGAGTACGACTGCAAGATAGCGCAGGCATCAAGCTGATCCGCCATCAAGCGTGTTACGGCGGATGCGCCGATGTCCCAGGCGATATGGCGGTGTAGATCGGCGCTTTGCAATCCGAGTGTACCCAATCGTCGCGGCAAGGCATTGCTCGCGTGATCGCATACTAGCAGAAACACCGATTTGCCGTTTGTATTGTTGAGCGTTGCCGGCGCAGGCTCGTCGTCATCTAAGAGAGCCGCATCCTGCATGTTATTGTCGATGATGCTGCCAACCGGGTTTGGCCAGGTCGCTCGAATTGACCAGCGTTATGCTGCACGTCTGGCAGGTGAATCGTCTCTCGCCGCCTCGCAGGGTCGCGTGATCGCCGCTTTCCTTCAAGGCCGCATGAGGCAGTTCCTGCCGACCCTTGCAGAGCTGGAGTTGACACGCACGGCAGCGGGCGCCGAGCGGAGATTTATCGTGTGAAGGCGCTGGCTCGCTGATCATAATCACATTCGACAAAAGCGGTGCGGTATCGCGCTGGTTGGATTTCACGCGGCGCTCAATAGTTTTTCGAAGCGCATCGCAGCGGCTTCCGGTCCAATTTTCTCAACCGCCGCCAACTCATGAACCAAGCGGTCGAGCGCTTGTTCATAAATCTGGCGCTCGCTGTAGGATTGCTCGGTCTGGGTCGGGTTGCGGTGTAGGTCACGCACGACTTCAGCGATGAGAACCGGATTGCCGGAATTGATTTTGGCGACATATTCCAAAGCGCGGCGATTCCACATCGCACGCTTGGCAGTCGGCCGTCCGCCGAGCGTTGTAAGGGCATCGGCCATGACAGCGCGCGTCGAAAGCTTGCGCAGGCCAATAGATTTGGCTTTCGCAAGCGGTACGCGAATTGTCATGCGTTCGCGCTCGAAGCTGATGACAAAAAGATTGACGGTTTGATCACCCAGCGTTTGGGTTTCGACAGCCGTTACTTGTCCGACGCCGTGGGTCGGATAGACCACGAAATCGCCCGCTGAAAATGATGCGCTGGTGCGCGGTGCGGCATTTATTTTGCCGTCCTTTTTAAGTGTCATAAGAACATACCATTTCAGTTAGAAGTGAATGCAGCCGCCGCGGGATAGCTCCGGCGGAATGGTGTCAATGGAGGATGAGCGGATTGAAAACGAGCAGGGCTCGCTTTGAGGTCCAGCGAAGAGGATCTATTTTTTCGATACGAAAGGCGCAGCAGCGCCTTTGTTGGACATGCTTTTCGCATATTCCGACTTTCCGCCGCTCTGAGTCGTTTTGTCTTGTTTGGGCTTTTTCTTCTCACGCCCCTGTTTTTCCTGGCCTTTAGCCATCGAAGTCTCCTGCTATGAGGTATACGGAGTGGTATGAAACGTCACTAGGCGCGCAATTGGCCTAATAAGTCCAGGTATTTCGCGCTTTCGTCGATGCGTGGCGTCACATACATATATGCAAAATGCACGTCTTGGGTGAGATAACAGACGTACGACGCGTGGGGTTTGCACGAAAAAAACGAGGACGTAGAGATTATGGCAATGCTAACGACGAACCAACTCGTGGCGCTCGCTGAAGATGTTGTGAAGATTTCTATCGCCGCCGGTCGAGAGATTATGTCGGTTTATAGCGACCCGGACGTAAAGCTGAAGGATAAGGCCGATAAGTCCCCGCTCACCGTTGCCGACTTAAAAGCACACAATCTCATCGTTGCGGCGTTAGATAAGCTGTCGCCGCAGTTGCCGATCCTGTCCGAAGAATCCATGCCGCCGTCTTTCGCCGACCGGTCAAAGTGGGATGCGTATTGGTTGGTGGATCCTCTCGACGGAACCAAGGAGTTCCTATCGCGCAACGGCGAATTCACCGTCAACATCGCCCTGATACAGAAGCATAAGCCGGTGCTTGGTGTCGTGTATGTGCCAGCCAATGAAACCGTCTATTGGGGTGTTCCGGGCGCGGGGGCGTTTCGTGCTGTGGGCGCTGCCGCCGCTCAGCCTATTCAGGTGACGAAGTCGGCTGCGAGACCGCTACGGATTGTGGGGAGCCGGTCCCATGCCGGCGGTTCGCTTGAAGGCTATCTTTCAAGGGTTGGTGAGCACGTCATGGTGCCGACCGGCAGTTCGCTCAAACTCTGTTTAATCGCCGAAGGCAAAGCTGATCTGTATCCGCGCCTCGGTCCGACGTCCGAGTGGGATACGGCGGCAGCGCACGGGATTGTTGTTGCCGCGGGCGGTGATGTCATCACCACAAACGGTGAGCCGTTGCAGTACAATGCTAAGGACGACATTTTAAATCCCGCATTCATCGTCTTTGGCGATAAGGCCCGAAACTGGTTGCAACCGCTCCAGGCCTAAGCCGCGCGGCGGCCGTTTTATCGAACCAGAAGCCGTGCATTTGCCACGATTTTTCCGTCACACGGGGTGGTAAGCGCCCCTGGTTTTTTATGGCGGGACGGGGTATGGAGTTGCGGCCTTAAATCGGCCACCGATCGGAGAGAATGGAAAAGACATGGGTAAAGAGAAATTTCAACGTAATAAGCCGCATTGCAACATTGGCACGATTGGCCACGTTGACCACGGCAAGACGTCGCTGACGGCAGCGATCACGAAGGTTTTGGCTGAGACTGGCGGGGCGACGTATACGGCGTACGACCAGATCGACAAGGCGCCTGAAGAGAAGGCGCGCGGGATCACGATTTCGACGGCGCACGTTGAGTATGAGACGTCGGCGCGCCACTACGCGCACGTCGATTGCCCCGGCCACGCGGATTACGTGAAGAACATGATCACGGGTGCTGCGCAGATGGACGGCGCGATCCTGGTTGTTTCGGCTGCTGACGGCCCGATGCCCCAGACACGCGAACACATCCTGTTGGCGCGCCAGGTCGGCGTTCCCTCGATTGTCGTGTTCATGAACAAAGTCGACCAGGTTGACGATCCGGAATTGCTGGAACTGGTCGAGATGGAAATCCGCGAACTGCTTTCGAAGTACGATTTCCCCGGCGACACGATCCCGATCGTGAAGGGCTCGGCTTTGGCCGCGCTGTCGGATAAGGACCCGAAGATTGGCCATGACGCGGTTCTGGAACTGATGAAGGCGGTTGACGATTTCATCCCGCAGCCTGCGCGTCCGAAGGACAAGCCGTTCCTGATGCCGATTGAAGACGTGTTCTCGATCTCGGGCCGCGGCACGGTGGTCACGGGGCGTGTTGAACGCGGTATCGTGAAGGTCGGCGAAGAAATCGAAATCGTTGGCTTGAAGCCGACGGTAAAGACGGTCGTCACGGGCGTCGAAATGTTCCGCAAGCTGCTCGATCAAGGGGAAGCTGGGGACAACATCGGCGCGCTGCTCCGCGGCACGAAGCGTGAAGACGTTGAACGTGGCCAGGTTTTGGCGCACACGGGCTCGATCACGCCGCACACGAAGTTCCAGGCGGAATGTTACATTCTGAGCAAGGACGAAGGCGGCCGTCATACGCCGTTTTTCTCGAACTATCGTCCGCAGTTTTACTTCCGCACGACGGACGTGACGGGCACGATTGAGCTTCCGGCCGGCACGGAAATGGTGATGCCGGGGGACAGCGTCTCCATCACGGTGAACCTGATTGCGCCGATCGCGATGGATGAAGGCTTGCGTTTCGCCATTCGTGAAGGCGGCCGTACCGTCGGTTCGGGCGTCGTCGCAAAGATTCTCGAGTAACTGCCTTTCGGGACGGGATTTTTTGGCTAAAAAAGCCAGTTAATCCCCCTTGATTCAGTCGACCGGTGGGGGTATATCCCCCTGCCGGTCGGTACGCCTGTGTCGACCGGTGCTTTTGTGTTGCCTAACGGCAGCGCGTCGGTGGCGGACTTAGGACGACTGGCGTTTAGGCGGCTCCAGTCATCTTCGGAAGTGAAAACAAGGTCTTAGGGGTGTAGCTCAACTGGTAGAGCACCGGTCTCCAAAACCGGGGGTTGTAGGTTCGATTCCTATCGCCCCTGCCACCTTTGGACCAAAGCTCATCGGTATGGCTTTGCCTCCTGATCTTCCGGTTTTGTCCCCTCGACAAAAGGTTATCGGGATGCCCGTTTTGGGTGGTCTCGCGCGGTCGGATTGAACGGTTTAGGCGTAATAGTGCAAATGGCGAAAACCACTCCCGGTCTTTTTGTCCGCCAGGTGCGGCAGGAAATGTCGAAAGTCTCGTGGCCCAGTCGGCGCGAAACGGTCATTTCGGTCGTGTTGGTCTTCATTTTGAGCCTAATCATGGCCATCTATTTTCTGATCGTCGACAAGATCCTTTCCTGGGGCATTTCGTGGATATTCGGGTAGGGAGCAGCACTATGGCGGCGAAGTGGTATGTGCTGCACGTGTATTCGGGCTTTGAGAACAAGGTGGCCTCGTCCATCCGTGAACAAGCCGTACAGCACGCGATGAACGACAAGATTCATGAAGTGCTGGTCCCCATGGAAGAAGTGGTGGAAGTGCGGCGCGGCGCGAAAGTGCACGCGGAGCGCAAATTCTTCCCTGGTTATGTCCTTATTAAAATGGACCTGACCGACCAGGCTTGGCACTTGGTGAAAAATACGCCGAAGGTCACCGGCTTCCTGGGCGGCAATAAACCGCGCCCCATGTCTGACTCGGAAGCCGAGCGGATCATGAAGCAGGTGCAGGAAGGCATCGAGCGGCCCAAGCCCTCGATCGTCTTCGAAGTCGGCGAACAGGTTCGAGTCAGCGACGGTCCGTTCACATCTTTCAACGGTGTGGTCGAAGACGTCGACGAGGAAAAAGCCCGGCTCAAAGTGTCCGTTTCGATCTTCGGACGCTCTACACCGGTGGAATTGGAATACAGCCAGGTCGAGAAGCTCTGATCTGACTGCAAGAAGTACGGTGCCATGCGGCTCTGTACGTTTTCTGTGGGAGGCGATGCCCCGAAGTCCAAGGGCAGGAACCGAACCACGGACCCGGCCCGTCGGAGGGTAATCCGACGAATATGCTGAGGAAGTAAGATGGCAAAGAAAATTGAAGGCTACGTCAAATTAGAAATACCGGCCGGGAAGGCCAATCCTTCTCCGCCGATTGGTCCCGCGCTCGGTCAGCGCGGCGTCAACATCATGGAATTCTGCAAGGCGTTCAATGCCGCCACGCAGCAGTCGGAAGTCGGCGTGCCGACGCCGGTGGTCATCACGGTTTATTCTGACCGTTCGTTCACCTTCGTCACCAAGACCCCGCCGGTCAGCTTCTTCCTGAAGCGCGCTGCCAAGATCGATAAGGGATCGGGCACGACTGGCCGTGGCCATGTCGGTAAAGTCACAATGGCGCAAGTGCGCGAGATCGCGGAAAAGAAAATGCCGGACTTGAATTCTCCGACAGTTGAATCCGCGATGGCGCAAATAAAAGGCTCAGCCCGCTCTATGGGCTTGGAAGTGGTGGAGTAATCGCCATGACAATTGGAAAGCGTTTGAAAGCCGGCCTCGCCGCCGTTGATCGCAACACGACCTACAACGTCGATGATGCCGTGAAACTTCTGAAGGAATATGCCAAGGCGAAGTTCGACGAAACCGTCGAAGTTGCCATCAATCTCGGCGTTGATCCGAAGCATGCCGACCAGATGGTGCGCGGCGTCGTTGCTCTGCCGCACGGCAGTGGCAAGACCATGCGTGTCGCTGTGTTCGCCAAGGGCGACAAGGCGAAAGAAGCTACCGAAGCCGGTGCCGAATTCGTCGGCGCCGAAGATCTCGCCGACAAGATCACTGCCGGTGAAATGGGCTTCGACCGTGTCATCGCGACCCCGGACATGATGGGCGTCGTCGGTAAGCTTGGTAAGGTACTCGGCCCGCGCGGCCTGATGCCGAACCCGAAGCTCGGCACCGTGACGATGGATGTGAAAACGGCCGTGAAGAATGCCAAGGCCGGTGAAGTGCAGTTCCGTGTCGAGAAGGCGGGCATCGTGCACGCCGGCGTCGGCAAGGCGAGCTTCACTGCGCAGCAGCTGACGGACAATGTGAAGGCGTTTGTCGACGCCATCCAGAAAGCCAAGCCAGCCGGCGCTAAAGGTACGTACATTCAGAAAATTTCCATGAGCTCGACGATGGGCCCAGGGATCAAGATCAACCCTACCGAAGCTTTAGCGAAGTAGGGCGGCGCGCGTAGCGCGTCAAAACAAGTTTTCATATCGGCGGTTGCCGATGTGAGGGGCGGCGGTGAGGGGGCTAACCCCAAGCCGCCGGTTACCTGTCCAAGACTGATGGTGCCGATGCCGTTCGCGGCTGACGCATAAAGGCCAATGATTTGTGGTCACCATCATAGACGGGAGTGGCAAGACCGTGATGCATGCGCGAGCAGGTGGAGCGGGCTTTAAGCTTCTGGGGCAGGACCAGGACCCATCGGACCGATGTCCGATGGATGGTGAAACCGGTCTGATTTCATCGTGCGGCGTAAGCCTCGTGATGGACCAGGCCTCAGGACTGGAGACGAAAGTGAACCGAGAGGAAAAGCAGGAGCTGATCACGTCGCTCAACGCTGCGCTCGCGGGCCAGACTTTCATTGCTGTCACCCATAACAATGGGATGACGGTGGGTGAAATTCAGGCGTTGCGTAAGCAAATGCGTGAAGCGGGTGCCAGCTTCAAAGTTGCTAAAAATCGGCTCGCGCGTCTCGCCTTGGCTGGCACGAAATTCGAAAACTTGGGCGATCTGCTCTCTGGACCGACGGGACTTGCGTTCTCGACGGATCCCGTAGCCGCCGCCCGTGTTTGCTCGAAGTTCGCGAAAACAAACAAGAAGCTTGTCATTCTTGGCGGCAATCTCGATGGGCAGAAGATGGATACGGCAGCGGTTGAAACGCTGGCGAGCCTTCCGAGCCTCAACGAATTGCGCGGCAAGATTGTGGGTCTCGTTCAGGCGCCTGCGACCAAAATCGCCGGCATCCTGGCAGCCCCCGGCGGGCAGATTGCTCGTGTTCTCGCGGCGCGCGCCAAACAAGGTGAAGCCGCTTAAAGCCACATCGCAAAACATACTCAATCAGGAGACCTCAAATGGCCGATCTTGCCAAAATCGTAGACGACCTTTCCGCCCTCACCGTTCTCGAAGCGGCTGAGCTGTCCAAGTTGCTCGAAGAAAAGTGGGGCGTTTCCGCCGCCGCTCCGGTGGCCGCTGCTGCTGCGGTCGCTGCTGGTCCTGCTGCTGAAGTGAAGGACACGTTCGACGTGATCCTCGCCGACGCCGGCGCCAACAAGATCAACGTGATCAAAGAAGTTCGTGCGATCACGAACCTCGGTCTGAAAGAAGCCAAGGACCTCGTCGAAGGCGCGCCGAAACCTGTGAAGGAAGGCGTGAAGAAAGACGAAGCCGACGCGATCAAGAAGAAGCTCGAAGACGCTGGTGCAAAAGTCACCGTGAAGTAGTCGCGCTGTTTTGGTGTGGATCGGAGAGTGCAAACTCTCCGATCCCGCCGCTTCCATTCCATACTGTGCTGACGTCAGCGGCGACACGTCGCCTCTGACATGAGTACAGACCCCGCGGTAACCCCGCCGCGGATGTAAATAAAAGGTTCGCCGGCGCAATTGCCGGCGGCCTGATCGAAAAGGACGAGGAACGAGTATGGCCAAATCCCTCAACGGTCGTAAGCGCGTACGTAAAGACTTCGGTCGCATTCCGGTTGTCGCGCCAATGCCCAACCTGATCGAAGTGCAGAAAAGCTCCTACGATAAGTTTCTGCAGTCGAACTCCCCCTTGGATGTGCGCCAGAAATCCGGTCTCTGGGAAGTTTTCAAATCGGTATTTCCGATTAAAGATTTCGCCGGAAAAGGTGAACTTGAGTTTGTCTCCTATGAACTCGAAGCGCCGAAGTACGACGTTGAAGAGTGCCAACAGCGTGACATGACGTTCTCCGCTCCGTTGAAAGTAACGCTGCGCCTGGTGGTCTGGGATATCGACGAAGACACCGGCGCGCGCTCCGTCCGCGATATTAAAGAGCAGGACGTGTACATGGGCGATATGCCGCTCATGACCGACCACGGCACCTTCATCATCAACGGCACCGAGCGCGTGATCGTTTCGCAGATGCACCGTTCGCCCGGCGTGTTCTTCGATCACGATAAGGGCAAGACTCATTCGTCGGGCAAGTACCTGTTCGCCGCGCGCGTGATTCCATACCGCGGTTCCTGGCTCGATTTCGAATTCGATGCCAAGGATCTTTTGTATGTGCGTATCGATCGCCGCCGCAAATTGCCGGTGACGACGCTGCTTTACGCGCTCGACAACCTCAACACCGAAAAACTGCGTGCCAAGCGCACGAAGGACAGCAAGTCCGTCGATCCGACGGAAGTGCACGGCATGTTCGCTGAAGAAATCCTCAACTACTTCTACGACACGCAAACGTTCGAGCGTGAGAAGAAGGGTTGGCGCACGGATTTCCAGGCCGGCAAAATGCGCGGCATGAAGCTGAACTTCGACTTGGTCGACGCAAAGACCGGTCGCGTGAAGTTGGAAGCCGGCGGCAAGCTGAGCCCGCGCATCGCGCTGAAGCTCGAAAAAGACGGCTTGAAAGAGCTACGCATCCTGCCGGAAGAATTGGTCGGCAAGTACATTGCCGAAGACGTGGTCAACACCAAGACCGGCGAGATCTACATCGAAGCCGGTGAAGAGATCACGGCCGACATCCTGACGGCGCTCGACGAAGCCAAAGTGAACGAGATCAAAACCTTGTTCATCGACGGCATGAACGTCGGCCCGTACATCCGCAATACGTTGGCGCTCGATAAGAACACCAACCGCGATGAAGCGCTGGTGGACATTTACCGCGTTATGCGTCCGGGCGAGCCGCCGACTTTGGAAACCGCCGAAGCCTTGTTCCAAGGCCTGTTCTTCGATTCCGAGCGCTACGATCTTTCGACCGTCGGTCGCGTGAAGATGAATGCGCGCCTGAACATCGAGATGGACGAAGTGCCCGATACCGTCCGCCATCTGCGCAAAGACGACATCCTGCGCATTATTAAAGTCCTGACCGAGTTGAAGGACGGGCGCGGCGAAATCGACGACATCGATCACCTTGGCAACCGTCGCGTTCGCTCTGTCGGCGAATTGATGGAAAACCAGTACCGCGTCGGCTTGCTCCGTATGGAGCGCGCCATTCGCGAACGCATGAGCTCGGTGGATATCGACACCGTCATGCCGCACGACCTGATCAACGCGAAGCCGGCAGCTGCCGCGGTTCGTGAATTCTTCGGTTCGTCGCAGCTGTCGCAGTTCATGGATCAAACCAATCCGCTGTCGGAAATCACCCACAAGCGCCGCCTCTCGGCCCTTGGACCAGGTGGTCTGACGCGCGAACGTGCGGGCTTCGAAGTTCGCGACGTGCATCCGACGCACTACGGCCGTATCTGCCCGATTGAAACACCGGAAGGTCCGAACATCGGTCTGATCAACTCGTTGGCCACGTATGCCCGCGTCAATCAGTACGGCTTTATCGAAAGCCCGTACCGGAAAGTCGAAGATACGCGCGTCACCAACGAAGTCGTCTACCTCTCGGCGATGGAAGAGGGCCGTTACAACATCGCCCAGGCCAACGAAACCATCGATGCGAAAGGCAAACTTTGCAACGACCTCGTCAGCTGCCGTAAAGCCGGCAACGCGCTTTTCCTGCCGCCGTCGGAAATCCAGTACATGGACGTTTCGCCGAAGCAGCTGGTCTCTGTCGCCGCCGCGCTCATTCCGTTCCTTGAGAACGATGACGCGAACCGCGCGCTCATGGGCTCGAACATGCAGCGTCAGGCCGTTCCGTTGCTGCGTGCCGAAGCGCCGCTAGTCGGAACCGGTGTCGAAGAAGCTGTTGCGCGTGACTCAGGTGCGGCTACCATTGCCCGCCGTTCCGGGGTGATCCAGCAGGTGGACGCTGAGCGTATCGTCGTGCGTGCTACCGACGATACCTCGACCTCTTCGCCGGGCGTCGACATCTATCGTTTGCTGAAGTTCCAGCGTTCCAACCAGAACACCTGTATCAACCAGCGTCCGCTGGTGAAGGTAGGCGACGTGGTGGCCAAGGGCGATATCATCGCCGACGGTCCGTCGACCGAACTGGGCGAATTGGCCCTGGGTCGTAACGTGCTCGTCGCGTTCATGCCTTGGAATGGCTACAACTTCGAAGACTCGATCTTGATCTCCGAGCGTATCGTGCGCGACGACGTGTTCACCTCGATCCACATCGAAGAATTCGAAGTCATGGCCCGCGACACCAAGCTCGGCCAGGAAGAAATTACTCGCGATATTCCGAACGTTGGTGAAGAAGCGCTCAAGAACCTCGACGAAGCCGGTATCGTTTACGTCGGCGCCGAAGTGAAAGCGGGCGACATTCTCGTCGGTAAGGTTACGCCGAAGGGTGAATCGCCGGTTACGCCGGAAGAAAAACTGCTGCGCGCCATCTTCGGTGAAAAAGCCTCCGATGTGCGTGACACCAGCTTGCGTGTTCCGCCGGGCGCTCAGGGTACCATCGTCGAAGTGCGCGTGTTCAACCGCCGCGGCGTTGATAAGGACGAACGTGCACTCGCCATCGAGCGCATGGAAATCGAAAGCCTTGCCAAGGACCGCGACGACGAGAAGGCCATTCTTGAGCGTTCGTTCAGCGAACAGCTGAAGGGCCTGCTCATGGGCCGCAAGACCGTCTCGGGCCCCAAGGGCTTCAAGGCCGGCGGCAAGGTCACCGATGAACTGCTGGCCGAATACACGCCTGGCCAGTGGAAGCAGATCGCCGTCGCTCATGATAAGGTGATGGAAGGCATCGAGGAGATGAAGAAGTCCCTCGAAGCCAGCATCTCCTTTATCGACAAGCGTTTCGAAAACAAAGTCGAGAAGCTGCAGCGCGGCGACGAATTGCCACCAGGCGTCTTGAAGATGGTCAAAGTGTTCGTCGCGGTGAAGCGCAAGCTGCAGCCGGGCGACAAGATGGCCGGCCGTCACGGCAACAAGGGTGTTATCTCCAAGATCCTTCCGATCGAAGACATGCCCTATCTCGCCGACGGCACTCACGTCGACATCGTGCTTAATCCGTTGGGCGTGCCGTCGCGCATGAACGTTGGTCAGATTCTTGAAACCCACTTGGGCTGGGCTTGCCGCAGCTTGGGTCTGCAAGTCGGCACCATGCTCGACGGCGTGCGCGCCGGTAAACCCCAGCGCGATCTGCGTGGCCTCTTGAAAAATATCTACGGCGACAAGATCTACAAGCAAGAGTTCCAGGATCTGCCCGACGATACCGTCAACGATATGAGCGAAACGCTGCGTCAGGGTATCCCGATCGCGACCCCGGTATTCGACGGCGCCCGTGAAGCGGACATTGTCGAGATGTTGGAGAAAGCTGGTCTCGACGGCTCGGGTCAGGTGACGCTGCACGACGGCTCCACCGGCGAAGCTTTCGATCGTAAAGTGACGGTGGGCTACATCTACATGCTCAAGCTCCATCACTTGGTCGACGACAAGATCCACGCGCGTTCGATCGGTCCGTACTCGCTCGTTACCCAGCAGCCG
This sequence comes from Fidelibacterota bacterium, assembly GCA_947476625.1. Classification (GTDB taxonomy): domain Bacteria; phylum Pseudomonadota; class Alphaproteobacteria; order Rhodospirillales; family Rhodospirillaceae; genus SHVO01. The sequence goes on from CANJRA010000027.1 coordinate 15,475, forward strand.
TTGGGCGGCAAGGCGCAGTTCGGCGGTCAGCGCTTCGGGGAAATGGAAGTGTGGGCGCTCGAGGCTTACGGCGCGGCTTACACGTTGCAGGAAATGCTCACGGTCAAGTCCGATGACGTCTCGGGCCGTACCAAGGTCTACGAGGCCATTGTGCGCGGCGACGATACGTTTGAAGCGGGCATCCCTGAGTCCTTCAACGTGCTGGTTAAGGAAATGCGTTCACTCGGTCTCGATGTCGAATTGAGCCACAGCGAAAACTCGCAGATCTCCACCGCCACGCCGCCTGCTGAAGCTGCGGAATAAACAGAACAGGTGCAAAGCGCCGGTGGTCGTTCACGCGAACATCATCGGCGCCGAGCCGTCAGACTCCTTTAGGAGATACGACAGATGAACCAACTTACTAAGATCTTCGGCCAAGTTGCCGGCACCACGGAATCCTTCGACCAGATCCGCATCTCGATTGCGAGCCCGGAGAAAATCCGCTCGTGGTCTTACGGCGAGATCAAGAAGCCTGAAACCATCAACTACCGGACCTTTAAGCCGGAGCGCGACGGCCTGTTCTGCGCCCGCATCTTTGGACCGATCAAGGACTACGAATGCGTGTGCGGCAAGTACAAGCGCATGAAATACAAGGGCATCATCTGCGAAAAGTGCGGCGTTGAAGTCACGCTTTCGAAGGTGCGTCGCGAGCGCATGGGCCATATCGAATTGGCCGCGCCGGTAGCTCACATTTGGTTCATGAAGTCGCTGCCGAGCCGTATCGGCTTGCTGCTCGACATGACGCTGAAGGATCTCGAGCGCGTTCTGTATTTCGAAAACTATATCGTTATCGAACCCGGCATGACGCCGCTGCAATCGCGCGAACTGCTGTCGGAAGACCAATATCAGAACGCTGTCGATGAATACGGCGAAGACAGCTTCCGTTACGGCATTGGCGCGGAAGCTATCCGCGACATTCTGTCATCGATCAATCTTGAAGAGCTGCGCGACGAAATGCGCATCGACCTCAAGGAAACCGGTTCGGAAGCCAAGCGTAAAAAGCTCGTGAAGCGCCTGAAGCTGGTTGAAAGCTTCATGGTATCCGGCGCGCGTCCGGAATGGATGATACTGGAAGTCATTCCGGTCATCCCGCCCGAACTGCGTCCGCTCGTGCCGCTCGACGGCGGCCGTTTCGCGACCTCGGATTTGAACGATCTGTATCGCCGCGTCATCAACCGTAATAACCGTCTGAAGCGTCTGATCGAACTGCGTGCGCCGGATATCATCATCCGCAACGAAAAGCGCATGCTGCAGGAATCGGTCGATGCGTTGTTCGACAACGGTCGCCGTGGCCGCGCAATTACGGGTGCGAACAAGCGTCCGCTGAAGTCGCTGTCCGACATGCTGAAGGGCAAGCAAGGCCGTTTCCGTCAGAACCTGCTCGGCAAGCGCGTCGATTACTCAGGTCGTTCGGTCATCGTCGTCGGTCCGGAACTGAAGCTGCACCAGTGCGGCCTTCCGAAGAAGATGGCGCTCGAACTGTTCAAGCCGTTCGTTTACTCGAAGCTTGAGCTGTACGGCATGGCCACCACGATTAAAGCCGCCAAGCGCATGGTGGAAAAGGAACGTCCCGAAGTTTGGGATATTTTGGAAGAAGTCATCCGCGAGCATCCGGTTCTTCTGAACCGCGCACCGACCTTGCACCGTCTCGGCATTCAGGCGTTCGAACCTGTGCTGATCGAAGGCAAAGCCATTCAGCTGCATCCGCTGGTCTGTACAGCCTTCAACGCCGACTTCGACGGCGATCAGATGGCCGTGCACGTGCCGCTGTCGCTGGAAGCGCAGTTGGAAGCGCGCGTGTTGATGATGTCCACCAACAACATTCTCAGCCCCGCCAACGGCAAGCCGATCATCGTTCCGACGCAGGACATGATTCTCGGTCTGTATTACGCCACGCTGGATCGTGAGAACGAGAAGGGCGACGGCATGATGTTCGGTGGTGTTGCCGAAATCGAGCATGCTCTGCAGAGCAAACAGGTCTCGCTGCACGCCAAGATCAAGGCGCGCTACAAGACCGTCGATGAGAACAACAAGCCGGTGACGTTGATCGTCAACACCACGCCGGGCCGCATGATGCTGGCGGAAGAGCTGCCGCGTCATCCGAGCGTGCCGTTCGCGCTGATCAACCGTCTCCTTCGTAAGAAGGAAATCACGGAAGTTATCGATATCGTCTATCGCCACTGTGGTCAGAAGAAAACGGTTATCTTCTGCGATCACATCATGGCGCTGGGCTTCCGCTTCTCCGCCAAAGCCGGCATCTCCTTCGGAAAGAATGACATGATCATCCCGAAATCCAAGGAAGGCATGATCAGGAAGACCGAAACCCAGGTCAAAGAATTCGAGCAGCAGTACCAGGACGGCTTGATCACGCACGGTGAAAAGTACAACAAGGTCGTCGATGCTTGGTCGCATTGCACCGAAGAAGTCTCTGAAGCAATGATGAAAGAGATTCAGAAGATCGAGACCGGCAAGCCGGTCAACTCGATGTTCATGATGGCTCACTCCGGCGCGCGCGGCTCGGCCGCACAGATGAAGCAGCTTGCAGGTATGCGCGGCCTGATGGCCAAGCCGTCCGGTGAAATCATCGAGACGCCGATTATCTCGAACTTCAAAGAAGGCCTGAACGTGCTGGAGTACTTCAACTCCACCCACGGTGCCCGTAAGGGTCTCGCCGATACCGCACTCAAGACCGCCAACTCAGGTTATCTGACACGCCGCCTCGTCGACGTGGCACAGGATGCAATCATCATCGAAGACGATTGCGAAACACATGAAGGCGTCACCGCGCAGACCTTGGTTGAAGGCGGCGAAGTGGTGCTGACGTTGGGCGAACGCGTCCTCGGCCGCAGCGCCAACGAAGATGTCGTGAACCCCGAGAATGGCAAAACGGTTATCAAGAAAGGCTTCCTGCTGACCGAAGCCGAAGTCGAAGTCATCGACAGAATGGGCATTCAGAAGCTTAAGATCCGTTCGCCGCTCACCTGCGGCACGGTCGGCGGCGTCTGCGCCAAGTGCTACGGCCGTGATCTGGCCCGCGGCACTATCGTCAACACCGGTGAAGCTGTGGGCGTCATCGCCGCGCAGTCGATCGGTGAACCCGGCACGCAGCTCACCATGCGTACGTTCCACATCGGTGGCGCGGCGCAGCGTGGTGCTGAACAGTCCAGCGTTGAAGCAGCTTTCGATGCCAAGGTGAAGTTCCTCAACCGTGCGATCGTGAAGAACAACGACAAGATCAGCGTTCTCATGTCGCGCAACTGCGAACTTATCCTGGAAGACGCGCAAGGCCGCGAGAAGGCTCGTCACCGTATTCCTTATGGCGCCAAGCTGTTCGTCGACGACAAGCAGCAAGTCACCAAGAACCAGAAGATGGCCGAGTGGGATCCGTACACCCTGCCGATCGTTACCGAAAAGTCCGGTATCGTGCATTACATGGACCTCGTCGAAGGCGTCTCTGTCCGCGAGACCATGGACGAAGCGACCGGTATCGCGTCGAAGGTTGTGGTCGACTGGAAACAACAGCCCAAGGGCTCCGATCTGAAGCCGCGCATCACACTGCGTGACAAGGCGATCGAGCGGGGCGGTGAAGTCATCACCCTCGATAACGGTATGGAAGCGCGTTACTTCCTCAGCGTCGATGCGGTGCTGTCGGTCGAAAATGGCCAGAAGGTCCACGCCGGCGACGTGCTGGCACGTATCCCGCGCGAAAGCTCAAAGACACGCGATATCACCGGCGGTCTGCCGCGAGTCGCGGAACTGTTCGAAGCTCGCAAGCCGAAGGATCACGCGATCATTTCAGAAATCGAAGGCCGCGTCGAATTTGGCAAGGACTACAAGTCCAAGCGCCGTATCGTTGTGAAGCCGGAGAAGGGAACTGCTGTCGAGTACCTGGTACCCAAGGGCAAGCACCTCGCGGTCCAGGAAGGCGATTACGTCCGCAAGGGCGACGCCCTCATGGACGGCAATCCGGTGCCCCACGACATCCTGCGTGTCATGGGCGTGGAAGCCTTGGCTTACTACCTGATCAAGGAAATCCAGGACGTCTATCGTCTGCAGGGCGTGAAGATCAACGATAAGCACATCGAAGTGATCGTGCGTCAGATGTTGCAGAAGGTCGAAGTCGTCGACGGCGGCGATACCACCTTCCTGGTGGGCGAACTGCCCGACAAGCTGGAATTCGACGCCGAAAACGCCAAGGTCAAAGCCGAAGGCGGACGTCAGGCACGTGCGCTTCCGGTGCTGCAGGGCATCACCAAAGCCTCGCTGCAGACGCAAAGCTTCGTTTCGGCGGCCTCGTTCCAGGAAACCACCCGAGTCCTCACGGAAGCGGCTGTTACCGGTAAGGTCGACAGCTTGGTGGGCCTCAAGGAAAACGTCATCGTCGGCCGACTCATCCCGGCCGGTACGGGCGCCCTGATGAACCGCCTGAAGACCCTGGCCGCGACCCGCGACAGCGAATTGCAGTCGGCGTCCAAGGATATCCAGGCTCTGCCGGCAGCCGAAACTGCTCCGGTACCGCCAGCGGCCGAGTAATACGCTACCTATAGTGTAACGGAATGAAGGGGAGCCTATGGCTCCCCTTCTTTTTATGTCCCGAGTCCCTGCGCAGACTCAACCCGCGCTTTCGGTGAACATGCAAAAAAGCCTGTAAAATAGGGCAGATTCATCGCTTGACGAGGGTGGACCCCGTACGTATATTCCGCGCCGTTCTTGAAGGCGTCCCGCGGTAGAGCCAGATTCGCGCTCTAGACGAGGATAGCAGTCGAACAAGCAAAATATTATGGCGGTCCTTCGGGGCCGATTTCGGAACCGGCAATAGGCTCGGAAACGGCCTGCTTTTCGGTTTTTCACGTCTCGGGTGGGTCGCGCAGTGAAAACTGTCGCAGGATCGTGCCGGGATGACGATACGAGTTGAGCTAAACGTAAGTACGAAACGCAGATGAAGACAAAAAGGTCTTAAAGACGATGCCGACAATTAATCAGATGGTCCGTAAGGGCCGCCAAGTTCCCGCCTCGCGCAACAAGGTGCCGGCGTTGAACAGCTGCCCGCAAAAACGCGGTGTTTGCACGCGCGTGTACACAACCACTCCGAAGAAGCCGAACTCCGCGCTGCGTAAGGTCGCGCGCGTGAAGCTCACCAACGGCTTCGAAGTCACCAGCTACATTCCGGGCGAAGGCCACAACCTTCAGGAACACTCCGTCGTCATGATCCGCGGCGGCCGCGTGAAGGATTTGCCCGGCGTTCGCTATCACATCATCCGCGGCACGCTCGACACACAAGGTGTCGGCGACCGTCGCCAGCGTCGTTCGAAATACGGCGCGAAGCGTCCGAAGTAAGCGAGGGTTTGCATGTCACGTCGTCGTTCAGCCGATAAACGCGAAATTCTTCCGGACGCCAAATTTGGCGATACGGTTCTCGCGAAGTTTATCAACTCCATCATGGAGCATGGCAAAAAAGGTGTTTCCGAGCGCATCGTTTACGGCGCGCTGGAACGCATCACCAAGAAAAACAATTCCGATGCGCTGAAGGTTTTCCACGACGCCATCGAAAACGTAAAGCCGACCGTTGAAGTGCGCTCGCGCCGTGTCGGTGGTGCGACCTACCAGGTGCCCGTCGAAGTGCGTCCCGAGCGGCGCCAGGCGCTGGCGTTCCGTTGGTTGGTCTCTAACGCGCGTGGCCGCAACGAAGCGACCATGGTCGACCGTCTCTCGAACGAACTGATGGACGCTGCCGCTAACCGCGGCGGCGCCGTGAAGAAGCGCGAAGACACGCACCGCATGGCGGAAGCGAACCGCGCCTTCTCGCACTATCGTTGGTAGAAGCACACAGCATGAGCGACACCTCCGCCACTCCTATCGAGCGCTACCGTAACATCGGCATCATGGCCCATATCGATGCCGGCAAAACCACGACTACGGAACGCATTCTTTATTATACCGGCCGCTCGCATAAAATCGGCGAAGTCCATGACGGCAATGCCACAATGGATTGGATGGAGCAGGAGCAGGAGCGCGGCATCACGATTACGTCTGCCGCTACGACGTGCTTCTGGAAAGACCACCGCATCAACATCATCGACACCCCCGGCCACGTCGACTTCACGATTGAAGTCGAGCGCAGCTTGCGCGTGCTCGATGGCGCTTGCACCGTGTTCGACGGCGTCGCCGGCGTAGAGCCGCAGTCCGAAACCGTCTGGCGTCAGGCTGACAAGTACAACGTTCCGCGTATGTGCTTCGTCAACAAGATGGACCGCATGGGTGCTAACTTCTATCGCTGCGTCGACATGATTGTTGACCGTCTCGGCGCGAAGCCCTTGGTGCTGACGCTGCCGATCGGTGTCGAAGCCGAATTTTCCGGCGTTGTCGATCTTGTGAAGATGAAGGCCTTGGTCTGGAAGGGCGAAGATCTGGGCGCGAAGTTCGACGAAATCGAAATTCCCGCTGATCTGCTCGAGAAGGCCAAGGAATACCGCCACACGCTGCTCGAAGCTGCCGTCGAAATGGACGATGGAGCCATGGAAGCCTACCTCGAAGGCAAAGAGCCGGACGAGGATTTGCTCCACAAGTGCATCCGTAAAGGCACCATCACTCAGAAATTCGTTCCGGTCATCTGCGGTTCGGCCTTCAAGAATAAGGGCGTGCAGGTTCTGCTGGACAGCATCATTCGCTATCTTCCGTCTCCGCTCGATATGCCGGACGTGAAGGGCACGATGCCCGGCAAAGAAGAAACCGAAGTTGTGCGCAAGCGCATTTCCGAAGAGCCGTTCTCGGGTCTTGCTTTCAAGATCATGAACGATCCGTTCGTCGGTTCGTTGACCTTCGTGCGCATCTATTCGGGTACGCTCGAAAGCGGCACCGGCGTTCTCAATTCGATCAAAGACAAAAAAGAACGTATCGGCCGTATGTTGCTGATGCATGCAAACAACCGCGAAGAAATCAAATCCGCGTCGGCTGGCGACATTGTCGCGCTCGTGGGCATGAAAGATACGACCACTGGCGAAACGCTGTGTGATCCGGTGAAGCCGATCATTCTCGAGCGCATGATTTTCCCGGATCCGGTCATCGAAGTTGCGGTTGAGCCGAAATCCAAGCCAGACGTCGAAAAGATGGGCATGGCGCTGGCGCGTCTCGCTGCTGAAGATCCGTCGCTGCGCATTTCCACCGATCAGGAAAGCGGTCAGACGATCCTCAAAGGGATGGGCGAACTTCATCTTGAAATCATCGTCGACCGTATGCGTCGCGAATTCAAAGTTGAAGCCAACGTCGGCGCGCCGCAGGTGGCGTACCGCGAAACCATCAGCCGCGTGTTTGAAGAAGATTATACGCACAAGAAGCAGTCGGGCGGTTCGGGCCAATACGCCCGCGTCAAGATCCGCTTTGAGCCGCTGCCGCCGGGTTCGGGCTATCAGTTCGAAAACGACGTCATCGGCGGTACTGTGCCGAAGGAATACGTGCCGGGCGTGATCAAAGGTCTCGCTGCCTCGATGAATAACGGCGTGATCGCCGGCTTCCCCGTCACCGATATGAAGGCGACGCTGTACGACGGTAATTACCACGACGTTGACTCGTCGGCGCTGGCCTTCGAAATCGCCGCCCGTGCGGCCTTCCGCGAAGGTCTGCCGCAGGCTGGTCCAAAGTTGCTCGAGCCGATCATGAAGGTCGAAGTCGTCACCCCGGAAGATTACATGGGCGACGTCATCGGCGACTTGAACAGCCGCCGTGGTCAAGTCAGCGGCATGGATAGCCGCGGCAACGCCCGCGTCATTTCAGCGATGGTGCCGCTTGCTAACATGTTTGGTTACGTCAATACGCTGCGGTCCATGAGCCAAGGCCGCGCCCAGTTCACGATGGAATTCGACCATTATGAGCAGGTACCGAATAACGTGTCTGATGAGATCAAAGCTAAGATGGCCGGTTAAGTTAGGTTTGAATTTAAACAACAAGTCGCAATTCTCCAGCGAACACGGAGCGAGTTATGGGTAAAGAGAAATTTCAACGTAATAAGCCGCATTGCAACATTGGCACGATTGGCCACGTTGACCACGGCAAGACGTCGCTGACGGCAGCGATCACGAAGGTTTTGGCTGAGACTGGCGGGGCGACG
>CANJRA010000028.1 GCA_947476625.1 Fidelibacterota bacterium
GGCAGTTAGCCGTTTCTTTGAAATGGGGCTGTCCGTCCCGGAAGTCGCCCTGATTAGCGGCCACAAAGACCCCCGGATGCTGTTCCGGTATACTCACCTAAGGGCGGCGGATTTGGTCGCCAAGCTGGCGGGTATAAGCCTCAGCCGCGATCCTTCCAGCTAACAATCAATTCCAGCGGTCCGTCTTCCACGCCGACCAGTTCGCGCCTAGCGAGCTTCGGCACATGGAACTCGATCAGGTCCACGACGCACTGGAAGGCCGCTCTTGGGCCATCACGTTCAGCTATCTGGTCCAGCCAGCCCTGAAGGCGTTCCGCGTTGCCATCCACGAAGCGGGCAATTGCCTCCCTAGCCGCCAAGGATGCCTTGGGCGGGCCGTGCTTGCCTTGGTTTGGCTTTTTAACGCCTTTGCGAAAACTTCCTGAATTAGCCATGCGACGCTCCTTTGGTCAGGTGCGTAGTATAGCATAATTAGTCTGTGTACGGACATATATACGCTGCGAATCGTGATCGATTCCCAGAAACGATCAAAAATAAAACGCATATAACCCAATGATATTGCGCTTAACGCACGATGTTCGGAATTCGCGTATTTAAGAGACTGAATTGACTAGATAAAAAGAATCTGGAGTTTGTCGCGCAAAAAGACTTGCCGGGATTCATAAAAGACTTAGTCTTCATTGGTCAGCCGTGCGCATGACTGTGCCTAAGTGCATCAGTCTAGCCCACAGTGAAAACCGCCAAAGAAATCGAGCCGAAAGGCTCCCGTTTTTTCTATGGGGTTTTTTATGACGAAATCTGAGCCAGCAATCCAAAATACTATAACGGCGTCTATAGCCAGACTTGCGCCCGAAGCGGAGCTACCGCCACTTTGCCGCATCGAGCATCTTTTAAAAGTCGTGCCGATAGGTCGAAGCACGATTTGGCTCTGGGCTAGGCAGGGAAGGTTTCCACAACCCCTAAAGTTCGGGGCCATAACGGTCTGGCGGCGCTCAGATGTGATGGCTTGGCTTGAGCAGGTTGGGGGGCAGATATGAACGCCAGCACCACCAACAGCGCCTTTCTCAAGGCGGTCTATGGCGATCTTCAAGGCGGCACCTGCGGCTGGACAGCCTCATTCACAATTGACCCAAGCAGCGCCGCTGGCAGCCTTTGGCTGGGAAATCCATGGTGCGGAACCACTGCGCAAGAAGCCCTTATTGACGCCCGCGCCGACGACAACAATTACTTCTGCGTTTCCGTACTCAATGGCTACGAAGGCAGGAAGCGTAGGGCGAAAGAAGTATTCGGACGCCTTGCGGTGCTACTCGTGGATGACGCCAGCCCGAATGACCTGTTTTCCTCGGCGTCCTATGTATTGGAAACAAGCCCGGGCAAACATCAGATAGGGGTCCTGCTCGACCCTGAAGATGTAGACGCCTGTGATTTATCGCTAATTGACGCCGTACTTCAGCGGATGGCTGAGAATAAGCTGATTGCCGCCGACCCGTCTGGGAACAACCCCGTCCGCTATGCTCGCCTGCCGGTGGGTAGCAACACCAAGACCAGACCGACTGGTGCCTTCAAAACAAGGCTGCTGTCCTGCGATCTAGCGAGCGTCTACAGCCTAGCGGATGCCGTAGCTGCCTTTGGCTTGGACCTAGATGACATCCGTCGGGGCGTAGGCAAAGTCAGGGCCGCGTCTGGCGATAAGGCTGCGGTCGGCGATGCCGTCGATCTGTTACGGTCCATCATCACGCCAAACCTTGAAGAGCGGTCATATCACGACGCGCTGCTCAAGCTTACTGCGGGTATGATTGCGAGCGGGATGCATCCCGGCGCTGTAGTCAATTACACGCGTTCGCTTATGACCGCGTCAGGGGCGGCTGTCGAAGGCCCCGAGCTGGACCGCTGGCGAGCGCGTTATGATGAAATCCCACGCATGGTCAGGGGCGCTGGAAAGTTTGTACCTGATACTGGAAGCCCTGATTTTCAATGGATTTCCGCAGCTGATTTAAAAGACAAAACATTCCCGCCTATCAATTGGGTGATACCAAATTACTTGCCACAAGGCGTAACCGTACTGGCGGGCCGGCCCAAGCTTGGGAAGTCTTGGCTCGCCTTAGATTGGGCAGTTGCTGTCGGTGGTGGCAGTGAAACGCTTGGGATAAAATGCGAAGACGGTGATGTTCTATACGCCGCCCTAGAAGACAAAGAGCGCCGTCTCAAAAACCGCATGACGAAAATGGCGACTACGTGGCCTGAGCGACTTACCTTCATGTGTTCGATGCCTAAAGCCGATGAAGGCGGCATTGAATTGGTTCGTTCGTTTCTGGAAGCAAAACCTAACCCACGCTTAATAATTATCGATGTACTTGCCAAGGTTCGTGGCGGGAAGGGGCGCGAAGAAGGAAATTATGAGGCTGACTACAATGCGGTCACGATCTGGAAGGCGCTGGCAGATGAGTTTGGCGTTGCCATCGTTCTGGTTCACCACACCCGTAAGATGCCTTCCGACGACAAGCTTGAAATGATCTCCGGCACCAACGGCATTACTGGAGCAGCAGACACGCTCATTATTTTAGACCGTGATAGTCAGGGCGCGACCATTGCTGGGCGTGGCCGGGACTTGGAGGAATTTGACCTTGCCATCCAGTTCGACACGTCAGTTTGCCGCTGGAAAGCTTTAGGCAATGCCTCTGATGTACGCCGGTCCGATGAGCGTAATGACATTCTGAGTTGCCTGAAGGATGCCGGAGCCGACGGTCTGGGGCCAAAAGATTTGGAAAGCCTAACCGGGATGAATGGGCAGAATTTACGCCAAATGCTGCCGCGGATGGTCAAGTCGGGAGAATTAACTAAAGCGGGGCGCGGTCGGTACCTGCACCCTGACGTAAAGGCCAGTCACAACGGTCACAAAGTCACAATGGACGGGCTGAATGTGACTATGTGACTGATGTGACAGGGGGTACGGGGTCAGCTCGGGCAAGGCCCTATGCGAGAAAGCAAAGCGCCAGCCCGCCACAGCCATTCCCTGCCTCGCCCAGCGCCATCCGCCCGCCCGGCTAGGCAGGGATTCAGCAGGAGCAAATGGCCGCCAGCGGACTCGCTAGAGTCCCAGTCGGACTACTCCACCCGATCCTTCGCCTTAGCCTCGTCGACGGTCTGCCACTGCATATTCGCCGGGGTATCTGGCCCGCCGCGCTTCAGAGCGATTATGTGGTCGATGATGTAGCCGGGGCATGGGCCTTTAGGCTGCTGGGTCGCCGGGCATGGTTGCTCGCGCTTGAAGGCTGCTCTGGCTGCTTGGCTACGCTCTATGCGCCCGTGGGCGTCGCGGTGGATGACTGGCGCTGACGGTGCCGGCTGGACGGCGGTGCAAGCCGATAGCAAGGCGAAGGCTAGGATGAGCGGGAGTTTTAGGCGGCGGGGCGTATTGCCCATGGTCTCAGCATTCATGGGGCCCCACCAGGCCAACGCTCTAGATCGGCGTGTGTGAATTTCAAAAGCCCGGTGGAGAACTGCAAGTCGTGATATTACCAAATGTACTGCAATTCCTCGTTTGTCCGTTGGGGTACGTTATGACATCCCGATTTCCGAATGACTGCATAGTAACGCCGTTGCTTCCTTGGACAATATTTCCATGAGAAGTCCACGTTGTTGCAGGCTCATATGCGGGTGTGGGGGCATACGAACTACCATATTGCTGCTGAGGAGCATAAGCGCGGCTCATGGCGTTACCATATTGCTGCATACCCTGAGCTAAAGCCTGCCCGAAGGCTGCCATTGCTGCTTTAGTTTCTTGCTCATCAACCAACATTTTTGTGATGAGAGCCTTATTAGATGCAGCCGATTCAGAAAAAAGATTTGATTCGGCACGGTTAAAATCGGCCCAACTTAAAATCCCGCCCTTCAGGTCAGAAATGAGTATATAATCTTGTATGGCTGCGGTTTTTGCTAAAGCTTTTTGATCTTTAGTTTTGTATTTAGAAACCGCTGCATCCAGTTTGACGTAACAATCAGTGACGCTCTGTAGATAAACTTCCAGCACTTGGCGCTCTGCATCATTTGGCTTCGTCACATTATTGAACATCGCCACTGTTCTATCGTTACCGTAAAGCGGAATCTTTCCTCTTAGTATTGCAAGAGCAGGATCGATTTCGGCTTTTTTACAAGTATTATTGATTACAACTGTAGCAGCTACGTTTGCCGCAACAGCGTTATCATAAACGCTTGCACACCCAGCCAACATAACAGCCGTTGAAAGCGAGGCAGAAATCCATAGCTTCTTCATCTGCATCTCCTAATCACACTTCTTGAAGTTAGATGCCTGACACTTGCGAGCCATATCCTGCGCTCGTTCAATCTGTGACGGCGTCATGCGCTCGGCGATGTTGTCACGGTTGGATGTAGCTGTTTTTCCTTCTTCGCCTGAGAATGAAGATGCCCCTAAATTATACCACATATGTGCGCGTACATAATCCTGCGCTACGCCCCGACCGCTCTCGTACATAATGCCAAGATTACCCTGCGCCTTCGCATGACCCTGCTCTGCGGCTAGTCGATACAGTCGAGCGGCTTCCTTGTAGTCCTGCGCCACGCCCTGACCGCTAGCGTACATCACGCCAACATTAGACTGCGCCTTCGCATGACCCTGCTCTGCGGCTAGTCGATACAGTCGAGCGGCTTCCTTGTAGTCCTGCGGTACGCCCTGACCGTTGCTGTACATTATGCCAAGATTAAACTGCGCCGATGCATCACCCTGCGCCGCTGATAGACCAAACAGACGCACTGCTTCGTTGTAGTCCTGCGCAACACCCTGACCGTTTCTGTATATCAAGCCAAGATTAGACTGCGCATCCGCATCACCCTGCGCTGCTGCTAGTCCAAACAGTCGCGCGGCTTCCTTATAGTCCTGCGGTACGCCCTGCCCGATGTAGTACAACTTGCCGAGACTAGACTGCGCCCACACATCACCCTGCGCTGCTAGCTCTCTCAAAATCGTTAGCGCTGTCGCATAATCTCTGCGTTGAATAGCAGCATAAGCCGCCATGGATGATTTAAGAACTTCGGCTTTTGTGCGATTGGGCGCTTGAGCCACCGCCGCGCCACCGCATCCAAGCGTGAGCGTTATGGCGAGCAGGGCTGATGTGAGCGAGCGGTTCATGGCGGTCCCCATTTCCGGCCAGCATAGCCCATTCCGCCCGCCGGGTCAGGCCAAGCGGCCCCTATATGCTTTGTGCATTTGAAACAGCCAGTTGGCAGCCCCGTATCAATTCCCTGCGATAGGCATAGGCTCAGTGCATAGCGTTCCATCCGGGGCGCTGCTTGGCTCATGCGATGGGCTTAGATGGAGGCTAGTATGCGCTTTACAGCTTTACTGACTGTCGCACTTCTTTCGCTCAGCACTTCAATAGCGTTTGCTCAGTGTGTTGGATCCACAGGCCCCGGCGGCGCATGCTCTACTGGTCCCGGTGGTGGTCTTTCGTATGGTCCGGGCGGCGGTCTTTCCAGCGGCCCCGGCGGCGGGCTTTCCTATGGTCCAGGCGGCGGGCTTTCCAGTGGTCCTGGTGGTGGACGCTCCTATGGCCCCGGCGGTGGTCTTTCCAGTGGTCCAGGCGGTGGGCTTTCGTATGGCCCCGGTGGTGGATGTTCCTCGGGGCCGGGTGGCAACAGCAGCGACCCGTGGAACCGTTCTAATCCCAATTGCAGATAACGCGCACGACATTGAATTGAGAACGGCGGCCATTGTGCCGTCGTTTTCATTTGTAGCTATCGGTTTGATGATGACGCCCGCCCTGTGCAGCCGGGCTGGGTGGCTCGCCGGGCTGGTTTGAGCCAGGGTTTGGGCTGACTAGCCGAGGCGGCCCCTGCAAGATTTGCCTATTTGTCAGCCCAATGGCCGCCCCGTATCAATTCTCTGCGTTTAGCATAGGGTCAACACTTGGCGCTCCATGCGGGGCGCATAGGGGAGTAAATATGAAACTTATAAAATTGGCCGTTGTTGCCGCGCTGGTGCCACTTGCGGCTTGCTCAAGTGTGATCGAAGGCACTTCACAGGAAATATTAGTCAACACAAATCCGTCAGGTGCCAACTGCGTTTTTGTGCGGGAAGGCAACGTCATCGCTCGCGTACAAGAAACGCCCGGCGGTGCTACGATAAAGAAGACCAAACATGACATTACGGTGCGGTGTAATAAGCAGGGCTATATGGAAGGCTCTTATCTCAACAATTCAGGCGCGGCTGGCGCTACTTTTGGAAATATCATTCTTGGCGGCGGTATCGGCTGGGCGATTGATTCCGCATCGGGCGCAGACAACAAATATGATGGCGTGGTGAACATGTCGTTAGTACCTGCTACGGGTGCCGCGCCTAGCCCCACGCAGATTTTGGAACCGAGCAAGCCTATTTCTTAGGGCTTTCGTTTCTCCATTCTAGATGTATCGGCTTTCTTCTCTGCCGTGATACTCTCCTTGTTGTGCAAGCATGCCTTGTACAACAAGGGGTGGTCTTAACCCCGCCTCACTGCCCCGCCCATCGCACGATCAACTCAACCGGCTCTGCCTCGCCTTCGGCTGAGATCGCCAAGCTGGGTCGGCCCTGGCGTCCTGACTTGCCCTTCCCGCAACAACTCAAAATGCCAGCCCATTTGTATGGCCGCGTCTTAGCTATGAGCTGCCAATCTCGACTAGAGCGTGAGCCGCGTGCCAATGCCTTGGCTTGGACTGGAATGCGTAAGGCCGATCATGGTGTAGACGGATATTCCGAGCCCACCGGGCATACGCCACGTGACGTAAGGATCGAAAGTGAAATAGTCGGATGCGCCGGACCAAGCACTTTGGCGATAATCAAAGATGCCACCGAGGCCTAAGCTGAAGAATTTGAAATCGGCTCCCGCCGTGGCATGGGCTCCGCTGTATAACTTGATCGTATTGTTGTCGCCAACCCACTGATAACTGAGAGAGCCGAAGGCTGTCAGGTTCGGTGCGAGCGTGCGATAGAGATTAACTCCGGCGCTAAAGTCGGTCTTCCCGGTACCGAGGCCTACTCCAGCTGATGGCAACTTGATCGCCCCCGCGATCTCCATACGCGGCAGCAGAATATCTTCACGGTGCAGGATGAAGGCGGAGTCCAGCGTGATGTCGCCTAGGCCTGATCGGCGCTTAGGATCTGTTGTAGCGGGAGCAACGATCACCGGAATGCCCATATTACCCGAAAAGTGTCCGGGGCCTTCGATATCGACATACGGCACGGTAACGCCCAACCTTAGTCTTTGAATCTGCAACATTGCGGAGGCGGGTATCACGAATACAGTGGTACCGGTCGAGTTGCAGCTGAGTGACACCGAGGCCAAGGCGCATTTGGCGCCATATTTTCCGCTTACATAGTCAAAGCCGGTGTTGAATCCCCAATCAAAATCACTGCTGGAAGTTTGGGCCAAGCTCAGATTGGGTGCCGGCAAGGTTTGAGCCGACGCAGACGAGACAAAAGAATCCGAAAAAAGTAAGGCTAAGCCGGCAGCGAAACAGCGATTCATTTTTAACGGCGCCTTACGAATCATTGCTTATCTCTATAATAAACTAAATCAACTAAAGTGACTCTGGCTGCAGTCAAATTCTCTGACCTGACCAACACCAGACTTCCCTTTCGCGCAACAACTCAAAATGCCAGCCCATTTATACGGCCATGTCATAGCTATGAGGCACCCACCCCGTCGAAGGGCGATGGGGGTGGGGGGTGGTGTGTTGCCTGTAGCCAAATCCGGGACAATTGTGGGGCAGCCACCAGCGTTTCGGCTCTGAAACCCATTGCTTCGTCCGCAGACCAGCCCTAGCTTGCGAACTTCTAGGGCGTTGGTTTGTAACAATTTATTGCTGTGCAGTAGGCGTTCATCTTCTGAAGCATGATTAGCTGTGAATGTGTTGGCGGCCCTTGACATGGAAGGGGTCACAGGTTCGATCCCTGTCGCGCCCACCATCCATTCCCCAGGTATCTGGCCTTACGAGTTTTTTTCCGCGGTAGGCCGCGCGATTGCGGCTATTGCGGCCGGTTTGCGAGACCACCCGTCTCTGCATCCCCCACAAGCTGGCGCGCGGAGACCTACGGCAGGCCACATACCCCTATTGTCTCCAGCCGCTAGGAACTGTTTCCGGCCCGTCGGAGGTGGTTGGGCAGAGACTGGTTCGGACCTTAGGCAGAGACCGGTTCGAACCTGGCCCACGGGGAAGCCGGGGTATTAGTGGGAAAGGGTCTGCCTTTGAGCGGTCCATGCGGGCGGCATATCGAACAGCCTGGTCACGCCGAGTCCGCGCGGCAGAGTCCCCATAATAGCTGCCTCAACTATATCGGGTGCCAGAAAGGCCAGAGACAAAGTCATCTGGACTGAGCGTTGGCTGCGCCCCTCCCTTGCTGCGATGGCTTCAATATCCGCTAACTTGCCTGCAATGAGTTCTTGCAGCCATGTCCGACCCAGCGCGATTGCCTTTACGAGCGACTTTCTGGCCTTCGCCCTGATAGGTCTGCCTTCAGAAGCATCATTCACTGCAAATAGGATCTCGCGTCTGGGACGTTTTGGTTTTCGCTTCCAGGGGATTTCCACGATCCGCTGCGATGAATAGGAAAATTCCTGTTTCAATTCCATCCGAATGCCGTCATTTCTGATGGTGACTCGTTCGAGCGCACGTTCAACAAGAGACCGGTCATCCTGCCCTGTTGAGGCTGGAGCTTCTATCGATTGAACAACTTGCCTCAGTGCCGCTAGCACCTTGGGCTCAATATCGCTGGCGGCTACGCGTGAGATTGAACCGATTTCATCTCGTCTGCCTTCGATGAAGGCGCGACTGATGTAATAGTAATAGCGGCGGTTGCCCTTCTGGCTATGAGTGGGGGTCATGATATTGCCGCGGTCATCGACGATCCGCCCCAGCAGAAGAGTTTCTGACGAGCCAGCGGGATGTCGCGCAACAAGGTTTGCCGCCAGCTTTGCCTGAACCTCATCGAACAGTGACCGATCCAAGATTGCCTGATGCTCGCCGGCATAAATCTGGCCGCGATGATTGATTTCGCCAACATAGGTCCGGTTCTTCAACAGATAGAGTAGGGGGCCGGCAGTGAATGGGATGCCGCCTACCGTCCGGCCATCGCTGAGATGGCGGACCCTTGTGGTTACGCCCTGCTGTCGAAGTTCGCCCATGAGTTGAATGATGGATCCCAGTGCCAGATATCGAGTGAAGATGCCTCTGACAGTCACGACCTCGTCCTCCATGGCGAGTAGCTTTCTATCGGCCACCCTGTAGCCAAGCGGCACCGTCCCTCCCATCCATAGACCGTTCTTCTTGGACGCCTTGAACTTGTCACGGATGCGCTCGGCCGTAACTTCCCGCTCAAACTGGGCGAATGACAGCAGCACATTAAGCGTGAGGCGTCCCATGCTGTTGGTTGTGTTGAAGGCTTGGGTCACGGACACAAAGGATGCCTGGTTTGCGTCAAACAGCTCAACCAGTTTTGCAAAGTCTGCCAGCGAACGGGTCAGACGATCGACTTTATAGACTACGATGATATCTACGCCGCCAGCTTTGACGTCTGTCAGAAGTTGCTGCAGGGCCGGCCGCTCCAGACTTCCACCGGAGAAGCCGCCGTCATCATATAATGCAGGCAATAGCTGCCATCCTTCGTGGGCCTGGCTCTTTATATAGGCCTCACCAGCTTCCCGTTGGGCGTCAAGCGAATTGAATTCCTGATCAAGTCCGGCATCAGTGGAGACGCGGGTGTAAATAGCGCAGCGAAAGACTTTGGAAGGTGAGGACTTAGTCATTCCGTTGTTCCCGAAGCCCGAAGAATCGCGGGCCATTCCATGCGGTGCCAGTGATGGCTTTGGCGACCTGACTGAGGCTGGAGTAGGTCGTACCGTTCCATGCAAAGCCCCCGTTCGTCACTTCAACCCGGTGGTTGACATCCCCATGTTCCCTTACGAGCACCGTCCCAAGCTTCAGCCCGCCATTATTGGATTGGCTCACATCTGCGAGTGGAACAGCCTTGTTCCTGGCAACTGTGTTTAAGAATTGGACCGTCTCCGCACGCAGGTCCCCATGAGCCTCAGCTTGGACTCGATAGACGAGCAGATGAAATAGAATCTTCTTGGGAAGATTATTTGGAGCTGACCGGCCGAATTGCGTTCGCCAACGCATACGGAGTGCATTCATATCCAGATTCTGCAACTCATCGATGGTGGTATCGAGATTAGCATCATCCATAGGACTAACGCCCGCTGACGGAATACCGGCGGGCGCCGTCAGATCCAACCTCTGACGTAACCGTCAGGCCTAAGCCCTTTTTCACATGTCCGGACAGAAAGCCTCTGACGCTATGAGGCTGCCAACCCGTTACCTTCTGCATCTGGACAACCGTGGCCCCGTTGTTGCTGCGCAACAATTTGAGCAAAACGTCACGTTTTGAAACTTTGCCTTTATTTGCGACCTTGGTGGGCATATCCGTCTCCGTGGTTCTGGGCCACCGGACAATCCAGCGCCCCCACCAAGACAAGCCCGGAACCGTATCCGGGCCGCCCACCATGCCGCTCCAGCGGCCTTAACGGCCCGCCCATGCATGCTTCCTTTGCTGCTGAAGTCCAGCGCAAGATTGGCGGGTTTAGGCGTGATAAAACGAAATCGGCAATAGATAATCGATGGATGGAGGCCTTCATGCCTAGTCGCTGAAGGGCTTGTCGATGGAAGCCAGTGGGAAGAGCGCAGCGACGCCCCCGCAGGAGATCGGAGTCTCGCCATGGCCAACCCAAATATGCCCCTCCGTGGTATAGGAGGCCAGCTGGAGGCCATGAAAATCCGAACAGCAGCCGGTAGTATGGTCGGGGCCGCGGCGTCGCATCTGTTGCGAAAGGCACCACCTACAGCACCTAATGACTGACTGAACCTGAATACTCGCTGCGCTTTCTAATCGAACTGAAAGACGACCATGATCATCAACCTGCCCACCAGCGAGAACATGACGAAACTCGCCTTGCGCCTCCACTTCGGAGCCTGGGCGGCACTCACAACTATGGAATTCCAATTTGACCAGGAGTTCGAGTCAAGCGAAGAAAACGACTGGGCAAGCGAACGGGCGGAATATTATGAATATTGCCAGCCCGAGCTCCAGGCCATTTGCACGATCATCCAACAGTCCAACGAGCTGGCCCTTAAGGCTCGCCTTTGTCAGGTCAGCCCTTACTTATTGCTTTTAAATTCCGACGCCAAATTCAGCACCAAGGGCGACGACATCGATTTTACAACGTTCCGTACCATAGATGCGGTCGATCTGCCGGCTGCGATCAACTCCTTCTGCGACGACAAGCTCACGGACAAGTTCCTCCAGACGTACGGTCAAATTCGCGCCTATCGAAATCAAATCACCCACATGGGTGAAACAAAAAAGGCTTTCAGCCCGCGCGAGTTACTCCACCATTTGGTCGCGCAGTATCGAGAATTGTGGCCTCAACGTCATTGGCTGCAGGACCGCGTAGAATTTGCCGCACAGACCACAACAGCCTTCTTCCATGATGGCCGCTACGCCAGTGCGGAGTCGGTAGTCATGGAGGAATGGGAACACACTTTTGACGTGCTTACCGGAACCGAATTCAAGGCGCTATTCGGAAAGCCCAAAACAACTCGGCGCTATTACTGTCTCGACTGCGTAGAAGCAGCGTCGACGAAGGCCTTTCATGCTCCCGACACGGAATGCCGGACCGCGTTCCTTCTACCTGGCGGAACCTCACTTCACTGCTTCATGTGCGGCAAAGACAGCAACGTTGTTCGAGAGGATTGTCCCGCCGGCTGCCCAGGAAACGTGATGTCTAGCGCAGGCGAAACGGGTCAATGTCACACGTGCCTCCAATAAGTACGCGCGACAATCACATTGGAGATAGCCTTTGGAATATCCCACACAATTCGATTTCAAAATGAACGCGCTATTCAAGCCGGCCGAGGATTATCACATTAACGCCTGCGTTGGTGATAATGGCGGCCCATGCTGCCAAACACGCATGTTTCTACCCTAACTGCCGTTTCCCATAACCTCGCGCTGCGACACGCCGACAAAGTGCCTCAGTCGAACTGGATACGCGGCGAATGGGTAGCGAAATTCAAATCAATTGGCGCCACGTTTTTGGCCCGCGGCCCGCGTTATCCCAATATATCGACACGCCTGAAAAGGCCGCGCGCCTTGAAAAGTCGCTGCAACGGCGTGAACCCTAGTCGTCGGTCGAAGGCGGGGCGCCCCCGAAAACATCGCAGGCGACATTTTCTCACCGTAGCGGCGAGACTCGGGGGCACTCCGGTGGAATAATCAGTCCCGCACCCCTTCCCAGGCCTTTGCCCCATGACGCTGAATCTGACACCGGACTACGCTGATCTCGAAGTCTACCGCGGCTTTATCATTCGGGGGCGGTTGCTCGATCTCGACGCAGAAACGCAGTGGGGAATTCAGTTGTGCATTGGCCTGAATGAGCCGAATGGATTCATCGAGAAGCTTCCCCAGATTGACCGGTCAGCTTTCAAAGGCGATGGTGCGCTCAATCTGGGGATGGGCGCCATGGCCGAGGCACGGGCCGCCATTGACGATTTCATCGAGCGTTGAGCCCTATGATTCTCACCATGCGCAATATCTCCGGGCCGCGGCGAATGGCACTACGATGACGGCAAAAGAACCTTCCGTTCCGACCGACGCGACCGTGAAGCGGCTCTATGCGCAGTCTGGCAATCTCTGCGCCTTCCCCGCTTGCCGGGTGAGGATCGTGCAAGACGCCATCATGGTCGGCGCAATCTGCCATATCCGGGCGGCGAGCCCGCTTGGGCCCCGCTATGACGCGGGCCAGACCAACGCTGAGCGGCATGGCGAGGACAATCTCATTCTGCTGTGCGCCAATCACCACCGCCTTGTCGATGGCGACGTGAAGGCATATCCCGCAGAGCAATTGCAGGGGATGAAGGCGCGCCACCAGGCCTCGGTGGCCAGACTGACAGAGGAAGAGGCGTCTTTCGGCGCGCGCCTTCTGGTGTCAGTGAACCAGTCGGGCGGCATCGCTGCACACCATATCGAGACGATCAACATTCACACTCATGGGCACACCGTCATGCCGCAGGCGCTGCCGATCTCGGCGGGTATGGCATTCATGGGGCTGGACGAAGTGCTCGCACATATGGGTGCGAGCGGCCATGAGCAGTACCAATTCAACACACAACGTTTCATCTATCTGCGCTTAATCCCGCCGAGCAACGTCACACCCTTGGGCACGCCGCAGCTGTGGGAGGTCTTCAAACAGGCTCGCATGCTACCTATGTCGGAGCGCTGGAACGGCATGGCGGTGCGCAACAAATGTGGCGCGATGTATTATATTGAGGGAAAGCCAAAGGAAATTACGAGTTTTACCCAGGGGTTCTCCTCGGGTGAGTTGTGGGGGATGAACAGTACGGTGTTTGAGGAGGTCACGCCGGCGTCGCGGGGTAACACACCCGCCCACAAGGTCACCATCATCCCCGCGGTACTCATGGAAAAGCTCTACGTGCAGACGCTCAACAATTACGTCCAAGTGGCGCAGAAGGTCTTTCAGACGCCGCTGCCCTACACCGTAGAGTGCGGGATTAAGGGCATTCAGCACGCCCATGTAGAATTTCCGCGCAATCCCAGTGGGTTCAACAGCGGTCCCATCTTCGAGGAAGCCTTTCGGCGGGTGCTGCTGCTAACGGAAGCGACGCCGGAAGCGATGGACGCGTTGCTGGCGCGATATTTCGACGAGTTCTATTCGGAACTGGTCGGGTACAGGCGTAAGGACGTCATTGCGCCGTCTTTTGTCCAATCCCATGCCTTGCCAAGCCTATCCTATTCGTAGGCCACTTCATTTGCGCGATCATCTTTTGCCAATCGGCACACTGAAATTACTTACGATATTGGTCTGGCGGCGTGAAGACTATTGCGTACAACTTATTTGACCGTGCCAAACGTCCAGTCAGCCAGGCGGACATAGTCGTGGAATTTACAGCCGGGTTGGCGACATACCACACTGGGCATGACGTCTCCGTTAGACGAAATCGTATGACTCCGAAGCGTTAAATGATGGCCCCGAGAACAAGACATTGTCGCTTTAAATCGGTGGATGGTAGAAGGATGGCACGGTAGCCAGTGTAACTTCTCCGTTAGTTCAGAGCCGGTCCCTGATTTGGCTATGAGGATACGGCGAGGTCGCTTCCTACCCCAGCGCCTATTGGAACGCGTTTTCCTAGAGGAGCCGTTGCCAAGTACGCGCTCGATCAGGCGCGCGATGGCTTTTTGGATGTTGCCGCTCAAGTCGCCACTATTGTCGATTTTTTGGTGGTGATGATACCCAGCGTCAGGACAGCATGGGTCGTCGAAAAGCCCTCAATGGTGCACTCCCAGTCCTCGCCGATCTCGTTGGTCATGACATCCTTGGCGAAGAAGATGGGGCCTTTCTTTCGATTGGTGCAGTGCTTAGCCACCAAACCGAAAGTCGCTTCAATCGAGATATTGGAGAACTGGGAGCGAAATGCCGGGGACCTTATGAAATACCGCCATGCATCTTCGCCGTCATGGGCCCCAATTTCAGGAAATTTGGGATGGGCGCTCACTATACCGAACACGGCTTGCCTGGGATCGCGGCTCTCAATCATCCGCCAAAATGTTGAAACCATCGAATTCTCGTAGCGTTTCGAGAGAGTTTTGATTGAATCAAACGTCGGTGCCAGATCTCGCGCTTCCTTCGCAAAGAGATCCGATAAAAATAGCAGGCGCCCAGCACCGTAATTAGCCTCAGCCTCAAGTGTGGCATGGCAAAAGGGATCGACGGTATATCTGTTGTCGCCTAGCAAAAATTCCTTGTGCCAATCAGTAACGCTGTGGGTTATCTCATGGCTCTCGATCCATCGGTGCTTGGGCTCCGGGACGGTTTCGTCCAAAAGGATGCGCCGGGAGTCAGGCACCCAGAATGCATTGAGCTTGGATTTTGCCAATGCTGCCGCCAGGTGCTTACCAATGTCCGGAATAGTTTTGCGGGCAAAGAGCGTGAACCGATGTGTTAGCTCTTCAATAATTCCTGGGTCGGTACTCTTATAGTATTTTAGGTCGAGCTTCAGGAGTTTGCGGACGTCTTCAAGTTTGAGAGGTGGAGGCGGCGATCCGAGATCGCGAAGGATGCGCGATATTTGCGCATCTATTTCTCGCTTCTCAAAGTCACCAACATCCACATCAATCATGACCGCTCAACGCCTTTGGCGTATTCAATACAGCCACAAATCCATTGAGGATTTCGAGTTGAAGCTCGCTTAAAGGTGCAACATCATCCGAATGGGCAGCATACTGAACGGCGTCATTGTATAGACGGCGATCCACCGCGTGCGTGGCACCCGACATTTGCGATAAATTATTAAGTGAGACACCGAAAAACTTCGACAGCTGAAAAATAAGACGTGGCCTCGCCGTATAGCTCGGGTTCGTTTCGACTTGGCGCAATTCTTCTTCGGAGACCTCTGCTCGTGCAGCAACCTCCTGCAACGTCAACCTGTCCCGCTGGCGTAGCTGCCGCACAAGGGTTCCAAGTGCAATGCGCATCTGGATTACATTGCGCTGTGGGATAACAGCCACTATGCCGCTCTCCATGGATTTGACTTGGTCGAAACCCACCAAAGGTCGTCCAGCCTCAGTTTCAACATCAGGATCGCTGGCAATTTTGCTGCGGAGCCAGTCGACAGAAAATAAAAGTTTCATCGTTACTCCTCCTAGGCAAGAAACGAAGCGGCCGCCGCTTCTGTCATCTCGAAGTACTGCAACTGTTTTCCTTCATCGTATCCACAATTCGTAAACCCCAAAGGGCCATACCAAGTTTCCGATTCTGGCAGTGAATGCAGGCCGGTGCGCCCCTTAAGTTCCTGGTCAATGCCGAAACTTAGAGCGGTCGCCAACAGGACGCGGCCGGTACCCTTATATTTCGGATTGTCGCTGAAACCACGACGGTTCCAGGGAGCGGAGGCCACGAGTTCGATGTAACAAAGGTCGAGTCCCTTGTGTGGCGGTAGCCGTGCATGATGCAGGGCGAGATCGATTAGCATAAGTCCTTGGGTGACGCCGCCGCATTCGACAGCAAAGGCCTCGTAACTCGCTTCGGATTTCGCTTTTCCAACCCAATCCCAATGCGCATCCTGGGTGTTGCCCTCAGCTGCCTCGGCCCATGTGCCGAACTCTGCCGCGCGCCTGTCCAATTCGGGTTTCCACAAGTTCTCGAAATCGCGGAAGTTAGTACTGTCTAATCCCTGATAGACTGCCGCAGGATCGAAGCGGTCCGTCCAACGGTTGAACAGCACGACTTCGCCCAGCAGCGTCTTCATAACACCATCAGCTCGGCTTTATCTTTTGTCGCTGGGTGTTCGACGAAGACTTTCTCGCCCTTCTCAATCCGCTCCGTCACGGACTGGTAGAGCCGCAGCGCCTGCCGCACCAACGCCGTTTTGGACATGCCGCGGCGGTCGGACAAGTCGTCGAGCAACTCCATTTCCTTATCGCTCAAAATAAGCGTCATTTGACGGCGATCCATGAAAGTTCCTTCCTGCTCATGTAAATATATAGGAATTTCAATGAATAAGTCAACGTAAAAACATCTGAAAATAGCCATTGACTATGGAAAAAATGGCCATTATATAGGGTGCCAGACTTACCCTGTCCGCAAGGAGGACCAGATGAGCAGCGATTTAGAGAAAGCTGAGAAAGACTTGGAAAAGGCCAGACGCGACTTGGAGAAGGCCGCGAAAGAGGTGGCCAATGCCGAAAAAGAGATAGAGGCGGTAAGACAGCAAAGAGGGGAGATCGAGGTTTCGATCTCCACGACTGCCGGCTTCTACCCCGCCGAGGGCTTCAACGTCGTCCCCGAAAAGCAAGCAATCGAGCACGAGCTCCATAAGGCGCAGCGGGCGCTGAATATTAAGGATGTTACCGGCTGGATTGCGACCGTCGTGTCAGCTGGCGGGAAGCGCACGCTCGACACTACGAAGAGCTATGCGGAAAACGGGCTGTCTAAAAGGGTGGAGATTGACTGGGGCCCGAGCGAAGGCGGCGGAGGCTGAGATGCATCCGGCTGCTTCGCAAGCACTTTTCGACGAAGAGGCCAAACATCTATCCCCGGCGCTGTGCGCGCGCCGGGGATGGATCATGCATACGCTCGAATATCCGGTGATAAATGTATCATTCACCGCGTCGGGGCGCACCCCGCTCCGCCTCACGCTTCGATGCGACAATTGGAATGATCTGCCTCCATCAATCCGCCTCGAGAATGCCGATGGCACCCCGCTGCAAAACGTCACGCCGAATCCGAGCGGTGTATTCCACGCAGGGCCTCACAATCTGACGAATCTTCCATTTGTCTGTATGAGGGGCGCGAGGGAATATCATACCCATCCGAGCCATGTCGCAGACCTGTGGGATGGGATCCGCAGCGGTTCTAGCTACACAATCGGAGGGATAATGACACAAGTCTGGAACGCCTGGCTGAAAGGATCAGGATGATGTTGATCCTAACGCGAGCGGGAATTGCTGAGACACTCAATCATTTCCGAGATGCTGGCCAACGCAACAGCGAGTGCGTGGTCCTATGGCTTGGAAAGCGCGTTGGAGAACGCCTTGAAGTGACCGAATACTATCGGCCAATTCAGATTGCAAAAGCAGACCGCTTTCGCATACCGCCGGAAGGGATGGCCGAGTTGCAAGCAAAACTCCGCGCCGGAAGGCTAATGGTTGCCGCTCAAATTCATTCCCATCCTCATGAAGCGTTTCATTCGGAGGCCGACGATACATGGGCAATAGTCCGTCATGAAGGGGCGTTCTCGCTAGTTGTTCCCAGATTTGCTGCCGACACGACGTTGGATAACTTCCTGGACCATACAAAGGTATTTCAGTTTTCCCAAAGATCAACATGGGACGAGGTTCCGAATTGGCAAGTGAAGGACAAATGCGTTCGGATCACTTAACCCCTGAGGCGCGGGCCGAAAATGCGGCGATGTTAGCAGCTGCTTTGGGGCTCAACGTCACTGAAGCTGCAGAGGCTTTGAGCTTCGACGTCGCTGTAACAGTCGATCCAGCTGACAATGTTGCAAGTACTATCGCAACTGAATTCGTCCAAATATTCCGGCGAACGGTTCGCTCCATTGAAACAAACGGAAATTACAACGCCTCGTGCCTAGAAGTTGTTATTGGAAACGTGGCTTCTAGGTCAGATCTCAAAAAACTATTCGTCAGCGTGGCGGGCAGGCAGGTGACTATAGGAGACAGTCAAACTGAAATGCGTTGCCCGCAGATGCCCCATATTTTCTCTGTGCTAGTAGCGTGTTACGCCTGTGCTGCTGCTTTGCAGAGGGCATTGGACGGTCGCTTACCATTCAATATGGCCTCGCAGTTGGTCATCCCTCTGGATGAGTTCGGGGTAAACGAAAAGTCATTCAATGCGCCCGTTAATATTGAGAAGGCGTATCTAGCCGGCGCAGGCGCGATCGGTAACGGCTTTCTCTGGGCTGCGCGGTACATCGACATACATGGCGAAATCTATGTCGCGGACGACGATGTTGTTAGCCCTGGGAACCTCAATCGCCAAATCTGGTTCACCAAAGAAGATCTCGATGAGCCGAAAGCCGACAGGTTGGTGCTGCATGCGCAGCCCTTCTTTCAGAATTTGAAACTGATTCCGCGCCGCAAGCGGCTGCAGGACCTTCGCGAGGACGGCCCGTGGTTAAGGCGCCTGATTGTCGCCGTCGATAGCCGTCGTGCGCGTAGAGAAATACAAAATGAATTTCCTGGCGAAGTATTTGATGCATCAACGACGGATATTCGAGAAGTGGTGGTTCACCATCACAAACAAGTGACAGAGCATGCTTGTTTAAGCTGTATTTATGAGGCCGACCCTGAGGAGACGAGCAGGGAAGCTCACATCGCTGAACATCTTGGTGTTTCCGTAGCAGAGGTGCGCCAAGAGCGAATATCTGACCAAGCCGCTAATCAGATTGCACAGCACATTCCCAAACTAGATAAGCGCGCAATCGTCGGTATTGCTTATGACACTTTGTTTAAGCAGTTATGCGGAGAGGGAGAGCTTAAGTCCCTTGAGGGACGGCGCATTGTCGCTCCATTTGCCTTTGTCTCCGTACTTGCAGGCGCGTTGTTGGTGCTTGAGGTGGTTCGAAATTTGGGGGCGGGTGTAAGCAGGAAAGATCATAACTACTGGCGTGTGAGCCCGTGGCACCCGCCACTAAGACGCCGGCAACAACTGCGCCCAAAACAATCAGGTTGTGAGTTTTGTGGCAATAGCACCCTGACTCAAATAAATTTGAAGCTGTGGCTGTGATTAATCAAATGCCAGGCACAGTTTTGGTCACCCGCAAGAAGTTGGGTTATGGCGAAGCGGAGCGCGCCGCGCTGATCGTGAAAGGCGCGGAAGGCAAGCGGCCTATCGACAGGTACGCTAATAGAGACTTCTAAGGCAGATTTTAAGGCTGGCCGCGACAAGCACGGCTGATCCTGAAGCTTCTTGAAATGACCTATCGGGGAACAGAGTAACGGCCAGACTCGCCTTCTGGCCTACATTCATCGCCGACTATTTCCCCACGGCTCATTCGATCAAGGCAGCTAGGGCCGGATATCTTTCTCTCGCCAAAAACATCGCTCCACCACAATGGAACAGAGGCCAGAAAAATAAGAAAACAGGCCATTGCAAGAAGCATAAACCTGTTATCGCCGGTCATTTATCTACCATTTTCCCTTTGGCTTTGCCGGGACTCGGCTTCTTCTTGGCTGTGCGCGGGGCTGGGGTGTTGCCAGCATCTTGGGCAAAGTGGCCTCGCGGTGGCGCTCGGTCTCTTTCGGGCTCAGTTCGTCAGACATGGAAAGACTTTATCATGGCGAAAAGGAAGCGAAAACTAAAGCTGGAACGCTTTGATGGCCGTGAGTTTATGCCTTACGCCCGTAGCATCGGACAAGCGGTAATGGCGTGGAATGATTTGCATACTCGGTTGGCCTTTCTGTTTGAAACGGTGATTGGGCGCCCGATCCACAATGTAGCATACGCAATTTGGCACTCGTCCACTTCAGACAGGGCGTGCCGGGAAATGCTTAAGGCGGTTCTTTATGAAGTCGGCTTGCGGTGGCCTCAGGGCTATCCTGAGGCGACGGATGACATCAAGTGGATACTGGATCGCGCGCAAAGCCTAGAGGACACGCGCAACGATATTATTCATTCGCCGTTGATGATGATAGGCCACAAAAAAACCGCTGGCGGCCTCGCTAGCCTTGCGGCGCCATTCCATAAGCCTGCGATAATTCCTCAGTCTTTTTTGGGCCACAAGCGTGCTCTGAAGCTGGAGGACAAACCGGATTTGCTGTCGGAAATCCAGTGGTGCAGGGATGCGGCACTAATGCTCAGGGACTTTACCGCTGAGGTTCAGCGCGCCTTGCGGGACACAGAACGGAATCCAACATGGCCTCAAAGACCCGCGTTGCCACCTCGGCGGCTGAAAAGTGCGCCTCGACCTCGCCAAACTCGCAAAGGATGATGTCTGCTCCAGCCTCGATCATGGCCGTTTCGTACCAAACCAGGCGGGCTGCTAAGTTAGGTATACAATCGTCAGCTGACTTCCCATAATTTGCACTTATCGGTGGTCAGAACCCTAAGCGGCGTTGAATTAGGCCCATCGAATGTTGGGGGACGCCAATCACTCCTGAAGCAGTGTCTGACAAAGCCCGACCTGCAGCAGAGATGAATACTAAAGGCCGGAACGCTCAACCAGACGCGTGACGCGCGCGGAGGCTATCGGAAAACTATTTCCGCAA
>CANJRA010000029.1 GCA_947476625.1 Fidelibacterota bacterium
AACGATCTTCAGGATTCTCATTGGCCACTCTCCCATGATGTGGCGCTCGTAAGCGCCTCCGCAGCGTGCAGCAGTTCACTCAGGCGATCAATCAAGCGGTGGGCACCGGCGACCCTCAGATCCTCGGCCGGGTGATTGCCCCAGGATACGCCAACGGTTTTGACACCGGCAGCCAAACCCATGTGAATATCGTAGGTCGTATCACCCACCATGACAGTGTTTTTCGGTTCAACTCCTGTCTGAGACATAGCCTGCAAGACCATGCCAGGATGAGGTTTTCCTGGTGCATCATCTGGAGTTTGGATGGTTACGAAGCGGCCCGTCAGACCATGCAGGTTCAGCACATGATTAACGCCGCGCTTGGCCTTTCCGGTCGCAATTCCCAACAAAAATCCTGCCCCTTCCAAGGCGTCCAGAATCTCGTGGGTACCTTCGAACAGTGGCTCGCGGTATTCGGGGCTGGCGCGAAGACGGACAAAGGCCTCGCGGTACTCGCGATCGAGGTGTTTATGGGTTGAGGTATCGACCCCAGGAAAAAGCATGGCCAAGGCTTCGTCCAAGGACAATCCGATGACCCGGGGAACTTGCTCGGCGGGCGGTCCCGGAAGACCTAGGATCTTGGCGACCTCGCCCACCGCCCGGATGATATTGGCCTGACTGTCGACAATGGTACCGTCCATGTCGAAGACAACCAGGCGGAGAGGATTGGCTCGGACAGCGATCATGGGTCCCACGCGTAATGTACGATGGGATGGCCGAAGCGTGGGTTTATGCCCAGCTCACCGCGGGTCAAACCCTCGCGGTCATAGAAGTTCGGGGCGCGGGTGTTGAGGGCCGTGTGGAGCTTGAAGCCGCCTGGCCGGCAGGACTTTACAAAATCGAGCATGCGCTTGCCCACGCCCCTGGACTGGTGCGCCGGCGCAATGAACAACTGTTCGAGGGTGTCGCCGTCGACAGCGCAAAAGCCTATGACTTCGGGTCCGGACGTCGCCACATGGACCTGCCAGCCCTTGGCAAGTTCTTTCGGCCAGCGTTCGCGCAAGTCGGCGAGCGTGACCGGCGAAGGCACGCCGGTGGACTGCCAACTCGCGAGCCAGATGGCGGTCACAGCATCGGAATCAGAGGCGGCATAAGGGCGGATCGCGACCTCCATGTTACGTCCCGGCGTCACTCTCGTTGAAGCCCAGGTCCTTAAAGGCGTCCTTCATATGTTTCGGAAGAGGC
The DNA here is from genome assembly GCA_947476625.1 of Fidelibacterota bacterium. GTDB lineage: Bacteria > Pseudomonadota > Alphaproteobacteria > Rhodospirillales > Rhodospirillaceae > SHVO01. Next base: position 1,225 of record CANJRA010000029.1, read on the forward strand.
GCCGTGACGGTTAATGGTTTCCGGCCCGGACGCTCGATGACTAGGGATCGGGCGTGCAGACACATGCGGTCGGCCACGTCCGCCAGCAAGCCCTCGTGCAAATCCACGACCTGATCCGGGTCCGGCTGCTTCAGGGCATATTTGGCGTCGCCGACGATCGGGGTGCCGATCAGCGTGCAGTGGGCTCGCAACTGATGGGTACGCCCGGTACGGGGCATCAGTTCAAGCCAGCTGAACCGGCGCGCGGCGGTGTCCACCACGCGGTAATCAGTGACGGCAGACTTGCCCTCCTCAGCATCCCACTCCATGCGTTCGGTGCCTGAAACGTCCGACTTGGCCAGGGCGGCGGAGATGGTGCCGGCAGGGTGCTCGGGGTGGCCAAAGACAAGGGCCCAGTAAATCTTCTGCATGTCACGGGCTTGAAAGGCCTTAGCCAGGACCGCCGCGGACTTGGGGGTGCGGGCGACGACGATGACGCCCGAGGTATCCCGGTCTAGGCGGTGCACGAGGCGGGGTCGCTCATCGGAGCCGAACCGCAAGGCGTCCAGCATGCCATCCAGATGCTTGGTGGTCTTGGTCCCGCCCTGGACGGCAAGTCCCGGCGGCTTATTCAGGGCAATCAGGTCGTCGTCCTTATAGAGAACCATGCGTTGAACCATGGCGGCGTCCTGCTCGGAGACCGGGAGCGGCGCGCGGCGGGCTGACGGCTCAGCCTTGGCTTCGCCCTGCACCTCCAGCGGTGGCACCCGGACAACCTGCCCCGGCTCTAGACGCGTGTTGGCCTTGGCCCTGCCGCCATCGACGCGGACCTGACCGGTGCGCAAGAGCTTTTCTAGACGGCCATGTTTCAGATCGGGGAAGCGGCGCTTAAACCAGCGGTCGAGGCGAATTTCGCCTTCATCCGCCGTCACCGGAATTTGCTGTACCCCACTCATAATCCATCCTTTTCGTCGCCCGGATCATTTTGATCCTTAGCCCCGGCGGCCTTCTTGTCGCGCAACCGCTGCCAATAGGCCAGCCGCTTATTTATTTCACGCTCAAAGCCCCGTTCCGGGGGCTGGTAAAAAGCCGTCCGAGGCATCCCGTCGGGGAAGTAATTCCGGCCCGAGAAAGCGTCGGGGTCGTCATGGTCGTAGGCATAATCCTTACCGTAGCCCAGCTCCTTCATCATCTTCGTCGGAGCGTTGAGGATATGGGCCGGCGGCATCAACGAGCCGGTTTTGCGGGCGGCCGCCATGGCCTGATTATAAGCTACATAGCTGGCATTGGATTTGGGAGCCGTGCCGAGGTAGATCACCAGCATGGCGATGGCCAAGTCGCCTTCGGGCGATCCGAGGCGGTCATAGGTCTCCCAAGTCGTAATGGCCATTTGCAGCGCCTGAGGATCGGCCATCCCAACGTCCTCTGCGGCGAACCGAGTCAGACGGCGGAGCAGATAGGCTTTGTCCTCGCCCCCGTCGAACATCCGGCTGACCCAGTAGAGCGCCGCGTCGGGGTCCGACCCGCGCAACGATTTATGAACAGCGCTGATCAAGTTGTAGTGCCCCTCGCGATCCTTGTCATAGACCGGGGCCCGGCGCTGGATGACCTTGGCCAGTCCAGCCGGATCGAGCGGGTATTTGGGCGGCAACATGGCGAAAAGGTCGTCGGCCAAGGTCAGCATGTAGCGCCCGTCGCCGTCGGCCATGGCGCGCAGGGCGGCGCGGGCGTCGGGGTTGAGCGGCAGGGGCCGGCCAGCATCGGCCTCGGCGCGAGTCAGCAGTTGGTCCAGGGCGGCATCGTCGAGACGGCGCAGGACCATGACTTGGCAGCGCGACAGCAACGCGGCGTTCAGTTCGAAGGATGGGTTTTCAGTGGTCGCGCCCACGAGCACGATTGTGCCGTCCTCGACATAAGGCAGGAAACCGTCCTGCTGAGCACGGTTAAAGCGGTGGATTTCGTCAACAAACAGCAGGGTGCCCCGGCCAATTTTACGGCGCAGTGCGGCGGCCTCGAAGATCTTCCGCAGGTCAGCGACCCCCGAAAACACCGCCGACAGGGGTTGGAAAAACAGCTCCGTATTCCTGGCCAACAGGCGTGCGATTGTGGTTTTGCCGCAGCCCGGGGGTCCCCAAAGAATCATTGAGGTGAGCCGTCTGGCCGCGAGCATCCGGCCCAAAGGGCCTTCCGCACCCAATAAGTGTTCCTGCCCCACCACCTCTTCCAAGGTGCGCGGACGCAAGCGGTCAGCGAGAGGCTGTCCAGCCTTGGGGCTATCCCCGGCAGACTCCTGGGCGTCGGGTTCCAGTGCATCCGTTGCGAAAAGATCGCTCACCCAGCAACCTGAAAGGTATAGGCCTGACCATCGCGGCCGATCACAAAGGTCCAACTCGGGCGCGGCCTGGCTGTGAGGGCCATGAGGTCGTCGACGGTTTTGATCGGCTTTTCGTTGATGGCCAGCACCAAGTCCCCGGGGTGCAGGCCTATCCCAGCCGCGTTGGTACCTTCGGCGACTTGTAACAGAATGACGCCCGGCTCCTGATACTCGCGCCCCAACTCCTCGGCCAAGGCCGGGTTAAGGTTGGCGACGGTGGCGCCGGCAAAGGGCTCAGGGCCCAACATCTGTGCGGCCTTGCGCGGCGGCTGTTCTGGCGGGGGCTGCAAGGCCACAGAGAGGCTCCGGGGGGTACCGTTACGCAGGATTTCGACGTTGGCCTTCCCGCCCACTTGCATAGTGGCAAATCGGTATCGTAGCTCCTCGATGTCGCTGATTTCGTGGCCGCCGACGCCGCGAACGATGTCGCCCACCCCGAGACCGGCCTTTTCCGCCGGACTGCCGGCGATCACCCGGTCGATGATGACCCCCGTCGGCCTTGGTAAAGCCAAGCTTTTGGCGAGATCAGCCGTAATGCTCTTGCCGCTGGCGCCCAACCAAGCGCGGACCGCCCGGCCGTCCTTGAGGATACTGGACAAGACCGTGCGGACCATGTTGGCCGGGATCGCGAAGCCGATGCCGATGTTGCCGCCGTTGCCCGAGTAAATTGCCGTATTGATCCCGATCAGCCGCCCATCGGAGGAGATCAGCGCCCCGCCGGAGTTGCCAGGGTTAATGGCGGCGTCGGTCTGGATGAACGAACGAAAGTCGGAAACCCCCACGGTGGTCCGGGCCAAGGCGGAGACGATACCCGAGGTCACCGTCTGGCCGACGCCGAAGGGATTGCCAATGGCCAGGACCATGTCGCCGACTTCGACGGCATCTGACTCAGACAGATCTAGCGCCGGCAAAGGCTCGGTCACCCCCTGAAGTTGGAGCACGGCTAGGTCGGAGCGCTCGTCCTTGCCCACCAGCTTGGCGGCGAACTCGCGGCGGTCGGACAGCACGACGTTAATCTGGTCGGCATCGCCGGCCACGTGATTGTTGGTAATGACCACGCCTGTGGATCTGACGATAACGCCCGACCCAAGAGAGTTCTGGACCCGGTCCTGGCCCGGCATACCCGGCTGGTTACCGAAGAAGCGGCGAAAGAACGGATCGTTGAACAGGGCCGGTGTCTGGCTGTGAACGACCTTGCGGGTATAAATGTTAACGACGGCGGGGGCGGCCTGCTTGACGACCGGCGCAAAGGTCATTGTGACCTGCTGGCGGGTTGCCGGAACGACCTGATCGGCGGCCCCGGCGCCTCCGGCGATCAAGCCGACCACCATGCCCACAAACAGTCTGGCGGCGCATTTTAGCGTACGCTTTGGCATGTTCTTTTCATTCCATTCTTACCGCGTTCGCACAAGCGCCGCGTTTGCGTCCCTCAAGCAGAACATGAACACCCCCAAATTGGTCAATCTTGTAAAGAGTGCTTAATTATCAATACACTGAGTCATAATTCTCAGATTTAACAGAAACAATTTTGAGAGTACTTTCGGCCGCCAAATGCAAAGGGCAGCCCCATTTAAGGCGGCTGCCCTTCACTTCAAGTCTCGAAGAAGGAACGCTTAGGCGTTGGCTTCGTCCACCTTCACTTCGACCGGACCGGAGTCCAAACCCTTCGCGGTGGCGTCGCGGTCGACCAATTCGATGACCGCCATCGGGGCGGCATCGCCGTAGCGGAAGCCAGCCTTAATGATGCGGGTGTAGCCACCCGGACGGCCTTTGTAACGCTCGCCCAGGACGCTGAACAGCTTCGCCACGACCGCGTCGTCGCGCAACTTAGCGGCGGCCTGACGGCGGGCATGCAGATCGCCGCGCTTGCCCAGGCTGATGAGCTTTTCGACATAGGGACGCAGATCCTTAGCTTTGGGCAGCGTCGTCTTGATCTGCTCGTGCTTGAGCAGGGCATTGGCCAAGTTGGCGAACAGGGCCCGACGGTGAGCCTTCGTCCGATTGAGCTTACGGCCGCTTAAACCGTGACGCATGACGTATTCCTTTCATCATCCTGGTTTCGCGCGCGAAACCGATTGGGAAACTTCCGGCCTACCAGCTGGCAGTACCGGAAAGGTGGGCCACATGGCCCTTAACGTCTTGGCGCCCCGTTGGGGGCGCCAAGTGTATTAGAACGGCTCTTCGAGCTTCTTGGCCAGGTCTTCGATGTTTTCAGGCGGCCAATTGGCGATTTCCATGCCCAGGTGCAGGCCCATCTGCGCCAGCACTTCCTTGATTTCGTTCAAGGACTTGCGGCCGAAGTTCGGGGTGCGGAGCATTTCGGCTTCGGTCTTTTGGACCAAATCGCCGATGTAAATGATGTTGTCGTTCTTGAGGCAGTTGGCCGAACGGACCGACAGCTCGAGTTCGTCGACCTTGCGGAGCAGGTTCTTGTTGAACGGCAGCTCTTCTTCCACGCGCTCGGCCAAGGAGGCTTGCGGCTCTTCGAAGTTGATGAAGAGCTTGAGCTGGTCCTGGAGGATGCGGGCGGCGAGCGCCACGGAGTCTTCTGGCTTCACGGCGCCGTTGGTTTCCACGGTCATCGAGAGCTTGTCGTAATCGGTCTGTTGACCGACGCGGGTGTTCTCGACTTTGTAGGATACGCGACGTACGGGCGAGAAGATTGAATCGATCGGGATCAGGCCAATCGGATCGTCTTCCTTGCGGTTCAGATGAGCCGCGACGTAGCCCTTGCCCGTGTTCACTTCAAGTTCGATGTGAAGCTCAGCGCCTTCGTCTAAGTGACAAATAACAAGATCAGAATTCATGATGTCGATATCGGCCGGCGCTTGGATCTGGCCAGCAGTCACTTCGCCCGGGCCTTTGGCCTTCAGCGTCATGCGCTTCGGACCGTCGCCATGCATGGTGAGCGCGAGCTGCTTAATGTTAAGGATGAGATCGGTCACGTCTTCGCGCACGCCCGGCACCGAGGAGAACTCGTGCAAAACGCCATCGATGCGCAAGCTGGTGACAGCCGCACCTTGCAGCGAGGACAGGAGCACGCGACGCAACGCGTTGCCCAAAGTAACACCGAAGCCACGTTCCAACGGCTCGGCGACAATGGTCGCGACGCGGCGCTGGTCGTCACCGGTTTCGATGGCGAGCTTGTTCGGTTTAATCAGTTCTTGCCAATTTTTCTGCATCACGGTTCCACCTATGAGGTGTTGATCTCAGTATGAGCAGGCCGAAACGGCCCGCATAACGCCGGAAATATACGCCGGCGAAATCTCTAAATTAGACGCGACGGCGCTTGCGCGGACGGCATCCGTTGTGCGGCACCGGGGTCACGTCCTGGATCGACGTGATGGTGAAGCCGACTGACTGCAGAGCACGCAGCGCGGACTCACGGCCCGTACCCGGACCCTTCACCAGAACCGACAGCACTTTCATGCCGTGTTCCATGGCCTTGCGGCCGCAGGTTTCAGCAGCCACCTGAGCGGCATACGGGGTCGACTTGCGCGAACCCTTGAAGCCCTGCGATCCGGCCGACGACCAGGCGATGGTGTTGCCCTGCACGTCCGAGATCGTGATCATGGTGTTGTTGAAGCTTGCGTTCACATGCGCAACACCCGAGCTGATGTTTTTGCGTTCGCGCTTGCGCGAGCGGCCGGCGGACGGAGCAGCAGTTTCGTTCGAAGCGGTTTCTGGCTTGGCCATGGTGGTCGGTCTTCTCTAACTGAGGTCAGGCTGGAGATTGATCTCCAGACAATTTTACTTGGTGACTTTCTTTTTGCCGGCGATGGGCTTGGACGGGCCCTTGCGCGTACGCGCGTTGGTGTGCGTGCGCTGACCATGGACAGGAAGGCCCTTGCGGTGACGCAAGCCCTTGTAGCAGCCGAGATCCATCAAACGCTTGATGTTCATCGCTACTTCGCGGCGCAGATCACCTTCGACCGTGTAATCGCGGTCGATGGTTTCACGGATGCGGACGATCTCGTCTTCCGTCAGTTGATTGACGCGACGGTTGGCGGCAATACCCACGCGCTCACAAATCTCGACGGCATTGGTCGGGCCAATGCCATAGATGTAGCGCAGGGCAATCATTACGCGCTTATTAGTTGGTAAGTTAACGCCAGCAATACGTGCCAAAGCCCGTACTCCTCTATATGTCCAAAGTTGTCTGAGAGCGCCGCGCGCAACCCGAAAAGCGCGCTATTATAGGCAGTTAGCCTCGGGTGTCAACACGCCGCTCAGGTTCCTAGAATGCTCTCCAAGTCCGCAGTAACGACGTCCATATCACGGTCGCCGTCGATCACTTTCAGTAACCCTCTGCCCTGGTAGTAGGGCATCAGGGGCGCCGTCTGGTCGTGGTAGGCCTTTAGCCTAGCCCCAACCGTTTCAGCATTATCGTCCGCCCGGCGGGTAAACTCGGTGCCGCCGCACATATCGCAAACTCCAGCCTTTTTAGGCTGCTTAAACTTATCGTGGTACCCCTCGCCGCACTTGGCGCAGGTGAACCGGCCGATAATACGCTCGATCAGGCGGGCGTCAGGCACCGCCACTTCAATCGCGCTATCGAGCTTAATTCCCTTTTCTTTCAACATCTTATCCAGGGCTTCCGCCTGCCGCACGGTGCGCGGAAAGCCATCCAGGATAAAGCCGTTCTTACAGTCTTCCAGATCTACGCGCTCGTTAATCATCGCAATGATCAGATCATCGGACACCAACTTACCGGCGTCCATGACCGCATTAGCTTCTTGACCTAAGGCCGTTCCGGCTTTCACCGCCGCCCGCAGCATGTCGCCGGTCGACAACTGAACGATGCCATAACGGTCCTGCAGGCGCTTTGCCTGGGTACCCTTACCGCCCCCTGGGGGGCCCATCAGAATCAGACGTTTTCCAGCCATTCCAGTTTCTAGCGCCCGCGCAAACGCGACTTCTTCAGGAGCCCTTCGTATTGATGAGCCAATAGATGGGCTTGAACCTGTTGAATGGTATTGAGCGTGACGTTGACCACGATCATCAAGCTGGTGCCACCAAAATAAAACGGCACGCTGAGACGCGAGATCAAAAATTCCGGGATTAAGCAAACCACGATCAGATAGAGACTGCCGATGACCGTCAGGCGGGTCAGCACATAGTCCAAATAATCGGCGGTGTTTTTGCCGGGACGGATGCCGGGGACAAAGCCGCCGTACTTGCGCAGGTTCTCGGCCGTATCCGCGGGGTTGAAAACAACCGCCGTATAAAAGAAGGCAAAGAAGATGATCAGCGCCGAATACAGGAACAGGTATAGCGGCTGACCACGCCCCAAAAGCGCGCCAATGGTATTGAGAATGCCGCCACCTTCCGCGCCCGGCGTGCCCTGGAAACCAGCAATGGTCAACGGCAAGAGCAACAGCGAGCTTGCGAAAATCGGCGGGATGACGCCGGACGTGTTGAGTTTCAGCGGCAGGTGCGAGCTTTCGCCTCCAAAAACCTTATTACCCTGCTGACGCTTCGGATACTGAACAAGAATGCGCCGCTGCGCTTGCTCGAAGAATACAATGCCGCCGATGACGGCGATAGCGCCGACAAACAAGAACAAGATCAAAAACGGCGAGATCGCGCCGGTGCGGCCGAGTTCCAGCAAATTGACGATGCCGGCGGGAAGCCCAGCCACGATGCCTGCGAAAATCAGCACCGAAATACCCTGCCCGATGCCGCGCTCGCTAATCTGTTCGCCCAACCACACCAGGAACATGGTGCCGCCGATGAGGGTCACAACCGTCGTGAAGATAAAAAAGCCGCCGGGATTCATCACGACCGGCATGCCTGTGCTGCTCGTCGCGCTTTCTAGTCCCGTTGCAATTCCAATTGCCTGCAATGCCGCAATCAGCACGGTCAAATAACGCGTGTACTGATTCATCTTGATACGGCCCGAGACGCCTTCCTTCTTCATCTGCTCGAGCGCCGGACTAATCGACGAGAACAACTGAATAATGATGGCCGCGGAAATGTACGGCATGATGTTGAGCGCAAAGATGCTCATGCGCGACAACGCGCCGCCGGCAAAAACGTCAAACAGGCCAAGAACGCCTTTGCTCTGCGCCTTGATCACATCGGCCATGGCGATAGGATCGATGCCCGGCAGGGTAATAAACGTACCCATGCGGTAAACGATAAGAGCGCCCATCACGTACCACAGACGTCGCTTAAGCTCCGTCGCCTTGGAGAAGACCCCAAGGCTGATGTTCGCTGCGAGTTGGTCGGCGGCTGATGCCATTTACGTTCCGGTACGGCTTAAGCGGCTTGTGCGGGCTTCGCGCCCTTGGTCTTCTTGGCTTTGGTCTTATCGATCTGCTTCTGAACGCGTTCCGGCGTTGCTTTCGCAGTGATGGTCACCGAACCACCGGCTTTTTCGACAGCGGCCAGAGCGGCCTTCGAAGCGTGTACGGCTTCGATGGTAAGCTTTACCTTCAATTCGCCATCGGCCAACAGGCGCATGCCTTCATAAGCATGACGGATGATGCCGGCTTCCACCAAGACATCGACCGTGACTTTATTCTTCGCATCAATGCGACCGGCATCAACCGCGGCCTGCAAACGACCAAGGTTCACGGGAACATACTTCTTGCGGCCGATAGAGACAAACCCGCGTTTCGGCAAACGGCGGAACAGCGGCATCTGACCACCTTCGAAGCCCTTGATGGCCACGCCGGTACGCGCCTTCTGACCCTTCACACCGCGGCCGGAGGTCTTACCCAGACCTGAGCCGATACCACGGCCGAGTTCCTTGCGACGATGCGTCGAACCCGGACGATTGTGAATTTGATTGAGTTTCATTGCTTTAAATCCCTTACGCGGCCGAACTATTCACTCTCCAGCCCGCGCGTCCCCGAAAGGATGTCGTGCTGATATAGGAAGTGATTCAGCCTTCGTCTACCTTCACGAGGTGTTTTACTGCGTTAATCATGCCGCGAACGGCGGGTGTATCTTCCAGCGTGCTGCTACGGCGAATCTTATTCAGACCAAGACCGATGAGGGTCTGGCGCTGATAGCCCTGCCGACCGGCGGCGCTGTGAATCTGCGTGATGGTCACGCTTTTCTTTTTAGCATCGGCCATAGTTTAGACTTCCTTCGCTACGGCGCCGGCTTCTTCACGACGGCCGACGATATCGCCCACTTTCTTGCCGCGCTTGGTCGCGACGGCGCGCGGGCTGGTCATGGTTTGCAGCGCCGCGAAGGTCGCCTTCACCATGTTGTGTGGATTGTTGCTGCCAACGCTTTTGGCAACGATGTCTTGGATGCCCATGGTTTCGAACACGGCGCGCATTGGACCGCCGGCGATGATGCCGGTACCGGCCGGCGCAGAGCGCAGGATGACCTTGCCGGCGCCGAAGCGGCCGTACAAATCATGATGCAACGTGCGGCCTTCGCGCAGCGGGATACGGATCACGTTGCGCTTGGCGGCTTCCGTCGCCTTGCGGATAGCTTCAGGAACTTCACGCGCCTTGCCGGAGCCGTAACCGACGCGGCCTTTGGTGTCACCAACGAGAACCAGCGCGGCGAATGCAAAGCGGCGTCCGCCCTTCACAACCTTGGCAACGCGGTTGATGTGAACCAGCTTGTCGACGAATTCATCGTCACGATCGCCACGATCGCGACCACCTTCACGCCCGCCGCCTTCACGTTCGCGGCGACCACCGCGTTCGCTGCGTTCGCCGCCACGGCCGCCGGGGCCGGCGCGTTCGCCGCCGCGGCCGGGGCCGCGTTCAGATCCTGTTGGTGTCCGTGCCATAAATCTCTTCCCTCTTAGAACGAAAGGCCGGCTTCGCGTGCCGCATCCGCCAGCGCCTTAATGCGCCCGTGATATACATAAGGACCGCGGTCAAAAACGACTTCCTTGACGCCGGCTTTACCAGCGCGTTCGGCTAGCAGTTTGCCGACCTTCGTCGCCGCTTCCTTGTTGCCGCCCTTTTCCTTCAAGCCCTCTTCGAGGGTTGAAGCAGCAGCGAGTGTCTTGCCGTCGTCATCGGCAATGATCTGCGCGTAAATGTGGCGGCCCGAACGGAACACCGACAAACGCGGACGCCCATGCGCGGCGGCCTTGACGGAGAAACGTGTACGGCCTTTGCGGCGCGCGACTTGTTTGAGAGCTTTGGTCATGACCTGATCCTTTTATCCGCGCTTTACTTCTTCTTGCCTTCTTTGCGCAGAATGACTTCGTCCGAATAACGGATGCCTTTGCCTTTGTAAGGCTCGGGCTGTTTGTAAGAGCGGATTTCAGCCGCTACCTGGCCGACGCGCTGACGGTTCGCGCCTGACACTTCGATCTGAGTCGGCACTGGCGTCTTAACTTCGATGCCTTCCGGCACGTCGTAAACGATGTCGTGCGAGAAACCCAGATTGAGGTTGAGCTTCTTGCCTTGTGCCTGCGCCTTGAAACCAACGCCTGTCATGTCGAGGACCTTTTTGTAGCCCTCGTTGACGCCCTTCACCATGTTGTTGATGGTGGCGCGCGTGGTTCCCCACTGCGAGCGAGCGCGTTTGGTTTCGTTCGCGGCTTTCACCCACACCTTACCGTCGATGACGCTGGTCTCAACGTCGTCGGTGGTGTCGAGCTTGAGCTCGCCGAGTTTGCCCTTAACCGTAATGGTCTTGCCCGCCATCGTGACGGTGACACCGGACGGAACCGGGACAGGATATTTACCTACGCGTGACATCGTACGCTTCCTTCAAATTGCCGGTCAGAATACCTGGCAGAGTACTTCACCGCCCACGTTCGCCTGGCGCGCTTCCTGATCGGACATGACGCCGCGCGGCGTGGACAGGATGGAAATACCCAACCCGTTATAGACCTTCTGCAAGTCTTTGATCTTGGCGTAAACCCGGCGACCGGGCTTTGATACGCGTTGAATCTCGTTAATGACCGGCGTGCCCTCATTGTACTTGAGGTCTACGCGCAGCTCTTCCACGCCCTGGCGCACTTCATAGCGCTCGAAGCCGCGAATGTAGCCTTCACGCTCCAGCACGCTCAAAAGATTTTCACGCAGGCCGGAGGCCGGGGTAGTGATCGTGGGCTTGCCAGCCCGCTGTCCATTACGGATGCGGGTCAACAAATCGCCGACGGGATCTGACATTGACACGGGTCGCTCTCCTTACCAGCTCGACTTGACCATGCCGGGAATCATGCCCTTTGAGGCAAATTCCCGCAGCTTATTACGAGCCATTTTGAACTTGCGGTACGTCGCACGCGGACGGCCGGTGAGTTCGCAGCGGTTACGAATGCGCACTTTCGAAGAGTTGCGCGGCACTTGAGACAGCTTCACGACAGCCGTGAAACGATCTTCGTCGTTAGTGTTGCGATCTTTAATGATCGCCTTCAGATTCGCGCGCTTAGTCGCTGCCGATTTAACCATCCGGCGGCGTTTTTTATTGCGCTCGACTACACTTGTCTTTGCCATGGGAACCTTTCCCCGCTCTTATTTCTGGAACGGCAGCTGGAAACCTTCGAGAAGCGCCATGGCTTCCGCGTCGGTTTTCGCCGTCGTGCAAATCGTAATGTTCATACCGCGAACCTTGTCGATTTTGTCGTAATCAATTTCGGGGAACACCATCTGTTCCTTGAGGCCCATGTTGTAGTTGCCGGCGCCGTCGAAGCTCTTCGCATTCAGACCGCGGAAGTCGCGGATGCGCGGCATGGCGATATTGACCAAGCGATCGAGGAATTCGTACATGCGGGTCGCGCGCAGGGTCACGGTGCAACCGACGATCTGGTCTTCGCGCAGCTTGAAGTTCGCGATCGCCTTGCGGGATTTCGTGATAATGGGCTTCTGACCGGCGATGGCGGTCAGGTTGTCGACCGCACCTTCGATCTTCTTCTTGTCCTGCGATGCTTCGCCGACACCCATGTTGATGACAATCTTGGTCAGCTTGGGGATAGCCATCGGGTTTGCATACCCGAATTTTTCCGCGAGCTGCTTGCGCAAGACGTCGGTGTATTCTTTATGAAGACGCGCTGTTGCCATGATCTTAAGCCTTCTCGCTGATCACTTCGCCCGAACGCTTGGCGATACGCTGGCGGGTACCGTCCTTCGCACGTTTGATGCCGACGCGTGTCGGTTTGTTTTCTTTAGGGTCCATGTAAGCGACGTTGGAAATGTGAATCGGCATTTCCTTCTCGACGATGCCGCCCTGCGACGTCGGCGACTGGCGGGTGTGACGCTTGGCGATGTTCACGCCCTGCACCACGACTTTGCTTTCGCGCGGCAGCGCGAGCAGCACCGAACCAGACTTGCCTTTATCGCGGCCAGTCAAAACGACGACGGTGTCGCCTTTTTTGATTTTCATACCGGCCATTAGAGCACCTCCGGCGCCAGAGAAACGATCTTCATGAACTTCTTGCCGCGCAGTTCGCGTGTCACCGGCCCAAAGATACGCGTGCCGATCGGCTCGCCCTGCTTGTTGATCAGCACGGCGGCGTTGTGATCGAAGCGGATCGACGTACCGTCGATGCGGCGCAATTCCTTCGCGGTGCGCACGATGACGGCGCGATGGACATCGCCCTTCTTTACGCGGCCGCGCGGAATGGCGTCCTTCACGGAAACCACGATGATATCGCCGATGGCGGCGAAGCGGCGCTTGGAACCGCCGAGGACCTTAATGCACATAACCCGTTTAGCACCGGAGTTATCCGCAACGTCCAAATTACTCTGCATCTGAATCATGACTGTCGTCCTTTAAAACCCAGGGAGTGAGACGGATTACTCCGCTTTTTCCTGGATCAACTCCCATGTCTTTGTTTTCGAGATCGGAGCGCACTCACGGATACGCACTACATCGCCGATCTTGCTGATGTTATTTTCATCGTGTGCAGCAAACTTTTTGCTGCGACGAATGAACTTCTTATAGATCGGGTGCATCATGCGGCGTTCGACCTTAACGATAATGGTCTTATTGCCCTTGTCGCTGACGACGACACCCTGAAGAATACGCTTCGGCATGTTCCTGGTCCTTCCCTGCTACGACGCCGCGACGGGCGTACGACGTTCCCGCAGGATTGTTTTGATTTGCGCAATCTCCTGACGCACACGACCGAACTGGGCCGTGTTGGTGAGCTGGCCGGACGCCTTCTGGAAGCGCAGATTGAACTGCATTTTCTTCAGGTCGCCAAGACGGCCTTGCAGCTCTTCGTCTTTCTTCGCGCGTAAATCTGATGCTTTTTCTTTTGCCATGACGGCTATTCCCTACTTATGCGCCGATACGGGCAACGACTTTGGTTTTGATCGGCAGCTTCGCAGACGCCAACGCAAAACCTTCGCGCGCCATTTCCGCCGACACGCCGTCGACTTCAAACATGATGCGGCCCGGCTTAATCCGGCACACCCAGAATTCAGGTGTACCCTTACCTTTACCCTGACGAACTTCGGCAGGCTTCTTCGATACCGGTACATCCGGGAAAATACGGATCCAGACGCGGCCCTGACGCTTCATGAAGCGGGTCAGCGCACGACGCGCGGCTTCGATCTGACGCGAGGTAACGCGCTCGGGTTCAAGCGCCTTCAGGCCATAGGAGCCGAAGTTCAGCGCGCTGCCGCCCTTAGCATTGCCGTGAATGCGGCCCTTGAAGGCCTTCCGGTACTTAGTGCGTTTCGGTTGCAACATCGACATTTTAGTCTATCCGTTTTTCATCCCGGCACTGGCCGAGCGATTGATCTTTGACTTACTACGGGCGGGTGTTCATCGGACCACCACCCTGTTCGGCGGCGCGCTTATCCTGCGCCATCGGGTCGTGTTCCAGAATCTCGCCTTTGAAAATCCAAACCTTCACGCCGCAGGTGCCGTAGGTGGTGAAAGCGGTGCCTTCACCGTAATCGACATCGGCGCGCAGGGTGTGCAACGGCACGCGGCCTTCGCGGTACCATTCAACACGCGCGATTTCCGCGCCGCCGAGACGACCGGCGCAGGTGATACGAATGCCTTCGGCGCCAAGACGCATGGCAGATTGCACGGCGCGCTTCATGGCGCGACGGAAAGCCACGCGGCGCTCAAGCTGCTGCGCGATGTTTTCGGCGACCAGCACCGCGTCAATTTCCGGCTTGCGGATTTCAACGATGTTCAAATGAACTTCGTTGCCCGTCATCTTCTGCAATTCCTTGCGGATGACTTCGATGTCCGCGCCCTTCTTACCGATCACGACACCCGGACGGGCTGTGTGAATAGTGACGCGGGCCTTCTTCGCGGGGCGCTCGATGATCACGCGGCTCACGCCGGCCTGAAGCAGACGCACTTTCAGATAGTCGCGGATCTTGATGTCTTCATGCAGCAACTGAGCGTAGGTGCGGCCGTTGGCGTACCAACGCGAATCCCACGTGCGGTTGATGCCGAGGCGAAGCCCGACCGGATTTACTTTCTGACCCATTAGGCGGTCTCCCTCTTCTCACGAACAATAATCGTGAGATTGCTAAACGGTTTTTGGATGTGGCCGACGCGGCCGCGGGCGCGGGCGCTGAAGCGCTTCATCAACAATGACTTACCGACATAAGCTTCGGCGACGACCAGTTGGTCGACGTCGAGCTGGTGGTTGTTCTCGGCGTTAGCGATGGCAGACTCGAGCACCGTCTTCACTTCGACCGCGATACGGCGAGGCGAGAACGACAGAGCGGCCAAAGCCTGTTCGGCTGTCTTTCCGCGGATCATCTGCGCCATCAGGTTCAGCTTGCGCGGGGACACGCGCATGGAACGCGAGAAGGCCCGGGCTTCTGTGTCGCCGACGCGACGCGGAGCGCTTTTCTTGCTCATGACTTAGTCCTTCTTCGCAGAAGCCGGCGCCGCTTTCTTATCGGCGGCGGTGTGACCGTGGAACATACGTGTCGGAGCAAATTCACCGAACTTGTGACCGATCATGTTTTCGGTCACGAGGACCGGAACATGCTTGTGCCCATTGTGGACGCCAAAAGTCAGGCCCACAAATTGGGGAAGAATGGTCGAACGACGCGACCAGGTTTTGATCACATCATTGCGTCCCGACAATCGGACAGTTTCCGCCTTTTTAAGGAGGTAACCGTCGACAAAGGGACCTTTCCAAACTGAACGTGCCACGTTCGATCTCCGTTTCTAATTCTGTCTCAAATCCGCGCTTAAGTTTTTTTCGCCAGGTGGCGGCTGCGCATGATCAGATTTTTGGTTCTCTTGTTAGTGCGGGTACGCTTGCCCTTGGTCGGCTTGCCCCACGGAGTGACCGGATGACGACCGCCTGAGGTCTTACCTTCACCACCACCCAGCGGGTGATCGACCGGGTTCATCGAGACACCGCGTTGATGCGGCTTAAAGCCGAGCCAACGCATACGACCCGCTTTACCGTAGTTGACGTTCTGGTTGTCCGGGTTGGACACCGCGCCGACAGTCGCCATGCATTCGGCGCGCACGAGGCGCACTTCACCAGAAGAGAGGCGGATCTGGGCATAACCAGAGTCCTTACCGATCAACTGCGCATAGCAACCAGCGGAACGTGAAATCTGACCACCACGACCGAGCTTGATCTCGACGTTGTGGACGATTGTGCCAACCGGCATGTTCTTCAGCGGCATGGCGTTGCCCGGCTTAATGTCGGCCTGATCGGCAGCGACAACTTTATCGCCGGCCTTCAGACGCTGCGGAGCCAAGATGTAAGCCAATTCGCCGTCTTCATAGCGCACCAGCGCGATGAATGCTGTGCGATAGGGATCGTATTCCAAGCGCTCGACAGTCGCCGTCACATCGCGCTTCGAACGCTTGAAGTCGATTTGACGATAACGGCGCTTGTGACCGCCGCCCATGAAACGGCTGGTGATCTTGCCCGAGTTATTACGACCGCCGGTAGAATGCATCCCCTCGGTCAGAGCCTTGTGAGGCTTGCCCTTATACAGATCGCTGCGTTCGATCAGAACGGTATTGCGCAGCGACGGGGTAACCGGATTAAAGGTTTTCAACGCCATGACTTAGAGTCCCGTGGTCACATCGATTGACTGACCGGCGGCCAGCGTCACGATTGCTTTCTTAACGTCGCTACGGTAGCCGAGACGGCCACGGAAGCGTTTGGTCTTGCCTTTGGTGATCAGCGTGTTCACGGCCGTGACGGTGACCTTGAACAGCGTTTCAATCGCCAGCTTGATTTGCGGCTTTGTGGCCTTCAACGGCACGCGAAACACAACTTGATTGTGTTCGGAAACCTGTGTCGCCTTTTCAGTGATCAGGGGCGCCAGCACGAAGTCATAGAGCGCCGGATCAATGGCGCCGCCGGTCGCCGGAGCGGCCTTGGGCTTCTTTCCTTTGGTTGCTTTTACAGCACTCATTTCAGGCGCTCCTCAAGCTTTTCGACCGCGGCCTTAGTGAGCACAAGCGTGTCACGGCGCAGGATGTCGTAAACATTGGCACCCTGGGTCGGCAGCACGTCGATACCTTTGATGTTGCGTGCGGCGAGGGCGAAGGTTTCATCGGCGCTGCCGTCGATGATCAAAGCCGAGGTCCAGCCGAGCTTCGCGAAGCTCTTCACCAGATCCTTGGTCTTGCCTTTTGTGCTTTCGACGCTGTCGAGAATGATCAGCTTGCCGTCTTTCGCTTTGGAAGACAGCGCGCTCTTCAAGCCGAGGGCGCGGATCTTCTTGGGCAAGCTATGAGAATGGCTGCGCGGAACTGGTCCGAAGATCACGCCACCGCCACGCATGTGCGGGGCGCGCATCGAACCTTGACGAGCGCCACCGGTGCCCTTCTGCTTGAAGGGCTTCTTGGTGGTGCCGCTGACGGCGCTGATGATCTTGGCTTTATGCGTGCCGGCCTGACGCTTGGCGAGCTGCCAACGCACGACGCGCTGCAGGATGTCGCCGCGCACTTCCGCGCCGAACACCGTATCGGCCACATCGAGCGAGCCGACACTCTTCTTATCGAGATTGATGACGTCCAACTTCATGGCCGTTAGTCCTTCTTCGCCTTGAGGCCGGCCGGTTGCGGCACGTCCTTGGGCAGCTTGAGCTTCACGGCATCGCGCACGAGCACATATCCGCCGGGATTTCCGGGCACTGCGCCCTTGATGAAGATGTAACCCTGATCGTCATCAACCGAGACGACCTGGAGATTTTGAATGGTGACCTGTTCGGCGCCGAGATGGCCGGCCATTTTCTTGTTCTTGAAGGTACGGCCCGGATCCTGACGTTGACCGGTCGAACCGTGCGAACGGTGCGAGACCGACACGCCGTGCGAGGCTTCCAAACCAGAGAAGTTCCAACGCTTCATGGCGCCGGCGAAACCCTTACCAACCGTGGTACCGGTGACATCGACAAACTGACCAGCCAGGAAGTGAGACGGCGCCAATTCGGCGCCCACTTCGAGGAGCTTGTCTGCGCCGACGCGGAACTCGACCAGCTTGCGCTTGGGTTCGACATTGGCTTTTGCGTAATGACCCTTGAGGGCGCGGTTGACGCGCGAAGCTTTGCGCGTGCCGATGCCGAGTTGAACGGCTGTGTAGCCGTCCTTCTCCTGGGTGCGCTGAGCGACGACCTGTACACCGTCAACCTTAAGCACGGTGACGGGCACGTGATTGCCCTCTGCTGTGAACAAGCGGGTCATACCCAATTTTTGTGCAACGATACCGGAACGCATGTGTCCCACCTTAGTCTTTCGTCTTAAAGCTTGATCTCGACATCAACGCCGGCCGCAAGGTCGAGCTTCATCAAAGCGTCGACGGTCTGCGGCGTCGGGTCGACAATGTCGAGTAGACGGCGATGTGTACGAATCTCGAATTGTTCGCGCGACTTCTTGTCGACGTGCGGCGAACGGTTAACCGTGAATTTTTCAATCCGCGTCGGCAACGGGATCGGGCCACGGACCTGCGCGCCTGTGCGCTTCGCCGTGCTGACGATCTCCTTCGTGGATTGATCTAACACACGATGGTCAAACGCCTTCAGGCGGATGCGGATGTTTTGATTGTCGATCATGGCCTAATACCCAAAAGTAAGCGGCACCCGCCCGAGGGCGGATGCCGTGTAGCTTAATTTCTACTCGAGAATCTTTGCGACGACGCCCGAACCGACGGTACGGCCGCCTTCACGAATGGCGAAACGCAAGCCTTCATCCATCGCGATCGGCGCAATCAGGTTCACCGTGATGGAGACGCTGTCCCCCGGCA
>CANJRA010000030.1 GCA_947476625.1 Fidelibacterota bacterium
CTCGACGATATCGCAGTGATGGGTGAGGCGGTCGAGCATGGCGGTGGTCATCTTGGCGTCGCCGAAGACCTGGGGCCAATCGGCGAAGGCGAGGTTGGTGGTGATCAGCAGCGAGGTGTTCTCGTAGAGCTTGCTGATTAGGTGGAACAGAAGCTGATCGCCGGATTGGCTGAACGGCAGATAGCCAAGCTCGTCGATGACGATGAGATCGTAGCGTAGGAGGTTCTCGGCCATGAACTGCCAATTGATCGGCCCCAGACGATCACCCAACTCGCTCAATCCCTGACCGATAAAGCGCGTGATGGAATCAGCGGCGGCGGAGAGCTGGCGGCGGTTGGTGCAATAGCGCGACGCCTTGACCGCAAAGACAAAGTCCTTGGCCGTTTCCGATTTCCATTTCGCCCACGTCGGCGGTTTGAAAGCGGAATAATAGGTGCCGTTGATTTCAAGAGACGTGAGATGCTCGGCGGCGTAGGCCAGCTCTTTCTTCTGCGTTAACCCTTCGGGATAGAACACACCGCGCCACGGCGCGAAGGTCCAGCCGCCGATGCCAACGTGAATTTTACCCGCCATGCGATGCCTCCGTCTAAGCGGGCATGATAACACGCGGCGCCGGAGTCTTGTTTCTTCAAATATTCATACGACATGGCGTAACCTCGCCCTAGGAGTGAACGTATGAAAAAGACCGCGCGCCTATCTGAAACGTCGCGCCGCAAGGTGCTGGCTGCAGGCCTAGCCGTTGCTGTTACAGGTGCGCATGGTGCGCGGCTGATGGCGGCGGAGAGTGAGCCCGCCGTTGAGCCCGCCGTTGAGCCCATAGTTGAGCCCGAACCTACGCCAAGCGACGAGCCGGTGCAGACGATCAGCAAATCCACGCTGACGTTTACGGAAGTCGAGCATGGCTGGGACAAGGATCATCACGTCTCGCCCGGCCACAATGTGCAAGTCTTGATCCGTTGGGGCGACCCGCTGTTTCCCGCCGCGCCGATCTGGACGCCGGATTTTCAAACACCCGACGCCCAAAAGCTGCAGTTTGGGTACGACAACGACTTCATCGCCTTCATGCCGCTGCCTTATGGCTCGCGCTCATCGACCAGCGGGCTGCTGTGCGTCAACCATGAGTCGACGCGCAACGGACTGATGTTTCCGGGCATGACCAAGCCCACGCCGGACGAATTGCGGCGCGAGTTGGTTGATGTCGAAATCGCGGCCAATGGTCACACGGTGATGAAAGTCGATCTTGTCGGCGAACAATGGAGCGTCGATCTGACTAGTTCTTTCAACCGCCGCATTACGGGGCTGGAAGATGTTGATATCAGCGGACCCGCCGCCGGTCATGCCCGGATGCAAACACCGGACGATCCGACTGGCACGCGTGTTTTAGGAACACTGGGCAATTGCGCCGGGGGCGAGACGCCGTGGGGCACCGTTCTGTCGGCGGAGGAAAACATCCCGTTCCACTTCGCAGGCGACCCCAAGAAGACGAGCGAGGCCGCCAACCACACAGCCATGGGGATCGGTGATGAACGCTATTACGGCTGGCACCGCTTTTATCCGCGCTTTGATGTCGAAGCCGTGCCGCATGAGCCTAATCGCTTCGGCTGGATTGTGGAGATCGATCCTTTTGAGCCCAAAACGCGACCCGTCAAACGCACGGCGCTGGGACGCTTCAAGCACGAAAGCGCGACGGTCGCGCTCAACCGCGACGGCCGTATCGTCTGCTACATGGGCGACGATGAGGCTTTTCAGTTTATCTACAAATTCGTCAGCGCCCGCGCGCACGACCCCAAAGACCGCGGCCGCAACTGGGGCCTTTTGGATAGCGGCACTTTATATGCGGCGCGTTTCAATGCCGACAACACCGTCACCTGGCTGCCGCTGGTGTGGGGCAAAGAGCCATTGACCAAGGCCAATGGTTTTGCGAGCCAAGCGGACATGCTGATTGAAACCCGGCGCGCGGCCAGCCTGTTGGGCGCAACGCCGATGGACCGTCCTGAAGACATTGAAGTCGATCCCAAAACCGGCAGCATCTTTGTCGCGCTGACGAAGAACGCCAAACGTCAGCCCAATCAAATCAACAACGCCAATCCGGGCGCCAACAATCGCGGCGGCCATATCATAGAAATCATGCCGACGCAGAAGCTGGGCGCCAACATCGACCACGGTGCGACAACCGCGCGCTGGCGGTTCTTGCTCATGGCCGGCAATCCGGCCGATTCCACGTTGGGCGCGGCCTACAATATCAGCACGTCCGCCGGAAGCTGGCTGGCTTGCCCCGACAATCTGGCGTTCGATCCGAAAGGGCATTTATGGATCGCCACCGACGGCGCTGACGCCTTTGGCGTCGCAGACGGTTTGTGGGTAACGGACGTGAATGGATCAGGACGCGCGTTGCCGCGCCGATTTTTTCGCTGCCCCGCAGGCGCGGAAATGACCGGGCCCACATTCACGCCCGACGGCATGACATTATTTTGTTCTGTGCAGCATCCCGGCGACGGAGACGGCGCGAGCTTCGTCAACCCCGGCACACGCTGGCCCGATTTTAAAGACAGCGTGCCGCCGCGGCCGAGTGTTATCGCCATTCGCCGCCAGGACGGCAAACCGCTCGGCTGAGCTAAACGGCGGAGGCGACGCGATTCATGTAACACCGCCGCCCCTTTGCGCGCGTGTTACCCCATTTTTCTTGACTTATTTTGCCTGCGGCCAAAGCGTAAGCGGGCCTATCACCGCAGGAGGACAGCATGACGGACACATCGCGTTGCAGCCGGTCGACGTTTCTGAAAGTGGCCGGCGCGGCCATGCTGGCATCGACGTTGCCGGGCAGCCCAAGTTTCGCGGCGGCGGCCCCGCTCGCCATGCGTCCAATCCCGAAAAGTAAAACCAAAGAACAGCTGCCGGTGATTGGCCTGGGAACCTCGCAAGTGTTCGCCTCACGCGGCGACGCCGCGGCGATGACTGCCAAAGGCGACGTCGTGAAGACCTTGCTGCAAGAGGGCGGACGCGTGATCGATACGGCGGCGGCGTATCGCGAGTCCGAGGGCGTCGTGGGCGAACTGCTGGAGACACTGAAACTCCGCAAGCAGGCTTTCGTCGCCACAAAATTCGGCGAGCAAGGCCGAGACAACGGCATCGCTTCGATCGCGCGCTCCTTCAAGAACCTGCGCACGGATATGATCGACCTTATGTATATCCACAACATGGTCGATGTGGACACGCACCTGCCCACCATCAAGCAATACAAAGCCGACGGAAAATTCCGCTATATCGGCATTTCCGACACCAGCAACAACCAGGACAAACTGACGACCTGGATGGATCAGATCGACTTTGTTGAATTCAACTATTCGGTCGACACGCGTGAGGCCGAGAAGCGCTTGCTGCCCATGGCAAAAGATAAAGGTGTCGCCGTATTCGTCGCCCTGCCGCTGGGACGCGGTCGCCTTTTAAATCGGGTGAAGGACACGCCGTTTCCGGAATGGGCCAAGGCCGAGCTGCAATGCGCCACCTTTGCGCAGTTGCTGCTGAAGTTCGTGGTATCGCATCCGGCTGTGACGACCGCGATCCCGGCCACATCGCGGCAGAAGCATGTGGGCGAGAACCTGGATGCCGGGCGCGGCCCCCTTCCCGACGCCAAACAGCGCGAACGTATCGCCGCCATCTGGAACGCTTAGCGCGCGCCTTTAGGAAGGCTTGTTGATCAGCGCGGTGGCGTGGTTTTCAGCGATCTCGAGGAGCAGCTTGCGCAGCACCAGCCGATTGAAGTCTTCGAGCTTCCTGACCACCAGCGTAAAAGAGCCGCGGCCGCCCGTGACGTTTTTGGCATAGTACGTGTCGAGATCGGACGGAATCGCCGCACGATAGGCTGGCCGCGGGTTCATCAGCGGCAGGCCATTAATAACAATGCCCTGCTTTACCGCGTCGTCGCGAGAGCTCCTGATGTCGCGGCCGCGATCACTGTAACCATCGCCGGAGACGTCGATGACGCGCCGGGCGGCGTTGATGCCGCTGGTGTGCAATAACTGTACGCAGAAATCGATGCCGCCGCTGATGGAGGTGGTGTAGCCGGGCGTATAGGGAGCCTTCTGTAATTCGTCGGCGAAGGCCTGCGCGCTGGCTGCGTCGGAGATCTCGCGCCACATAATTAATTGATTCTGGTCGGTAGGCCCGGACCACTCGACGTAGGTAAGCGCAATACGCCCCGTGACCCCGCTGCGAATAGCTTCGACGACGCGCGGATCGCGCAGCGCCGCGACGTAACCTTCGCGCTGAATGCCCGCCTCACCGTCGTCGACGCTGGCCGAGATATCCACCGCCAGAACCAGCGCCAGATCAACTTGCGGCTGCTGGGCACCGACCGGCGGCGCATGCATCACGCAGGCTGTCGTAAAAAGACTAAAAGCCGTGCATAACTTGACCCAATTCAAACGCATTGAATGTTCCCCACACCCTCGAACGTGTACGCCCACCGACGTGCGTTCCAGTTGCCGCTTTATGTATTTTCGCCGGCAAGAAAAGCGCAAACGCGCCACATAACGCGCCGGAGCCTTGGCAGCCGCGTGGATTTCAGGAACACTCTAAATAGTTCCCGTTAAGCACCGGCACGATGTCCATATCCTTGCAGAATGAACCACAGCTCTTCCAAGAGGCCGAAGCGCACTATGGCTCGGGACGCATGGCCGAGGCGCGTGCGGTCTGCGAGCGGCTTATTGCTGCCGCCCCGCACCATCACGATGCACTGAACCTGTTGGGAATCATCGCGGCGCAAGACGGCGACAACGCGCGGGCGGTGGACTTCATCGCGCGGGCGGCCGCCCTGTCTGACGATAATCCCGATTTTCATTCCAATCTCGGCGTGGTGCTGGAGCGCGTGCAACAATACTACGGTGCCGCCGCGAGCTACCACCGCGCACTCACGTTGCGACCCGACGACGCTGTCACGTGGTTCAACCGGGGCAATGTTTTGCGCGAATTAGGACAACGGCGGGAGGCACTTGAATGCTATGAGCGCGCACTGACGCTTCAGCCGGATTTTATTTCGGCCGAGGAGCGCTGTTTCTGGCTGCATGTTTCGGAAACACGCGACATTGCGCGCATCATGCAGCTTGCCGGAAAGATATCGGCGCACCGGGCAAAAGAGGACGCGGACAAAACACGAGGACTGAAAACCACCGCAGATTTCCGCCTGCTGCACGATTATGAGCAAGCCGCCTACCTCTTGAACCATAACCAAGCTCTTCCCGGACTGCATGAAGCGCACATGCACGCCAAAGCCGCACTGGACCGCCAGACCGTAGCGCCCGCGGGCAATCTGATTTTTATGACGGATGCCGAAGCCGCGGCCGTCGCCACGCTGCGCGAACAGGCGTTACTGTATCCGGCACCCGCTCTGGCGCATTCCGCTCTCAATCCCGGCAATGACTGGCCGGCGGTCGAAGCGCAGTATTTCAGCGGCAACCTGGAACTCGTGGTGATCGACAACCTTCTGTCGCCGGAAGCGCTGGAGAGCTTGCGCAGCTTCGCGCTGACCTCGACAATCTGGCGGCGGGAATACGCTAACCAATATCTGGGGGCCTTCAGTGAAGGCGGCTTTGTCAGCCCGCTACATCTTCAAATCGCGGATGAGCTGCGCGAAAAAATGCCGCGCATCTTCGGCGATCACAGGCTCGAGCATTTGTGGGCTTTTAAATATGCGTCGTCGCAGACCGGCAAGGGCATCAATGTGCACGCCGACTTTGCGCGCGTGAACCTCAACTTCTGGATCACGCCAGATGACGCCAATCTCGATCCGCAGTCCGGCGGCTTGATTGTGTATGACGTGCCGTCGCCGACGTCGTGGAATTTCCAGGAATATAATAACGATCCGGCGCATATTTATGCATTCTTGCAAGAACGCGGCGCGCGCAGCGAAACCGTGCCTTACAGATGCAACCGCGCGGTGCTATTTAACTCGAACCTTTTCCACGAGACCGACGCGATCCGTTTCAAGGAAGGCTTTGAGAACAGCCGCATCAATGTAACGTATCTGTTTGGGCGCGGACTGAAGGCATAGTCGCTGCGCCTGATAATATTTGCCGAGATAATATTTACTGAGACTTTGTTGAACATGACATCAACTGACCCTCGCCAGACTTTCGCGGCCGCGGTGGCCCATCACCGCGCGGGCCGGCTCGACGAGGCCGAGGCGCTTTACCGGCAGGTTTTGGCGCGCGTGCCCAATCAAGTTGATTCGCTTCACCTTCTGGGGGTGCTGTCCAGTCAGCGCGGCGACTTTGAAACCGCCGTTACGCTTATTAAGCGCGCCATCGCGCAAAAGCAGGCGACGCCGGTCGCAGAATTTCACAACAATATCGGCATTGCCTATAACGGCCTTGGACGGCGCGACGAAGCGCGCCGGCACTTCAGTCTCGCCGTGCGTTTAAAGCCCGGCTATGCCGAGGCTTGCAACAATCTCGGCGCGCTGTTGAACGAAGAGGGCGATTACGACGGCGCCGAGGAAAACTTCCGGCGCGCGCTTGCCTCCAGACCAGACTATGCCAAAGCCTATTTCGGATTGGGCAACGTTGCCTTCACGCGCGGGCGTTTAACCGAGGCCTTAAGTCATTTCGACCGCGCGATCGCGCTTGAGCCAACATACGCGGAAGCTTACGGCAACAGCGGCCGCACGCTTTTGGACTTGCAGCGTGTTGCCGATGCGGAGGCGCGGTTTCTGAAAGCGCTCTCGCTCAGGCCTGATATGGCCGATTCACATTATAGCCTTGGCGTGGCGCTGGCGGACCGGGGCGCCTTCGCGGAGGCGCGCGCGGCTTATGACCGCGCCATTCAGTTAAATCCCGCGGCGGCCGACGCTCACTGGAACATGTCTCATCTATATCTGCGCGAAGGCGACTTCGCGCGCGGCTGGGAGGCGTATGAGTGGCGGCTGCGACGCACGAAAAAGCTCACGCGGGATGTACAGCGCCCGCGCTGGGACGGCCGCAGCGATCTCAAGGACAGAACCATCCTGATTCAAACCGAACAGGGATACGGCGACACCTTTCAGTTCATTCGCTATGCGGCGCTTGTAAAAGATCGCGGCGCGACTGTGCTGGTCGAGTGCCAGCCCGGGAGCGAGCGCCTGCTTGCAGGTGTGCGCGGAATCGATGGCATCGTCTCACGCGCCGACGCACCGCCGCACTGTGATCTTTATATAGAGTTGATGAGTCTGCCTCACTTATTTGCGACATCCGTCGAGACGGTGCCGCGTGAGGTGCCTTACATTTTTGCGCCCGCCGACGTTGCCGAAAGCTGGCAGGCCCGCACGCGCGATGTCGCAGGGCTTAAGGTCGGCGCGGTGTGGCGCGGTAATCTGGAAAATGCCAGCCATGAGAAGCGGTCTATTCCCGCCGACATTTTTACGGACGTTCTGAGCGCGGCCAATACCGGATGGTTCAGCCTGCAGCGCGACGCGCACGCCGACGAAATTGCAGCCCTTGCGGCGCGTGGACATATCGAAGATTGCGGGCCGCTTTTGAATGATTGGGCGGAAACCGCGGGTCTGATATCGGCGATGGATCTCGTTATCACCGTCGACACCGGCGTTGCGCACCTCGCCGGCGCCATGGGCAAACCCGCCTGGGTGTTGCTGCCGCATGCCGCCGAGTGGCGATGGCTGGAACTCCGCGCGGATAGTCCATGGTATCCGTCCGCGCGCCTCTTCCGCCAATCACGCGCAGGTGACTGGCATGCGCTCATGATCGACGTGCGCGGGGCGTTGGAGAGTCTCGCGCGTTAGCGTGCGACCCAGGGCTGTTGCAGCATCGCCCAGTTGGAAGGCGATCATCCCCCTCATGTAAAGGGCTCCGCTGTGGTGCGGCTGGCGTTCGAGGATGCCCTCGCAAATAGAGTGCGCCTGAACCAAGTCCCCCGCCCAGGAAAGCGCGCGCCTTATTATAAAGTGAGTCAGAATCCATGGAGGGGTTTCAGGTCGCCAAGAGTGTTATGGCCGGAGGACGCGGATTGGCGACGCTTTAGCCTCAGCCGGTGATTCTATGCGGCAGGCTTGCAGCGAAGCAAGCGGGCCCACAAAATCGTTGCATGCAGCGCACCTTCGCACATGTGAATGTTGCCAATATGTGACAGGTGAATTGGATTCCATCCGATGCCTAGGGCCCGGCCGAAAATGTGGCTCTCACATATTGACACAGATCGTGCCGAGCGGGTTATATAAGGATGATGTTAATTCCTTACGGCATTATACGGAACCAGAGGGCTCAAGTAAGTCTTCGACATCGTCCCTTTAGGGCCTTTGTACTTTCGAAACCGCTACTTAAAAAGATTAGGGAGCACAAAATTACACACGCATTACTTAGATCTCCGCTTATTTGAAAGTACGTTTTTTTATCTCAGTTCGTCAGTATGTTACCATCGACCAAATCGCTGACCCTTTGATAGGGCAGCCTCATAACTCCGGGGGATACGTTTATGCTATCTAAGCAAAATTTTCAGAGCGCACTTCTGCGTTCCACCTGTGCTTTCGCTTTGCTGTCGGCCGCTGCTATGCCCGCGTTCGCACAACAAGCTGCTCAGACGGGTGAGCCGTCACTGCAGCTTGAAGAAATCGTCGTGAACGCTCGCCGCATCTCAGAAAACCTGCAGCGCGTGCCGATCGCGATCTCGGCCATGTCGACCGAGCAGATCTCCCAGTACCAGTTCACCGACATCTCGGCTCTGGCCAACAGAATTCCCTCGCTGAACATGTGCTGTAACCAAGGCAACACGTCGTACGGCTTCTTGCGCGGCGCCACCGGCGTTGCGTACTACTTCAACGACATGCCCGTCGGCTCGGTCGGCTCGGGCGGTTTCGGTAACTTCTTCGACGTTCAGAACGTGCAGGTCCTGAAGGGACCCCAAGGCACCCTGTTCGGTACAGCATCGAACGCCGGCGCCGTGCTTTACAACGCCGTGCGTCCCGGCTTTGAGCTGCAAGGTTACGCCAGCGGCACCCTCGGCAGCTATGGCCGTACGGTTGCTGAAGGCGCGATCACGATCCCGCTGATCGACGACAAGTTGTCGATCCGCTTGGCCGGCAAGACCGAACACCGTGACGGAACCTGGAAACTGTTGTCGCATCCGGGCCTGTCGATTGAAGACCGCAACTTTAGTGTCTATCGCGCGTCGGTGGTCTTCAAGCCGACTGACCGCATCGAAAACTACACGATGTTCAACTATTACAAAGACCGCTCCATACCGATGACAACCGGCCCGATGGTAGAAGTCCTGCCCAGCAACTATATCGGCGCCAACAGGGCGCCGGGAAGATACTTCGGCTTCTACGGTGCGGGCAATTCCGCCCCGGCCGGCCGCGTGCCGAACGCCGAGAACAACTACAACGCTAACCTTTTCGATTGGATGACGGCTGAAAATGCCAGACCGGGCGGCGCTTTCGACTACAAGCTGCAAGGTTTGAGCTTCATCCCGTCGTCAAGAAATTGGCGCATGAACATCACCAACCACACTACCGTCGACCTCACCGACGATGTCACCCTCAAAAATATCTTCGGTTATATGAAGCGCTTTGGCTTCGCCCACACCGACGGCGACGCAACGCCCTTCAATATCTCCGAGACTGGCGGAGTTCCGTCCCGTCCGGCGAGCCCGATCTCCAACTGGACCGACGAAATCCAACTACAGGGCAGCACCTTCGACAGCCGCCTGAAGTTCACGTTGGGCACGTTCTGGTACGGCCCAGCAAGCTGGGGCTCTGATCTCGGCCGCAGCCACTCGCGCTCCACGTCGGAGACGGCTGGTCCTACCACTGGCAACGCTACCGTCACTAAAACCGGCGAGAGAGGCCATGCCATATACGGTCAAGCCACCTACGATATGTCTGAGACCCTCGAAGGTTTGAGCCTCACGGCCGGCTATCGCTACTCGTGGGATAGGGCGCAGTCGAACCAGTGGGTCTTTCCGGCTCTCCTCAACCAGCCGGGCTGCGTAATACAACCACAATCCGGTCAGTGCTTTACCAGCGGCAACACGCCGCTCGTCACGCGTACGGGTAGTGGCGAGTGGAAAAAGGGCAGCTACACCCTCAGCGCGCAGTATCAGCTCGATGCCAACACGATGCTGTTCATCACCAACTCGAAGGGCTCTTCGGCTGGTGGTCTCCAGTTGGCTGCGCCTGTCGTGAACCTGCGCACGTTCGGTCCGGCCAGTCTCACCAACTTTGAAGGCGGAGTGAAGTCGGAGTTCAACGTGGCTGATGCCATCGTCCGCTTCAACGCGACCCTTTTCTACGGCTTGTACGACGACATCGCGGTGCAGGTGCTGCGTTCCTTCACCGATCCGCTGCTGCCGCCCACGGCCGTCATCACTGAAAACGCCGCTAAGGCCAAAATGAGCGGGATCGACTTCGAAACGACCATCATCCCGACTGATTGGCTCGAGCTGACCGCCAACGGCGCCTACAACCGTTTCGCATTCTCGGAATGGGTGGGCATCAACTCGGTCACCGGTAAAGTTGAGGATCTAAAGAGCACAAAGATCCAGTTTACGCCGAAGTTCAAGTTCTCGGTCGGCGCCGCTGTGATACTGCCGGTTCCCGAGCGTCTGGGCGAAGTCAAGTACTCGGTCGACTTTACGCACAATGGCGTAACTTTCGTCAGCCTGGTTCCGCGCACGAACGCCCTGGACTTTTACGCTGGTATCACCAATCCGCAGTACACGAACATGGATATGGGCATCATCTGGGATCGCTTCTACGGCTCCGACGGCCTGTCTTTGAACTTCTACATGACTAACGTGCTAAAGGGTAAGACGGTCACCGGCACCAACGGCGGCATCTTCGCAGCTGGCTACAATATGCACACCAAAGCCGATCCGCGGATGTACGGCGTCACGGCCAAATACGCGTTCTAAACTCGAGAACTTGAGCTAACTGCAGGGGCGGGCGAAAGCCCGCCCCTGTTTTTTTGCTCATTTTTTGACAGCGGGTTCCCACCCGCAGCATACAAACCATATGCGTTACGTTGCAGTGTAACGACGCTCGGCGTATTGCCTAGTATATCGCGCTCTCTATGATAATTGTCGGAGCGGTCCGTCAGGTGTGGTATCAGATGGGCTGCGCGGCCATGCACTCTTTGTCGATCGCCCGCCTATAAATGCTGCATATCGAAACGCGCACATCGGCGCGCCGGGCGTAACGTAGAGGGGGGTGTTATGAAATTTTTGCGTACGCTCTTAATTGCCGTGATTGCCCTGGCGCCCTTACAGGCCGCCTTCGCCGACGAAGAAGTTGCCGATTGGAAGGGCGTCAAGATCCACCTGCAGGAAGGTGATGTCGATAATAACGGCGTGAAGATTCATTACTATACCGTGGGCAAAGGCCCGCTGGTGTTCATCTCACACGGCAATGGGCAATTTTGGTTCGGCTGGCGTAACCAGCTTGCTTTCCTGTCACAGCGCTATCAGGTCGTGCTGTATGACTTGCGCGCGTTCAACAAGAGTGACAAGCCGGTCGGCGTCGAGAATTATACCAACGCCAAGCTCGTCAGCGACCTGCTCGCGGTTCAAAACCATTTCACTAAAGAACCCGCCATCCACATCGGACACGATCAAGGCGGCATGGTGCTTTGGGGCTTCGCGATGACGCACCCCGAGAAAGTCCGGCTGTTGATCCAGACCAATGCGATCCATCCGCGCGCGTTCATTCGCGAATTAGCAATCAATCCAGAACAGCGCAAAGCAAGCCTGTATATCCAGCGGACCATCGACGACCCGAAAGTCGGCGCGCTTGAGTGGGAACGCGGCGTCATGAGCCCCGAGCGCGACCGTCCGAGCGAGAACACGCCGGAACTCAAGCAAAAACGGATCGAGGGATTCCATCGTATGGGTGACGTCGGGCTGCAGGGCGTTGTTGACTGGTACCGTACCAACTTCCCCAGCGCGCCCTTCACGATAAACGCGCGGGCTTTCGACAGCTTCGGCTCCGACTTTCCGCACGTGAAAGCGCCGACGCTTATGGTGGTCGCCACCAACGACACGGCGCTCAATCCCAACGGCTACAATGAACTGGGACAATGGATCGACAACGACCTGACCCTGATCACGTGGCGCGACGGATCGCATTCGCACCACGCGGAACAGCCCGAGCGCTTTAACCGCCTGCTCGGCAATTGGTTGGATTTCTATGATCCGATGACCAAGCGCCTGAGCACACGATAGACACCTGAGTACGACGAAGTGAACAATTGGACTGATTTTTTTATAGAGGGGAGAAGTGCGATGAAATTCTTACAGACGTTAGCGATGGCTGCGCTGATTGCAGCTCCGCTGCAAAGCGCGTTCGCCACCGAGGAAGTGACCGACTTCCAGGGCAACAAAATTGTGCTCGAAGAAGGCGAAGTCAGCAACAAAGGCGTCAAGATCCACACCTACACCGTAGGCAAAGGTCCGGTGCTGATCATCTCGCACGGAAACGGCGACGGCTGGTTCGGTTGGACCAACCAGCTGCACATGCTGTCGCAGAAGTACAAGGTCGTGCTGTACGATTTGCGTAACTTCAACAAGAGCGACAAGGTCCTGGGCATCGAGAACGGCATCGACGCTAATTTTGAAGAGGATCTGCTCGCCGTTCAGAACAAGTTTACCGATGGTCCGGCCGTGCACATGGGCAACGACCAGGGCGGCATGGTGCTCTGGATGTACGCCATGAAGCACCCTGAGAAGGTCAAGTTGCTCATCCAGACCAACACCATCCACCCACGCGCGTTCATTCGCGAACTTTCGCTGAATGCCGAGCAGGCGAAGCTGAGCTGGTACATCCAGCGCATGATCGAGGACGGCAAAAATCCGCCGCGCCCGAATGTCGTGCCCGCTGCCGTGCGTCCGGGCGATACCCCGTCCATGACGGCGCTGCGTCAGGCCGCCGCGCAACGTACCGGGGACGAAGGCCGTCAAGGCACCGTCGATTGGTACCGCGCCAACTTCCCCGGCAAGCCTTACACGCCCGGCTCGCGCGCGTTTGGAAGCTTCGGCACTGAATTCCCGCACGTGAAAGCGCCGACGCTGGTTGTCGCTGCCCTCACCGATCAGGCCTTGTGCCCTTGCGGCTATAACGACCTCGGAACATGGATCGACGCCGAGTACCAGTTTGTGACTTGGCCCGATGGCGTTGGCTCGCACTTCCAGCACAGCCAATACCCCGAGCGCTTTAACAAGCTGATCGGCAACTGGCTGGCGTTCAACGACACTGCGAAATAAGCCGCGACTTCTGATGTGACCACGCCTGTGCCGTGCAACGTAAATGCGTCGTACGGCACAGGCGTACATACGAAGGCACGCGTTTGCGGTGTTAAGCGGGCTTCGATGACGCCCTTAGGAATTGGAGAAATGCGATGAAATTCTTACGTATGTTGATGATGGCGGCATTTGCCGCGGCGCCGCTGCAAGTAGCGCTCGCCGATCAGGAAGTGACCGACTACCAGGGCAATGTGATCCGTCTGCAAGAAGGCGAGGTCAATAATAACGGCGTAAAGATCCATACCTACACCGTAGGCAAGGGTCCGGTGCTGATCATCTCGCACGGCAACGGTGATTTCTGGTTTGGCTGGACCAACCAGCTACACATGCTGTCGCAGAAGTACAAAGTCGTGCTCTACGATCTGCGCAACTTCAACAAAAGCAGCAAGGTTTTGGGCGTCGAGAACGGCATCGATGCTAATTTCGAATCTGATCTGCTCGCGGTTCAGAATAAATTCACCAACGGCCCCGCCGTACATATGGGCAACGACCAGGGCGGCATGGTGCTGTGGATGTATGCCATGAAGCACCCTGAAAAAGTGAAGCTTCTGATTCAGTCGAATACCATTCATCCGCGCGCATTCATACGCGAACTGGCCAAAAATACCGAGCAGGCGAAAATGAGCTGGTACATCCAGCACATGATCGAGAACGGCAAGAGCCCGCAGATGATGCAGCCGGGTTATGTCCCCTCGCACATTCGTGAGGGCGATACGCCGTCCATGACCAAGCTGCGCGAAGCCGCGATCAAGCTGACCGGCGACGAAGGCCGTCAGGGAACGGTTGATTGGTACCGCGCCAACTTCCCGGCCAAGCCTTACACGCCCGGCTCGCGCGCGTTTGGAAGCCACGGCGCTGAATTCCCGCACGTGAAGGCTCCGACACTCGTTATCGCCGCCCTTCTGGATGGGGCTTTGTGCCCCTGCGGTTACAACGATATCGGAACATGGAGCGACGCCGACTACACGTTTTTGACCTGGCCCGATGGCTCTCACTTCCAGCAGAGCCAACAGCCCGATCGATTCAATAAAGCGATCGGTAACTGGCTTGCGCTCTACGATACGCCGGCGAAATAACCCACAGCCTCGGACGGAACGAACGCTGTGCCGCGCGACGTAAATCCATCGCGCGGCACACGCACTTTAAGAAGCAAAGGGAGAAGGACGATGAAATTCTTACGTATGTTGATGATCGCGGCGTTTGCCGCAGCGCCGCTGCAAGCAGTGCTCGCCGATCAGGACGTGACCGACTACCAGGGCAATAAGATTCACCTGGAGGAAGGCGAGGTCAATAGTAACGGTGTGAAGATCCATTATTATACCGTGGGTAAAGGGCCGGTGCTGATCATCTCGCACGGCAACGGCGATTTCTGGTTCGGCTGGGCCAATCAGCTGCACATGCTGTCGCAGCGCTATAAGGTCGTACTGTATGATCTGCGCAACTTCAATAAAAGCAGCAAGGTCCTGGGCGTCGAGAACGGCATGAACGCCAACTTCGTGAGTGATTTACTCGCGGTGCAGAACCACTTCACTGACGGTCCGGCCGTGCACATGGGCCATGATCAGGGCGGCATGGTGTTGTGGGGATTCGCGATGGCGCACCCCGAGAAAGTCCGACTGCTGATCCAGACCAACGCGATCCATCCGCGCGCCTTCATCCGCGAATTGGCGGGCAATCCCGAGCAGGCGAAATCGAGCTGGTACATCCAGCACATGATCGAAAACGGAAAGAGCCCGCAGATGATGCAGCCGGGATATGTCCCGTCGCACATTCGTCAGGGTGATACGCCCTCGATGACGAATCTTCGCGAGGAAGCGATCAAGATCACCGGCGATGAAGGCCGTCAGGGAACGGTTGATTGGTATCGCGCCAACTTCCCAGGCAAGCCTTATAGCCCCCATGACAGAGCGTTTGGAAGTTACGGCACGGAATTTCCGCATATCAAGGCGCCGACATTGGTTGTCGTCGCCCTGAACGATCAGGCGTTGGATCCGGGTGGGTACAACGATCTCGCAACATGGGTCGATGCGGACTACACGCTTGTGACTTGGCCCGACGGTCAACACAGCCAGCATGCCATACAGCCCGCACGCTTCAATAAGCGGCTTGGCGACTGGCTGGCGTTCTACGACACCGAAGCGAAAGTCCCGGCTGCCAAATAAGCCGCCATCGTTGACGTGAATATCTTTGTGCCGCGCGATGCAAAAGCATCGCGCGGCACATTGTTTTTAGTCGGGGCTTTTTAAGCGGCCGAGGACAGACTGTATTGCGTTAGAAAACGCAGCTTCTCGTCGATGAAATCGAAAAACGCTTTGGTGCGCGCGGGCAGCGTGCGCGACGCTGTAATGGCAAAAATGGCACTTCCAAATGCCAATCCAGCAGCACGCGGACGAGCTGACCGTTCTCCGTCGCAGGTTGAGGAACCGATTTACACCAGCTCACAATTCCCAGACCTTGGCAGGCGAGCTCTACCGCGGCATAGGGATCGTTTACGTTAATTGATCCCCCGTGCACCTGCACCGCTACCTGTTGATGGCCATTCGACAGCGTCAACGTCAGCGGGGTCGGCAGATCCCTGGGCACCGGAATGACGCAATCATGGGTCGACAAGTCCTGAGGCTGTAAAGGCTGACCATGTGTCGCGATATATCCGGGAGATGCATACAATCGACCCCTAATCGGGGTGAGCGGATGCAGCGTTAAATTCGGGCCGGATATGGGGTGGCTGCGGAAAGCGATATCGTAATTTTCTTTAATAAGGTCGGCGTGCATCCATTCGACATCGATGGTCAGCTTGAGTTGTGGATGGAGGCGCTTAAATTCCTTCGCCCAGGGGATAAAGGCCCGGCAGCAAATCCTTGATCCGTTCCCATTGATCGTCACGTAGGGCATATCGGCGCATCGGTCGGCTCCAACGAAAGTGGACGACCGCCTAAAAGTCACTTATCATATCGCTTGGGAATCCCCCAATTGACGACACGCCCTAGTGTATTTGCGTAACTAAATGTCCAATGCTCGCGCTGTCAGAATGTAGCATTTTGAGAAACGGTTTTCCATTTAGGGCCTTGCCGCGTTGATAGGAAAGGCGATAATTCAATGCTGAAACTACCAAGAATTCAGCTTCTGTAGTGATAACAAGTACTTGAAAAGGGGGGAGGACATATGACTTTCACGAACGAGATGATCGAAAACGAAATATCCAGACGGTCGGTACTGCAGTACGCGCTGGCGGGCGGCGTCATGGCTAGCACCGGCCTCATTGGCTCGGCCATGGCTGCCACCAAACCGGTTACCGCGAAGACAATCAATCGTCAGTGGATCTTGAAGAGCCGCCCGGCGGCCGCCATTTCGATGGACAATTACGAGTACCGCGAAACGCCGCTCGGCGAGATCAACTTGAAGGACGGCGAAATTCTGGTGCGCCACACGATCTTCGGCATGGCGCCCGCGACACGCGTCGCCATGAGCGGCGGCAGCGGCTTGACCGTTGGCATGCCGACAGGCCAAATCGTGCGCGGCGGCGGCGTTTCGGAAGTCGTGATGTCGAAGAACAAGCGCTTTCCCGTCGGTTCGTTGACGATGGGCGTCGGCGGTTGGGAAGACTACACGATTGCAGACGGCGAAAAGCTGACACAGGGCCCCTTGCCAAAGGGCGTCGACCCCATCGACCTCATGAGCGTGCTCGGTGGTAATGCGCAAACCGCCTATATCGGCATGACCAAGATCGGTGAGCCGAAGCCGGGCGAACTTGTTGTCGTCAGCGGCGCATCGGGTTCGGTCGGGTCAGTCGCGTGCCAAATCGCGCGCATCATGGGAGCCAAGGTCATCGGCATTGCCGGCGGCGCCGCCAAATGCGAAACGCTGATGAAGGAATACAAAATCCACGGCACGATCGATTACAAGTCCGAGAAGGTATCCGAGAAGCTGAAGCAGTTCGCGCCGGATGGCGTTAATGTCTATTACGACAACGTCGGCGGCACGATCATGCAGGACGTGGTCGATCAAATGGCGCACCACGGACGTGTGGTGCTCTGCGGTACGGTTTCGAGCTACAACTCCGGCAATCCGGCGCCCGGTCCGCGCGACATGCTCGGCATCGTGACGAAGGAAATTAAAATGCAGGGCTTCGAGCTGCCTTCATACATGAAAGAACGCGACACCACGGTTGCCGCGCTCAAGAAGTGGAAAGATGAAGGAAAGTTGATTGGAAAGGTCGACATCCGCGAAGGCTTCAAGAATCTGCCTGCAACTCTGGAACTGCTGTTTAGCGGCGACAAAGAAGGCACGCTGTTGCTGAGGTCCGACGCTTAAGCAAACCGGGCTATTTCGTAACGCTGACGGCGAGCTTCACGTGCGCCGTCAGCGTTCCCTTAGCCGCATTCATTCCACTTATTTCCGATAGTAGGACTGCCATGACCTCTGCCAACGCGTCTCCCCTCGCCCGCGTGTTGAAAGCCATCGCCAAGGTTGAGCCGCACGAGGTCAAAGCCGTCGGCATTTCGTTCGTCTACTTCTTGCTCCTGATGGCCAGTTATTTCATCGTGCGCCCGCTGCGCGACGCCATGGGCACGGTGTACGGCGTTCAAAATCTGCAGGAACTTTTCACCGGCACGTTCATCGTCAGCTTCGTCGTGGCGCCGGTCTATGCGTACTTTGCATCGCGCATCAAACTGTCGACGTTTTTGCCGTGGGTTTACGGATTTATCGCCGTCACCATGGTTGTTTTCTTCGCGCTGTTCGAATTCATCGAGAAGGACCGCTGGGTTGCGGCCGCCTTCTTCGTCTGGACCAGCACATTCAACCTTCTGACGATCTCGGTGTTCTGGAGCCTGATGGCCGACATGTTCTCCAAGGGGCAGGCCAAGCGTTTGTTCGGCTTCGTGGCTGCCGGCGGAACGGTCGGGACTCTCATAGCGCCTGCGTTCACGGCGCTGTTCGTGAATGCGCTTGGCGCTAATACATTACTGCTGATCTCGGCGGCGGGCTTCACCGCGACTGCTTTCCTCGTAAAAGTCCTGGAACGCGAGAAGCAAACGCTTCAGGTCGCCAGCAGCGATGCGCAGCAAACCTCGCTCGACCGTAAATTGGGCGGCAATCCGTTCGAGGGTTTCAGCGTTCTGTTCAAATCCAAATACTTGCTGATGATCGCGTTATTCATCCTGCTGATGACCACGATCTCCACGGTCATCTACTTCCAGCTGGCGGATGCGATCACCAAGACGTTCGAAAGCCGCGAGGCGCGCACGCAGGCCTACGCCGTTATCGATTTGGCGACGAACAGCATCACCGTGCTTATTCAACTTTTCGGGACCAGCCGGATCATCTCGCGCTTTGGTGTGACCACGGGTCTCCTTCTCAACCCGATCATCATGATCATCGCCTTCCTCGGGGTTGCGTTCTCGCCGGTGTTGATGGTCCTGGGTTCGATCCAAGTCCTGCGCCGTTTCGCCGAATACGCGGTGGCCCGCCCCAGCCGCGAAATGCTGTTCACGGTGGTGGATCAGGAA
>CANJRA010000031.1 GCA_947476625.1 Fidelibacterota bacterium
TCCGATACTGCCAAGCCACCTTCAACCTGGCGCAAAACACCCAAAATCTGTGAATCCGTAAATCTGCTCTTCCTCATCAGAATCTCCTCGATGCTATTGCCGAGAAAATTCTACCTTCAAATACCGCTAGTCCAGGGGAGGATTACCGTTGTGGGCCATCGAAGGCGTGAAGCCGGATCGTTGGGATGTCGCGGGCGCCGCCATATGCCTCGTCGGCGCGGCGCTGATTATCTTCGGGCCGCGTAGCGTTTAGCTCACCAATAGAATCCCGGAATAATCGCGTTGGGCCTTTGCCCCTCTTTCTCTGCCAAGGCCGCGGCCTTCATAGGGTCGGCAGCCACGCCGTATTGCACGCCAAGCGCTTCGGCATGAATGCCGCCCGTGCACCAGATCGATGCCAGCCCCGATGCGCGCGCGCCCTTGATATCGGTTTCTAACGCGTCGCCGACGACGGCAATACGCGTGCGGTCGGCGACACCCAACTGTGCCACCGCCAGTTCATAGACAGCCGGGTCAGGTTTGCCGCGATAAGCGACGCGCCCGCCCAAGGATTCATATTTTTGCGCGATCGCCCCGGCGCACACAATCCGCGTGCCGCCGCTAATAACCACGAAGTCAGGGTTAGCGCAGACCATGGGTAAATTTTTAGCACGCGCCGCCGCTAGAACGTCGGAGTAATCCTCAACAACATCATCAAGCCCATCGGGCCCGGTGTTAACGACAAAGTCCGCCGCCGCGACGTCCGCGACAATCTCCAGATTCGTGTCGTCGAAAATACTGCGGTCGCGTTCCGGCCCCAGGTGATAGGCCTTGCGCCCAAGTGCTGCGAAAAACGGATCATCACGCTTGAGGATGGCCTGGCGCGTTGCCTCACCCGACGACAACACCTCGCCATACAGATCGCGCGCAAGACCCATCTTGGCCATGGTGTCGACCAAGGCATAGGCACGGCGCGGCGCGTTGGAAAGAAGCAGCGTTTTTTTGCCGGCGGCCTTCAATTGCTTAAACGTCTCCGCCGAAGGCGGATAGGCATGCGCACCGTCATGCACCACGCCCCAAAGATCGAGAATAAAGCCGTCATAATCACCGGCGATTTCACTCAGGCCTAGCAGCGAACGTAAAGTCATGAAGAATTTCCCGCGCGGTAATCGGCGCCGACAGCATCGCTGACGCGCGCAAAGCCGTCGCGTTTTAACAACACTGCCAGCTCGTGTTTGGTTCTTTCGACAATGCCCGGCCCCTCAAAAACCATCGCCGAATAAAGCTGCACCAGCGAAGCCCCGGCACGGATTTTGGCATAAGCGTCGGCGCCGCCGCCAATCCCGCCGACACCGATCAGCGGAATCGCGCCGCCGGTCAGCTCATACATCCGGCGCAGCACCCGCGTCGATGCTTCGAACAATGGCGCGCCGCTTAATCCGCCGGATTCCGTATGCAGCGGCGACATCAACGATGGCGGACGGCTGATGGTGGCGTTGGAAACGACAATGCCGTCGAGTTTTTCGTCGAGCGCTATGCGCGCGATGTCGGCGATCTCAGCGGATTCCAAATCCGGCGCGACTTTCAAAAGCAACGGCGGCGGAGCGGCCATCATCGCGTGATCGCGGCCGGCCCGCGCGGCGCGCAGGATCGGCACTAATGACTCCGCTTGTTGTAAAGCGCGCAAGCCCGGCGTGTTCGGCGAAGAAACGTTCAGCACCAGAAAATCCGCATGCAGCGCCAGCACCCGCGTCAGTACGGCGTAGTCCGCGGCCGCATCGGCGGACTCCTTATTCTTTCCAAGATTGACGCCGACGAGACCTTTGCCGCGTTGGCGCCGTGCCAGCCGTTCGACCACAACGTCGAGGCCGTCGTTGTTAAAACCCATGCGGTTGATAACCGCGCGATCGGCATCGAGGCGAAACAATCGCGGCGGTGGGTTGCCCGCTTGCGGGCGCGGCGTCACGCCGCCGACTTCCACAAATCCAAAGCCTAAACCCAAGGCCGCATTAGGAACTTCGGCGTTTTTGTCAAAACCCGCGGCAAGCCCGACAGGATTAGGAAATGTCCTCCCCCACAATGACATAGTCAGCACAGGGTCTTCCGGCGCCGGCCGGTACCAAAGCTTCGTGAGGCCTGATTTTAAAGCCCAAATCGCAAACCGATGCGCGCGTTCGGCATCGAAACAGCGCAAAACCGGCAAGGCAAAACGGTACATGTTCGTCATGCCCAGCTTTCTCTCAATGCTTCATGTGACTTAGAGGCGTTCAAGGCGTTAAATCGTTTCTTATTCAAAATTTTCTCATTTAACCATGGATGTCTAGCGTAACGGCGACAGGTGCCGTAATTATACGCGAATACCAATAGCTGTTCTCGCCGGATTAAAGTCGACTGTGCGCTGCCGTACCAAGCCCCTTTTTGTGGTGCCTGCAAGCGGTTATATTGCCCGCTATAGGGGAACTTTCACTGTAAGTTTGATATCTGTCCGTGCGTAGTGATCCAAAACTTTCCACCCGCGGCTTAGCGCGCCTGATCGAGCAGGTGGGCAAGGCAGCTTATAATCTCGGCTTCACGCCCGGTCTCAATCCGGCGCAGTGGGCGGCGCTGCGTTATTTTGACGAGGCGACATTAGAGCGCCGTACTGTCACCGGCTTCGCGCAGTTTCAAGGCACCACCAAAGGCACCGCGTCACAAACCGTCGCGGCCCTTGTGCGCAAAGGATATCTGAAGCGCATGGGCGACAAGCAAGACCGGCGCGTGCATCGGCTTGTTCTCACCGATGAAAGCCAGACGCTTCTGCGCGGCGATCCGTTACAGCAACTCAGCAATGCGCTGGAATCGTTGCAACAGGAAGAACGCTGGGCACTCGCTGTGAGTATGGAAAAAGTGTTGCACCAGCTGATACGTATCTAGATCCGCATCTAGCTCGGCACCGTTGGCCTAGTCGGCCAGGACGGACGCAACGGCCCTCAGTAATTCGTCTTTCTCAAACGGCTTATACACCACGATGTTCGCGCCGAAGGTTGCGGCCAGCGGCGCGGTATACGTCAGCGGCGAATTTGGCGCGCAGCCGGAAATGACCACCACGGGAATATCGTTGCCAGCACCTCTCATCTCTTTCAGAAGTGCGATGCCGTCCATCTCTGGCATCCAGATGTCGCTGACGATGAGGTCGAACGCTCCGGCACGCAGCGCTTTGATCGCTTCTTTGCCGGACGACGTTTCTTCCACGGTATGACCGGCGTTAGCGAGAATTTCACTCACCGACAGGCTTACCTCGGGCGAATCTTCGACAAGTAAAATATGCGCCATTAATTGCCCCACCTGAGGCGCTAAGGAGTCGCTACTACGGGAATGTATATCATCGCCGTTGTTCCCTTATCAACTTCGCTCTCCATCTTAAGCGCTCCGCCCCAGCCATTGACGATACTGTAAACCACCGACAGCCCCAGTCCGGTTCCCTTTCCGGCTACTTTCGTGGTGAAAAAAGGTTCGAATACACGTGATAACGTATAAGAATCCATGCCTTCGCCGTCGTCGGCTATGCGTAACTTTATCCACTGCCCGGGCGAAACAGTCAGTGCCGCAGCATTCGCTGCATCGATATCCACGCACGTCAGTTCCACGGTGACATCGCCCTCGCCGTCCAAAGCATCGGCGGCGTTTTTGACGAGATTCAACACTACTTGAGAGACCTGAGTTGGGTTCACCACCGCTTCAACAGCACCGGCGTCGATATGCTCGACTAACTTTATGCCCGGTGGAAGGCCGCTTTGCAGCAAGCGCAGGGCATCTCGCACCAGCCCTGCGATCGGATAAGCCGCCACCTCCGGCGTGTCTCTCCTGGCAAATGTGAGAACCTGCCGGACGATATCGCGCGCCTTGCGTGCGCTGGAAGAAATCACCTCGAAATACTTGCGGACCTTGACCGGGTCCTTATCGGCGATATCTCGGCCCAAGTCCGACAGCGCCAGAACCGGCTGAAGCAGATTGTTGATTTCATGAGCCACGCCCCCGGACAA
Organism: Fidelibacterota bacterium; assembly: GCA_947476625.1. Taxonomy (GTDB): domain Bacteria; phylum Pseudomonadota; class Alphaproteobacteria; order Rhodospirillales; family Rhodospirillaceae; genus SHVO01. Next base: position 4,002 of record CANJRA010000031.1, read on the forward strand.
TTGCCCCAGCGCTTCCATTTTCTGAGATTGCAGCAAAGCCGCAGACCGCTGACGGTCAAGCGTGATGTCACGCAAGTTCAGCACAAATACAGTTGCGTCGCGCCCCGGATGGTCACGCACCGGCGCCACTTCGATCTGCCCAAGAAAGGTGGTGCCGTCGCGCCGTGCACAGGTGAGTTCAAACGCGCCGCCGCCCGACGTGTGCAACGCTTCCAGCACCATATCCCACTGCGAAGCATCATCACCGGGAATCAATGCGCCAATCGAGCGTTTCGTCAGCGACGATGCTTTGTAACCGGTGAGGCGTACAAATTCGGCATTCACATAGAAGACTTCCGGCCGCGGACTATCGGTTGTCACCACCGCAACACCGATCGGCGACGCGTCTAAAGCCTCGTATAAAATCGCGTTACGGCGCAGCAGATTTCTAAGTTCTTGCTCGCGCTGTTTGCCCTCGGTGATGTCCTGACATGTCCCGAATGTGGCATATGACTGGCCATCGGCGTCGAACAGAACGCGCGCGTCGAGCCGCAACCAGCGCATACTGCCGTCCTTGCGGACAATACGGTACTCGGCGCCGTTCAACGCCTTGCCCTCAGATTGTATGGCCGCGTATCGCTCGTACAGGTGACGGTCGTCGGGATGAACCAGTTCACCGTACCGGTCGCGCCCGGTCAACGGCGAGCCGGGCGTCAGACCGTGAATGATATACATATTTGGCGACCAGTGCGCCGCTCCCGTATCCCAAATGGATTTATAGGTTCCAAGTTGAGCGATGCGCGTGGCTTCTTCCAGTTGCCCTTCACTCTCGCGGATCTCAAACTCGGCATGTTTCTGCTTGGTGATGTCGGTCGCGATGATTGCCTGCATCACCGGTCCGTCGGGTCGGGCGCGCAAGGGATAGGCAGCGATGCGATACCAGGCGTTTCCTATCGGCTGCTCGAACCACGCGCGCGTTTCCAAACCGGCGACACGGCGCACGCGGTCGGCCATGATGCGGAAGGGGCCTTCAATCGCCTTCCCCAGTGTGGGAGCTGCATGATGCTGCAGCAAATCTTCGACATGGGTATTGTGCGCAAGAAGTATGCCGGCCTCATCGAGAACAATCGCAGGCACCAGGATTGCCTCGAGCCACGCGCGCGGCGTAAGCCGGTCGAATTCTGTATTGGTGCTGAAGCTGATCGCCGTCATGAAATGAAACTCTGAATCGGCGTTTTAACGACTGAGGCGCACCCTGAACGGTTTGATCATCTTCTTAATTTCGTCTTCCGGTGACGACGTCCCGGCGGGCGCTTCTGGGAAAAGCGGATCGCCGTAGCCCAACTCCGTTTCGTGTATGATGCTTTCAAGATAATCGGCGACGCTCGTCAGTTCTGAGGTGCGCTTTTTGTCCAGAGCTGCTGCTTTGCGCAGTTCTCCGGCGGCCTTCATCACCAACACCGCTGCTCACTTGTCTTTGTCGCTCATGGGGCACCCTTACCGGCTGACTATAAAGCCTTAAGACCATGCGAACAATTCATCTCGAACCCGGAGTGGCGCCCGCACGGAGTCAACGTTTAGGGCCCTTGCGTGGGTGGCCCTACAAGAATAACCCGAAAATCATTCACATTTGTGAATGTGGGGCCGGGATTGACGAGATCACCGAGGCTGTCAAAAAACCCGGCCGAATCGTGTTGTGCAAGTGCTGCGGTCGGATCGCGGCCGGCAGCTTTGGCCCGCGCCAACGTCGAGGGATCAATGAAAGCGCCTGCGGCACCGGCATTGCCGTCGCGCCCGTCCGTATCGGCGGCTAAAGCCCAGACGTCGGACAGCCCATTGAGTTCCAGCGCGAGCGCCAGCGCGAACTCGGTATTGGGTCCGCCCCGCCCATTGCCCGTGACCGTCACGACCAATTCTCCGCCCGACAGAATGGCGCACGGCGGTCGCACCGACCCGCGTCCCGCGCAAATGTCGCGCACCAGTGTGGCATGCATCGCAGCTGCGGTGCGGGCTTCGCCTTCACACCGGTCGCCGAGGCCTATGACCGCGACACCATGCGCTTGTAACTGTGCTTTGGCGGCGGCAAAGGCATCCGCCGGACGGGCAATAATCCGCGTGATGCCCTGCGCCAGCGTCTTCGGTGTTTCGAGACGCCCATCGCTCAAAGCAGCGAGAACATGCGGCGGCGTCGGAACGTCATATTTTTTCAAAATCGCCAGCGCGTAGCGGCATGTGGTGGGATCTGCCACGGTCGGTCCCGAAGCGATCACAGCAGGATCATCACCCACCACGTCCGAAACGATCAAGCTTACAACGCGCGCGGGCACTGCGGCAGCCGCCAGGCGTCCGCCCTTGATGGCCGACAGGTGTTTGCGCACGCAATTCGTTTCACCAATACCCGCACCGCCGCGCAGCAACGCCGACGTCACGGCGCGCTTATCGGCCAAGCTCACGCCGGGCGCCGGCAGCGCCATCAGCGCCGAAGCGCCGCCCGAGATCAGGCAGAGAACCAAATCCTGCGCACCCGCTTCCTGTACCAGACCCAAAATGCGTGCGGCGGCGGCGGTTCCGCGTTCATCGGGCAGAGGATGACTGGCTTCGACGACGTCGATGTATTTGCAGGCACGGCCATAGCCGTCCGGCACAATGACCAATCCTTCCATGCCTTTGCCATAGTGACGTTCGACCGCAGCCGCCATGGCTGCTGCGGCCTTGCCCGCACCAACGACGATCAGCCTACCGTCCGGCATGGGCGGGAATTGCGATGCGGGAATGTTGTCCGGTCGCACCGCGGCGACGGCAGCGGCGAAAAGACTTTCGAGAAATGCGCGTGGTCCGGCGACAGACATCGCACTTATTGTGCGGCTTGAAGGTGTTTCTCAGCGACCGGCAAATATATCGTGAAGCACGTTCCCATACCTTCTGTGCTGTCCACCGTCGCGGTGCCGCCCCAGCTTTGCGCCAGACCCGCCACAACCGACAGACCCAGGCCGGTGCCTTTGCCTTGCGGTTTCGTGGTGAAGAACGGATCGAAGATTTTACTGATTTCGGCGGCGGGAATGCCGGTGCCGTTGTCCTCGACGGTCAGACGGCAATAAAGCCCAACCGAGAGGCTCAAGGATTTGGCCATGGAATGGGAAATGCTGACGGTATACACCGCCACATTTATCTGTGCACCCGACGGCAACGCTTCAGCTGCGTTGGTCAATAGATTGGTCAAGATTTGTGTAAGGCTGGTGCGGTCAGCGCGCACAATCGGCGCGGCGGCATCGTCGCCGACAATCGTCAGATTGTTTCCGGGAGAGAGCGTATCGCCAAGCAGATCGATGGCGTCGCGCACATTGACGTCTTCGCGGGTCGGCGGGCTTTAACGCGCGAACGCCAGTACGTTTCTCACGATCAGCATCGACCTGTCGGCGGCACGCCCGATACGGGTAAAATACTGACGGACATTGGCGGCGAGGTCTTCTTGCGTCGCGCCGAAGTTGGCGTAAATCACAATCGGCTGCAGAAGATTGTTGATTTCGTGTGCAAGGCCGCTGGCCAAGCGGCCCAAGGCTTCGGTCTTTCTGTGGGCTTCATCCCGCGCCAAAGCGATACGCGTCTCGGTAACGTCCGTGCCGGCGCCGCGGTATCCGAGGAATTTCCCGCGGCTATTGAAACGCGGATTGCCGCTGACGCGCAGCCATCGCACTTCTCTGTCTCTATTAAGCACCGGAATAAGAAGACTGCGGAACCTAACCCGATCGGCGATGCATCGATCCATGATCACGCCGTCGCCGCCGCCTTCGATATCTGCGGCATAGAAGTGTGAGTGAGGCTGCCGCGGGCGACCCAAGCTGTCGCCGAATTGTTCTTTGGCGGCCGCATTGAATAAGGTGAATACGTTGTCGGCGTTGACTTCCCAGATGTAGTCGCTGGCGCAGTCTAAAATCTCGCGCAGGCGTTTCTCTTCATCGCGGATGGTGTCTTCGGCATTCCGGATCTCCGTAATATCCTGAGCGACACCACAAACGCGTGTGGGAGCAGCACTGCCGTCCTCAAGCACCTTCCAGCAATACCGCATGTGACGCAGCGAACCGTCCGGAAGCACAAGGCGGCCCTCGACGGTCGTCAGCATCCCTCGGATGTTCGGACGCGCCCAAGCGTCCCTCACCTTAGGCCGGTCTTCCTCAAAAATAAGTTTGAGAAAGGCATCGGGAGTGGGCGTGAAATGCTTTGGATCGACACCGTGGATGGCATACATGCTTTCCATCCAATCGCCGGCCTCCATAGAGTTAGCCGTGGCCTCGTAGTAACCGATGCCGCTCATGCGCTCGGTCTCAGCCATCCTGCGCTCGTTGGCCCTGACAGCGCGTTGCACGCGTTCATCGGCGGCGATACGCAAAACCAGCCGCCACGCGACAACCGCAATAATCGCGATCCCTGCAAGCGCCGATGCAACCAGTATCAGCGTCGCGTTGCGCCACTTGGCAAATATTTGTTTCCAATCTGCGGTAACCGCCAACACCACGGGATACTTCTGCAGCACCTTATAAGAAACCAAGCTATCGCCGGCAGACGGCGAAGTAATGCGGTAAACCCCCGCCGGCGCGGCTGGAATCATCTCGCTGAACAGTACCTTCTCGTTGCGCGTCAGCGCATAGGGACGGTCGAGCGTGGAACTGGCGAGCAAACTGCCGTCACGCCGGAACAACTCGATGGATGTATAACGCGTAGGTAAAAGATCCGCGAAAACCTGCGTCAGCGTATCGAGCGAAATCGTGATGACGCACACACCCTGAAAAACACCGTTCTTGTCGCGCACCGCCCTGGTCATGGCGATGACGCGTTCGGGAGAGTTTGTGCCGCGCTCCGGACGAGAGAGGTAGAGACTACCCTCCGCCGCGTTGGGCGCGTTGCGATGGACGATAAACGACGGCAACGCCGACACATCGACCACACCCGGCAAGATATGAAGGTTGTTGTCTTCCCGACGCACGGCATTGTTGCGGACCATGCCGTCAGCGTCGATGAACGCCAGAAAATAAATAAAAGTCCACTTGTTCGCGATCGCGACAAACTGATCAATGATCGGCCGTTGGCCGTTTTCCTGCTGGGTGCGCACGACGACCGCCGTGATGCGGTCGATCATAAGTTCCATGGATTGGAACGTGATGTCGGCGTGCGCTTCGAGAATCTGATTGAGCTGCTGAACCGAACGCCGCGACGTGGCGACGGTTTCGTTGTAGGTCTGCCAAGTCTGCCCGGTCACCATGGCGACAATGATGGCGCTCGCCATCCCCGCCATGACCAACGTGCGCAGCTTTAAAGTTTGGCCGCCGCCAACCGCCATGATGTCCCCATGCGTCCCCACCCAACTCTACCTCAGCCCCCCCCCGGCCAACTCCATCCGCACACCAACCGCGCGGCGATCAAATACCCTCCCGCGCTATCCCCGATTTTATATTTATTTTTCAATATCTTGGCGGAAATCCCTAGACGGAGAGAGAGCAGATTTCTATCCTGAGGGTGTCATGGAATTACGAAGTGCCAAATTCAACATCGGCCAGGTCGTCAAACATCGGTCTTTCTCATTCCGGGGCGTGATTTTCGACGTCGACCCTGCCTTCGCCAATACCGACGAGTGGTGGCAGTCGATCCCGGAAGATAAACGTCCCCAAAAAGATCAACCTTTTTACCACCTGCTGGCCGAGAACGCGCAGACCCATTACGTCGCCTATGTCTCGCAGCAGAATCTGCTGGCTGATGAATCCGGCGAGCCGGTGCAACATCCGGAAGTCGGCTCATATTTCGGCGAATTCAAAGGCGATCACTACGCCGTGCGGCGCTTCCACGCCAATTAGGCGCTGACCGGCGTTGCTTCCACCGGCCTCATCGGTAATAAATAACACCATACGCGCCCCGATCACGGCGCGTCACACAAATAATGACAAGGGACGAGAACGATGACAATCAAAACAGGCGACCAGATGCCCGCAGGCTCCTTCAAAGTGATGGGCGCCGAAGGCCCGAAGGACGTCACGTCCGACGAACTCTTCAAGGGCAAGAAAGTGGTGCTGTTCTCGGTTCCGGGCGCCTTCACGCCGACCTGCTCGAATCAGCATCTGCCGAGCTACCTCAAGAACTACGACGCCGTCAAAGCCCAGGGCGTCGACACCATCGCCTGCGTGGCCGTGAACGACGTCTTCGTCATGAACGCCTGGGGCAAAGACAAAGGCGTCGGCGATAAAATCATGATGCTGGCCGACGGCAACGGCGACTACACCAAGAAGCTGGGTCTCGAACTCGATGGAACCAAGTTCGGCCTGGGCACGCGCGGCAAGCGCTTCTCGATGATCGTCAACAACGGCACCGTCGAAAAGCTTAACGTCGACGAAGGCAAGTACGAGCTGACCGGCGCCGAAGCGACCTGCAGCATCAACTAAAAACGGCATGCGCGTTGCGCTGATCAATACGATGGATATGAAAGGCGGCGCCGCTCGCGCCGCCTTTCGCCTACATAAGGGTCTGCGCGGCGCGGGTATCGACAGCACCTATTATGTCCGCGATCAGACCAATCCCGACCCCACCATTCGCCGCTTCGTGCCGGATCCCGCAGCCGAGCACCGCCGCCTGACAGAAAAGGCCCAGCGTCAAGCCGCCTATGACGCCTATGCCGCCACTCGCAGCCCGGACATCGAACTTTTCAGTCAGGAACGCGTCGACGGCGACGAGAATTTCTTCATCCAGATGCCGCGTGCCGACGTCATCAATCTGCACTGGGTGGCCGGCTTCGTCGACTATCACACCTTCTTCACATCCCGCATCACCAAGCCCGTCGTGTGGACGCTGCACGACATGAACCCCTTCACCGGCGGCTGCCACTACGATCAGGGCTGCAACAAATTCAAAACCGCCTGCACCGCCTGCCCGCTGCTGGGGACGACCGACCCAAATGATCTCTCGCACCGCGTTTTCAGCGCTAAAGCCGAGATCTTGCGCCAATGGCCGCGCACGATGCTGCACATCGTCACACCCAGCCGCTGGCTGGCCGAGGAGGCGCGCAACAGCACGCTCTTCGGCCGCTTAGAGGCAACCGTTATTCCCAACAGCTTGGAGACTGATGTTTTCGTGCCGATGGACAAGGCTGCGGCGCGCGCAAAGTTGAAGTTGCCGCAAGACGCGCGCGTCGTCCTCTTCGTCTCCAATCACATCAAACTTGCGCGCAAAGGCTTCCACGATCTGGTGCACGCTTTGTCATTGGTGCCTGATGCAAGAATAGGATCTGTTTACCCCCGCTTGACAGCGTGAAACGTGTTTCTTGCACCACGTCTGTACCCACAAGCCTTCTGACCGCTGCTAATAAACGTAGGCGCGAATTTCCTTAATCAGCCCGCCGTCCCAGAGGACGATGTCGCATCCTTGAAGGACTTTCTCGCCGGTATCGAGCGAAAACTCCAGCACCGACGCCACATCTCCCGTGACGAGAATGTTGTTGGCCGTAAACCGCATCTTCGGCATGGCTTTGAACAGCCCTTCGACAAACGCCAGTACGGCAGCCTTGCCCTTGATAAGCCCCGCGCCGGGATCATGCAGCGATGTCTCGGCGTGCAGAAGCGCCGCCACCGCCAGTAGATCACGCTTGCAGAAAACATCGGCGTATTTCTGAGTCAGAATTTCAAGCTGCGACATATCACGCTCCCAGCATTATTTCGGCTTATGAGCCCGCGCCGCGGTTAGCATATCTGCGGCCGTATGCACGCACAGCCCGACAATATTTGTGTACGAGCCGTTGATGCCGCACACATATGCGCCCGCCAACCCTTGAATCGCATAGCCGCCAGCCTTGTATTGCCACTCGCCCGACGCAATATACGCCGCGATAGCGTCGTCCGTCAGCCGTGCGAATTTCACCATGGTCACGACGCTGCGTTTCCACATCTTGCCGCCGGGGGCACATACCGCGATGCCGCCGTACACCCGGTGACGCCGCCCCGACAGCAGCGCAAGGCACGCGCGCGCCTCTTTTTCGGTTTCCGCCTTAGGCAGAATGCGCCGCCCGCACGCCACCACCGTATCGGCGCCCAGCACCACGGCATCGGGGTGCGCTGCCGCCACCGCACGCGCCTTGCCGACAGCCAGCCTCACAGCAAGGTGGCCTGGCGATTCATCGCCCTCGGCCGTCTCATCTATGTCGGCCGGTACGACACTGTCAGGCACAACGCCAATCTGCCGAAACAGCTCAACGCGCCGCGGCGAAGCAGAAGCCAGAATCAATGGGTGTGTTATATGAATCGGAATGTGACGCGCCCCTTTGTCAGATCATAGGGGGTCATTTGCGTCGCGCGCCAGCAAATATTCCATCAGCCGGTCGCCGTTGTAGCGTCCCATGTGCGTTCCGTCGAAGTAGTCACAACTATCGCCCCCAAAGTCTTCAGGGCTCAAAAATCCGTGCACGGAAATTTTGGTGCCGGCCCGCGCCTTCAGTTCCGCTACCAGTTTTTCTTGGATTTCAAAGTACGGCGTGCGCGCCTTCAGCTCTGCGATCGTAGAAAGCGGTAGCGGGTTAATGTAAATCGATAACTTACAACCCATGTCCTTGATCAGCCGGACAAGTTTATCCAAGTAGTAAACACGGCGCGGGTGCAAATGCGTCAATCAATTCGCCGACACGAGTTGCTGCGCCAGGCCGCTTTTCGTCATGCCATTAAAAGAGAGCAGCGGCATCGCATCGACGTCATAACTGCGAAGCCTGACCGCATCCCCGGAGACTGGATCAAACGCCTTATCCAGGTCCCAAGCACCATAGCGAATTTTTGTATACTTCTCCAGATAACCTGCCTTTTTCTCAAGCTCCGGATCATCTGCTGTAAGCCCGCGCTGACTCAGGCGGTCTTCTTCTTCCAATAACGCGAAAAGGGCCGGCGTTTTCACAAAGCGCAAGTCCATGGGAAGTTTCGGCGAGAATTGTATGGCATCCGTACCGATAATGATGTGTTTGAGCGCCGACCGATTTGTGCGCCTAAAAAACTCCGCCATACAGTAGATTTCCTCAAATTTGAGTCCATCGACGGTAAATTGAAAGGCGTTCAGCCCGTATTTCGCGGCTGTTTTCGCGCGTATCGGAAACCCGCGCGACGACCCAAGAATAAGCGCATCGAAATTCCGCGGGCCCTCCAGCACATAGTCTACCTTCACTTGCCGATCGACAACGAAGTCGATGGCCGCTGGCTTGGCCGAGTATTTTGCCGAAACAATCCGCGCAATAGAGGTAACGCTGTCGTAAGCGTCATAGCCTATTTCATCGGGTGTCGGCAGCGTCTTCTTAAATAGGTCTTCCAATGCCAGCGACAGGTTTTTCAGACCAAGCGAGTCAATCATGCCCGACGTAACAAGCGGCGCATCGCCGTCATCCACCCAAATCCCCGTCACATCGTGAATAGATGCCCGCACCAAATCCGCGGTGGATGATTTATCGATGGCGCGCGGAATGCCGCGCTCGGCTTTCTGCGCAACATAGCGATCGCGATTTTGGCCGCGCGCGATCTTCCCCGACGTCGACTTCACCAGCCAACCCGCATCCACCACCAACACATCGGCAAGGCTGATATCAAACCGCGATATGATGGTGCGCGAAATATGACGCGCTATGCTCTCGTGAGAACCGCTTGCATCTGCCTTGCGTTCGGCGACGACGACAACATTCTCCGTGCCTTTGGCCTCATCCATGATGCCGAAGGCGACACAACGTCCCGGAACAACTGATCCAAGGTCGTTGATCAGAGCTTCGATGTCCTGCGGATAGATATTCCGTCCAGAGGTAATAATCAGATCCTTGATTCGTCCGGTCACATATACCTCACCGGCATCGACATAACCGAGGTCGCCGGTTAGAAAGAAATCTTCGACATAAGCCGCGGCCGTCGCCGCCGCGTTCTTGAAATAGCCGGTCATCAAGGATGGGCTACGCACGCCTATTTCACCGATCCGGCGGTCCCCCAAAACATTTCTGTCGGCATCAAAAACGCGCACATCTGTTCCTGCCAAAGCTTTCCCGGAGGAAACAATCGCGTGCTTACCGGGAGCGACCGCGCCACCCATCGTAAGCGATTGAGGATCGATATGGTCGACGCACAGTGGATGCGCAAATCCAGCGGACGTAATCGCGAAGGTGGTTTCGGCCATCGCATACGATGTCACCAAAGCCGAGGCGCGCAGACCGTGGGTCGAAAAAGTTCGTAGAAAAAGCTCGTGGCTACTCGCCGACACAGGCTCCGAACAATTTACCACACCGCGAACGCGCGAAAGGTCGAAATGTATGGTTTTATCGCGGGCCGCAGCTTGCGCCAGGAAATTGTAGGCGAAATTCGGCAACCATAGCAGTGTACCGTGATAGCGCGTCATCGCGCTCAGTAGCATCGATGGATTTTTTACCCAGTCGAACGCAGACATAACCGTTACCTGCGTCGCCGTTAACAAAGGCAGCAGCAACGCCGTCAGCAAACCCATGTCGTGATAGTACGGCAACCAACTCACTATGTGGTCGTCTTCGGTCAAGCCGATTTCAGCGGCGTAGGCATCGATCTGCCATAGCGCTTGGGATTCGGAGATCATGACGCCCTTCTTCGTTCCCGTCGTGCCGGAACTGTATTGAATAAAGAGCGGCGTACTTTGCGCGAGCATTGCATGCGACGGCAGCGCAAATTGTGGATTGGCGATGACTGGCGACAGACTCTGCCTCAAATCTTCGACAAGGGCGTTACGGTCGCCAATATCTTCGAAACTTGCCACGCGCCGCCCGATCGAGCCGCTAATGAATGCGCAAAATTCGCGGTCTCCAACAATCAAAGCCGGCGCGGCATTGTCGATCAGCGGCAATAACGTCCGGCTAAAATCGGCCAAAGAAAGTTTTGGTGACGGATGCGCGGAAATAATTGGTACGCGGCCGGTCAGCAACGCCCCAGCAAACGCAAAAAAGACATCGCGCGGATTGGTGAGAATGAGAATAACGGTCGCGCCCACCGGCACTTTGAACTGGTCATATAAGATCGAGGCCGCCATCGCCTGAAAGAAGAAATCGCGGAAATTCATTTCCTCGACGCTCATCTCGCTGCCGACCGCGCGCAGAAAAGGCTTCTCCCCGCGGCTGCGCAGGAGCGACAGGATTCGCGCCCTGATCCCCTCGCTTTGCGGCGTGAAGCCCTTTTGAAAGGCTGACGGATCTGATGTCACAGATATGCACCCGATCATGCATTGGTATTGAGCCGAGTATGGCGGCGGCTAAGGCTTAAAAATGCTCCCCGCGCGGGAACAGGTCGAGGATCTTGTGCTGAATCTGGTCGCGGGTCGCGCGGTAGGCGGCGAGGCGCGCGTCGCGCGTGCCTTCCATCAGTGACGGGTCGGTGATGTTCCATAGGCGGATATCGCAATTGGCATAGCGCATTTTCTCCTTCACTTCTTCCGCCGCTTGCGGTGACAAGGCGATCGCCATATCGAAGGAGTTATCGAGGTTATCGAAGGTTTTCGGTTTGTGGCGCGCCATATCGACGCCAATCTCGCCCATCACTTCCACCATTAGGGTATCAAGTGAGCCCTGGCGCATGCCCGCGGAATCGACAAACACATGCGTGCCGTGGAAGCGCTTCATCATGCCTTCGGCCATGGGCGAACGGATTTCGTTCATCGTGCAGCAGAACAGGACCGAACCGGGAAGGATCATAAAGCCTCGCCTATCCCCGCATATGAAGGACGCAGAGCAGCGTGAAAAACCGCCGGGATGTCCCCTGGTCCAACTCAACATGTTCGGCCAAACGTTCGCGCAGCATCTGGGCGCCTTCGTTGTGCAGGCCGCGCCGCCCCATATCGATGGCTTCAATCTGCGACGGCGACGACTGTTTGATAGCGTCGAAATAACCTTCACAGACCAGGAAGTAATCTTTGATCACCATGCGGAACGGCTTCACCGCCATGACGATTTCCTTGCACGGCGCGTCGCCGGTATCGCGCACATCGAAAATCAGGCGATCTTCCTGCAAGCCGAGCCGCAAATGAAACGGCCCCGGCGCCGCATCCTCGCCCTTCAGGATAAAGACGTTATCCTCGAGCAAGTCGAACAGCGCCACTTCGCGCTCGTGCTCGACCTCAGGCCGCCGGCGCAGAAAGGATTTCTCGTCCAGCTGAACTTTAACGATCGACCGGCGGCGCTGCTCTCCGCCGCCGTCATCGGCCCCACCGGGCCCTTCACTGCCCGGGTCCATCATTAGGTACTCCGGGAATTAAGACGCAGTGAAACAGACAAAGCGTGGGCGTCCAGCACCTCGGCTTCGGCCATAGCCAAAGCACCGGGACCGATCGCCGCAAGACCCATCGTTCCGCAATCAATCAACGATGTGCGCTTCAAAAAGTCTATCACGCCCAGGCCCGACGAAAACCGCGCCGACCCCGAGGTCGGCAGAACATGGCTCGGCCCGGCGCTGTAATCGCCCACAGCTTCCGGCGTGTTGCGTCCGAGAAAAATCGCGCCCGCGTGTTTGATGGATTTCGCCAATCCATGCGGATCCGCTACCGCGAGTTCCAAATGCTCCGGCGCAATCCGGTTCACCAGCGCAGCCGCATCGGCCAGCGCGCGCACCACTATCACAGCGCCGTTATCGGCCCAGCTCTTTGCAGCCGTCTCGCGCCGGGGCAATTTCGTCAAAAGCGTCTCGACCGCCGCCATCACTTTGTCGGCAAAGGCCGCATCGTCGGTGATCAGAACCGATTGCGACGACGCATCGTGTTCGGCCTGCGCCAGCAAATCCGCCGCAATCCACATCGGGTCGCTGAGGTTATCCGACACCACCGTCACTTCCGAAGGTCCGGCAATCATGTCAATGCCGACGACGCCGAATACCTGGCGCTTGGCCGAGGCCACATAGGCGTTGCCCGGCCCGACAATCTTATCCACCGCGCGCACCGTGTTGGTGCCGTAAGCTAGCATGCCGACAGCTTGCGCGCCGCCGACGCGGTAAACTTCATCTACACCGGCCACGGCACATGCCGCCAACGTCAGCGGATTGGTTTTGCCTTCCGGCGTCGGCATCGTCACGACAAGCCGCTCCACGCCCGCCACCTTGGCCGGGATCGCATTCATCAAAACCGACGAGAACAACGCTGCCGTGCCGCCCGGCACATACAGACCCGCCGACGACACCGCCGTCCAGCGCCAGCCCAGGCCCACACCCGAGGAGTCCGTATAAAAATCGTCCTTCGGCAATTGACGCTCGTGGTACGAGCGAATGCGTTCGGCGGCCTCTTTCAACGCTGCCAATGTTTTTACATCACACTGCGCCGCCGCGCCGTCGATCTCGGCTTTGCTGAAAGCCAAAGTCGCGGGCGTCAATGCAATGCGATCAAAGCGCTGCGAATATTCGACGACCGCCGCGTCGCCGCGTTTTTTCACCTGCGCCAGAACATCGGACACAACGCCATCGACGTTCGCTTTCGCCTCACGGCTTTTGGCGATGAGGGCGGCGAAAGCGTCGGCGAATTGTGCGTCCTGGGCCGAGAGCTTTAGCGCCATGACGTCACCCCGCCTTTCGGGCGGTTGCGGGTCCGGCGTCTGTCGTCGTCGGAGGCGCGCCTTTATCAACAGCCGCCCGGAATTTCTCTATCCACCCGCTGACCTCTTGCGAGCGCACCTTCAGCGCCGTGCGGTTGACGATCAGGCGCGAGGTCACATGGGCCAGCACTTCAACTTCGACCAAGCCGTTGGCCTTCAGCGTATTGCCGCTCGAGACAAGGTCGACAATGCGCGGGCAAAGCCCCAGCACCGGCGCCAGTTCCATGGCGCCGTTCAGTTTCACGCATTCCGCCTGAATGCCGCGGTCGGCGAACCACTTACTGGTGATGTGCGGATACTTGGTGGCGATGCGCACGTGGCTGAGGCGGTCGAGCGCCAGCGCTTCGTCCAAATTACCCGGTTGCGCGATCGACAGGCGGCACTTACCGATGCCCAGGTCCAAAGGCGCATAGATTTCCGAATAGTCGAATTCCATCAGCACGTCGTTACCGGCGATGCCGAGCTGCGCCGCGCCGAAAGCAACGAAGGTTGCTACGTCGAACGAGCGCACACGGATCAGGCTGATATTCGGCTGATTGGTCGCGAACATCAGCTTGCGCGAGTTCTCATCGCCGAAGGCAGCCTCCGGCTCGATCCCGGCCGCACGAATGATCGGCAGGGCTTCGTCCAAAATCCGGCCTTTGGGCACGGCGATGACCAGAGGATCTTTGTGATCTGGGCTCATGGCAGGCTCGAAACTCGTAAAGCATTGAGACAGGCGCGGCTTTTACACGGTTTTCACGCACGCCACCACCCGGCGCAGCGTAAAAAGCCGGCTTTTCGAGCTCCGGCCATTGTAGGCTAACACATTGATATTGCGTTTGATATGCCTTCGAACCGCGCCCCTTTCCTGATGGTTAGGGGGTGTTTACTGAACTGGCTCGGTTTGTTTGAACAGCATCGCGCTTGAGATAAGTGGTTTCCTGCCGGGTTTTCTTGGTTGGTACGATACGCATTTGGGGTGCAACGCAGGGCGGGCGTAGCCCGACCGGAGTTGCGTCCCGAATGCGTGGCGAA
>CANJRA010000032.1 GCA_947476625.1 Fidelibacterota bacterium
AAGATTACGCAACAAGCTGGCTCTGGACTTACAATAACGACCGCCCCAACATGGGGCTTGGCGGGATCACTCCCGTCCAGAAATTGAAACAGAAAACAGCCGCGTGAATTCTACAATCAAGATCCCCTAAAAATGGGGGGATTACCATATGAAAAACAGGCGGATCGTGGCATCTCGCGGGTGTAGCTCAATGGTAGAGCAGAAGCTTCCCAAGCTTACGACGAGGGTTCGATTCCCTTCACCCGCTCCATGCCTTCGCTTGAAATTTTGGAAACTATGACAAGCGAACCTTCACAGCCGACGACCGATGCCGCGGCGCGCCCGCTGGTCCGCGCAATACGCACTTCGATTTCCAGGCCAGAGTCTTTCAGGCGCCCGGCGCGCACTTTGAGCTGCGCGGTCATCCCAAGCAGCCGATGTTCGCGGTCGATATGGGTACCGGCCAAGGCTACGTCTCGATTAAGGATTTACGGCGCACGTTCTTCATAGAGACCGGCAGCCACGACGACCGTTTAATCGATCGCGTCGAGGCGGGCTTGCGCTATGTGCCCGATATACGTCCGGGCGACGAAATTCCCACCGAGATTCTCGACGGCACCGCCTCCTGGACTGTTGCGCGCAAGCATAAGCAAATCGCGCGCGACAGGTTGCAAGTGCAGCTGTTGTCATGGATGTCCGGCAAACCGATCTCCTACGCAACCCAGGAAGATCTGAAAAAAATCATCGCCGACGATGCCAATAAAAAAGCCCTCAAAGACGCGTTCAACAAAGCTGCGGTAGCGCTCGGCATCGATCCCAATGAGTCGGAGAAGGTGCTGGACCGCATCGAAACTCTGGCGCGTGAGATTTGCTATATCGAAGCCCTGCGCGACCGTGCGCGCGAGGTGCTCAGGGTCCGCGCCAATGTCGAAGTGCTGATCAAGGTTTATTCAGGTGATCAGCGTATGTCCGCCGATCTTGGGCGCATCAAGATACTGATGGTCAAGGCGGTCGCGGAAACCGACGATGTCTTCAATAATATCGATGCCGAGACCGCCGATGTGCTGAGTGCGCTGATGGCCATCGACGACATCATCCACGTTGTCCGCAAGGCGCGCGACGATTTGATCTATATTCTGATGGAATTGGATCCGGTTTTGGCCAAATGGAAGAACCTGGAAATGGTCCGCAGTCCGGAAATCGACAGGGCGCTGTCGGTCACGTATCAGTTTCTGGCGAAACGCTTCTCGACCGGCAAAAGCATCAGAAATCGCCCCAAGCCCGAGGGAACTAAGGCCGGGCTTGCTTCTAATCCACTTGCCTCGAATTCACGTGCTTCCAAACCGGCTGTTTCTAATGGGCTGGCTTCTAATCCGCTCACGTCTAATGCGCTCGCTTCCAATCCACTGGTGTCTAAAAAGCGTTAGTCCGGCTCCGCCAGCCCGGCGATTGCTTTACCCAGGATGTCCGCATCGAAGGGCTTGGGCAGAACCAGTGACACGCCGCCCACGCGAGCTTTCTCGCGCATAAAGGCGTTGGCGTCGGCGCTGATCAGAATGAAGGGTAATTTTCGAAACCGTTCGTCGGCGCGAATAGCATCGAGCAGTGTCAGCCCGTCCATCGGCTCCATGTTCCAATCGGAAATCACCAAAGCAACATCCGGATTGGCTTCCAGCGCGGCGAAGGCTTCCTCGCCGTTGACGGCCTCCAGCACATTGGGGAAGCCGAGATGTCCCAACGCGCGCCGCAATGCGACCAGCATGGGGATCAGATCGTCGGCTATGACTATCTTCGCCGCAATGTCTAAGTGCATGGCGCATCCTCCCAGATGGAAGCCTAGCTTCTTTTCAGCAAAGACCCAGTCTACAGAATTTAGCGCGTCAAATGACCTACTAAATCGTGGAGGAATCGCGTCCCGGCTTCAACTTGCGATATCGAAATAAACTCATTCGGTTGATGGGCTTGGGAAATGGAGCCCGGACCGCATATCACCACCGAAAGCCCGCTTTGCTGGAATTGCCCGGCTTCGGCCGCAAACGCCACGGCGCGTGTCACATTGTCGCCGGTCAGCATGCGGCACAGTTGCTCGGCATCCGAATTTGCCTCCAGCCGCATCGGCGGCGTCGGCTCCCGCGCGACGATTTCGATATCGCAGGTCGGCGACATAGCGCGCATGCGCGGCAGCGCCACATCGCGGCAATATGCTTTGAAGCGGCTCAGGTAGTTGTCCGGATTGTCCTCCGGCAGAACGCGAATATCCCAGTGGAACGTGCAATGCCCGGCCATGATGTTGGTCGCGGTGCCGCCGTCGATCACGTTGACGGTAATGGTGCTGTGATGCGGCTCGAACAGATGATTGTGCGGACCTTTGTCGGCGGCTTCCGTCGACATCGATTGCAGGAATTGGATCAGATCGGCCGCGATCATGACCGCGCTGACGCCGCGGTGAGTCTGCGACGAATGGGATTCATACCCCGTCACCGTCGTGCGCACGACCGTGATGCCCTTATGGGCGCTGACAACCTTCATATCCGTCGGCTCGCCGACAATCACCGCGCGCGGCTTGGGCAGTTCGCGATTGATCAGGCGTATCAACGACGGTGCGCCAAGGCAGCCAACTTCTTCGTCATACGTGAAAGCAAGGTGGATCGGCGTTTTCAACGGTGCAGCCGTAATGGTGTCGAGATGCGCCAGAATGATCGCCAGAAAACTTTTCATGTCGGCAGTGCCGCGCCCGAACAGCAGACCGCCTTTTTCAACGACGTCGAACGGATTGCTGTGCCATTCCTGATCGTCCACCGGCACGACATCCGTATGGCCCGACAAAACCACGCCGCCTTCGACGCGCGGCCCGATGGTCGCCAGCAGATTGGCCTTGGTGCGGGTTTCGTCGTGAATCAGCCGGCTCTCAACGCCGTGCTCTTTCAGCAGGCCCACGACAAAATCCATGAAGGCGAGATTGGAATTGCGCGAGACCGTGTCGAAGCTGACCAGCTTCTCCAGCATGGCAATCGATTTTGCAGCGGCGGGAGAAGTGTTCATGATGTTATTCCGCTACGCGCCAGGTTGTGCCGCCGGCGCGATCCTCGATCACAACGCCAAGGGCGGCGATGGCGTCGCGCAAACGGTCGGCTTCCTTGAAATCCTTAGCTTTGCGCGCGTCAAGCCGCGCGGCGATCAAGCGCTCAACCTCGGCGGCGTCGACGTTCTTCGACTGCGCTGCGAACCAGTCTTTTGGATCTTGTTGCAGCACGCCAAGCACGGCGCCCGCCGCCAGCAGCGCGCCTTTAAGCTCAGCCTGGATGGCAGGGTCAGTCGCCGTATTCAGCGCCGTCACCCATTCTGCGATGACCGCGAATGCTTTCGGCGTATTGAGATCGTCGTCCAGAACGTCGAGTAATTCTTTCGGCGGCAGATTTATGGTCGCCGCGATATTCGCCACGCGTTCTAAAGCGCGATAAGCCCGGTCCAGCGTCGTCTTGGCCTGCGTCACAGTTTCGTCGGACCAATCCAGCGGCTGACGATAGTGCGCGCTCAGCAACGCCCACCGCAGCGCTTCGCCCGGCGCTTCTTCCAGCAGGGCGTGGACAGTTTTAATGTTGCCGAGCGACTTGGACATCTTCTCTTTGTCCATCGTCAGGAAACCGTTGTGCATCCATATCTTGGCGTAGGTCGCGCCGCCGTGCGCGCAAGTGCCTTGCGCCAGCTCATTTTCGTGGTGTGGAAAAATCAAATCATGTCCGCCGCCGTGAATGTCGATCGTGGCACCCAGATGTGTTTCGATCATCGCCGAGCATTCGATATGCCAGCCCGGCCGTCCGCGACCCCACGGGCTATCCCAGCCCGGAAGATCGGGCGTCGAGGGCTTCCACAAAACAAAGTCGGCGGGGTCTTTCTTATAGGGTGCGACTTCAACGCGCGCGCCGGCAATCATGTCGTCGCGGCTACGGCCTGAGAGCTGGCCGTAGCCCTTAAACGACGGCACGTTGAACATCGCATGCCCTTCGGCGGCATAGGCGTGGCCCTTATCCAGCAGCACTTCGATCATCGCGATCATCTGCCCGATGTGATCGGTGGCGCAGGGCTCGACTGTAGGGCGCAACACACCCAACGCGCCCATGTCGGCGCGATAAATATCCGTGAATTTGTCGGTGATGGTCTTGATCGGCACGCCCTGGGCTTTGGCGGCGGCGTTGATTTTATCGTCTACGTCCGTGGTATTGCGGGCGTAGATCACCTTGGGGTACCGCGCCGTCAGCAGCCGGAACAGGACGTCGTACACCACCGCCGGGCGGGCGTTGCCGATGTGGGCGTAGTTGTAGACCGTCGGCCCGCAGACATACATCGTCACCCGGTTGGGATCGGCCGGTTCAAAGCGCTCTTTTTTGCGCGTCAAAGTATTGTATAAAATTAAAGACATAGCCTATTTTCTAATGGCCGCGGCGCAGATGATAGAAGATTATCGCCTCGCGCGGGTGATAGCCCATCGTCACGGGGATTGCAAAACGGCCCCGTAAGGGCGATATCTCAGCCGAAAGTCGGTTTTGTGGAGCTAAAAACATGAGTGGCCCAACATTTGGACCCCGGATCAGCATCGAACAGGTGGAAGAGGGCAAAACCCTAGCCCCGAAGTTCGATTCCAACGGCCTGATCCCGGTCGTTACCACCGCCGCCGAAACCGGCGAGTTGCTCATGCACGGCTATATGAATGCCGAAGCCCTGGCCAAAACCATCGAGACGTCCGAAGCCCACTATTACAGCCGCAGCCGCAAAGCCATCTGGCACAAGGGTGCCACCAGTGGTCTGACACAGAAGGTCGTCGAGATGCTTATCGACGACGACCAGGACGCCGTCTGGCTCCGCGTCAGCGTCGCCGGCTCAGGCGCCAGCTGCCACGTCGGCTACCGCTCCTGCTTCTATCGCTCCATTCCCATGGGCGATGTCGCCGCCGCCGTCGAGAATCTGAAGTTCGAAGAGTCCGAAAAAACCTTCGATCCCGTCGCCGTCTACGGCGACGCCCCGAACCCGACGCAGCTTTAGTTCTTTTTAGACTTCGCGATGATGCGCGCATATCGCCAGCCCGAATAAGGCGAGCATGGCAAGAGGGGCGAATTTTTTGACGAACATCGTCATGGGCTGCGGTCTCGGGTCCTAGCCTGCGGGCGCCTGCATGCGGCGTTCACGCTGGCGTGGGCCGCGCTCTCTTTTCATATCGTCGGCGGGCAGCGCGGGCGGCATCCAGACTTTACGCTGCCATGTTGCGGCGCGTTTCTGCCCGGCGCTTTTGTCGGCGGGCGAGAGGCTCTTGTCCACCGCCGCGATATCCGCCGCCGGCATGGCGATGAATCCAATGCGCGACTTATTGGGGTTAGCGAGGTAAAGCGCCAACCAATAGGCCGCTTCTTCGCCGTTGCGGATGGTGCTGGGGCCGAACGCGTGCGCGGTTGCCAGACTCCCTTGCGCTTCGGGCCAGCCGGCATCTGCCGCGCGCCGCAGCCAGGTCAGGCCTTCAAGGTATTCCGCCGACAGATCGGCGCCGCCCGCGCCGGTTTGCAGCAGGCAAGCGCCCAAGGCCGTCTGCGCATTTTCATAGCCCGGGCCAAAGTTCGCCACCGGCCGCAGTTTCAGAACAGCCGCGGGGCAATTGCCTTGGGTCTTTAAATCCAAACCTTCGGAGTACGCTTTATTGCTGTCGTCGCCCGGGCGGATAACTGTTACCCGGCCGTCGATGCCTTGAAATGTTACGCCGCCGTCCTTGCCGCGTCTTGGACCGTCGGGTCCGCCGCTACAGGCCGCGCATGCCAGCAGCAGGGCTAGCAGCGAGATTGCAGCGCGGTGCGATCTCAAAATCTGAACCTTGCCGTAACGGCAGCGATGTGGCCGATGTAGCCGCGGCTATATTCGGCGTCATAGTCCAGGCTCACCGAGGAATAGCTGTCCTTGTGCGCGATACCGAAGCCCATGCTGGCGCGGTTGGCGCCGCGCACCGCGCTGACGTTATTAAACGAGGAACCGCCACTCACGAATTGAGCAGTGACGTTGTACGGATCGTTTTTCACGTCGCGCGAAAAATTGCCGCGCAGTTCTGCTTCCACGTATGAGTCATAGAAAATCGGGAAGTTGCGGTCCAACATAAAGCCGGCCGAGGCGCGGGCACTGTCGATGTTGCGGGCGTCGATTTGCAGATCGATACCGGTGCCGCCGCCGCTTTCGACATAGCCATTCTCGTGGTGTTTCATATAGTCGCCGCGCACATAGGGCGTCAGCTTGAAAGCCGCGATGCGGGCAAGGTAACCGGCTTCGACCGATCCGCCGTATTCATAGCCCTTCCATTTGCCGAGCGACGTGCGATCTACGGTGTCTATCACTACATGGCGGCGCTGGTTGTAGCTATTGTACCCACCGCCCGCGATGCCCTGAACGTAAAAGCTGTCGGCGCTGTAGCGCGCATAGAAATCCGCTTGCGTGTTGTAGAACTCGACCGGCGAGCGTGCGCCCTCTTTCAAGTTGATCGAGTGCCAGCTTTGCGAGAGCGCAATGCCGACATTGGTCGTGTTGTCAAAAATCGGCGTGTCGGCGCCGAAGGCAATGCCCAGGCCCCAGATGTCATAGCCGGATTGCTCAGCCACTTTGCTTTTCTGGTCGCCGTAATCGCCCAGCGCCTGAATCCAGAAGCTGGAGACGTCGCCGGCGGCGTGGTCAGGCATGCCGTTTTTGGCGACGCCCACCAGGCGGCGGCGGATGCTGCCGTCGGTCATGTCACGGCTGTTCAAGGCGGCTTGCAACGTAGCACCGCTGCTATCAGGCATCAGTTGATTGATGGCTGCTTGGAAAGCCGCGGCTGTCGGCTGTGCCGATATGGCTGTGGCGACCGGCGTGTCGAGGTTCAAAGCGGTGGAAAAGCTATTATAAAAAGCTGTGGTGTTGACGCCCAACCCAAGCTCGGCCGCGGTCTTGCGGCGTGCGGTCAGAATAATGGCATTCGGGTCGGTCGGGCTGATGCTGAACGTCGCTTCGTTCATAAACGAAGCCGGCGTCGTTGCGATCTGGCTCAGCGGTGTGCTCAGCACCAACGCGTTGGCGCGGATCAAAGTCACGGTTTGTGGAGCCGTCAGGATGCCGGTGAACGCGGCAGTCATGGTCGATCCACCGGTAAACGATACCGTGCCCGACGACTGCAAGACCGGCGTCGCTCTCGGCGCGCTGGTGATGTCGAATGTGACGACGGACGTGTTGGCAAAGGCGGCGCTGGTGGCTGTCAGCGGGCTTGCGCTGGAAATCGTCAACTTCGACGCATCGGTCGACAAGGACAGCGTGCCGGTTCCCTGCGCGATACCCGCCTGGGCGCCGTTGGTTAAGCTCACGGTGTGCGTGCCGTTGCCGAGACTCACCAAGCCGGTGATTTTGCCGCCGTTCATGGTGAACGTATTGTTGCCGGTCTTCAATGCGCCGGCCTGATACGTCAGGTTGCCGGTGATGATGCTCGACGCCCCGCTGAGGGAGACGGATGTATTGCCGCCGCCCAGGTAGACGTTGCCGGTGATTGTGCCGGAGTTCGCGAACGTGACGCCGCTGGTATTGGCGCGAAGGTCCACGGCTGTTTTGATGCCGGTGGTATTGCCGGCCTGCAAGACCGTTTCGATTGTGCCGCTGTTGGTGAAACTGGTCAGCGTTCCTGAAAGATCCACGATGCCGTAAGCCCCGGACGTCGGGCCTTGCGCCAAAGCACTGACGATGCCGGTGTTGGCGAAAGACGTCAGCGACCCCAATGCCTCGACGCGCACGCCGTAAGAGTCGCCGCCCTTGGTGCCCAGGCCGCCCGCGAGAGGGATCGTGGAGTCGAAGGCGCTGACGAGAAGATCGCCGTCATTCTGAATGCGCGACACGATGCCGTAATTGCCGATGATAATGCCGGTCGCAGTTGCATCCTTGGATGCGGTTTGGATATTGCCCTTATCGTTCCAGAGCCCGCCCGTGAGCGTCGTCGTGAATATCGATCCGTTGCTGGTGGCACCCTGAATAGTAATAGCACTCGAGGCGAGCCCACTGATCGAGCCGGCGGTCTGGATGTTGCCCTGCTCCTTGATCGAGTAACCGCCATTGTTGGGTCCAACGCCGATCGTGATGTTAGCCAGCGATGTGTTGAGGCCGCCCTGCGCGACAAAAAGGCCGGGGCCTCCGCCGACGAGGGCGATCGAGGAATCTGTCACCGTCGCGGCCGCTGCGGCGGTCGGATCGGCTGTTTCCTGCGCGATCGTTAAGCGGTTGCCGGTCAACAGCAGGCCTTGAGTCACATCCGAGGCCAGCCACACACCGGCACGGGCGGGCAGCGGATCGAGCGTCGTCAATGTCACGCCGTTGGTGCTGGTCAGTCGTGCACCGACACCGACTCTAAGCGTGCCGGAATACAACGCAGTGCCTTCGAGGCCGCCGCCGATGTAGATGCCGACCGTATTGGCTTCGGCGGCGTCCAGGCTGCCGCTATGCGTGAAGTTTCCGGTGATGCGTCCGGTCGTCGCTATGCCGTAACTGTTGGCGCCGCTTATCGTGATAAGCCCGGCGTTGGTCAGGTCGCCGACCATTTTAGACTGGATCAGTATGCCGTAAGAGCCATTGCCGCCGACCGCCATTGAGCCGGTGAGGGGCGTGTCGCCCGTGGTGGCGCTATTGCTGACGTTGCCGGTGAACGTCCCCAGACCACTCAGCCTAATGCCGGCGTTGAAGACGTCGGTGTTCACAAGCGCGCTGTCGCTTGCTGGCCCGCTCAACGAGATGCCGCCCAAGTTGGTGATGCTGCTGGTAATATTATTGGCGGCGCCGTTGAGGGTGGTCGTCGCGAGAACGCCCGTGGCATTAGAGGCCAGGCTGCTTGCGATGTTCCCGTTATTGGTAAGTGTATGGCTGCTGTCGATCGTGACGGACGCGGCATCGGTCGTCACCGCAACACTACCCGCTGCTGTCACTGTAATGTTGCCCGGACCCGACCCGTCGCCGGCGCTGGTGGAGGCCGGCGTCGTGCGGGCGGTCGAGACCGATAGATCGGCCGCGCGCGATGTCGGCGTAATTAATGAGATGCTCGATACCGCGGACGCAAACAGGACCAGTGGCCCAACATTCCCAAGCTTTTGACGGCCGCGCATTTAGAAAGTCCCCTTAACAGTAAACAGCAAAACCTCACCCTTCGGCCCCGCCGTGGGCAGGGCCGTGATCAGGCGGTGCTGTTATAGCAATAACCACCCGCTGTGCGGCAATCTTGTGATGAGCTTTCAACTTCTCAATGAAAGGCCCGGATTGGGGTGCCGGGCTGCCTTGATTCGCCCTGGTTGGCATCGGAATCGGCTCCCGCGACATAGTTTCGGCCTTCGCCGCGCATCATGGCGCGCAGGCTTTCGCGGACCTGTTCGTTCGGTTCACCGAGGTAGATGTCAACGTCGCTGAGTTTGTCTTTGTCGAACTTCTTCATCGAAACTGACTAATCCGAGCACGCGGTTTAAACGAACGGAATGGAGCGCCTTTCAACTAAACAGGCTATGAGCAAGCCCCTTAAGCAACCTATCCGCGAGGCCGACCTTAGCATTCATCGCCATAAGTTACAGCGCCAATTCTGACCCGACGGCGACAAAAGTACAGGCCAAAATCTCCATATCATCAACTGCTTCGTGCCTTTTTAGGAAACTTCCCTATTAACCGGCGGGAATTTTTAGCCGCATGAGTTCTGTGCGGGCTTCGCTGGCCTCGATGCTGTCGAGGGGGCAGGTTTCAGCCGCTGCCCGGAAGGCGTCCGCCGCATTTTGGCCGCCGTCGCGCACGATCCGCCGCAGACCGAGAAACAGCGCGCGTTCACACGGATCGACATCGGTCGTGGCGTTACTGGCTTCGGTGTCGGCCGTCGCGGTTAGCAGTAGACGCGTCAACAACCATTCGGGCTCGGGGCCTGCGCTGCGCTCTAGTTCGTCCCACGTCAAAAACTGCCCGTCACGCAATTTGGCTTTGGCGAACCACAAGGCCGCGAGGCCGTCTTCGGGCGAGGCTGTCAGCAAATCCTTGAATTGCGCCGCCGCCTGCTGCCAACGGCCCGCAAGATATAATGCCGTGCCGCGCCCCAGCGCTCCGGTATCGCTGCGCGGGGGGACTTGCGTCAGATTTTCATAATCAACGACCGCTTCGTTGAACCGCGCGGCGACGATTTTGAGATAGGCGCGCCGGCGCAATAACTCGACCTCGTTCGGCTGTAAGGCAACGGCGCTGTCCAAATCACCGATAGCCTCGTCGTACCGTCCGACGCGCTGATACAGCACGGCGCGTTCCAGGTACCGCCGCCAGACGCGCGGTGCCAGTTCGATGGCGCGGTTCGCATCGGCCAATGCCTTGTCGTAATTCTTGAGCGTGCCGTGGACCGCGGCGCGGCGCGCATAGTCGGCGTCATCGACCGTACCGTAGGCGATCACCGCATCAAGCGCGGCAACGGCGTTTTTGGTGTCCCCGGCGGCGAAAAGGTCGAGTGCATGATCGGACAGCGCGCGCGCCTCGGTCACGTCGGAGATCTTGAACGCCGGCTGCGATGTGCACGCTGCCATCATTGCCGCCGCCGCGATGACGACAATGTGTTTGATCACCGCGCGGCCTCGCTCATTTCCCGCACGAGCAGCGCGACCATATCCGCCGGCGGCATCACGCGCGCCAACGTAGCGCCTTGCCCCGCCCATTGCGCGCCGTAACCGGTTTCACCCTTGGCCTTGGCGGCGGCATTGAGGGCTTTTCCGGCGTCGTAAGCCATGGGATAGGGCGCGATGTCGCTAGGCGCGATATGCGCGCCAAACCCTGTGAATTTATTGGCGATGCAGCGCGCCGGACGTCCCGAGATCGCGGCTGTCATCACCGTCTGCACGGGGTCTTTGTTCAACAATGCTGCGCGGTAAGGGCCGTCGGCCGAGGATTCCGGGCAGGTAACAAACGCTGTACCAAGCTGCGCGGCGGCGGCGCCCAGCGCCAACACCGCCGCGATGCCCGCGCCGTCCATAATGCCGCCTGCGGCAATGACGGGAATATCGAGCTGTTTAACCAGCAGCCGCGTCAGGGCCAGCGTGCCAAGTTGTTCATCATAAGCCTGCGGATCGAAAATCCCGCGATGCCCCCCGGCTTCAAACCCTTGCGCGACGACGGCATCGATCCGGGCGGCGGCAATACTATGGGCCTCTTTGAGGCTGGTGGCCGTCGCTAGAAGTACAATGCCCGCGCCGCGCAACGCGGCAATTTTCACGGGCGAGGGTAGGCCGAAATGGAAGCTGACGACCGCCGGGCGTTCCAAGAGCAGCATCTCGAACATCGCGTCGTCGGTGGCGAATGTCGGATAGATCTCCTGAAGATCGCGCGGCGGCGCGGCGTCATATCGCGCGAACTCCGGGGCCAGTTTCGCGATCCATGCGGCATTGCGCGCGGGGTCGGCGACCGGCGGGCGGTGGCAGAAGACATTGACGTTAAACGGCTGTTTCGTCGCCGCACGAACCTCGGAGATGACCTTGCGCGCATTCTCCGCCGACAAAGCGCATACACCCACCGAACCTAAGCCGCCTGAGTTGGAAACGGCGGCAGCCATGGCCGGCGTCGACGTGCCCGCCATGGGCGCTTGAATGATCGGAGCCGTGAGGCCGAGTTTACGGAGAAACGTGTTCACGCAGACTGCTACAACGCCTTTTCGATGGCGCCGACCAGCATCGGATCGTCGGCGGTGATGTCGGGAGAGAACCGGGAGATGACATGGCCGTCGCGCCCGATCAGAAATTTCTCGAAGTTCCACAGCACGTCGGACTCTTTCTCGTGCGTGATGCCGTATTCGGCCAGCCGCTTTTTGAAAGTATCGTCTTTCGCGGCGGCCTTCGGCTGCGCGGCGATGAGGTTTTGATAGAGCGGATGCTGGTCGTCGCCCTTGACCGAGATTTTGCCGAACATCGGGAAGGTCACGCCGTAGCTCGTGCTGCAAAATGTCGCGATCTCGGCTTCGGTGCCGGGTTCTTGCCCGCGGAAATTGTTGGCCGGAAAGCCCATCACCGTCAAGCCTTTGTCTTTGTACGATTTGTACAGCTTCTCCAGCCCCTCGTATTGCGGCGTCAGTCCGCACTTCGACGCTACATTGACCACCAGCCGCACATCGCCCGACCAGTCACCAAGTGTTGCCGGCGTGCCGTCGAGTTTTTTAAGGGGAATCGTGTCGATGGATGTCATCAGCGCGTCCTTTGAATATCATGCAGCGGGATCGACATAACTGGTGTCGTGCGCGGGGAACGCCTCGCGGCCTTTCAGCATATAGTCCCAGTACAAAAGCGGCAGACCGGTTTTCTTGATCCACCAGTTCACATAACGCTCTTTGCGCGGATCGAGCGGCAATGTCGGCGTAGGTTTGCCGCCGTAGATGAACTCGGCCATCAGCACTTTGCCGTAACCTGTCGTCAGCGGGCATGCGCCGTAACCGTCGTAGCCCTCTTCAAGCGCTTCGCCTTTGATCAGGTGCAAAAGATTGTGCACCACCACCGGCGCCTGTTTGCGTATGGCCGCAGCGGTTTTGGAATTGGCGGTACCTGCGGCGTCGCCCAAACTGAAGACGTTCTTATACTTCGTGTGCTGCAGACTGTTGGCGTGCACATCGACAAAACCGGTCGCATTGGCGAGCGGGCTGTTCTTGACGAAATCCGGTGCGCTCTGCGGCGGTGTCACATGCAGCATGTCGAACTCGAGCGTCACGCTCTGACCTTGCTGATCGCCGGCGGTAATCGCGAAAGTCGCTTTCTTCGCGCGCGCATTAATTTCCACAAGGTTATGATTGTAGCTCACCGGAATTTTGTGACGCGCGGCCACCTTCACCAATTCCTTGGCGTAGAACGGCACGCCGAAAATCCCCGGCGTCGCGGTAAGAAAGCGCACGTCGCAATGTTCGCGAATGCCGCTTTTGGTCAGATAGTCGGCGGCGAGATACACCGCCTTTTGCGGCGCGCCCGGGCATTTGATCTGCATCGGCGCTTGCGTGAACAAAGCCTTCGCGCCGGGCTTCAAGCTCTTCAGCATCTCAAAAGTATATTCGACGGTGTTGGCCGAATAGTTACTGCACACGCCGTAACGCCCGACATATTCCTTCAAGCCCGGAATGGCGCCCCAATTGATTTGCAAACCCGGGCAAACCACGAGGTAATTGTAAGTAATCACGCGACCGTCAGCGAGCGTGATGGCATTCGCATCGGGCGCGAAGCTCGCAACCGCCTGTTTGATCCACGTTACATTGTCGGGAATAAGATCGGCTTCATTGCGGCGCGTATCCGCCAGCTTATAAGCCCCACCGCCCACCAGCGTGAACGCCGCCTGATAATAATGTGCGTCGGCCGGATCAACGATGGCGATATCCAGGGGAATGTCGTGTTCCACTTTGCGCAGCCGCGCTGCCACGGTAATCCCCGCAGCGCCGCCGCCGCAGATCAGAATCTGGTGATGGGTCGTGGACATTTTATATCTCCTGAAGGGCTTCCTCAGTATCTCACCATCTTGAGCGGCGCCTCACAAGGCCCGGAAATCGATTATCCCCATGCTGTCACACAGGAGAACAATCATCTCCCGGACGCGGGGGGTAAGCATGGGCGGTCCCTTGCGGATCGCGGACAATGTAACCCCCGTCTCCCTCCGGCGACATATAAGCCGCGCCCACCGGCACTTTCCCGGCACCGCCCGGAATGTCGAGGATATACGTCGGCTGCGCCAGGCCCGACACCCGCCCGCGCAAACCGGTCACCAGCGCCTGGCCCTCTGCGATCGGTACCCGGAAATGGCTGGTGCCGGGGGCGTAATCGAGCTGATGCAGGTAGTAGGGTTTGACCCGTGCCGCGACCAGTGCCCGAAACAGATTTTCCAAATCCGCGACCGTATCGTTGACGCCCTTCAACAGCACCGTCTGCGCCAACAATGGAATACCCGCGTCCGAGAGTCGCGCGCACGCGGCGACCACATCCTCCGTCAGCTCCGCCGCATGGTTGCAGTGAATGCCCACATAAACGGTCTTGCCGCTGCGCTTCAACGCATCGATCAGCGCGGCATCGATCCGCTCCGGCAACGCCACCGGCACGCGCGTATGCACGCGCACAATTTTCACATGCGCAATGTCGCGCAGCACGTCCATGATCGCGCCCATGCGCCGCGCCGATAAAACCAGCGGATCGCCGCCGGTCAGAATCACTTCCCAGATCGCCGGCGTCGCACGGATATAATCCAGCGCCGCATCCAACTCAGCTTGCATCAACGCGCCCGCGCCCACGCTCTCACGCCGGAAACAAAACCGGCAGTACACCGCGCAGGCCAGGGTCGGCATCAGCAGCACCCGGTCGGCGTAGCGGTGCACCAGTCCCTTCACCGGCGAATGACTGTGATCGCCAATGGGGTCCGCGCGTTCTTCCGGCGCGCTGTCGAACTCACGTTTGTCCGGCACAAACTGACGGGCGACCGCGTCGCCGGCAGTCGCTATCAGGCGCACCAAGTTGGGGGGGATGGCCGTGGCATACCGCGCCGACAGCGCCGTCACGGCTGGCAGGTCGGCCGCGGATACCAAACCGGCATCGGCCAAATCGGCGGGTGTTGTCAGTGTCTTAGCGCCGAGCGCGTTCATTCGTCGTGGGTCCAGGATAAAAGCCGTTCAGCGGTCATGCCGAAAAACCAACTTGCGTTCGTATATTCCATGCAATATTTCAGGAAATCAAATATTGCGGCACCCCGAGCATGGTCACCCAGCGTCATGAAACCGAGCATACCCGATCGCGATAAGCTTGCCGATCAGGCCATGATCTTTCTGCGCACGATGCAGCAATTGACCCAGAATCACATGCGCCAGTTGCAGCCGGTTTTGGAAGCCGAACACGGCATCGATTTCCGACTCTATTATATTCTCAATAAGATCGACATGGGCATGGTTTATCCCGGCGAGATCTCCAAGGCCGTGCAACTGCCCAACAGCGTCATCACGCGTCATCTCGATCAGTTGGTCGAACGCGGCCTGCTCGAACGCAGCCTCGACGTCGAAGATTCCCGCCGCATCCGCCTGACGCTGACCAAAGAAGGCCAACGCATCGTGCGCGAAGCCACGCGCACCACCTCCGGCATTATCGGCAATTCCCTCGAACGCCTCGCGCCTGCGCGCCGCGAAGTTTTTCTCGCGGCGCTGCGCGACCTGCTGCCCGACGCGCAACAGTCGTAATATCTGCGGCCTCACGTTTCGCCGCCGGATCTCCCGATGCTCAAACAAGTCATAGCGCTGCTCAATAAAGGCAATGTGCAGGACGCAAAGGCGCTGTGCGAAACGGTTTTAAAAAACCAGCCGCAGCACGCCGACGCTATCCGCCTCCGCGCCATTATCGCCAAAAAAAGAGGGTGATCACACAGGCGCCGCCGCGTTGTTCGGACAGGTCGCAGCACTTAAGCTGGACCATGCCGAAGCACACTATGAACACGGCGCGGCGCTCAGCCGGATCGGACAATTCGCCGACGCCGTCGCGCGTTACGATCACGCTATCGCCCTGAAACCGGCCTACGCCGATGCCTATTACAACCGCGGCAACGCGTTGCAGCACTTGCGCCAAACCGCCGCCGCCATTGCCAGCTATGACAGCGCCATCGCGCTTAAGCCCGACTTGGCGCAGGCCTACAACGCCCGCGGTCTCGCGTTTCAAGCCTCCGCGCAGACCGACGCAGCGCTGGCAAGCTTTGACGATGCCATCGCCATCAAACCGAATTTCGCCGAGGCCCACTACAATCGCGGCAACCTCCTGCGCGAGATTCATCAGTTCGAGGCCGCCATCGCCAGTTACGACCATGCCCTTGCTGTAGTGCCGGATTATGCCGTGGCGCAGTGGCACAAATGCCTGTCGCTCCTGACGATCGGCGACTTAGATCGCGGATTGCCGCTCTACGAAGCCCGCTGGAAAAGAATTCCGGCGAAAGCCCTCAAGCATCGTACCTGGCCGCAACCCATGTGGCTGGGCCAAGTCTCACTCGCGGGAAAAACCATCCTACTGCATAGCGAACAGGGTTTTGGCGACACCCTCCAGTTTTGCCGCTACGCCAAACTTGTCGCCGCCACCGGCGCGCGCGTTATTGTTCAAGGCCCCAAAACCCTCGTCGGCGTGCTGCGCAGCCTCGAAGGCGTCAGCGACGTTATCGCCGAGGGCGACCCACTGCTCACATTTGATGTTCATTGCCCGCTTTTGTCGCTGCCGCTGGCATTTAAAACAACGCTCGCCACGATACCGAGTCCGCAGCCGTACCTACGGCCCGATCCCGATCGCGTGAACGCCTGGGCCGAAAAGCTGGGCGTAAAATCCAAGCCGCGCGTCGGTCTGGTCTGGAGCACGGGTCTCTATAAAAGCAATATAGACCGCAGTATTCCGCTGGCCGCGCTGCTGCCCTATCTGCCGCCGCAGCGCGAATACATCTCGCTACAAAAAGAAGTGCGCGACGCCGATCAACCGACGCTTGAAAGCTGCGGCGTCATCCGACATTTCGGCCAAGACCTCGCTGATTTTTCAGATACCGCCGCGCTCTGCGCCTTGATGGACGTCGTCATCAGTGTCGACACAAGTGTTGTTCACCTCAGCGGTGGGATAGGTCAAAAAACCTGGGTGCTTGTGCCTTATATTTCCGACTGGCGCTGGTTCATGGAGCGAAGCGACAGCCCCTGGTACGCCTCCGCCACGCTCCACCGCCAAAACGCCGACCGCGCGTGGCAACCCGTATTTGAAAAAATCCGGGCTGGATTGGTATCGTTAGGTTGATGCGGGAATCTCGTGCTGCCCACACCGCTGGCGTCTCACAATAAGCGGCATTATCTTTACGGTTTTTGCCACTCCATTATGAAGAACCATGGCGCGCGAACGTAACGTGCAGCTGTTTGCGGGTCTCCGCCGGTTGGCAGCGGTTCAGAAAAATGACGCAACTCAAGTCCCTGATCCAGCAGTAGTGACATATATGTGCTTAGCGGCCGATGCCAATTTTGAACGTGCACTCCTTTCCAACTGACCCACTGCGCTCGTTCCTCCAAGTACCTGTCGATAAAGAAACGCAACTGGCCTTCGCCATCGCGAGTCCATCCTTCGGGTGGTCCTGCGGTATTGAAACTATTGAGGTTCGCGACCAATAAAATGCCGCCGGGTCGAAGTACGCGCGTGATTTCTTGAACGGCTCTTTTAATGTCGGGAAAGTTGATAAAAGTAAGATAGCTGACGACCAGATCAAATGTTTCGTCGGAAAAATTAAGATCCTCGACGTTTCCAATCCGATAATCTCCCGCAGGATCCAATTGCCGTGCGCGGTGAATTAATGTCGCTGTGAGATCAACTCCGACGACATCGATCCCCAGTCTTTGCAGCATTCTAGAAAATCGACCTTCGCCGCAGGAGCAGGTCGCAGCGCAGATCGGCATCGATCCAAAGACCCTGCGTAAGCATTACGGAGATACTCTAAGCGACGCACTCGCGATCGTCTCTGGCAAGATAGCTATGTCCCTCGCTCAGAAG
This sequence comes from Fidelibacterota bacterium, assembly GCA_947476625.1. GTDB lineage: Bacteria > Pseudomonadota > Alphaproteobacteria > Rhodospirillales > Rhodospirillaceae > SHVO01. The sequence continues at coordinate 17,520 of CANJRA010000032.1, forward strand.
GCTATCAACGGCGATGTGATCAGCGCGATCTTCTGGCTGATGTCAACGCCGGACTAAAAATGCATCAGTGCGCCGGAGTAAATATACATCAGTGAGACTAGCAGGAAGGCCCCCCGCGGGGGCCTTGACGAACTCGGCTACGTGCCGTTCTCTCAGACCGGCGCAGAGTTGCTGTTCGAGGTGTTCTCTCGGCGCTACGAGCGCGGTTCCACCATCGTCACCAGCAATCTGCCGTTC
>CANJRA010000033.1 GCA_947476625.1 Fidelibacterota bacterium
ATGCCCTTTTCGTGGGTAAAAGGCTCTTCAAAGCCTTCCTTTTTGCCGTCGAGGTCAAAGCCCAGCGCGTACTTTCCCGTCACCTGATGCAACATCGGATCGGCGACCGACGTTGGGTTTTCGTAAACCGTCACAGGTTTGCCGTTGACTCGGCCACGATAGATAAACTGGGCGTTCAACTCGCAGCCCGATCCAAGGCCGCATCCCTCTGATGTGCCAGCGGTGAAGCCTTCCATGATCTTAGCCGCCTCTGCGGGCGTGCGCTTATACTGGTTCACCAGGATTTTTTCGTACTGCTCGTTGGGACCGGGTTCGATCCCGTCTGCGCAATCGCCGTCCTGCGAATACGTGGCTTGCGTCAGCCAGCTGATAACGTAACTGCGCTGCTCGGCCATGGCTGAGCCGCCCACGAAGTTTGAGAGCAACATTGCACTCACAAACGCTAATGGACGTCCGATAGCCAGATTACGCCGACTCTGACCTTTGACTTTGATGCCAAATTGCACTGCTTTAATCTCCCTAGGACTATTCATTATTTAGGCTCGCGTCTCTCCCAAGACAACATCGTGCCACACTTTTTATGAGCTCACTTTTGCGTGTAGCTCCTCATTAAATGTCTCGTGCAGCCAACGCGGTTCTTTAGAGATCCGCGGCCTATTCAATTACGGATAGACGCTCGTGAAAACGATACCGGACATGATCTCGGCATTGATGTTCAGCTTCTGGAAAAGCGACTGAAAACCAAGCTCAGGGTCATTAATGGAGATCATCCAGGTGTTTACGCCGAGCAGATCGCCGGGCTTCTTGTCATCCTTGTAGGTGTACAAGGCGTGCTCACGGTAGGCCCATTGCTTGGAGCCGTCCGGACGCGCCACGACGCTCCAGAGACCAATCGGTTTCGCATTCGCGGAGGCCTTCAGCGGCTCCCACATCTCACGGCAATCATCTTCACAGGCTTTGCCACCGAGCGCGCGACCGGCAAACGGCTTGTAGGGATATCCCTTGCGCTCGTCATGTCCAGCGACGGAGTAGTAATAAAGATACTGACGATAGAGCGAGCGCCCCTTGGATGTGGCGAAATTCAAGCCAGCAGCATTCGTCCATTGGAGTGTAACGCCAAGCTCTGCCGGGGTCGGAAATCTGACGACCAAGGCCGGCTCCCAGCGCTTATCTTGCGCATAGCCGTTTATTTGGCCGGCCATCTCGTCGAGGTCAAAGCTATAAAGCGGCAAGCCTTGATAGGCCCACTGATCGCTACCATCGCCGCGGCGAACTTTTGTGAAATCACCGATATTGGTCGCTAACGAGGGGGCCGATACGGGGGTCCATGAGCTGGCGCACGGCGTCTTGGAGCAGATCGTTGAATCTTCGCCGGGCTTTCCCGAATACGCGTAGAGCGTGCGGCCCACGTGATTTACAAGCACAACGCCGCCGGCATCTTCCAGCTGCTCTGCTACAATTCCGCTCGGAAGCTGTATGCCGGGATTGGGCGCAAATGCGACGGTTTTCCAGCTGTCGCCTTCCCCCGTCGCGTTGCCAAGAACGGTATCTTTGGCGAAGCGATAGAGAGGCTTATGCTTAAACGCCCATTGGCGACCGCCATCGGCGCGGGCCACGACATTCCATTCGCCAAAGGCCTTGGCCTTGGATGGCGCAAGCAAGGGAGGCCATGCCTGGGCGCATTGGTCAGCGCAATTGGACTTGTCGTTCTCGTCCTTGTCGAACGTATAGAGCGGCATGCCATTTTCATCGGCCAAAACGGGAATCGACCGGTTAGAGTAATTGGCTATCAAATTAACGCCGGGATCGCGCACGCCAAGCGGGGTACCCTTGCTGAGAACTTGAACGCCTTCCGGCACTGCTGGAACGCCAAGTTCCTTGGCGGATACACCTTGTACGGTGAATGCAAATGCCATGGCACCAAGGGCCAAAGGTCGCGAGATACGAGCCATAGTATCCTCCCATTTTGACGGCGTATTTATGAAATCTAGAAATAGAATTTTAGCATGGCGTCCCCATGCCTACAACGTGAGTCTACGTGGGTATGTATGCTGCAGCGCAGCAAGTATGCCGCTTATTAGCGCGGCGAAGTTGCATGGTAAAATGCCGTGAGCGGCTCCAATGACCGAGCGCTCACGGCTCAGATAAGTTTAAGCAGATTAGGGCGAGGCACGCCGTGCTGCTGGTGTGGGCGGGTTGTACAAAACTGCCTGGTTTTGAGCGACGTACTCCGTCGCGCGCTTTAAGTCGGCGGCGAGGGCCTGTGGGCTATCGGCGCACATAAAGCTGCTGGCCACCTTCGGGTCGCCGCGCCCGTCGTATTTCGCCACTTGCGGATAAGCGCACAGCGGCCGCTGGAATGCGACGCCTTGTCCAACCTTGTCGCCCTCGAATTTGGTGGCGATGATTCGGTTTGGCGCAGGGCCGCCCTCAACCCACTTATCCAACGCGGCAACGATGTCGTGGCCTGCGTCGCGCAAGGTGGCGTCGGGGCTGTCGAGGTTTTGACCCGTGTTGCCGAAGACGTTGGCGCCCGGTCCGCCGCCGCAGTGCGCGAGGCCTGGCACTAAGAACAGGCGATAAAACTCCTGCAGCTTCTTCAGATCAGCGCTGCCGGCTCCGGGCTTTGCGAGGCCCATTTCCTGCGCAACGCTGAGGTAATAGTTGATTGAGTTAAGCGACGACGTGGCACTGTCGTCCCATCCGATATACTGAATCAACTTGCCGCCGCGCCGCTGAAACGCCGACAAATCGGGGTTTGTAGCATTCAGGACCGGTGCATCCACGGCGTCGGCGCGCGCGACGTCGGTGGCGAAATTCACGTCGAGAATATCGAAGCCCGATTCCTTACCGAGAACGAAGTATTGAAAGTACCGCCCGCCGAACAGGTGCGCGCGTGCCGTGCGCGGCGACGCGCCAGTCATCCACGCCGGCCAGTTGTCCGGCGCGGACTCTGAACCTGGCAGGTATCCTGGTGCGAGCGACAGGCCGGTAGCGGGATTGCGCATTCCATCATAAATGGCTTTCGCAGCTGTGACTTGAGCTGGCGTCAGGCATGTCGAATCATCTTGTCCCGGCTTGCACTGCGTGACGGCTGGGTCGAACGCGCACGCGCGCGGATCGTTTAGGAAGGCATCGCCTGCCAGCCCCCCGTCCTTGCCACCGCATTGCTTCCGCGCTGCGTTGCTTAGAATAGCGGCCTTGGCCGCGGGAATGTAGCTGGCCTCGTTGTGCAGCACCGCGTGCTGATTCCAGACGAATCCGGCGAATTGCCGTGTCCAAAAATTCGCAGGCGCGCTGACGATAATGCCGTCCCAATCTTCCGGATAACGTTGTGCGCCCATCAAAGCTTCGCGCCCGCCGGCCGAGCAGCCATAAAAATAAGACCGGCGAGGGCTTTTGCCGGTGTACGCGGCGATCAGCGCCTTAGATTTATCGGTGGTTTCCTTCATGGCGCGGTAGCTGAAGTCGATCACTTTCTCCGGTTGGCCCAACGCCCACGCGGCGTCTGCTGCCGTGCCGGTATGGCCGCCGTCCGTGCCGGCGGTCGCATAACCGCGCCGTATATACTGCGCCAATGTGGAGTGGGGCACATTACCGCCAAAGCCGCCGTTGCCGATCTGCGCGAATTTTCCGTTCCAGGTCGATCCTTCCGGAATCCACACTTCGAAACCGATTGCTGACGCGCTCGTAGGTTTAGAAACGCCCTTGATGCGGCAGAATGCCGGCAGATCAGCCATCGGGGCCTTTGCGCCCGGAGGCGTGAATGCGCCCGCAGCGACAGCCGTCGCCGAGGTGATTTCCGCATGCGGCAATTTCTGAGAGGCGAGACTCTCGCACGTCGCCGCCGCCGCTGGTCCCGCCGCGCAGAGCGCGCCGATGGACGCAAATGAAAAAATGAACACTAGCGTGTTGAGCCAAGCGCATTCCCGCCTCCCTACTGCGTTGAGCAGCGCCGAGCATATCCTATCCTGCAGGCGGACAAAGGACTGAAACCGGCACTTCAGTGCGCCGAAGAGCGAGGTGCCTATCTATCTGAGAATATACGAAATAGGCGGGTTGGCGCGTCTGATGCGGTTGCGCGACGACGGTGAAATGTTCGGCAAGGCTTTGAAAATTTGCATCGGCGCTTATGTGGCGTTCGTAGCCTACAAAAATGTAATCACAGCGAAGTACACTGGTATGAGCTGACTCTTGTAATGTTGGCGCGCGGTGCTAATTCGATTGATGTAATGGCTTGATGTTATGACGCTTAAAGAAGGGCAATTGCTATGATGACTTTGAATACGGGCATTACTACGTTTTCTCGCCGCGTTGTTTTGCCGGCAATCGCCGTGCTGACGCTGGCCGCTTTACCTGCTGCGGCCGCTGAAAACTGGATTGCCTGCGACGGCACGGTCGTTACCAAAGATGGCAAAGCCACCTCAAGCGCGCCGTCGCAAGACGTGTATGCCTATGACGATACGGCTAAAGCGTTTTTCAAATACTCCAAGGAACGTAAAACCTTGTTCCCTATACCCACCGCAGAATATAGCGACAAAGCTATCACGTGGTCGGCCGACAATGCGTCCTCCTTGCGTTGGCAAGGCCGGATCGCGCGGCCCGCTATGACGCTGGAAATGACGCGCTACGAGCGTGGGCAGATCATGACCTGGAAACAGCAGTGCAAGCCTACGTCGCCCCAATAAAACACGCTATTGCTGTGCGGCGCGCGGCTCGTCACTGAGGTTCGCGTAGAGCCATGTCCTGAAAGCCGAGACCGCGGGATTGGCTATTTGCGTTTTGCGATACGTTAAAAAGTGCAGCTCTCTCTTTATCGACTGATACGCACCTCCGCCTAGTTCCACGAGTTCACTCGTTGCTAATTCATGAAGTGCGAAGCGGCGGCTTTCGAGGGCTATGCCAAGCCCTTGGATAGCCGCCGATACAGCCATGGCGCCGCGATCAAACGAGGTTCTTGGCGGTGAGTCAGGTTGCGGCTGGTCATTGAGCGCCAGCCATTCGGGCCACTGAACCGGATTGCGCGTTGATTGAATCAGCGGTGCGCCCGCGCCTGCTATGCCGACGCGGTCGCATAACGCGGCAAGTGACGGCGTGCAGAGCGCGACAACGTCCTCGAAGCCGAGAGACTCGGTTATCAGCCCAGGCTGATAGGGCGGCGCGAGATAGGAGATCGCAACGTTTAATTCGGGATCATGCAAAAGGTCTGCCGGAACTGTGCCGGAGGAAAGGCGGACAACCGCCGCCGGATTTTGGCGCATGAAATCAGGCAAGCGCGGCGCAAGCCACTTCGTTTCAAAACTCGGAGAGCAATAAATAGACAACCGCTCATCCGAAGGATGTTCGGTAACTTCGTTGCAGGCCTCTTCAATCAAAAGGAACGACGTAGAGAGTTTGCGCGCGAGCTGAGCGCCGACATCGGTAAGTTCGACACGCACGCCGCGCCTGATGAACAGCGCGCGCCCAAAGTAGCTTTCGAGAGAGCGGATCTGATGGCTGATCGCCGACGGAGACAGATTGAGTTCTCGCGCCGCTGCCGTGAACCCGGCGGTTCTGGCGGCCGCGTCGAATGCGCGCAGAGCGAGAAGACTGGGAAGTCTGCTCATATTATCATCCGTGAATTAAACTCATAGGATTGCTGAGAATATATCGTTGGTGGGGTCTTTCACTCTAGCGTAAAACAGTGAGAGCGCAGCAATGATGTGGCAAGAGTGGGTTATTCCCGGAAGCCGCAGATCCAGGCCGGAGCCAAACATGCTCAAGCAAGTCAATGAAGAGTCGATTTATAAACCCACGCAGAGTGGGTTAATCTTTCCCGAAACCCCGATCTTTTCGTCGCTGGCGGAAGAGCGGGAGCATCGCAAAAAGCACCTCGTCGCGGCAACGCGCGCCTTCTCGTTTTGGGGATTTGAGTACGGGTTTGCAGGGCATTTGACGATACGCGATCCGGAAAATCCGGAATTGTATTGGACAAATCCGATGTGCGTGCCTTTCTCTCACGTTACGCTTTCCAGCCTTATATTGGTCGACCACGATGGCCGTGTCGTTGAAGGCGATTACGCGGTTAATCGCGCCGGGTTCGTCCTTCATGCGGCCGTACATGCAGCTCAGCCGGATATTGTTGCGATGTGCCACGCTCACACGACGTATGGAACGGCGTGGTGCGCGACGGGACGACCCTTAGATATGATCAGCCAGGACGCGGCCTGCTTTTATAATGATCATGCCGTTGTCGGCGCGTCCGCTGGTGCGGTGGCTGTCGAGGAGAAGGCGGGGCGTTCAATAGCGTCTTATTTCAAGGACGTCCGCGCGGTGCTTCACCAAAATCATGGATTGTTCACCATGAGCCGTCACAGCATTGACGACGCCGCGTTTTGGTTCATGGCTCTGGAGCGCTGCTGCCAAGTGCAGTTGATGCTTGAAGCGTTGCCCGAGAAGCCAAAAGAGATATCGCAAAAAACCGCTGAGTATAGTCGGCGCCATGTCGGCAACGACTTCATCGGCTGGCTGCACTTTCAAACGGTATATAATCAGCTGGTGGCGCGGCATCCGGACATGTTCACTTAGAGAACTGCAGTCTCGCAGGACTCCTAGCTTCTTATGCCGCTACTTTTTGGCCGTGTCGGTTTTGTCTTTGTTTTTCGCCATGACAAAATCCATTTCAAACGCGCCTTTTGAAGTGCGCGGCGAGCTGCGCTTCAGGCGTCGAGTCTGGGTGTAGCCTTCTTTGGAAACCGTCACGACGATTTTGCTGGGGTCGACCGGATACCCGAGTTCGATCATCACGCGGCCAACATCGGCAGAACGATAGCGGCCCAGAATATCGGTGGCATTTTCGTAGGTGAGCAGTGGTTCCAAAACGTCAACGGTGACCTTTGCAGCGCCCAGATAATTGCCGTCCTCATCCTTGACGCCGCCGAAGAAAACAAATTCGGTCTCACCTAAAACTTCTTGTCCATCGAAAAAGGCATCGCCGTTAGCCAGCGCGACGTGTGAAGCGCCGATGACGAAGCATCCTGCTATGATCGACAAGACGACGCCGCTCTTAAGCGTCTTGAGTCTGTTGAGCGAAGCCATTCGACACTCCCCGATATCTGATACCTAAGTTTGCAGCAACGTTAGGATAAATCAGTATACCTAACCATATGTCGTGCGCAAGCGGAGGCGCTAATCGCCGCTATGTGTGCATGCGCAGTATGGCGTGTCATGTAAGCTGTTTTGTAACAGCTGCGCGCAGATTGGCGCATTACTACCTGCGCTCAGTGTAAGCGTTGTTACGCGGCGCGGGAATGTGCCGCAAAGATCAGCTGGCAGTCCTCGATCTGACGTCGCCTTCTTTCTCATCCGGCTCCGCCAAATTTCTGCGACGGTTAAAAGCATCGGCGAGGTGGGTTGCCATGGACTTCGCAGCTGCGTCCATATCGCCGCCGGCCATCAACTCTAAAATACGTTCGTGCTCTTGCCACACAAGCGACGACACGCCGGGAGGCCTGAGCGACTGAATGATGGCGCGGCGCAAGTGATGCCAATGGAGCCGCATCGTATCGGCGATTAATAAGTTGCCGGCCATGTCGTAAATAAACGAATGAAATTCAACGTCAGCCTGCACGGACGCGGCGGCGTCGTTGGTCAATACACTTGCGCGTCCGCGCTCGATGATCTTCCGGCCTGTTTCCAGCGCCTCGGCGGTCATCCGTGGGACCGCGAGTGTTACCGCAAGCGGCTCTATGGCGGACCTAAGTTGATAAATATCGGCAAAAAATTGCGGCTGAATTGATGTCACTGTTAGCCCACGCTTACCCGCCGGAGTAAAAAAACCTTGCGACTTAAGGATTGCCAGCGCCTGTGTGACGGGTTGTCGGGAAACGTTTAGCCGGGACGCGATCTCTTCTTGTGTAATGCGTTCGCCGGGGGCGATGGTGCCATCACCGAGTGCCTGCAGGATGACTTCGTAGACCTGGTCTACTAAGTGTTTTGTCGGATGCAACGATTTCAAGCTGCTTCTCCTGGTGGCATGTCCTGGTGGCATGGCCGATTGCAGTGCGGCATTACGCCAAGAAATCCGCATATTACCGATGCAACCGCAGGCAGTTTACCTCGCTTGACGTGCCCAGTCATTACAGCTAGAAAAAAAAGAATTCTGAATTCAGAACGCATTTAGGGTAGGCGAAATCATAACGTCGTGATTTCGAGCAGGGCGGCACTGAGATAATCGGTGGCGCCCAAATGGTTACAGGTATTTACACATGTATAAAAATTTAGATGAGTTGGTTAAAGCTGCGCGCGCGGTTGGCGGCAAGCGTATTGCTGTCGCTGCGGGCCACGATCCTGATGTGATCGTTGCGCTGCGGGATGCCCAGCAGCTGGGATTGGCTGAAGGAGTCTTGGTCGGCAATGCCAAAAAGATTCGGGCAATGTCCGAGGAAGCCGGCTTCAAGATCAAAGACGACCAAATCATCTCGGAAGATGACGACAGCGTTGCCGCGCGCAAAGCGATCGCGATCATTCGCGACGGCAAGGCCGACCTTCTCATGAAGGGCAAAATCGGTACGGCCGGATTGATCCGTGCGGTGCTGGATAAAGAGGCTGGGCTGCGGAAGAAGTTGTTGAGTCAGGTTATCGTTTGCGAAGTTCCCGGGTTTGATCGCCTCATGTTGATGAGCGATGCAGCCATCAACATCCTCCCGTCCATCGAGCAAAAGGCCGAGATTTGCCGCAATGCGATCACGGTCGCTCATGCCATCGGGATTGCGAAGCCTAATTTGGCGGCGCTCTGTGCACTTGAAACGATTAGTTTCGACATGCCGGCTACGGTCGATGCCGCTGCGCTGGCGGCAATGAACCGTCGTGGCCAGATTACCGGAGCGTACATCGAAGGCCCGATTGCCATGGACGCGCCCTTGAGCCGGTTTGCTGCGGAACGGAAGGGCATTGATAGCCCGATCGTTGAGAACACGGACATATTCATTGTTCCGAATATTGAAGCCGGAAACATTCTCTATCGCGCCATCATCTATTTCGCCAAAGGCCAGTCGGGCGGCGTAGTTATGGGCGCGCGCGTTCCGCTCATCCTGCTGTCACGCGCCGAACCACCTGAAACGAAAATTCGTTCGATAGCGATTGGCATCCTTGTTGCCGAAGCCGAACGCAAGGGAGCTTCAAAATGAACATTTTAATTCCGAATCTGGGCTCCACGTCGCTCAAGTATCAAATCGTGGAAATGCCGTCTGAGAAGGTCATCGCTAAGGGCCGTTCTGAACGCGTCGTCGATTACCGCGAAGCTTTGGCGCAGATCGGCACGGCTGGCGCGCGGATCGACGCCATCGTGCTGAAAGCGGCCCATGCCGGACCGAACTATCGCGGCACCTTCCTTGTGGACGACGCGCTCATCGCGGCGATGAAGCAATTCCGCGCGGCCGCCGGCATTCACAACACAATCTATCTGAATGCGATCAGCATTTTTCAGAAAGAAATGCCGGGCGTGCCGATCATTTGCGCGTTTGAGCCGGAATTCCACGCCAACCGCCCTGATCACGCACGCTATTACGGCGTGCCGGACAATTGGCGTGATGAAGGCGTCATCAAATACGGCTTCCACGGCGCTTCGCATCAGTTTGTCGCTGAACGTGTCGCGCAGATCGTCGGGCCGAAATCGCGGCTTATCAGCTGTCACCTGGGCGGAAGCTCCTCGGTGTGCGCTATTCTCGATGGCCGCTCGATCGATCATACGATGGGCTTCTCTCCGCAGTCGGGCTTGGAAAACGCAACGCGCCCAGGCGATCTCGATGTCTACGCCGTCCTCTACATGATGGAACGGCATAAATGGAGCATCGACGACACGCGCCAGATTTTAGACAAGCAAAGCGGCCTCACGGGAATGTCGGGGATCGATGGCGGAGACGTGCGCGATCTTGAAGCGGCCGCGAAGGCGGGCAGCAAACGGGCAGAACTCGCTTTGCAAACGTTCGTCTATGAAACCAAAAAAGCGATTGGCTCCTTTGCCGCCGCTATGGGTGGTGTTGACGTCATTACGTTCGCGGGCGGCATTGGAGAAAATGCCGTCAACCTGAGAGCTTCAATCTGCGAAGGCCTCGACTTCTTAGGGGTCAAACTTGATCCCGCAAAGAATGCGTCCGGTCCGACCGAGCGTACGCTTGCAAAAGATGATTCGAAGGTCGCCCTTTGGACCATTCAGACGGATGAAGAGGTCATCGTGGCGCGCCGCGGCTACCGAGTGCTCAGCGCGCTTAAGGCGAAAGCTTCCTAAAGCGCGGCGGCATCTTTCGCCGCCTTATACTCTTATCGACCATAATCGTACGCGCGGCCGGCCCGAAATCGGGCCGGCCGCGGTGCTATTCCTTGGTGCAATATATGCGCTGCGTATGTGCCATCGTGCGGTCGCGATCTTGGCGATCGTCACCTACCCATTGTTTCTTTTTAAACTTGAGTGCCGATTCCTGGCGTATCAGCGCATGCAATGATGCACTTCTGCTTTGCACTCTCGGCATATCGATCTGCGTCCATTTAAAACGCGCGCGGCGCCGTCGGCGCGATGTGATTTTTAGCCCTTTAAATTGGGGCTTTCTTTCACATTGGACGTTCTGTAAAGCTTTCAAATCACAGGCGTATGGACGGTAATTACGGCCACTATTTTTGGGCCGAGTGATCGCTTGACGACCACACCAATTCACTATAATAAACCCGAAATACGGTATGCAGAATTCATCAGGAGGGGTCGTGTCGCAGCCAATTCGTGTTCTTTTAGCAAAAGTTGGTCTTGATGGTCATGACCGTGGCGTCAAGATTGTTGCGCGCACTCTGCGCGATGCAGGTATGGACGTCATCTATACCGGGCTGCATCGCACGCCCGACGAAGTCGTCAACGCCGCCGTCCAAGAAGACGTTGATATTCTCGGCGTAAGCTTGCTCTCGGGCGTTCAGCTCACCGTTTTCCCAAAGATCTTCAAGCTGCTTGAAGAAAAAGGCTCGAAGGATTTGATCATCGTCGCTGGCGGCGTTATGCCCGACGAAGATGCCGAAGCGATCAAAAAGATGGGCGTCGCAGAAGTTCTTCTTCAAGACACCCCGCCGGCCCAGCTGGTGGCGAATTTGAAGCGTCTCGTTTCCGAACGCGGTCCCCGCTAATCAGATCGAACAGGAACGAGCGTTATGGGCGAATACGTTCCTTCGCAAGATCTACTCCCACGCATTGATCGCGGCGAGACCGTAGCAATTGGTCGTTTGATCACGCGTGCTGAAGGCGATGTGCCTGAAGCACGCGACGCCCTTGCTAATGTGTACAAAAGAAGCGGCAAGGCGCACGTCATCGGCATCACGGGCGTGCCGGGTAGCGGCAAGTCGACGCTGGTAGCCGCTATGACGGCCAAATTAGTTGCCTCCGGAAAAAGAGTCGGCGTCATCGCCGTTGATCCCTCGAGCCCTTATTCAGGCGGTTCGATCCTTGGGGATCGTATCCGCATGACGGAACTGGCGAACAATCCCAACGTCTATATCCGTAGCATGGCGACGCACGGCGAGATGGGCGGCGTGGCGAGATCGACTTTGGCCACGGCAGACATCTTGGATGTTGCCGGTTTCGATGTAATCATTATTGAAACGGTTGGCGTAGGCCAAGACGAAGTCGAAATCGTCAAGGCATCTCACACAACTGTTGTTGTTTCAGCTCCCGGTCTCGGCGACGACATTCAGGCGATTAAAGCCGGTGTCCTCGAAATCGCGGACATGCACTTGGTTTCCAAGTGTGATCGGCCCGATGCCAACAAGACATTGACCGATCTTAAGCAGATGCTGACCTTAAATGCCGCCAAAATTGCCCAATCTGCCTGGCGTACCCCCGTTATCGGCGTAAGCTCGCTGACCGGCATGGGGCTTGATGAGTTCATCGCAGCTCTCGAAGGACACCGCAAAATAAGCGTTAGCTCCGAAGGTGATAAGCGTCGTTTAGAGATCGCGGCATTCCGTCTTGAGAAAACCGCGAAGAGAATGTTGTTAGAAGAGTTCGATAAAGCTACAGGAAGCGCCCGTGCTGAACTTGCTCATCGCCTGAGCCGTAAGGAAGGCGATCCATATAGCTTCGCGCTCGACCTCGTACGTTCTGTGACACAATAAAAGAATAAGGATTCAGTCATGACAAAAGCGCTTGATAAAGCCACAGCCGATGCTCTTCGCGCCCAGGAAAAAGCTTGGGAAGCTAATGAAGTCGCGGGCTTTCTGAAAAAAGCCGGCGAAACCAAGCCCGCTTTCTTCACGCTTGGCGATTTTCCTGTTAAGCGCACGTACACCGCCGCGGACATCGCTGACACCCCGTTGGAAGACATCGGTCTTCCCGGCCAGTATCCGTTCACACGCGGTCCTTATCCGACGATGTATCGTAGCCGTAACTGGACGATGCGTCAGATCGCCGGCTTCGGCACGGCGGAAGATACCAACAAGCGCTTTAAGTTCCTGATCGCGCAGGGCCAGACCGGCATTTCGACCGACTTCGATATGCCGACCCTCATGGGCTATGACTCCGATCATCCGATGAGCGAAGGCGAAGTTGGCCGCGAAGGTGTTGCCATCGATACCTTTGCCGATATGGAAATGATGCTCGAAGGCATCGATCTCGAGAAGATCTCGGTGTCTCTGACGATCAATCCGAGCGCGTGGATTTTGCTCGCCATGTACATCTGCCTCGCCGAAAAGCGTGGTTACGACCTGAACAAGATCTCGGGCACCGTGCAGGCCGACATTCTTAAAGAGTTCATGGCGCAGAAAGAGTTCATTTTCCCGATCGAACCGTCTGTCCGTATCGTCCGTGACATCATCACGTACTCGGCCAAGAACCTGAAGCGCTACAACCCGATCAACATCTCGGGTTATCACATCTCCGAAGCTGGCTCGTCGCCGCTACAAGAAGCCGCGTTCACGATGTGCAATCTCATCACCTATGTCGACGAAGTGCTGAAAACCGGCATCAAGGTCGATGAATTCGCGCCGCGTCTGGCCTTCTTCTTCGTCTGTCAGGCCGACTTCTTCGAAGAAATCGCGAAATTCCGCGCTCTGCGCCGCGTTTACGCGAAGATCATGAAGGAACGCTTTGGTGCGACGAACCCAGAGTCCATGCGTCTGCGCTTCCATTGCCAGACGGCCGCTGCGTCGCTGACGAAGCCGCAATACATGAACAACGTCATGCGTACTTCGAACCAGGCGCTTGCCGCGGTTCTCGGTGGTTGCCAGTCCTTGCACACCAACGGTTACGACGAAGCCTTCGCCATCCCGACCGAAGACGCCATGCGTATGGCGCTCCGCACGCAGCAGGTTATCGCTGACGAGACCAACGTGACCCAGGTCGTGGATCCGCTCGGCGGCTCTTACTACGTTGAATCGCTCACGACCGAGTACGAAAAGCGCATCTTCGAAATCATCGACGAAGTTGAGAAGAACGGCGGCGTGATTAAGCTCATCAACGACGGCTGGTTCCAGCGTCACATCGCGGACTTCGCTTACGAAACCGCGCTGCGTAAGGAATCCGGTGAGAAGCCCTGCATCGGCGTTAACAAATACGTCGACGGCACGCCCGATCCGAAGATTCACACGCACCCGTACGACTACTCGACCGCGGAACGTCAGATCTCGCGTACCAACGAAGTTCGCAAGAACAGAGACAATAAGAAGCACGAAGAGCTGCTCAAGCAGCTCCTGGTGGTCGCAAAAGATCCGAACCAGAACATCATGCCGGTCTCGATCGAACTGATCCGCAACGGCGCCACCATGGGCGACCTCGTGGAAACATTGAAGACCATCTGGGGTTCCTACAGAGAAAGCCCCGTGTTCTAGAAAATGATGCTTTGTCCCCCGCGCAGCAAAATGCGCTGGGGACGAGGCGATCTGCTAAAACGACAAAGGCGTATAGGGTGAAATTCCTCATACGCCTTTTTCATGTTATGCACGTGCCGCCGCTTAAGCGGGGCAGACGCTTAAGCCGGGAATTCCACCTCGTAACCTTGCTGCCTTAAAAACGCGAGGCAGCATTCTCTCGCCGCTCATTATCGGCAACCGCGTGCAGCTTGCATCCGGCGCTGGTGATCTTCGCGGTGTTGTTAGGTGGCAAGCTTCTCGGCGTTATCGGGGTTTTCATTGCAATACCGGTTTTGCGGTCGGTCGTGTGTTGTTCACCTTCTGGCTGCACCGAGAACGAGAAGGGCGCACGGAGCGCTAGCGGCGCTCGAACTCTCATGAGGATCTGCCTCCATCGAAGAAAATCGTGGTCGTTCATACGAAGCCATAAGCGGAACCATTAACGATCCGAAGAGTTTTCATTCATATGGCTGCCCGCATTCCGCTGGCCGCGCTCTTATGAGGAGAACGCATATGGCGACAACTCAGAAGAATGAAGGCGAAGGCAATAAGACGGCCGCGCGCGCGTATAACAAAGCGACCACGCAATTTGCGAATTCGGGAAAAGTAGGCCCGGCTGCGGCAAAAAAGAGCCTGTCGTCCCCGGCGGAAGCCGTCGAATTGAAACGTGCCGAGGAAATCGGCAAGCGTCCGGCAAAGTCTCCCAAGCCATAGCAGCGCTAAGTCCTTACGCCAATAATAACGGCCCTAAGGCCCCCGCTCTAAGCATCGACTTTGACGGGAATGAGGGGGATGACGCAGATCAATCCGACGGCGAAAAGCACTTCCTTCGTCGTCTCATCACCGCTTTATAATGTTGATGTACGAAAGGGTAGCGCCGACGGGGAACGGGGGAGTTCCTCCAAAGTGGTCAGCTAGTTTTCTTGTCGTCGTCTGGCGGGGTCATCTTCTTGTCGAGCGTCTCAAGCAACCTCAACAAATCCGGCGGCAGCGGCTCAGCCGCAACCGTGTCGAAAATGGAGTGGAGCTTGTTTTCAAGCCAAGAATCAAAAGCTGGGTTCATTCTATTTTGAGCTTCAACGCGCGCTTTTGAATTCGTTTGTTGGGTCTTCGAAGGTGGTTTGTCAGTCATTACCGAACAAAGCCGTTCTAGATTGGAGCCCGCGGAGGCATCCGTGCCATGCAATTCATGGTCTATCGCCGCAAGAGCGGTACTAACGACGCCAATGTGCATTGTAGTCTGCCTCCGCGGGCTATAGCCAATGATTCTAGCTTTAAATTCCCGACATGTGTTCAGCATGACCTATCGATCTGCTGGACCGTGGGGTTTCATAAATTTCAGCCGAGCTGCTGTCTGTCGGGGCATCTTCCCCCATGACCAGAGCGGCCATGCGCGCAAGCGCACGCCACAAATGGCTTTTGATCGTTCCAATCGAGCAGCCGAGCGAAGCCGCGGCTTCTTCATAGCTCAACCCGCCCGCACAAATGAGCACGAGAACTTCGCGCTGCTCTGGCTGGAGTTGGTTCATGGCCTGAACGACTTCGCGCGAAAGGATATCGTTTTCCTGAGCGCCGGCACGCGATAGGAACTCTTCCGGCACTTCGTCTATGCGGCTCGGCTTGCGCTTATTACGGCGCAACGAGCTGACGTACTCGTTCCGAAGGATTTTATAGATCCATGCGGTGAAATTGGTTCCCATGGCGAACTGGGATTGGGCGCGCCAAGCTTTCAAGGCCGTTTCCTGCAGAAGGTCTGCGGCGGCGGCACGATCACGGGTAAGCATCACCGCGTAAGCTTGCAGACGGGGAAGGTGGGTGAGCAGTAATTCTTGAAACGGGTCGGCCACAGAATGAGCTGGTCCCGCTTCTTCGGACAGGTTGGCAGCGAAGTTATGGTGTATTCCGGTTGTTGATCACGCTGCCAAAACCCTATCCATGATGAAGCCTACTTGCTGTTGCTGCTGGGCCTGTGGAGATGTGGGCAAGGCCCTTGCCTTGTC
>CANJRA010000034.1 GCA_947476625.1 Fidelibacterota bacterium
GTCCAAAAGATCTCCTGGTGATCATATTTACTCTCCTTTGAGTGGGTTAAGCTTGGCAGTTGCAGATTCTCAAACTACGGTAGTGTCGGAACGGCGCTAACCTCGTGCGTCGGAAAATCGGCCGGCGCTCCGTTGAACGTTATGAGGCCGTGGCTGCTCATGGCGATGGCGACATCGGCCAGCCGGAGCGCAACCTCAACCCGCTGCTCGAACAGCAGCAATGAAACTCCGGAACGGCGCAGTTCCTGGAGCGCCTTGACCACCAGTTCGATGATGAGCGGCGCGAGACCCTCAGTCGGCTCGTCGAGCAGGAGCAACTTCGGACAAGTCATAAGCGCGCGACCGATGGCGAGCATCTGTTGCTCTCCCCCGCTCAAGGTATTGGCGCGCTGGCTTCGCCGCTCCTCCAGACGCGGGAAGAGCTCGAAAACCTTCTTTAAATCCCAGGCTGCGGAGTCGGAAGAGATCGGTCCTTTGCGCGCAGCGATGGCAAGGTTTTCATAAACGGTGAGCGAGGCGAACACACGGCGCCCCTGCGGTACTATGGCAATGCCGCGCTTCACGATCTCGCGTGACGCCATACCTTGAATCGGGGAACCGTCGAAAACGATACGGCCCGATCGCGGCGGCGTGAACCCGATGATGGAGCGGCTGAGCGTGGTTTTGCCAACCCCGTTGCGCCCGAGCACCGTGACCAGCTTGCCGCGATCGACTGAGAGGGAAACGCCGTCGAGAATAAGCCCGTCACCGTAGTAGGTGCGAATGTCTTCGACGCGGAGGATGGTGTCGCTCATAGCGGCATCCCGAGATAGGCATCAATAACCAGTTTGTTGCGGCGAACTTCGTCGCCAACGCCTTCGGCCAGCACTTCCCCGCTGGCAATGACGGTGACGCGGTCGCAAACGGAGAAGATCAGATCCATGTCATGCTCGACGATCAGGATCGATAGCGCCGGATCGAGAGCGCTGATCGTCTCGATGATCATTTTTGTTTCGGCACCGGACAGACCGGCGGCGGGCTCGTCGAGCAACAGGAGTTGCGGACGCGTCGCCAATGCCAGCACGATCTCCACGATCCGGCGCTGCCCGTACGAAAGCATCTTCACGGGGATGTCTTCGATGTCGCGCAGCTTCCATTTGTCGAGCAGATCGACGGCTTCGTGCTGAAGTTCGGCATACTGGCTAAGCGACCGGCCGAAGCGCAATCCATAAGACTCGCGGGCCACCAACGCGAGCGCGAGGTTCTCCCGCACAGTGCAGTCGTTGAAAAGATTGCCGATCTGGAAGGTGCGGCCGATGCCGAGTTGGGCGCGGCGGTGGGACGGCATCGAAGTGATGTCCTTGCCGTCAAAGGAGACGGTGCCTGCCGTCGGCGTCTCGATACCGGACAAGATGTTGAGAAATGTCGTCTTGCCCGCACCGTTAGGACCGATGAGCCCCATTCGTTCGCCTGGGGCCACCGACAGCGAAATGTCGCGCAGCACGGAGAGACCACCGAACCGCTTGGCAATGTTGCTCGCGGCGATGATGGGCGTGTTGTGGCGTGGCGGCGGCACCCGGCGCACGATCGGCGGGGAAGGATGCGCCGGGGCTTCCTTCGGCATTACTTTTTCAATGGAGACTGGCTTAGCGGATTTCGCGACCGGCGCAGCAACCGTCTTTGGCCAGATCAGGGAGCCAACGGCTGACACTAGTCCTTGCACCAGCATTCGCCGAGAATTAATGGCGACGAGAACCGCCAAGAGGCCGAGCACGGTCTGCCAACGATCGGTATAGACGCTGCCAATGCCTCGGATGAGTTCCACTAGCAAAGCGCCGATCACCGGGCCAAACAGCGTACCGGCGCCGCCGACCACGACCATTAGCAAGGCGTGCGCCGACGTTTCGACCGAGAACACGGCCGGCGAAACAAAGGCTTTCTCATACGCGAGAAGGAAGCCGGCATAACCGGCCATGCCGCCGGCGATGACAAACGCGGTCACCTCGATCTGCATCGGGTGCACGCCGAGCACCGACAGGCGGCTTCGGTTGTCGCGAAGGGCACGCAAGGCATGACCGAAAGGCGCGTTCGTCATCATTCGCATCAGCGCCAGGGTGACAAGAAGAGAGGCAAGAACGAAGAAGTAGAAATTGCGGGAATTGCCGAAATCGATGCCGACAAACATGCCGGCGTTTACGCCAGCCAGTCCGTCGTCTCCACCGGTCAAGGAGCGCCAGCTGATCGCAAGGTTGCGGAGCACTTCGCCGATCGCGAGCGTGACCATCAAGAAGTAGGTGCCGCGTGTCCGCAGGATGATGGGGCCAATTGCCAGTGCGGCAAGCGAGCTGATCGCGACTGCCGCCAGGGCAGTCACTAGGAAGTTCGACTGCAGGTGATGCACCATGAAGCCGACGGTGTAGCTGCCGATCCCCAGAAACACGGCGTGGCCGAGGCTAGCCATGCCGCCATGGCCGAGGATAAGGTTCAGGCTCACGGCAAAAATCGCGAACACCAGCGCTGAAGTCAGGATGGTCATCGCGAAGGTGGTCAGGAAGAACGGTGCCGCGAGTGCTGCGAGCAGCGCGATACCAAGCGCTGCCATTCCGGCGGCGCTTTTCATGATTTAGTTCCGAAGAGACCGGTAGGACGCACGATCAGCGTGCCGACCATCAGCAGGAACATTAGCGACGCTCCAAGCTCGGGAACGAGAGCACGGCCAAACGTGTCGATAAGGCCAACTAGCAGCGCACCCACGAGTGAACCTGTCAGGCTACCCATGCCGCCAATGATGACGACCACCAGCGCGTAAAGCAGAACCTCAATATCTGCCCCCGGATGCGCACCAACCATTGCGCCGCCGAGCGATCCACTCAGGCCCGCCAGCGCCGCACCGACCAGAAAGGTCGCCAGCCCGATGAGCTTGGAATTAAGGCCGATGCCGCCAGCCATTTCGACGTCGTCGACAACCGCGCGCACGGTGGCGCCGATCAGCGTTTTGCGCTGGATCAGTTCCATTGCAATCGCCACGGCTGCGCCGAGCGCGATAATGAAGAGACGATAGGCTGGGTACGAGTAACCGCCGAAATCGAACGGGCCGCTTAAAAAACGCGGCTTGGCCACGGCTGTCGGATCGCCGCCCCAGTGCATAAGAGCCAGATCAGCGACGATGAAGACGAGGCCGAAGGTCAGTAGCGTTTCGCGCAAATGATCGGTGCCGACGACCTGCAGCAGGCCGAAAACGATCGCACCCATCACGGCGATGATCACAGCAGCAAGAACGGCCGCAGCAAAGAAGCTATTGAACGACTGCATGACGTCGAGAGCAATGTAGGCGCCGACCAGATAGAACGACCCATGCGTAAGGTTGGTCACGCGCATGACGCCGAGCGTTAATGTCAAGCCGGACGCCAGGAAGAACAGCAACATCCCAAACGACAGGCCGTTCAGAGTTTGCGTGAGCCAATAGCTCATGACGCGCGCGCCGCGCGGTAAGGGGACAATTCGTCAGGTCGCGATATCATCCACCTGGACGCACGTTCGCGTGCATTATCGTCCACTTTGGCTAAGACCATTTCCCACCCTTGCTCGCGCGATCGACCTGCCGTTATTGAAGTGTATGCATAGTTCTTTGAAAGCGGCGACGTGACACCTAGTCTGACTAATTCCCTTCTAGCTTCATCGATTAGCCAATCGAAACTAGGCCATCGGTTGATCCTTGGATCAAAAACTCCATGGCTCGCACCTTCGAGCTCGCAGAATATAGAATGTACACAAAATATATAGTGGCGCAAACCCGGCGGTTGCTCAAGCGTATATATTGAGCTCTGTGGCCCCAGATAATGACGGGGCACATGATGGGGGCCGCAAGAAAGAAAGTGCTGACCTCGCCTTTAACGTGTGCTTCCGCCGCACCGCGGGATCATCTCGGGGATTCGTCCAACTTTCGGGCAAGAACTGCACACTACGCAGGCGCCACCACCTAGGGACCAAGAATTCCGACTCAGTCAATTTCTGACGTACCAATACGGTTCTCGCTAAACACATGGACTATCCTCAGGTAGCTTAGCGAGCCGCACCCGGCCACGCACCTTGCGGCGCAATACGATCAACTGATGGCGGAGCGCAGCATTCTCCGCCTCAAGCCCGCTTTTCGACTTGAATGGCAAGGCCAAAAAGACACGACGAACCAGCACAGAGCAAACATGATCCAGAAAGGTTACGCGATTCTGGCTACCTAGCAATACGGATGAGGTATTCGGCACACACAGGTGAAGGCCGCCAAGGATCGGACGTGAATTGACGGTGCCAGTCCGCTGAACGGGCCGAAAGACCGGCGCATCTTTGTCTAAGGACCGATGCGTTCTGATCTCATTGTAACTGAAATTGTGAGTTTGAGCATTAGCCAACCTGTTTTAAATCGATTTCACGAGCCTGATGACCGGCGATTATTACGCGACCCATGCCCGCACGCTGGATCGTATGAGGCTTGCCGGAAGGCATGTGGCGGGGATCAACAAGATCGCCGAGCAGGGTTTCTAGCCAAGCAGCCGGTCAGCCCTTGCCGCGCGGGACAAAACGCACCAGTTCGGCGCCCGCATCGGCGATTTCGAGTGTGCCCTTGCGCAGCATGTAGTTCACATGGGCCAGGATTTCGCTGAAGGCAAAACTGGTCTGCTGCGGATCGAGCGGCCGGTGAAACAAAAGTGGCACCAGTTCGGCCACGGTTTGGGGCTTGATCGCGCAAGCGTCGCGGATCTGGTCACAGCGCGCCTCATGGTGCGCCATCAATTCCTTGATGCGCGAGGGCGCGTTGCGGAACGGCAGTGCGTGTCCCGGCAGCACCAGGGCATCGGTCGGAATGATGCCGGCCAGCGCATCCAGCGAACGCAGATAATGGTTCAGCGGATCGCCGTTCGGGTCGGTTGCGGTGACGCTGACGTTCGGTGATATCTTGCTCAGCACCTGATCCGCCGAAAAGAAGATATTGTCGGTGGCGCCATACAGGACCACCTGCTCGGGCGAGTGTCCGCCGCCGGTGATGACCTGGAAATCGCGGCCGCCAATGCCGAGTCGGTCGCCCGCCGACAGCCGCTCGAAGGTCGGCGGCAGGCCGGTGACGAGCCTGAGATAGGCGTGGCCTTGCGTGACGACGCGCTGTGTCAGTTCGGCGCTGAGCCCATGCCGTTGGTAGAACTGTCGATAGTGTGGCGCGTCGAGCGCGCCGGGATCGAGATGGATGTTGCGGCTGAGCAGATACTCGGTCTCGCTCATGTAAACCGGCAGGTTGAATCGCTCGGCCAGCCAGCCCGCCATGCCGATGTGATCGGGATGGAAATGCGTGACGATGAGTCGCGTCAGGGGCCGGTCGATGTGATGTGCCAGCAGCGTTCCCCAGACCTGCTGCGTGGCATGGTCGCCGAGGCCGGTGTCGAGGGCGGCCCAGCCCTTGCCGTCATCGATCAGGTAGATGTTGACGTGATTGAGCGCGAACGGCAGCGCCAGCCGGATCCAGATGATCCCGGGCATGATCTCGATCGGGACGCCCAGCGGCGGCTTCTGCGTGGCGTCGGTAAAATCGCTGTAGATCAAACGATCCGGCATCCGGTCAACCACTCGCTTAGAGCAAAATCAAGAGTTGTATTTACGAGCCTAAGCTGTTGGCGTGATCCAGGCCGATGCTTGTAATTAAGCATGGGATTGCGACGAGATAAATCCAGCAGCTCCGCACGTAGCTTTTCAAACTCTTGCCTATGACGCGCGTTAATTGGCCGCCCAGTCTGACCGTCCATGTTCTCCCCGCTCCCGCCCCTAAGCTTTCATAGACTTATCCAGTGAGCAAGATCAGTTCGAGAATCGCCAACGTTTGCCCCAGACGACGAGGCGACTGATAAGCTTTTGGCTAAAAGCTATCCAGTTGGCTCACTGAGTTCACCACCCAGTGTAGATCGAACCCAGTCTCCAAAGAGCGTCTCCGGGAAACGGGAGTTTTCCTGAAATTGGCTGGAGATTCTCGAGAGTTTTCGCCCTAGAAATTTCGTACCGGAGCAACTGGAGACCGGACCCGTCTTCAAAAGCCCGCCATGGGCGGGCCTTTCAAGATCGAAACGGTAATATTCTCCAAAACCCACACTGGCTGGCTGAGGTGGGAGGATTCGAACTCCTGAACCCTAGAGACGCCCAATATTAGGCTCTTCAAGGCGGGTACCGGGCCGCCATGAACAGTCGATCCAAAGATGATCCGTCGGCGGGCAAATGAGCCATAAGATTGCTCACCTTCGTCTCGACTTCCCTGGCACAGCGAGCATGTGTGGTGCCACAAAACGCGAGGTGGGGCGCATGGATCCGGCTAGGCTTGAGATCACAATCATAGGTCATCTGAAGGATGCGGGAACTACATCATCATTCCGCCAGCGTTGCGCGCGCGGCACAATCGTGCGCCGACACAGGCAGTGTCGAGAAGGGTCTCGAGATCGCGCTCGATGTCGAACAGCTGATCTACGAGGTGAACACGTTCCTTATACCGCCAGTCTGATCAATCAGATCAACAAGATCTGACCGTCTACAGAATCCGCTTCTCCCCCGCCAGCGCCCTTGGGCCTCCGCGGGGTTTCGGTGGTGACGGCATGTGCCGCCGAAACACGCAGGGAGGAGACCGAAAATGACCAAGAGCAAGCCTACGCAGAAAGTGAAGTCAACGTACGCCACCAAGAGCCCGCGGAAAAACGCCAACCATCAGAAGTCCATTCAGCCCAAGCCACGGGCAAAATCCAAGCAGGCCGAAGTCATCAGCCTGTTGCGCCGGCCGCAGGGTTCGACGATTCCCGACATCATGAAGGCCACCGGCTGGCAACAGCATTCGGTCCGCGGATTCTTCGCAGGGGTCGTGCGCAAGAAACTCGGCCTCACGTTGCAGTCCGATAAGTCAAATGGCGGTGACCGTATCTATCGCATCGTCACGGGCAAGTTAGGCAAACCGAAGCCCAAGGTGGATAATACCGACCGTCAGGTGGCCTAATCATGGCTCAGCGGTCGGTGCACCCGACAGCGCCGTCCTCGCGATCAATGCCACAGCTCGTCCTGGCCGGCGCGAGCCCGGACGAGCTGCGGCGCGAATGGCGGCGCCTGTACCACAGCGATGCGCCGAGGATCAGCCGCGATCTGCTTATCCTCGGGATTAGCTACCGGCTTCAGGAAATTGAACACGGCGGGCTCGGCAAGGCGACGCGTCGTAAGCTGCGGACGCTGGCGAAGACTTTGCGTACGACAGGCCGCGTCGGCCCCACACCGAGTCTCAGCCTGAAGCCGGGTGCGCGCCTTGTCCGCGAAAGGCATGGCCGGACCCACACTGTCACGGTGACGGAAGATGGGTTTGATTATGCCGGCACCAGTTATCCGTCCCTGACCAAGATCGCCAAAAAGATCACCGGAGCGCACTGGTCGGGGCCGCGCTTCTTCGGGCTGCCGGCAACGGGGAAAGAGCACCCGAGCGGAGGGCGCAATGGCTGAATCAGAAAAGACGGCTCGGCGACCCGTCAAACGGTCTCGCTGCGCGATCTACACGCGAAAATCGACCGACGAAGGTCTCGAGCAGGCATTCAACTCGCTCGATGCCCAGCGCGAAGCCTGCGCCGCCTTCATCTTGTCGCAGAAGCATGAGGGCTGGACCGTGCTGCCAACGCTATACGATGACGGCGGGTATTCCGGCGGTACGATGGAGCGGCCAGCCCTGCAGCGGCTATTGGCCGACATCGAGGCCGGGCGGATCGATGTGATCGTCGTATATAAGGTCGACCGGCTGACGCGAGCGCTCTCGGATTTCGCCAAGCTCGTCGAGGTTTTCGACCGCCGCGGCGTGTCGTTCGTCTCGATCACCCAGCAGTTCAACACCACCACGAGCATGGGACGGCTGACGCTGAATATCCTGCTGTCGTTCGCCCAGTTCGAGCGTGAGCTGATCGGAGAGCGTGTTCGAGACAAAGTCGCTGCCTCCAAGAAGAAGGGCATGTGGATGGGCGGCACTGTCCCGCTTGGCTACGACGCGAAAGACCGCAAACTCGTGATCAACAAAGTCGAGGCCCGAACTGTTGTCGACATTTATCGGCGCTACCTTCGGCTCAAATCAGTCCGGGCTCTCCAGGTGGAACTCGACACCGCCGGCATCAGGAGCAAGCGGCGCGTTCGACCCGATGGCACGGATCACGGCAATCAGCGGTTCTCGCAGGGTGCACTTTATCTTTTACTTCAGAACCGAACGTACCGGGGCGAGGCAACGCACAAGGGTAATGCCTATCCGGGCGAGCACGCGGCGATTGTAGACAAGCCGATCTGGGACGCCGTGCAGGCCGTGCTCGCCGACAATCGCGTCCAGCGTGCGAGCGGCGTCAACACCAAGGCGCCGAGTCTGCTGACTGGCCTGTTGTTCGATGAGGCCGGGGAGCGACTGACGCCAACATGGTCGGTCAAGAAGGGGACACGGTATCGCTACTACGTGTCCGCGTCGCTTTTGAAAGGTGGCAGCAAAGCCAATTCGACGCGCCGTCGTATCCCCGCCGGGAACCTCGAAACGATCGTCATGGATAGGCTTCGAAGGTTGCTTTCCAACCGTGGAGAACTGCTCGACGCTATCGAGGGCATGAGCATAGGCCGTACTGGACAAGGCCAATTGATTGAGCGTGGACGTAAGCTTGCAGAAGAGCTTGGCCAAACGCCAGAGAAGAATCGAACAACCGTAACGGCATTGGTCCGTCGTGTGGAAATCGGAGCTGACAGCGTCAAGATCGATGTCTCTGGAGATCGGCTGGCTGCGCTCCTCGGTTCGGAGCACGAGGAGGTGGCGCACAATGAGCCGATTGATCCGTCCGGTCACATTCTAACATTCACAGCGCCTGTCCAACTGACACGGGTCGGTCGCGAAATGAAATTACTGGTCGACGGCTCGAATGACCATCGGTCACCCGATATGAGCCTCCTGCGTGTCCTCACGCGCGCCCACGATGTGCAACGGCGCCTCACGGAGGACACTGCCCTCACCGTGCACGACATTGCTCGCGACGAGCGCGTTACACCCGACTATCTGTACATCGTTCTGCGCCTGCGCTGGCTCGCGCCGGACATCACTTCGGCCATCGTCAATGGCCTGCAGCCGCCACAGCTCAATGCAAAGAGCTTGATGCGGCTGACCGCGCAGTTACCGGCCGATTGGTCCGCACAACGCGCCCTGCTCGGCTTTCGCTGAACCCATTATGGATTTTAAGTGCTCGCGCGCCGCAGCAAATCCGCACGCGCGGCAACCCCTAAATGGCCGCCGAGAGATATTCGCGTCAATCTCGCGCGAGATAACGCAAGAAAACGTCTCCGTGGAGAATTAGCTCTTATCAGAGGGTCAGAATGTCGCGCAAAACCGGGCGAAACCAGCGCTGCATAAAACACAATTTATTATTCAGTATTAGAGGCTTAGTCGCTGGCTGGGGCGGGAGGGATCGAACCTCCGAATGGCGGAATCAAAATCCGATTAGTCCGCGTGACATATCAATGCGTATTTCGAAAAATCAGCGAAATACGACCCTAGATCGATCAACAGGTTGGCGACAATTTCGAAATGCCGGTACTGCCACCCCTGCCCTCCGCCGCGTGACCGACGAATGCGTGCGTAACAAACAACCAGCATCGGATGCATAAGGAAGCAAATCAATGACCGCAGCCAATTTCAACATCGCCTCCAGCCGCCAATTGAAAGCGGCACGCACGCTGGCCGGACTGACGCAGTCACAACTCTCGACCGAGGCGGGCTTTAATCCCCGTGCTGCAAAATATTGGGAAAGCTGGGGCAATGCGCTTCCTTCAACTATCCCGGCAACGCTCAGGACAATCGAGGCCACACTCCTACGTCATGGAGTGGAGTTTTTTTCTGATCCGACACCAGGCTGTCGGCTTGTCTCAACCGAATAGGCCCAGAGGGCTTATTCTCTCTTGGCATAATTGGACCCACCGCATGAGCCGCCGCATCATCATCGAAAGTCTGGCACATTTTGATGTCAACGAACTGAACCGTCTCGGTGCGTTCGCACGCCCGATGGCTTATCCGTTTATGGCGCTGCGGACATCGCGTTATCTAATCGAATACCACCCCGGAACCTGGGGAGATCGATTGCCGCAACGCATCCGAGTCCAATGGACGTATTGTCACTTCAATGGTTATCGACCGTGGATGACTTGCCTGTGCGGCAGGCGCGTCGGCAAACTCTACATTGGCAATGGCTTCCTGGGATGCCGCCAGTGCGGTGGGATGCAATACGAGTCACAGCGCCGGGGCCGCAGGAGCCGCCTGCACCTGAGAGCTACGCGGATCAGGCAGCGCCTTGGCGACGATGGCCGTCCCGGCATTGACCCTTTCCCGCCTCGACCGTGGCGGATGCATCGGAGAACCTATGCCTGCCTCAAGGCAAAAGCTGAAATGATCGAGCGCAAACTAATTGAGGGCCGTCTGTTCCGCCCACGCCCAAGAAGGCCACCACGGGATTATGCCTTTAGGGCGGAATATCAGGCATCCCCGGTTCCCAGATGATTTCAGAATACTGGTTAGACGCCACGTGGCCCCGTCTTGAGGTTACTCAAGCAGCGGGTTCCGCACCACAGGCCGCTTACCGTGCTTCTTTAGGACGTCATTGAAAGCCTCTATAGCGACGGCTTGCAGCGTCGTGTCCCTTTCCAGGGCCAGCATGCGCAGCGCCTTTAGGCCCTCTGGGTTAACACGCGTCAGAATCGCCCTGAGAGACTCGCCCATCTCGTCTGTGGACCGCCGAGCCCCTTTTGCCATCCGATTACTCCTCCCGCGCTGTACGGCAACGCTAGCAGGCTGGCGGGCTATCCTGAAAGCCCCAGCAGGACGGCCAATCGGCTGGCAAGTATCCTTCCCATCATTGTGCTTGCGTGCTAGCACGCATTCATGTTTACTTCCGATAATCTTTGTTCTCGGAAGTAAAACAGGTGTCAGCCATGACCACCGGAACCGCTATCACCCACCCCAACACGGCCGCCCTCCCGGCTGTCCCCGCAGCGGATCTGGCAGCGGCCAAAGCCTATGCGCGCGCCGACAAGTCGAAAGCCACCCGGCGGGCTTATGCGGGCGACTACGCGGCGTTCTGCGCTTGGTGTGGCGACCGGGGTGTGGCGTCCCTGCCCGCCACGGCTGAAACGGTCGCTGCCTTCCTGGCGGCAGAGGCCGGACGCGGCGTCAGGCCATCGACCATTGGCCGCCGGGTGGCGGCTATCCTTTATGCCCACAAGCTGGCCGGTCACGAGTCCCCGACCAATGCGGAACCCGTCAAGGCGACAATGCGGGGCATCCGCCGCAGCGTCGGTACGGCCCCAAAGCGGAAGGCTCCGGCGACCGCCGACAAGGTCTGCGCGATGGCAGCGAATATGCCCGACGGATTGATCGGACTTCGGGATCGCGCCCTGCTGCTGCTCGGCTTTGCCGGGGCATTCCGCCGCTCGGAACTGGTCGCGCTCAATGTGGCCGACATCCAGGAATGCGAGACTGGCCTTCGGGTCCACATCGGCAAGTCAAAAACCGACCAGGAAGCGCACGGCGTCACGATAGCCATTGTGCCAGGTGCGGTTGCCTGCCCAGTGAAGGCGGTGAAAGCGTGGATCGAAGCAGCGGCGATAACTGACGGTCCGGTGTTCCGCTCCATCGCCAAGGGCGAGCGCGTCAGCACCGTGCGGCTTTCCGACAAGAGCGTAGCCGACATCGTGAAGCGGCATGTCTCCCGGCTTGGCTTAGACCCAGCGGCGTTCGGCGGTCATTCATTACGCGCCGGATTTCTTACGTCAGCCGCCGCCAAGGGCGCGTCAATATTCAAGATGATGGACACGAGCCGCCACAAGAGCGTGGACACCTTGCGCGGTTATGTGCGGGATGCGGAGCTGTTCCGCGATCATGCGGGCGCGGGCTTACTGTAACCTTGAGGCAGGATGGTTGTGGCGGCATCCGCATTGTCACTTTCGGCGAGCACGGTCATACGATCGTGACGCCGGGTTGGACCACCTGCCAGGATCTGAACGACACCAGCGGCGAATCCGACCAACGTGCCGATCTGCCACGCGTGGTCATAGGAGCCGGAAAGGTCGAAGATCAATCCGCCGCCCCAGGCTCCAAGCGATGACCCTAACTGGTGCACGACAAAAGACAGGCCGAGTAGAGTCGCCATATACCGGGTGCCAAAGATCTCGGCGACCAGACCGCCGATGAGCGGCGCCAAGCCGGGCCACCACAGCATGCCCATCCCCGCAGCGAACAGGAGCGTGCTGGTCGGAGTGGGCGGCAGTATGAAATAAACGGCGAACAAGACCGAACGTAGGATGTAGAGAAGCCCCAAGAGGATGTGCTTTGGGTATCTCCCGCCGAGCCAGCCGGTCAGCAATGAACCGATGGAGCTTGCGCCGCCGATCACGGCAAGCGCTCCCGCGCTCAGCATCGGGTCCTGGCCGCAGATCGCCAGATAGGTCGGCAAATGCGTGGTCAGGAATATGAGATTGAGACCGCAGACGAAATAAGCCCCCGACATCACGAGAAACGGTCGGTTTCGCATTGCCTGGCCGAGCACCTCGCGCATAGAGGTCGTTGCCGTGCTGTGCTCCAGTATCCTGTCGGCCCCGCCAGCCCAGTAAGCAGCGGGCAGCATTGCAACCGCCATCAGCACGAAAAACAGCACCGCGATCTGCCACGGCTCGTGCACGAGCAGGGCCTGGGTGGCGAGCGGCACCACGAGGGTACCAAGCGATCCGGCCGCGGAGACAAGACCGAGCGTTATGCTCCGCCGCTCCTCCGAAACCGCACGCACACATGCGGTCATTGCCAATGACGTCGCCGTGCATGATAAGGCCACGCCGATCAACCCGCCGGCGATGATCAGCGCGAACGCGCCTTGGGCCGCAGCCATGGTGCCCAGGCCGACCACGTAGATCGCCGCGCCCGCCATCATCGTGATGCGAAGACCGAAGCGGTCGGCGATCGCGCCGACCAGCGCTTGTGAGAGGCCCCAGACAATGTTCTGGACCGCCAGAGCCAATGTGAAATCGGCAGCCGTCACCGCGAGATCGTGTGTGACTGGCGTCAGAAACAGTCCAAAACTCTGGCGTATCCCCATACCGAGGGTGAGCAACAGGGCGGTTCCAATTAATATCAGCCGAGCTTGGCTGCCGCTCGGGGCAATCGTTCGTGACATTCCGGAGGTGATCCTAAGGGGGTGATACAGGGCAACAGTCTTACCTGACGGTCGCTGCCAGCCAAGCGTCTATCATAGCTGTCCCTCCCGCGTCGTGAACCAAACCGGGCCTCACGGACAACGGTATGCCTGCGGTATGGACTCGTCGAACGTCGGAACTGGGTCATTCGCTACCGAGCCATCGGACTTAATTCCCGGTCAATGTCTGCTGTTGGTCCGATAGCGTCACTGGCGCTGCAATGCAGCGTTTGTCCGCTAAGTGCCGATTTTGTTGCAAAAGTCGGCGATGGGAAGAGTGAGGCAACCGCCTCGATGTCTTGAAGCCGTCTGCTGCGCCCGCTTCTTTTGGGGGCGGGGCCTTTGAAGCAGCGGACCTGATAACCGCAACGCTTACGCGGCAAAAGCAGCGGCCATCGGTGGTGGCCTAACGACCAGTTTGGGGAGCCGGCGTAGGTTCTGTGCGATAGCCGCGAGCGTGAACTCATCCTGTGCGCCGCATGGTCCGCGTAGTCGGAGACGGCCAAGCTTTAGAATGCGTTTCAAGTGCGCGAACAGCATCTCAATGCGCTTTCTTTCGCGACGCGACTGTTCGAACGCTTTAGTCTTGGCCAGTGCGCGGGCAATGTCGCGCGCCTCTTCATTGGGGTGCGGCACGGATAGATGAGACACTCGGCTGAGGTAAATTTAACCTCAACCGGAGTGTCAAAC
>CANJRA010000035.1 GCA_947476625.1 Fidelibacterota bacterium
GCGCCGCCACTACAACACCGTCCGGCCTCACTCGTCGCTGGGATATCGACCGCCGGCGCCTGAGGCCATGGTCTGGCCAACAACAATGGTGGCGGAAATGCCGGCTCTAAACTAACATTCCAATCGGACCACTCAGAGGGGGCCGGTCACGGGGCTTCTTTGAAATCCGCGATCGGGAGGCCGGGTCGCAGCCCTTGCCTTGGGGCACCAAAAGATTTTCTTACATGCAACAATCAACGCGCCCACTTTTTGACTATGCCTGCAAATTAATCGAGCGCTGAAGCCCGTTGACGCGGATGCTTGGAGATCGTTAGCATCAAGGCGATCTCGGCCCGAGCCGGAAAAACCAATGAAACCAGCACCTTTCGTCCGCCATACGCCGCAAACGCTCAACCAGGCGCTGGCCATCCTTTCCCAGATTATCGGCCAAGACGGACGCATCCTAGCTGGCGGGCAAAGCCTGGTGCCAATCATGGCGTTCAGACTTGCCAAGCCCGCCCATCTGATCGACATCAACGAGGTCGCCGGACTCGACCGGATGGACAGCGACGGCAAGGCTCTGAGTATTGGCGCACGAGTGCGCCACGCTGCGTTTCATACGGCGGTAACCGACAATCCGCTGGGCGCGCTGCTTACTTATGTCGCCCACCACATTGCTCATTACCCGATCCGCATGCGCGGCACCTTCTGCGGCAGCGTTGCTCACGCCGATCCAGCTTCCGAGTGGTGCCTAACCGCAGCCACCCTGGGCGCCACGATGGTCGTCAAGAGCCAGCGCGGCACGCGCGAGATCGCGGCATCAGATTTCTTCAAAGGCATCATGTCGACCGCTTTGGCCGAGGATGAACTGCTCGCCGAAGTGCGGCTGCCTCTCCTCAAAGCCGATGCAAAATTCGGCTTCAACGAATTCAACCGTCGTGCCGGCGACTTCGCCATGGCGTCGTCGCTCGTTGTTTATCGTGTTGTGGACGGCAAAATCATTGAGGCCCGCATCGGTGTTGGGGGCGCCGAGGCCGCGCCGCGCCGTATTGCAGAAGCGGAAGCCGCGCTGAACGGCCAAACGCCCGGCGACACCGTCTTTCGCGCGGCAGCCCAAACAGCGAGCGAAGCGATCGATCCGCTTGAGGATCACCAGACAAATGCTGAGTACCGGTGCGATCTAGTGCGCGCCGTCGTCAGGCGGGCGCTAGAGCATTCAACCCGATCAGCGGGGACGGCAGCCGATGCCTGAAAGCAGTTTTCCCTTCGGTCCTATTCAGCCGGCCGCATTTCAAGGGCGCACGCTCAATCAGCCTGCCCCAGTCTGATAAGTTCGCGAATGCGCGCCGGTGACACCGGATGCTCCGTAATCCGAACGTTAAACGGCCGAAGCGCATCTTCGACAGCAGCGATTACGCCGGCCGCAGCTGGAATAGTTCCGCCTTCGCCCGCGCCTTTGACACCTATCGGATTCAGTGGCGATGGCGATTCGATGTGGATGATTTCGATCCGCGGTACTTCCGGCGCGGTCGGCAGCAGGTAATCTGAGTAGTTAACAGCCATCGGCTGGCCCTGCTCGTCGTGTTGCACCCGTTCGAAAAGCGCATTTCCGATCCCGTGCACAACGCCCCCACGAACCTGACCATCAACCAGCATCGGATTGATTAGACGGCCGCAGTCGTGCCCTACAATATAACGGAGAATCTTAACACGGCCGGTATCAATATCGACCTCCACTTCGACGAGATGTGTACCGTTAGCGAATGTCGTCTTGCGCGCTTCATAGAATGCTGTCGACGCAAGGCCCGGCTCGATACCCTGAAACATTGGGATGCCGGACATACCATTGAGCTTTGCCGCAATTTGGCCCAGCGGCACATTCAGGCCGGGCGCACCCACAACACGTACAACGCCGTCCTCAAGTTCAAGATCACCTTCGGCAGCTTCGAGTAATTCGCTGGCGACCTTGATCGCCTTTTTCCGGACCGCTAATGATGCCTGATGAACTGATGACCCAGCCGTGACCGCCGTGCGGCTGGCAATAGCGCCTATACCGAGCGGAAACAGCGCGGTATCCGCAGCCTCCACTGTGATGTCTTCGATGCGCACACCCAGAATATCGGCGCAGATCTGGGCGAACATCGTCGCATGGCCCTGTCCCTGACTCGCAGCACCTGTTTGCACGACAACGCGGCCTGTCGGCTCGACCCGCACCGATGCCCCTTCAAAGGGCGCCAGGCCCGTGTCCTCAACATAACTGGCTATGCCGCGGCCGATATAGCGCCCCTGGGCTAGCGCCTCAGTGCGCCGCTCGTCGAAATTCGCGCCACCGAGCTCAAGGACTGCTTCGAGGCAACCATGATAATCGCCGCTGTCATAGGTCACGAGCGAGCCGTCCCGCGCCTTCATGCCGGTCGGGTAGGGAAACTGCTCTTTTCTAACGAAGCTGCGGCGGCGCACGTCGGCCGGATCAATGCTCAATTCGCGCGCAACGCGGTCGGCAAGCCGCTCGAGAACGAAGCAGGTAGTCGGCCGCCCCGCCCCGCGCACGGGTGTGTTTGGTATCAGGTTGGTGAACACCACATCGAGCTTAATGTCGACGGCCTCAAGGGCATAAGGTCCTGGAAACGCGCTCAACGATGTCACTGCCGCGACCAGGCCATAGGGAACATAGCCGCCATTATCATGGATGCAGCGCCCCCGCACTGCGAGCAACCGGCCGTTTAGGTCTGCCGCAACTTCGAGGTCCCACGATTGATCACGCTGTTGCGTCGTGGAAAGAAAATGTTCGTGTCGATCTTCAACCCATTTTACCGGCAGACCAAGTTCGATCGCCGCCAGCGGAATGACAACTTCCTCGGGATAAAACGCGCATTTAGGTCCGAAACCGCCGCCAACATCCGGCGCGATAACCCGCACAGTACGTTCATCGCGACCAAGGTGATCGGCGATGAGGCGGCGAATCATATGAGGTGCCTGCGTCGAAGTCCACACGGTCAATCCGTTCCCGAATGGATCCATCATCGCTGCCACGCCACGGCACTCCATGGAGTGACAGCCTCCCCGATGCGTTTCAAAGCGTTCGGCGAACACATGCGGCGCCTTCGCAAAAACATCCTCGACAGACCCAAACCGGCCGTGCAACGCTCCAACGAGATTGTCCGGTGTCCCGCTATGCGCGCGCGGCGCATTTGCATCGAGCGCTCGGCGCCAGTCGATGATCGCAGGCAACACTTCGTAGTCGACATTGACAAGCGACGCTGCATCTTCGGCGAGCGCTCTCGTCTTGCCAACAACAACCGCAACTGGAACACCGACGTGACAGACTTCGCTGTGTGCCAGCGGCTGGTAATTCAAAGGCTGTTTGACAATCGCGACCGGTACCATATGCGGCAACGTCCGTCGCGCGACATCGCCAAAATCTTCGGCTGTATAAACTGCAATAACGCCCGGCGTAGACTTAGCCGCTGCTGTGTCGATTCTTTGGATGCGTGCGTGGGCGTGGGGCGAACGCACGAAGGCTGCGTGCACGACACCAGCAATTGGCAGGTCATCGAGATATTGCCCTCGGCCTGTGATTAACTTCGGATCTTCAACACGTCTTACCTCGGCGCCGAAATATCGAACGCCCATCAGATGCGCTCCCGCATGACCTGCGCTGCATCGAGCGCGGCGTTAACAATCGTTTCATAACCTGTGCAACGGCAGATGTTTCCTGAGATCG
Organism: Fidelibacterota bacterium; assembly: GCA_947476625.1. GTDB lineage: Bacteria > Pseudomonadota > Alphaproteobacteria > Rhodospirillales > Rhodospirillaceae > SHVO01. The sequence goes on from CANJRA010000035.1 coordinate 3,704, forward strand.
CATCGCGGATATCGTCTTCATCGGCGTTCGGATTCTCTTGGAGATAAGCAACCAAGGTCATCATCATGCCTGGCGTACAGAAACCGCACTGAAGTCCGTGGTTATTCCAGAATGCCTGCTGCAACGGATGGAGTACGCCATCTTTAGAAGCCAGTCCTTCGACGGTCGTCACCGTGCAGCCATTGGCCTGAGCCGCAAACATCAGGCATGACCGAACCGGCACACCGTCGACAACCACGGTGCAGGCACCACACACGCCGTGTTCGCAGCCGACATGCGTGCCGGTCAGTCTGAGCTGATGCCGCAGGAAGTCGGCAAGATGGGTACGCGATTCTACTTCCGCCTCTTGCGCCTGCCCGTTGACCGTCAGTTGGACGCGTTCGGTGTAAGACATTCGCTTGCGCCGCTCCTAGTTTTCTTGGGGCGAAATAGCGCCCACTTTCGAAACCCGCGGCCGCGGCCTTCCTCCGTCCGCAAGCGCAACAATAACGACTATCTCGTCTGCGCGCGGCGCATTTGGCACCGTCACGGTGAGGGTATCGATCTGGTCAAAAGACCAGACATCGTCCTTGTGACCAAGTGGCACGTCTATGCTATCTCCTGGCCCGCCGATCTTCTGGGATGAAGGGATGATCGCCGTTCCGCCGCCGATGGCGGCGCGCATCGGGCGGCCCATGCGCGGATGCAACAATGCAGCCGCGTGTTCGATGTCGCCGGACGCTCCTACGATAGCCGCCTTACCGTAAGACACAGCCGGCCCAGGCAAATAAGCAATGCACTCCTTTATAAGTTTTTCTCCCAACGCCTCTCCGAACGGGATCAGCGCCTCAAGGTTGTCCGTTGCCTGACCGGCGAGCGGATTTTTTAAAACCGCGCAAGCCGCGACTCGGGTCACCGGTCTGATCGCCGGCAAACCGCCTTCGGCGAATACAACATCCTTCAACACACACAGGCGAATAATGTCCATCACACATCAGCCTACCAATCTACCAAAATTCTTGTGCAGCACCAGCTCGGCATCGTGGGCATCAAGTGCGCTGTGAATAAAAGTAATTGGATTCGGCACCACCAGAGGAAACGGCGAGTCACTGCCCATTAACAGATGCTCGACCGGCACGACGCCGGCAGCGTAGCGCAGGATTTCCGGCTCAAAGCAGGCAGTATCGTAATAAAGCTGGCGCAAATAATCGCCGATCGGTCGTTTCAAATGCCCATAAGGATGGTGAGGATTGGTATCTATTTCGCACTGCATGCGAGCACGCAACACAAGACCGAAAGCGCCGGTATGAGCAAACACCAGCTTCAATGTCGGCCAGCGATCAAGGAATCCGGAGCAAACAATCTTGAGAATATTAAGAGTATTCTCGAACAGATAACCGGCAACAACTGTCAACTCGAATTCCTGCATCCGCTCCTTACCTGCCGGATCAGCGGGATGTACTAAAAGCGGAACGTCCAGCTCCACGGCCGCCTTATAGATTGGTTCAAACTGCGGATCGTAAAGATGCGTGCCTTTTACGTTGGAACCAACATGACCGCCGATAAAGCCATGCTCCCGCACGCAACGACGTAATTCGTCGGCCGCAGCGGCGGGGTCTTGGATTGGCAGGAAGGTCCAACCACCGAAACGGTCCGGCGCAAGCGCGATAGTCTCAGCAAGCGCGTCATTGTAGAGTTGCGCAGCCTTGACCGCGAGCTTCGAATCCAGAGCGTAATCTATGAACGGCGTCGCCAAAGACAAAATCGTGCGATCAATGCCAAGCGTGTCCAGCCGTTCAATCTGCTTCTTAATATCGTAGAATGTCGAATTAAGCGCGAAAGGTATGCCCCTAATATTGAGATCCCACGCCTGCCCGTCATCGCGCGAAACCTTGACGGCAAACGCACTGTCCTTCTCCACGAAGCGGAAAAACGACTGCGGTACGAAGTGACAATGGATATCGGTGATCATCAGAGCCCCAAATATGCTATTTTAAGTCGCTCGTCGTTAAGTAGCGATTGTCCTTCACCCTCAAGAACCACGCGGCCGTTCTCAAGAACATATGTGCGGTCGGACGTACGCAGCACATGGTGAACATTTTGTTCGACAATCATCACCGTCAAGCCACTTTCGCGAAGACGGACAATCAGGTCGAACAGAAGTTTGACGTAGATCGGAGCCAAACCCTCTGTCGGTTCATCTAGCAGGAGGAGACGAGGCTTTCCCATCAGCGCCCGGCCGATCGCCAGCATCTGCTGTTCGCCGCCTGAAAGCGAGCCCGACACTTGTTTGCGGCGCTCAGCAAGCACGGGCAGAAGCGCAAATACCTCGTCGATAGTCTGCTTCGCTTGCGCCCGCGCGCCCGGGGAGTAGGCACCGATCTCAAGATTTTCGAGCACGTTCATGAACGGAAATAACCGCCGACGCTCAGGTACCAGTATAAGTCCCCGCGAAGTGCGTTCATATGCAGGGAGATGACCAATGGGCTCACCGTCGACTCCAATGTCACCTGTATGCGTTGTACGTAGACCCGCTAATGTGAACATCAGAGTGCTCTTGCCGGCAGCATTAGCGCCAACAATTCCGACGATCTCGCCCCTATTTACATGCAGGCTCACACCGTGCAGGACCTGCACCGAGCCATAAAATGCGTCGAGGGACTTAACCTCAAGCAAAGTCCATCTCCTCGCCAAGGTAAGCTTTAACAACCGCCGGGGCCCGCGCCAGCATGGCAGGCGCGCCCTCCGCGATGACCTCTCCCCGATTGAGCACAACCATGCGGGTCGCTGTCTTCATAATGGCGTAGAGAACATGCTCCACCCAAACGACAGTAATCCCACGCGCCGGTAGTCCGGCAACAAACTTGGTCATAGAGCCTACTTCAGTCGGCGTGAGCCCCGCCATGATCTCATCAAACAAAACAAGCTTTGGTCGCATAGCAAGCGCACGAGCGACCTCAAGTCGCTTAAGTAATCCGACGGTGAGTGCGTTGATCGGCGTACCCATGTAGTCGGCGAGTCCTACATCGGCTAATGTTTCCTCAGCAATACGTCGCGCGCCCGCAGTAGTTTTCTCGCGAAGAAAAGCCGTCAACATGACGTTCTCGACGATCGAGAGCTGACGATATGGTTTAGGAATCTGGAAAGTGCGACCAATGCCGATGCGCGCGACATCATAGGGCTTGCAGTCCGTAATAGACTTGCCGTCGAAAACGATCTCACCCGCGGTCGGAGGCAAGACTCCGGCAATAAGATTGAACAGCGTGCTCTTTCCTGCCCCGTTCGGGCCCATGAGACCGAGCAACTCACCCTTCGCTACCTGAAGACTGACTTTGTTAACGGCAAGCAGAGCGCCGAATCTGCAACTCACATTACGAATTTCAAGGAGCGGAGTCATGAGCGCCGTCTCCGCCAGTCGAGTTTGGCGATTGCCGCGGCGAGCCCGCCCGGGAAATACAGCATCACCACGATCAAGCCGGCGCTATAAATGACTAGATGAAGGCCTGCCGCCGCATTTCCAAGATGCGAACGCAGCAATTCAGACAGCGGCGTGATCAAGAGGGATCCGAGAACGGGCCCGATTGCTGTGCCCAGTCCACCGACAGCGGGTAACAAAGCAAACTGGAACGACAGCTCGGGCGAAATGAGAAACGTAGGATCGAGATACAGGAAATACTGTGCGAACAACGACCCGCCGATACCGGTGAGACCCGCGCTGAGCGCCATGGCCGCCGTTCGGCCAATCAGTGGATTGACGCCTGCAGCGGCCGCCGCGTCCTCGTCATCGCGGATGGCGCACAGATAGTAACCAAAACGCGAGGCTTCGAGCGCCTTGGTTACGGCGTAGATCGCAACCGCGTAGCTCAGCATGATCCAAGCGTAAATTGCTTTTGAGGTGAAGACCATATTGGCATAGCCGGAGACCGGCGGGATCGACAGCCCTTCCGGGCCGCCGGTGAGCGACACCCAGTTCAGCGCGCCGAGTCGCACTACCTCGGCGAAGGCCAGAGTCGAAAGAATGAAGAAGGGGCCGCGCAGACGCGCACACACCAGCGCCAGCACGGCGCCGAACACCGCTGCCAGCAGACCGCCGACCCAGAGGCCTATCCAGGGTGTCAAACCGAGATTCAGATAGAGGATAGTCGAAGTATAGGCGCCGACACCGAAGAAGGCTGCGTGCCCGAATGAAATCAGCCCAGCATATCCGCCGGCGATATTCCAGGCGAGCGCCAAGCCGGCAAACATGTAGGTCAGCAACAGCACGTCTTGAAAACTGGTCGGCAGGCGCACTACGACGAGTGCAATACACGTTAGGATCAGCGCCAGTTCGAAGATCGACACCCGACCCCACTGCGGGAATAGTGGGATCAGCGGCGACCGCGCAGAGGATGCTCTGTCAAAACTTGCCATGACCTAGCTGTTCATCCCGATATTCGCGGCGCCTTTTTGACCTAGCAAGCCGTTGGGTCGGAAAATCATCACCAGCAGAAACAGAATAAAGAAAAACATCTGGCCGAAGGCCGGCGCGATGTAATAGCCGCTCAACGACTGCACAACGCCAACGCAAATGCCGCCCAGTAGAGCGCCTTCAATACTACCCATGCCACCGAGCACAACGATGACAAAGGCGATCAGCACGAAATTAAGCCCGACCGTCGGAAACACCGAGAACAGAGGCAGCATGATGCAAGCGGCGAGCCCGACCAGCGCCGAGCCGCCGGCAAATGTAATGAGGAAAATGTGCGGCACCGGAATGCCCATCAGCATTGCGGCCTCGCCGTCCTGAACCGTCGCGCGAATGGCCTTGCCGAGATAGGTTTTCCGAATGATCCACTGCAAAGCCACTGTACAGACGAGAGTAACGACGAAACCGAGCAGCAGTTCCGCCTTGAAATAGAGCGGGCCAATGATGACAGACTGCGCAAAAACTGGGGGCACGTCACGAAGATCGGCAGACATCGCCATCAACGCCACGTTCTGCATAAAGATCGAAAGGCCCATGGTGGCGAACACCACCACAAGATGTGGCTTGTCCAACGCCGGCTGCACGATCAACCGGTGGACGATCGCGCCGAACAAGAACATCGCCGGCACGATTGCGATTAGACCCCAATAAGGATTGAGGCCGAGCACCTGCGTGATGCCCCAAGCGCCGTACATCGCCAGCATCAGGAATTCGCCATGGGCAAAATTGACAACACGCAGCACGCCGAAAACCAGCGTAAGCCCAATGCTCATCAGGGCGTAGATCGATCCAATTAAAATGCCGGATATGAGAAGCTGGCTGAAGGCTGTCATTGCTGAGTTACGCCAGGCGCGGCGCGGACCTCGATCGGTCCGCGCCCGCGCCCTTTAGCGCTTGTTCCAATCCGGCATCGGCACGTCGATCGCTTCGTGGGTGGCCAGCTTCGGTGGGAACACTTGTTCGTTGCCCTGCTTTGTCCACTGCCAGACGCCGATCGACGCGCGCAGATTCTGCCCGGCGTCCTTCGTGTCGTCGGCCCAATCGAAATTGGTGAACTTGATGCCGCTGCCGTTGACCAGCGAGCCTTCCGGCAGATCAAGCTTTAGCGCGATCTCACGCAACTCGTCCGGCTGGAACGTCTTCGCCTTCGGCAGCACTTCGGTAAACAGAGCCCAGATGGCCGAGAAACCGGCAGCGGCGTGACCCGCCGGCGGGCGCTGCAATTTCGCTTCGTAGCGCTTGTAGAATTCGTCGGCAACCTTGCGGGTCTCCGGCTTCAGCACATTCGGATTCACCTTCGGCGGAAAGTCGGCAACGAAAATACCGTTCACCATATCGCCGATCGAGGTACGGAGATCGGGCGAAGAATAACCCGCGCTAACACCGACGAAAGCGGCTACATTAAGATTCAATTCCTTTGCCTTACGTTGAAACAAGATCGCGTCGTTCGGGAAAGAAATTGCGATCAGAACGTCCGGCGCAGCATCTTTCAACTTCTGCACGATCGGTGTCATATCAGTGGCGAACTGATCATAACCCTCGTCATAGACGAGTTTGATTTTCTTGGTTTCGACATAAGCGCGGATGCCGTCGCCGACAGATTTTCCAAATGCACGATTTTCCCAAAGCAGCGCGATCTTGAGATCGGCAACCGGCTTTTTCAGGCGCTTCGCGAGGTCTTCGACCACGAAGTCGACCGCAGCCTGCCCATATTTTCGGGCCGGCGCACCGACTTGGAACGTATGCTTAAAGCCCCGTCGAGTGATGATTTCGGCGGCGCCGGTCGTCTCCCAGTGGAAAACCCCATTGCGTTCCGCAGCCTGACTCACCGCAATGGCGAGAGGGGATGCGAAGGACCCGGTAGTAATCTTAATACCTTCCCGAGTGATCAAGCGCTCGGTCTCGCTAATAGCAGCGTTCGGGTTGGTCGCGTCGCCTTGCAGATATTCGATCTTTCGGCCGTTCACGCCGCCGCGCTCATTTATCATGTCTCGAGCAATCTGCATCGCCTCCCAGTTCTCCAGGCCGTTTTTGGCAAACGGCCCGGTGAGCGGCAGCAGAACCCCAATTCGTATCGGCTCCTGAGCTGCGACAGGGCCAGCTGTAATAGTGAACAAGCTGAGGGCGAATATGGCCAGACGGAGGAAAAACGACATGACGGTTTCCTTATTTGCACATCCCCGGGACGCTCTATGCTAGCAACGGCGTTAACATGCAGCAATCGAATTGTCGCTATACATACTATTCATTTATCGTATACTAGATTCATGCTCGATAGTCAGAAGATCCAGTCGTTCTTCGCTGTTGTCGAACATCGATCACTATCGAGCGCGGCGCTTGCGCTGCGTGTCTCGCAGCCAACACTCACGCGACAGATGCAGGGGCTGGAAAGCGATTTTAAAACGCCGCTATTTTTACGCAGTGGACGAGGCATGACGTTGACCGAGGCCGGCCAGCGATTGTATTCCGGTCTTCAAGGTATCGACCGTCAGTTGCGCTCTCTAAGGGAAGACGTAGCAGCTTCGCTTATCGAACCAACCGGCGAAGTGGCCGTTGGCATACCTCCCTCTCCGCGCCGCCTTATTGCAGTGCCGCTAGTGCAGCAGTTCGCCAGAGCCAATCCACGCGTCACTGTTCGGATCGTTGAAGAAACCAGCGGGCAGTTGCGCGATCTCGTAGCCAATGGCGTCCTTGATATAGCCATCACGAATTCACACGAGCCGATGCACGGCGTATCCGCCGAGCCGCTGGGCCGCGAACCGCTGCTGCTTGTAGGACCGCGCACGGCTAAACTATCCATGGTTAAGCCCATACCGCTCACCGCACTCGCCCAGTATCCGCTGATCCTCACCAACCTACCGAACAGCTTGCGCGTCATCATCGAGACAGGTCTGAAGGTAGAGGGCTTGCAGCCAAATACGCGCGTCGTGGCCGACGCGCTGCCACTTATGACCGACCTTGTGACCGCAGGCCTCGGATACACGGTGCTGCCCGCGTGCGGTGTTCGCGCGCTTCTGAAAGAGCGCGCGTTGACCGCCTCACCAATCGAGAATCTGAGCATCACCTGGATGGTCGCAAAACCACTCGGCCGTAGCCTCAGTCTTGCGGCACAACGCTTTTATGACGCAATCGTCGCCATCGCCGCGAGACAGGTGGTTTCCGGGGTGTGGCAAAGCGGATAGGCATCGTTCCTACGACAAGCATGGCAAGCACAATCGCTTACCCAATTAGGCTAGCTGACACACGGCCGGCCGTCACGGCTTGCAACATGCGTGATTACGCGGCCTAAGATAAGAAGGATAGCTTTGGTGTGGGAGAACGGCCGTTCAATCGTCAATGCCCCCATATGACATAGCTCGCTGCTGAAATAACAAGCGCGCCGATCAGCGGAGCGAGAAGCTGACTGCGATACTCACATTCGATATAACATCGTAATTCGGGCTCGATGTGCCGTGCCTGCTCAGCCAGCGCCGTTTACTGCTCTAGCTTCGCTAATCTTTCATGATTGCCCTTCGTCATGCCTTTGCCCTTCACTCGCCCTTGAATGCTTTCTTGAGGTCCGCCGCGGTGAACGTGCCGGGATGCTGCATCTTGACCGTCCTCACCCCGCTCTTGATCGCCGTGTGCAGGCTGTCGGTCACGTTAGCCCCGTCCGGCTTCCACAACGGGCTGTCGCGGCGCTGCGAATTGCTCCCCTCCTCGGGCGGAAACAGATAGCTCTCCCGGACGACCTCCCACGCCTCCTGCTCATAGTAGCCCATCGCACGAAGCTCGCTCATTTCGAGCGCAGTTAGTTCGGCCGCGTCACGCAAGGTCTCTTCCAGCTTTCCCGACGCTTTCAGCGCCTTGAATCGGGTCGGCTGAAATTCCTTCCAGTGCTCGCGCGCCTGATTGATCCAATTCTGTAGAGCTACCACTGCCACCCCTTACGCAAGAACGGCGGCCCTCATTAGTCGCCGTCGATATATTCTGTGCACTATAATGCGTCGCATTAGAATGTACACTCTGTCGCAGTGCGCCCATGTCCGAAGACGTGAGGCGCATCGTTGGCTCGAACGTAAGGCGGCTGCGCAAAGCGGCCGATTTGAGCCAGGCCGAGCTAGCGAATCGAATGGGCGTCGATCGGGCTTATGTGAGCGGTCTAGAGCTGGGGCAGCGCAATCCAACCGTGATCACGCTGTGGCATCTGGCGCAGGCGCTCGAAGTCCATCTGACCGACCTTGTTGGCATCCCGGCGCGATCTCGATCGGGACGGTCGAGACCCACGAAACGGCCGTAGGAAACTACGCGGTAGCCCGTCTCAGTCACCTAAATCCATCACCATCCACGCTCAATCTTGTTTCTATGGTCGGGCAGAAAATCGGTCTGTCGCCAATATCATCAAAGCGCATGCCGAGCGCGTCGGCTTGGACCCTGCCCTGTTCTCAGGA
>CANJRA010000036.1 GCA_947476625.1 Fidelibacterota bacterium
AGACACCAGCTTCTTTACACGCCAATGCCGCAGTCTTGCCCTGCGCCATCAGCACCTCGATCTGCCTTAACTTGGAAACAATCTGCTCTGCGCCTAATCCACGTTTCGCCATGTTCAGCTCCTCCTGTTGGGGTCAATTCTCTCAAATCAACCGGTCCAAAAAAAGCCGTCAGGTCAAGCTTACGATGCCTTTAAAGGACGTTTTTCTGGCATACCTTGTCGCGCGCCAGGACCCAGTCCTCGCCCAACTTACGCATGTCCTGGTAATGGGACACCTTCGGCATGTTGTAAGTGGCTTTTGGTAGCGCGAACTTGGAATGATCGAAATCATCATGATCTTTGAGATCACGCATGATGGCTTCTAGATACTGGTTGATCATCCCCGTATTCCTGAGTGCCAGGTGCATTTTCACCTTGGTTTTGCGCAGCTCCGGAATCGGCAGAACGTCATCGACAAGCGGAATTGAGATTTCTTTCGCGCAGCGCTCGATTTGTTCCATTGTAAGGGACTGCGCCAGAATGATGTCTGCCCCGGCCTTTGCATATTCATTGCAGCGCTTAATAAAGTTCTCTTCTGCGCGCTTCTGATCACTACCTTTGACGCCAGTCAAATTGTAAAACTCGTCACACCGCGCCATGAGAACGATGTCGCCGTTTTCTTTGGCTTTTGCCTTCATCACCGCCTCGATGCGTACAAGCATCTGCTCGATCGTGGTAAGGCGATTAAGACTGCCATCCGCCTGTCCCTTGATATGCTTAGGATTGTGCGAATCCTCGAGCTGCGCACAGGCAACATTCCCACGGATAAGAGTTCGGAAATTCTTGTAGACGTTCAGCGGCGTTTCACCACCCTGGTCAATGTCCGTGATCACAGGAATTGTTACGGCTTCCGCCACCTGGCACGCGAATGCCGCCATCTCACTCGGCAGGATCATGCCAATATCTTCATAGTGATATAGCGTGCGCGCCATGACACTACCGCCGACATAAATGGCTTCGTGACCCACATGCTGAGCGATGGCGGCTGTTTCTGCGTTCATCGCTTGGGCGGCCACAACCAAGCCAGGACGCTTTAGGAGTGCTCTGAGTTTCGCTGCGCCGGTCATCGGCGCGGCAGTCTTAGCGGGCGCCGGTTCGGCGGCGACAGCAGCGGCCACAGGTGCAAATGTTGACACTATGCCGCCCGCAACTAGCGCGGAATTGTTAATAAACGTGCGTCTCGTGGTGTCCATGAGATCCCCCTATTGATGAATATAACGATGCAATTTCTACACTAAGCACGCCCATCCAGAGCTTTCCCCCACGCTGATAAGCGCAGAGGGTCTGGGAACGAGGCGCAGTCTTAGGGATACATATGATGCCAATACAACGCCTGCGTCAGCCTCATGTCGACAGCGGTAACTTTGGTGTGGTTATACCGGTACTGAAACTGGTTACTGCCGGAGAGCTGGCCCGGGGATTTGTCGCCAACGTAGGTATAAAGCGCATAGCCTCGGTAGGCCCACTGCTTCGTGCCATCGTCACGTGTATATACGCTCCACTGGCCGGTGGAACGCGCGTCGGACGGCGCCGCCAGTGGGTGGCGTTCACGTAGGCAATCGCTGTCGCAGCCGGCTGTGCCGAGCATACGGCCAAATGCCGGAGCGCCACGCGAGCCGGCGCGCGTATAATGCGTGCCGACCTTGGTGTCACGATAGCCTTCACGCAAATAGAGGCTCATGCCCTTCGCTGTAGCGAGGATCGGGCCAACGCCAGGAGCATCACGAATAACGACAGAGGGCGGCATGAAGTGGGTTCGCACAATGGCGAGATGCAAACGCGGGTCGACATCGACTCCTCTGACGTCCCCGCTTGCAGCATCATGGAAGTACGTAAACAGAGGCTGTCCTTTGTATGCCCATTGCAGAGTGCCGTCACCGCGCTTTGCGATTGTGAAATCGCCAAGCGGATTTGCAAGTTGGCCAGCAACCACGGGCTTCCAAACGCTGGAACACTTAGCACCGCGTTTGCACATAAGATCGTCTACGCTCTTGCGCGTCTGCAGTGCGTAAACGGAGAAGCGCCGGAGATCTACCAGTGCCTGAGCGCTGGCATTCGGAACGTCTACGACCGAAACGCCATACGGAGTCTGAATACCTTTTTCCGGGCTATAGGCGAGCGCGTGCCACGCGCCATCGGCGCCGTTTCCCTTTATATCGCCGATCTTCTCATCCTGCGCGAACGTATAAACAGGCTTTTCTTCAAACACCCACTGCGCAGTAGATTTAACGATAGACCACTGACCTGCGGTCTTATCTCCTTTATCGGCAAGCACCGGCTTCCAGCTTGCTTGACAACTTGCGTCGCAATTAGATTTTCCATCAACGTCTTTGTCGGAGACATACAGCGTCATTCCCTTTTGATCGCCGTAGTATTTTTCCTGAACCGTAATTCCGAGCGGTGTAACCGGAGCATTCATATCGGCGCAGAGTGCGTTTGATACGCCGAAGGCACCAAAAGCGAGCACAAGAAGCACGGTTCGGGATGTGAAAAATGGCCGCGATGTCACGATGTTCTTCCAATCAATCGAAAACTGAAGCACAGACGACTGAGCTTGTTTAGGCCACGACTTCCGAAATCGTCTGCGCGGTGCGGTTGCCGTCTTTACCCCAGACACTCGCCGGCGCGCCCATGACCTGCTGCAAAGTTAGACCCACACGCGTCACGGGATCGCCTTTGGCAGAATAATGGATGCCGGTTTTCATACGACCACCCGCCTTCCCGGCGGTAAACATCGGGACGTTTTCCAGCCCGTGGTTCATGGCGAGGCCCACGTCGGTGGTTAAGAAGATCAAACAACGGTCTAGCAACGTTGCGTCACCTTCCTTGATGCTGTCCAAAGCAGTCAGGAAGTTTAGCATGCCTTCGGTACTACGCTGATTGAACCAAGAAACTTTCGGCTGAACACCGGTCACAGGGTCGACTTTTTCTTCATGCGTCAGAACATGGTGCGTGTCGGCGTTGCCTTCATGACGGAGGTTAGAAACCGCCTGAGAGAACATAACGTTCACGACTTGAGTTTGTCCGCAGGCCAGTGCATGAGCCAGCAGGGTCGCGAACAATTTATGGTTAGACATAACCTCTTCGACAACGGCGCCGATTGGTAACTCTTCTTGCTTTTGCGGTATTGTGCAGGCGGCCAGCGGCTTTGGCTTTTGCAGCGCTAGATCGAGTTGTTGCTCCAACTCGCGGATCGAGGTGAAATACTGATCCATACGCTGGCGGTCGTTCGCGCCAAGCCCTTTAACGAAATCATTGCGTTCATCAGAAACGACCGACAGCACGCTGCGCCGGACCATCGTGAAGGTATCGGGCTTGAAGTCCGCGGCGTTCGGATCGACGAAATCAGGGCCGAAGATGCGGGCATACAGCTTTGCGGGTGAAATCTCACCTGGGTTCGGCGCCGCCCCCGCGCGACGCGTGTAGCTCATCGGTAAGCCAATGCACGACACTTCAAGCGAGCGAAAACGCGTGCGCGTTCCGATCTGCTCAGCAATGATTGTGTCGAGGCTTGCTGGCGCTCTATCACCACCGCGCGTGATCTGCCCGCCGAACATAACCTGAGGACCTGACGTATGAACGACGTTGGGATTTCCATCCAAGAAGCACTTCATTCCGCTGAATACATTCATCTTGTGCTTCAGCGGATTGAGCGCCTCGCAGTCAACCCCCATGGAGTAGTTTCGGCCCACAATCTTGGGCTCCCAGCGTCCCGGCATATAGCCAAGACCAAAAAACCACGTGCCATAGCACAGGGGCAAATCTGTCCCGTCCGCTAGTGCCGTTCCATTATTGTTCAGGAAGCAGTCGAGAAAGGGTAGCGCGACACTGATCGCCGAGCCACTAAGCATCCCGCCAAGCATTTTCCTGCGGGTAAACTGCTTTTTTATGATCACAGGGCTTCTCCGTTTCAGTTTGTTTCCGCGCTAGCAAGCTGCGGGGGCGCCACGCGATAGAAGTCGGGGCTCAATGTCATCGTCCGCAAAAGGTCGGCGACACGATATCCATCGGCAGAAAATTCTTTCTGCAGGGTGGCAATAAACGGCGCTTCGGCGCGTGTCGAAGCTCTGCCCACGCCGTAAGAATGCATCCGGCTCACGAAGCAAGAGGGTGCCGCGCGGTGATTGCGAATGGCCTTTGCCAAGCTGGGCACATCGGAGAAGGCAACCCCGTCCAGAACACCGCTGGGCTGGATGGGTACACCATTCTCGGTCGTACGATACTGACCTGAGGAATCGAAATTCTCCATTCCGAGACCAATGTTGTCGGTGATTTTATGGCAACCGGCGCACATAGGGCTGGCCGCGTGCGCTTGAAGCCGGTCACGAGCCGTACGCAGCTTGGCGTTCGATGTGTCCTGCAACAGTGTGAAGTCCACGTTAGCCGGGGGATCGGGCACTTTTTGACAGAGGAATAGCTCGCGAAGCGCCTTACCGCGCAGGGTCGGCGAAGAGCGGCCTTCGTGAGAATGCAAGGCAACAAAGCTGATCTGCGATAAGATTCCGGCGCGCGGATCGTTCTCCGCATATTTGAACGGCTGCCAGCTCCTATCCGGCGAATCGTTATCGGCTAAATCAGGTACCGGCACCTTGTAAATCGAACCAAGTATGGGCGTCAGGAACGTATTGGGTGTTACGAACAGATCACGATAGTCACCGTTATGCGTTAGCAAGTGGTCGACGATCGTGCGCAATGTCTGCTCGGGCGCATCGCGTACGACATCTGCAGTGAACTGTGGATAAATCGTCGCGTCCTTCGACAACGCTTCGAAGGCATCGAAGTGCATTATGTCGGTGAAGAAGGCGCGGATGCCAGCTTCAAGACGGGGCGATGCAAGAAGACGGTCGACCTGGTTCTGTAGGCCTTTCGGCTTATGAAGCTCGCCGCTTTCCGCAGCCGCGAGCAGTTCAGCATCGGGCCCGCTGTCCCATAAGAAGAAACTCAGGCGCGATGCCTTTGAATAGGCCGTCAATCGATACTCGCCCGGTCTATTCGGATCCGGTTCCGATTCTTCGCGGCGGAAAAGAAACTGCGGAGATTCAAGCATGCTGGCCAATGCCAAACGTAGGCCACCGTAAAAGTCGCCGAGCTTGTCGGCAGCCATGTCCGCGACACTGACGCGGTTTTTCAATTCATTCTCGCTCAGTGGACGGCGAAATAGGAATTTGCCTATCTTGGACAAAACTTCACGCGCACATTTGTCGTCCGAGTGCTTAGGAGATGCGGGCGCGCACGGCAGCAGCGTTGCACGGCGGCTCTCATCAAGAATTTCGCGAGATATCAAAAGAGCCGCGGCACTGTATCGTTCCATCCCGGTTGTGGAAATGCTGGCCTGGCCATTGCCGACTTCCACCAGCCCACCTTCGCGCACGTCAGGCTCGAACTTCCCTTCCACTGCAATACCGCCACCCGTAATATCTGTCAGAATATTTTTATACTGGCTGGGTGTGAGACGGCGAACCGTTGGCTGCGGAAGATCAGCAACCTGGCCTGCAGCAGAATAAGCTTCCGCCGCCTGCACGGGCGATGACAACGGCAATGCCCAGACGGCGGCTGCCAGAACGGGCGTTACGACTGCAAATTTCCGAAGCAGCATTCTCATCTCTAAAAACCACGCATTCTAAATTAAGGAGTGGAAGCCAACTGGTCTTTTGAAGCTTTGCGCTCTAACTCAGGGTCATACGGAATCGCGAATGCAGGAACGACTTCAATCCACCACGCCGTAGACATTTGGCGATTTTCCCCGGTTACCGGATCAGGATCGTAATCGGCCAAGCGACGCAGCGCGTTGTAGAACCCCACCACATCAAGACCGCGCAACTGTTCTGTAATGAACTGGTGGCTGGCGTGCTGCCAATAAAGTGGCAACCACGGCATGTATCCACCAATTAGGCCATGCCCCTTGCCATCGTGCCCTAGCTTGAAGCGGATTTTCGGCTTACTGAAATTGAATTCCGGCTGGAAGAAAGGATCGCCGCGGATAAACAGCGCATCGCCTTCTGCACGCACCTCACCGTCCACGATCTTGCCGCGAAGTTCGTTGTGGGCCTTAGGATCCGGATCGATCATATACGTCATATCTGGGCGCATATGTCCGTGAGCGTCGCGCATACCATGCTTGAGGCCGCGATCCACCGAGATGACCACGTCGCCATCTTTGCTCAAATCTTGGCCGGTGACCGAAACCAGCCACACGGGCATCGTCTCGATCACAACTTCCCAAGCTTCCGAGGGATAATTAGGTATCTCACCCGGAAGCTTAGCAATGTGGTTTTGCGTACAACCCCACAGGCGAAAAAGCTGGTTGTTGACACCGCGCTCATGGCTTTCCGGGTCTTCAAAGGATGCCTTGTCGTCGCCGCCGCGTCCGTCGAGATTGAAGCCGTATGAATAGCGGCCCACGGCAGCCTTCCAGCCCGGATCAGGAACTAATTGCGGATTGATATATGGGTTGTATGCCTTGCCTTCGAAGCGCGCCCGCTCGGAGATCATTGGCCCGACAACCGCCGAAGTTGCCGCACCCGCACCGGGGTTCTTGTAAAGGTCTGTTAGAAAGAGTTTGATTTCTTCTTCAGAGCGGCCCGCAAGTTCCAACGCCTTGCGAAATTGTTCGTTAGCAAGAGGATTCAGGCCTTCCGGACAATTGTCCGCCTCGCTGTACATCGCCGGATAGAATTCGCTGATAATGAAACTTTTTGTTTCCCGCGCTTGCACGGCTTGAGCGCCACAGAACAGTGAAGCGCAGACTGCAAGTCCGAGGATTTTGGATTTGATCATTGCATTACTCCCTAGCGCAGCAAACCTCGTTACGAGGGGCTCTTGGCAACAAACGTGACCGAGCGAAGATCGGACAGCTTGCTGGAAAGCTCATTCGGGCCTGCAGGATATCCATTCTTCGAAAGAATGAATGCGAACACGTCCGCATAGACAACCAGCGGAAGGCTAGCTGGCGCCGATTTAGGCATGCTCATCTGCACACGATCCATAAGCGTGGCGAAGCGGAGACGGTTCCAATTATTGACGAACTCATCTCCCACCAACGCGGGCGCCATATCTATGCCCTGTAGTTTGTCGCCATGACACACCGCACAATGCTGCACGAACAACGCTTGACCGCGATTCGCCTGCGCGGCGCTGTAGATACCATCCCATTGTGTACTCGCGCTTTGAGCGACCGCCAAAACCGGCAGCATGCTCATCGCCAACATCACCAACGCACAGGCTGCTTTATTACCTAAACGCAATTATAGCTCCTAAATTCACTAACGCACGTCATTGGAAGGTGTCTGCTCGGGAGCGGGTTCGATACGCAAAATCGCCCCATCACGTGCGTATTCTGTAATGAAATAAATGAAACCGTCCGGGCCCTGCCTTACGTCGCGAATCCGCTGTTTCAAATCGCGCACAAGCGATTCCACCATCGTTGTACCGACGGGTTCCCCCTTCTCGTTGAGGATGACTCGATCGATCCGCGTGCCGGCCATTCCACCCACGAGCACGCTGTTTTTCCATTTCGGGAATTTATCCCCAGTATAGAACGTCATCCCCGAAGGCGCGAGCGAGGGCGACCATTCATACACCGGGTCTTCATAACCATCCTTATGCAGAAGGAAGCGCGAGCCGTCATATTCGCGCCCCGGGGAGACGATGGGCCAACCGTAATTCCCACCTGGTATAATGACGTTTAGTTCGTCTCCACCTGCAGGGCCGTTTTCGGCCTCCCAAACCTGGCCGGTAATGGGATGAATGGCCATCCCCAGGGTCGACCGGTGTCCAAGCGAATAAATTTCTGGCTTATAGGTGAGGCCGAACTCGCTTTTTCCGACCAAGGGATTGTCTGCGGGAATTTGGCCGTCATCGTACAATCGCCAGATTTTTCCAAATTGGCTTCGCGGGTTCTGCGCCTGCAGACGATCCATGTCGGGCACACTGCAACTGACGAACAGGTATCCTTGACGATCGAATACCAAGCGCACTTTCGCATTCTGCAAATCCGCGGGAGGAATCGGCGGTCCGCCCACAAACAATTCTTGCAGGTCCTTCAGGGTATCAGTGCCGTCATAGCGCGCGCGGGCGACGGCGCAATTACCGCCACCGTCGGTCGAGGGGCTCGCATAACCCAAATAGACAAGTTGGTTTTTCTTGAAATCGGGATGAAGCGTTACTTCCATCAGCCCGACAATGTCCCGCACAAGTAATTCTGGCAGCCCCTTGATTTCCGACTTAGCGAACGTCCCGGCCTTGAAGAGAAGCAAATGACCGACTCTTTCGGTCACAAGCATATCGCCGTTCGGCAGCCACGCCATGCTGTAAGGACGCTGCAGTTTATCGGCAAGCTTGGTAACCTTAATCTTGTAATCCAACGTCTGGAATTCCCAAGGGCCATCGCCGAGCGCCACTTGCGGGCGTGCTCCGAGACCTTCTCTATTGGCAGCGGGCGCGGTAGCTGGCGGAGTGCCGTGCCCCGCACGCGCATCGTTACGCGGGATTACTTTTCGCTCGGGCTGTTTTCCTTCGGTGGAAGATTTCGGCGCTTCCTTTGAGTGCGAAATAACGGGTGTCAGCATAACCCCGGCCGAAGCCATCACGGTTGCAAACGTCAGCAGTGGCAAACGACTATATGACATAAAACTCCCCGCCCAAAAAATGAACTCTAAAGCTGCCTTGATAAAGACGACTTTAGTCGCCTCCGACGATCGACAAAAGTCGTTTCTCTATCGTCTCCTCCGAAACACAGGCGCAGCGTAGAAAGTCAATCAAACCACCCTAGACGCCAAACAGATTCACTTCGGTTTTCTCGACTTGGTATTTCTGACGCTTTGCCATGTTCGCCCCCGTGTCCTGCTCACTAGGCCGTAGTCCAACACGATGGGTCTCTAATCGCTAGCAGTCCGGCAGCGTTATCCCCAGGAAATGATGCCCCACTAGGGATCGAGTAGGCCATTTCTACTACCCATGGGACCGGATGCCGTCTCGCCCTCTTTGGCTGAAGTGTTAACATGCGCCACCAGGCATATGGGGTCATCATGCGCAATTCATGGGCGTGGCTGGTAGACCGGCTCTGGCCGAAGCCTAGTAAGGCTTCTGACGCAGCGGCTCACCGCATCGTATGTGGCACTCCGCACTTATGGGCCGCAGAGGAACGCCAAGCCGCCGAGTGGGCGCTGGCTCATCAAGCGCAAAGCTATGACGGCAAGTTCTACAGCGGCGATGATGCTAAGGGCGTGATGGCCGCGTGGCGAGATGGGGAGAGGAAGAGATGATTAAAGGAATCAAAGCAGTTGCTCTGGGGTTGTCGCTGCTTTTGGCGAATGTCAGCGTTTGCTCTGCGCAGGATATGCAGAAGGGTTTGGCGGCGGCAATTAAAGGTGACTACCCAGCAGCGTTGCGTGAATTTCGTCCTTTGGCGGAAAAAGGGAATGCTCATGCTCAGGTGCAACTTGGTGAGTTTTATCAACTCGGTTATGTAGTGGCGCGAGACTACAAAGAAGCGGTGCGACTGTATGGACTAGCAGCAGCGCAAGGCTTTGCAGATGGTCAGCACAATCTTGGAAGTATGTACTTCAATGGGAATGGTGTCATTCAGGACAATGTTTATGCGCATATGTGGTGGAACAT
>CANJRA010000037.1 GCA_947476625.1 Fidelibacterota bacterium
CCACGGCCGCCACCGCTTGCGCGCGGTGAGCCGCGCGGCGTCGGCCGCGGGACCCTCCTATGCACTACGTGGACAAGCCCAATCGTTCACTACAGAGGGGTCATTATTGGACGCGAAAGAGGGGTCGCGGTTGGAAGCGAATTGACACCAATGGGCGCGATTGCGGGACGCGCTGCGGTCATGGCGGCGGTAAACGAATCCGTCCAACAAGAAAACCTGACAGCGGCCCGCATCGCCTCGCCAAACCCGCTGAGCGTGACAGCAGGCACCGCCGCCTTGAACTATTTATTGGCTGGCCGCGCCGCGTTCTATCCCCAACTCAATGAAGCCGGTCGAACGCTCGCCGGTCGCATCAATGCCTTCGCTGAAGCCGAGCATTTACCGGTCCAAATGATGTGTGCCGGCTCCATGTTCCGTCTTGTGTTTGGCGGCGCGAAGGAAAAACGCGGCGAGAAAATATCCGGCCAAGGCGACGCATCTTACCGCACAGCGCAGGCGGCGATGAATGTCCTGATGCTCAGTCGCGGTGTTTTGACGCTGACATCGCAGAGAGGGCTTCTCTCGACGGCCCACACATCATCCGACATTGAAAACGTGCTGACCGCGTTTATGGATTCACTGCGTGATGTGCGTGCGGACGGCCTGCTTGGCCGGAAAAATGACTAGGGCAGTTTCGGAGCGCTCAGGCTCTTGATCATGTCGGCGCAGCCTTTATTGATCTGCTCAATTCCAACTTTGTTATCTTTCGCAGCTTTATTGCGTAAATCTTGGGCGCTGCAAGATGCTTCAAACAACGCCTGCACCTTTTTGATGAGCACATCCGGACACTCGGCCGCGCCATAGGTTTTGATGTGACTGTAAGGCGGCAGCGATTTGTCGCCAAGCACAGGCCGTCCGCCAAGCATCAAGGCAACAAGCGGCTGCGGGGTTTCAATAAACACATCGTTCTGATCTTGGATTTTTGCTGAGACGCATTGCGCAGCCTGCGCGGACGCCGCCAACGTCATAACGGCGCCGATAAAGACACTCGGGATAAAACCGCGCATCGCGAACCTTTCGGGCAGAAGCACCTAAATTTACATTGGTGCTGCAGAGGGTCAAAGCCACTCATTTTTTAGAGCGTGGGTTTGGTGCGGGCAGAGGGGGTCGAACCCACACTCCTTTCGGAACCGGATTTTGAGTCCGGCGCGTCTGCCAGTTCCGCCATGCCCGCATCCCAGCCGGGCACGTTTTGGCACAGGATCGGCCACCGGTCTAGGGGGCGCTGGCGTGCTGCCCGAATTGCTCCAAACCCCGCGACCTGATACGACTCGGCATCGTTTTGAACGAGGTCAGGCGAACATGGCAACGACCGAAAAAGGCTGTCAAGCAACAGCAGCGGTAACGGCAGCCGCGGCGGCAATATTAGCGACCGCCTATACTGCGCAGTTCGGCTTTGACCTATTTCCTTGCCAGCTATGTTACGTGCAGCGCGCACCTTACTTCTTGATCGTGGTTTTTGGGGCTCTGGCCCTGCTGCCGGCCGTCGATAGCCGCTCGCGCCGGATCGTGCTGTTTCACCTTGTCGCCCTGCTTCTGCTGGAAACAGTTTTGGCGTCTTACCACGTCGGCGTCGAGTGGCATTGGTGGGTAGGACCGACAACCTGCACCGGGCCTGGCGCCCCGACTTCAATTAGCGACCTCACCGCCGCGCTGTCAAAACCCGCACCGCCGAGTTGTGATACGCCTGCATTTGTATTCGCCGGGCTTTCTATGGCCGGGTGGAATGCCGTAGCCGCACTGATCCTTGCCGGCGCCGCACTCGCCGCCGCTTTGCGTAAGCCTTGGTGGCACACGGCATGAAACAAACAGGCGCGCGCATGACTGCGCAAGGTCGCCTGCCCGGCGATCTTGATAAAGATACATTACTCGAACAAATCATTCGCGTTGATCAGGCCGGTGAATATGGCGCGAAACGTATTTATGAAGGCCAGCTCGCGGTGCTTGGAAAAAGCGATGCCGCGCCGATCCTCCGCGAGATGCTGGCGCAGGAAGAAAAGCACCTGTCCAAGTTCAATGGCCTCATGCTGGAACGGGGCGTGCGTCCTACCGCACTGGAACCTTTGTGGCATGTGGCGGGCTTTGCCTTAGGCGCCGCCACCGCCCTGATGGGCAAGGAAGCCGCTATGGCTTGTACCGCTGCGGTCGAGGATGTCATCGGCGAGCACTATGCGGAGCAGACCGCGCAGCTGGGCGATGATGAACGCGAATTGCGCGAAACCATTTCTGCCTTCCGCAGCGACGAGATGCATCATCGCGACGTAAGCCTTGAACAGGGTGCGGAATCCGCGCCTGCCTATATACCGCTAACGACCGCTATTAAAGCCGGAACCCGGCTTGCCATCTGGCTTTCCAAACGCATTTAAGGTGGAACCCTTATGACCGATATCGTGACCTGCGACATTGTTGATGCTCATAAGGCATCCGGACGCATTCAAAGCTGCAATATTCAGTTCAAACAATACGGCGCGCATGTGGCGTTTGCCGGTCCCGTGCGCACGCTCAAATGTTACGAAGATAATGCCCTCATCAAGCAAACCCTCGCTACGCCCGGCAACGGCGCGGTGCTGGTTGTGGATGGCGGCGGAAGTTTGCGCAGCGCTTTAGTCGGCGATGTGATTGGCGGCCTTGCTGTAAAGAACGGCTGGGTGGGCCTTCTCTTATGGGGTGCGCTCCGAGACACCGATGCGCTGGCGACGCTGCCGCTTGGCATCAAGGCCTTGGGCTCAAACCCTTGGACGAGCGGTAAGGAAGGCTCCGGTCAGCTGGATGTGCCGGTACGTTTCGGCGACGTGACCTTCAAACCAGGCAATTGGATTTACAGCGATTCCGACGGCGTTATCGTCGCGGGCGAAAATCTCGCATAACGATCATACCGGATCGAGTTCAGTATCCCAGTAGAGATAGTCGCGCCAACTTTGATGCAAATAGTTGGGCGGAAAGCTGCGCCCGATCGCTTGCAGTTCAAAAGAGTTGGGTCGGTACGGGCGCTGCGACGGAAACATGTGAGCTTCCTGCGGCAGACGATTGGCCTTGATGAGATTGCAGGTCGAACACGCCGTCACGACATTCTGCCAGGTTGTGCGTCCGCCGCGCGAACGCGGGATCATATGATCGAAGGTCAAATCATTGGTCGGATGCGGCGTATGACAGTACTGGCATTTAAAATGATCGCGGAGGAAAACATTGAACCGCGTAAAAGCGGGCGAGCGTTCCATCGGCGCATATTTTTTGAGGCTGATGACGCTGGGCAATTTCATTTCCCAGCTCGGCGAACGCACAACCTGATCGTATTCCTGCACCACCTGAACGCGGCCAAGGAACACAGCCTTAATGGTTTCCTGCCATGACCATAGCGACAGCGGGAAATAGCTTAGCGGACGGAAATCCGCATTCAGCACTAGAGCCGGACAGGTTTCGAGTTGCATCGATCTCCTACACTTCTCAGCCAAACGTGAATCAGTTTAGCAACTCTCGAGCAGAATACAAAATGTGGTATTCGTGACAGCGCTGGCCACCAAGCCGATGAGGATTTGATGACGGCCGTAACGCGCTTTGCCCCTAGTCCGACGGGCTTTTTGCACATGGGGCACGCCTATTCGGCCCTATTTGCCAAATCTGCGGCGAAAGATGGCCGCTTTTTAGTACGGATCGAGGATATCGACCGGGGCCGCTGTCGCCCGGCCTTTGAAACCGCCATATTTGAGGATCTGGCGTGGCTCGGATTGCAGTGGGAGGCGCCTGTCAGACGCCAGTCTGACCACTTCGCAGAATATGGCGAAGCCCTCGACCGGCTCGATAAGCGGGGCTTGTTATACCCCTGCTTCTGCACCCGCGCCGATATCCAGCGCGAGGTGGCCGAAGCTGCGTCGGCACCGCACCTCATCACGCACGGTCCGGATGGGCCAATTTATCCCGGCACCTGCCGCCACCTGTCAAAATCCGAGCAACATCGGCGCCGAGACGCAGGAACACCTTATGCGCTGCGTTTGAACATGGCTGAAGCCCTCGCGATTGCGGGCCCGCTGACGTGGTGCGACGAAACCCATGGCATCGTCGCGGCAACGCCGGAGATTTTCGGCGACGTCGTGCTCGCGCGCAAAGACATCACCGCCAGCTATCACCTTGCCTGCACCTGGGATGACGCGCTTCAGGGCGTTAATCTTGTGACGCGCGGCGAAGACCTATTGCCCGCCACACATATACATAGGCTGTTGCAAGCTCTGTGGGATTTGCCGGTGCCACATTATCGCCATCACGCCCTCTTGACCGGACCCGACGGCAAGAAATTCTCTAAACGCGATCAAGCACCAACACTGAGGGCGCTGCGTGAGGCGGGAAAATCCGCCGAGGATGTCTTGGCAGAAATCAAAGTGCGTGAATAAATTTGCGGACCTCCTCAAAGGTAGGGTCGATTTGAAACGCGAGCTTTTCAATCGTCTCCCAATCCTCTTTCGCGCCGCACAGCTCTAACTCTTTGTAAATTTCGGCGAGCCGGCGCGCCCCAGCGGAGGCTGCCGCGCCCTTCGCGGCGTGTGCCGCTTGCGCGAGTCCCGCGCCATTACGTTCTTGAATAAGCTTGCGCAATGCGGCCGGCACGTCGGATTCCGTATCTAGATACATATTGAGCATTTCCCGCAATTGCTTCGGGTCGTTGTTGCCAAGCAGGTGTGCAAGCACCGAAGTATCCACGGGCGTGCTATTTTTGGCAGCTATCGCAGCGCCGTTCATCACCACCTCACCTTTGTCGACATGTGTGGGGCTTGCGGGCCGGCGCAGACCGGCCGCCTTCGGTTGCCATCTTTAAATCATGGCGTCTAGCGTCGCAAGATCGGTAGGTTTGGAGAGATAGGCATCCATGCCCGCCGCCCGGCAGATGTCAGCTTCACCCTGCAGCGCATTAGCCGTCAGCGCCACGACGGGTAATCGCTTGTCTAATGACAACTCGCGCGCGCGAATAAACCCGGTCAGCTGGTACCCATCGACAAAGGGCATATGGCAGTCTGTAATCAACATGCCGTATCCGGCATTTGGCTGGTTCAACATGTCCCAGGCCTCGCGCCCATCGTTGGCTAAAACCGCTGCAAAGCCCAGCCTGCGAAGCTGGTTCTTGATGACAAACTGATTTGTCTGATTATCCTCCGCCACCAAAATCAGGCATCCCGCGGCCCTAGCCTCCTCGAACGATGGCGCCGTGAAGTTGAGACCGGCGCTGTCATCGGCCGCATGAATATCGACGCTTGCACGGCCCGTTGCCGCCGCAACAGCTTCATAGAGCTTCGAACGTTGAAGCGGCGCCGACAAAAGAGCCGAGAGCTTCTGCGTGGCCGCGATCCGTGCGGCGCTGCCGTTTAAGTGCGGCACAACGAGAAGCGTTTTCAGATCCTTTAAGTCCGAGCGCCGGTTAATATCTTCGATCAACCGGCTAACACCCGCGTCACCGACGCGCACGCAAGCCACAATTGCGTCAAACCCGCGCCCAGCTACTGCCTCTGCGCTTAACCTCGTAACCGCCTCAACTGGATTGTCGGCCTCGACAACGTCAATGCCAACAACACGCAGATAGCGCGTGGACGCGGAACGCCGCATGGCGTCGTAAACCATGACACGCAGCCCCTTAAGAATTTCGGCATATTTCTCGAGGGGGTTTTGCTGATCCGACTTTGGTACACGCTGGAACGGTACGCGGAACCAGAATGTCGATCCTTGACCCGGAACGCTTCTGACGCCGATTTCTCCATTCATCAGACCGACGAGATTTTTGCAAATCGACAGACCGAGACCAGTGCCGCCAAATTTGCGCGTGGTGGAATTATCGGCTTGGCTGAAGGCCTGAAAGAGATGGGCCTGACTGTCCGGGTCTATCCCTAGGCCGGTATCGGTTATTTCAAACAGCACCGATATTTGTTCTTCGGTCACAGAATCAGCCGTTACCTCGATGGCAACCGATCCCTTTTCAGTAAACTTAACGGCATTGCCCATCAGATTCAGAATTATCTGACGCATACGCACCGGATCGCCCCTTACAACATGGTCAATCTCCGGGTCGATGGAACACATGATGTTAAGCGTCTTGCTCTGCGTGTGACCGCCGATGACTTCCGCCGTGGTTTCAACAACCTCGCTCAGCACGAAAGTGGTCGCTTCGATCGTCATCCGTCCGGCTTCGATCTTCGAGTAATCCAAAATGTCGTTGATGACATCAAGCAGAGCGACGCCCGAGCGCTTGATAAGATCGACCATCAACCGTTGCTCTTCTCCCAACTGCGTCCCATGCAATAATTCGACGATGCCGATCACGCCACTCATCGGCGTGCGGATTTCGTGGCTCATGGCGGCGAGGAACTGCGATTTCGCGAAAGCGGCTTCTTCGGCTTTAATGCGCGCCCGATCCAACTCAGCCTGAAACAATTTTTCTTCGGTGATGTCCGTATAAGTCCGAACGAACCCACCACTCGGTAGCGGCGATTGGCGATATTCAACCGCGCGCCCGTCCGGTAGCGCATACTGACCCCGCACTGGCTCGCGCGCGTGCAATTGCTGAACATCGGCTTCTATTGCTTCCGGTGAAAGACCTCTGCTTGCCAGCCCAGCTCGCGTGGACTCTTCGAAATTGAGCCCCTCACGGTCGCGCAAGGGCAATTTGAACATCTCGGCAACGCGGTCGTTGATAAACGTAACCGTCATATTGCCGTCAACAACGATCACGCCGTGATCGACAGATTCGAGCGTCGCGTTAATGATCGCCGTGCGCGCCTTCAACTCCTCGATGGGATTCGAAATCAGCCTATGAGGCCATAAGGCTATAGGAATGGTGACGGCTACCGCCAATGCGCCGATTGTCAGCAAGATTAATATGGCGCGGCCGACACGCGTCATCACCGACGGAACACTGGCTTTTAGATAAATCGAGCCAATCGTGGCGCTGCCTTGCTTAACCAACGCAAACACACCCAGCTCGCTGCCTTCAAAGCGGTGTCCGGGTGGTTCGGCTTTTAAAGGCGCCAGCCAAGATTGTTGGCCTCAAGGAACTCCTTCGACCAGACGTAATAGAGGCTTTGGGCAATACCCTCGCGACGGCACAACTCGGCAATGCTGTCTTCGCCGCGCAGGCCGTCCAGCACGATGCGTATCTTGTCTTCGGCTGAAAAATGCCGCCGGGTCGCCC
>CANJRA010000038.1 GCA_947476625.1 Fidelibacterota bacterium
AAGCCCGCCATTGCCGTGGCATTGTTAGCCGATTCAGGACTCGCTACCCCTTCGATCATACCGGTGCCAAACTTTTCCGGCGTCTTGGAAATGTTTTTCTCTACATCGTACGCCAGATAGGCGGTCAGAGCCGGCAGCATGCCCGGTAGCAATCCAAGCACGAATCCGATTGAGGTACCGCGCAGGCAAGCCTTCAATCCCCGGCGCAATTCGACGCCACGCGGGATCATAGACAGCCAAGATCCGAGCTTGCCGGTAAAAATCTGGGCGATTTTCTGATCGACGCTTGTCAAGACCTCGGCGATGCCGAATAGACCGACCAGCACCGGTATAATGTCGAAGCCCTTCATCATTTCGATCGAATCGAAATTCAGCCGTTGCGTTCCAGTCAGCGGGTCGGTGCCGACTGTGGCCAGCCACATGCCAAAAATTCCAAGCGCCATGCCACTCAGCAACGACGGTCCGGAAAAACTGACTAGCGCGGTCATGCTGAAGAAGACGAGGCCGAAGTACTCGGGGGGCCCGAAGCGCAACGCGACGCCGGCGATCTGGGGGCCGATCATTGCAATCGCAATCGTTCCCAGAATGCCGGCCATGAACGAGCCGATGGCCGCGATGGCCAGCGCTTCGCCAGCCCGGCCGTTCTTGGTCATTGGGAAGCCGTCTTGCGCGGTGACGATCGACGACACCTCGCCGGGAATGTTCATCAGAATGGCCGTGGTCGATCCGCCATACATGGCGCCGTAATAGATGCCGGCCATGATGATGATGGCGCCGTCTGTGGGCAGATAGAGCGCTACCGGCAATAGGATCGCCATCGCCGAAGCCGGTCCAAGGCCAGGCAGAACACCGACTAACGTCCCTAATAGGCAGCCGATGATTGCGAAGCCGATATTCGCGAACGTAAGCGCGTTCAGCAAACCATCGATGATGCCGATTTGCATGATCTATCCTTAGATCTGGGCCGGATGCGAAGGAACCGTGTGGAAATCGGAAATCGGCGTGTAGATGGCTTCCTGCACGCCGGCAAAGGATTCGCTCGGCCGCCACGAACGTGGCAACACAGGCAAGGTCTCAAGACCGATCGTCTGAGTGTGCTGGTCGAGACCGCAAATGGGTAGCCACTTCATTTTTGGATGGATGAACGCGTAAGCTTGTTGCGCGCGTTTGGCGTCCTCCTGTTCCATATTATCGAAGGAGATGACGTGTAGCGCCCCCTCCGGGCTTACCGAAAAAAGTTCAGCTGTAATGTCGTCGCCGGAAAATAAATCGCGGCTCCAGTCCGTAATGTAAGGCGCCCATTCGAAGAAGCCCCAATCCGACGTGTATTCCTTGGTCTTGAAAGCCTTCGGCGACTCGAGGATCCAAAGTGCGAGATAGTTGCGGCCCGTGCCGGAAGAGCACCGAAACCTTTGGGTCGAACGGAAATGCGGCTTCGACAGCATTTGCCCGATCTTCGGACCGCTATACCAGTCATTCCACGACCGCTCTTTCGACGGATCGGAAAAGTTGCAGCGCACAATATAAGCGAACATTTAGCTGATCTTCCCAGACTGAATTTGACCGATAGCGCTCGACGCGAATTGGCTTGTTGATCGCAAGACTTATGCCAGCGATGCGAGGGCCGGTGTAGCGTCTTCCTGAGGGGCGCTGTGCACGCTGACGACAGGTGCCCGGTTGTTTTCTGTTTGCGGGGCATACATTTGTGATGCTGCTCATAAAACTGCCCACAGAGGATTGGCCAGCGATGCTGGCATGTAGTTTGCGTGGGGTACGTCCGGCGCTGGTCGATGAGCGGGTGCTGGACAAAGTTTGCCGAGTTTTGTGCTCTGCACAAAAAAGTTGAATACCGGGGAAGAAACTGTGGGTTTGAAGTCGACGGTCGTGGCTGACGTAATTGTTGTGGGTGGGGGAGGCGCCGGATTGTCCGCCGCCGCGGAGGCGTCCCGGCTCGGCCGCAAAACTATTCTTCTTGAGAAGAACGCTGCGCTGGGCGGTAGTACCGCATGGTCGGTTGGATCGATATCGGCGACCAATACTCCACAGCAGCTCGCTGCGGGCATTTTGGACACGCCGGATGATCACTTCGAAGATTTAGAAATTCTGGCCGGCAGCTATGCCAATCGCGACAATCGTGTGCTGCGCCGAATTCTCGTCGACCGCACCACTGAAATGATGGATTGGCTCACCTCGCTTGGTCTCGTGTTCGTCGGCCCGAACCCGGAACCGCCTCACCGCAAGCCGCGGATGCACAACGTTCTTCCCAACTCGCGCGCCTTCCCAGACCGCCTCGGGCGCCACTGCCGCGAGCTCGGTGTCGATATTCGGCTTAATACACAGGCCGAGCGGCTTCTCACCGACAAAGGCCGCGTCACCGGGGTCGTTGCAGAATGCAACGGGGAAAAAATTGAATTTCGTGCGCGGGGCGGAGTCGTTATCGCCGGTGGCGATTACAGCGCCAGCGCCGAGTTGAAGGCTCGCTATGCCGGTGAAAACGCAGCAAAGCTTGAAGCCGTCAATCCGACGGCGACCGGAGCGGCTTTCAAGCTCGGCCTCGACCTCGGAGCCGTAATCCTAAACGGCGACATCATTCGCGGTCCGATCATGCGCTTCGTGCCGCCGCGGCGGCCTAGTTTATTGCAGCTATTGCCGCCGCATCGTTGGCTAGCGCTCATAATGCGATGGTCGTTCGACAGCATGCCTTCCGCGCTTTTGCGCCCCTTTGTCATGAGCTTTCTGACGACCGCCTTGGGACCTTCCGCCGATCTGTTCAAACGCGGCGCGATCCTGATCAACAAGGACGGCCAGCGCTTCGTCAATGAACTCGACAAGCCCGGCCGCATGGTGCCGGAGCAGCGCGACCGGGAGGCTTTCGTCCTTCTCGATGAAAAGCTGGCGAGGGAATTCTCGGCCTGGCCATATTTCATCTCGACCGCGCCCGGCGTTGCCTACGCCTATCTCAAGGACTACCAGCGTAATCGCAAAGACATATTTCACAAGGCCGATACGGTCGAAAGTCTTGCGGCATCGCTTGGCGTGCCGGGCGCCGCGTTGTCCGAAACTCTTCAGCGCTACAATTCGGCGGAGCGCCTTCAAGTTGGTGATGCCGGGCGACCCGCTCTTGATGAGGGGCCGTATTACGCGCTTGGGCCGGTCAAGAGCTACGTCGTGTTCACTGAAGGCGGTTTTAAAGTTTCAGAACGGCTTGAGGTGCTGAAGGCCAACAACGACCCGATCGAAGGCCTGTTCGCGGCAGGTTCAGCCGGCCAAGGCGGCTTGCTGCTGGAAGGCCACGGCCATCATCTTGGATGGGCTTTCATTTCAGGAAAAATTGCCGGTCGAAATGCAGCGCTGCGATATTCGTCGCTCGTTTCAGAATCTTGACTGGGAACGATGAGGAGACGACCTGATGGTAAAACGATTTCCCGGAATTCTATTCGTTCTGTTCGGAATTCTCTCGTCGTTCGATAGTTGGCGGATCACGACCTTGGTCCGGCCCACCGCGAATTTCGATAGCGTCGGACCAGATCGCTATCTGGCGATCTTGAGCGGTCTCATGATTCTGCTTGGGTTAGCGCTGGCGCTACGGCCGCCGGCCGAAAGCGGAACAGCCGATTGGAGCGATCTGCGCCGCTGGCCGCCGGCTGATTATCTGATCGTCGCAGCAATCCTCGCGTTGTTCATCGGCGCGATATCGATCATCGGCTTTTCATTCAGCTGCTTCCTGTTCTTTGCGGTGCTGTACCGGTTTCTGGGCAAGTTATCGTTGCTGCGCTCACTAAGTTATGCCGCGCTAACCACGGTCTTTCTCTACGTTACATTCCTCTACTTCGCAGATATGTCGCTGCCAGTATCGTTCCTCGGGGTTTAGCCGGGTTCAGCAGTCGGAAGGGTTCAGCCTTGAGTGCAACTAGTGAAAAATTGAAGACCCTGGATATTTCTCCGGTTGCCGGACTGAGCCGCAAACTGTGCGAAGCCGCGGTAGCACTGCGCTACGAAGATCTGCCGGACGATGTC
The DNA here is from genome assembly GCA_947476625.1 of Fidelibacterota bacterium. Taxonomy (GTDB): domain Bacteria; phylum Pseudomonadota; class Alphaproteobacteria; order Rhodospirillales; family Rhodospirillaceae; genus SHVO01. The sequence goes on from CANJRA010000038.1 coordinate 4,018, forward strand.
ATTCGCAATGTGAAGTTGCTGATACTCGACACTTTCGGAGTTATCGGGGCGGCGCAAGCGGCGCCGGGAATCGAGGCTCTGCACGCGCGGTTGCGCCGCTGGGAGACCATGGGCAGCGCCACCGCGCTCTTGGGAAAAATGCGTATGTCGCCCCCTAGCGCGGCGCTTGCCAATGGCGCAGCGGCGCATGCATTGGATTTCGACGACATCCACGACGAAGCCAGGGTGCATTCTTGCGCTGTATTGCTGCCGGCCTTGGTGGCGACCGCGGAAGACCTGGGCTCAATCGGGGGCCGTGACTTAATCCTGGCGTTGGCGGTTGGCGCCGAGATCAATGCCCGCCTCGGCTTGACTTGCTTCAACTGTCTCGATCACGGCTGGCATCCCACAATGCTGCTCGGTGTCATGTCAGCGGCAGTCGCTGCAGCAAGACTACTGCGCCTGGATGTCGACTCGACGCTCGGCGCGCTGGGCTTTGCCCATCATCTTGCTTCGGGCTCGTCGCAGAGCATTCTTGACGGTGCGCTGACCAAACGTCTAGGGCCTGGATTTGCAGCACGCTCCGCTGTGATGGCGGCTTATCTAGCCAAGGACGGATTGAACGGCCCGCATCGACCGCTGGAAGGCAGAGCGGGCCTGTTTCGATTGCAGGAACGTGACGAGGTGTATCCCGAAAGGCTTCTCGACGGCTTTGGCTCTCGCTGGGAAATCTTAAAATATGGCTTCAAGGCCTTCCCCTGCTGCCGCTGTTGCCACAGCACCATTGATCTCGGCCTCCAATTCGCCGGTCGTGGCATCAAAATCAGTCAGGTTGAAGCCGTCACCATTTGGCAGCCGGCGGTCAATTTCCGAACGGTTGGCCTGCCTTATGATCCTGGCCGCGATTCTGTAGTTCATGCCCAGTTCAATGCGGCCTATTGCTTTGCGCGTGCGTTACACGACGGCAAAGTCGACTTGAGGACCTTTCAACGACCGCAAATTGCCGATCAAGCGATTGCCGCCCTCACTCGCCGCGTCAAAGTCGTCATGGACCCCGACATGGATCCTATCGCCATGGGCCCCGCTCGAGTATCCGTGACGCTTCATTCTGGCGAACAGCAAACGTTAGAAAGCTCGGTCTTGCTCGGCGGTCCGGAGTCTCCGCTATCGGACAAGATGCTGATCGACAAATTCCGCTTTTGTTTGTCGCACGGCCTGGGTACCGAGAGCCGCCATGCCGATGCGTTCGCCGACCGGGTACTTCGGCTTGAAGACGAAACTGACGTTGCGAACGTTGTCGCGGCGTTTCCGAGCGGACTTACCGGGGAATGGCCCTTGGCGCGCTAGGAGTCCCGCGTCGATTTGTGCTGCCGCCGTCAACGGTGATCACCGTTCCGCTGACATAAGACGCACGACCGGAAGCGAGGAATGCGACAACGTCGCCGATTTCGCTCGGCTCGGCCATGCGCCCGAACGGCAACTGGTCGATCAGGCCTGCCCACGCGTTGGTGTCGGAAGAATTGCTGCCTTCAAGCAGTCCCCGCGTACGATCGGTGATCACAAGCCCTGGATTGACCGCAATCACACGCACGCCGTAATTCGTGCTTTCCGAACCGAGAGCGCGTGAAAACGCCATCAATGCGGCATTGCCGGCCGTCCCGACGATCGAGTTTGCGTTTGGCGCTTCGCCTGCGATGCCCACGACATTGATAATCACGCCGCTGCCACGTGCACGCATCGTGCGGTAGATTTCGCGAGACAGATTGATGCTGCCGTAAACTTTCAGGTCCCATGCCGCGCGCCACTCCGCGTCATCGATGTCGAGCAGAGCGCGCCGCGGTATGGCGCCGGCATTATTGACGAGAATGTCGACTGTACCGAAGTCCCTCACCAGTTGCAGAATAGCTTTGTTGCTGGACACATCGGCTTCGTGTGTCGTGACCTCAACCGAATATCGTGCACAGAGTTTTTCTTGCGCCAATGCCAGATCCGCGGCGGTTCGCGCAGCGATATGCACGTGGCAGCCCTCGGCGGCGAGTGCTTCGGCGCAGGCGAATCCAATTCCCTTCGAACCGCCCGTGATCAGCGCTATTTTGCCTGCGAGACCGAGATCCATTATTTCCGTGCCCAGACCGGCCGGCGCTTTTCGACGAAAGCCCGCATGCCTTCCTTCGCGTCCGAGGATTTCATCAGCTCGTCCAGAATCTCATGTGCTTTTGCAACTGCTTCGCTGTACGGCAGATGTTGGGTGGTGAAGACAGATTTTTTGGTGGCGGCGATGGATAAGGGCGCGTTGGCAAGGAGCTTTGCCACAATTTCGTCGGTCGTCCGCTCCAAGTCGGCGTCAGGCACGACGTGGTTTGCGAGTCCCAGCTGCAAGGCGCGCGCCGCGGGCATGAAATCGCCGGTGAACATGAATTCCAATGCGATGTTGACCGGGATCATGCGCGCCAAAGTCGACGGTCCGCCAATGGAGCAAAGACCGATTTTGGCGTGTGGCCAGCCCCAGCGCGAGGTCTCTGACAGAATGCGAATATCCGAGCTCATTGCGATGCCCGCGCCGCCTGCGAGGCACAAACCACGTACCGCGCAGACGACCGGTTTGAATATCCGTTTAAGCGCCAGGAAGACCGGCTCGAAGTAGTCGCCTTTGTTGCCGGACGTCGA
>CANJRA010000039.1 GCA_947476625.1 Fidelibacterota bacterium
GACGAAGATGCCCAGGCCCGGAGTAGCTGACGGAGTTTTACTCCGGCGCCCACAACCGCAAGCTCGCCGCCTAAGATCGATCAACCAGATGAGGCTAACACTCCGCTAAATCACGCCCCAATCTGTCCCAAATCATCTGACAACGCACAGGCAATAGAATAATCCGGACCGGCGAGCGGTTAAGTCAACATTGGTTCAGGGCGACTAATCCAGCATAGCGCACGAGCTCTATTTCCGCGGGGAATGCATCTGCATCGAGGCTTTGGTCTAATAAATCATGTCGGCCCGTGTGGGCTCGGTCATGCGCACTGCGACAATGAACGACAGCGCGCAAACGGTGGCCATGTACCAATAGAACCAGCTCTCATGACCGGCTTGTTTGAACCAGAGAGCAATATATTCCGCTGAGCCGCCAAAGACGGCAGCTGAAAAGCTGTGTGCAAGCCCAACGCCGAGCGCACGCACGTGCGCGGGGAATAGTTCCGCCTTAAAGAGTCCGCTGACGGACGTATAAAAGCTGAGAATTGTCAGCGCGAGAGCAACCAATGCAAAAGCGATATATGGATTCTGCACGCTCTCAAGTGCGGTGAAAATCGGTACTGCAGAAAACGTCATGACGCTCGTAAATATGAGCAAGCATTTGCGGCGTCCGATAATATCTGAAAAGCAGCCGATAATCGGCTGCAAAAGCATAAAGACAACCATAGCACCGGTCATGACATAACTGGCGGAACGGATATCCATCCCCGCAGTATTGACGAGAAATTTCTGCATGTACGTCGTAAAGCCATACAGCACCACGGCGCCGCTGGCTGTCAGCGACACGACAATGAATAATGCTCCGGGGTGTCGGAAAAGGGCTTGTAAACTTCCTGCGCCTTCTTGCTTTTGTGCACGCGCATTTGTTTCGTGCATTCCATGCCGCAGGAAAACAAACGCGACGGCAAGAAGCGCGCCCAAGGCGAAGGGAATGCGCCAAGCCCAGTCGTGAATTTCCTCTTCCTTAAAGAACTGTTGGATAACAATGAGAACAAAGAGCGCCGCTAACTGACCGCCGATCAGCGTCACGAAGTGGAAGGATGCATAAAATCCACGACTTTTCTTCGTAGCCACTTCGCTTAAATATGTTGCCGACGCACCATAAAGGCCGCCGGTCGAAAAGCCTTGAATGAGTCGCGCGAGAAGAAGTGCTAAGGGCGCCGCAGCGCCAATCGTCGCATGTGTAGGTAGGAAAGCTATTAATGCTGAACCGCCACCCATGAGGAGAATGGAGAAAACGATGGATGATTTTCTGCCATGCCGGTCGGCGTATCTTCCAAAGTACCAGCCGCCAAGCGGCCTGATCAAAAATCCTGCCGCATAGATGCCGGCCACATTGAGGAGCTGGGCCGTGCGATCCCCCTCCGGGAAGAAACTTGAGGCGAAGTGCAGCGCCATGAATGCGTAGACATAAAAATCATACCATTCGATCAGATTGCCCGTAGAGCCGACGACGATGGCTCTTATTCTTTGCAAGTTTGATATCTCGCGCACAGCGAGCGAAGCTGCGGCGGTATCGGAGTTCTGGCTCGACAGATCAGACATTCACTACTCTTTCGTGGCTTGCCGCTGGCCAGTCTCTGGATGGGATGATTCCGTGACAGCACCGCGCGCAAGGAGCGCCTCGATTTCCGAGCCGTCATAACCGCACGCACGAAGAATTTCCCGCGTGTTGGCGCCCAAAGGCGGGGCTGCCTTATCCGGTTGAGGATCAATTCCCGTGAATTGAACCGGCTGCGGTATCGCGCGCTTCACCTCGGGCGGAAATTCGCCGTTCAGCTTGAAGAAGCCGACGTCTTCAAGATGAGGGTCCTCCAAAAGATCCGCCACGCTGTTGACACGTGAACAAGGGATATCAAGCTTGGAAAGCTTGGCGTGCCATTCATCCGTTGAGCGGTCCGTCAGGCTCTTTGCGATTTCACCGTAAAGGTAATTTACGCGCCGGCTGCGTTCGGTTGAATCCTGCAACCAACCTGACTCGAGAATGTCCGTCCTACCAACCTCACGAAAGAAGCTGGTCCATTGATTAAAGGTATAAGGAAGCACGACAATCCAACCATCGCTCGTCTTATATGGACGTCGGTTGGGTGACAAAATTCTGTGGTATCCGACTGAGGGATCGGTATCCGTGAACGTTCCACCGGCAAGATGCTCGTTCAAGACAAACGATGCCAACGCCTCGAACATCGACATTTCGACTTTGATGCTCTCGTCATGGCCTTGAGCCCGAGCGACCAGCGCCGCCAAGATGCCGTAAACGGCATAAAGTGCCCCGACCTTGTCCGCGACAATCGTCGGAAAGAACTGCGGGTCATTCCCCAAATATTGGGACAAACCTGCAAGACCGCTCGCCGCCTGAATCACGTCGTCATAAGCGGGTTTGTCGCGATATCGTCCGCGCTGGCCGTATCCGATTGCCGCGCAATATATAATTTTCGGATTGATCGCTTTCGCAGCGGCGTATCCAAATCCTACGCGCTCAGCCGCTTCCTCGCGCATGTTGTGAAGGAAGACGTCGGATTTTTTCAGCAAACGTTTGGCGACCTCGCTGCCCGCCGGATGCTTGATGTCGAGCGCGATCACGCGCTTGTTGCGATTGTTATTTAAATAGAGAGCGCCGAGCCCTTTCACCGGAGATGGATGGGTTTCCCGCGCTATGTCTCCCGAGAGCGGCTCGATTTTTATGACGTCAGCGCCCAGGTCGGCAAGAATCTGTCCAACGAATGGCCCCATGACGACGGAGCTCATCTCTAGGACATTAATGCCTTTTAAAAGTGGAATCATGAGGCTTCCATTGTCATCGTCACTACGTCGCAAATGTCGCTATTTGGGACATGACGATCCTTCCAGACCGCTATTTTGATGCGCAGTCCCCGGTAAATACTCAATGCAATCCTAGTTATTTTCTGATGATCTGGTGTTATAACCAACTTCGTCTTATAATCAGCGGCGGCAGGGTCACAGATAAATGCGCGTTCGCCTGACAATTACGCAAATAAATGCCTTCCTGAGGCTCGCGCAACTCGGCGGTTTTCGCGATGCCGCACTATCGCTCGGTGTGTCACAGCCTGCGCTCAGCCGGACGATTCAGTCTATAGAGTCGCGCATCGGCGCACGGCTTTTCGACCGCAATACCCACAAAGTCTTGCTGACACCCGCGGGCGAGATGCTGCGCTCTTTGTCGAAAGGGCTAGCCAGTAAATATGATAATGCGTTTGCCCAGTTCGATGACTTCGTGGCGGGACACGCAGGACGGATTAGAATTGCAACGCTGCCATCAGTCTCAGCTGCGCTGCTTCCCGCAGCGATCGCAAGCTTCCAGCCTCGCCACCCTTCTGTCCGGATTGATATTTGGGAAGACGTATCCCATCCCATACATCGCGCTGTGCAAGACGATGAAGCGGATATTGGATTGGCAACGCCGCCCACCTCTCAACGAGAGCTAAAGTACCGGTCTATTGCGAAAGATGAGATTGTCCTTGTGTGCCGGACCGACGATCCGCTTGTCGAAGATGATAACTATGGCTGGACCATTTTTAGAGACCGCCCCTACATAAGTATGTCTCCGGAAAGCAGCCTACGGTCGCTCGTCGATAGCGCCCTTGTCAAGGCGGGGCTGACAATTGAGCCGCTCTATAATTGTAAGCAGCTTACGACAATCGGAAGCCTCATCGCGGCGTCTCTTGGCATAGCTGCATTGCCAAAGCTAACGCTGGCGCAGCTTGCCTCGCCAGTGCTGACGTGGCGCCGATTGAAGCCTACATTGGTCCGTTCTATTGGTATTATTACGCGCGTGTCGCGCTCGCCATCACCAGCAACGCTGGCGTTCCTCCGAGAACTGCGCGCACATGCGAAGCTTCTGGATGTCGGCGCAGATCCGCCGCGAAAAACGAAGATGTCATAAGGAAAAGATCGTTCCGCAATACCGCACTGCGGCGTTCCTTAACGGACGTCCTTAAGCGCCCCCCCCCTCGTCGAATTGGCTACGATCCTAAGGGGGACGTTAAGTGGCAAAGTTTACACCGTGGTTAATCTTTAGGGATCAAGTCGAGGGGTGCCCTGGGGAGGGATCCTGCGTATTCAGGGACGGCGAACTTCAGTTCTGCTCGGACAATATTCCAAAGGGCGCAAAACCCGAAGGGCTACGGCGTGATTGAGGCTTTATCCGACGTGATACTTCATCGCGGAATCCCTGATCATATTCGATCAGATAATGGGCCAGAGATGACCGCCAAAGTCGTGCGCGATTGGCTGCAGCGGATCGAATCGAAGACCCTGTTCATTGCACCCGGCAGCCCATGGGAGAATGGCGTAAGCACTACAACACCAAGCGGCCGCCGGCGCCGGTGACCTTTAGCCCGATTCCAGTACTACTCGAACAGAGCAAAAACATGCAGTAGACTAACATCACGAATGGTATAGAAAATCGATCAGGTCACAGTATAGGGACGGCCAATGCCAGGGCAAGTGACGCTTAGGTGCCAGACCCACCCTTTCGGGCCTCGCGCCAGGCCTCTACAATCCTTCAAGTTTCTGCAAGGGCAGGATGCACATGAGCTATCAGCGCGCCGTGTTGTTTTCCACCGTATCGCTAGCCGTTGTTTTGACGGGGGGCTTTGCGAACGCCGCCACCTGCGACAGTCTCAAGGGCCAGCAGCTGCCTCACGCCACCATCGTTGCGGCGGAGTCGGTCGCGGCCGGCAAGCTCACGCTCCCCAATGCCGATGCGCCGCTCGCCGACGCCCCGGCCTTCTGCCGCGTGGTCGGTATTTCGCGTCCGACCGCCGACTCTGAAATCGAGTTCCAGATCTGGATCCCCGAAGGCGCCGCCTGGAACGGCAAGTTCGCGCAGATGGGCAACGGCGGTTTCGCCGGCGCGGTGCCCGCCCAGAACATGAGCCTGATGCTGCGCCGCGGGTATGCCGTCGCCGGCACCGACAACGGCCACAAGGGCAGCGTGCGCGACGCCGACTGGGCACTCGGCCATCCCGAGAAGATCGTCGACTTCGGTTATCGCTCCCTCAAGGAGACCACCGACAAGGGCAAGGCGCTGCTCAAGGCCCTGACCGGTAAGGACCCGAAGCGCTCCTACTTCGTCGGCTGCTCCGATGGCGGCCGCGAGGCGCTGATGGAAGCCATGCGCTACCCCGAGGATTTCGACGGCATCATCGCCGGCGCCCCGGCCAACTTCTGGACCCATCAATTCGCGGGCTTCGTGTGGAACCAGCAGGCCATGCTGAAAAACGAAGAGGCCCACATCCCGCCCGGGAACGTCTATGTCATTAGCACCGCCGCCCGCGCGCAGTGCGGCGGCAAGGACGGCGGCCTCGCAAACGATCCGTTCCTCAACGATCCGCGCGACTGCAAGTTCGATCCTGTGTCAGTGCAGTGCAAGCCGGGCCAGGTCTCCGCTGCGTGTCTCAATCCCTCGCAAGTCGCCGCCGCCAAGGCGATCTACGGCGGGTTGAGCCACCCCAAGACTGGCGCGCAGCTGTTCCCCGGTTATCCGCCCGGCGGCGAATCCTTCGCCGGGAATTGGCAGTCGTGGATTGTCGGTGAGGAACCGCGCAAAGGCGCGCAGTACGCCTTCGGCGGCAACTACTACCAATACATGGTGCGCGGCCAGGCCAAGGACTTCGACATCCACAGCATCGATTTCGACACCGACGTCGCCAAGGCTGACGCCATTCACGCGAAGGTCCTCAATTCCACCAACCCCGATCTCTCGCCCTTCAAGGCGCGCGGCGGCAAGATGATCCAGTACATCGGCTGGGACGACACCGCCGTCAGCGCCTACAGCTCCATCAACTACTACAACAGTGTCGCGCTCGAGATGCACAAGGGCGCGGATCCGGCCGCCGCCCTCAAACAGGTGCAGGCGTTCTACCGTATGTTCCTCGTGCCGGGCATGGCGCATTGCAGCGGCGGCGAAGGCGCTAACTCCTTCGGCAACGGCTCGTTTGGTCTCACGGCCGCGGATAAGGTGTTCCGCACGCCCGAACACGACATCGTCGCCGCCCTGGACAAGTGGGTGGAAGAAGACATCGCGCCCGAGCAGCTGATCGCCACCAAGTTTAAGGACGAGGACCCCAAGAACGGCGTCGCCTTCCAGCGCCCGCTCTGCCTCTATCCCAAAGTCTCATCCTACAAAGGCAGCGGCAATCCGAAGGTGGCGTCGAGCTGGGCCTGCGACGACGATGCGGAAGGCTTCAAATCCGACCTCACGGGGGCGGCGAAGTTCCTGGAAGACAACAAGGCCGTCCTCTACAACCCGCCGATTCCAAATAAATAGAATGCTCCCAGTTACAAAGTGCCGCGCGCCGCTCACTAGCGTCGTGGGATGCGTACGTTCAAATATAAGACTGTGAATTCTTTTCCTGGGAGGGAACCTGTCAACGCCGGAGACAAAATGCATCGGCACGCCGGAGTAAAAATGCATCAGTGCGCCGGAGTAAATATACATCAGTGAGACTAGCAGGAAGGCCCCCGCGGGGGGCCTTCCTGCGTTTCGCGATCAGGTTTGGCTGGCGTCGTCGGGGGTGTTGCGAGAGCGCCGCTTGCTCTGTTTGAGCCTGTAGCTGTCGC
>CANJRA010000040.1 GCA_947476625.1 Fidelibacterota bacterium
CGCGAAGCCGACGGACACCGACATCGACGAAGCGATGGCGGGCAACTTGTGCCGCTGCGGCACTTACCTTCGTATCCGCCGCGCCATTCATCAGGCCGCTGCTGAAATCAATGGAGGCAAGGCATGAACGACATGAAAAATCTAAGCACGGTTTTGACGGAAAAGCGGCTGAGCCGCCGTTCAGTCTTGAATCTCAGCGCCGGAGCAGCCGGTGGTTTGATGCTGGGCTTTACGATCGGCGCGCCCTCGTCGGCCATGGCCGCGCGCGGTGATTTTGAGCCCAACGCTTACATCACCATCAAGCCCAACGGCCGCATCACGATTTTGGCCAAGAACCCGGAAGTGGGTCAGGGCTCAAAAACGTCGCTGCCGATGATCATCGCCGAGGAACTCGACGCGGCGTGGAGCGACGTGGATGTGGAAATGGCGCCGCTTAATCCCGCGCTTTACGGGATGCAATGGGCCGCCGGATCGTCGGGAACGCCGCAAAACTGGACGTCGCATCGGCAGGCAGGCGCTACGGCGCGCGCGATGCTGGTCGAGGCAGCTGCGCGCCAGTGGGGGGGGGTGCCCGCAGCTGCGTGCACGACACGCGACAGCACCGTGTTCCATGACGCCAGTCAACGCAGCGCCACCTACGGCGCGTTGGCTACGCAGGCCGCGCGTCTGCCCGTGCCCGATGTAAAAATGCTGAAGCTGAAAGAGCGCAGCGAATTCCGCTTGCTGGGCAAGCGCATCGGCGGTGTAGACAACGACGCCATCGTCACGGGTAAGCCGTTGTTCGGCATTGATACGCAATTGCCCGGCATGCTGTACGCAGCTTACGAAAAATGCCCCGCTGTCGGCGGGCGCGTCGTCAGCGCCAACCTGGACGAGATTAGGGCAATGCCTGGCGTGAAGGACGTGTTTGTGGTCGAGGGACAGCCGTCTCTCTTACGGCCCGGTATCGCGATTGTCGCGGATTCCACATGGAACGCTTTCCGCGCCAAAGCTGCTCTGCAGGTTAAATGGGACGAAAGCAAAGCCTCGCAGGACGACTGGGAAGCGCTGTCGGCCAAGGCCCGCGAACTGTCGAAAAATCCAAAGGGCGAAAAGGTTGTGGTCACAAGCGAAGGCATCGACGCCGCCTTCGCAGGCGCGGCGACAAAGGTAAAAGCGTTTTACAGCTACCCTTTCCTCTCGCACGCCAACCTCGAACCGCAAAACTGCACGGTCGTGCGTACCGGCAATAAGCTGGAGATGTGGGCGCCGACGCAGATGGGCGGGCCGATCAAAGGTCCCTTCGAGCATCTGTCGCTTTACGGCTTTGTCTCAAAGCTTCTGGGCATCCCCGAAGAAGATATCACCGTGCATCAGATCAGAGGCGGCGGCGGCTTCGGACGCCGGGGCTTCAATGACTATGCGGTTGAAGCCGCAGTCATCGCATGGCGGACCAATGCGCCGGTCAAGCTGACCTGGACGCGCGAAGACGATATGCGCAACGACCACTACCGCGCCGGCGGCTTCCATGCGCTTGAGGGCGGTCTGGACGATAAAGGCAAGCTGGTGGCCTTCCGCAATCATTTCATCAGCTTCAATATCGCCGGTGATTACGGCGTTGCCTTCGGTCCGCGCACCGACAAAACGCCGGTCGTCGGCGGCGATATGAATGCCTCTGAATTCCCAGCGCCGCTGCTCGCACATGCCGAGATTACGCAGACGTTGTTGCCGCTGGCGACAACCTGCGGCGCGTGGCGCGCGCCGGGATCGAACGTGTTTGCGTTCGCGGTGCAGGGCTTCATGCATGAACTGGCCGTGGCCGGTAAACGCGATCACGTGGAGTTCCTGTTGGAAATTCTGGGTGCGCCGCGCTGGATCAAGGAGGGCAGCCCCGGCGCGATTCATACGCGCCGTGCGGCGGACGTCATCAAGCTCGCGGCCGAGAAAGCCGGTTGGGGACTTCAACTTCCGCCCGGACGCGCCTTGGGCCTAGCGTTCTACTTCAGCCATATGGCGCACATTGCCGAAGTGGCCGAAGTGAGCATGGAAAAGGGCAATAAGATCCGCGTGCATAAGGTGACGGTGGCGGCCGACGTCGGCCCGATCATCAACCTCAGCGGCGCGGAAAACCAAGTGCAAGGCTCGGTCATCGACGGACTGAGTGCGATGAACCAAGCTTTGAATATCGAGAACGGGCGCATCCAGCAGGGCAACTTCGATCAGTACGAAATCCTGCGCATGCCCGATGCGCCGACAGAGGTCGATGTGCACTTTATTGAGTCGGAATTCGCCCCGACCGGTCTGGGCGAGCCGGCTCTGCCGCCGATTGCACCGGCGGTTGCCAACGCCGTGTTTACGCTGACGGGGCGGCGGATGCGGTCGATGCCCTTTAAAGATGCGGTGCGCGATTTGGTATAAAACGCTTCTCGCTTTCGCCACCACCCATGGAAACGGCGGCTCTCAGAGGCCGCCGTTTTCTTAAGGGCAGGTGAAGGGCCGGATCAATTCCGCATCCGGGGTCATAATCAAAGCATGTACACGCGGCGGCGGGGCGCTAATCTGCGCCGCGAACGGTAGCAGTCATGAGGGGGCGACAGGTGCCGATATTCATCGTGATCTTTTTGAGTTTTCTGGCGCTCGTCAATCTGTACGCCGGTTGGCGTGTGATCGACCGCTGGCCTTTGGCTTCGCAGCATCCGGTGCTGTCCTACAGCATCGTCCTGCTGGTGTTTGTGCTGCAACTTGTCGGGCCGCTCGGCGACCGGCTGGTGTTTCAGAGCTGGCGCAACAAGCCGGTGCTGGGGCCGCTGGCGGAAGTAGCGGATTGGGTTTCCTATATTGCGTTTGGTGCGGCCTCTATTCTCATCATGACCGCGATTGCGGCGGATTTGATAAGCTGGATCTGGAAAACCGTTGCACCGCCTGTGGACGCGGTCAATTTCGGTCGCCGCGCGTTGTTGGCGATGATCGCTGTGACCGTGGGCGCAACCGTGCTGGGTATTGCGCAGGCGCGCATCGCGATGTCGGTGAAGCGCGTGCGCATTCCGTTGGCGAACCTGCCGCCGCGGTTTGAAGGATTCACAATCGCGCAAATTTCAGATCTTCATGTCGGCCCGACGATCCGGCGCGGCTTCGTGCAGCAGGTGGTCGATACGGTCAAGGGACTCAAAGCCGACATGATCGCGCTGACCGGCGATTTCACCGACGGCGGCGTAGAAGAACTTGCGGAACATGTAGCCCCCATCGGTCAGCTGCAAGCGCCGCATGGCATGTATTTCATCACCGGCAACCACGAATACTTTGTTGATCCAGAAGGATGGATCAACCATTTCCGCACGCTCGGCGCGCGGGTGCTGCTCAACGAGCATGAAGTGATCCGCCGCGATGACGAAGCGATTCTGCTGGCAGGCGTGACCGATTATTCCACCCGCGGGCAGGGCGGCGCGCATGCATCGAGTCCGCAACGCGCGCTAGATGGCGCGCCCGAGGGGCTCACCAAGATCTTGCTCGCGCATCAGCCGAGTAGTTATGCGGATGCGTCCGCTGCGGGCTTCCACCTGCAGCTTTCGGGCCACACCCATGCCGGCCAGTACTTCCCGTTTACGCTGTTTATTGGCCTCTTCCAGCGCTACACCGCAGGTCTGAACCGGCACGATGACATTTGGGTTTATGTCAATCGCGGCACCGGCTACTGGGGACCGCCTCTGCGCACCGCAAATCGGCCGGAGATTACGCTGCTCACGCTGGAGCGCGCGGTGTGAGTGCAACGGGGCGCTAGTGTCGATACGGGGGCAGGCGAAACAGAACTACTGGCAGATACTGGCGGAGCAAGACTAATATGCGCCGCGGCACGGCTGCGTGATCAATGAGTGGGGCGATGTCAGGACAAATCAAAACGAATGGCGCGCGCGCGACGACGCGGCGTGTACTGACCGCGAGTCTCGCGGGAACCACGATTGAGTTCTATGACTTCTATATTTATGCCACGGCGGCCTCGCTGGTGTTCGGGCCGTTGTTTTTTCCCGCGTCGTCGCCCTCGGCCCAGTTGCTCTCGGCCTATGCCAGTTTCGGGCTCGCGTTCGTTGCGCGGCCGATGGGGTCGGTGATTTTCGGTCACTTTGGGGATCGTATCGGACGAAAATCCACGCTCGTTGCATCGCTGCTCATTATGGGTTTGTCGACGCTGGCCATCGCCTTTTTGCCGACCTACGAAACGGTGGGGTGGTTAGCCCCCCTGGCATTGTGTTTGTTGCGCATCGGTCAAGGCATTGGTCTGGGCGGCGAGTGGGGCGGTGCTGTGCTGCTGGCGGTCGAAAACGCGCCGCCCGGCTACCGCGCGCGCTTCGGCATGACGCCGCAATTCGGCGCGCCGCTCGGGTTCATTCTGGCGAACGGCGCGTTCCTCTTGATCGGACTCTTTCTCACACCTGAACAATTTCTCGCGTGGGGCTGGCGGCTGCCGTTTCTTGCCAGCGCGGCGCTGGTCGCCGTCGGGCTATGGGTGCGGTTGCAGATTCATGAAACGCCCGACTTCGCCGCCGCCATCGCAAAAGCGCCGCCGCCGCGTGTGCCGTTGGGCGAGCTGTTTCGCGAACATGCCGGCGTTACCATCGGCGGCGTTTTCACCGGCGTCATCAGCTTTGCCATCTTCTATATCGCCACGGCCTTCGCGCTCGGCTACGCCACCACCACACTGGGCATCGCGCGTACGCCGTTTCTGACGGTGCAACTGGGCGCGATCCTCTTCCTGGCCATCGGCATATATACCTCGGGCGTGTTGTCGGATCGTTTCAGCGCGGGGCGCGTCATTCTCGCGGGGTGTCTGGGCACAGTCGCGGTCGGATTCCTGATGGGGCCGATGATGAGGGGCGACTCTTTATTCACGACCTGGCTGTTTCTTTCCATGGCGCTTTTTTTGATGGGCATTGTTTACGGGCCGCTCGGCGCGTTGCTGTCGGACTTGTTCCCCGCGCGCGTGCGCTACACGGGGGCCTCGGTCGCCTTCAACACGGCCGGTATTCTCGGCGGCGCCGTGACGCCGCTTGCCGCCCAGGCTTTGGCCGAGCGCGGCGGACTGACGGACGTCGGGCTTTATCTCAGCGCCGCCGCGCTGGTGAGCTTTCTGGGCCTTGTGATTTTGCGCCGGAAGAGCGCCTTCAACGGAATCAGTACACCATGAACCAACACAGCGACGTTAAACCGGGAAAGATCCCTTTCACCGGCTACCAGAAGCTCGTCGTGGCCATTCTGGCGTTCCTGCAGTTTACCATCATCCTCGACTTCATGGTGCTGTCGCCGCTGGGGGCTCTTGTCATGCCCGCGCTGAAGATCGGCCCGCAGCAATTTGGCATGGTGGTCTCGGCCTATGCCTTCAGCGCAGGCGCGTCCGGTATTCTGGCCGCAGGGTATGCCGACCGTTTCGACCGCAAGCGCCTGCTGCTGTTTTTCTATGTGGGCTTCGTCCTCGGCACCGCGCTGTGCGGATTGGCGCAAAATTTCGAGATGTTGCTGTTCGCGCGCATCGTCACCGGCATCTTCGGCGGTGTGATCGGGTCGATCGTCCTTGCCGTCACCACCGATCTTTTTGCGCTCGAGATGCGCGGGCGTGTGATGGGTGTGATCCAAACCGCCTTTGCCGCCAGCCAGATCCTGGGTCTGCCGTTGGCGCTGTATCTTTCAACCTTATGGGATTGGCATGCGCCGTTCGTGCTGATCGTTGTCGTCAGCGCGGCCGTAGGCATTCTGATCGCGTTTTACATGCGCCCGGTCGACATGCACCTGGGCCAAAAGCAGGAGCGCGGACCTTTTGCGCACCTGCGCGCCACGGTCACCGAGCCACGGCACTTGCTGGCATTTTGCACGGTAGCGCTGCTTGCGACGGGCGGCTACATGTTAATGCCTTTTGGTAGCGCCTTCACCGTCAACAATCTCAAGATCGACCTTGAGCATCTGCCGACGATTTACCTCGTCACGGGCCTCTTCACGATTTTGATCGGACCGCTCGTCGGCCGTGCATCCGACCGTTTCGGAAAATTCAATGTGTTCTTGGCAGGCATCGTTGTCTCGATTGCCACGGTGCTGTTTTATACCAACCTCGGGCCGACGCCGCTGTTTGAAGTCGTCGTTATCAACGTCGTGCTGTTCGTCGGTATTTTCTCGCGCATGATCCCGGCACAAGCGCTCATGACCGCGATCCCGGAGCCAAGCAAACGCGGCGCGTTCAACGCCGTTTCTGCATCCTTGCAGCAGGTATCGGGCGGGGTCGCCGCGGTGATCGCAGGAAGTCTGGTCGCGGAAGGGGCCGACGGCCGACTGGAGCATTTCCCGCGCCTGGGTTACGTCGTGGTTGGCGCGTCGCTCATCACGCTTTTCTTTATGTATAAGATTCACCGCGCGATTCCGGAAAAGCCCGTGCAAGTGTGAGGACGATGGCGCGCGCCATGGTGCGACGCTTGAGTGCGGCTGCGTGTCAACGCCGGAGACAAAATGCATCGGTGCGCCGGAGTAAAAATGCATCAGTGAGGCGAGCAGGAAGGCCCCCCGCGGGGGGCCTTCCTGCGTTTCGCGATCAGGTTTGGCTGGCGTCGTCGGGGGCGTTACGGGAGCGCCGCTTGC
>CANJRA010000041.1 GCA_947476625.1 Fidelibacterota bacterium
AACTTCGCCACGCATTCGGGACGCAACTCCGGTCGGGCTACGCCCGCCCTGCGTTGCACCCCAAATGCGTATCGTACCAACCAAGAAAACCCGGCAGGAAACCACTTATCTCAAGCGCGATGCTGTTCAAACAAACCGAGCCAGTTCAGATACCGGCAACCCGGCCTTGCGCAAACCATCAAGGAGGTTATGGAACATCGCGCTCCCTAGCGGCCTTCCCGCTTTGCAAGAAATGCTAGACGCTCAAGCATATGCACATCCTGCTCGTTCTTCAGCAACGCGCCGTGCAGCGGCAGCAACACGGTCTTGACATCCTTGGCCCGCAAAGCTTCCAGCGGAATGTCGTCGGCCACCAGAAGCTTGATCCAATCCAGAAGTTCCGAGGTCGAAGGACGCTTTTTTAAGCCAGGCACGTCGCGGATGTCGAAGAACACATTCAGCGCTTCGCGCACCATCAGTTTCTTCACGTCCGGAAAATGGACATCGACGATCTGCTCCATCGTCGGGCGATCGGGAAAACGAATGTAATGGAAGAAACAACGGCGCAGGAAAGCATCCGGAAGTTCCTTCTCGTTGTTCGACGTGATGATAACGATCGGTCGGGTCTTGGCCTTTACGACCTGACCGGTTTCGTAGACCAGGAACTCCATGCGATCGAGTTCGAGCAACAGATCGTTGGGGAATTCGATATCGGCCTTGTCGATTTCGTCGATCAGCAAAACCGTGCGGCCGTTCTTGGCTTCAAACGCCTCCCAGAGGCGGCCCGGTTTAATGTAGTTGGCGATGTCCTTGACCTTGGCATCACCGAACTGGGAATCGCACAAGCGCGACACCGCATTTTATTCGTAAAGCCCATGCTGGGCCTTGGTGGTGGATTTGATATGCCACGTCATCAGCGGCAGACCCAAAGCGCCGGCGATCTCGTGGGCAAGCACAGTCTTGCCGGTGCCGGGCTCGCCCTTGACCAGCAAGGGCCTCTCCAAGGTCACCGCAGCGTTGACGGCAACCTTCAGGTCTTCAGTCGCAATGTAGCTGGCTGTGCTCGCGAAACGCATCCGTGGCCCCGGACAGGAAATGGATGACCGATCCTAAAGACCACGGAGGCGCAAATCGAGGTTAGAAAAGGCAGACTTAATATAAACGGGGCGGCGAAAAGCCCGAATGGGGGAGGACCACTCGGGCTTTTCTGAAGTCTGCCTAAAATCTAGAAGGGGGAGGGAATTTAGGCAGCCTTTTTCGCGGTTTTCGCAACGACAGCCGCTCCAACCTTGAAGCGATCAGACATCGGCGCCGTGACATCTTTCACAATCGAAGTTGTGAGTTCGGAGACCTTCTTGCCTTCTTCGAGGGCAACTTCGACCGACTCTTGCGCGAGCTTGGTCTGGATCTGAACGAATTCGACAACGGTCTTGGCGGCGGAAAGCTTCTTGCTGGCAGCGACAGCATCTTCGAACGACTTGCCGGCGAGATCGACAAAGTACTTCGTCATGGTTTCGAAGCCTTTGGCGGCGGCCGTGTTGGTCTTTACGATGGTGTCGAGGGTGTCTTGGCCAAACGTGGAGAAATCGGAATATGTGGTCATATGAGCTAATCCTTGTTCTGTGGTGTTTACGGTGTCTCGTTTGAAAGAAGCGGCCGTAAAACAACCCAGGCTGCCGATTTGAATTTCAAAACTTTATGCTGCGTGGAAAGCAATGCTGCATTGCACACAAGATAGGGGCGTGAGGCTCACCCGTCAAGGAAAAATGGTGCAGTGCACACAGAATATTTGAGGCGCAACGACTGCGCCGCTAGTGCATTGAAAAATATGTTTTTCTAGGCCGGAACTTTGGCCAGTTCGGCTGCAATCGCAGCCAAAGCATCGGCAGCTTTGCCGCCGTCTGGACCGCCGGCTTGCGCCATGTCCGGACGCCCGCCGCCACCCTTCCCGCCGACGGCCGCGGCCCCGGCTTTCACCAGGTCGACAGCGCTCACTTTGGCGGTCAAATCGTCGGTGACCCCGATCACGACACTGGCTTTGCCTTCGGCGGTGCTGATCAAGGCCACAACACCCGAGCCGAGCTGCTTCTTCATTTCATCGGCAATGCTCTTAAGGTCTTTGCCCGGCACGTCAGCAAGGATGCGACCCAAGAAAATAACACCGGCGATGGTCTTGGTTTCCTGCGCAGCGGCATTTGACCCACCGCCGCCTGTTGCCAGCTTTTTGCGCAGTTCTGCGACCTCGCGTTCAAGCTTGCGACGATCTTCGATCAAGCCGGAAATACGGGCCGGCAATTCGCTCGGCGGCACGCGCAACGCACCGGCGGCATCTTTCAGCATACGCTCTTCTTCGACGACGTAAGCTTCAGCGGCAGCGCCCGTGACGGCTTCGATGCGGCGTACGCCTGCGGCTACGGCAGACTCGCCAACGATCTTGAAAAGGCCGATGTCGCCGGTACGGCGCACATGCGTGCCGCCGCATAACTCGACAGAGAAATTAGGACCGCCATCCGCATTCGTGCCCATAGCAACGACGCGCACCTCGTCGCCGTACTTTTCGCCGAACAGCGCCATCGCGCCGGCTTTTACCGCGGACTCAGGGTCCATCAGACGTGTGGTGACGGCTTCGTTGGCACGCACTTCCGCATTCACCTGATCTTCTACCGCACGTACTTCCTCGGGCGAGAGAGGCTTGTTGTGGCTGATATCGAAGCGCAGACGTTCCGACGCAACCAACGAGCCTTTTTGAGACACGTGACCGCCGAGCACACGGCGCAGCGCCGCGTGCAGCAAGTGCGTCGCCGAATGATGCCCGCACACGGCGGACCGGCGCGTACCCGCAACCAGAAACTCGGCTTCGTCGCCGACCTTCACGCTGCCTTTGGTAATGGTGCCGATATGCACATGCATATCGTCGACTTTCTTCTGCGTTTCAATAACCTCGATCTCGGTTTTGCCCCCGCCGATGACGATGGTGCCGGTATCGCCCACCTGACCGCCTGATTCCGCGTAAAACGGCGTCTGATTAGCGATCAGCGCGATCTTCTGGCCTTGCTTGGCTTCTTGCACGGGCACGCCGTCGACCACGAGCGCAGTGATGCGGCCTTCGGCGGTTTCCGTGGCATAGCCCAAAAAGTCCGATGCGCCGACCTGTTCGCGCACTTCAAACCAAACCTTTTCTGTCGCCGCGTCGCCGGAGCCGGACCAGGCTTTGCGGGCTTCGGCGCGCTGGCGTTCCATGGCGGCGTTAAAGCCGTCCAGGTCCACGGTGATGTTGCGCGCACGCAAAGCATCCTGGGTGAGATCAAGCGGGAAGCCGTAGGTATCGTAAAGCTTGAACGCAACTTCCCCGGACATGCGGTCGCCGCCGCCGAGCGTGCCGGTTTCTTCGTCGAGCAACTTGAGCCCGCGTTCCAGCATCGATTTGAAACGGGTTTCTTCCAGCAGCAGGGTCTCGGTGATCAACGCCTGCGCGCGCTCCAGTTCCGGATACTGCATGCCCATCTGGCCAAGCAGCGACGGAACAAGACGATACATCAGCGGATCTTTGCAGCCCATCATGTGCGCATGGCGCATCGCACGGCGCATGATACGGCGCAGCACGTAGCCGCGGCCTTCGTTGGACGGCAGGACGCCGTCGGCGATCAAGAACCCGGCGGCACGCAAATGGTCGGCAATAACCCGGTGCGAGGCTTTGTGAGCGCCGTTGGGATCTGTCTTGGCGGCTGACGCAATAGATTCGATCAGCGCCTTGAACAGGTCGATACTGTAGTTGTCGTGAACGCCCTGCATGACGGCCGCGATGCGCTCAAGCCCCATGCCGGTATCGACCGAGGGTTTGGGCAAATTAACGCGTTCGTCCGGGCCCAATTGCTCGAACTGCATGAACACGAGGTTCCAGATTTCGATGAAGCGGTCGCCATCGGCGTCCGGAGATCCCGGCGGTCCGCCAGGAATATGGTCGCCGTGGTCGTAGAAGATTTCCGTGCACGGACCGCACGGCCCGGTATCGCCCATGGACCAGAAGTTGTCAGACGTGGGGATGCGAGTGATCCGGCTTTGCGGCAAGCCCGAGATCTTGGCCCACAAGGCGGCGGCCTCTTCATCGGAAGAATGGACCGTGACCGTCAGTTTATCTTTGTTGAGACCGTATTCGCGCGTCACCAAATCCCAGCCGAACGTAATGGCCTCTTCCTTGAAGTAGTCACCGAACGAGAAGTTGCCCAGCATCTCGAAGAAGGTGTGGTGGCGGGCGGTATAACCCACATTGTCCAGGTCGTTATGCTTGCCGCCGGCGCGCACGCACTTCTGCGAACTGGCCGCGCGCTTATAGGGGCGGCTCTCGTTACCGGTGAAGACGTTCTTGAACTGGACCATGCCGGCATTGGTGAACATCAACGTCGGATCGTTGCGCGGCACCAAGGGACTGGAGGAAACGACCTCATGGCCGTTTTTGGCGAAGTAGCCAAGAAACGCGTCACGGATATCTTTCGTTGTCGTCGCCATAGGTCACATATCATCTTAAAGGGATGGCCAAGGAGCCGTATGGCCCAGGGTATACTAAGTCCCCCGCCGGGCAGGCTTTTTACCTCGCGGGACCGGCGCGAGTCCAGGAAAGCGGACGGCACAGGCCTGGGGCCAACGTGGGGGGAACGACCCTTAATACGGGGCCCTTTATATGGGGCCCAAAAAAGCTTGGGTCGAGGCTGTCTACACACAACCTCGCCCAATAGGCCGCTCGGGGAACAGGGGAAAACGGCGGTGCTTATCTTTTCAGCTTTGAAACGGCCTATTCGGTGGCTTCGTCGTCGTCTTCGCCGGGCGAGACGGTCATGGCATTGGCCAAGAGGCCGGCGTTGACGCGGATTTGGTTTTCGATCTGATTCGCGGTCTGCGGGTTATCGCGCAGGAAGTTCTTCGCGTTCTCGCGGCCTTGGCCGATACGCTCGGAATTATAGGAGAACCAGGATCCCGACTTCTCGACGATGCCGGCTTTGACGCCGAGATCGAGCAGCTCACCGGTCTTGGACACACCTTCGCCATACATGATGTCGAACTCGATGACCTTGAACGGCGGCGCAACCTTGTTCTTCACGACCTTAACGCGGGTCTGGTTGCCGACGACCTCTTCCTTGTCCTTGATCTGGCCGATGCGGCGGATATCGAGGCGGACTGAGGCAT
>CANJRA010000042.1 GCA_947476625.1 Fidelibacterota bacterium
CGCGCAAGCGGCGGATGCCGCGCGTCCGCAATCACGGAAAATGGGCCATGCAAGGCCAGAACGGTATGGCGAACGCCCGGAAACAGCGCTATCCGGCAAAATCAGCCCCAAGCTGGCGAATCCCCCGAAGAGTTTTGCAAGAGGCTCGATCGTGTGAAAATGCCAAGTCTGACGTTTTCGCACGGTTTGTGCGATTTACGCGACTCCGCCTTGAAATCTTGTGGTCAGAGATGCGGCCAATGATGTCGGGGAGCCAAGCCTGCGGATCCACGCCGTTGAGTTTGGCGGTTTCGAGTTCAACGCATGTGAGGGTATGCGGGCCGCGCTGTCTAATTAACATAAAATATATGTGAAAATGCCCTTAGAAAAATACGGTATATAGATACCTCACACAGGTTTGCGGAGCCCCGCTGCCGCGCGGGGTAGGAGGCAGGACCCCAGATGCTTTGACAAAAGGGTGTGTGCGTCCTGAGGGGGCGCAGGCACAAGTCATATTCTCCGATCAAGTCTCGACGATTTCAAAATTTGCCAATGGCCCAAGCAGTCGTTCAATCTCGGCTCGCGGATCCTTTACGACGCCGACATCGACCAGAGCGTGGGCCTTCCGCTGCCCATTTCCAGCCCTTTGATACGAAACGTGAACAATTCTCGAAGGTGGCAGACATTCTCGTATAATTATCTTCTCATACGAAAATGTCTGCGAGCTTTTCTCTCGATGCATGTCCCGCTGGGCGGCAGCAGCGGATTTCCAGAGGCGAGGATAGGCTATGACGGCGGCGCTGGCATCATCAAAGGCAACGCCCGCCTCGGCAAGCTGGAGTTCAACCGAAGTCGGCTTTAGGACGATCTCCTCGGGCAGGAAGCCGTCTATCGGGATCGGCAGAACGACGTCCGATAACACGAAAACCGTGAGCGGATCTTTAGCCTTCCGATTGACACCCCGCCCGCGCCCGATCGCCTGAAGGATTTCGGCTTCACACGACTGCCAGCGAAGGCGTTCAACCATCGGGTCGGGATGACGGTCGGTCTCACCTGCAATCTGCCGCACCCCGTCGCCTTCGCGCACGAGCCTGAAACCATCGGCACGCTGGTACCAGCCCTCACCCAGCGATTTAGGCGCATGCCCTGTCAACGCACCAGCCTGCTGCTCTACGGCCGCCGGAGGTGGCTGGGGACGCCCAATCACGATAACAACGCGGGCGCGCTTCCATTCATCGCGTCCGGCCAAATTATTAAACCAAGCCGTCTCAATATGGCTGGGCAAGCCGAGCGCCATGACTGTCGCTTTGTTTCCAATAACCAAAACCATGCCGCCGAACAGTCGTTCCATCTTGAGGATGAAGGCGCGCACCTTGCGCCGGTTCCACGCACGGCGTGCGGCGTCCTTGTGCTCCTCTGGCGTCTTGGGCAGCTTCGTGGACGGAGCCATAAACGATTTTGAAAAACTCCGCTCCGCAACTTGATAGACGCGCATGTGCGGCGAATCGACGTCGATTGAGGCGGTAACCTTTAGTTTAGAGAAATGATGCCGCAGCAACTTCTCGTCCAGCATCGCGTCCATGTGCAGTGTCGGCACCTTGAAGTGATCGGCGATCTCCTTGCGGCCAGTGAGACGAATGACGCGCGTCTTATCTGGCAAACGCCCCAGCGACATCCGGCCAGAATATTCGGCCTGATCGGCCACAGCCTTCCAAAGCAAAATCATCCCCGGGATCGACTTGTTGGCATGACGTTTGGAAAATGGAACCTTTTCAATTTTGCGGTTCATTTCCTGTTCTGCGCCAAACTCGCCAGACTCCCGGTTGAGACCAGCAGAATCGAGAGCGAGCCGACCGACCGGGCCATCTGGTGCCGCCTTTGCCATGCGTTGAAACCTGCCGCGAATATCGGCGAGGCGCATACCTGCGACACCACTGCCGGAAGGCATTTGTCCTTCGTCGAGCGCGTCGAGCGGAATGGTAATGCTATCGTGAATACCTGCGTCCACGATGCTCTCATCGACGATAACCGCGGCGATGTGACGGTACTTTTTGAAGAGTCGAAGTTTATGTTCGATGAACAGAAGTTGATGTGGAACAATCAGGATATCGACTTCGAGTTCGTCTTGCGCGAGGTAGGCGCACGCCGGCTCGTGCGAGCAGGCTTCGCAAACTTCCATGCGTACGTTCGCCAATACTTCCTGTCCTTCACGCACTTCGACGAGATTTTCACACATCCTGTCATCGTCGCTTCCGCCGGGCCTTTTTGCACCGCGACCCCGCCAGATTTCGATCATCAACTCGTTCGTCATCGCGTTAATACGTGTCTGCAAATTTTCTGCGAGCGTATGCGTTGCAACCGCAATTATCACAAGGCCGCCTCCCTTTAAGCTATCACGGCGACGTTTCACGAATTCAATAGTGTGCTTGAGATAGGCTTCGGATTTACCCGTCCCGACTGTGCTGCGAACACCGTGCTCGGCATGCGGGTGCCTTGGCATCTCAAAAAACGTCGCTGTCGCTCTGCTGATCTGTTCGCGTGCGCTATCAATAGAATCTCGCGGCCCCGCCAATACGACTCGACGGTCATGTGTTCTCTCGACCTCTTCCCAAGACCTTACAAGCCACGGTGGATCGGCGACAAGATCGATACGCGCTTTAACGCCAGCGGCGCCATGTTGCTGCATAACATCGTTGA
The DNA here is from genome assembly GCA_947476625.1 of Fidelibacterota bacterium. GTDB lineage: Bacteria > Pseudomonadota > Alphaproteobacteria > Rhodospirillales > Rhodospirillaceae > SHVO01. Next base: position 2,677 of record CANJRA010000042.1, read on the forward strand.
AGTCTGACCTGTCCTCCCTGCATACATCCCAAGGCGTTGCCGTCACGACATCGAGACCGGCGTTGCGCCATGCAAGGAGAGCGGACTTCAACTTCTTACGGGCGGGACTGTTGCGGTCGTCGTCATCGAGGCAGACAATGATTTTGCGGCCTATCGTTGGGTTACACTTGGTGACCGAACCGAGGGCTGCCCACGTTTCATAACCAGGTGCGGCCCAGACGCTGAGTGCGGTTTCAGGGCCTTCGCACAAACACAAGTGTGTGCTATCGCCCGTTGCTGGGAAACGAACTACTGCATCGGCTAGGCTGCCGTATGACTGCTTCGCAATTCCGACATCAATCTTGCGAGCTTCGCTCGTAAGCCTGATGATCTGCACACCCGTGAGCGTGCCATCATCAGTCGTCGCAGCTAGTGCAACCGCCCTCTCGCGCGGATCGTAACGCACACTCGCGGGCCAAGCGTCCACGGGCGCAATCTTGCGCGTCTCGCGCAGATACTTGTCGGCAACAGTACCAACTATGGTTGTTGTACGTGCCCAGACGCGTCGCGCGTAGCCGGACTTGTCTTTGGGCTCGTCTTTCTTCTCGACCTTGGCGCGCGGCTTGGCTTGAGGTGTTTCAGGCGCTTCATTAATGTGCCAACCAAGCCATTGCTGCGCCCATGTAATGGCATCCGGAAAATGAGCGCCATTGACGCGTCGCATTATCAAGTCGAAAAGATCACCGCCTTCGCCAGCCTCATGGTCGAACCAGAGGCCTCGGTCCGTATCCAGAGAAAACGAGCCCTTGCTTCCCCACCGCGCCTCGTGACGCGACTCGCTCGTGGGGTCGCTGCCAAGAATATGGCTTACCAAATTGACGGCATCGTCAATCAGGGCGTGCCGTAACTCGGGGAGGTTGGGAGACACCGGCGTGAAGCCGATTAATCAAAAAGCGACGCCCCTTACTTCTGCTTTTTCACAGGATGCACAGCCGCAATCAATCGATTGCCTTGCTGAATAAAAGAAATTTCTTTACAAACCTCAATAGAAGCGAGAATTTCCGACCGCCGCCAACGCGGCGATTTTCGGCCAATATAAATTGGGAGCGGAACACGACCGTTCTTCACGTCTCTCCAGAAAGTCGAGAGGCCTTGCCCACGCTCAACGGCTCCCTCGCGAGCGGTAAGAAGCGGGTCATCGGGGATATATGACGGACGGGAACTCGATGTGTTTTTGCGCGTATTCATTTCAGCACCTCGTCGAAAAAGGTGCCGGATCATCTACATCACGCTTAACCGATTTTGTGCGCGTAACCGGTTTCGCGCGCGCCAAACCGCGTGTAACTAGGGGTTAAACCTGCTTTTGAGGTTTCGCCTGCGATTGCTTCGCTACTTTGAGCCGCTGTAATTTTTTGCGAATTGTCGCCGGATCAGGCGGCTTTTTTCCTTGGTCGGAAGTCCAATCTTCCATGTGCTTTTGCAGGTCTCGCCAATGCTGGTCTTCTAAATCATTTTCGGCTGCATAAAGAGCCACCTCAATCCAAAATGAATCCCAATCATGCAGAGGAGGACGCCCACCAGCATTCTTGGCATAACTTTCTTGGGTTGCATTTCCTCCTTCTAGTTTGATAACGGCTTCGGCGTGTGTCTCATTTTTCCATTCTGCGGGCAAAATCTTTGGAGCAGATGCGATGTGAGAACTTCCGACCCCAAAGCGTTCATTTAGTTCAGTCGCTAGTATTAGAGGCAACACAACGCGAAATTGTTTATCCTTAGGATCCGAAAACTGGAGGGGTAGCGATGTATCAAATGCCTCAGTGCTTTTCTTAGGTGCCGTCGCGAAGGTGGTTGGAATAGGCTAACGCGATCTCCAGCTTCATGAAGTTATCCGATCATGCGGCGAGGTCAATGGGTTGATCCGATGGCTTGTCGGCGAGGGTCTTCCAGCCATCGACTTTGCGCATCGTGATCTGCCC
>CANJRA010000043.1 GCA_947476625.1 Fidelibacterota bacterium
CGCCCATTCCTCGTTCGTCACGTCGCTGGGAGAGCGAAGTTTGCTTCGGTCATAGCGCCCGCGATTTTCCTTCGTCCACATCGGCGATCTCCAAAAGAATCGGACCGCCTCCCTTGAATCGTAAACGATTCAAGAGATTCAAGTTTTCTCCGGACAGGCTCTAAGTTCAGTACATATCGGCGCTTTCTATGTTGGCGTGCATTTGTAATGATCGAATACCGCCTTCGAAATCCGTGCGATAAAACGCGTCGATTATTTTTAGCCTCTATCTCTTCCCGACATGCGTAAAGCACGTTCGCTAATCGGCGTTGTAAAACTTTAACCGGCTCGACGGGTGCGCTAATGCGTCTCGCGCCGCCACTCTTCTTCCGTATTTCAAAGACGTTGTATTCTTTTGCCGCTGGCAAATGATAAATGAGAAAAGCGAGGCCGCTTGGCTTGTATCCCAATATCGCGGCAAAATCGTTTAGCGTTTCTGCTTTTTTGAGATTTGCTAAAATGGACACGGGGATTACCGGAAGGAAAAGGTTTACAGGCACTCCTAAGCGTTCATAGGCTATTCGCCATGTAACGTGTACGCATTAAGTGTCGTCAAGGAGCATATATCCCAGACATTCGATCATATATTGCGATGCGCAATAACAAGTCTGCCTGTAAGCCGACGACCATTATGCTCTTCGTAAAAAAGAAAACAAGGTATGGCGTAACGTGTGGACTAGCTCATAAGCCTCAAGGGTCATTGGGCGCGTTTTTGGAGTTCAATGCTCCAGTCCCACCCTCCTCATAATAGGTTACACTTTGCGATGTCGCCGTTCAGTAAACGCCAGCCTTTCCGCGCGGCCTTGATTGCCGCCACGTCGATCTTCTTCATGGTCATCATCGCGTCGAACGCGCGCTTTGCTTCATCGCCGCCAGCCGCCATCGCTTCCGTCAGCACACGCGGCGTGATCTGCCATGAAACGCCCCACTTGTCCCTGCACCAGCCACACTCGCTTTCCTGTCCGCCGTTGCCGACGATAGCGTTCCAATAACTGTCGGTCTCGGCCTGGTCCTCAGTGGCGATCTGGAATGAAAATGCTTCAGTGTGTTTAAACTGGGGGCCTCCGTTGAGCCCGATACACGCGACCCCCGCAACCTTGAATTCGAAGACCAGCACATCGCCTTTCTGCCCCGACGGATAATCACCGGGCGCGTGAAGAATGGCACCCACTGCGCTGTCGGGAAATGTCTTCGCGTAAAAGCGGGCGGCGGCTTCAGCATCCTTATCGTACCGGATGCAAATCGTGTTCTTGGCAATAGACATTCTGATTCCCCTTTGTTTGCAGTACGCGCAATCTTAGGAAAACGGTGATTGTGATTTCAGGTTCCGCTTCTGTGCGAGCAACAAGCGCAGCCCGGATTTCGCTGCGCTCAATCCGGGCTACATTTAATGTTTCAACCCCATCTTCTTCACAATCGGCTCCCACTTCGCGATATCCGCATTCACCAGCGCGGTGAACTGATCCGCTGACATGGCGTTGGCCGTCACGCCGTCGTTGGCGAGCCGCGCCTGCACGGCGGGCTGCTTCATCGCTTCCGCCACCAGCGCGTTGAGCTTCTCGACAATGTCGCGCGGCAGGCCGGGCGGGCCGGACAATCCAAACCAGCTGTCGGCGGCAAGGTCGTAGCCCTGTTCGCGCAAGGTCGGCACGTCCGGATATTCCGCGACGCGCTTTTCCGACGACAGCGCGACAGGGATCGCGGTCTTTGCGCGGATCTGCCCGATGGCCGAACTCCACGTCATGGTGCCGAGCGGCACGTTGCCGGCGACGAGATCGATCATCGCCTGCGACGCGCCGCGATGGGGAATGTGCTGCAGCCTGATGCCCGCTGCGCTGGCGAAACTTTCCATCAGCAGATGGCCGACGGTGCCGACGCCGGGCGTCACGTAATTGACCGGATTTGTTTTCGCCGCTGCGACGACATCGGCGAGGCTGCGCAGTTCCGACTTCGCGCTGACCACGAACGTGTTGGCCTGTCCGCCGACATAGGCGATGTGGGTGAAGTCCTTGCGCGGATCGAAACCGGGATTGGCGCTGACGAAAGGCTCGATGGCGTTATAGGCGGCGCTCGAAATGACGAGGCCGTAGCCGTCCGGGTCTGCCTTGGCGGTTGCGGCAACGCCGACAAGGCCGCCGCCGCCCACGCGATTATCGACGATGAAGGTGGCGCCGAGCTTCGGCCCGGCATAGTCCGCGATGATGCGCGCGAAGGTGTCCGCGGCGCCGCCTGCAGTTGATGGCGCGATGATGCGGATGGGGCGATCCGGCCACGCGGCATAAGCGGACGATGCCAGCGTTGCGTAAACAAGGAGTGCGCCTGCGATACAATGCTTCGGCGTCAGCATGGCGGCCTCCCTGTGTTTTTGTTGTCCGATTATGCCTGCGGCCACACCTTGCGCGCAATGTCGATCACGCGCGCGAGCTTTGCCACCGCCTGGTCGTGACTCATGATCGTGTTGCCTTTCTCGGACGACGAGAAGCCGCATTGCGGCGACAGCGCGAGGCGTTCGAGATCGACCACGCGGGCGCAATCGCGGATGCGCGCCTCAACGAAGGCTTCGGTTTCCAGTTCCGCGACCTTGGTGGAGAGAATGCCCAGCACCACGCACTTGTGCGCGGGCAGCGCGCGCAAGGGCGCAAAACTTCCGGCGCGCTCGGAATCGTATTCGAGGAAATAGAAATCCACCGCGCAGTCGCGGAACAGTTTTTCGGCGACGAGGTCATAGCCGCCCTCGGCCTGCCAGTGGCCCATGCGGTTGCCGCGGCAAAGATGCAGGCCGACCCGCATGTCCTTCGGCGCACGCGCGGCGATGGCGTTGATGACATCGACGTAAGTCGCGGCGAGCGTTTGCCAGTCGTCGCCGCGTGCCGCGAGTTCGCCGCGGATTTTCTCGTCGCCGAGTTTTGCAATCGAGGTCTCGTCGAGTTGCACATAGCGGCAGCCGGCGTCATAAAGTTTTTGCAGTTCGACCGTGTAGGCTTCGACAAGATCGGACCAGAACGCGGCGAGGTCGGGATAGACGTCGCGGCTGATGCCGTTGCGGCCGGCGCGGAAGTGAATGTAGCACGGGCCGGGCAGGGTGATTTTCGGCAGCGCCGTGGTGATGGGCTTGGCGATTGTCATAAGCTCGGCGAAGTCGGTGGCGTTCGTCGAGTTGTGCCAGCGGATGCGGTCATGCACCTGCGGAATGCGCGCGCGTTCCTTGTTGCCGGACGCGTCGGTGTAGGCCCACGCGTCTTCGCCGGTCTGCGATGCGCTGACGCCGGTCAGCCCTTCGGTGGTGAAGTTCGCGGTGTAGGTCGAGCGGCGGAATTCGCCGTCGGTGATGGTTTTGAATCCGAGCCGCGCCTGTAGCGCGACGAAGTCGCGGATTGCGATGTTCTCGGCGGCGCGCAATGCTGACGCCGGAATTTTCCCCGTGCTGTGTTCCGCGCGCGCGGCGAGCAAGGCGGCGGGCCGCAGGAAGCTGCCGATGTGTTCGGCGCGAAACGGCGGGTCGAGGCGGGTGTCGGTCACGGGGGGGCCTGGAACGCGGCGGGAGCGGGACGATAGGCGGTGTTATTCCGCCCGGCAACGCGGCAAGCGCTATTCTGCATTGCGCGGCACCGGGCAGGGGCGCGGCTTGATCTGCAGGGCGGGCTGGCTGATCTTATTCTGACGCGGCTTGGGCAGTTTTTGCGTGGTTTTTCCGGGTTCGGCAGGTTTCCGCGAGGTATTTGCGCGCCGCACTTGTGCCGCCGCCCGCCGTTGGCTAGATACGGCCACTGCCTGAAGCGCTACCGGAGAGGTGGCAGAGTGGTTGATCGCACCGCACTCGAAATGCGGAGTACGGGCAACCGTATCGGGGGTTCGAATCCCTCCCTCTCCGCCAACTTCCTTTTACAAACTCGTAAAGGCCCACCAACAGCGGCGGAATTCTTCGTGTATTCAAAGGGGTTTGGCCAGACCAAGCGAACCTCAGAGACTGGCAGCGCGGCGATTTTCGGTCTCTGAAGGGCTTTTGTCTCTTTCTGAGCGAACCTCGCCAGATTAGGTTCGGTCAAAGAAAACACCGTGTTTTCCGCTACTTGGCGTTTCGCACCGACCGAACTTTTTACCGCCGTTTTGCCGCTAGGCATGCAATCAGAGACACCCGAAGTGGGCGTGGTGGGGCGCAGTTCTGGGCGCGCCTGTTAATCCAAACCTGACGCTTGGTTCCCATCTTGATGGGCCTGCGAATGACGGGAATTGGGACTTATCCGCCATTCCTCATGGCTGCGTTGAACGACAGCTTCCCCTCAATTCAGGCCGTTCGATCGATCAGCCCGCTATCCCAATTCCGACCATTAGCAGGATGTTGAAAAAGGGTCTTCCCTTGGGCCCGCTAGCGTGATTCCGTCTTGTTAACGCAGGACGGAGGTGAGCGATGCGCGGGATGGATGAGAGATCGGGGTCGCTGTTTTCATACGTCGATCTTGAAGGGCGGATTCCG
>CANJRA010000044.1 GCA_947476625.1 Fidelibacterota bacterium
ACCCCTTTACTCTGTTCGCGCGGTCTTTTTGGGTGGCAGTCCCTTGACCAAGAAGCTTTACGGCGATTTAAGATTAAATTTTTGTGCGCGTCTTTTTGACTCTTATGGTTCGACAGAAGCGGGAACAATGGGGTTGGCGAGCGGTGCTCTTCTCGACGAGGCAGTTGGATCTGGACATTCGCGATTCGTGCCTGTCAACAATATTCAAATTGTCGACGAAGAAGGGCGACCTCTTGTAGGTTTGGGTCGTATTGCAATTCGATCCGATAAACTTGGCGTTTCCTTCACAGGCCAATTATTAAATGATGAGGGGTTTAAAAGTGAAGACTGGTTTTATCCCGGTGATGCGGGATTCATTGATGACAGCGGAATACTGACGTTAACAGGGCGAACTGATTTTATCATCAACTTGGGCGGGGCGAAATTTTCACCAGAAGTCTTGGAAGAAGAATTGTTGAAGCATCAAAATATAGACGATGTTTGCGTTCTACGGTTCGATGAAAAGGGATCACAGATCCTCATAGCTTATGTCAGCCCTAATCTTTTGAGCATAGAAGATATCCGGGCAGTTATTGCAGACGAACGTATTGCTTCTTCTGTTGTGAAGGTTGTGCGACAGGGAGCTATTCCGCGGACAGAGACAGGCAAGATTGCACGAAAGATGCTTCGAGATTCGATTCTCGGTGCATAAAATCGTACCGTATACATGGTGCGTCCCCATCGGCTGAAAAAGCTGAAAGCAAAACAACTTGAACAGCTAGATATCAGGCCACAAAGCATGGTATCCCCCGCAGAACAAATGAACCGGCAAAGGTGATCTTGAAATGGCGAAAGTTCGAAAGCTTGCTGCTCCATGCATACGAGCAACTACGCTGGCCCTTCTTTTTGTTGTGGCCAGCCAACTTTCGTCTGTAAATGCACAATTTGAGATCTACCCCGAGAGGCCGGTGCGTTTCGTTGTCGGCTTTGGTCAGGGTGGTCCGACGGACGTCGTCGCACGCGTTCTAGCAGACGAATTGACACAGATTCTCAAGCACAATGTCTATGTCGAAAATAAGCCCGGTGCGTCTGGCAACATTGCAACGCAGACCGTCGCGACGGCCCCTCCCGATGGCTACACTTTCCTAATCGGGGCTTCGCCCATTGCCGTCAACCGCTGGCTGTTTCCGGATTTCAACTTTCTTCTCGATCGGGATATTATCGCGCTTGCGCCCATCGGTGCTACAGCAAACGCGCTTGTGGTCCATCCCGCACTGAAGGTTAAAAACCTCCGCGATCTAATTGCACTAGACAGGGAAAAACCCGACACCATCACCTATGCCACACTGGGGAGGGGGTCATCGTCGCACCTAGCAGGCGTCGCGTTCAATCTGGCTGCAGGGACTAAACTCGTCGCTGTGCCTTATCGCGGCAATGGCGATGCGTTGCAGGATTTAATGGGTCAGCATGTCAAGGTATGGTTCGCGACAATCCCTTCAGTGCTGGAGCAGATCCGCGCGGGTCAACTTGTCGCGCTGGGGACTACGGGGCCGAATCGAACATCATGGCTTCCAGATGTGCCGACGATCGCGGAAAGCGGTTTCGCGGGTTATGATGTCCGTCTTTGGGTCGGCGTATTCGCCCATGCCGGGGTACCACAGGACCGCGTGGCCCGCTTTGGTAGTGCGATCGAAAACGCCATGGGTTCGCAGAAGATGCAGCGCACGCTTGAGGCGCAGGGAATCTCGTCTATGCGCATGACCCGGGACGCCTTCGCACAATTTGTACGCGATGAAACGGCGCGATGGAAAGACGTGGTCGCAAACATGAAGGACGCACCCTGATGGCGCGCCTTCGCCGACTGGAAATCATCCGATTTGGCTGCGCAGCTTTTCGTACATGATCTTGCCAGTGACGCTGCGCGGTATCTCATTCACTACGCGTATGACGCTGGGCGTCAGAACGCCGAGGCGCTCGCCGCAACGCATCATGACCGCCTTTGGGTCAAAGCCCTCGCCGGCAAGCACGGCGACGACAACTTGCGGCAATTCTGTTTTACCGGTCACGGCATAGGCGGCGGCGTCGCGCACGCCGGGACACTCCATGACGACCTTCTCGATCCGCTCCGGCGCAATCTTGTTGCCGCCGATGTTGATCAGTTCGCTTGTGCGCCCTTCGATGTACAGCAGCTTGTCCTTTGTGACGAAGCCGATGTCACCCGGATAGAAGGCAGCTGGTTCCTCGACGACGGTCATTCCCGGCACATAGGTCGGCGCCATGCCGATGGCACTGACGCGAAGATTGCCGATCGTGTCTGCGGGAAGTTGCTGTCCGTCCTCATCGCACGAGGTCACATCTGCCCAAGGCACGAGAAAACCGACGGCGCCGCGCTCGCGCAATTCGCCCAGCGCCTCGATTGAGCCGAGTGCCGCTGTACCTGCCTCCGTAGATGCGTATGTATTAAGCACGGGACACGCGACCGACGAGCGGATCTTGTTAAACAGAGCATCGGAAATCTTAGAGCCGCCCGCCTGTATCTCGCGCAGGGTCGATAGGCCGCCAAAATTGCGTCTCTGCACATCGGCAAGTTCCGTCAATTGATGCACCGAAATAACAGCCAGATCGATGCCGAAATAGCTGATGACCGGTACGGTCGCATCGGCACTGTTGGTAAAGCACACCATTTTTCCGGCGATCAGCGCGGAGAACGCGACCGCAAATCCAAAATGTGAACGCAATTGTGGCCCGCACAGAATTTTCTTCGAACGACTGAAGCGCCCGCGCATTCCGTACGTTGTGAAACGATGCCAGAGAATCTCCGGGCTCATCGCGATCGCTTTAGGTGCGCCGGTGGTTCCCGAGGAGAGAGCAATACGGCAAAGGTCATTGCGCCCGAGTGTTGCGATTGGCAGTTGTGAGAAATCAACAGCCGGCATCGCAAACCAGTCGGGCTTCACTTCGATCAGTTGCCCCCCGAACCCCTGCGGCCGGCTGCGATCGCAAAGAATCGCGCCCATGCCAAGCTCGAGTCCAGCTTCGCCCGGCCCAAGTGAGACGCTCACAGCGCCGAGACGATGCAGCGCGCAGACCAGTGTGATGTGCCAAATTGCGTCCTCGACCACGAGACCGACGACCATGCCTTTCGTGATGCCCGCGCGCTCGCAATTGACCAGCGCGCCAACAATGGCCTGCGCAAGCTGACCATATGACAATATGCCATTATCAGTGCCGATGGCAGGCAGAAACGGATCGTGCGCGGCATGTCGCAGCACAGCGTCCACATAAGATGGAAACTTCGCCGCGGAAGAGGGCACTGCTGCTGCATCCATGTTCGGAAATCCTGAGGAACGATCGGCGTTCTTTAGCCGAGCCTCTTGTGAGTAATTGGCCGGGAAACAAGAGAAAGCCCAGCTCAACGAGCCGGGCTTTCATGATCCTTCGTGTGATCAATCGGTGGATTAGTATTTCGCTACAACTGGCGCAGCGGTGCCCCCAAAACGATAATTCAGACCGAGGCGGCCAACGACACCGCTTGAACGAGACCTTGCGCCCCAACCATACGTATAACTATTGTTGGTCGTTGACGACTGGTGATTAATCTTCCCTAAGTCGTAGTAAAGGCCTTCAGCCTTGATTGACCAGTTATTAGTGAGCGCATATTCCAAGCCCGCGCCCACCGTAAAGCCGGTCTTCATGTTTGAGCCGCGTGACCAAGAGTATGGTGTGCCTCCATTATTGCGCGCCTGAATTGCCTCAGTGACACTGCCAAATGCCAGGCCACCGGTTGCGTAGACCAAGGCGCGATCGAACGCATAGCCAAAACGCAGGCGGGCAGTGCCAAAATTGTTCAGACCCGTGCGCTGACGCCAAGCGTAATTGGTCACATCGTCCGTATCGGTTCTTTTGGCAGTAGAGAGACCAAAATCCGCCTCAACACCAAGCACCATTGCGCCAGCTTGGTAATTATAGCCAATCTGGCCGCCAAAAAGACCGCCACGCGCCGACGAATTACGAGATGGCCAAGAGTAATTTTCCCAAAAGGTCGTGGGCTGCACGCCTGTAAAGGCACCCTGGTGCGCAATAAAACCAGCGTTCACACCGGCGTAGAAGCCAGTCCAGGAGAAGGGCGATACCGTGAAGATTGGCGCAGGAGCCAAGGGCGGATTATTCGATGGGAGATCTGCGGCGAAGGCAGCTCCAAACGATGCCGGAACGAAGCAAGTAGCGGCTAAGTAACTGTTTATTTTCAACTTAATCCCCCTGCTGTTTATCACAGTTTTTTTAAGTGAATCGGTTTTTAAGCGTCACGGGTTTTTCTGTCAATAGAGCCAATTGCAAAACCGCGATTGCGCGCTGATTTTTCGCCCTGAAAGGGAATAAATCGAGGCATCCGGGTCCGAACCTGGCATGGTGTTTCCACGACAAATCACCAACAGGCGAGTGCCTCGAAATGCCTCTGCGCGAGACGC
>CANJRA010000045.1 GCA_947476625.1 Fidelibacterota bacterium
CCATCGCTACCATGAGAGCTTGGAAAACCTAACCCCGGCGGACGTCTACTTCGGCAGGGGCCAGGCAATTCTGCAGGAACGACACCGCATCAAACGGAAAACCATCGAGCATCGTCGCTTGATTCACCGCAAGCTCGCAGCCTAAGATCGATCAACCAGATGAGGCCAACACTCCGCTAAATCACGCACGCATCTGTCTCAAATGATCTGGCGACGCACATAAAACGATAGAATCTGAGAACCGAAATTTGGTGACGTTCGATGAATTATTTCTCATCGTTTGGGATGTGCTTGGGCAGGGCGTTGCGGTTGGCGAAACTAACGAAGTGTTCCGCGAGTTCATAAAAATGCTCGAGTGGCGATGCCCAGGCTTTCATTTTAACTTTTATCCCGAGCCTTGGGGTGAGTTGGGCATACGCAAGACGCGTTGGGAAAGAGCCTAGCGCCTGTGTATTTCTCTGCTTTGGGGAAAATAGCTCTCAAAACCAAAACGGCCCTCTCACAGAGAGGGCCGTTTTTCGTATCGGGAGTTTTAGGCGGACTTTTAGAAATGGTCGGAGCGAGAGGAGTTGAACCTCCGGCCTCTGCCTCCCGAAAGCAGCGCTCTACCGGGCTGAGCTACGCTCCGACTGAAGGCGAGCTTATAACGGCCCCGGGGCAAGGGAGCAAGCCGGGAAGACGGGCCAGAATGTCATTTGTTCCAATGAATTAGGCGGCGGCCTCCGCCGGGGCGGGGGCCGGGGCGCGCCGTGAAGCGCCTAATACGCCCGCTCGATGCAGAAATCGATGATGTCCAGCAGCACGGTCTTGGTGCGGCTTTCCGGGAAGATGCCCAAGGCGTCGCGCGCCACCGCGCCGTAATGGCGGGTGCGGTTGATGGTGTCGGCCAGGCTGTTGTGCTGTTTCATCAGCTCCATGGCGCGGCCGAGATCGGTCTCGGTTTGCTCCAGGGTTTCCAGCGTGCGCTTCCAGAAGCCGCGCTCGCCTTCGTCGCCGCGCCGGAAGGCGAGGATGACGGGCAGGGTGATTTTGCCTTCGCGGAAATCGTCGCCGATGGTCTTGCCGAGTTCCTGCTGACGCGCGGAATAATCGAGTACGTCGTCGATCAGCTGGAAAGCGATGCCGAGGTTGAGGCCGTAAACGCGTAACGCTTCTTCCTCGACGTCCGGGCGGTCGGCGGCGACGGCGCCGATGCGCGCGGCGGCGGCAAACAGTTCGGCGGTTTTGGCCTGGATGACTTCCAGATACTGGCCTTCGCTGGTTTCGGTGTCGTTGGTGGTCAGAAGCTGGTGCACTTCGCCTTCGGCGATAACAGAAGATGCGCGGCTGAGGATTTGCAGCACTTTCAACGAGCCGTCTTCGACCATCAGCTCGAATGCGCGGCTGAACAGGAAGTCGCCGACCAGCACGCTCGACTGATTGCCCCAGATGGCATTGGCGGAGGATTGCCCACGGCGGAGGTCGCTGTCGTCGACGACGTCGTCGTGCAGCAATGTGGCGGTGTGAATGAACTCGACGCAGGTGGCGAGGCGGATGTGGCGCTCGCCGGTGTAGCCGCAGAGTTTGGTGGCGGCGAGGGTGAGCAGCGGACGCAGGCGCTTGCCGCCGGCGGCGACAATGTGCCCGGCCAATTGCGGGATCAGGGCGACGGGGCTGTGCATGCGCGCGACAATGGTGCGGTTGACGGCCTTCAGGTCGTCTTCCACCAGATCCACAAGAGCGTCCAGCGCCTTCGATTTGGCGCGGCGGCTGGACTCGAGATTTACAACGGTTGCCACTGTCGTCCCACCCTCCAACTCAGCGCAAACTAGGGGGCAAGCCGCGCGAATACAAGGCTTCCGGTCCCGGCCTTGCCGGCCGGACCTCCCTGGTTGCGGGCCTCCCTTGCCAATTCTACGCCGGGGGGTCACGCTCGGGCCACCTCTTTTGGATGTCCAAACACCATGCCCATGGTCGAATTGTTCCATACGCCGGACCCGGTGCTGCTCTCGGCGGTCAAGGCCGCCCTGGCCGAAGCCGACATTCCGGCGGTGGAATTCGACGGACCCATCAACGATATGTACGGTGGCCTGTTTCCGCGCCGTCTGATGATTCTGGACGACGACCTCGCCGCCGCGCGCATGATTGTGCACAGCCTGTGCCCGGAATGCCTGACGTGAACGCCGTGACTGAAGACCGCTTGCTGGGCGGGCGCGTGATTGTGCGCCAGCCGGTGGATGGTTACCGCGCCGCCGTCGATCCCGTGCTGCTGGCGGCAGCGGTGCGCGCGAAGCCGCGTCAGAAAGTGCTCGATGCGGGCTGCGGCACGGCGGCGGCGATGTTCTGCCTCGGCGTGCGCGTGCCGGGGTTGGAACTGACAGGCCTGGAAGTGCAGCCCGCCCATGCGCTGCTGGCGGCGGAAGGTGTGGCGCTCAATAAACTCAGCGACACTTTTATTATTACCGGCGACATCCTGCGTCCGCCGCCGGATTTGCTGAACGTGTTCGATATCGTGCTGACCAATCCCCCGTACGGCGACAGCGGCACCGCGCCGCCCAATGAAAGTCTTGCCGTCGCGCATATGGAAGGCGAGGTCGATGTCGCGGACTGGATCGCGGCGTGTCTTGCATGCCTTAAGCCCAAGGGCCGCTTAGTGATGATTCACCGCGCTGACCGCCTGTCGGACATTCTCGCCGCGCTCCATGGCCGCGCGGGCGATATCCACATCCTGCCGATTTTTCCCAAAGCCGGGCAGGCGGCACGCCGCGTGATTATCGACGCGGGCAAAGGGCGCAAGTCGCCTGACACGCTGCTGCCGGGGTTGGTGCTGCATGAAGAGGGCGGAGCCTATACAGCGGCGGCGGATGCGGTGTTGCGCGCGGCCGAAGCTTTAAGTGCAAGTCGTTGAAAGGCCGAGGCGATTGCTGATCGCTTGATTTGAGATTCCAAAAATCTATGACGGAGTGATGGATTGTTTTGTCATCGCAGCGTTGTAGAGGAATTCTCATGTCCCAGCTTTTTCGCAACTCAAGCCCCGGCGCTCTCACCCGCGCGCAAGCCGTCGCGTTAGAGAAAAAGCGCGCCATCGAACATCGCAAATAAATCCAACAGGCGCGCGAACTCGCAGCGCAGGGACGCGGCAGCGACACTGAAGTGGCGCACGTCACACGGGGCGAGCTGGTGGTGCCGCGCGAACTGCAAAACCCCGAAGTGCTGGCGGCTTTGGGCCGCGCGGCGGCAGTGCAAAACATTCCGCTGGAGATGTTTTGCATAGGCAATGCAATGAATCGTATCAATCCGAACACGGGTATGCCGGAATTTTGGTTCGATGATTGGAAAAATAGAATCTCGAGTTTCTTTGGCGGCGAGGATGCTCAGGCGGCAACTGAGGGAGCCGCGGCGCGGGGTGCGTTTACGGGAATAAAATCCGATATCACACGCGGCATATACGATGATCAAGTATCTAACCTCGATCCATTCGCTAATGCCGAACGTGCGCGCCTAAAGGCAGACTTTCGACAATAGACACCGCCCGAAGTGAACGTATTTATTAAAGACAAACCACTGGATGCGAGGGAAGGATCGATTGGCCGCGCAAATGTTACCAATCCAGCGGCAACGGAAGCCGCGCGTACGCTGGGCCGGATTGGGCGCAGTGCCGGTGTGCTCGGTACTGGATTAGCGATTGCAGATATTGCAACGTCCGATAACCCATATCGTGCTGCGTTTGCTAATTTAGGAGCGCTAGGTGGCGGGGTGCTCGGTGGTGCAGCAGGAGCTGCAGGTGGGGCTTTGTTAACGGGACCTGGGGCGGTGATTGCCGCTCCGGCGGGTGCAATAGGACTATCTGCGATTGGCGGCGATATAGGTTATCACGGGGCAGAACGGCTGTATGATTATGCGGACGAGCAACTCAGACGCTGGAGACGATAAGGAGCATCCATGGATTGGCGAGCCACCGTGACATCGTATGTCACTCTGTTGGTAAAGGTCATTGTCGCGGTTGCTGTGGTTGTAGGCGTCGTAATGGTGATGTTTGGTATCGGCCAGGCGCTGCTTATGAGGCTGCCCTATTTTAAAAAGAAGTGGGGGCCTGACAAATGGGGAATCGCCGTTGGCGAAGATGGTTTTGATGATCTGCCCCCTTCAGGGTGGTCCATCGACTATTTTAGTCTGGACCATGAAGGAGAAGAGAAATGGGCAAGAGGCACAAGCCTGAGGAGATTATCGGCAAGCTGCGTGAGGCCGAGATTATTCTGGCGCAAGGCGGGACGACGGGGGATGCGTGCCGTCGGATCGCGGTCACCGAGCAAACGTACTATCGCTGGCGCAAGGAATATGGCGGCCTGAAGACTGATCAGGCGCGTCGGA
>CANJRA010000046.1 GCA_947476625.1 Fidelibacterota bacterium
AGATCTCGCCGTTCAGTAATTCGTCTCTGAGTTTGCCGTTGAAGCTTTCGTTGTAGCCATTCTCCCATGGGCTGCCGGGTGCAATGAACAGGGTTCACGCGCTTTAGCTTGCGCACACGCTCCTTACCGGCATGAATGCCGCGCGCGGCGAGTTCCCGCCATATCCTCGGCCAGCCATAGGCTCCCTTCATCTCGGCAAAAACCGCCCTGATGTGGACAACAAGGGCCATATCGCTGATGCGTCGGTGCGGACGGCGACACTGACCGGTTTTCCGGACATCATGGCTTTACCGCGCCAGATGGATTTGTCGTCTTGCATCAGATCAGAGACGGCGGTGTAGCCATTGTCTTGCAGGCGTTTGGCCACTTGTTCTTTGGTGAAGCTGTTCTTGCCCGCGACCGGCGCCGCAGTCGTCTTGTTGACGTCGCTTGGGCTGGCGACTGCGGGGGGATTTTCGGTCGTGCGCGGCGCACCGATGTTGGACTGAGCAAAGGCGGCAGTGGCGATAAATGTTATCGCGACGCCAGCGAAGGCGGCTAGTTTCATGGTGCGTTCCTTTAAAAGGATTGAAGCATGGGGCTAACGCAGAAAACGGTTCTGCGCGCGTCCATGAAGTCAACGTGCGTCACCAAAAAAAGGTTCATGAATTTTTCTTCACCGCACATTGCATGTATGTGCTGCTAAATAGCGCGGCATGGTCTACGCGTATTGCGCGATATGCTTAGACCGTCGTGTTCTCAATGTAAGAAAGTCGAGAGGAGCGGCGCTGTGATACGCGCCGAAAGAATGAGGTGGCTGTGGTGGCAGTCTGGAGCGCGTATCCCTTTAAAAGGGACTATGCCTCAGTGCTGTCAGTTGCGGATGATGCATCTCAGTCGATGTCGCGGTGAATATTGATATTTTTTGTCTCCGGCAGGAACAGCAAGCCAATGGCAAACGTCGCCGCTGCAACGATAACAGGATACCACAGGCCCGAGTAAATGTTCCCCGTCGCTGCAACGATCGCAAAGGCCGTCGTTGGAAGAAAGCCTCCAAACCACCCATTGCCGATGTGGTAAGGGAGACTCATGGACGTATATCGAATTCTTGTGGGGAAAAACTCGACTAGGAACGCAGCAATCGGGCCGTAAACGATTGTCGCCA
This sequence comes from Fidelibacterota bacterium, assembly GCA_947476625.1. GTDB lineage: Bacteria > Pseudomonadota > Alphaproteobacteria > Rhodospirillales > Rhodospirillaceae > SHVO01. Next base: position 1,145 of record CANJRA010000046.1, read on the forward strand.
ACCCGATAATCAAAAACATGATCAGCACGACCATGGGTTTGTCGATTTCCGCCGGGTCTGCCTTGAGCGGATACGCCGCCGCAAGAAGCGCTTGCTGCGCCGAACTTTCCCATTCCGCGCGCTTTGTTTTGAGAGATGCTGCATCCATGTTTTCTCCTGAAAACGACGGTATGCTTTGTCCTCCGATCGTCATTTCAGCGACGGACCCTGCGGTTGCGTCCATCGTCTCGTAGGGTACGCCCGCCCGTGCGAGAAACGACTTCGCGATATCGCACGATGTGTTAAATTCCGCGCTGCCGATGGGATCAAATTGCAACGAGCATTCACGCGGGTCGGCAACCACGGTGATCGGGGATGCCGCGGCTGCGTTGGCAAGGTCGGGATTGGCAAACTTGGTCAGGGCTTGGAAGAGCGGGAAATAAGTCACGACCGCGAGCAAAAAGCCCGCCAGCAGAACCGGCTTGCGGCCGACCTTGTCCGACAGCCAGCCGAAGAAAATGAAGAGGGGCGCGGCGAGTAACAGTGCGATGCTCATGAGTATATTCGTCGTCGGGCCGTCGACCTTCAACACGCGCTCAACGAAGAACAACAGGTAAAATTGTCCCGCGTACCATATGACCCCTTGGCCCATGACGGCGCCAAACAGGGCGATAAGAACCAGCTTCAGGTTCTTTCTGTTGCCGAATGAATCGCGCCAGGGGTTCTTTGACGACTTGCCTGAGGCCTTCATGCGTGCGTAGACCGGGCTTTCGTTTAGCTTGAGCTGAATCCAAGTCGTTACGCCGAGAAGTAGAATCGAGATAAGGAAGGGAACGCGCCATCCCCAATCGCCGAACGCTTCCTCGCCCAGAACCGTGCGCGTCAAAAGAACGACGAGCAAACTGAGGACTAGGCCGATCGTGGCGGTGGTTTGTATCCAACTCGTGTAGAGCCCTCTTTTACCTTCCGGCGCATTCTCTCCGACATACGTTGCGGCGCCGCCATACACGCCGCCGATGGCAAGCCCTTGAAGGAGCCGCATCGTAATAAGAATGTAGGCGGCAACGGATCCGATTTGTGCATGTGTAGGTAAAAGACCGACAGAGAATGTCGCCAGCCCCATAATGACGAGCGTCGCGAGGAATGTATTTTTTCGGCCCCACATGTCTCCGAGGCGGCCAAACACCAAGGCGCCAAACGGGCGAACGGCGAAACCGGCGGCGAACGCCAGCAATGCGAGAATGAAGCTCGTGGTTTCGTTTACGCCCGAAAAGAAATGGCGGCCTATGAAAACCGCAAGCGCGCCGTACAAGAAGAAATCGTACCATTCGAAGACGGTGCCCACCGAAGAGGCGACAATAACCATCTTTTCCTGCTGCGTGACGGTATCGTCGCTCCCGCTCGGCTGTGTTTCTTTCGACACGCCCCCCCCCCTTTTTTACGGCACAATGCTGCTGAGCTGCTGAGCTGCTGAGCTGTTCCGTCCGATGTCGCGCTAAATGTGAGGATCGGCACGCCTCCCAGCGCATCCACCGACACTCGCGCTCTACCCGCCAATTTCATGGCGTTGCAAAGACGTAAAACAAGCCTGTCATATAATCATTGGTCATACAATCCTCAGGTATTCTCCCGTGCTGACAGGTGCGATGGCTGTGGACGCAGTCTGGAGCGGACTTTGCTCCGTAAATCCCTGTTAAACAGGGAAAATACTGGGATTTCGGGGGTCATGATCACTTTAGGTGGTTTAGGTACTTTACTGCGGGTCGCTTGATTCCCAGCATTTCAAGCGCCGCTTCTGCTTCTGCCCGACGCTTCAGAATCCAATCCGGCCAGCAGTTAGAATGGAGCCACGCCTGAGTGGCTACGCCGTATGGCAGTAGTATATCACCGGGAGTATCTGACCCACCACATTGGGCGCAGCGATCTGCCAGCGACGATGCTGCTGGGTTGAGGTTTAGCCATTCAACAAGGCAAGCCTCGTAGGCTGCGGCCTCAGCCTCGTCACGGGGCATTCCACCATCAAACTCGGCAATGCCAGCCCTCTCATCAAAGTAGACCTGCCAATCTTCAAGAATCCACTCAACATTGGGACCCCCACCTAAAGCACCTAAAGAGACAACCTCAGGCCTTCCTGCAGCTTTAGGTGCTTTAGGTGGCTAAGAGGTCAGTGGGTTTGGCGTATCAACTCTTTAGAACACGCCAAACAAAACCCAGTTCATTCAGTCTACGCCGACGATCTTCGGTTAACTGGTCACGGTCTGTCCGTTGCTTGCTAACCCAACCACCAAGCCGATACCCATCTTCGGTATGATTAGATTTAACCAGACAGTCTCCCTCGCGTTCCCTGTACTTTTTGAGAGCGCTGAATCCTTGTTCCCATTTGTGAGCGAAAACATCCCAAACAAATCCCAGTTCATTCAGTCGGCGCCGACGATCTTTGGTTAAGTCGGCTTCTTTAGTCCGCTGGTTAGAAACCCAATTACCAAGCGGATAACCATCTTCGATGGTAAATCTAGTAACCCGACAGTGTCCCTCGCGCTCTCTGAACTTCTTGAGAGTGCTGTAAGAGCTGGCCTGGGGAATCTGAACAGAGGGATAAGTGGATTTTCTGCCTGACAGCGGCGAGGATTGCCGCCTAACAGGAGAATGCATGACGAAACGATCACGCCGGAACCACACCCCGGGCTTTAAGGCAAAGGTGGCTTTGGCCGCCA
>CANJRA010000047.1 GCA_947476625.1 Fidelibacterota bacterium
ATGCTGCCGGCTCTGACCGCCTATCTGGCGTACGATGTAGAGAAAAACATTTCCAAGACGCCGGAAAAGTTTGGCACCGGTATGATCGAAGGGGTAGCGAGTCCTGAATCGGCTAACAATGCCACGGCAATGGCGGGCTTCATTCCCCTGCTCTCGCTCGGAATTCCTACCAGCCCGGCGCTCGCCATCTTGCTCGGAACCCTGCTGATCAGCGGCGTCACCCCCGGTCCGATGATGTTCGAGCAGCAACCCCTCCTCATCTGGACGGTGATTGGCAGCATGCTCATCGCCAACACCGTGCTGGTGGTCCTCAATCTGCCGCTTGTCGGGCTGTGGGCGCGCATTTGCCTTGTGCCTTATAGCATTCTAGGGCCTATCGTGCTCGCAATCTGCGTGATCGGGGCTTACGCACCCCGCAATACCATGTTTGACGTCTGGGTAGCCTTTCTATTCGGCGTCATCGGCTATCTCATGCGCCGCTTGAACATGCCGGTATCGACATTGGTGCTCGGATTCCTGCTCGGTCCGATGTTCGAACAGTCACTGCGACAGTCAATCGAGATGACCGGCACGCCAATGATCTTCTTTACGCGGCCGATTCCGCTTTGCCTCATTATCGGCGCGGTACTGGTCGTCATCGCGACAACCTATTTCAAACGACGCTCCGCTGCGGTGGCGACGTTCATTTCGCAAAGCACCAACGAAACCTAAGTATCAGTGGCTGCCTCCCAGCTCCAATTCAGGACAAGCGCGTCATGAAACTCATCGGTTCGGAAACGTCTCCTTACGTCCGCAAAGTTCGTGTCTATCTCGGCGAGGTTGGGATGGGTTGCGATTTTGAAAGCGTGGATGCCTGGAAGCCGGCGGCGAGTTTGCTCGAAATCGCCCCGATCGGCAAAGTACCGGTCCTCGTGAGAAATCAGAGCGATCCATTGTACGAATCGAATTTGATCATCGAATACCTCGAAAGTTTGTTGCCTGTCGAAAAACGCTTGGTTCCCGCTTCCGGAGAACACCGATGGCAAGTACTGCGTTTGCAGGCTCTCGCCACCGGCATGATCGACGCGGCAGCAACGCGCACCGTTGAACTGCGTAAGCCGCCAGCGACGCAGTCGTCCGTTGTCCTTGACCGAGAACTGGGGCGGATCGAGCGCCTGCTTGCCCTGTTTGAAAAGTCCGTCGAATCCCGGCCGGCCTACCTGGTCGACAACAAAAAGAGCACAGCCGACCTTGTTCTCGGCGTTGCCCTTCAGTACCTGGATTTTCGTCACACGCCGGAGTGGAGAAGCTCTGCACCGAGCTTGGCCGCTTGGTTCGCTCCGATAGCTTTGCGGCCCACATTCACCAGCACACAACCGCCAGGCTTCGTGCCGCCTTCGGCACTTTAGTGCCAAAGGCAGCCCGCAATTTCGTGGGCATTACATAAACACGATCTCAGGCAGACCGCGCCGCCAGCCGTAGGTTCATGGCAACCCTATAGCGCGGATCGCCGGTGTCGGCGTAAATCGCATCCAGCACGGCGACAATGCGCGCTAGTCCGATCGTCGCCCCCCATTCCACCGGCCCGCGTGGATAGTTTACACCGAAGCGCATCGCACGATCGATGGCATCGCCGTCGGCGACGCCCTGCAACATGGCCGCGTAGGCTTCGTTCACTAACATCGCAACGGTGCGCATGACGACGAGACCTGGCCAGTCGCGGAGGACAGTCACACTGCAGCCGGTCGCTTGAAGGCTTGCAATGAGATTGCGCCGGACCTCTTCGCCCATGGTCGAAAGCGCAACAACGATCCTGCCGCTGGCAGCTCCAAAGCGCAGATCATGCACCGCAACCGGGCGATTCTCCCGGCTTGCAATATCCGCGGCGCGCCGGCCGTCCGTGGGCATCAGCAGAACTGGCCCAAGCGAAACCTGCATATTCTCCCAGCCGTCCGGGAGCGGCGTGGCTTTCCCCTCTGCCGGCATTTCGGATATCGGCAATGGGCCGCTTGCCTTCCCGTCGTAAACGTAAAAGCCGCGACCGGACTTCCTGCCGAGCCAGCCGGCCTCCACCAGTTCCTGTTGCGTGAGCGAGGGACGAAAACGAGGATCGGACCCATAGGCTTCAAACACCGAGCGGGTCGAGCGGTAATTGATGTCATTGCCGATGAGATCCATCAGCGCGAACGGGCCCATGCGAAATCCGCCGGCCTCGGTCATGATCGCGTCTAGCGTCGCCACATCGGCGACACCCTCCTCAAGCAGCCGCAAGGCTTCCCCGTAATATGGCCGCGCAACACGATTGACGATGAAACCCGGCGTAGAACGGCTTCTCGCGGTAATTTTGCCCCAAGCCTGCGCGGTCGCATCGACCGTGTCGACCACCTCGGGATCGCTGGCCATTCCGCGAATAACTTCCACCAGCTTCATCGTTGTCGCGGGATTAAAAAAATGCATGCCAACGACGCGTTCAGGCCGGGCCAGCCCGGCGGCCATCGCCGTAACGGACAGCGTGGACGTATTGGTGGCGAGGATCGCATCCTGCCGCGCAAAGCGCTCCAGCTTGGCAAACAATTCGCGCTTGACCGTCATGTCCTCTGCGACCGCCTCGATGAACAGGCTGGCAGGCGTAAGGTCTTCGATCTCGGATGCCGCCGTCATTCGAGCGGCGATACCATCGTAAGTCGACTGGTTTAGCTTGCCGTCGGCGAGACGCTTCGCCAGAGCCGCCATCGCCTTCGACACCGCTTTGGCTGCCGCCCCCTCGACGACATCATAAATGAGCACAGCGTGGCCGGCTTGTGCCGCCACCTGGGCAATGCCAACACCCATTGTGCCAGCGCCGATGACTCCGACGAGGCTTTCTTGCGGCAAGGCCGGCATCAATTCACCTCGAGAACGATTTTCCCCTGCGCCTGCCCATCCCGAAGCAGGCTGAGGGCATCCTTGAAACCCTCAAGCGGAAATCTGCGACTGATCACCGGACTGAGTTTGCCGGCGACGTGCAAACTGAATATTTCCTCTTGCACCGCGCGAACCCATTCGGGTGCGCGGTCGCGATAGTCGGACCATTGCAGGCCCGACACTTCAATATTCTTGACCAGCAGATAATTCGCTTTGATTGTCGGAATCTCACCCGAGGCGAAGCCAATAATCACCATCCGGCCGCGCCAGGCCATTGCGCGCAACGCGGCGGCATTGGCGGCACCGCCGACAGGATCGATGACAACATCCGCGCCATGCCCCCCGGTGGCAGCGCGCATCGCTTCGCGCAGACCATCGCGCATCTCGATAGCGGAGAGATCGATCACGGTGTCGGCGCCACACCGGCGCGCCACGTCGGCATTTTCCGCGCCCAGGACGCCCGCAACGACGCTG
>CANJRA010000048.1 GCA_947476625.1 Fidelibacterota bacterium
GAGACCCCGAAAATCCCTCGGCTTCCGTTCACCGCAAGAGGTTTTTGACTCCCTCGCTTGCTCTTAAGTTGCTATGCACTGGCGAGTTGAATCCGCGAATCATAAAACGTTCGTTATTGTCGGTGCATCGGCGGTTATTGCTCGGCTTCATGGCAATATTTCCGCACCCATGACAATGACAGCGGAAGTGGACATCTATGCCTTCGACGCTCAAAATGTCGAAGATCTGTCGGATATGATCGACGCGAATATCGGGCAAGATTCTCTTTTTCATTCGACCTTTGGCTATTACGCTGATGGCGTCTCCCCGGAAACTGCCAAGATGCCGACCGACTGGCTAACGCGGGCGGTCCGATACAATCCGCCGGAGGCCCCGGGTGTCACAGCAATACTGCCGGACGTAAACGACATCGCACTGGCAAAATTGGTTGCTTGGCGAGAGAAAGACATTGATTGGCTTGAGTCTGGGATCAAATCCGGCATTCTTTCATTGGACCTTATGAGAGAACGCTCGATTTCAATGCCACCGGAACAGGCCTTTTTCAGTTTTTCAAGAGAAGTTTAAAATTCTCGCGGCGAGGGTAAAACGCGGCTGAAGACCGTGAGAAGCATTTAAGCGCCGGACTTGACGTCCGTCGCGTCAGGCGGACGGCGGTGCGGGGGGCGCAGCCTTCCGCGCTTCAAATTGCGAATACGCCTCGAACGCATGACTTGCATACATGGCTGATGGCCCGGCACCCATATAGATAGCCATGCCAAGAACCTCGGCGACTTCATCTCGGGACGCCCCTTGCTCGAAGGCAGCCTTGACGTGAAACGCAATGCAATCATCGCATCTCACCGCGACTGAAATAGCGAGTGCGATAAGTTCCTTTGTCTTGCTGTCGAGGGCCTTCCCCGATAACGCAGCCTGAGCAATATCGGCAAAGGCTTTCATAACCTCGGGAGCGCCGCCCCGAAGATTGCGCAGCGGCCCGGTCAAATCCTTCACGAAATCGGGCCATTCTTTCATCTGGCAAATTCCAACTTTCCCGATTGCTTTTTGGCTGGTCGGCACCCTTATGGGCACTTTGATAATTCAAATCCAGCTTCCAGTTTTTGACATGCATCAACGCGCCACAATGACGGGGTGGCCTGCGGTTAGTTCTTCTTGAAGACGTCTCTGACTACCCCGACGGCTATCGCCGCCATAGACGTCCTATGTCGGGGAGCCTACACTGCGGAATCACCGGCGGCGCAAATGCCGGCGCGGTGACTGAGAGACAGTCTGTGCTCCCACGGTCAAGGAGCGGAAACTGTGATATCTCGCACCCCGAAGGCGAAGCCCCGCGCGCCGGGCAAACGCAGCGATCGCGGCATGAAGACGCCGTTCGATCCGGCGACTTATCTGGAAACCGTGGCCAAGGGCCGGACGATCTCGCTGCACAAGAAGAAGGGCCTCATCTTCAAGCAGGGCGACGACGCCGATTCCGTGATCTATATCCGCTCCGGCAAGGTCAAGGTCACGGTCCTCTCCGCGGAAGGCAATGAAGCCGTCGTCGCCATTCTTGGCGCCGATGAGTTCCTCGGCGAGGGCTGTCTGATCGGCCAACTGAAGCGGCTGGCGACGGCCTCGGCGATGACGGAATGCACGATCATGCTCGTCGCCAAAAGTGAAATTCAAAGGGTGCTGAAGCAGGAGGCGACTTTTTCGCAAATGTTCGTCACGCATATTCTGGCGCGGAACGAACGCATTCAGGAAGACCTGGTCGACCAGCTTTTCAACTCGACGGAAAAGCGGCTGGCGCGCGTGCTGCTGCTCCTGGCGAATTTCGGCAAGACCGGCCGGCCCGAGCCGATCCTCGGCAAGATCAGCCAGGAGACGCTGGCGGAAATGATCGGCACGACGCGCTCGCGCGTTAGTCATTTCATGAACAAATTTCGCAGGCTCGGCTTCATCACCTACAACGGAAACATCGGCGTCCATAGTTCGTTGCTGAGCGTGGTGCTGGCCGACAAGGGGCGATCCGTATCACCGACGCCATAAGCGCGACGCGGGCGGCAACCGCACATTAATGAGTGAATCGCCAAGTGAGCGAAATCACCAAGTGAGCGAATTGGCACAGTATTGCTTCGGCCCCTCCTCTAGCCTCCGCGCCTATCAGTGGAGTCAATTGGAGGAAACAATGAGAAAAACATTCCTGGCCCTCGCCGCCGCGTCGGTCATCGCGATCGGCACCGTCGCCGCGCCAACGCCGAGCCGCGCCAACGGTCTGGTCGTCGCGGCCATCGTCGTTGGCGCCGTTCTCGCCACCTGTTTCGTGGTCCAGGCGGTCGCGCATCCGGCCTACGCCACAAACGACGACAGGCGGTGGCACAAGCGGCATCATCGCCGGCATCACCGCAATCGCGCCAATTAAAGCGCCGCTGGACGGCTAAACAAACGACAAAAAAGGCCGCCGCACGGGCGGCCTTTTTTCAATCCGCGGCCGATGGCAAAGGCACACAGGCGATGCGTCGCGACGACGCAGCTGTTTCAATGTGTCCTGTTTAGATCAGTTTCGCCAATTTGCACCTGCTAGCCTTGCCATCAGGGGACGCGACAAGCGTCGGAGGCCGTCATGCGCGCCATTTCGCTCAGCGATCGCGTGAATCAATTGGCAGTCGCAATGTCGGGGACCATGTTTCACCAGCCAGCGGATTGCCCTCTCGAATCATGCGCCGCGCTCAGAAACGGGACGGCCGAGTTGGAGCGGCTCCAGCAGGCCGAAACCGATCTATCTGCGTCGCTGGCGCGCGAGCGTCTGTTGGTGGAACAGAAAGACGAAATGATCCGCCACAAGGATCTGCTGGGCCGCGAGTCCGATCATCGGCTGATGAACGGCCTGCAAATGGTGACCAGCCTGCTGTCGATGCAGAGCCGGCTGACCCAGGACAAGGAAGCGGCGGCGCAATTACAGATCGCGTCCAACCGGGTCGCCACCATCGGCAGCGTCCACCGCAGCCTGCACGCCCTCGATCACATCGAAAGCGTGGACTTGACTGCCTATCTCAAGGACCTCTGCATGGATATTTCCGGCATGTTGGCCGGCACAAGCGAGGGAAATTTTCTCACGGTCGAAGGCACGCGGCTGAAAGTGCCAAGCACCACCGGCATTCCGCTCGGCTTTATCGTCAGCGAGATGGTGACAAATTCGGCCAAATACGGGGCTGGCAAGATTACCGTGCGCGTCGC
>CANJRA010000049.1 GCA_947476625.1 Fidelibacterota bacterium
GATGGTCATGCTGGGACTCAAAAACCGCTCCCGTGCCCCCAGCGGCTGGCATCACGACAGCCAGCGGGTTGAACACAGCGGCGATATGACCGTTGAGCATCGGCCAGCCTTTGACGCGGCCACCCTGTCTTGGGATGACCGGGCTGAGCTAAGGCGGATATTGCTGCTGACGAGGGGTAAGGGCGACGGGGCGGCTTTAAAGTAGCCGGTCGGCCTAAGGCGTCCTGAAAATCATCGCTAAAGCGACCGAGGCCTGTTCTGTTGGTGGTTGGTGCTGCTTGATTGCGATGCGGCCACCCCTGAAAAGTGGAGGTTTTGTCGCCTCACTGAAGTTGGTAGCTATCTGGTAGCTAATGCTCCAGCCAGTAAGCTTAAATATCAGCTAACCCATTGAAAATAATGGTGCTGCCGCGCAGGATTGAACTGCGGACCTCCCCCTTACCAATACTCTGCTCTATCCCCTTCATGGCCTTATCGTGCCATACTGGCTCTCACGACCCTAGAGATATAGCCATTTCATTGCGCTTCTGGACGTACTGAGACATACCGTCCCTTACGCACCGTGATTGCCCGGTGATTGCCCGGGAAATAGGGGAACTGAAGGGAGGAGGCCGTAATGCGCCAGAAACTCACAAAGACAGCCGTCGAGGCCGTGAAGCCTGGAAAGAAGAGGGCCTTCATCTGGGACAGCGGTGACGGTTCCACGAAAGGATTTGGCCTTAAGGTCATGCCTAGCGGCTACAAGGCGCTGATTTATCAATACCGAATGGTTGGCGGCCGTCGTGCCGTGACGCAGCGTTACACCATCGGGGAGTACTCTGCGGCACTCACAGTTTCTAAAGCCCGAGAGATAGCCGAACAGCTTGCGCGTGACGTAGCCACTGGGGTTGACCCGATAGCTCGCGACTATTCTGTTAACGAACAGAAGAAAGCCGCCAAGGTGGCAAAGGCGGCGGCCGAGAAGGGTCGAGTGGAACTCGTGGTGGAGGACTACTTGAAGGCCATCGCGCACCGTCAGAAGCCCCTCCGAACGCTGGGCGAACGTAAGCGCCTCCTCGCGTATGAGCTTGTCGGGACAGAAAAGAATCCCGGTCCCTGGCGCGGTAGGCTCATTACAGAGATAAACGCCAAAGATGTGCGGGACGTTCTGAAGAAAATGATCCGGCGCGGATCGGTAGCCTCCATGAAGAAGGTCCTAGACGCTATTCGTCAGGTCTTTAATTACGCGATCAGCGAGGACTTCCGGAAGGACAATCCAGCATTAGAGATAGACCTGAAAGCGATGGGCTATGCAGCCCTTACTCGAGACAGGTATCTGACACCCGCAGAGTTGAAGGCGGTCTGGCTGGCCGCTGACCGCACGCCATACCCGTTTGGGCCTTTCGTCAAACTGCTGATCCTGACAGGCCAACGAGAAGGCGAGGTTGCTGGGATGGCTAAATCAGAACTAAACCCTAAAGCAGTCACACCGTGGAAAATTCCGAGTGAGCGGGCCAAGAATGGCGAAGAACACGCCGTGCACCTTAGTCTACAGGCCTTGGCAGTCGTTAAGTCATTGCCGGATACAAATCGCCTGATGTTCACGACAAACGGAAAGCGACCCATCTCCGGTTTCAGTAAGGCTAAGCGTGCGCTGGATAAAGCGAGCGGCGTAACCGACTGGAGATTTCACGATTTACGGCGCACTTTCGTCACGACGGCAGCGGAGACCTTAAAGATTCCGCCCCACGTAACTGACAAGATACTCAATCATAAATCTGGAACAATTAAAGGTGTGGCTGCCATCTATCAGAAAGCCAAGTTTCTTGATGAGCGGGCATCTGCCTTGGATGCGTGGGGCAACTATGTTGAGTCCCTGGTATCTGAAAACACAACAAAGGTTGTGCCGATCAGTTCGGCACGCCGGTAGGTGCGCGATGGCGTATGTGAACTTTGAGCAAAAGTTTTGGGCTTTATGGATGAGGCCAGCCGAGGCCGCAGCCCACGTGCACGACGCGGATGGCTGCACGCTAGATCAGGCGCAACAGCAAATTCTCCAGGCTCACAAAGAGGGGGAAATTCAAACGATATGGCGAGACGGTTACCACTCCCCGGACTTTAAAACGTCCTATGACAACTACACAAGAGGGAGGGGGACATATTCTGTTTCCATGAAGTCCGATTGCTTGGTCGTTGATTGGAACGAGGGAACAGCGATTTATCTGGGTATGGGGTTAATTAACAGTCGCACAAGATTGCCGGTGCCGGGGCCGCCGCCGAGACATCGGCCAATTCTCTTTTTTCGTTTAGATATTGATAAATTCTGGCCCTTATCGAAAAAAGTTATTGCGAAAAAAACGACGCAATTCATGACTCCGACTCAAATTAAGCGCGAAGAAATTCTTGCCGCGGCCAAAACCCTGAAGGACCAAGGAAAGGGCCCGAAAATTCTGGGCTGGAAGCTGTTCTGCGCTGCAGTACGGACGAAACTCAAAGCTGAAAACACGCGCGGCTATAGCCTCGACACAATTCAAAATATCGTGGCCCCGTTTCTGCGTGAAAGAGACGAAAGACCGAAATAACCGAAAGAGCCGAATTCGGTTCATTCGGTTTTGTAGGGGTAAATCAAAGCCACTATAGCCTCGTACTAGCGCCCACCTGAACATGGCGCGACATACGGAGGCGAAAATGAAATCAAAGACTACGCAGCGCAAAATCGTTGAACTTACGGCACATAACAAAAGCCAAGCCTCGACAGAAGACTCGGAAGTGCTGGACGTTGGTGCGGACCGATGGCTTCGCCGCCCCGCAGCGGCTCAGCACTTAGGCATTAGCCCCAGCCTGCTGGAAAAGTTGGATGCACTTGGCGATGGTCCCCCATGCGCCAGGATTGGGCGCGTGCGCATCTACCGCCGCAGTGGCCTCGATACATACGCCAAAGATCGGCTGGCCAAGACCCATGTCACTTAAAAAAAACCGCCCCGTGTGCACCCAGGGCGGCTCTTCTTTTTTGTCGCCATTTTCCTGTGAGGAAATGACCATATGATTATATCACATCGCATTTTTCAGTCAAACAAACGCCCAGTACACCAGCCCTCTACCGCCGTGGTTGGCAGTCACCTTACGCCGATCGGCGGCGTGTCATGAGCAGTCACAATGA
>CANJRA010000050.1 GCA_947476625.1 Fidelibacterota bacterium
CCGTCGGGATATCCCAGCCCAAGCTTACAGGTCTTATCCATGTCTTCGGCGGTCGCCAGCCCCTCATCGAGGAACCGCAGCGCGGCGTTGTATTTTGGGCGCAGCAGGCGATCCAGTATTCGTCCTGGCTGGTCCATGCACACCACAACAGCCAAACCGGCTTCCTCGAATACGGCTTTGGCGGCCGAGATGGCATCCGCACTTGTCCCGGCCAGGCGAACCAGTTCGACGAGGTTCGACGGCGCGTCAGCGCCATTGCGGTATCGCGCAAATCCAAGAACGTTGCCGCTTTCTGCCTTGGCCTCGTCGACATGCTCGGCAAGACATTCGGACCCGAGCTCGATGAGCACACATGCCTTGGCAGGATCGGCAACGAACGGGACGCCGAGATAAATGGTCACATCGGCCTGAGCCGTGGCTCCGGCAAGAAACTTGTCTCCTGGCGGAAACGAAGTGCTGTCGGCCTTCTGGTGGATCGAATAGCGCATGATCTCAGCCTCCGAACATCGTGTTGCCGGAATAAACGTAAAAGCCGCGACCCGACTTTCGGCCTAACTGACCGGCGGCCACCATCCGACGCAACAGGGGCGGACAAGCCGCGCGCGGATCGAGAGTAACCGGATAGAACGCCTCACATAGGCGTATCTGGGTATCGAGGCCGATCAGGTCGATGAGTTCGAGTGGCCCCATTTTGTATCCCAGGCCGGTCTTAATCGCAGTGTCGATGCCGGCGGCGTCGCAGACTCCGGCTTCGACCGCCCGGATGGCGTCATTATTGAACGGAACCAGCAGTGCGTTGAGGATGAAGCCGGGTTTATCTTGCGTCTTAACCGGTAACTGGCCGCTTACGACGGTCCAGTCCCAGGCGGCTTGAAACACGGCCTCCGATGTCAGGATACCCGGTGACATTTCGACGAGCTTCATCAACTGCGCCGGCAAGCAGAAGTGCATGCCGACGACGCGCTCGGGGTGTTTGCAGCCCGACGCTATTTCCGTAATCGACAAGGTCGAGGTGTTGGAGCCAAAAATTGTGGTTGCGGAACAGACAGCCTCGAGATCGGTGATCAGCGCCCGCTTGACCCCGAGATCTTCGAACACCGCCTCGATCACAAGCTCACAGCCGCCCAGATCACTTAGCTTGGTCGTTTTGGACAGGCGGCCAAGAACAACATCCCGCTCCGCGCCAGACATTTTTCCGCGTTCGACTGACTTCTGAAAAAAACCTTCGGTCTGCTTTTCCGCTTTGGCAAGCGATGCTTCAGCCTTGTCGTAGCAAATCACCGAATAGCCGGCCCGCGCGGCGACGATGGCAATGCCTGCGCCCATAGTGCCGCCGGCACCGCAAACTCCAACCGTTTTGATTGTCCCACTCATTTCCGCGCAAAGCTCCGCCCGATCAGCTGCCGATGAACCTGGTTGGTGCCTTCCCATATCTGGGTAATTTTGGCGTCACGCATCAGGCGCTCGACACGATATTCCTTGCAGTATCCATAGCCTCCGTGCATCTGCACGGCTTCGGTGGAGATTCGCATTGCAAGATCCGACGCCCGCATCTTGGCTATCGAAGCTTCCAATCCGAAGTCACTTCCGCCGCTCTCGACAAGAGAGGCCACGTAATCAAGCCAGCAATCCGCCATGATGAGATCGGTCGCCATGTCGGCCACAGCGAACTGATTGGCCTGAAATTCGACGATGCGTCGCCCGGACTGCACGCGCTCATTCATATAGCCAATCATATCCTTGAATGCGGCATGCGCGATGCCAAGGGCGTGGGCGGCGACGCTGGGCCTCGACTTGTTCAGGGAGGCCAATAACAGCGGCAATCCATCGCCGGGAGCCCCGATCAGATTCGCGCGCGGCACGCGGCAGTCATTGAACGCGATGGCGGCCGTTGACGCCGCACAATGACCCATCTTGTCTTCGAGACGAACGACTTCGAAGCCTGGCGTCTGCTTTTCAAGAACCAGAACAGAGATTGATTTGCGGGGGTCTTGAATCTCGGACCACTTGCCGAACAGAAGGATCAGATCCGCAACGTCGCCGTTACTGATAAACGTCTTGCCGCCCTGCACGATGATCGAATCGCCGTCCGGCGTAAAACGGGTCGTCATTCCCGTTGCGTCCGAGCCGGCATTTGGCTCAGTGATTGCCAGCGCACCCAGCCCGCCCGCGGCAATGCGAGGCAACAGCCGCTCACGCTGCTCCTCGGTACCAAAGTCGATCAGTGGCTTCATGCCGTGGAAGGTGGTCGCGTAAATGATGCCGGTGGAGGCGCAGGCCTCGGAAATTTTCTTCACCACCTCAAGATAGAGCCGATAGGACATCGGCGATCCGCCATAGGCCTCAGGTACGAACATTGTGTTGGCGCCAAGCTCGTTCAGCGCTTTGATGTTCTCCCAGGGGAATTCGCCGCTCTTGTCATAGCGTGCGGCGTTGGGCGCGATGAGGTTGTCGGCCAGACGCTGAATCTGGTCGAGCACAAGACGCTCGTCTTCCGACCATACGCGGCGTTGCTGCTGTGTCTCGAAGATTTTCATCAGTGGTTCATTCCCTGGCCGCCATCCAGATAGATCGTCTCGCCGGTCAGGAAGCGGATATTTTCGGCAAAGATGGCGCCGACCATCCGTGCCACCTCGTCCGCGGCGCCGGCCCGGCCGACCGGGACACGGCGTCCTAGCCAAGCTTTCACTTTGTCGCGCGCGAGAAATTCACGATTGAGGTCGGTTGCAACATAGCCCGGTGCCACATCGAGCACGCAAATGCCATCTTTGGCCCACTCGACTGCAAGGCACCGCGTGAGGGCGCCGATCGCAGCCTTGGATGCGCAATAAGCGACATTTTCGGCTACGCCAAGCTTGTCGAAAAACGAGCCGATATTGACGATCGTGCCGCCACCGGACGCCTTTAGATATGGATAGGCCTCGCGGCACGCGACCATGGGCGCGGTCAGGTTGATCGCCATTGTCGCGTTTAGTTCCTCGACGGAAAGGCGTTCACTCGGCGTCGCTTTATGCATGCCGGCATTATTGAC